>NZ_JBDKSS010000014.1:0-280542 GCF_039680535.1 Parvibaculum sp. | reverse complement strand
GAGCGCCAAAGTCGAGTTGGCAGAGCGGGACCAGAGCCTGGTTGCGGCGCTGGCAGAGATCGATTTGCTGGCTCAATTGAACGAGAGCGCCAAAGTCGAGTTGGCAGAGCGGGACCAGAGCCTCGTTGCGGCGCTGGCAAAGGCCGAAGCTCTCGACGAAAAGATGCGTGTCGAGAAACGCAGGTATGATGTTCTGGCTCTTCTGCTTTCGAACAGTGATCGTGCGGCACGGCGGCGAAGCGCCATTGGAACGGTCGCGCGACGGCTCGGGCGCTCGGAATTGGCGAGAGTTTGCCGGGTCGTTGCGGGTTCAGGTCTTTTCGACAGAAAGTGGTATAAACGGGCCTATCCGGATGTCGCCGCTTCGAAACATGAACCGATAGTCCATTATCTTTTGTTCGGTGCCTTCGAGGGGCGCAAGCCAAATCCCCTCTTCGACAGCGCATATTATCTGAGCCAGAATCCCGATGTCCGATCCTCCGGAATCAATCCTCTTTTGCATTACATCCAATGGGGCGAGCGTGAGATGCGTCGTCCGAGTGCGGATTTCGACCCGGCTTCCTATCTCCGGCTACACCCGTCACTGACGAATGCCCGCACCCTTCTTCTTAAACATTTTCTCGACAGCGGAAGCGTCATTAAGCCTGTCGTGCCGCAGTGGAGGCCTGCTGCCCCGGACTGGAGCGCCTTCGAGGCTCTGGCGGTCGAGCGAAAAACATCAGCCAACGGATCGGCGCTTGTCGACGTGATCATTCCCGTTTATCGCGGATACGCCGACACGCTGGCCTGCATACATTCGGTGCTGACGAGCGAGAACAAGACCCCTTACGAACTCGTGGTGATCGACGACGCCTCGCCCGAACCGGATCTGTCGGACGCTCTCGACAGGCTCGCGAGGATGGGGCTCATCTCGCTGCTCCGCAACGAGAGGAATCTCGGCTTCGTCGGCACGGTCAATCGCGGCATGGCGCTTCATCCGGATCGCGACGTGCTGCTGCTCAACAGCGATACGCTGGTCTTCAACGATTGGGTCGACCGCGTCCGGGCTCACGCGGGACCAGATGTCGCATCTATCACGCCCTTCACGAACAACGGCACGATTTGCAGCTATCCCGAGTTTTGTCGGGATAATCCAGGCAAACTCGAAGTCTCCTTTTCTGAACTCGATCTCATCGCCGCGCGGGTAAATCGAGACCGGTCGGTCGAAGTCCCGACGGGGGTCGGTTTCTGCATGTACATCACGCGAAGGGCTCTCGATGTGATTGGTCTCTTCGACATCGAGACTTTCGGCAGGGGGTATGGGGAAGAGAACGACTTCTGCGTGAGAGCTTTCGAGCAGGGCATGAGGAATGTTCACGCGCTGGACGTTTTTGTATTCCATTCCGGTGAAACCTCCTTCGGTGCGGACGCTTCGCAAGCCAAAAAGGCGGGTTTAAAAGCGCTTATAGCCAAACATCCAGGCTATATCGCGCGCGTGGAAAAATATATCGGCGTCGATCCGGCACGAAAAGCGCGTCAAAGGCTTGATGCCGCCCGCCTTTTAAAAGGAGATCAACAGCGCATCATATTGTGCTTCACGCACCTGATGGGCGGTGGCATCGAGCGCTACATAAAAGATCGTGCGGAATTGAATCGAGATGCGGGCGAGGCTTTTCTGATGGCTGTTCCCGGTTCTCCGGATGGGAACAGGATCCGGCTGTCCTGCATTGGCGAAAGGCCAGTACTACCGAATTTACCCGACTTTGATATGGACGGGGACGGCGACGCTTTCGTGCAATTCCTTCGATCGCTCCCGATTGATGCCATCGAAATCCATAGTACGGTCGGGTGGTCTGCGGAGATTCTGCAATCCATTCCAATGATTTCTCGGTCGCTCGGGATCCCTTTCGATTTCACGGTGCATGACTATGTGCCGGTTTGTCCTCGGATCAATCTTATCGACGAGAGCGGGGTCTATTGCGGTGAAGAGGGAGAGGAGCAGTGTCGGCGCTGCCTGCGCGCCGGGGCTAAAACCCAAAACGTCATCCATCCCGATGCCGCAAGCTGCGGTATGACCGATATTGTTGAATGGCGGGCGCAATATGAACGCTTTCTCGCTCAAGCGCGCGAGGTCGCTGCTCCCAGTAGCGATACGGCTACGCGGCTTCGGAAGTATTTTCCGGACATTTCCGTCATGGTGCGACCGCATGAGGAGCCGGCCGCTTCCTATATCCGTCCCGTTGCGAAGCCCTATCGCGGAGGCACGCTCAATGTCGTGATTATTGGCGCAATCGGTTCGCATAAGGGCTCCGAGATTCTTCGGGACTGCGCTGATGATGCGGCGCGGCGAAGCCTTCCCATCCATTTTACGGTTGTCGGCTATACCAACATTCCCGAGCTTGCCAGCAGGCCCAACGTCACGGTCACGGGAACTTATGCGGAGCACGAAGTTTATGATCGCATCGAGGAAGCGGGCGCGCATATCGCTCTCTTACCATCCGTTTGGCCCGAGACTTATTGCTACACTCTGTCCATCGCGATCTCGAGCAAGCTCCCGGTATGCGTCTTCGAGATGGGGGCGCCGGCGGCGAGATTGCGGCAAGCGGGCAACGGAACATTGATACCGTTGTCAAAGATGTCCGACGCTAGTGCTATAAATGACATACTGCTGAACGCTGTGCCCGCCTTTGCAGCGGAGTGACCGGCCTGATGGCCCGCTCTATCTGGAGAGGGCAGGCGGCGGAATGACGCTGTACATGAGGAAAAAATGCTTCTAAAGATCGGCAAGTCGATTTCCGCCCATATCCCGCTCGTCGGACGAGTCGTGAACGATGCCCGGAGTGTGTCACGTATGACCAATGTCGAGTTCCAGGATGCGGTCGTGGAGAAGACCGAAGGCTGGCTGAACAGGTTCACATCCCTCAGGACGATGGACATTCTGGATTTCCAGCACGACAACGGGATCGGCGGACCCTTGATGGAGATCGGCGTCTTTTGCGGGAAATATTTCTCGCTTCTGGCGCGTTCAGCGCAGCGCAACGGCGACAAGCTGCTTGGCATCGACACATTTCAGTGGAGAGACGAGAAGCACGTGCTGAAAATGCTGTCGCTCAGCGATGAGACGTTGAAGGCCGACGTGACGCTCTGGCATCGTCATTCTTCCGCATGTTCGACCGAAGATATTCTGAGCCAATTAGGCGGCAAGGCGCGCTTCATCAGCATCGACGGGTCGCATGAGTGCGACGATGTCTTTCTCGATCTGCAACTTTGCGAGAATCTGGTTGCGCATAATGGTATCATCGCGGCCGACGATTTTCTCAATCCGCTGACGCTCGGCGTCAACGAGGCGATCCACAAATTCTTTGCGGTGCCTCGCCTGGTTGTCCCGGTGGCCTATATCTCGAACAAGCTCTTCCTGGCGCATCGCGCGAGCGCGGCGCAATACAAGGAGATGCTGGAGGCCGCCATCCTGGCGGACGAGGTCGAACCTCAGGCGAAAAACTTTCGCGCGCAATTGGCGAAAGGACGCCATTTCGTCGAGCAGCCGCTCTGGGGGCAGAAGGTGGTGGTCGCCTGAGCGCGGCTTTTATATCAGGGCGGAGCGGACACTGCGCCGTCACCGAAGGTGGAGAGATGCAGAAGGAACGGAAGCGAAAAAGTTTCGACTTCACAGGGGTTTTCGCCACGTGTTTCGTCGTTGTGAGCTGTTCCCGGGAATCGTCCCCGGCGGGCCGGAGTTCATGCCGATCGCATCCGGATATGTCGGCAGGAGAGGACTTGCGGGCGGTACAGTTTTCTTCGTAAGCGGGCCTCGTTCATGGGACCAAGTGCAGGCAAGAGAGTTGGGCGGAAGGAAAATGATTTTGGGAGACGAGATGGGATCGAACGTCGGCGCAGGAGGTCCAATGCGGCCGAGGTTCGTGTTGCATGTCGGTCCGAATAAGACGGGCTCGAGTGCGATACAGCACTGGCTAGCCGAGCGTGCCGATCAGCTGGCCGCTGATGGCGTTCTCTATCCGTGCCTGGCGAATGGCGGCAATATTCTCGGCGGGAACGGCAACGATCTGGTGGCGCTGTTAAACACGCCGCGCAGGGGGGCGGAAAGAGGGAATTTCGACGCGATTTCATCGCTCCTTGAGAGCTATGCGGCACAGGCCGCTGATCTCGGTTGTCACTCGGTGCTTCTTTCGAGTGAGTTCATTCCGCTAGGTCTTGAGGAGAACCTCGAGTTTTTCAGGATCAGGGCATCTGAGTTGTTCAGACCAGAGGTACTCGCCTACGTCCGCGATCCATACTGGTGGCTTTGGTCGGCCTGGGGGCAAGCCGTCAAGGGCGACGGCCTCAGCGAGGAATTCCAAGCCTATGCTTTGCGAAACTGCTTTAGCTATCAGGAAGCGCTGACGCGCTGCATTCAGCTTTTCGGCAACATCAAGTTGCTGGTCTATAGAGACTCCAAGCTGATTGAGGGCTTTGCCGCCGAACTGGGCGTTTCAGCGGAGTTGGCGGCGGGCGCATCCAACATCAGAGTCAACAGGTCTCTGACTTTCGAAGAGCTCGAAGTACTTCTCGTGATCAATCGCATTTTCCGAGATTCGGCCTTAAGCAAAAAAATCTCAAATGAAATGCTGAGGGCCAAACCCGACATCCCTCATTACCGGCATTTCGATCCGGTTCTGGCCTCGGCGATCAGGGATGCCAACGCTCCTTTCCTGGCATCCCTGATACGATACATGGTCGATACAGGTGTGCCGGTTATCGACGTCAACATGGATAACCGGTCTGAGGGGCCGCAGGTGCCAGTGGATCACATATCGAAGGAGTTGTTTCTGCTCGTCGTAGAAAGCGTAAAGCGCTGGCAGGACGAAGCTTCTCCCTATGTTCGTCTACGACGGTATGTTATGCGCCCTGTATCCGACGAGGCAGGGTACGGAGACGAGTTGCCGGAAGGGTTCAATTCGGTTGAGTATCTCGTCCTGAATCCGGACGTGCTCGCCGCAGGCAGCGATCCCGTGGTCCACTACCTGTCATATGGCCGTTCCGAGGGACGGTTGTTCAAACGCCCAGAGGCGGGGGAAGGACAATCACAGGACACACCTCAATCTGCGGAGGGCCATCAATGAAAGCTCTCGATCCGCTCGCTGTCGCCGATGATATGGGACGGTCGGCGTTGGTCTCCAGTGAGAAACGACACGGAAGAAAGAATCACGAGCCGCGAAAAAAGGGGCTAGATTGAGAAGATTTACGGGCGACTTCTGGCGAAAGGACATCGATACCGCAAAGATCGAGGCGCGGATCAAATCGATCGCGGTTCTGTTTTTGTCATTCGCGATATTCAATCTCGACGGCCTCACAAGTTTCACGCTGTCGGTCGATGATGAATTTGCCGCCTTTCGGGAGAATGCGGCCGCCTGGGTAGCACAGGGACGCTGGACGATCTACTTGTGGGAGCGGTTCGTCGTCCCCCAGCCGGTCTTGCCCTTTCTGCCATTGGCGCTATTTGGGCTGTTTTGTGCGGCCGGCTACTTGCTTTTCCTCAGGGCACTGGGGCGCGAGCGGATGGGGCTCTGGTCGCTCCTTGCTTTTCCTCTGTTTTCCGCATTTCCGACCTGGGCGTTCCTGACAGCCTTCCAGAGCAATACGGCGGCTGCCGGGCTGGGCGTCTTCTTGTGTTGTTGGTCTGCCTTCCTCCTGCGTGCAGAGCGCGAGAGGGCCGGTATCGACGGGAAGGGCATTGCGCTGCTCGCTGCCGCTGCGCTGACGGGAGCGGCGGCGATCGGTTGTTATCAGTCTTTTGCTCTCGATCTCGCTGTAATGTTTTGCCTGGCAATCGTCGCAATGGCCTTCGACGGGAGAATGGCGAGAGCTGTTCTTGTCGACTGTTTGGCGGCAGGAGCGGTCCTCATCGCATCGCTCGCGATCTATGCCCTCCTTCTCAAACTATTCATGAAAGGTACGCAGACAGACGTCTCCTATATTCAGGGGTTTGTGCGGCTGGATGATCTGTTCAACCAGCCGGGCGATGTTCTTTCGCATCTCGTGAGCCAGATGCGTCAGGTCTATTTCGGCAAGGACGACGTTTACGGCTACAAATCTCCGGCTGTTGCGGTTCTGCTCGTCATGGCTGCCGTCGGGATGGTCCTCCACGCCCGCAGAATTGCGGCCACACGAGGGGCAATCCTCGGACTATTGGCGGTCGTGGTGCTGCTGCTTGCACCGTTCGGCATGAATTTGATGAGCGGCGGCAGCATGCCTGTGAGATCCCTTGTCGCAGTGCCGACGGTTTTCGCAGGAATGGTCCTGTTGGGCTTCCCGAATGCGAGCGGGGGACTGAAGCGCATCGGATTCGTGGCGCTGCTCGTGCTCTATTTCTCGATGTTCAAAACGCTTGCGGCCTTCAACGCGACCCGCGATCTCGTGCAAGTCAATGATCGGCAAATGGCTCTTGCGCTCTCGGAGCGGGTCGCTCGCCTGTCGTCGGCAACCGCGCGCGACAAGCCATTGACGATCGACGTCTTCGGATTCCGACCTTTCAAAAGCCCCTATTCGAAGATCGACGGTTCGACGATTGGAGCGTCCTTCTTTGAGTGGGACAGAGGAAATCCATATCGGATGGTGACTTATTTGAAGCTCATCGGACTACCGATATTCGATGTGGTGCGGCCGGAGCGTCGGCCGGAGCTGCTCGACGAGTTCGTCGATATGCCCCCTTGGCCTGCCGAGGGCGCGGTTCGGGTTAGGTCAGATGGTGTCGTTCTGGTTAAGCTGTCGGATATTCCAAATCCGAACTATCGGGATTTGCTGTCGGGCGACGGATTGCCGGACAGAGGACAGGAGAAGCCCTTTTTCAGCCTCTCGGACGCCCCAGCCGGCAAATGGTCGCTGCGGAACGGTTTGGTGGAGGCGCGGACGGGCAGCGAGATCGCTCTTAGCACGGTGAGCGATCCGCAACTCATTTTCGAGACCGGCGACGCTCAGCTCGTCAAGAGCTGCAGCCGTATCGAATTGCGTATGCAGCTCAAGGTCGAGCGGCCTACCGGCGTCCAGATCTTCTACAAGCCGCCGGGGCAAGGCGAATTTAACGGAGAGACCTCGACGGACACACAAATCGCGCCAGCCCCGGATGGAGGCTTTGTCGACATTCGTCTTCAGATCATCAGCCGGACCGGATTCGCCGATAGCTTCAGGCTCGATCCGGTGGACAGCAACCAGAGGGTGACGATCCGAGACATGCAATTGCTTTGTAGGCACAGTCGACCGGGGATCTGACCGGAGCGAAGGAAGCTGTTTAGTATTGCTCGTGCTCGACGAGGGCTTCTTTATGACGAGCCCAGAGCGATTTCATTTCTTTTGGCCAGAAATAGAAATTTGCATCCCCGTCGCTGTCGGCGAGCCGCTCAGCACCGGTGCGGAGATGAAGTTCGATCACCTTGAGATTCCGGAGGTCGACCTTGAAATGCGAGCGGTTGAACCCAAGGCTCGAAAAGCTGATTTTGTAAACGAGACACAGGCTGACATTTGCGAGCCCCTTCGGACGCGGCGCTGGAATTATCCAGCTTCCCCAGCTAAACGATCTGATTCCGTTTTCGAATTGAAAATCATAAAGCCGAACCGTTCCGGCGCGGCGGCCTTCGTGCATGATCAGGTAGTAATATTCTTCCCCTCTGTCCTCTCGTGCGACGTAGCTTTCGATCCATCGGCGCTGGGCTTCCACGCTGTCGTCGACCGGACTTAGAAAAGAATTCAGCTGCGGGTCGGTGCGGAGCGAGAGAATGAACTCGGCGTCGTCCGGCCTGACCGGCTTGAAATGCGTCCGTCTTCGCTGATCGAGCGCTGAATTCTCCACTAGAGAAGAGCCTTTATCAGACATTGGTTCGCCTTCCTATAACTGCGCTTGTGCGGCGAGCGAGCGGCGAGAATTCCGTGTCATGACGTCCGCCTGACCGAACTTATCATCCAAAGCCCGAGATAGTTCAGAGTGAAACTGACCGCTATGCCAAAGATGCCGCTCAACCACGGTTCAATGCCCCAACGTGTCTGCAGGGATACGAAGCCAGCCGACACAACCATCGAAAACAGATAGACCGCAGCGGAAAGTGAGAAGGATACGGTGTCGACATTGGTTTGAAAGGTGATTTTCAGATTGGCGGTGATCGCAGCCAAAAGCCCCGCCAGATATGCGACGACATAAGCAATGCCAGGTGAGAGAAGGTGGACCAGAAGCAGAAACAATGCGTAGGTCGCGATGGTATTCGCTGCACCGACCAAGCCGAATACCAAGAGTCTCTTCATCTCGTCGTTTCTTGCGAAGCGAGGATCGCTTTGAATTGATCGTAGCTTCTTATGTAGTCGGACGGATCGTAGGAGTGTGAAGCAAAGACCATCAGTACTGCGTCGGAACTGTAATTGTATTGAGTGCCCCAAATCATCGGTGGCATGTAGACCCCCAGGTTTGGGCGATTGAGCCGGACCTCGACGCTCCGCTCGCCGTCGTCGAGAATGAGCGAGACGCTGCCATGCACCGCGACGAGAAACTGTGCGCAGCGCCTGTGGGCATGATCGCCCCGCATTTCCTCGCTTGGAACGCCATAGATGAGGAAAATGCGTTCCGGCCGAAACGGTAGATTGGTCGAAAGTTCAATCGCGCTGAGCGAGCCTCGGAGATCGGAGAAGACCGGCACCGGCCACAGCTCGCCTGCGCCTACGCCAATCTTCGTCGGTGCGTCGAGCTTGGAGTCCCTAGAAAAATGCCGCCGGGCGACGGGTTGCCCGGAACCCTCCCCATAGCCGAGCACCCGGGGTCTCGGCGCCGAGAGTATCATGTTCGGCGGAACATTCTCAGCGACTACCACGCCACTGCCAATCCGGGCGTAAGTGCCGATCTCGACCCCCGCCGTGACAGTCGAACCGCCGCCGATCACGGCCCAGGGCTTGATGATGGTCGGCCGGTCGGAATCCGACAATATCTGCGCGCCGGGACCGATCACGACGGAGTCACCCACGACCGCGCCCGGTCCAACATAGGCGAGAGGCCCGATGGTCGCGGAGGGTGACAAGGTCGAGGTTGGGTCGATAAATGCGCTCTGATCGATCATCTTTCATCCGCGATTTAATGAGAGTCGTCGGGACCTCGGCTTGGACCGTGCCACGGTTAACCGAACCGATCGACCGTTCGTTCGGCAGGGCTCTCCACTGGCCCGTAATGGCGAGCATACCGCACGATGGCGATCGGACGTCTTTTGGTATTTTCATAGGTTCGCCAGGCGTAATGACCAACAAGGCCGATACCAAGAGTATTCAGCCCGCCGAAGAAGACGATGGTCAGGACGGTCGCTGCGTAGCCGGAAACCGGGATGTTGCCAAAGACGCGCGCAATGAGAACGAGAAATCCCCAGACAGAAGCGAGAAGCATGCCCGCCAGGCCCAAGATAGTCAGTATCCTGATCGGCAGGTCCGTGAAGGCGAAGATACTGTCCAGCAAATAGTCGATTTTTTTACGGAGGGTCCAGGCACTCCTGCCGTATTTTCTCGCCCTGCGGGTATAGGAGACTTCGGAACGCCGGAAGCCGATCCAGTAGACAAGGCCGATCAGCGAGCTATGCGACTCGCCCAGCGCGAGCAGTTGGTCTCTCACTTGGCGTGTGCAGGCAAATAGATCGACACCTCCCTCCGGGATCTCGCGGATGACGAGGCTGCGGTATATCTTCCAGAACAGGCCGGAAGACATCTGCGTCAACATGGGATCTTCGCGGCTTTCGCGAACGCCGACGACGATGTCTGAGGAATTGTCGACGAGCCGCTCCAAAAACGCGACCAGCAATTCCGGAGGCTCCTGAAGGTCGGCCGCTATCATTCCAAGATACTCGCCATTGGCGGCGGCAAGTCCCGTTCTGATCGCGGCGAAGGAGCCGAAATTCCTGGCGTGAGCGAGAAGCTGTGAGCGGAACGGGGCTGACGGCAGCCGCTGATCGAGGATCGAGATGCTGCCATCGGGACTGCCGTCGACGACGAAAACAGCTTCGATATCCATGCTGAATTGCGTTCGGACAGATAGCTGTATATCGGCCAGGGCCCGGATCAATTCCCCAATCGATTCAGCGTTTTTATAGACAGGGATGATGATCGAATAGAGCAATCTACCACCCGTTCACAGCGCGAATGACCGCGTCGATCTCGTCGTCGCGCAATTCGGGATAACAGGGAAGGGAGAGTATTTCTTTCGAAAGCTGCTCGGTTATGGGCAGGCTCAGATCGCTGCCTGGGAGATCGCGCCATCCGGGTTGATGATGATCGGGTATCGGATAATGAATGTCGTTGCCGATGCCGGCCGCTCGAAGACGCTCACGGAGCGCCTCGCGATCCACACATCGCACGACAAACAGATGTGCGACGTAACTCTCGCATTCGTGGACCGGAACCGTCACCTTCGAGTTGTCGAGCAGCAGTTTGTAGCGTGTTGCGATTTCGCGTCGGCGGATATTCCATTCGTCGAGATAGCGCAATTTTACGCGGAGAAAGGCGGCCTGCATTTCATCAAGCCGACTGTTGCGTCCGCCTCGCATCATGATCTGATATTTGTTCTTCCAGCCGTATTGCCGGAGCGATCGCACGCGCTCGCTAATATCGCTGTTGCTGGTGACGATGGCGCCGCCGTCCCCGAGAGCGCCGAGATTTTTGGTCGGATAAAAGCTGAAGCAGCCGAGGTCGCCGAACGTGCCGGCCTTTCGGCCTGCCATCACTGCGCCATGGGCCTGTGCGCAATCTTCGATAACCGGAATGCTGCGGCTTGTGCAAATCGCCATGAGCTGGGTCATCTGTAAGCGATGTTTCGTTCACACCTTGACTGGATAATTCCAAGGGAGCAGATCTTTGATCTGGCTTTGCTTGTGTCCGTTGACGATCCTGGTAAGGACATTAGTGAGCCAGGCCTGTGGATCGACGTCGTTGAGTTTGCAGGTCTCAACGAGCGAGGCGATGACGCCCCAGTTCTCGGCACCAGCATCATGACCTGCAAAGAGTGCGTTTTTCCGATTGATGGCTATTGGCCGGATGCTGCGCTCGACGCTGTTGTTGTCCACCTCGACGCGCCCGTCGGTCAGGAACAGGCAGAGCCCATCCCAGTATTTGGCAATATATTTGAGCGCCTCACCAAGCGGCGCCTTGGGTGAGACGCGGGCGCGGTGATGGACGAGCCATGTTTCCATGTTGGCGATCAGTGGTTTTGATCGAGCCTGTCGTACTGCCAGACGCGCCTCAGCGCTCAAGCCTGCGATGTCCTTTTCAATTTGATAGAGGGCCGCAATGCGGCCGAGCCCTTCCTCGGCAATCGGCGCGGTCGCATTTTGCGCAACCTCATAGAGCTTACGCCGCGCGTGGGCCCAACAATAGGCAAGCCGGATGTCCCCGCCGATGCGCTCGGGCCCAATCAGTCTGTTGTATCCGGTATAGCCATCAACCTGCAGAACCCCCGTGAAGCCCTGCAATATCCGTTCAGCATATTGGCCAGATCGCCCCGGCGCATAGGTGAAGGCAACACCGGGTGGGTCTTCACCGCCCCAAGGCCGGTCATCACGCGCCAGGGCCCAGAAGTAACCTGTTTTGGTTTTTCTGCGCCCCGGGTCCAGCACAGGCGCCCGCGTCTCATCCATAAACAGCTTTGAAGAGCATTTCAGATCGGCGATCAGCGCCTCAAATACAGGCTTCAGTTCGTATGCCGCCTTGCCAACCCAATCGGCCAGCGTGGATCGGTCCAAATCAATGCCCTGGCGGCTGTATATCTGCGCCTGTCGGTACAAGGGGAGATGATCGGCATATTTGGAGACCAGCACATGCGCGATTGTTGCTTCGGTTGGAATCCCGCCCTCGATCAGATGAGCCGGTGCCGGGGCCTGCCTCACACCATCGCCGCAGGAACGGCAGGCATACTTCGGGCGGCGCGTGATGATGACGCGGAACTGAGCCGGGACCACGTCCAGCCTCTCCGATACATCCTCCCCGATGCAATGCAGGCATCCGCCACAGGTGCAGATCAGGCTTTCCGGCTCGATAACTTCTTCGATACGAGGAAGATGGCCCGGAAGCGAACCACGATTGGGCGCGCGTGGTTTGGAGGCTCGTTTGCTCGGCGCAACATCGGCTCCTTCCTCGGCCCGGATGGTCGCAATGGCGGTTTCCAGGTCCTCCAGCGCCAGATCAAACTGATCAGGATCGGCCCTCTCGGATTTGCGCCCGAAGGCGGCCTGCCTGAAGGCGGCAACCAGTTTTTCCAGTCGTTCGATCCGCTCGTCCTTACGAGCTTCACGCGCCGTCGCGGCGATCAGCAGCGCCTTCAGGGCAGCAATGTTATCGAGAAGATCAGCGGTCTCAGGCATGCGCCAAGTCTACCAAATCCGGCCCCGATTTGCCTTTGGAATCAGACAGCCGAGTCACCGTGCCGCAGCTATTCGATAGCTTTCGGCGCTCTCGTTTCGACGGTGCGAACCCGCCGCCAATCAAGCCCCGCAAACAGGGCCTCGAACTGAGCGTGATTCAAGCTCATCAGGCCGTCCCTGATATCAGGCCAGGTAAAGCTATGCTCTTCCAGCCGCTTGTAGGCCATCACCAGACCGCTGCCATCCCAGTAGATCAGCTTCAAACGATCGGCCTTGCGCGACCGGAACACATAGACCGTGCCTGTGAACGGGTCCTTGCGCAGCTCATTCTTCACCAGCGCCGCCAACCCGTCATGTCCTTTGCGGAAGTCTACCGGCTTCGTCGCCACCATGATCCGTACGCGGTTTGACGGAAAGATCATGCCGAGACCGCAAACGCACGCGCAACGGTAACGATCCGGCTGGCTGACGCGCCTTCCTCCAGACGGATCGTGACAGCACCAACTATGATCTCGGGACGGCTGATATTCCCCGACGGATACCCGGCCTCGGGCGGCTCCACAACCATCGCCGCAAACTCAACCGCATCCGCCGGAGCGGGCAAGACCAGCTTGCCCTGGCGCGCCATCGTACGCCACGATGACAGGTGGTTCGGATTGAGCCCATAACGCGCCGCCACCTCGCCAACCCTCACCCCCGGTCGCAAACTCTCCGAAACAATCCGCGCCTTGACATCATCCGGCCAGCGGCGATGTCCCTCACGTTCGGTCTTGCCCATCGTGAGAACCTCCAATGTACTCTCCATGGAGAAACTCCCTGCAATCTTCCATCAAAAGGTGATCGCAGATCACGACGCCAGAGGTAATGTGGGGGCAAAACACCGCTTACGGTCATCTCGCACATGCGACCGAAAAGGTGAGTTGCAACCACTGCTGAGACGGGATGAGAGTCGAGCAGGGCACCCAGCTTCGATTGGTCGAGGAGAAATCTGTCCGGCGTGACATCGATATAAAGGGGGATCGCACCGATCGAGCGAATTGCTGTGGTCGCGTATCCGCCGGCATTCGCAACGGTTACAACCACGCTGCCCGAGGTAACACCGAGGGCGCGCAGTCCCAATTCGAGGGCGTCTGAACCATTGGCGAGGCCTATCGTATGGTCGGAGCCGCAGTAGGCGGAGAACTCCTGCTCGAACCTCTGGTTCTCTGTCCCAAGAACATACCAACCGCTCGCAACGACGCGCGCGCTGGTGTCGGTCAGTTCATCCTTCAAGGCGTTGTTCTGGCGCAGCAGATCGTTAAACGGAACGATTTGACTCATATTGCAAGGAACTCCGCTGTCGCTACCCGGACGACCATTTGCGGTAGGACATTGCATAAGAACGCTTAACAAGTGCCCACCATCCAGCCGACCTGCATCTGCGGATGAGCGGCCCTCCAGATGTTGCTCCCTCCCGACCCGCCAAAACGAGTTGTCTCTTTCATTAGACACTGAGGCTGCCCGGTCGGTCAACCTTCAGTGTGGATGCCCAGCAGTTCTCACGATAGCGCCGCCGGGAATGGGTTGGAGTTTGGAGGTTTGTCCGGAGGTGGGGTTGAGGGGCAGGCTGTTTTGGGTGGCGGCATTCCGGTGATGATGGTTCGCATGAGGATATGCCAGGAGGGGAAGAGGTGGTAGGCGGTGATCTCAGCGGCAGTTTTCCGGGTCACGGGCAAATCGGTGACGAAGCTGTTGCGGTAGGTCACCTTGCCATTCGGCCTGACGATCTCGATCTCCAGCCAGTTGATGGTGAGCGCGTCCTTGCTGTCCCTGAGCGGCACGTCTTCCATCCAACGATAGCGATGGACGCGCTTGGCCGATCCGGCGCCCACGGTCTGGCTGAAGCCGTCGAGCTCCACCCCCGTTCAGATATTCTTTCAAAGTCTTGTTGCTGGATGGCTTGCACCTGAATGGGCCTATGCTCGCGCCTACCAAACCTCAGACCAGCGCGCCGCCGAACTGCCATACTGGATGCACCACTATAATTGGCACCGGCCGCATGGCAGCATCGAATCAAAGCCACCTATCAGCCGACTCGGCATAGATGGGAACAACCTGTCGAGGTTCCATACCTAGGTCATGCTCCATGTCTCGTGCATCCGCCATTTGCGCGGTCGGTCGACCTTGTGCGGATCTGGATGAAGGGCTCGATCAACGCCCATTCCTCGTCCGTACAATCACTTGCATAGTGCAGACGCCTCCGATCATATTGTTCCCAAATGATTTCAGTCCGGGCCATCCGATCCTCCGTCGTCTTTGCAAACAAGAAAGAATTATAAGCCTCTGAAATCACTCAACATAATTTTCAGAGGGCTCTTACTTGGGCGGGACATAAAATGGTCGATGTCATTCTTCAGGTTTTTATTCTATTGAATGTTTGAGGTGATGGTCGAAGAATTTTCTCAAAACCATCCTGTGGTGCCTGGCTCGGGTGGCCACGCAGTGTCTGTCGTGCTGGTGACGTTCAACAGCAGCAAGGTCGTTGAGCGCGCGATACGTTCTGTGCCGTCTGGTGTAGGGGTTATCGCGGTGGATAATGCGAGCAGTGATGATTCCGTGGCACTTGCGCGTAAAGCTGGCGCGCAATGCATTTGCGGCGATAGAAATCTGGGCTTTACCCGGGCGTCGAATTTGGGCGCATCCAAATGTAATGGCGAATTCATTCTTTTCATGAATCCCGATGCTGCATTGAGGGCGGGCGCGCTGGAAACCATGGTTGCGACGGCGCAGCGATTTCCTGACGCTGGCGCCGTTGCTCCACGGCTTTTCAACGACTCGGGGCGATTGCCATGGCGGTATTCCTCGGTCCTGCACCCGTATGACAGAAGCGCGCCTCCCGAGCCGGAGGCTGCGAGTTGTGTGCCGCTTCTGACCGGAGCCGCATTGCTTTGTCGCGCGAGCGCATTCAATTCAATAGGCGGCTTTGACGAAAATATCTTCCTCTATCATGACGATGATGATCTCAGTTTGCGTCTGACGAGAGCCGGATGGTCGTTGATTTATGAACCCGAAGCCGAGGTCTTCCATGTTTCGGGTGGCTCGAGCCCTCAGTCTTTGCGACTTTTGCGATTCAAGGCGAGGGAGCGCCTTGTTTCCCGTAAGTATGTTCTGAAAAAATATGGCCTTGGGTTCGATCCGGATCGGGAGTTTCGCAAGGCTGTTAAACGTCTGTTGATTGCGATTTTGAAACTTGATCTGAAGCGCGTTGCGGCGGCCATGGGGCGGCTCGACGCATTAAAAAACCTTTGAGCCTGGAAACTGACGGTGACACTCTAGTACGTCAGTCGATACCTCAACCAGCCCGATTGCGGGCAAGCGACGGACACTCAGAACATTTGTTTGCATACTGAGTCGTTCCGCAGATTCCGACCTCTGGTGGTAAAGATGATAAAACGCTGGATCGTAGCGAAGTTTTTCGGAAACCCGGAACAGGTGTTGCCGCTAATGAGGCGGCTGTTCGTTGAAAATGTTGCAGAACACAAACTGGGGTATCTGAGTGCTTTCGCATGCATGGGTCTTGTCGCAGTGACAACAGGCGCCAGCGCGTGGATCATGAAGGACATTATCAACCGGATCTTCATCGACAAACAGGAAAATATGATCTGGCTGATCGCAGGGGCCGTGATCACCATCTACACGGTCAAAGGCTTGTCGAGCTATGGACAAGAGGTGATACTTACGCGCATTGGAAACGCAATCATCGCTTCCCTGCAGCGGCGGATTTTTGATCGCCTGTTGGATCAATCAATCAGTTTCTATCAGCGTCATACATTCGGTGATCTGGCGACGCGAATGTCATACAACGCGCAGGCGGCCCGTGCGGTCGTAGATCTTGTCATGACAAGTCTTGGGCGCGACCTGATGTCCCTCATTGCGCTAACCGCAGTCATGATCGCGCAGGATCCACTGATGTCCGGGGTGGTTTTACTCATCATGCCGGGAGCAGTCATCGGCGTCACGAGGCTCGTAAAGCGCGTGAAATTGATTATGCGCGCGGAATTAAAATCGCTCGCTCAGATCGTCTCCACGATGCAGGAAACAGCGATCGGTATACGTATCGTAAAGTCATTCCGTCTCGAAGACGTGATGCGAAAGGCGATGGGGCGGGCCATCAGAGATGTGGAGAAGCGATCCAACAAAATTGCTGTAACGGGCGCGATGACGGGACCATTGATGGAGTCCTTAGGGGGCTTCGCCATTGCGGGGATCATCATATATGGCGGCTGGAATGTGATTGAAAACGGAGCCGATGCAGGTGGCTTTTTTTCATTTATTACGGCGATGTTGATGGCTTATGAACCCGCAAAGCGTCTTGCTCGTCTTAACGTGCAGTTCCATTCCAATATCGTCGGCGTTTCGATGCTCTACGAGATACTTGATCAGCCAATCGACACTGATGAGGCGCCCAACGCCGTTGATCTGTCGATTACTGAAGGTCGCATCGCGCTTGAGAATGTGTCGTTTGCCTATGGCAATTCTCCAGCCCTGAACAACATATCCCTGGATATTCAACCCAACGGCGTAACAGCTTTGGTGGGGCCATCGGGAGGCGGAAAGACAACAATCTTTGCGCTTATCGAGAGATTTTATGACCCCGTGAGTGGAAATATTTCGATAGACGGTCAGGATCTCCGCACTGTTTTGTTCGAGTCGCTTCGTCGGAATATTGCGCTGGTTACTCAGGATACGTTTCTCTTTGATGGAACGATAAAGGAAAACATCGCCTTCGGGAAACCTGGCGCGTTGGACGACGAGGTGGTGGAAGCCGCAAAAAATGCCAATGCACACGATTTCATTTCTGCGCTTGAATTCGGATATGACACGCCCGTCGGAGAAGGTGGCGGACGACTTTCTGGTGGTCAGCGTCAGCGCATTGCCATCGCGCGCGCGATGCTGAGAGATGCTCCAATTCTCTTGCTTGACGAGCCGACCTCAGCTCTTGATGCACAATCCGAACACAAGGTTCAGGAGGCCCTCGATCGTCTCATGGAAGGTCGGACGACAGTTGTCATTGCGCATCGACTTTCAACGGTACGTAATGCAGATAAAATTTATGTCATGGAGAATGGTGAGGTACTGCAGTCTGGATCCCATAGCGAATTGATTGCGAAAGGAGGGCTCTATGCGCATCTCTGCGCGCTCCAGTTCCGTGAGCCTGTGGCCAGGATCGTGGCGAGCGCGAATTAGAAACGGAAAATCCGTACCGGTTCGAGTCTGTGGGTACGACGCAGTAGCAGATTGAGCGGGCCTGAGAAAAGGGGGGGCCGGGGCGACGCCTTGGCTCGGAGGAGGACTGAACCGCCCCGGGTTTGCCGGGGCTATCTGGTCCGAGTTAAGCGGCCATGACGGGCTCGTCCAGCGTGGCGTATATTGCTCTTCAGCTTCTGCTGCCCATTCAGCGCTCCTTGTGCGCTGTGGGCAGGTGTCTCACCTGTGTGGCACAGCGGCTTTGGAGCCCTAGAAAGCCTTGTATTCCGCCGGTTTTTGGAACGTTTGGCTGGGGTTCCTGGAGGCATATAGAACTTTGTGCGTCTCGCCTCCGGCAGAAATGAAGGTGCTCATGGAGGATGCAGAGGCGCTTGAGCGTGCTGCGGCGTAGAGATGGGAATTGACATATGCAAGGCATATGTTACCATGTCTTCCTCACTATGGAGGTGTTCCATGACCCGCACCGTGTCCATCTTTCGCAACAACCGCAACCAGGCAATCCGCCTGCCCAAGGACTTTGAGTTCCAGGGGGTGACCGAACTGACCATCGAGCGGCAGGGCGATACGATCCTGCTGCGTCCCGTCCGGCCGGACTGGCTGTCCTTCATGGATGAAACTCACGCGGATGCGGATTTCCTGCGCGAGCGGCCTGACCTCATTGAAGAGGGGCGGTTCTCTCTTGATGATGGGAAGCACTGATGCCGGCCATCTATATGCTCGACACCAATATCTGCTCGTTCATCATGCGCGAGCGCCCGGCCTCCGTTATTGAACGTTTGCAAGAGGTGGCAGAAAGCCAGCACCAGATCGTTATCTCGGTCATCACCTATTACGAAATGCTGTTGGGCACGGTCGGCCGCAACGCCTCGCCCCGTCATGCGCGACTGGTGGATGCTTTCGTCACCCGTCTCTCCGCCATCCTGCCATGGGAAGCGGTGGCTGCGGAAAAGGCCATGCGCATCAAGCAGGATCTGGCAGCAATGGGAACGCCCATCGGCGGCAATGACATCATGATTGCGGGTCATGCGCTGGCCGCCGAATGCGTGCTGGTGACGAACAACACGCGCGAATTCGCGCGTGTGCAGGGACTGCGGTTCGAGGATTGGGCGTGATTATCTCACCCGCCCAACCACCCGCCACCGTGATTCAGGAAAGGAATATTCGTATCGAGCGAAAATGAATGTCCGATTTGGAAGACACCAGCCGAGATAAACAGAGATCCAGGCGATTGTAATGGCGGCGGCGCAAGCACAGTCGATTCTGCCCGCGCTGGCGGACGCTATTGGATTGCAGATATTGCTCTTTCCATTCACCCAAGTCTAACGAATCAAGAAAAGGCCAAATTGACGACATGGCTTGTTGAGCAACGCCGCCTCAGCGTCGAGTGTCCTTAGGTTACTGAACTTGCCGTGGCTCTAACAGGCTGTTGAACAAATCCCGAGAAAATCGGCTATTTGTTCAACAGCCTGCTAGGCTGACCTGCCACTGAAGTTTCCCCCAACGGGGATTAGAGTTACGGCATGATTATGCCCTCTCGGGCGGTTTGAGCAACAGGCTGGCACACGGAGCCATCACAAAGCGCAGGGTGACAGCCTGTTGCGGTGAGTTTGGCGGCGAAGTCTGCCGGTGTCTGGTAGCCGAGCGCCGAATGCGGTCGACCTGTGTTGTAGTCGTCTGCCCATTCGGCGATGGCCTGACGGGCATGTTCGATGCCGAAGAACAGAGCTTCGTTCAACAGCTCGTCCCGCATCCGCCCGTTGAAGCTCTCCACGAAGCCATTTTGCATAGGCTTGCCGGGCGCGATGTAGTGCCAGTCGACAACATGGTCCTTTGACCAGGCAAAGATCGCATGCGAGGTGAACTCCGTGCCGTTGTCAGAGACAATCATCCCGGGCTTGCCGCGTTGTTCGATCAGGGTAGTCAGCTCCCGGGCCACGCGCACACCCGGGATCGAGGTGTCGGGGATCGCGGCCAGACATTCGCGCGTCACGTCATCGACAATGTTGAGAACCCGGAAGTGGCGGCCATTCGCCATCTGATCGTGCACGAAGTCGAGCGACCAGCGGGCGTTGGCTTTTGCCTCAACGAGGATCGGCGCACGCACGCCAATAGCTCTTCGTCTGGAACGGCGCTTGCGGACCGTCAGCCCCTCTTCCCGATAGAGCCGGTAGATGCGGTTGATCCCTGATGCTTCACCTTCCCGGCGCAGCAAGATAAACAAGCGCCGGTAGCCGAAGCGCCGACGCTCATTGGCCAGCTCACGTAGCCTTGCCCGCAGTTCCGTCTCTGCTGGCCGACACGAGCGATAGCGGATCATCTTGCGATCCGCCGCGATCACGGAGCAGGCCCGGCGCTCACTCATCTGGAACATCTCTCGCAGAAGAGCGACAGCTTCCCGCTTGGCGGCGGGCCCTACCATTTTTTTGCCAGAAGTTCCCGCAACGCAGAAGCATCCAGAATCGCATCAGCCAAAAGCCGCTTCAGCTTGCCGTTCTCGTCTTCCAGCGCCTTCAACCGGCGAGCCTCCGACACGTCAAGGCCACCATACTTGGCCTTCCAGTTGTATAGCGTCGCTTCCGAGATGCCGTGCTTGCGAGCCAGATCACCGGCCTTCGCCCCGGCCTCATGTTCCCGCAGAACACCAATGATCTGCTCTTGCGTAAATCGATTCCTCTTCATCGTCCGTCTCCCTTCCATAAGGCCGGACTCTAAATCTAGCTGGAGGAAAATCGCAGGGGCAGGTCACTGGCTCACTAATGTCCTTACCAGGATCGTCAACGGCCACAAGCAAAGCCAGATCAACGATCTGCTCCCTTGGAATTATCCAGTCAAGGTGTGAGCGAAACATCGCTTACGTTGTTGTCGTCGATTACGTCGATGAAGCGGTGCCCTTGTTGGCGCGAATGGCGGCAAAGCGACGAACGGGATATCGAGCCCTTGGGTATACCCTGGAATGATACGCATCGTCCCCGGCGCAAAATCGGCCCGGTGAACGAGGCCGTTCCGGCTTCCAACGATCTGCCGTTCATAGGGCTATAGCGTAGACATAATGCTCATCATCGTCGGTCGCGGCCCGCCAACATCTCATCGCGAATCAATGAGATGGGCCTCACGAGGCCAGAAAATCCCCAACTTCCGCCCGGTTTTGCTGATAGCGACCGAACCTTAGAGACTGCCGAGAACGCCGAAATTGGTCTCTGATCGGCTTTTGTCTCTTTTTACCCGAACCTCGTCTGAGAAGGTTCGGATAGATTTTATTTTGCTATTTCATGGATTTGATGAAATGGCCTCCTTTGTATTTCACCTCCGTTTCTTGGTGGGCAAGCTCCTTTTAAGAGACTGAGGTAGGCGTAGTTCAGCGAAAAGACGCGCAACGTTAGGTGGTGCTTTTCGCTTTTGCTTTCTTGGTTTTGCGCTTGGCCTTCGGCGGTATTTTAGCTCGCAGTTCTCGCGCAGCTTCACCGAGCACGAAGGTGCGGTGTAGGAATGCTTCGATAATCGAGATCATCGTTTCCAGTTCGCGAGGTTTGGGCCGCCAACCTCGATGAGCGGCTGCGCTGCCGGCGTCGGTCAAAACTTCTAGTGTGCCCTTTTCGTCGGTGCTGATTTTTCCAGCGTCGGCGAGTTCGTCGAGTTTCTCCGCAAATGTAATCGCTGGATCAATTCCAAGCAGTTCAGATGCGCGATCAAAAACTGTTCTCGCAGCGATCGCCGCAGGGACACGCAGGTCAGCATTTAATGCGCCATAAATGTCACCGAACAATGTGCCCAATTCGCTGTCTGTTACATCTAGCTCAAAGGCCCAATCAGGTCTCTCCCTCTTTGAGGGCGATGGCCAGTACGACAATTTATGGGGGAGGTATTGCTCCCATTCACCAGTATGTGGATCTTGGACGTGATCTACATCTTCAGAAAAAACTTCGTCGATCTGAAAATAAGCTCTGCCGCACCCTCGGCACTGTAAAATGCGATAATCTGTCTGGCCCCAGATGCCGGCCTCGTCGTCATCGAATCTACTAACGTGATGCCCCACCACATCGGCAAAACGGTCAGGGCCGCAGTCTGGGCAATGACCCTTCACAATCTCTGTCTTCTGTGGGTCGGACAAATGGAATCTCCCAAAGGTTTGTTCCCCATCCTATTGCCAGATTCCATCCTCTGAAATCATTAAGTTCCGAATGCGACCGCCTCCTGTGCCGCCCAGGGCAGCTCCGCCGCCATGGACAGATCCTTGATCGATACGGCCGACGGCACCCGACTGATCAGCAGTCTATCCAGCACGGCGGGTGCCAGATATACCAACCGTAGCATGCGCCCAACATATCGGTCCGAGATGCCCTCGGCCTCGGCAATGTCTTGGATCGTCGCCGCTTCCCCGCTCTCCAGCTTCCGCCGCCAGCTCCATGCAACGCCCGCCGAAGCGCCAGTTCGGGCTTCGTGTCTCGCCCCTTAATCCCTGCCATCATCCGGGATCGGGTCTACCTGTTCACAATATCCGTCACGCGCTGCCTGGTCTTTGCTATGAAACCTAGGTCATGTTGACAAACTTCTGACCCAGACCCAGTGGCGATCATCTCATCGCGCTGGCGCGGCACTCCGATGCCGTGCTGTTCGTGCTTCTCGCGCTTGCGGGACGCCATGTGGTGGAAGGCGAACACGATTGAAGGCCGTACCCTGCTGGGAGTCGCGTAGCGGGGCGCGGGGAACGGACAGTGCACGTCTTGACCTGTCTTCCTTTTTGGTTATCTTGAAGACACTGGAACAGGGAAGATGTGCCGCATGTCCCGCACAACCACCATGACCGTCCGCGTCAGCGGCGCCCTCAGCGAGTTCGTCGCCGCGAATGTTGGCGAGGGCGGCGCGTATGAGAACGTCAGCGAGTACATCCGCGATCTCATCCGCCGCGACAAGGAACGCGCGGAGCGCGAGGCATTTGATCGCCTGAAGGCGGAGCTGAACCGCGCCTTCGCAGCACCCGAGGAAAGCTACAGGCCCCTGACCGCCGCCGAGGTCATCGCCCGGAACCGGCGGGCCTGAGCGCATGGCGATCCGGGTCCAGGAGGCGGCCTCGGTGCGCCTCGACGAGATCTACCGATACACCCGCGACCGCTGGGGCGAAGCGCAGGCCGAAACCTACGTCACCGGCCTCTTCGCCGCGTTCGAGCAGATCGAAGCACGCGGTGTGATGTCGAGGCCCGTGCCGGCAGAGTTCGGGGTGGAAGGGTATTTCTTCCGCTACGAGCGCCATTTCGTGTACTGGAGACGGCTTTCGAACGGCGACATCGGGATCGTCACCATCCTGCACGAGCGCATGCATCAGATTGATCGGTTCAAGGATGACCACTCCAGCTAACCACATGATTTGACGTTGGAAAAGCCGAGCGGTGCCTGCGCGCTTCTGCCGCTGCTGAATGACCGGTCCGAGGGAGCCGTCGAGTTCAAGCACCAGAACATCAGCGCGGTTCTGAAGGGGCTCGGCGAGGACTGGATCCCCGGCTACAAGCCCGCCTTCAATTTCCAGATGACGCTGGTGGATGCCGTGGCACGGTGGCTGGCGCTGAACCCGGCCTGGCTCGGGCGCCAACCGGGTCTGCGACCCGCCTCGGGCCTTCACGAGGCGGCGCCAATCTGGATCGTCGTCGCAGCCCATTCACCGAGCCATCTTGTTGTATCCTCCTGGGGGGGATAGAATCCTTCCATGACAAAGCCCCATGTGCACGCAAGCCATCCCGCCCTGATCGCCCGGCTGAAACGCGCCGACGGCCACTTGCGGGCGGTGATCGACATGATCGAGGCGGGAAGGCCCTGCCTCGAGATCGCGCAACAGATGCAGGCGGTCGAGAAGGCCGTCGCGAACGCCAAGCGAGCCCTGATCCACGATCACATGGATCACTGCCTCGATGCCGAACACTCAACCGCAGATCGCGACGAACTGAAGGCGATCTCCCGCTACCTCTGAGGCACCCATGCTGGAAATTCTTGCCGACCGAACCTATCGCCACCTCTTCGCCGCGCAGGTCGTGGCGCTATTGGGCACAGGGCTTGCCACGGTCGCGCTCGGACTGTTGGCCTACGATCTGGCGGGCGACAATGCGGCGATGGTGCTGGGCGCGGTCTTCACCATCAAGATGGTGGCCTATGTCGGCATCGCCCCTGTCGCGGGCGCCTTCGCGGATCGGGTGAACCGGCGGGCGCTTCTGGTGGCGCTGGATCTCGTGCGGGCGGGTGTCGCGCTGTGCCTGCCCTTCGTCACCGAGGTGTGGCAAGTCTATATCCTGATCTTCCTGCTGCAATCGGCCTCGGCGGCATTCACGCCGACCTTTCAGGCGACGATCCCCGACGTCCTGCCGGAAGAGGCGCGCTACACTCGCGCCCTGTCGCTGTCGCGGCTGGCCTATGATCTGGAGAATATCGTCAGCCCGATGCTGGCCGGGCTGCTGCTGGCGGTGGTGAGCTACAATTCGCTTTTCCTTGGTACAGCGGTCGGGTTTGCGGCCTCGGCTGCCCTCGTGGTCTCGGTCCTGTTGCCCAGCCCGAAATCCTCGGAGCCGCGCGGCATCTACGACCGCACGACCCGCGGCATCCGCATCTACCTGGCCACACCGCGGCTGCGCGGGTTGCTGGCGCTGAACACGGCCGCCGCCGCGGCGGGGGCAATGGTGCTGGTCAACTCCGTCGTGCTGGTGCGCAGCACGCTGGGCCTGGACGCGGCCGCGCTGGCCTGGACGTTGTTCGCCTTTGGCGCAGGGTCGATGATCGCCGCGCTCGTGCTGCCACAGGTGCTGGACAGGGTGCCAGACCGTCCTGTGATGGTGGGTGGTGCCGTGCTGATGGTGCTGACACTTGTGGGGCTGGCGGGCGAGGTCGCCATCCTTGGTCTTGTCTGGCCGGTCCTTCTTGGCGCGTGGCTGGTCGTGGGGCTGGGGTATTCCACGGTGCTGACGCCTTCGGGGCGGCTGTTGCGCCGCTCTGCCCATGCCGAGGATCGCCCCGCGCTCTTCGCGGCGCAGTTCGCGCTCAGCCACGCCTGCTGGCTCGTCACCTATCCGCTGTCGGGATGGCTGATGACACGGTTCGGTCCCGTCGTGGCGCTTGGCGTCCTGGCGGCACTTGCGGGTGCGGCCGTGCTGACCGCCCTGCGGCTCTGGCCTTCAGGCGATCCCACGACGGTCGAGCACACCCACGAAAACCTCCGGCTTGATCATCCGCATCTTCAAGGCGAACGGCGGCACGCGCACCCCTTTGTTGTGGATGACGAACATCCCCGCTGGTCATCCCAGATCTGAGCGACCTCCCCGTTGTCAGCCACTGGAGTCATCTACTGAGCGACCGTCAAGGTGCGCCCCTGAATGTCATCCGGAGCTCAGGCCGCCTGGTAGCTCAAGAACGGCTCTGTCGTCCCGTCACGACGGATCAGGTGGACGACATAAGCCTCTCGCTGCGATTCCGGCCCCATGCCGGGCGATCCGTAGGGCATGCCGGGCACTGCGAGGCCCACCGCGTCAGGGCGTTCATCCAGCAGACGGCGAATGGCGGCAACCGGGACGTGGCCCTCGATCATGTAGCCATCGACGTAGCCCGTATGGCAGGAGATCATCTCCTGCGGGATGGCGTTGTCGGATTTGTAGCGCATGAGAAGTGTCCCGGCGCTCGGCTCTGTCGTGACGATGAAGCCGTCGTTCTCGAGGATTTTGATCCATGCCGAACAGCAGCCGCAGTTCGGATCCTTCATCACGTGTATCGCCGGTCCGGTGCCTTGTGCCAGAGCCTGCAATGGCGAAGCTGCGAACAGTGCTACCCCGCGATCAGGATCGCGCGGCGCGAAAGAGTTTCTTGGGTCATCTGGTTCTCCTTTCCAAGTTGAACGTTGCGTTGTCGGTCAGAGGTCGACCCGCCTCAGCCGCAAGGCGTTCGTGATCACCGAGACGGAGGACAGGCTCATCGCCGCCGCCGCGATCATCGGCGAGAGCAGAAGGCCAGTGACGGGGTAGAGCAGCCCTGCTGCGATGGGGACGCCAAGCGCGTTGTAGGCGAAGGCGAAGAACAGGTTCTGCTTGATGTTGCGCAAGGTGGCACGGGCGAGCTTGCGCGCCCGCACGATGCCCATCAGGTCGCCGCCCAGCAGTGTGATGCCCGCACTTTCCATCGCCACATCGGCTCCAGTGCCCATGGCGATCCCGACATCGGCGGCGGCTAGCGCGGGGGCGTCGTTCACCCCGTCGCCGGCCATGGCAATCTTGTGGCCTTTGCTTCGCAACTGGTCGATCAGATCCTTCTTGGCCTCGGGCAGGACGCCGGCCCGCACCTCGTCGATCCCGAGTTTGCTCGCCACCGCCTGCGCGGTGCGTTCGTTGTCGCCCGTCGCCATGATGACGCGCAGACCCTGCGCGTGCAGTTCCCGGATCGCCTGCGCGGTGCTGTCCTTGATCGGGTCGGCCACCGCCACGATGCCGACGAGAGCGTCATCGACGGCAATGAACATGGCCGTCTTGCCCATCGCGCGCAGAGTGTCCGCCTTTGCCTCGGCCGCGCCCGTCTCCAGCCGCATCTCCCGCATCATCGCGGCATTGCCCAGTGCCACAGCCCGTCCGCCGACCGTGCCGCGCACGCCCATGCCGGTGACGGCTTCGAAATCCGTGGCCTCCTGACGCGCGGCGCCCTGCGCCTCGGCACCCTCGACAATCGCCTCGGCCAGCGGGTGTTCTGAGCCGCGCTCAAGGGCCGCAGCCAGCGACAGCAGGTCGGTCTCGGTGACGTTCCCAAGCGCCACGGTGTCCGTCAGCTTCGGCTTGCCCATGGTCAGCGTGCCGGTCTTGTCCACGATCAGCGTATCGACACCCGCCATCCGCTCAAGCGCCTCGGCGTCCTTGATCAGCACGCCCGCCTGCGCGCCGCGCCCCGCCGCCGTGGTGATGGAAATTGGCGTCGCCAGCCCAAGCGCGCAGGGACAGGCGATGATGAGGACCGACACCGCCGAGGCGATGGCGAAGACCAGCGCAGGCTCGGGGCCGAAGATCAGCCAGACGACGAAGGCGACGATGGCGATGGCCACGACCGTCGGCACGAACACCGCCGACACCCGGTCGGCCATTCCCTGGATCGGCGCACGGGATCGCCGCGCGTTCGATACCATCGCGACGATCTGCGCCAGCACGGTATCGGACCCGACCTTTCCGGCCTCGATTACGAGGGAGCCGTTCTTGTTGATCGTGGCCCCGGTCACCGCATCGCCCGGACCTTTCTCGACCGGCATCGACTCGCCGGTCAGCATGCTTTCGTCTAGTGACGACCGGCCCTCGATCACCGTGCCGTCGACCGGCACGGCATCGCCGGGACGCACGCGCAGCCGGTCGCCCTCGATGATGTTCTCCAGCGGCGCGTCGTATTCGGTGCCGTCCGGCAGGATGCGCCGTGCGGTCTTGGGTGCGAGATCCAGAAGTGCGCGGATTGCGTCACCGGTGCGTTCGCGCGCGCGCAGTTCGAGAACCTGGCCCACAAAGACCAGCGCCACGATCACCACCGCCGCCTCGAAATAGGTGCCGACGCCATGGCCCATTCGGTATTGCTCAGGAAAGACGCCAGGCAGGAAAGTCGCGACAATCGAGTAAAGGTAGGCCGCCGCCACGCCGAGGCTGATCAGCGTCCACATGTTGGGGCTGCGGTTTACCACAGAATCCCAGCCGCGGCGGAAGAATGGCAAGGCGGCCCAGAGGATGATCGGCGTGGCCAGCACGAACTCGAGGTAGCTGGCGGTCTGGTGCCCGACCCAGTCGCGCACCGGCAGGGCGACCAGCTCGCCCATCGTGAGAATGACGAGCGGCACCGCTGCGGCAGCCGAGATCCACATCCGGCGCGTGAAGTCGGTCAGTTCCTCGCTGGGCTCATCCGAAGGGACCATCGGCTCCAGTGCCATGCCGCAGATCGGGCAGTTTCCCGGCGCATCGCGGACGATCTCGGGATGCATCGGACAGGTGTACTGGACGTTCGTCGGAGCTGTCTTCTTCTGTCCGGCGGCCCGTCCCGAGGCGTAGAACCATGGATCCGCCTTGAACTTCGCCTGGCACTTCTCCGAGCAGAAATGGAAGGTCTCGCCCTTGAACTCGGCGTGACGTCCGTCCGCCTTGATTGCGACCGTTATCCCGCAGACCGGGTCCTTGGCGATATTCGCCCCCGCCGGGATGTCCGGCGCCGCGTGTTGATGATCGTGCTCCATGTTCTGCCAGCCTTTCGATATCTCGTTCCAGCTTGCGGCCTCCAGCCATTGGAAGCTCAAGCCCTTTTCAATGGTGGTCGGGAGCGCCTTCTCCAGGCCTTCTCCGCATGGCGACCCAGAGCAGCGGCAACCCCGTCACAAGCCCGAGGCTGAGCACCGCCCATGTCGCCCGGCCCAGGTCTCCGCTGACCGCCTCGCCACCGAAATGGGCCAGAAGGAAGCTTGCCGGGATGATGCCCGCCAGTGTCGCGAGGGCGAACCGCCAGGCATGCAGACGGCTGAGCCCGGCCGCATAGCTGATCATGTCGAAGGACACGAAGGGCATCAGGCGACTGGCAAAGACCGTCGCCGTCAATGCGGTCTGCGACCCGAGCAGCCCGGTATCCACCGAGGTGCCGAACACCCGCCGCAGGACATCATGTCCCAGAACCCGTGCCAGGCCAAAGGCGATCAGCGCCCCGAGTTCTGCGCCGATAACGACCTGCACGGTCCCCCAAAGATGCCCGTAGGCCGCACCGGCGGCCAGTGCAATTGGTGCACTTGGAATGGGGCTGGCCACGACGGCGACGGTCATGAGCGCGACAATCAGGACCGGCCCCCAGAGCCCGGCGCGCGCGACCAGCATCTCCAGACGCTCGCCGTCCAGCAGTCCGCGTGCCTCGGTGAACACCGAAGGCGCGAACTGCCAGACACCGAGCAGGCCGATCCCGAGGATCGCCAGACCTGCGAGAATGCCGGCGCGCAGGCTCATCTCAGATCGCCTCGACGGTTTTCGCGAGAAGGTCACGCACATGGCCCGCGACGGCTGTCAGTTCGGCGTTCTCGATCGCCTGCATCGACGCCACCGGGTCGATCGCGCTGACCTCCACGCCGCCCTCTACCTCGCGCAGGATGACGTTGCAGGGCAGCATCGCGCCCACCCGAGGCTCGATCCCGATGGCCTGATGCGCCATCTTCGGATTGCAGGCGCCAAGGATGCGATAAGCCGGCATCTCGATATCGAGCTTCTTTTTCATCGTCGCCTTGACGTCGATCTCGGTCAGGACGCCGAAACCATGATCCGCAAGGGCTCTGCGAGTGCGGGCATCGATGTCGTCGAACGTGGCGTCGTTGAACATACGGTTGATCGTGTAGCTCACTGAAACGAAATCCTTATTCTTGGGCTTGGGAGACGCTGACTTGGCGTGGTGGAACTGGATCGGCCTTGCGCGGCCAATTCAGTTCCACCACGCCTGCGCATCTCTGCGTCATGCTATAGTACTTTGGCACTGCTGTATTGATACAGATCACGGCCAGCGCACCGTTATTCCCTTATGATGCATAATGATGCATATCTGATGGGCGGTCGCAGTCGATGCCACGCAAAAGGGAGTCATAGGATGGAATTCAGGAATTGGGCGACTGTCCCGAGCGTGGTGGGCGCACTCTGCGTCGCCGCGACGTCGGCGATGGCACAGGTCGGCGAAATCCCGGATCGAAACGGCCCGTACTATTATGGACATGACATGATGTGGGGCAGCAGTCAGTGGGGAGGCTTCGGAATGGTCATTGGGCCGATCTTCATGATCCTGATCGTGGTCGGGATCGTTGCCGGGATCATCTATCTCCTGCGCCTGTTCGGCGCGGCCGGACCCACCGTCGGCAACCATGCCGGTCACGACCGTGCCCTGGCGCTTCTGAAGGAACGCTATGCCAAGGGTGAGATCGACTCGACCGAGTTCACCGAACGCAAGAAGCTGCTGGCTGACTGACCCGCGACGCGTCGTATCCTTTCAGAATACGCGAGACTTAGGCCGCGCGTGCAGTTGCCCGTTCGAGTTTCAGTCTCGTGTTCCGTCACGACGCAGCGTCAAAGTCCACTGCCATAGAAGGGTTTGCCATGGCGACGCTTCCAACCAGGCATTGAAAGATCGGCATGAAAAGACGCCAGTTCCTGACTTCGACGTCCGCAGCGATCCTGACCGCTGGCGTTCTTTCCCAAGCACTAGTCGGACGTGCCTTTGCGCAGGGACAAGCGCCGCAAACGCGCCTCGCCATGCCAACGCTTCTCGATACCCGGGCAACGAGGCGGTTGGTGCTGACGGCAACTTCGAGGAGCAGCGCCTTTGCCGGTGGTCCCGGCGTACCGACCGCCGGGTTCAATCAGGCGTATCTGGGTCCGACCATCCTGGTGCAGAACGGCGAACTGGCCGCCGAAGTGCAAAATACTCTTGATGAACCCATCAGTGTGCACTGGCACGGCCTTCTGGTGCCCGGAGAGCATGATGGCGGCCCGCACCTTCCGATCGCGCCCAGTGCGACATGGCAACCGGAGATGTCCATTGCGCAGGACCCTGCAACCATCTGGTATCACTCACATATCCACGAACGAACTGCGGAACAGGTCTATTTCGGACTGGCCGGGGTCATCCACGTGACGGACGGGCAGGATGACGCGCGCGGTCTGCCGTCCACATACGGGATCGACGATCTGACGCTCGTTTTGCAGGATCGTCGGTTCGATGCCTCCGGACGTATGGTCTATGACCCGTCCATGATGGACATCATGCGCGGGTTTGCCGGGAACCGGATGCTCGTCAATGGTCAGGCGGGCGCGACGGCGGTCGTGCCGCAGGGGATCGTCCGCCTGCGCCTGCTCAACGGCTCGAATGCGCGCATCTACACGCTGTTCCTGAACGACGCGCGGCCCATGCACCTGGTGGCGACGGATGGCGGCTTCCTGCCTGCACCCGTCGCACTGGATGTGCTGCGCCTGGCACCCGGCGAACGGGCCGAGGTACTTGTCGATTTCTCGTCAGGCGGCGCGCCGGTGCTTATGAGCGATCCGGGCCAAGCCTATAGTATCCTCCAGTTCGCGACCGACTCCATGCTGCCAGCACGTATCACCCGCCTGCCGGAGCAACTGGACGGCGCGCTTGAAGATCTGTCGGGGGCCGAGATCGCGACGCGGCAGGTCTCGCTCGACATGGGCATGGGCGGCATGATGATGGGCGGCGGTAGCTTTGCCATCAACGGGCGCCCCTACGACATGCGTCGGATCGATTTTCAGGTCGCCCTCGGATCAGTTGAACGCTGGCAGATCCGCAGCACCATGGTCGCGCATCCGTTCCATGTCCACGGCGTACGCTTCCGGGTGGTCACCGAGAACGGCGCCCCCCCGCGGCCTGAGAACACCGGCTGGAAAGACACCGTGCTGGTGCCCGGAGAGGCCGAGATCCTCGCCCGGTTCGACCAGCCCGCCAGCCGCGAGACACCGTTCATGTTTCACTGCCATATCCTCGAACATGAGGATGCCGGTATGATGGGCCAGTTCACCGTCACCTGACGCCTGCTCCGCGTTGGCCGTCGTGGTCGACCGTTGAGGGGGCTTCGTCCAGAAGACGAGGTGCGGACCTATATATTTCAACATGTTAGCGTGGAGAGGGTTGTCTTTCAGACCCCTCCGATCCGCCATTCCCTTTCTATAAGCCATTGATCTGCAATAGATTTTGAGCCGCCGAAGCGGCGTGCCGCGCTCTTGCGCGCCGACCCGACGCGCCAGGGCGGATTCCGGGCGGGTGCAGTCGGTCGCCCGCGCGACCCTCGAACGACTTCCCGCCGCAGCTGCGACGCCGCCTCCATCATCGTCATCCTTGCCGGCCGGGAGGCCGACGAGCTGGCTCGATTGTCTCACGGGGCAATATTGGTGGAAGGCGCTTGCCTTGCCGGGGCTCGCGGAGAAATCAGACTTTTCCAGGCGGCATGTCGAGCGTGGTTTTCACGGGCGCCTGTGTGCCGGGTGTAAAACGAAGCGTTCATAGCTGCGTCGCGTCTGTTCCATATGCGCTTGATGACGCCGCACCATCTGAACGGACCATTTCCCCTGATCGGCAGTTGACGCTCCTTGAACGGATCGATGAGTGAACCCGAGCTTGCATCATGGCGGTGCGGGGCAAATCGACCGGCTTGTTCGCGCGACCGATAACGGCGCGGTGCACCGAGCCGCGTCGTTGACGACAAGATTCCGAAGATCAAGAAAATGAAGCGTTCAATTTTTGTGCGCGGCCTTTTTGTCGCGAAGTGTTCGATGCACTGGAAGTGCGTGGATGAATAACTTATTTGTATAAGCAGTTTGATGCGCGGGGCAGAAGAAGAAAACTCACGCGTGACAAAAACGGATCGGCATCTTTCTGAAAATCCGAAGATGCCGGTCTTGGAAATTGTCGCACGATAGTCCGTATAGAGAATAAGGTGCGTTTGTCGTGATGAAAGTGGAAACGAGAGGCGGTTACAGAGAGCGGAGGGCGAGCCGCCAGGCGATGGACGAAAGGCTGAGGCAGATCGAGCTTCGTCATCGCTTTCTTGCCGATAGCGCAAGCGACGTCATCTGGACAATGACGCCCGACGGCCGCATCACCTACATCAGCCCGGCCATCGAGAGAGCGCGCGGCCTGACGCCCGATGAGGCGATGCAGCAATCTCTGGATCAGATACTTACACCGGACTCGCAAGCGACGGTGGCGGAGTATCTGGCGGAAGTGAATGCGGGCGTGAAGACGGGACGCGGCCCACAAAATTTCCGGGGCGATCTCGAATATTACAAGAAGGACGGTTCGACCTACTGGACAGAGGTGTTGGCCTATCCATTGATTGGCGGGGACGGTTCTCTCGTCGAAATCGTTGGCGTGACGCGGGATATTGACGCGCGGAAGCACTACGAGCAGGAACTGGAGCGAGCCAGGGAAGAGGCGGAAGCGGCCAATCAGGCGCTGGCGCTGGCGAATGCGAAATTGCAGAGGCTGGCCACAACGGACGATCTCACTGGCGCGGCCAATCGCCGGCACTTCGAAGAGGCTCTGGACATGGAGCGGGAGAGAGCCCGGCGCTATGGTGAGCCCGTGTCACTGATCTTGTTCGACATCGATCACTTCAAGCGGGTGAACGATCGCTTCGGGCACCAGGCGGGCGATATCACGCTGGTCGAGTTGACCCACCTTGTGAGCCTGCGTTTGCGAGCACTCGATCTGCTGGCACGTTGGGGAGGCGAGGAGTTCGTGGTGATGATGCCGCATTGCCGGACCGTTGATGCAATGAAGCTGGCCGATAGGCTGCGCAGCATGATCGCCGATTACAAGTTTCCCGTTGTGGGCCATATCACGGTGAGCATGGGGGTTACCGCGCTTCGCCCTGACGAGCAGCTGGAGGATGGTCTGAAGCGGGTGGATGACGCGATGTATCAGGCCAAGAGGCACGGCCGGAACAGGATCTGCGAGATCGAGTGACGCCGGAGGAACTGGCGGCGTTTAAGTAGTCTCCCTTAATGGTCAAGGGAGAGGCCAATGGACGATCATTCCGATGAGGCGGCGATTGCCGCCGTCGAGACGGTGCAATTCGGAACGGTGTCGACCTCCATGGCTGAAAACAATATTCGCGCCAAGCGCTATGCTGAAACGCCGCTGGTGCGGACCGAACGGGTGGGCGATGTCGGCATCGTCACGCTCGCCAATCAGGCAAAGCGCAATGCGCTGACACATGAGATGATGAATGGCCTGACCGAGGCGATCGAGGCCTTGGGCGATGCCAAGGCGCGCGTGATCGTCATCCGCGCGGAGCCGGGCCAGAAGGTGTGGTCCGCGGGGCACGACATCGGCGAACTGCCGATCGGCGGGCTCGATCCGCTGAACTATGCCGATCCGATGGAGGAGACGCTGCGCGCAGTGCGCCTGTTTCCGGGGCCTGTCCTTGCCATGGTGCATGGATCGGTCTGGGGTGGGGCGCTGGATCTCATACTGAGTTGCGACATGGTGATCGCCGATGGCACCGCGACCTTTGCCATCACGCCGGTCAACCTGGGGCTGCCTTACAACACGACGGGCCTGCTGCATTTCATCGGACGGTTGCGCCTCAACGTCGTCAAGGAGCTCTTCTTCACCGCAGCGCCTGTCGATGCCGAGACGGCGCTTGAGTGGGGCATTGTCAATCATCTGCTGCCGGAGGCGGACCTCGAAGCCTATACGATGGAGCTGGCGCGCCGCATGGAGAGCAAGGCTCCATTGGCCATGGCTGTCATCAAGGAACAGATCCGTGTAATGAGCGACTATGTGCCCATTCCTGCGCAGACATTCGAGCGCATTCAGGATATGCGCCGAAAGGTCTATGACAGCGCCGACTATCGCGAGGGCGTTGCCGCCTTCCGGGAAAAACGGGCGCCGGTGTTCAAGGGCGAGTGACCTCCCGGCTTTCTGAAGCTTCGGGTTGAACGGCCGGTTCACCACGCAGGAGATTCATCTCGCCAATAGCGATGCTTCAGATCCGTCATCGACCGGAAGCTGGGGGCGTACCGTTCAGGGCGCGACGAACACGTGGTTGCCGATCTGTACGGCCTTTTCGTCGTTCTCGACCCATTCGGGTGGACCGTCCCTGAATTCGAAGACCGAATAGAAGGCGGTGGCGCCCCGCGTCTTGTCCTCGCTATAGCCCGCGATGAGGCGGTCGGCGAGTTGGGCGGCCGACTTCCATGCGGGCGTCTTGCCGATGGCGACCTTCTTGCGCGAGATGCGCCGGGTCCAGCCGAACTGCTTCTTCTCGTAGACCACATCGCAGACCGTGGTTCCTTCCGGCCTTTCGTGCAGCCGGTTGAGCACGACATGGCCGACAGCCTCCATCCCCTTTTCGCCTTCGCCATGCGCCTCGTAGTACATCACCGCGACAAGGCAGGCGCGGTCCTTCGGCGTCAATTGCAGCGGCTCCCTGAAGGGGAGATCGGGGACTTCGACAAGCGGCGGCGCGTAGGTGGGATAGGGGGCGGAATGCGCGCGGGGGGTATAGGTCAGGGGCTCCGCGGGCGTCGCGATTTCCCGAACGGGCGACGACGCGCAGGCGGTGAGCGCCGCACTGGCAATCGCAATCATGGGCAGGGTCAAGAGACGTCGCATAGGTGGTCCTTGGCAGTGCGGCATGGCGGGGGCGGATTATGCCGCCGCGGGGGAGGCTCTGATAGCCGGGAAATGCGGCGAGAAGTTGGACCGGATGCGGCAAAGGGCGGAAAGCTGGCGGATTTCCCCCATTTCGACCCGGTTCCGCCATTTGCGTGGCCGCCTCCGATGCGGATAAACTCGCGCACACCGAGCCGGAGGAACGATTCATATGCTGGGATTGACGAGGGGCAGGCTGGCGCTTGCAGTTGCAACGCTGGCGCTTGCGGGATGCACGTCCCAGCTCGGGCCGTCGGCGGGCTTCAACACGCCCGATACCGTAGGCTCCCTGCCGGCGGATTATGAGAAGGTTTCGGCGGACTGGGTGCGCGCCTCGCTGAACGATCCCAACAGGACGCTGACCGTGCTTCCGGCTTCGTCAACCGTCGCCGAGTGCAACATCGGCGTGCTCGGCAAGCATTTCGGCTGGCGGGTGCCGGTGCGCTATAGCGTGAGCCCCGATGAAGGCTGCGGCGACTGCAACGCCGAGAAGACCGTCTATCTCTGGTTCAGCGACGGCAAGGTCGAGCGGCGGTCCTATTTCCCCGACCAGTGCTGATCGCAAACCGCCGGCGCTTTCTCAGGCGAGGCGTTCGATCCGCACGGCAGTGACCTTGTATTCTGGCGCGTGGACGATCCTGTCCCGTTCGGGGCTGGTCAGCCTGTTCAGCGCGACGCGAGGATCGTGAAAGGTGGCGAAGAGCTCGCCCTGCTTCACGCCGTCGGTCAGGCGCACGGAGATTTCCACTTCGCCATGACGGCTGCGCATGCGGACGCGATCCCCGGAAACCAGGCCCAATATCTCCGCGTCCGTTGGCGAGATGTCGAGCGTGTCGGTGGGGCGAAGCTTCACATTGGGCGTCCGCATGGTCATCGTCCCGGCGTTGAACTGATAAAGCGTGCGGCCAGTCGATAGCAGGAAGGGAAACTCCGCGCTGACGCGCTCCGGCGTCGGCGTATAGTCGATGCGCGTCAGGGGCGCGGTGTGCGAGCGCGCGAAATCCGAGACGTGGAGAATCTCCGTACCGGGAGAGTTCTCATCGCGGCAGGGCCATTGAAGGCCTCCATTTTCGAGGCGCGGGTAGGTGATGCCGCCAGCCTCCGGCCAGACCGCGCGGATCTCGTTCCAGATTGCCTCCGCACTGTCGAATGCGAAGGCCTCTCCGCGGCCCATGCGCTCCGCGAGCGCGCTGACGATGCGCCAGTCGGACCAGGCCTCGCCGGGGGCGTTCACCGCCTTCCTGACGCGCTGAATGCGGCGTTCCGCATTCATGAAGGTCCCGTCCTTTTCGAAGACCGAGGCCGCAGGCAGGATCATGTGTCCAAATTCGCGCGCCGTTTCCGTGATGAAGAGGTCCTCGACGAGGATGAACTCGAGCCTTTCCAGCGCGCGGCGTGTTTCCGCGTTGTTGGCGAGCGTCGGCCAGATGTCGTAACCGACAACCCAGAGCGCCTTGATGCGGCCTGCCGCCGCCGCGTCGATCATGCCCATGAGATCAAGGCCGCGCTGGCGCGGGATCGTCGCGTTCCAGACGCTCTCGAAGAGGGCACGGCGCTCGTCGATGGCGACGGAGCCGGTGAGGATCGCCGGATCGCAGCCCATATGCGCCGCGCCCTGCACGTTGTTCTGGCCGCGCAGCGGATTGATGCCCGATCCGGGTTTGCCGATGTTGCCGGTCAGAAGGGCAAGGTTGACCAGCGCCATCACGCCTTCCGTTCCTTGCGTGTGCTCCGTGACACCGAGCCCGTGGAAGCACATGGCGGGGCTGGTGGACGCGTAGAGGCGGGCGGCGGCGCGGATATCATCCGCTGCGAGGCCGCAGATTTCGGCGGCGCGTTCCGGCGTCCAGTCGGCAATGAAGTGCCGGAACTGATCCCATTCGGCGACGCGATCCGCCACGAATTTGCGATCGGTCAGGTCCTCCGTGACGATCACATGCGCGAGGGCATTGAGGAGCGGCAGGTTCGTGCCGGGGCGGAGAGCGAGATGTATCGTCGCCATCGCCGCGAGTTCGGTGCGGCGCGGATCGATCACGATGAGCTTGGCGCCGCCACGCAAGACGCGCTGCTTTATGCGCGCGCCGACAACCGGATGGTTTTCCGTCGGATTTGCACCGGCGATCAGGAAGAGGTTCGAGCGTTCGATGTCATCGAAGGAATTGGTGGAGGCGCCGGTCCCAAGCATTGCCTTCATGGCGGCGGCTGTGGGCGTGTGGCAGACGCGGGCGCAGCAATCGATATTGTTGGTGCCGAGCACTACGCGGGCGAATTTCTGAAGCAGATAGTTCTCTTCGTTGGTTGCACGGGCCGAGCCGATCACGCCGATCGAGTCCGGTCCGTGCTCGTCGAGGATGCGGCGGAGCGTTGAGGCGCTTTCGTCCAGCGCCTGTTCCAACGACATAGGTGTCCACCCGCTGCCGTTGCGCTTCAGCGGGGCGGTGACGCGGTCCGGCGCTTCATTGAAGGCGAAGGCGTAGCGGCCCTTTACGCAGAGATGGCCCTTGTTGACCGGAGCGTCCCGGGCCGGATGAATTTCCGCGATGCGCCCGTCGCGCGCGACGATCTCGAGCTCGCAGCCGACACCGCAATAGACGCAGGTGCTCTTCGTCCGGCGCTCGTCGCCGCCAAGAGGCGCTTGAGCGACGTCGGTCAGCGCGCCGGTGGGGCAGGTGTCGACGCAAGCGCCGCAGCTCACGCAGTCGCTTTCGGCGAGGTTCGCCGCGTCGCCGGGCACGACCCTCGTATCCGCGCCACGCCCCACGGCGTGCCAGACGAATTGTCCCTGCACCTCATCGCAGATGCGGACGCATCGGAAACAGTCGATGCATTGCGCCATGTCCACCTGGATATAGGTGTGCGACAGGTCGCGGCTCTCGATGGGCGAGGTCGCGCCTTTCGGCTCGACGGCATAAGCGCGAAAAAGGCGATGGAGTTCCTTGTCGGGCAGGGCGGCGCAGGTTTCCGGCGGGACCTTTTCCGCCATCCAGCCAAGCATTGTCCGGCGGAACGCTTCGAGTTCGGGCGTGTGCGTCGTGACGCGCATTCCCTCCGCGGCGCGGGAGGTGCAGGCCGTGTGCGGATGGGGATCGCCCGCGACCTCGACATTGCACAGGCGGCACTCGCCTGCCGGGTGAAGGCGCGGATCGTGGCAGAGCGTCGGGATGTCAATTCCGGCCTTGCAGGCGGCATCGAGAAGGGTTGCGCCGGGCGCAACCTCTACCGTCTGGCCGTTGATCTCGATCTTCGGCATGGCTCCTCCCCATGGCCCCGGCTGTCCGGAGCATGGAGCATTCTAGTCTCCCGCCGGGCCATCCGTCATTTACGGATGAGCCTGGCCGGAAACCTAGTGGACCTCTGCCTCGGCGGCGGCGAGGGCGTCTTCTTCCGCCTTGATCGCCTGATGGTCTTCGGCGATCAGCATGTACATGGCGGGGACGACGAAGAGTGTGAAGAGCGTTCCGATGGCAAGGCCGCTCGCAATGACGAGGCCGAGATTGAAACGCGACACCGCGCCGGCGCCGCTTGCGAGGATCAGCGGCATGACGCCGAGAACCATGGCGGCGGTGGTCATCAGAATGGGGCGAAGACGGATGCCGACCGCTTCCTCGATGGCTTCGCGCTTCTTCTTGCCCTCAAGCTGAAGGTTGTTGGCGAATTCGACGATCAGAATGCCGTGCTTGCTGATTAGGCCGATCAGCGTCACCAGACCGACCTGCGTGTAGATGTTGAGGCTTGCGCCCCCGATGCCGAGGCTGATGAAGATCAGCGCGCCGCAAAGCGACATAGGCACCGTGATCAGAATGATGACCGGATCGCGGAAGCTCTCGAACTGCGCCGCCAGCGTCAGGAAGATGATGACGAGGGCGAAGAAGAACGTGATGATCAGGGCGCTGCCTTCCTGCACGAACTGGCGCGACTGGCCGCCGAAGTCGACCGTATAGCCGGCGGGCAGGGTCCGGGCCGCGAGGTCGCGGAGATAGGTGAGCGCCTGACCCGTGGTGATGCCCGGGGTCGACACGCCCGTGATCGAGGCCGCGTTGAGCTGCTGGAAGTGGTTCAACGCCTGAGGCACCGTCTTCATCTCAATATGGGCGACGGTCGAAAGCGGGATCGACTTACCCGAAGACGTGCGGATGTAGTAGTTCGTCAGCTGATCCGTGTTCAGACGGAACTGCTGCTGCACCTGCGGAATGACCTTGTAGGAGCGGCCCGAGAGGCTGAAATAGTTCACATAGCCGCCGCCGAGCATCGAGGTCAGCGCCGCGCCGACATCGCTCATGGTGAGCCCCATGTCGGCAACCTTGTCGCGGTCGATGACGATCTGGGCCTGGGGTTTGTCGAACTTCAGGTCGGTGTCGAGGAAGATGAAGTTGCCGCTCTTCTGCGCTTCGGCAAGCAGGTTCCGCGACACTTCGTCGAGACGCTCGAATGGTTCGGTCGTCTGGATCACGAAATCGATCGGCAGGCCGCGCGCGCCCGGAAGCGGCGGGGGCTGGAAGGCCACCGCGCGGACGATCGGAATCTGGTCGAGCTGCCCCTGCAATTCCGCCTGGATCTGGCTCGACGTCTTCGAACGCTCATCCCAGGGAATGGTGACGAGGCCTGCGATTGCCTGTGTCGGCATGATCGCCTGGAAGACGTGATCCGTTTCCTTGTGGCTCCGGATCGCCTTGTAGACTTCAGCCTGTCCTATCTGGCGCTGCGTGATCGTTGCCGTCGGCGGCGAGGTGATCATGCTGATGACGATGCCCTGGTCTTCCTGCGGCGCGAGTTCGGTCTTTGCGAAAGACCAGAAGACATAAAGGCTGCCAATGACGATGAGCGCGAAGACGACCACGACCGGAATCTGGTCGAGGCTCGCCGACAGGGCACGGGAATAGGCTCTGTGCAGCTGTTCGAAGCGCCGGTCGATGGCCTGGATGAGGCGCTGCTCCCAATCGCTTTTCTCTGCGTCATGCGCCTTGAGAAGGCGCGAGCACATCATGGGCGAAAGCGTGAGGGCGACGATGGCGGAAACCGTGACCGCGCCGACCAGCGTGAAGGCGAATTCGGTGAAAAGCGCGCCGGTGAGGCCGCCCATGAAGCCGATCGGGATATAGACCGCGATGAGAACCACGGTCATGGAGACGATCGGACCGCTGAGCTCGCGAGCGGCGAGCACGGACGCCTTTAATGGAGAAAGCCCCTCCTCAAGATGCCGGTTCACGTTCTCGACCACGATGATCGCGTCGTCGACCACCAGGCCGATGGCGAGGACCAGCGCGAGCAGGGTGAGCAGGTTGATCGAGAACCCGAACATCAGCATGAAGGCGAAGGCGCCGATCAGCGACAGGGGAATGGCGAGCGTCGGGATGAGCACCGACCGCGGCGAACCGAGGAAGGCGAAGACGACCAGAGTCACGATGACGAGCGACTCGACCAGCGTGCGCACCACTTCCGAGATGGAGCTGTTGACGAACTTCGTCGCGTCATAGGCGATGGCGCCGTGGAGGCCTTCAGGAAGCTGTGCCTGAATTTCGGGGAAGATGGCGCGAAGGCGCTTGATGACGTCGAGCAGGTTCGCGGTCGGCGCGACCTTGATGCCGATCTGGACGGCAGGCTTGCCGTCGAAGCCGCCGGCGGACTCATAGTCTTCGGCGCCGAGCGTGACGTTGGCGACATCCTGAACGCGGACGGAGGTGCCGCCCTTGTTCTTGACGATGAGATTGCGGAATTCATCGAGCGTATGAAGGCTCGTCGATGCCGTCAGATCGTATTGGACCATCTGCCCCTTGGTCGTGCCGACCGCGGAGAGGAAGTCGTTGCGGGCCAGAGCCGTCGAGACGTCCGTGGCGGTGAGCCCATAGGCGGCGAGCTTGTCCGGGTCCATCCAGACACGCAGCGCGAAGCGCTTTTCACCGAGGAATTCGGCCTGCTGCACGCCTTCGACCGCTTGCAGCTTCGGCACGACGACACGCAGCAGATAGTCGCTGATCTGGTTCGTGGCGAGCACTTCGCTGTTGAAGCCCAGATACATGGAGTCGATCGTCTCGCCGACGGCGATGGTGATGACCGGTTCCTGGGCTTCGGCGGGAAGCTGGTTCTTGACCGCATTGACGCGGGTGTTGATTTCCGTGAGCGCCTTGGCGGAGTCGTAGTTCAGGCGAATCTGCACCTGAATCTGCGAGAGGCTTTGCAGGCTGCTCGACGACATGTAGTCGATGCCGTTGGCCTGCGCGATCGAGGCTTCGAGCGGCGTGGTGATGAAGCCTGCGACCACATCGGCGCTGGCGCCGTAATAGGATGTCGTCACCGTCACCACGGCGTTCTCGGTCCGCGGATATTGCAGGATCGGCAGCAGCGACACCGAGCGAAGTCCGAGAACGAGGATGAGCAGGCTCACCACCGTTGCGAGGACGGGACGCCGGATAAAGATGTCCGTGAAGTGCATGGCTTACTCCGACCTTAGCGGTCCTGTACTTTCGGCGACGTGTCGTTCGGCAGCTTCACGCTGTCGCTGATGGCGATATGCGAGCCGTTCTTCAGCTTGATCTGGCCGGAGGTCACCACCATGTCGCCTTCCTTCACACCCTTGAGCACGGCAATCAGGTCGCCACGCGTCTCGCCGGTGGTGATGAAGGTCTGGTCGGCGGTCAGCACGGGCTTGCCGTCCGCTCCCGGCTCGCCCTTCTTCACGATGAAGATCGACTGGCCATAGGGATTGAACGTGATCGCCGTCTGCGGCAGGGCGAAAACCTTCTCGGGCTCGCCGGTGACGATCTTCACGGTGCCGAACATGCCCGGCAGGAGCTTCGCCTGAGGATTGGGCAGTTCCGCGCGCACCGCCACGTTGCGCGTCTCGACGTCGAGCTTGGGGTCGATGGCCGAAACCTGCCCGGTGAAGGCTTCACCCGGGAAGGCATTGGTCGTGAGAGTGATCTTCTGGCCAGGTTTGACGAGGTGGACCGACTGCTGCGGAATCGAGAAGTCGAAGAAGATCGGGTCGAGCGCCTGGAGGGTCGTGACCTTGGTGCCGGCCGTGAGGTACTGGCCGACATCGACAAGGCGGATACCAACGCGGCCCGCGAAGGGCGCCTTGATCTGCTTCTTGTTGACGAGAGCCTGCTGAGCGGCGACCTGGGCCATTGCGCTCTTGTAGGCGGCGATTGCGTTGTCAAGCGCGGCCTGGCTGACGGCGCGCGTGCGGACGAGTTCCTTGTTGCGCTCATAGGTAATGCGCGCGAGCTCGGCAGAAGCCTTGAGCGCGTTCAGGTTCGCCACGTCGTCTTCGTCGGCAAGCTGAAGAAGCACGTCGCCCTCCTTCACGTCGTCGCCGGACTTGAAGGGAATGGAGGCCACCACGCCCGCGAGCTGGGGGGCGATATCCGTGCCGCGAACCGCGCGCAGGCTGCCGACCGCGCTGATCGTCGGTTCCCAGTTCTGCGGGGTCACGGTCATTGCGGCGACCGTCTCGGCCTTGTTGCCCATGGAAGCCATGAACTTCTTGGTCATCATGCCCATGAAGAGCTTGTAGGCGATGAACAGGCCAAGAATGGCGCCGACTATGGCGAGCATGATTGCCATGCGTCTGGTCATCATGGGCTTCTCCAGGTGCGATTTAAGCTAAGGTTACGGACGGGATAGAGGACTGCGCGTGCGAGGCGGGGGCGGAATGGCCATATATGGGTGATCGGCCCCGCTTTTAGAATAGTAAGTCTGCCGATTTTACTAATGGTAGGATTGCCGGCTAGCAAGGGGCAGTAGCGTCAGCGGAGGAAAAAGGTCGTGCTTGCTATCAATTTGCTGGCGTTTCTTCAGTTTATCGGTGTCGCCGCCTTCGCCGTGTCCGGCGCGCTTGTGGCTGGCGAACGCGAAATGGACTGGTTCGGCGTGGTGGTCCTCGGCGTGATCGTGGCCGTGGGCGGGGGCACCATCCGCGACATGATGCTGGGCGCGACGCCAGTATTCTGGATTGTGTCGTCATGGTACGTAGTCGTGGCATCCGTATTTGCGCTGGCCACAATTCCCCTCATGAAGTGGGGGATTGATGTCCGCCGACCCATGCTGATCGCCGACGCCATCGGTCTCGCCGTCTTCGCGATATTGGGAACGCGCAAGGCGCTCGACATGGGTATATCGGGGCCCGTCGCCGTAATCATGGGTGTCGTTACGGGCGTTTTCGGCGGCCTGATCCGCGACGTGCTGGCGAACCGGACCCCCATCATCCTGAAACGTGAGGTCTACGCCCTGGCCGCGCTGGTCGGCGCTGCGCTCTTCGTTGTCCTGCGCGAATTCGACCTTCCCGCCTCGGTCAACCTGTGGACTTCGATGGTGACCGTGCTGGCCATCCGCCTCGCGGCGCTCGCCATGCGCTGGTCGATCCCGACATTCAGGATCGAGCCGAGCGAACCTGAGTAAGGTGCCTGTGCTTGGCAAGGCCGTCGAGCAGGAGTAGATTGCCGCCAATCCCGGATTTGCCGGGCGAGGATGAAACGATGACGCGCATGTTCCTTTGCAACAAGGCCTGGTGGACCACCTGAAGGGTGGCCCAGTCATGTCGTCTATCGACCTGCCGGATCGGCCGCCCCATTTGGAGGCGGCCTTTTTGTTTCCGTAATCGGATGGAAGGCGCCTTCAGGGGCAGCCGCCGGCGCCATTACGGAGCGCAGGATGTTCAAGGAAGCAGCAATACGAAAGGAATTTGACCTGCAGGGCATCGTGCCCTGGGGGCGGCGTTACGACGAGTATGCGGAGTTCTTTGCGCTCGCCGATCTGCCGCTGGAAGGCGCTGTTCTCGATGTGGGCGGAGGGCCCGCGTCTTTCGCGGCGGAAGCGGCCGGGCATGGGATTGAGGTTCTGGCTTGCGATCCGATTTATGCGGCGAGCGGCGCCGCCATCCGGCATCGCTTCGAGGAAACCCGCAATGACATGATGGCGGGCCTGCGCGTTGCGCAATATCGCTTCAACTGGAAGCGATATGGATCGCCTGAACGGATCGAGAGGATCAGGCGCGAGGCGCTCGACATTTTTCTTGCCGACTTCGAGGTTCGGGGCCGGGAGAGATACGTGCCCGCTTCCTTGCCCGCATTGCCGTTCGGAAACGACGCGTTTCAAACGGCGCTCTGCTCGCATCTGCTTTTTCTATATGGCGACGATCTCGATGCGGCCTTTCATGTGGCCGCGATGAAGGAACTCGCGCGGGTCGCCCGGGAGGTGCGGATATTTCCGCTCATCAATCTCGACGGGCGCCCGTCGAGCCATCTACCGGTCGTCATGGAGGCGCTGGAGGAGGCGGGGCTATTTGCTGAACTCGTTCCGGTCCCCTTCGAATTCCAGCGCGGCGCGACCCGCATGCTGCGCATCAGGAAGGGCTAGTCAGATGCGCTCGAAAAATGCGTCGAGAGCGGCGACCGCCTCGGGCTCGTCGAGGAAGGGAACATGGCCGCGATCCTTGACGGTGACGCTCACGAGGTCGGGATGGCCGGCCTCCATGCGCATCACGGTCTCGGCTGAAAGGATGTCCGAGTTCTCGCCGCGGATGACGAGCGCCGGCACATGGTTCACAGCCTTGAACTGCGCCCACATGTCGGGAAGCGCGCCATTCGCTGCTTCGAGCCCCTTGCGCAGCGCCGTGCCGATCCTGGCGTCGTAATCGATCTTCGGCGCGCCGTTCTCCTCGGCGAAGGTGCGCCGCGCATAGGCGTACCATTGCTCGCTGGTGAGGTTGGGAAACTCGCGCTCATTCGCCATGCGCAGCCGGAACGCCGCCTCGGTCCAGTCGGGCGGGGCCTCGCCGATACCGGCGTAACCCGCGATGCGTTTAAGGCCGGCAATGTCGATCTCGGGGCCGATATCGTTGAAGATCACGCCGGCAATCGCGTTGGGCCGCTGCGCCGCCATAAGCATGGTGACGATGCCGCCGCGCGACGTCCCGACGAATACGGCGCGGTGAATGCCGGCTGCCCCCATCAGGTCGAAAGTATCGAGCATCTCATGGGCGGGCGTGTAGTCCGTCCAGCTCTCGCAATATTGCGAGCGGCCGCGTCCGCGCAGATCGGCGCAGAGGACGCGCCGCGTCGCCGAGAGGCGTTCGGCGAAGGCTTCGAAATCGCGCGAGGTGCGGGTGAGGCCCGGAAGGCAGATAACCGGCGTCGCCCGCGATGCGCGGGTGCCATAGTCGCGCGCGAACAGGCGCAGCCCGTCCTGCGTCGTATAGAACAGTTCGCGGTAGGGCTGTGCCGTCATTGCTTCGAATGCGTCCGATTGGGCGCGATGGGCCTGGGCGTCGGGGCGGTGTCGGCGTCAGCCACGGCCTCTTTCACCGGCTTGGCGTCGGCGGGCCTGTCTTCGTCGTCCGCGACCGGCGCCATGGCGGTCGACGGCAGCGCGAGCGAGGGAGAAAGCGCCATGTCGCCGCCGTCGGCAGGCGGCGTCTTCGCGATGACGGGAATGGGGCCGCCGTTACGCCGACGCAAATCCTCTTCGAGGCGAATCTTGCCCGGCTGGCCGGTGAGACGCGTTCTGTAAATCTCGGTGTTCTCCATCACGCGCTGAACGTAGTTGCGCGTTTCGGAGAAGGGGATGTTCTCGATCCAGTCGATGGGATCGACGGTGCCCGAGCGCGGATCGCCGAACTGATCGACCCATTCTCCCACGCGAGAGCCGCCGGCATTATAGGCCGCGACGCTCATGATGTAGGAACCCGAATAGTTCTCGATGAGGTCGCCGAGATGCGCCGAGCCGAGCATGGCGTTATAGGACGGGTCGCTGGTGAGGCGATCGGCCGAATAGGGAACCTTGATCTGCTTTGCGACGAGCTTTGCCGTGCCCGGCATGAGCTGCATCAGGCCGCGCGCGCCTGCGGGGCTGACGACGCCTGCGTCGAATTCGCTTTCCTGACGCGAAAGCCCATAGACCAGCGCCTTTTCGACTGTCGGGCCCTTCACGCGGTATTCCGGCATGCGAGCGACCGGATAGGCCCGCTGCGGCAGGACGATGTTGCGCTGCGCGGCGGCCTTCGCGATGCGCAGCGCCAGCTTCGGCTCGTCATATTTGAGCGCGAGGTCGGAAAGCTCCGCAAGTTCGCCGCGATCATCGAGAATGTCGGCGAGGTGAAGCATGAAGCTCCACATCTGGTCGGTGCGGCCGAGATCGTGCAGCACCTTGGTCGCATGGACGAGTTCGAGCTTCTCGAAGGATGCCTTGGCGCCAGCGGTTGGCGCCGGGTCTTTCGGCAGGTGCAGACGCGCCGTTCCGCCGTTCATGCCCGCGAGGGCGGCGGTGCCAAGCTGGCCGTAGAACGTCGTCGGATAGGTGGACGCCTTGCGGTAGTAGAGCTCCGCGACGGTCTTGTCGCGAGCGGCTTCCGCCGCGCGGCCGCACCAGTATTCCGCGCGCGCCTTGCTGATCGGCGTCGACACGGCGTCGTTGAGGCGCGCGAAATGGGAAAGTGCAGTGTTCGCATTGTTCAGATACTGGAGTGCGATCCAGCCCGACATGAATTCCGCTTCGGCGAAGTCGGCGCCGGTCTTCAGCCCGTGCTGGGAAACGATCTGATAGGCCTGCTTGTACTGCCCGACGGCGAGCGCCTTGCGCGCGGCAATCTTGCGCTCGATCCACCAGGCGTCCGCGTCGACCATGGCGTGGGGCGCGCTTGGCGCCGTCATGACCAGCGTGACCGTCTTCTCGTCATTGCCCTGGCGGCGTTCATAACGGATCTGGTCGTAGATGAGGCCGGGGTCCGATCTGAGCGACGAGGGCAGGCTCGATAGGGCGCCGGGTGCGAGCGTCGAGCGCGTCATGAGCTTGATGCGCGCGTCGGCGAGCTTCTGCGCATCCGCGCCGATCAGTGCCGCGGTGGCCCGGGCATCGGCGCTGCGCTCGTCGAAAAGCAGCCGGTCCAGCCGCGCCTTGTGGGTGGCGGCGGTGAGATAGGGGCGGAAGCCGCTCAGGATTTCCTTCTGGCGGGCGAGGGTGAAATCGTTCTCCACCCAGGCGCGCTGAATCCACTCTCGCGCTTCGTCGTTACGGCCATTCGCGGCGAGGGCCTTGCCATAACGCAGGCGGCCTTCGCCGGTCACGGGCGGGTGATCGCCAAACCAGTTGAGCACATCCTGATCGCTCATCGAAAAGGCGAGAAGCGCCTCTTCGGCGCGGCGGGACAGGAGCGCCTGACGGGGCCAGTCGGGGTTCTGCTGCTGGAAAGCGACGATCTCGGCCAGAGTGGCGCCCGAATCCTGCGCAACGAGGCGAGACCACAGAACGAGTTTCGCCGCCGTCGGATCGGCGATCCGGCCGGCATGGCGCATGGCTTCCGGCCAGTTGCCTCGATCGGCTTCGGCATAGGCGTCGTTCAAGGCGGCGAGGTCGGCCTTGGTGAGCAGGGTTGAGCTCACCACCGCGAGATGGCGCTTGGGCGTCGGCTTTTTTGCCGCGGTCTTGCTCTTCGCAGTTTTCTTGGACGCGGTCTTCTTGGCAGACTTTTTGGCGGTGCTCTTCTTGCTCGCCGTCTTGGCCTTGCTGGCGGCCTTTTCGGCAGGCTTCTTCGTATGAGCTTTGGAGGTCGTCTTGTGGGGCGTCGTGGCGGAGGTTTCGGCCGCGGCGAAGCTTGCGGGGCCAAAGGCGAGGCAGGCGCCGAGCATCAGGATCAGGAGGTGCGCGACGCGCGGCGACCTTCGGGGTTTTGCCCGGTTCGGCCTTCGATCGCGCTCAGGAGCCGACAATGACTCGTTCCAGTTCATGAATTCCGGCCGCATCGTCCCCCCGGAGGAACGCCATCGACCCCTTCGACGACAGCCGGCTTTTTGCGATTCGGCGCCGGTTTATCGTTCATTGACATTAGCGTTGTGGTAACAAGCGGGGCAATGGGCCGCAAGTCGCATCGCTTGCCGATTTCGGCGGATTTCTTGCCGCGCCCGTGGGTTATGGTTATCGTGCGCGCCGCCCGGAAGGCGGGCGTCCCCGGAAATGCGGGGCTTTGGAGCTTGAGGAACATGTTCAAGGGATCGTACGTCGCTCTCATCACCCCGTTCAGGGACGGCAAGGTGGATGAGGACGCGTTCGCCAAACTGGTTGAATGGCAGATCGCCGAGGGTACGCATGGGCTCGTTCCCTGCGGGACCACGGGCGAGTCGCCGACGCTTTCCCATGAAGAACATCGCAAGGTCGTCGAGATCTGCGTCGAAGTGACGAAGAAGCGCGTTCCGGTCATCGCTGGCGCCGGCTCGAACAACACGGCCGAAGCGCTGGAGCTGATGCATCACGCCAGGAAGGTCGGCGCCGATGGCGCGCTCTGCGTGACGGGCTATTACAACAAGCCGTCGCAGGAGGGCCTCTATCAGCATTTCAAGGCGCTGAACGATGCGGTCGACCTGCCCATCATTCTCTACAACATCCCGGGCCGCACCATTGTCGACATCAGCGTCGAGACCATGACGCGCCTCTTCGAGCTGAAGAATATCGTCGGCGTGAAGGATGCGACCGCGAACCTCGCCCGCGCGAGCCTTCAGCGTCAGGCCATGGGCCCCGACTTCATCCAGCTTTCCGGCGAGGATGGAACGGCGCTGGGCTTCAACGCGCATGGCGGGCAGGGCTGCATCTCGGTGACGGCGAACATCGCGCCGAAGCTCTGCGCGGAGTTCCAGAACGCGTCGCTCTCCGGCGATTACAAGAAGGCGCTGGAGATTCACGACAAGCTCATGCCGCTTCACCACAACCTTTTCATCGAGCCGAGCCCCGGCCCGATCAAGTACGCGGCGAGCCTGCTTGGCCTTTGCCGCGACGAGCTGCGCCTGCCGCTGGTGCCGGTGACCGAACCGACGCGCGAGAAGGTCCGTGGCGCCATGCGTCATGCCGGCCTCATCAACTGAGTATCTGAAACCGAGAGCCCATGTCATCGAAGAGCGGCGGCGCAAAGAAAAAGCTGGGAGACGGCCGGAAGATCATTGCCGACAACCGCAAGGCGCGTTTCAACTACTCGATCTCCGACGTCTTTGAAGCCGGCGTCGAGCTGAAGGGCACCGAGGTGAAATCGCTCCGCGTCGGGCAGGGCAGCCTCAACGAGGCCTATGCGCAGGCGACGAAGCAGGGCGAGATCATGCTCGTCAACGCCTATATTCCCGTCTACCTGCAGGCGCATCAGTTCAACCACGAGACGCGGCGGCCCCGTAAGCTGTTGCTGCATCGGCGCGAGATCGACAAGCTCTCGCAGGCCGTGCTGCGACAGGGCATGACGCTTGTTCCGTTGAAGATGTATTTTAACGACAAGGGCCGCGTGAAGGTGGAAATCGGTCTCGCGCAGGGCAAGAAGCTCGCCGACAAGCGGGAAACCGAAAAGCAGCGTAGCTGGGAGCGCGACAAGGCTCGCGTGATGCGGGAACGCGGGTAATGCAGCGTCCCGGCTTTGTAGCGCGTGCATCAGGCTTCCTGTTCAACCAGCCATATTTTCTTCTCTTCCTTGTGGCGCTTTTCTGGAGCGGCAACGCCATTATCGGCCGCGCCGCCATCGAACGGGGCATGCCGCCCATCGGTCTTTCCTTCTGGCGCTGGTTCCTCGCTTTCCTGATCGTGCTTCCCTTCGCGTGGCGTCATTTGCGCGTGGAGTGGCGGAGCATGCTCGGCGCATGGCCCGTGATGCTCGGCCTCGGCACGCTCGGCGGCGCGAGCTTCAATCTCTGCATGTATATCGGGCTTCAGACCACGCAGGCGATCAATGCGGGGCTCCTGCAGGCTTTCATTCCGGTGACGATCCTCATGCTCGCCATTCCGATCCTCGGCGAGCGGACGAGCCTGCGGCAGGTGTCCGGCATGGCGGTCGCCTTTGCGGGCGTGCTCGCGATCATCTTTCAGGGCGATCTGGGGCGGATGCTCGGACTTTCCTTCACGCGTGGCGACGTCTGGATCGTCGTCGGCGTCGTGCTCAACGCCTTTTATTCGATCGTGCTGAAATGGAAGCCGGCGGTGCATCCGCTGAGCCTGCTCGCTGGCATATTCGGCGTCTCGTCGGTCGCGCTGCTGGTGCCATACCTGATCGAAAGCCTGAACGGGCGACCTGTGCCGCTCACGGAAGTGAGCGTCGGCGCCATTCTCTATGTCGCGCTCTTTCCGGCGGTCGCCGCCTATTTCTGCTATAATCGCGGCATCGAATTGCTTGGACCGTCGCGCGCCGGCGTCGCGATCTATCTCGTGCCGATGATGGTGAGCCTGCTTGCGGTCGGTCTTTTGGGAGAGCCGTTCCACCTCTATCACGCGCTGGGCATGGCGCTGATTTTGGGCGGGCTGGCATTCGCGGAGGCGCGGCGAGGAGGCGGGAAATGAGTGACGGCGACAAACCCGGCCTGATCGGGCAGATCAAGGACAAGCTGATCCGCTCCAAGGAGCGGACCGCAGCCGAGGGCAGGCACCTGACCGGCAAGGCCGATCTCCGACGCGAGAACAGATTGCCGCCGGGCCAGCATCTCGTCGAGAAATGGCCGGTGCTCGACCTCGGCATCCAGCCGGAAATTCCGGTGGAGAGCTGGCAGCTCGTCATCGATGGCGCGGTCGAAAATCCGGTGACGCTGCGCTTCGACGAATTCATGGCGCTGCCGCAGGTCCATTACGTCAGCGATATTCATTGCGTGACGACATGGAGCCGCTACGACAACCATTGGGACGGCGTTTCATCCCGCACGATCCTCGATCTCGTGAAGCCAACGGCCGATGCGCGGCACGTCATTTTTCATTCCCATGATGGCTACACGACCAACATCAGGCTCGAAGTCTTTGCTGAGCCCGATGTGCTGCTTGCCCATGCCTGGGAAGGCGAACGGTTGACGCGCGAACATGGCGGGCCCGTGCGCGCCATCGTGCCGCAATGGTATTTCTGGAAGAGCGCGAAGTGGATCCAGCGGATCGAGTTCAGCCCGGTCGACAAGCCCGGCTTCTGGGAAGAGCGCGGCTATCACAACGAAGCCGATCCGTGGACGGAAGAGCGCTATAGCTGAGGGTGGGGTTGATCCTTCGAGACGGGCCTTTGGCCCTCCTCAGGATGAGGCTCATAAAGCCAGACTCTCATCCTGAGGAGCGGGTGCGAGCCCGCATCTCGAAGGATGAAGGCCGCTGAATCAGCGCCGATCGAGATACGCCCGAATATCCCTGAACACGTCGTGGAACATCTCGGGCGTCAGGCGCCGCGTGTTCGTGTTGTAGCGCGAGCAGTGATAGCTGTCGAAGAGGCGCAGGCCGTTGCCGATGTCGTGGCTCGCCTGATGGGCGAAGGGGAATTTCGAACGCTTCGCTTCATGCGCGGTCAGCACGCTGTCATGGGCGATGCGGCCAAGCGCCAGAATGGCGGTGAGCTTCGGCAGGGCGGCGAGACGCGCGGAAAAGAAACGCAGGCAGGTCTTCGCTTCGAGCGGCGTCGGCTTGTTCTGCGGCGGCACGCAGCGCACGGCATTTGAGATCATCGCGTCATGCAGCGTCAGCCCGTCATCGGGACGGGCCTTGAACTCGCCTTTGGCGAAGCCGAACTCGATCAGCGTCGAGTAGAGAAGGTCGCCCGCATAGTCGCCGGTGAAGGGGCGGCCGGTGCGGTTGGCACCCTGAACGCCGGGCGCGAGGCCCACAATGAGAAGGCGCGCCTTTTCGTCGCCGAATGAAGGCACGGGGCCATTATACCAGTCCGGGTGAGCGGCCTGATTTTCGCGCCGATAGGCGACGAGGCGGGGACAGAGCTGGCAGTCGCGCGGCGCTTCGGGCGCCGCTGCTTCGATTTCTGACATGCCGCCTTTTATCGCGTTCAGGCGCGCGCGGGAAGGTCGATATCGTCTTCTTCGTCGTCGTAGAAGTCGTCGTCATCGTCCGCAGGCTGGACCACCTGAGGGCGATTATCGGCATTGCGGCCGATGAAGCCCCGCAAGGTCTCCAGGTCGATGAACTGATCGGCCTGACGGCGAAGCTCGTCCGCGATCATGGGCGGCGAACTGCGGGTCGTGGAAACGACGGAGACGCGCTTGCCCTTGCGCTGAATGGCATCGACGAGACGGCGGAAATCGCCGTCGCCGGAAAAGATCACGACATGGTCGACCTTGTCGGCGATTTCCATCGCGTCGATGGCGAGCTCGATGTCCATATTGCCTTTGACGCGGCGGCGGCCCGTGGCGTCCGTGAATTCCTTGGCGGGCTTGGTCACGACCGAGAAGCCGTTGTAATCGAGCCAGTCGATAAGCGGGCGAAGCGGCGAATATTCCTGATCTTCAAGTAGCGCCGTGTAGTAGAAGGCGCGGAGAAGCGTTCCCTTGGAGCGGAAAAGTTCGAGAAGTCGCTTATAGTCGATATCGAAGCCGAGGCCCCGCGCGGCCGAATAAAGGTTCGCACCATCGATGAAGAGCGCGATGCGTTCCTGGGGATAGAAATTCATGGTGCACTCCCGGGAGTAGCCAAAAGTCTTTGTTGGGTTGAAATAGACAGGCCCGGCGACTGAGCGCGGCTTGGGGTGGCTGTTCACGGCCAGAAACTATAGAAGCCGATTTGCTTTGAAAACGGGGATTCATCTACATGGACAAATTGAAATGATCCTGCTCGCCTTTGGCGCAAATCTTACGTCTGTTCACGGTGAGCCAATAACGGTGTTGGAGAAGGCGCTCGAACTGATGCCTTCACTTGGCATTTCCGTGCGCCGCCGTTCGTCCTGGTACCAGACCCCCGCGATCACGCCTTATTCACAGCCCCCCTATGTAAACGGTGTCGCCGTGGTGGAGACTGCGCTGCCGCCGGCGGACCTTCTCAGAATGGTGCACCGGATCGAGGCAATGTTCGGTCGCGTCCGGCGCGTTCGCTGGGGCGAGCGGACCATCGATATCGACCTGCTCGATTTTGACGGGATGGTGGTGCCGCCGGTCGGACGCCGGGGCGCCGATGCCGGGCTTGGGGAGCTGCCGCTGGCCTTGCCGCATCCGGGCATTCCCGACCGGGGGTTCGTTCTGGTGCCGCTGGCCGAGGTCGCCCCGGAATGGCGCCATCCGGTGACGGGGCAGGGCCCGGACGAGCTTCTGGCCCGCCTTCAGGCGGCGCAAGGCATTGGCGCGCTTGCGGGAATTGAGAAAATCTCCTGAGGAAGCCGGGGCTTTGGCTCCTAAGAGCCTGTTTCTGCTTGCTTTCTCCTTGCCGAGCCCCTACATACACCGCACAATAGATTTCCCGCCTTACCCCGGAGTTGCAACAATGGCGCGTGTGACCGTTGAAGATTGCGTCGACAAGGTGCCGAACCGCTTCGAGCTGGTTCTGCTCTCCGCGCACCGTGCGCGCGCCATGTCGGCAGGCGCCGAGCTGACCGTCGACCGCGACAACGACAAGAATCCCGTCGTGGCGCTGCGCGAGATCGCCGAGCGGACCGTCGTTCCGGTCGATCTTCGCGAAGACCTGATCGGCACGATGCAGAAGCGCGTCGAGACGGACGAGCCGGAGGCCGAGAGCCTGCAGCTTCTGACGGCTGGCGAAGTGACGGCCGCCGACATTGACACGTTCGGCGCGGGCGCCGGCGGCGACCGCATGAGCGAAGAGGAGCTCCTCCGCGCCATTCAGAGCCAGATCGACTCGCCGCAGCAGAAATCCGCCGACGCGGACGACATGGACGGGGAAGACTAAGCGACCGCAAGGCGGACATTCCTTCCGCTCCCGTGCGTCAATCGGTTTAGAGCGCCGCCCCGGCCGGAAGGTAAGGGCGGCGCTTTTGTTTTGAGCCCGGAGCTATTCGGGCGAAGTTGGACGGAGGCAGGCTGGTTTCGAGAATGCTGCGCCAGTATGAGTTGGTCGATCGGATACTGGGCTACGATCCCAAGGCGGACGAAGCACTGATCAACCGCGCCTACGTCTATGCCATGAAGCAGCATGGCAGCCAGAAGCGCGCCTCGGGCGACCCTTATTTCTCGCACCCGATCGAAGTCGCCGGCATTCTGACGGACCTCAAGCTCGACACCGCCACGATCGTCACCGCGCTCCTGCACGACACGATCGAGGATACCGGCTCGACCATGGAAGAGCTGACCAGGCTCTTCGGCGTGGAGGTTGCCAATCTTGTCAACGGCGTGACCAAGCTCACGCGCATCGAGCTGACGTCTGAACATTCCAAGCAGGCGGAGAACTTCCGCAAATTCCTGCTCGCCATGTCGAACGACATTCGCGTGCTGCTGGTGAAGCTTGCCGACCGCCTGCACAACATGCGGACGCTGCAATACATCTCCTCGCCGGAAAAGCGGGCCCGCATCGCGCAGGAAACGATGGACATCTATGCGCCGCTCGCCGGCCGCATGGGCATTCAGGAAATCCGCGAAGAGCTGGAAGACCTCGCCTTCAAGGAGCTGAACCCCGAGGCGCGCGAAACGCTGATGAAGCGGCTCGCCGAATTCAGCGCCGCGAGCGGCAACATCGTCGAGCGCATTGCCAGCGACCTGCAGGCGAAGCTGCAGGAGGCGGGACTTGCCTGCAAGGTCGACGGGCGGCAGAAGCGCGCCTATTCGGTCTGGCGCAAGATGGAGCGCCGCGCCATTTCGCTGGAGCAGCTTTCCGACATTTTCGGCTTTCGCGTCATCGTGGACGATGTGGCCGATTGCTACCGTGCGCTCGGCGTTCTGCATACGAACTGGCCGATGGTGCCGGGACGTTTCAAGGATTACATCTCGACGCCGAAGAACAACGGCTACCGCTCCATCCATACGACCATGATCGGGCCGGAGCAGAAGCGCGTCGAAGTCCAGATCCGAACGCACAAGATGCACGAGCTGGCCGAACTCGGCATTGCCGCACACTGGCTCTACAAGGAAGGCGCGGGCGGGGCGGAGAAGTCGGCGGAATTCGCCAGCACATTCCGCTGGCTGCGCCAGCTTATCGAAATGCTGGAGCATGGCGGCACGCCGGAGGAGTTTCTGGAGCACACCAAGCTGCAGATGTTCTCCGATCAGGTCTTCTGCTTCACGCCCAAGGGGCTGCTCATCACGCTGCCGCGCGGCGCGACGCCCATCGACTTCGCCTATGCCGTGCATACGAATGTCGGCGACAGTTGTGTGGGCTGCAAGATCAACGGCCGCCATATGCCGCTGCGCACCGTTCTGCAGAATGGCGATGAAGTCGAGATCATCCGCTCGCAGGCGCAGCGTCCGTCGCCCGCCTGGGAAGCCTTTGTGGCGACGGGTAAGGCGCGCTCCGCGATCCGCCGCTCGATCCGTCAGGTGAAGCTCGCGGAGTTCGGGCGTCTCGGACGCCAGATACTGAAGGGCGTCTTCGACGCTGCAGGTAAGGAGATGACGGATGTCATCCTGCAACGCGCGACGGGCGCGTTGCATCAGGACGACGTGGACGATCTTCTGGCGTCCGTCGGCGCGGGCGAGCTTACGGGCCAGCAGGTGCTTGAGGCCGTCTACCCTGAATTGCCGGTAAAGAAGAGCGCCAAGCGCAAGGCTGTAAAGGGCAATGGCGCCGGGGACGAGCACGCGGTGGTGCGGCTCACGGGGCGCGGGTCCGGCCTCGCGATCAGCATGGCGCCTAACAGCTTCCCGCTGCCGGGCGAACGGATCGTCGGCATCGTCACACCGGGCAAGGGCATCACGATCTATCCGATCGACTCGCCCGCGCTGGAAGAATTCGACGGCGACCTGACGCGCTGGCTCGATGTGAAATGGGACATCGATCCCGAGCATCCGCAGGTTTTCCCGGCGCGGCTGATGATCACCGCGCGCAACGAGGTGGGCTCGCTCGGCCATATCACCTCGCTGATCGCGGATTATGGCAGCAACATTACAAATCTCTCGATGACGCAGCGCGACGCGGATTTCTATGACATGCAGGTCGATCTCGAAGTGCGCGACTTCAAGCATCTGACGCGCATCATGGCCGCGTTGAACGGGCTGTCGGCGGTGAGCAAGGTCTCGAGGCCGCGCCGTTGAGCCGCGTCGCGGGCATTTAATTTCCGGGTCATCTCAGGCGAAATCTGGTATTTCGAAGCGGCACAAAATGGGGAGCGCCATGAAAGAGGCTAAGGTTCTCAAGGAATTCGAGAAGTCGGGAGCGCTGCTTCGCGGCCACTTCATCCTTTCATCGGGACTGCACAGCCCGCTCTTCCTGCAGAAGGCGCGCGTCTTCATGAACCCGAAGCGCACGTCGAAGCTCTGCAAGGCGCTGGCGGCGAAGGTGCGCGAAGAGATCGACAAGCCGATCGACGCGATCGTCTCGCCTGCCGTCGGCGGCATCATTCCCGGCTACGAGACGGCGCGGCATCTCGGCGTTCCGGCCATGTATGTCGAGCGTGAGAATGGCGAGTTCGCCGTGCGGCGCGGCTTCGAGCTCAAGAAGGGCATGAACGTCCTGATGGTCGAGGACATCGTGACGACCGGCCTTTCCTCGCGCGAATGCATCGCTGCGATCAGGAAGACGGGCGCGCGCGTCGTCGCCGCGGCCTGCCTGATCGACCGTTCGGGCGGCAAGGCGAAGGTCGGCGTGAAGCTCATCTCGCTCGCGCAGATCGACGTGCCGGCCTATCCGGCGGACAAGCTTCCGCCGGAGCTTGCGAAGATACCGGCGACGAAGCCCGGCAGCCGAGGCCTCAAGTAAGGATTGATCGGTGTTCCGGCGTAGGGTCGAACTTCACCCGCTGCAAAAGCTGCGAGAGTCGCTCTGGCCCCGCATCGGCTGGATTCGTGCGAGCCGGTATGTCTGGCGCCGCGTCTGGCGCCTGACCGGCTCGCCGCACACCATCGCGGTCGGCGTGGCCGCCGGCGCCTTTACCGCCTTCACGCCATTTCTCGGCTTCCACATCATGATGGCGCTCGTGATCGCCTGGGTATTCCGGGGAAACCTCATCGCGGCGGCCTTTGGAACCCTGGTCGGCAATCCGCTGAGCTATCCCCCGATCTGGATCGCGACCTATGATGTGGGCAACCGGATCCTGGGCATGTCGGGGCGCCATCACGTGAACTTCTCGGAAGTTCTGATGAGCCACAAGGCGTTCGACATGATCTTGCCGGTGCTCGTGCCGATGGCGGTCGGCTCGCTGCCGCTCGGCATTGCGGGAGCGCTGGTGACATATTTCATCGTGAAGACTGCCGTCGCGGCCTATCAGCTCCGGCGGCGCGAGCAGCTTGAGGCCCGTGTTCTTGCCCGCACGACGGCGCAGGAGACGATGGGCGACGAGGACGACGAACAGGAATAAGGCGCGCGGGAGTTTCGAGAGATGAGCGGGACAAAGACGGCGCATCTGCGCCTCGGCGTGAACATCGACCACGTCGCGACGATCCGGAACGCCCGTGGCGGCGAGCATCCAGATCCCGTACGTGCGGCCCTTGCTGCGGCAGCCGTGGGCGCGGACGGGATCACGGCCCATCTCCGCGAAGACCGGCGCCACATCCGCGATGAAGATATCGACAGGCTGATGAAGGAAATCGGCCTGCCGCTCAATCTCGAAATGGCGGCGACCGAGGAAATGCTGGAGATCGCCTTGCGACATCGCCCGCATGCCTGCTGCATCGTACCGGAACGGCGCGAGGAAGTGACGACCGAAGGCGGGCTGGATGCGGCCGGCCAGCGCGAAAAACTTGCGCCCATCATTCGGCGGCTCGGCGATGCGGGCATCCGGGTCTCGCTCTTCATCAATCCGGATGTGCGCCAGCTCGAAGCCGCTCGCGCCCTCGGCGCTCCGGTGGTCGAGCTTCACACCGGCGCTTATTGCGATAGGACGGGCCTGGAGCAGGCGGAGGAACTGGCGCGGATCACGAAGGCGGCGCGGGACGGCGTCGAACTCGGCCTTGAGGTTCATGCGGGCCATGGGCTCAGCTTCGGCAATGTGAAGCCGGTGGCGGCGCTGCCGCAGATTGCCGAATTGAATATTGGCCATTTTCTGATCGGCGAGGCGATCTTCATCGGGCTCGGCCCGGCGATCCGGCAGATGCGCGCGCTGATGGACGAGGCTCGCGCGGGAGTCCATGCCGCATGATCCTCGGTATCGGCAACGACATGATCGATATTCGCCGCGTCGAAAAGACGCTCGAACGGTTTGGTGAGCGGTTCATCCAGCGCATATTCACCGATGTCGAACGCCAGAAGTCGGATCGGCGGCGCAATCGGGCGGCGTCCTACGCCAAGCGTTTCGCGGCCAAGGAAGCCTGCGCCAAGGCGCTCGGCACCGGGCTCAACAGGGGCGTCTTCTGGCGGGATATGGGGGTGGTCAACCTCCGGGGCGGGCAGCCGACCATGGCTCTGACCGGCGGTGCGGCGGAGCGCCTGAGGAGCCTCACTCCGGCTGGGATGGAGGCGGTGATCCACATAACGATCACCGACGATTTCCCGCTGGCGCAGGCCTTTGTCATAATTTCGGCCATTCCGGCCCGCAATTTGGCCGAAGGGCAGGGTTGAAGCGCGGAGACGGTTGGCCGTCTGCGACGGTGTGGTATGGTCCGCCGTCCCTTGTCGGGACGGCCTGCGGGGGCAGGTAGGGCGCCAGGAGCTCGATGATGACGATGACTGACAATATCAAGAAGGCCGGGACCGGCTCCCTCGGGGAGAACGCGCGGACGATCGGCTATGCGCTGCTGATCGCGCTGGTCATTCGCGCCCTGCTGTTCCAGCCTTTCAATATTCCATCGAGCTCGATGGTGCCGACCCTGCTCATCGGTGACTATCTCTTCGTCTCGAAATACAGCTACGGCTACTCCAGGCATTCGCTGCCCTTCAGCCCGCCGCTGTTTGACGGCCGCATTTTATCCGGCCAACCCACGCGCGGCGATGTCGTCGTCTTCAAGAAGCCGACGGACAATCGCACGGATTTCATCAAGCGGCTGATCGGCCTTCCCGGCGACACGATCCAGATGAAGCATGGCGTTCTCTATCTGAACGACCAGCCGGTGCCGCGCGTGCGCGTCGAGGATTTCGTGGCCCGCGACAATCTCGGCAACGTGCAGCGTATTCCGCAATATCGCGAGACGCTGCCGAATGGCGTTTCCTACACGACGCTCGATCTGATCGAGGAGAGCGTGACCGACAATACGGGCGTCTATGTCGTGCCGCCGGGGCATTATTTCATGATGGGCGACAATCGTGACAATTCGGCCGATAGCCGCGTGCCGAGCGTCGTCGGCTATGTGCCGTTCGAAAATCTCGTGGGCAAGGCCGAGATCATTTTCTTCTCGACCGACGGCAGCGCCCATTTCTGGGAAATCTGGAACTGGCCCTCGTCGATCCGATGGGGCCGCATTTTCAAGTGGGTCGATTGAGCAGGGACCGCAGCAATAAAGGCCGCGCGCTTGAGACGCGGCTTGGTCATGTGTTCGTCGACAAGTCGCTTCTCGATCTGGCGCTCAGTCACCCGAGCGCGTTGACGGGCGCCCAGTCTCCGGCCCAGTTCAGCAATCAGCGGCTGGAGTTCCTGGGCGACCGGGTGCTCGGGCTTGCCGTCGCCGAATGGCTGCTGCGTGAATATCCGAAAGCCGAAGAAGGCGAACTCGCAGTGCGCTATAATGCGCTTGTGCGCAAGGAAGCCTGCGCCACCATTGCGGAGCGCATCGGCCTCGGTCCGCATCTTCTGCTGGGGCCCGGCGAGGAGCGGGCTGGCGGGCGCCAGAAGGCGGCGATCCTTGCCGATGCCTGCGAGGCGGTGATCGCGGCGCTCTATCTCGATGGCGGGCTGGAAGCTGCGACGCGCTTCATCGCTGCCGAATGGGCATATCTCGTCGCGACGCCGACACGGGTTCTCAGCGACGCGAAGACGGCGCTACAGGAATGGACGCAAGGGCACGGACGCGGAGTGCCCATCTACAAGGAAATCGGCCGTTCGGGCCCCGATCATGCGCCGGCCTTCGAGGTGCAGATCGAAGTGAAGGGATTGCCGGCGGCGACGGGCAGCGGAAGCTCGAAACGTCAGGCGGAGCAGGCCGCAGCGCGCGCCATGCTGATACGTGAAAGAGTTTGGACTGAAAATGACTGATACCGCGAAACCCCAAGAGACGAAGTGCGGCTTTGTCGCCATCATCGGCGCGCCGAATGCGGGCAAGTCGACGCTTCTGAATGCCATGGTCGGCTCCAAGGTCGCCATCGTCACCCACAAGGTGCAGACGACCCGCGCCCGCATTCGCGGCATCGCCATCGAGGGCGACACGCAGATCGTCTTTGTCGATACGCCGGGCATCTTCAAGCCGAAGCGCCGGCTCGACCGCGCCATGGTCGATGCTGCCTGGGGCGGGGCGGGCGATGCCGACGTCATCATCCTGATGGTCGATACCGAACGTGAGCGCGGCGAGGATTTGCAGCGCGTGCTCGATGGGCTGAAGGAGCAGGGGCGGAAGGCCGTTCTGGTGCTCAACAAGGCCGACATCATGACGAGCGAGAAGGGCCGCGAGAAGCTGCTGAAGCTCGCCGCCGAACTCAATGAAACGGGCCTCTTCACCCGGACTTTCATGATCTCGGCGTTGACCGGCGACGGCGTTGCGGACCTCAAGCGCTACATTGCGGACCAGATGCCGAAGGGCGCGTGGCACTATCCCGAAGATCAGACGGCTGACGTTCCGTTGCGCTCGCTCGCGGCGGAGGTGACACGCGAGAAGCTCTTTCTGCGCGTTCATGACGAACTGCCCTATGAACTCACCGTCGAAACGGAAAGCTGGGAGCAGAAGAAGGATGGCTCAATCCGCATCCAGCAGGTGATCTTCGTCCAGCGCGACAGCCAGAAGAAGATCGTCCTCGGCGCTGGCGGGCAGACGATCAAGACGGTCGGGCAACTGGCGCGCAAGGAGCTTGAGGAGATGCTGGAAACGAAGGTGCATCTCTTCCTCTTCGTGAAGGTGCGCGAGAACTGGGGCGACGACCGCGAGCGTTACCGCGAAATGGGCCTCGATTTCCCCAAGGAATGAGCGGAGCGATCGGGTTCGATAGGTCGCGCAAGCACCCGTCTTTCCGCTATAATCCGCCCATGTTGAGAAAACGCTTCAACAGGGTCGGTCGCCATGGAATGGCGTGACGAGGGCATTGTCCTCTCGGCGCGCGCCTATGGCGAGTCCGGCGCCATTCTGGAGCTTTTTACCCGCGAGCATGGCCGCCATCTGGGGCTCGTGCGCGGCGGCGCGGGCCGCCGCCACAAGAGTTCGCTTCAGGCCGGGAACAGCCTCTCGGCGCATTGGCGGGCGAGGCTCTCCGAGCATCTCGGCACCTATACGGCGGAGCTGATGAAGCCGCGGGCGGGCCTGCTGATGGAGGATGCCTTTTCGCTCATGGGCCTGAGCGCCGCTTGCGCGGTGGCGGGCGTCATCCCCGAGCGCGAGGCGCATCCCGCGCTTTATGGGGGCTTCGAGCTTCTGCTCGACACGATGGAAGACCCGGACATATGGCCCGCCGTCTTCGTGCGCTGGGAATTGGGGCTCCTGCAGGAAATGGGCTTCGGCCTCGATCTCGGCCAGTGCGCCGCGACGGGCTCGCGCGACGATCTCGTCTATATCTCGCCCCGCAGCGGCGGCGCGGTGAGCCGGGAGGCGGGCGACCCCTATAAGGAGCGGCTCTTTCGCCTGCCGCAATTCCTGATCGGCGCGCAGGCAGGCGTGGCGACGCCCGACGATGTCGCGGAGGGGTTCCGAATCACGGGGCATTTCCTCGACCGGCACCTGTTCACGCCGCATGGCCGGCACCTGCCCGATGCGCGGATCCGGCTCGCCGAACGCGTATTCACGCGCAGCCGGGCCGAGGCGATCTAGGCTGCATTTCAACGTCAGATGTGGCAATCCGGAAGGGTTGCCGGAGAATCACGAACCCCGAAGAGACCGGCCCGAGCCGACTGGAAGTCCGATATGAGCAAACTAGCCCCACCGCCCGAGGGACCGGAACACGTCATCAACCTGCGCGAGGCGCTGGAAGAGCGTTATCTGGCCTATGCGCTCTCGACCATCATGCATCGCGCGCTGCCGGATGTGCGCGACGGGTTGAAGCCTGTTCACCGGCGCGTGCTCTATGCCATGCGGCAGTTGAAGCTCGATCCGGGTTCGGGCTTCAAGAAATCGGCCCGCGTCGTCGGCGACGTTATCGGCAAGTATCACCCGCATGGCGACCAGTCGGTCTATGACGCGCTGGTGCGCCTCGCGCAGGATTTCTCGGTCCGCTACCAGCTGGTCGACGGCCAGGGCAATTTCGGCAATGTCGACGGCGATGGCGCGGCCGCCATGCGTTACACGGAAGCGCGCCTCACTGAGGTGGCGGCGTTGCTGCTCGACGGCATCGACGAGGACACGGTCGATTTTCGCGAGACCTATGACGGCAGCGAGAAGGAACCGATGGTCCTTCCCGGCGCCTTCCCGAACCTGCTGGCGAATGGATCGGCGGGCATCGCGGTCGGCATGGCAACCTCCATTCCGCCGCATAACGCCGGCGAGCTTTGCGACGCCGCGCTCCATCTCATCAAGCATCCCAATGCGCGGACCGAGAAGCTCATCGAATTCGTCCCCGGCCCCGATTTTCCGACGGGCGGTATCATCGTCGAAAGCCGGGAGTCGATTGCGGAGGCCTATGCGACGGGGCGCGGCGGCTTCCGCGTGCGCGCGCGCTGGGAGATCGAGGAACTGCCGCGCGGCATGTGGCAGATCGTCGTCACGGAAATTCCCTATCAGGTGCAGAAGTCGAAGCTGATCGAGAAGCTCGCCGAGCTTCTGATGGCCAAGAAGCTGCCGCTGCTGGAAGACGTTCGCGACGAGTCAGCGGAAGAAATCCGCGTCGTGCTCGTGCCGAAGAGCAAGACGGTTGAAGCCGATCACCTCATGGAGTCGCTCTTCCGTTCGACCGAACTCGAGTCGCGCTTCCCGCTCAACATGAATGTGCTGTCGGCGGGGCAGGTGCCCGGCGTCATGAGCCTTCGCGACGCGCTCAAGGCGTGGCTCGACCATCGCCAGGTGGTTCTGCAGCGCCGCTCGGCCTTCCGCCTCGACAAGATCGCCAAGCGCCTCGAAGCGCTCGAAGGCTATCTGATCGCCTATCTCAACCTCGACGAGGTGATCCGCATCATCCGTGAGGAGGACGAGCCCAAGGCCGAGTTGATGAAGGCCTTCAAGCTCACGGACAATCAGGCGGAAGCGATCCTCAACATGCGCCTGCGCAGCTTGCGCAAGCTCGAGGAGATGGAGATCCGCACCGAGCACAAGGAACTCTCCGCCGAGCAGAAGGCGCTGAAGGGCCTACTCAAGTCCGAAGACGCGCAATGGGCGAAAATTGCGGACGAGATCAAGGAAGTGAAAGCGACCTTCGGTCCGAAGACCGCTCTTGGCCGCCGCCGTTCGACATTCTCGAACCCGCCCGCCGTAACCTATGTGCCGCCGGAATCGATCATCGAGCGCGAGCCGATCACGGTCGTCTGCTCGGCCAAGGGCTGGATACGCTCCATGAAAGGGCATCTCGCCGCCGATGCCGACATCAAATACAAGGAAGGCGACAGCGCGCGTTTCGTCATCCATGCCGAGACGACCGACAAGCTGATCCTCTTTGCGACGGATGGGCGCTTTTTCACGCTCGCCGCCGACAAACTGCCGGGCGGGCGTGGGCATGGCGAGCCGGTGCGGTTGCTGATCGACATGGAAGAAGGGCGCGAGATCGTTGCGCTCTTCGTGCATCAGCCGGGCCGCAAGCTGCTCGTCGCCTCGCATGAGGGCAACGGCTTCATCGTGCCGGAAGACGAGGTGATCGCGATGCGCCGCGCCGGCAAGCAGGTGCTCAATGTGTCGGGTACTGACGAAGCGGTCGTCTGCGCCGTGGTGAAGGGCGATCATGTCGCTGTGATGGGCGAGAACCGCAAGCTGCTGCTCTTCCCGCTTGCCGAGGTCAACGAGATGACGCGCGGCAAGGGCGTGCGCCTCCAGAAATACAAGGATGGCGGCCTTGGCGATATCAAGTGCTTCCACTTGAAGGAGGGGCTGACGGTCTACGACCGTTCCGATCGGGCGCGGCTTTTCACCGATCTCAAGGAATGGCTCGGCCAGCGCGCGCAGGCGGGACGCCTGCCGCCCAAGGGCTATCCCTCCGGTTACAAGTTCGGCGGTGATTTCGGCGCTGCCTGATACGCCGGTGCGCAAAAAGAAAACGGCCCGGTTTGTTGCCGGGCCGTTTGCATTTCAGCGGATGGTTATGGTGGCGTCGGTCTCGTGTCCCCAATAGCGGATGAAGATGCGGTAGTCGCCGGGATGAACACGCTTCGGGTCGAGTTCGATCGGGAACTTCTCGGTCATGATGTGGCGTGCGGCCAGCGCCGTTGAAACCGTGACCTGCGCGCAAACCTTGTCATCGGCCTGCGACTGCACGAATTCCTTCTTGTCGTCGGTCAGGAACCAGCGGAACACATCGCATTGCGTGGCGGCGGTCAGGGCCTGCGTCTCTTTCGTATTGTTTTCGAGGCGGACGGTCACATCGACATTGATGGGCTTGCCGGCGACGGATGCCTCGGGTTGCTCCGTCGTCACCGTGAGCGTGACGGGTTCGTCGGGCTTCACGGCGCCTGTGTAGATGAAATAGACGATGACCCCGACCGCTGCGAGCATCGCGAAGGACATGTTGATCATGCGCTTTCCGAGATCGGACGGCGTTCTGGGGTTGGTCATCTCGGCTCCGGTGTTTCTTCTGTTTTTGCGGGATCAGGCGGGTTGGCGTTCCCAGCCGTTCATGCCCAATGCTTCCAGCGGACGGTAGCGCATCTTGTAGGCCATCTTGCGGCAGTCGGCGACCCAGTAGCCGAGATAGATGAAGGGCAGGCCCATTTGCCTCGCGCGTCTTATGTGGTCGAGAACCATGAAGGTGCCGAGGCTGCGTTCTTCAGCCGTCGTGTCGAAGAAGCTGTAGACCATGGAGAGCCCGTCTTCGAGCGTGTCGGTCAGCGCGGCGGCGATGAGCGGGGGCTTTTCCTGATTGAGGCCCGTCGTCGAGCGATACTCGATGACGGAGGTCCGGACATTCGTGTCCTCGATCATGGACACGTAGTCATGCGAGGTCATGTCGGCCATGCCGCCCTCGGCGTGGCGGGCGTCGAGATAGGCGCGCAGCAGAGAATATTGCTCCGCCGTCGCACGGGCCGGCATTTCCACGCCCTCGATATCTTCATTGCGCGCAAGCACGCGGCGGAAACTGCGATTGGGCTCGAACTCGTCCACGATGATCCGCACCGAAACGCAGGCCGAGCAGCCGTCGCAGGCCGGGCGATAGGCGATGTTCTGGCTGCGGCGAAAGCCCGATTGCGTGAGCACATTGTTCAGCGCGACGGCATTTTCGCCAAGCAGGTGGGTGAAGACCTTCTTCTCGTAGCGGCCGGGAAGATATGGGCAAGGCTGTGGCGTCGTGATGTAGAACTGCGGAAAACGGTTGCCGAAATGTTCTGTCACGTCCCAATCGTCCTGCGTGCCGATGTCTGATCCAACGGGCAGAGGATAATGGGGAAGGCGCCCGATGACGAGCCTTCAGATCGCGCCGCGATGGACGACCAGGGTGCCGCAGAGGAAATCGTGCAGGCCCCGGCGGCGTTCATTGAAGAAGGGAACGATGAGCACCACGGCCCAGCTTATGCCAACGCTCACATAGAAGAGGATGGTTTGCAGCGCGGCCTGGATATAGCCGGGCCGCCTGCCGTCCCATGTCCTCAATTCGATACCCTGCCAGCGCATTCCGGGCGTGGCCGAGTGGGCGCCGCCGAGGCTCAGGACGAAATAGGCGAGGGTGATGAGCGGCGTGAGCGCCGCCCCCGGCCAGAGAAGGCCGAAGGTCAGAATTCCCAGAATGCCGAAGACGATGATGGCGGCGGTGATGATGACGAGCAGCACCAGAAGATCGGCGATATAGGCGAGAGCCCGGGCGGCGATGATCCCGTCGAAGGTGCCCTTCGGCCAGGCGTAACCGCCGGTTTGGGCGGGCTCCAGCCTGACCAGACTGTCTTCGTTGCTCATCGGCCTTTCGCTCCCTGTTCCGCCGCGCAACTTGAGATAGGTGCGGTCGAGAGCCTTCGCAAGGCCGTTTCGTTCAGGGCTTGAAGTCGGCGGGGACCGCAGGCGCTTCGCGTAGCAGCACGATCGACAGACGGCGGTTTGCCGCCATGTGCGGATCTTCGGGGAAGAGGGGCTCCGAATCCGCCTTGCCCACGACCTGATAGATGCGGTCGCCGGGAAGGCCCTGCCGGGCCATGATCCGCCGCGCGGCATTGGCGCGGTCGGAGGTCAGCTCCCAGTTGCCGTAACCCGGCGTCCCGGTGAACGGCGTGGAGTCCGTGTGGCCGGAAATGCTGATCCGATTGGGGAGCTTCATGACGATCCTGGCGACCGCGTCGATCAGCTTCCTCGTCCGCTCATAGGGCTCGGCCAGGCCGGAGGGAAACATCGAGCGACCATCCTGATCGACGATCTGGACGCGAAGACCCTCGGGCGTCTCGTCGATGATGACATTCTTCGACAGCTCGGCGAGATCCGGATCGTTCTGCATCGCCTGGCGCAGGCTTTCGGCGGCGCTGCGGAAGTTTTGCTCGTCGCGCGAATTGGCCTCTGCGGTGGCGGCGTTGGATGTCGTCTGGCTGGACGAAGCCTGTGCGGAGTTGGTCGATTCCATCGTGCCGTTCGACGCGCTGGCCGTGCGCTTGTCGTTTGTCTCGGAGCTCTTTGGCGCGGCGGGCGTCGAGATGGTCATGACCACGCGCGGGGCGGAGCCCGCCATGCGCGCGCCTTCGAGCTCGAAGGCCGTGCCGCCGAGGACGCCGCCGGCGCCGCTGGTCGAGCGGCTCACGCTTGCGGGCGCGAAGTAGTCGGCGAGGCCCTGCTTCTGTTCCGGCGTCGTCATGCTGATCAGCCACATCAGCAGGAAGAAGGCCATCATCGCCGTCACGAAGTCGGCATAGGCGATTTTCCATGCGCCGCCATGATGGGCATGCGCCTGCTTCTTGACCCGCTTGATGATGATCGGCTGTTCGTTCGACGCGGCCATCCTGGCCTCCGATTACGAGCGGGCATTCAGCCCGCCGCGGGTTGCAGATTGGCCGTTGACTGCTCGACTTCGAGGAAGGTGGGGCGAACGTCCGACATGAGCGCCTTGCGGGCGAACTCGATGGAGACGGCGGGTGCGTAGCCCGACATATGCGCCAGAAGGCCGGCCTTCATGGAGAGATAATATTTATCTTCGGATTCGTAGATGTTGCGCAGCGACTGCGCCATCGGGCTGAAGAAGCCATAGGCGCAGAGAACGCCGAGGAATGTACCGACAAGGGCGCCGCCGATCAGATGGCCGAGAACTTCCGGCGGCTCCGTGATCGATCCCATGGTGTGGATGACGCCGAGCACCGCGGCGACGATGCCGAGCGCCGGCGTGCCGTCGGCCAGCGACTGGAGGCTCATCACGATGCGCTCGCGTTCCTGATGATGAGTTTCGAGTTCCTCGTCCATCAGCGCTTCGAGCTCATGGGCATTTTCTGTGCCGAGCGTGATCATGCGCAGGTAGTCGCACATGAATTCGACCGCGTGGTGGTCCGAGGAGAAACGGGGAAACTGCGCGAAGATCGCGGAATCGGACGGGTTCTCGATATGCGCTTCGAGCGCGAGGTTGCCCTTGCTCTTGGCGAGCTTGAACAGCGTGAACTGAAGTCCGAGCAACTCCAGATAGGCAGACTTGTCGTAACGCGATCCCCTGAAAAGCGTGCCGAACATGCCACCCATGGCTTTGAGCACCGCCGGTGGATTGCCGATGATGAAGCCGCCCAAGGCCGCGCCGAGAATGATGAGAAGTTCGAATGGCTGGAAGAGCACGGCAATGTGCCCGCCGTTGGCGAGATAACCGCCAAAGACGCTGGCCAGAACAACGAACATGCCGATGAGCAGCTTCATCGCGCCTGATACTCTCTATTGATAGACCCCACGATGGGGTTATCGGACCCCAACTCGGGCATTCTGTGGGCTTGCGATTAACAGGCGGTTTAATCGGGAGGTCTTGCAGAAAAAACCGCGGATTTGCGCCGGCTACGGGTTGCACGGCCGGATTTACTGGGATTTAACCGATTGACCGGTGGACAAAAGCCGCGCCAAGCGGCCGTCCCGGAGGGTTGGCACAGGGAGAAGATCGCCCCAAATGACGCACGACACTCGCAAGTTCCGTAATGCGCTGGGTTGCTTCACGACCGGCGTGGCGGTGATCACGACCCAGCTCGAAGGCCGTCCCCCGATCGGGATCACGGTGAATTCCTTTTCGTCCGTCTCCCTCGATCCGCCGCTGGTGCTCTGGAGCCTCGACCGCAAGTCGGACACGCTGCCGATCTTCGAGCAGGTCTCAGGGTTCACGGTGAACGTGCTGCGGGAGGACCACCGCGACATTTCCAATCGTCTGGCAAAGCAGGGCGATCACAGCCTGGAGGGCTTGGCGCTCCGCACCGGTGCCTTCAATGGCTGCCCGGCGCTCGAGGAGGCGCTGGCGCACTTCGAATGCAGCATCGAGACGCGGCACGAGGGCGGCGACCACATCATCTTCATCGGCCGCGTCCTCCACTTCGAATATTCGGAAGACGGCCGCCCACTGCTCTATCACCGTGGCAGCTATCAGGGTCTTGCCGAAGGCACGCCCTGAGCCACACGGCCTTCGGCGCGGTCCTTTTCATCCGCGCCGACGAGGTTACCCCGCATGAGCGCGATGCAATCGAGCATGGTCAGGTAGTCCTGCCGTTCGATGCCCTCGATCGCAATGTTGTGAACGTCCGCGTAATGGGCCACGCCGAGATGCTTGTGCGCATGAAGCAGCGGCGTCAGGTAGATGCATTTGGCGCGGCGGTCGGTCGGATGCGCACGGCGCTCCACGAGCCCCATCTCTTCCAGCTCGGTTATATAAATGCCGATGGAGACCTTGTGGATCTGAAGATCGTGAGCGAGATCGGTCTGGGTCTGCCCATCGTTTTGCAGCAGCGACGTGATGATCTGAGTCTGGTTGCGGCTCAGCCCGCTGCGCCGGTCGTAGAGGCGCGCGAGCAGGGTGCCCACTTCGGTGATGAGGTGCAGGAAGTGTTGCGGTGACAGGCGGAGGTCCAGTTCTTCGTGCAAAAGCGCACTACCCGGACTGCGGCCGCCATCTCCTCTGTTCTTCTCCAAATCGACTTATCTCCCCCAATAAATCCGTATTCGGATCATGCGGCATTATCCTGCCGGTTTTAAATTCTTGCCGGATGCCAGTCGCCGCTTGACGCGTCGCCTCCCCGGTGGTTTCGTAATATCAAATTACTAAATGGGACGCTTTCGCGATAGAAAAACTCGCGAGGGAGGCGGGGTTCCGGGGAGGGGCCGTCGTTTCCCAGTCAGCCAGTCCCGGCCAGAGAGGGAGGTTGCGCTGCTCCTGCGGCGCATGGCGCGGCTATGGTTTCGATCGATTCGAGCGGCGCGGCGTTTTCCGGGCAGAACTGGGTGCGCACCAATCGCAGCCGCCTCAGGTATCTTGGGCTGGTGTTTGCACTGCTCGTGCATGTGCCGGTCTATTTCATCGTGACGTCCGAAGATGAACTGCTGCCGCAGGCGCAGCGTCTCGTCGACATCACGATCTTCCCCGTGCCGAAGCCGAAGGAACTGCCTCCGCCGCCCAAGGTCGAACCCAAGCCGCAGCCGAAGCCAAAAGTGGTGCGCAAGGCCGCCCGTCCGAAGCCGCAGAAGGTTATCGAGAAGCCGGTGGAGCAGCCAAAGGAAGGTCTCACGGGTGCCGGGATCATGCCGGTTCCGCCAGCCGCCGACGTTCTCGATCCGGTGCCGCCGCACAAGGGCGTAGCGCTGACCGGGAACGACATTCGCACCCGCATGGGGGGACGGGAGTTTCACCTCGAAATGGGCCGGCTCGACCAGCAGGGAAGCAACCGTCTCATCAACACGGTGATTGCGCTTCACGCGGACGGGTCCAGCAAGGTGACGCTGACGCATTATTACTTTCAGACCTATCACAGCCAGTATTCCTCGACGCGCAGCGAAAGCGGCGAGGGACGGTGGTGGATTGAGGGCGACCGCTGGTGCCACCGGTCGGACATCATCAACTACGGAACGAAGGATTGTTACGACCTCACGGCGGAGGGGCCGGTCGTCCGCCTTTATTATGCCGACTGCGGTTCCGAATCCTCGACGCTGTGCAAGAGCGGGCGCATCGCCGCAGAGGGCGAAGTCAAATAGACGATCAGTCCACAGAATAATGTGCCTCATGGCCCGATTGGATTTTTCGGCCCCTGCCTGCTAAAAAGCCCATGCAAGGTGGTGATTGCAGGCAAGGCGAGGCGATATGGCGGATAAGGTAGCGTTCCTGGGGCTGGGCGTCATGGGCTATCCCATGGCGGGGCATTTGGCCAAGGCCGGTCACGATGTGACCGTCTATAACCGGACCGCCGAAAAGGCCGAGCGATGGACTTCCGAGCATGGGGGGCGAGCCGCCGCGACACCCGCCGATGCGGCGAAGGGCGCGCGCCTTGTTTTCGCCTGCGTCGGAAATGACGACGATGTGCGTGCGGTGGCGACGGGCCCCGAAGGCGCCTTTGGCGCAATGGAATCCGGCGCGATTTTCGTGGATCACACCACGGCCTCGGCCGAGCTTGCCCGTGAGCTCGACGCGGTCGCGCTGGAACGCGGCCTCGGCTTCCTCGATGCGCCGGTATCGGGTGGGCAGGCGGGGGCGCAGAACGGCGTTCTGACTGTCATGGTCGGGGGCGAGCAGTCGTCCTTTGATGCGGCGGAACCGGTTATCGCGGTCTATGCCCGCGCGGTGCGACTCATGGGCCCCGCAGGCGCCGGTCAACTCACCAAGATGGTCAATCAGATCTGCATCGCCGGTCTTGTCGAGGCGCTGTCGGAAGGCATCCATTTCGCGATGAAAGCGGGGCTCGATCCCGAAGCCGTGATCGACGTCATCTCGAAGGGAGCGGCGCAATCCTGGCAAATGGAAAACCGCTACAAGACGATGATCGCTGGCGAGTTCAATCACGGCTTCGCGGTGGACTGGATGCGCAAGGATCTGGCCATCTGCCTGAGCGAGGCGCGGGTGAACGGGGCGCATCTTCCCGTGACCGCGCTGGTCGACCAGTTCTATTCCGAAGTTCAGAAGATGGGCGGCAATCGCTGGGATACGTCGAGCCTCATCGCGCGTCTGCAGAAGTGAGACGCTGAAGGAAAGGACCAACACGTGAAAGAGACCAGGTTTCGCTCCGTCGCCGAGGTCATCGAGCGGCTGAACCCGTCCTATCCCGTGTTCATGGTCTTTCCCGAAATTCTCAAGGATCGCGCGAGGGCGTTCCTTGAAGGCTTCCCGGGCACCGTTCTTTACGCCGTCAAATGCAATCCCGAACCGCATGTGTTGCGGGCGCTCTATCAGGCAGGCATCCGGCATTTCGATACGGCGTCGTTGCCCGAGATCGCCAAGATCTCCGAACTGTTCCCGGATGCACATTGCTATTTCAATCATCCGGTGAAGAGTCGCGGGGCGCTGGATGGCGCGCGGGATGTCTATGGGCTTGGTCATTATGTGGTCGATCACATGGACGAGTTGAACAAGGTTCACGACGTCGTCGGCACCGACATCACGATTGAGGTTCGCATCGCCACGCCGAAAGGTGCGGCCGTCTACAATCTCTCGTCCAAGTTCGGCGCGTCGCCCGATGACGCGGTTGCGCTTTTGCAGGAAGCGAACAGGCGCGGTTCGCGGACGGCCATCGCCTTTCATGTCGGCAGCCAGTGCCCGGACCTAGAAGCCTATCGCGTCGCGATGGCGGAGGCGGTGGCGATTGCACAACGCGCCAATGTCCCGATCGAATATCTCGATATCGGCGGCGGCTATCCGGCGGAATATGGCGACCCCGTTCCGCCGATCGGCGCCTTCTTCTCGGTCATCAAGTCGGCACGCGACGAATTGAAGCTCGATATGCCGCTATATGCGGAACCGGGCCGCGCGCTCGTCGCGGATGGGTGCTCGGTGCTTGCGCAGGTTCAGCTTCGCAAGGGGCGCGATCTCTACATCAATGACGGCATTTACGGATGCCTCGCCGAGATTCAGCTTGGGCCGCTCAAGCCACCGATTCGCGCATTGAGACGCAGCGAGGGGAAATGCGTCCGGGTCGCGGGAGAGGAGAAGAGTTTCCGGATATTCGGTCCGACTTGCGACAGTCTCGATGTTTTCCGGGTCGAATTCGAATTGCCCGAGGAAATTGCCGAAGGCGACTGGATCGAGTTTCGGCGCATGGGGGCTTACTCGATTGGCATGCAGACCGCATTCAATGGTTTCTACACGGACACTGTCGTCCTGATCGACGGACATCAGAACAGTCCTTGAGATGTCATACGTTCTCTCGGCGTTCTTTAATTATACATTTGATATATGTTAACAACGAGAACATGCTTCCTGCGGACAAATGAGGAACGCGGAGATGCGGCCGAGGCTGAGAGGACAGAAAACCCACTATCATCACGGCGATCTTCGCCATGCGCTGCTCGAGGCTGCGATGACGTTGATCGACATTCGCGGTCCTGAAGCGCTGACCCTTCGCGCGGCGGCGCGGCGGGCGGGCGTATCGGAAGCCGCGCCCTATCGGCACTTCGCAAATCTGGACGCGCTTCTTGGCGCGGTTGCTCTCGAAGGTTTCGAAATGCTGATCGCGGATCTGGAAAACGCAAATGGAGCGCGCGCGCGGCGCGACGCGTTTCTCACTTTTGCAGGCGATTTCCAGGGGCGCTACACGCTGATGTTCGGCACGCTTGGCGACCGCGATTCAGCACTGAAGCGCCGAGAGGAAGTCGCGCATATTGCCGAGCTTGTCGATGAGGCCGGCGGCCTTGCGCTGCTTCACGGCATGGCGTCGCTGCGGCTCGCCGGTCTGAATTGAGCAGGCTCAGGATTCTTCTTTCCTGAAATAGCCATAGGTTTCCGCGAAGCGCCCCGAAACATATTCATAGGCCGTTACCGGCTCGTATTTCGCGGGGTGTTCGTCGTCGACGCAGTTCGGCAGCGGCGTCAGCACGGTTGCATAGTCGCAGCCATAGAAGAACGGAATCGAATAGCGCTCGCGTCCGCTCCGATTGATGACGCGATGGAGCGTCGACTTGAAGAGATCGTTCGACCAGCGGGCCATCTGGTCGCCGATATTGACCACAAAGGCACCGGGAATCGGCGGCGCCGAAATCCAGTCTCCGCTCGCATTCAGCACCTGCAGGGCTTCGATGTCGCCGCCCTGCGCCAGGATGGTGAAGCACTCGTAGTCGGAATGCGCGCCGATGCCGATCTGCTTCTCGTCAATCGCGCCTTCCTGCGGCGGGTAATAGAGAACGCGCATCGAGCTTCCGGGGCGCGTGATTTTTGGCGCAAAGAAATTCTCGTCGAGTTCCAGCGCGAGCGCGAAGGCCTGGAAGATGCGACGGCCGAGCAGGATCATCTCATCGTAATAGCGCGTCAGAGGTTCGCGAAAATTCGGCAGGTCTTCCGGCCAGACATTCGGTCCATGCAGAGTATGCCCGGCGAGGACTTCCGCGTCGTCCGCGGGAATGTCGAGCGACAGGTCGAATGCTTCATGCAGATCGCCTTTCGCGGTCGGGTCGGTGTTTTCCTCAAGCAGCGGGCCGTAGCCGCGATGGTTCTTCGAGTGGCTGATATGAACGCGCATCTTTTCTTCGAAGGGCGTGGCGAAGAAGCGCCTTGCTGCATCGAAGGTTGCGTCGATCACATGCTGAGGCACGCCATGGTTCTTGAGGTAGAAAAAGCCGACATTGGTGCAGGCGTCCTTGAGCTCCGCGGCGACTCTCAGGCGATCGGCGATATCGTTGCTGGACATCGGGCCGAAGTCGATCTGCGGGATTTCGGTGAAGTCGACCTTGCGCGCGGCGAGCCCGGTGTCCTTGAAATTCCTGATGCCGTTGCCCGTCTGCACGATATTCATTGGACTGCCTCGCATATGCCTGATTGAAAATCGGGCGATGCGATGCAAATTGCATGCAAGGGGCGAGGCTGAACGAAGCCGCCATTTGCAAGCGCAGCTTCGCGCATATCTGCCGCAAAGCGGGCAGATCGCTCGTCAATATGACCAAGACTTGGGCGCGGCTTTTTGCGTTCAGCGCTGCTGGAGAAGCCTTGCGGCGGCGGGAGCGAAATAGGTCAGCACGCCGTCCGCGCCGGCCCGCTTGAAGGCCAGCAGGCTTTCGAGAATCACGCGGTCGCGATCGAGCCAGCCGTTCTGGATGGCGCCGGCCAGCATCGCGTATTCGCCCGACACCTGATAGGCGAAAGTCGGCAGGCCGAATTCCTGCTTCACGCGGTGGAGTACGTCGAGATAGGGCATGCCCGGCTTCACCATGACCATGTCAGCACCCTCGGCGATGTCGAGTGCGACCTCGCGCAATGCCTCGTCAGTATTGGCGGGGTCCATCTGATAGGTGCGCTTGTCGCCCTTGAGCGCGCCCGACGAGCCGATGGCATCGCGGAACGGGCCGTAGAAGGCCGACGCGTATTTCGCCGCATAGGACATGATCTGCGTGTCGGTATGTCCGGCATTTTCGAGCGCGGTGCGAATTGCGCCGATGCGCCCGTCCATCATGTCGGAGGGCGCGATGATGTCGCAGCCGGCTTCCACCTGAACGAGCGACTGCCTGATCAGCGCCTCGACCGTCTCGTCGTTGAGAATGCGGTCGCCATCCATGAGCCCGTCATGGCCATGGCTGGTGAAGGGGTCGAGCGCCGCGTCGCAGAGCACGCCGATCTGCGGGAAGGCCTTCTTGATCGCCCGCGTCGCCTGGCAGACCAGATTGTCCGGGTCGAGGGCGAGGGAGCCCTGAGGGTCGCGCTTTTCCATCGGCGTATGCGGGAAGAGGGCGATCACTGGAATGCCGAGCGAGACCGCTTCTTCCGCCGCGCGGACCGTCTCATCGACCGAGAGCCGCTCGACGCCGGGCATCGAGGGGATGGCCTCGCGCTTCGACGTGCCTTCGACGAGGAAGAGCGGCCAGATCAGGTCGTTCGCCGAGAGGCTGTTCTCGGAGACGAGGCGGCGTGACCAGTCCGCCTTGCGGTTGCGGCGCATGCGGATGGCGGGAAAGGCGGCGGTGGGGCGAGGCGATGTTTTCATGGCCGAAACTCATACCGCCGTAACCTCCGCCTCGACAAGCCTGCTCGGTGGGCAATGTTGCGGCGCAAGAGCACATATAGGCACTAGGGTCTATATGGGCGAATTTTTTGGTCATTTTGGAGAAGGCTTAAACCAGTCGTTAGGACGCGGCTGGATATGTTTGGTCCTTAACGGGGCAATTTGTGGCCCCATCGAAAATTTAGTTGCTGTTGAGAGGCCAAATCCATGGCTATGACGACGACCCAGGCGAGCATTGCGATCGCGCCCAATGACAATATGGCGGCCAAGCCCGCCTATCTGGAGGCGCTCACCTATGTGGAGCGTCTGCATCGCCGCCTTCTCGATGTGATCAAGGACGAACTGGATCGGGTCGGCTGCTCGGAGATCAACAGTGTCCAGGCCCTGTTGCTCTTCAATATTGGCGACGCGGAAATGACGGCCGGCGAGCTGCGCACACGCGGCCATTATCTCGGCTCCAATGTCTCCTATAACCTCAAGAAGCTCGTCGAGGCCGGCTATATCAGCCACCAGCGTTCGCGGATGGACCGCCGCTCGGTGCGTGTCCGCCTGACCGACAAGGGCCGCGCCATCTGCAAATCCATCGACGAGCTTTACAACAAGCATTGCCGCTCGGTCGCCGAGGTGGGCGACATCAGCATCGCCGAACTGAAGCTCATCAATTCGACGCTCCACAAGCTCGAACGCTTCTGGACGGACCAGATCCGCTACCGCCTCTGAAGACCGGCAGGTTCAGCACGGCTCTTGCAGCGCGCCCTCCCAAAGGCGCGCTGCAGTCATTTTGGGGCTCCGAATGTCCCAAAGCCGCGCATTCCGGCCAATATGGTTTACAGGAGCAGCGAAAGGTGAGGTCGTCCGGAAGAGCCGCGCTCTGGCGCCGTTTGGGGCTGCTGGCGCTCCTCGCCGTGGCTGCGACGCCTGCCGCCGCCTCGGGGGCGGGCGAGCAGCAATGGATCGACCCATGGGCGCCTCCCGCCGCGCGGGAGGCCGCGGAGCAGACCGGGGCTCAATCGAGCATTCCGACCCTCGGCGATCGGGGCTTCGAGCCTATCCTCCGGGCCATCGCATCGTATGAGCAGATCGCCAGGCAGGGCGGCTGGGGGCGCATTCCCGATGGTGAACCGCTTGAAGAGGGCGTTCGCGACGACCGGGTGGCGCTGATCCGCAAGCATCTCATCGCGACGGGCGACATGGTGGAGGCCAGCGGCGACCTGCACCTGTTCGATCAGCGCCTTGCCGAGGGGTTGCGTCATTTTCAGATGCGGCATGGGCTGCGGCCCAACGGACTTGCGGATCACGCAACGGTCGCGGCAATGAACGTGCCCGTCGCGGCGCGCCTCCGCCAACTTGAGGTCAATCTTCAACGCCTTAACAAGGTCACGGCGAAGCTCGCCAGGCGATATGTCTTCGTCAATATCGCAGGGCAGGAGGTCGAAGCAGTCGAGAATGGCCGCGTCGTGCTGCGCAAGCGCGTCATCGTCGGCAAGGAAGATCGTCAGACGCCGGAATATTCCAGCCGCATCGAGTCCGTCACGCTCAACCCCTATTGGAATGTCCCGCAGTCGATTGCGGTGAAGGACCTGCTGCCGAAGATCAAGGCCGATCCGCGCTTTCTCGAACGCATGGGCATTCGCGTGCTGAAATGGTCGGATGGCGCGGAGCAGGAGGTGAGCGCTACCAGGGTCGACTGGTCGTCGCCCTCTGTCACGTCGCGCTACAGGCTGCGTCAGGACCCAAGCAGGCTCAATTCACTGGGAACGGTGAAGATCAACTTCCCCAATCCTTACTCCGTCTATCTCCATGACACGCCTGTGAAATCGCTGTTCAGCCGGGGCGAGCGCAATTTCAGTTCTGGCTGCGTCCGGGTGGAGGGTGTCCGCGACCTCGCCGCATGGCTTCTCGCCGGAACGGGGAACTGGAACCGCGCCCGAATCGATGCGGCCATTTCCGGCGGCGAGCCTCTGGATGCGGCGCTCTCGGCGCCTGTGCCGATCCACATGCTCTATCTGACCGCCTGGGTGAGCAGCGACGGCGTGGTGAACTTCCGCAGCGATGTCTATCGCCGCGACGCGAAAGAGAGCGCGCTTCCCGATTAGTCTAGACTTGATGCCGACTCACCGGGTGGACGGGTCATTGGAGGGGGAATGTCGTCAGGACGGCCTGCTAAATTTCCTTATCTGGAGAACGAGGGCGTTCTCGCCTTTGCCCATCGCGGCGGCGCGGGCGACTGGCCGGAAAACACCATGCCGGCATTCCAGGGAGCGGTCGATCTCGGCTACCGCTATGTCGAAACGGACGTCCATGCGACGCGCGACGGCGTGCTGCTGGCTTTCCACGACGACGAACTCGACCGGGTGACCGACCGCGAGGGCATCATCGCCGAAATGGACTATGCCGACGTGGCCAAGGCCCGTGTCGGCGGCCGGGAACCGATCCCGAGGCTGGAGGAATTGCTGCTCGCCTGGCCGGAGCTTCGCATCAACATCGACCCCAAGCGCGACAATGCCGTGGCGCCGCTCGTTCGCGTGTTGAAGGCGAGCGGCGTGATCGACCGTGTCTGCGTCACCTCCTTTTCCGGCGGCCGCACACGCGCCATCAGGGAGGCCGTGGGGCCGCGGCTATGCACCGGCCTTGGCCGCATGGACACGTTACGCCTCAGGCTCTCGAGCTGGAGCGGCGCGGCGGGCTTCCTCTGGGGGCCGTTCGCCGGGGGCTGCGCCCAGATCCCCGTCAGCAATCACGGCATTCCCCTCGCGGACGGGACGCTGATCGCGCGGGCACATGAATTGGGGCTTCAGGTCCATGTCTGGACCATCGACGATCCGGCGGACATGAACCGCCTGATCGACCTTGGCGTCGACGGGCTCATGACCGACCGGCCTGCGGTTCTCAAAGCGGTTCTTGTTGAAAGAGGGCTTTGGACCTCGTAATAACCCTGATGTTGCCGCAATGAAGTTAATGCGACAATTCGCGGCAGCGCACCGCTGCCTCTGAACGATAATTTGTGTTACTAAATGGGGCACAAGGCGGCGGCAGCGGCAGCGGTCCTGAGGCCAGTTTTTTGCCGTTGCGAAGGCCGAAGTAAGAACAGGGTTACGGCCATGGATTATCAGACCAAGCTTGCCGACGCGCTCCGCTCCGTGAAGGACGAAGGCCGCTACCGCGTCTTTGCGGATATCCTCCGCCATCGCGGCGATTTTCCCCGCGCGACGTTTCACACGGCCGAAGGCGCGCGTGAGATCATCGTCTGGTGCTCCAACGACTATCTGGGCATGGGCCAGCATCCGGTGGTGCTCGATGCCATGCACCACGCCATCGACGAATGCGGCGCAGGTTCGGGCGGCACACGGAACATCTCCGGCACCACGCATTACCATGTCGACCTCGAAGCCGAGCTTGCCGACCTTCACCAGAAGGAAGCCTCGCTTCTTTTCACCTCAGGCTATGCTGCGAACGACGCGACGCTTTCCACGCTGGCGCGCATTCTCGGCGATTGCGTCATCATCTCCGACGCGATGAATCACGCTTCCATGATCGAGGGCATCAAGCGCGGCGGCGGTCCGAAGCGTCTCTGGAAGCACAACGACCTCGCGCATCTCGAACAGCTGTTGAAGGATATCGATCCCGAGCAGCCGAAGATCGTGGCCTTCGAGTCGGTTTATTCGATGGATGGCGACATTGCGCCGATCGGCGAGATTTGCGATCTCGCGCATAAATATGGTGCGCTGACCTATCTCGACGAAGTGCATGCGGTCGGCCTTTACGGCCCGCGCGGCGGCGGCATTGCCGAGCGCGACGGCGTGCTCGACAAGGTCGATATCATCGAAGGCACGCTGGCCAAGGGCTTCGGCGTCATGGGCGGCTACATTGCCGGTTCGTCGGTGCTGGTCGATGTCGTGCGCTCCTATGCGCCGGGCTTCATCTTCTCGACGTCGCTTGCGCCGGTGCTCGTTGCGGGCGTTCTCGCCTCTGTGCGTCACCTCAAGGCGAGCAATGTGGAGCGCGAACAGCATCAGGAACGCGCTGCGACGCTGCGCGCCAAACTCGCCGCCGCGGGTCTTCCCGTGATGATGTGCGAGAGCCATATCGTGCCGGTGATGGTCGGCGATCCGGTCATCTGCAAGCAGGTGACTGACGACCTGCTGAACGATCACGATATCTATGTGCAGCCGATCAACTATCCGACAGTGCCGCGTGGTACGGAGCGGCTGCGCTTCACGCCTTGCCCGGTCCATACCGACGAAATGATGGACGATCTCGTCCGGGCCCTCGATCAGGTCTGGACGCGGCGGAAAATCCGGCGTGCCGCCTGACGGCAAATCCGGCCGGCCCTCGACGCCCGGCGTTCAGCCGGGCGATCCCCGTGAAGTGATTTTCGAACATACGTTGCTCGGCGCCAGTGTGCGGGTGACGGCGGTTGACTGTGCGACCGGCGCAGAGGCATCGGTGATCGGTCCCGTCAGCGCCGCCCAGCGCGATCTCGAGCGGCTCGCCCTCGGGAAACTGAAGCAGCGAATATCGCGCGAGGCCGAGGGCGGCGGCACAGTTCAGCCGCCGAAGAACTCCGGGGGCGGAATCCTCGTCTAGAGAGATGGCGACGAGGCTGGAGTTACTTGCGTTTGCGGGCGCGGGTGCCCGGAGCCCCTGCGCGGCCGAGACCGATCTGCTTTGCAAGCCGCGAACGCTGCGCCGCATAGTTCGGCGCGACCATCGGATAGTCGAGCGGAAGATTCCACCGGGCGCGATAATCCTCCGGCGACATGCCGTATTGCGAGCGAAGATATCGCTTCAGCATCTTCAGCTTCTTGCCGTCTTCCAGGCAGACGATGTAGTCGGGCGCTACCGACTTCTTGACCGGCACGGCGGGCGTCAGTTCCTGGGTCGAGCCGGGTCCCTTGCCTTGCTCCAGCTCCTGCAGGGTCGTGTGCACGGTGCGGATCAAGCCCGGCAGATCGTTTGCCGGAACCGAATTCCTGGTCAGATAGGCGGCGACGATGTCGCTCGCGAGGCCCAGCAGCCCCATGGAGGACACATCGATCCTGGTCTTGCTGTCGCTCATCGTTCGGCTGCCTTTTCTTTCGGCTGTGGTCGGTACGACCGACCGAATCCCAGTGCAGAGTAGTAGAATCGTTTTATCGCGTGTTGACTGTAGAAATCAAGGTCGCGCGCCGCCCGTTTGATAGTTAGGACTACTAGAAATGGAACTGTAAGCAGGTAAAAGTATAATAATCGCTCCATCAATTTGAGTAGAAATGGATGAAGATCTGGCCGTCGCCGTGTTTTGCCGCGGATGGTCCGGCGGTTCTTGCGCTGGCGCGATCCGGCACGGGGGGAGACGACGCAGGCGGGCCATTGATCGTGTGGCGCGTTGGCTTCGCGGGGCGATATGTGGTATCACGCGCCCAGAGGCGGGGCGGAAAGCGCCTCCAGGCTCGGTGTCCAGTATTGGGGCTACCGGGTCGGGCGATCCGAACAACCGTCTGGTTCAATAATCTCCGGCGAGCAAGGTTCTATCGATGTCATCGAGCAATGCGGCAACTGGGCAGGCAGCACCTGCCGGTTTCTTCAACGACAGCCTTGCGGAGAGCGATCCGGATATTCTGCGGGCCATTGAGCTGGAGCTCGACCGGCAGCAGACCCAGATCGAGTTGATCGCGTCGGAAAACATCGTGTCGCGCGCTGTGCTTGAAGCGCAGGGCTCGATCATGACGAACAAATACGCCGAGGGTTATCCCGGTCGCCGCTACTATGGCGGCTGCGAATTCGTCGACATCGCCGAAAATCTTGCCATCGAGCGCGCGAAGAAACTCTTCGACTGCGCCTTCGTGAACGTGCAGCCCAATTCGGGCTCGCAGGCGAACCAGGGCGTGATGATGGCGCTGCTGAAGCCGGGCGAGACGATCCTGGGCATGAGCCTCGCGGCAGGCGGCCATCTCACGCATGGCGCCGCGCCCAACCAGTCGGGCAAGTGGTTCAACGCCGTGCAGTATGGCGTCCGCCAGCAGGATCATCAGATCGATCTCAACGAGGTCGAGGATCTGGCGAAGAAGCACCAGCCTAAGCTCATCATTGCGGGCGGTTCGGCCTATCCGCGCATCATCGACTTCAAGGCGTTCCGCGCCATCGCCGATAGCGTCGGCGCGCTGCTCATGGTCGACATGGCGCATTTCGCGGGCCTTGTCGCCGGCGGCGTCCATCCGAGCCCGCTGCCTTATGCCGATGTGGTCACCACGACGACGCACAAGACGCTGCGCGGTCCGCGCGGCGGCATGATCCTTTCGAACAACGAAGATATCGGCAAGAAGATCAATTCGGCGATTTTCCCCGGCATTCAGGGCGGCCCGCTGATGCATGTGATCGCGGGCAAGGCGGTCGCCTTCGGTGAGGCGCTGCGTCCGGGCTTCAAGCTTTATGCGCAGTCGGTCGTCGATAATGCGCGTGCGCTCGCCGCGACGCTGGCGGAAGCGGGCTTTGCCATCGTCTCGGGCGGCACGGACACGCATCTGATGCTCGTCGATCTGCGCCCCAAGAAGCTCACCGGCAAGGTTGCCGAGGCGGCGCTGGAGCGGGCCGGCATCACCTGCAACAAGAACGGCATTCCTTTCGATCCCGAGAAGCCGACCATCACTTCTGGCGTGCGCCTCGGAACGCCTGCTGGCACGACGCGCGGCTTCGGCGTGGCCGAGTTCCAGCTGGTCGGCGAGCTCATCACGGAGGTCCTGACGGGCCTCGCGCAGAATGGCGAAGAGGAGAACGCTCAGGTCGAGGCATCGGTGCGCGAGCGGGTGCTGGGCCTTTGCAAGCGGTTCCCGATTTACGGTGGTCCGAAGTAGGGGGGCGGCCCGAAATAGGGCCATCCATAGCGGCGATTTGAGGTCTGTTGGATGAAAAAGGCGGGGGTCTGAGGGGATGCGTTGTCCGTATTGCGGAAATGAAGATACGCAGGTCAAGGACTCGCGTCCGACCGAGGACAATACCTCTATTCGGAGGCGGCGCTTTTGCACGGCTTGCGGCGGCCGCTTCACCACATTCGAGCGGGTGCAGCTGCGCGAACTGACCATTATCAAGGCCAGCGGCCGCAGGGTTCCCTTCGATCGCGACAAACTCATGCGTTCCGTGCAAATCGCGATGCGCAAACGCCCAGTTGAGCAGGAGCGCGTGGAGCGTATGGTGAGCGGCATTGTGCGCCGGCTCGAGAGCATGGGCGAAAGCGAGATTCCGTCCGCAGTTGTCGGACGGCTCGTGATGGAGGGGCTCAGCTCCATCGACGCCGTCGCATATGTCCGCTTCGCTTCGGTCTACAAGAATTTCCACGAGGCGAAGGATTTCGAGGAGTTTCTGGGCGAACTGAGCGGCCCGGGCCGGGACGAGGTCGACGACGACCGCTGACCGATCTCGCCCCAACAGACAGATTGGGATGCGAGATGGCGAAAGCCTCGAACAAGGCGACAGATACCGATTTCATGAAGATGGCGCTCAGCCTCGCGGCTCGTGGGCTCGGCACTGTTGCGCCCAATCCGGCGGTCGGCTGCGTCATCGTCAAGGACGGCATCGTGGTGGGGCGCGGCTGGACCCAGAAGGGCGGCAGGCCCCATGCCGAGACCGAGGCGCTGATCCGCGCCGGTGAGGCCGCTCGCGGCGCCACGGCCTATGTCACGCTCGAACCCTGCGCTCACCACGGCAAGACCCCGCCCTGCGCTGAAGCGCTGATCGCCGCCGGCATTGCCCGCGTCGTCGGCGCCGTCTCCGACCCGGACCCCCGTGTTGCGGGCAAGGGCTACGACATGCTCCGCAAGGCAGGCATCGAAGTGGTCGAGGATGTATGCGAAGCCGAGGCGCGCGAGATCAACCAGGGCTTCTTCCTGAAGATCACTGAAGAGCGTCCGCTGGTGACGCTGAAGCTTGCCACCTCCGCCGACGGCAAGACGGCGACGCATGGCGGCCAGAGCCGCTGGATCACGGGCGAGGGCGCCCGCGCGCGCGGCCATTATCTGCGCGCGACACATGACGCGATCATGGTCGGCAGCGCCACGGCGATTGTCGACGATCCGGAACTCACCTGCCGCTTGCCGGGCCTCGAAGGTCAGTCGCCCGTGCGGATCGTTGCGGATGGACGCCTGCGCCTTCCGCTGACCTCGAAGCTGGTGCGCGACGCCAAGAAGATCCCGCTCTGGATACTTACGCTCCCCGGCGGCGACTCTGCGCGGTGTGCGGCGTTTGCCGATTGTGGCGCGGAACTCTTCGATATCCCGCAGGGTGCGGATGGCTTGATGGACATGAAGGCAGCGATGCGGCGTCTTGCCGAACGCGGCGTGACGCGGTTGCTGGTCGAGGGTGGTGCGCGGCTTGCGGCCTCGCTCCTCGCGGCGCATCTCGTCGACCGCGTCGAATGGTTCCGCGCGGCTCGCATCGTCGGCGGCGACGGCTATTCGGGCATTGCGCCTTTCGGCGTCGAGCTGCTCGACCAGGCTCCGGCCATGACCTTGACGCGAACCGTCAATCTTGGCGCGGACACTCTTTCCAGCTACGTGATGCGAGGCTGAATGTTCACGGGTATCATTACCGATGTCGGGCGGATCAAGTCCGTCGAAACGCGCGGCGACACGCGCTTCGTCATCGAGACGAGCTACGACCCCGACACGATTGCGCTTGGCGCATCCATCGCCTGTTCGGGCTGCTGCCTGACGGTGATCGAAAAGGGCCGTGGCGAGGAGCGCAACTGGTTCGCCGTCGATGCCTCGGCCGAGACGCTCGGCTGCACCACGCTTGGAAGCTGGAAGGCGGGAACGCCCATCAATCTCGAACGCGCGCTCAAGGCAGGCGACGAACTTGGCGGTCATATCGTCAGCGGTCATGTCGATGGCGTCGGCACGATCGTCGACATGAAGCCGGAAGGGGATTCCATGCGCTTCACCTTCGAGGCGCCTGCCGCCTTGCGTAGATTCATTGCACCCAAGGGCTCGGTGACGATCGACGGTACGTCGCTCACCGTGAATGAAGTGGAAGACGTCGAGGTGAAAGGGGAGAAGAGGGCGCGTTTCGGCGTCAACATCATCCCCCACACCCAGGCCGTCACCACCTGGGGGCAGGCAAAGGCCGGAAATTCCGTAAATCTTGAAATCGACATGCTGGCGCGGTATGTGGCCCGGCTCGCAGAAAAGGACTGACACCCGTGTACAAGGAATACCTGTCGCCCATCGAAGAGGTGATCGAGGATGCCCGCAACGGCAAGATGTTCATTCTTGTCGATGCCGAGGATCGTGAAAACGAAGGCGATCTCGTCATCCCGGCCCAGATGTGTACGCCTGAAGCCGTCAACTTCATGGCGAAATATGGCCGCGGCCTGATCTGCCTTTCGCTCACGAACGACCGTGCGAAGCAGCTCAACCTGCAGTTCATGTCGTCGAACAACCAGTCGCGCAACCAGACGGCCTTCACCGTCTCCATCGAAGCGCGCGAAGGCATCTCGACCGGCATTTCGGCGCATGACCGCGCGCATACGGTTTCGGTCGCCATCGATCCGACCAAGGGCCAGAACGACATCGTGTCGCCCGGCCACGTCTTTCCGCTGGTCGCCAAGGATGGCGGCGTGCTCGTCCGCGCCGGCCATACCGAGGCTGCCGTCGACATCGCGCGCCTCGCCGGTCTCTATCCGGCGGGCGTCATCTGCGAAATCATGAATGACGACGGCACCATGGCGCGCCTGCCCGATCTGGTGCAGTTCGCCCAGCTTCACGGGCTCAAGATCGCGACCATCGCCGATCTGATCTCCTATCGCCGCCGCTACGACCACTTCATCCATCGCGCCATCGAGACCGAGCTTGAGAGCAAGTTCGGCGGCGATTTCAAGATGATGGTCTATCTGAACACCGTCGAATATGCGGAGCACATTGCGCTGGTGAAGGGCGACATCTCGACGCCGGAGCCCGTTCTGGTGCGTATGCACGCGATGAACGTGTTCGACGACATTCTCGGCGCTTCCGGCGGACGTTCGGATCTGCTGAAGGATGCGATGGACATCATTTCGGAGGAGGGGCGTGGCGTCATCGTGCTGATCCGCGACACGACTGCGACCGTGGTGTCGGATCTTCTGCTCCGCAAGGGCGAGAATATCGAGCAGCGCATGCCGCGCCGTCTGCGCGAATATGGCGTCGGCGCGCAGATCCTGCTAGACCTCGGCGTTCACGACATGATCCTTCTTTCCGACACTGATCGCAGCATCGTCGGCCTCGACGGCTATGGTCTGAAGATCGTCGGCCAGAGGCCGATCAGCCCCGCAAAGCGCGGACAGAGCGATAAGAAGGCGAAGGAGTCCGCATCTTGACGACGACCAAGGCTCATATCCTCATCATCGAGGCACGCTTCTACGAACATCTCGCGGACGAGCTGGCGCGCGGAGCGGTCGCGGAAATCGAAGCGCGCGGCGCGACCTGGGAGCGGGTGTCCGTGCCGGGTGTTCTCGAGATTCCGGCGGCGGTCAAATTCGCGCTCGACGCGATGGCACATGGCGCGGCGTCGCGCCGGATCGACGGCTTCGTCGTGCTCGGTTGCGTCATTCGCGGCGAGACCACGCATTATGATATCGTTTCCAACGAGTCGGCGCGCGCGCTGATGGACCTGTCGGTCGAACGCTCTCTGGCGCTTGGCAACGGAATCCAGACCGTGGAGAACGAGGCGCAGGCGCTGGCCCGCGTCCGGGTGACCGAAAAGAACAAGGGCGGCGGCGCTGCGCGGGCCTGCCTCGATATGATCGATCTCAAGCGTAAACTGGGCGCATGACCAAATGATGGCTTCGGCGGAGCCGCCCGTTCCGGGTGGAAAAAATCCCGGCAACAATGCGCGCAGCGCTGCCCGCCTCGGTGCGGTGCAGGCGCTATATCAGATGGACGTCGCGGGCACGCAGCTTGACGATATCGTCGACGAGTTCGTGCATCACCGTTTCGGGCATGAGATCGAAGGCGAGATTTACCCGCACGCAGACGAAGCCCATTTCGAGGACATCATTCGCGGCGTCGTGCGCGAGCAGCGCGATATCGACCTCGCGATCAACGGCGCGCTGGCCAAGAACTGGTCGCTGACGCGTATCGACTCGACGCTTCGCGCCATCCTTCGTGCGGGCACCTATGAGCTGCGCCGCTGCAAGGACGTGCCGGTGAAGGTCGTCATCAACGAATATGTCGATGTCGCGCATGCTTTCTTCGAAGGCGACGAGCCGGGCGTCGTCAATGCCGTGCTCGACAGGCTGGGTGCGAACCAGCGCAAGCCGGGTGGTGCGGGCAATGCCGCAGCTGGATCGTCCTGACGAATTCAGCCTGATCGCAAAAGTCTTCGCGCCGCTTTCGGCCGAAGCCCCGGGGGCATTCGGCCTGACCGATGATGCGGCCGTCTTCTGTCCGGGCGAGGGCATGGAATTGGTGCTTACCGTCGATGCCATCGTCGAAGGTGTGCACTTTCTTGCTTCGGACCCGGCGGGCAGCGTCGCGCAGAAGCTGCTCCGGGTGAATCTTTCCGATCTCGCAGCCAAGGGCGCCAGCCCGCGCGGCTATCTTCTCGTGACATCGTGGCGGGCTGACACGACGCTTGCCTGGATCGAGGAGTTTGCTGACGGGTTGCGCCGTGACCAGCAGTCATTTGGCATCGCGCTCTGGGGCGGCGACACGGTTTCGACGCCGGGGCCGCTCTCCTTCTCGCTGACTGCGATCGGCGAGGTGCCGAGGGGCAGGATGTTGCGCCGCTCGGGAGCGAATGTCGGCGACGACATTTATGTGTCGGGCACGATAGGCGATGGCGCGCTGGGGCTCGCCGCGGCGGAAGGACAGCTCGGCGGTGCGCTCGATGACGTCCAGTGGCTCGTCGACCGCTATAGATGTCCGCATCCGCGCAATGCTTTGGGACCACGGCTTATCGGTCTGGCTAGCGCGTCGCTCGACATATCGGACGGGCTGATGGCCGATCTGACGCATCTTTGCGAATGCTCGGCCGTCGGTGCGCGGATCGAGGCGCCCCTTGTTCCGCTTTCGCCCGCCGCCATTCGGGCCGTGGAGGCGAATTCATCATGGTTCGGAACGGCATTGACCGGTGGCGACGACTACGAGCTGCTCTTTACCGCCCCGCCCGCCAAGGCCGCGCTTATTGAGGCGGCTGCAAGGGAAACGGGTACGCCCGTTACGCGGATTGGCGTGGTCGTAAGTCCGGAGGAGGGCATCAATGCGGTTGATTCGCAGGGCAGCCCGATCACCTTCGGCCGCCTCGGATTCAAGCATTTTTGACGCCCGTCCCTGCGTCCAATGGGCGTGGGCCCGCTTGGTTGCTTTCCAACCGGGCAATTGGCATGCTTTCGCACTTACTGCGTTCTGGAGGGGGAGGACTCGCCGGGCCACGTGGTCGAAGGCGACAGTCCCTGTGACATAAGTCAAAGGGAATAAAAAACAATGAGCACTGCGTTGTGGTCAATCATAGGTTGCGGCTTTCTCGCAATCTTGTACGGCTTATTTGCTGGTCGTTCTGTTCTGTCTGCCGATGCCGGTAACGCGCGTATGCAGGAGATCGCCGCGGCGATCCAGGAGGGTGCAGGCGCCTATCTGAACCGGCAATACACCACCATCGGCATTGTCGGCCTCGTCATCTTCGGTCTGCTCTCCTGGCTTCTGGGGATCAAGGTCGGGTTTGGCTTCCTTGTCGGCGCCACGCTTTCGGGCGCTGCCGGCTATATCGGCATGCTGGTTTCGGTGCGCGCAAACGTCCGCACGACGCAGGCTTCGTCCAAGAGCCTCGCAGCAGGTCTTTCCATTGCATTCCGCGCAGGCACCGTGACCGGCATGCTCGTCGCAGGTCTCGCGCTTCTGTCGGTTGCCGTCTATTTCGCGGTGCTTACTGCCTATCTCGGCTTCGAACCCAATTCGCGTGAAGTGATCGACGCGCTGGTCGCGCTCGGCTTCGGCGCTTCGCTGATCTCGATCTTCGCGCGTCTCGGCGGCGGCATCTTCACCAAGGGTGCGGATGTCGGCGGCGATCTCGTCGGCAAGGTCGAGGCGGGCATTCCCGAAGACGATCCGCGCAACCCGGCCACGATCGCCGACAATGTCGGCGACAATGTCGGCGACTGCGCCGGCATGGCGGCCGACCTTTTCGAAACCTATGCGGTGACGCTCGTTGCGACCATGGTTCTTGCCTCGATCTTCTTCGCGGGCAGCACCAGCGCATCCGTGCTCGACATGATGACCTATCCGCTGGCCATCGGCGGTTCCTGCATCATCACCTCGATCATCGGCGTGTTCTTCGTCCGGCTCGGCAAGAGCAACAACATCATGAACGCCCTCTACAAGGGCTTCATCGCCTCGGCGGTCCTTTCGCTCGGCGCGCTCTGGTTCGTCACCGACAAGATCGTCGGCTTCGATTCGACCTTCACCGTGGGTACGCAGACCTTCTCGGGCATGAGCCTCTTTGCCTGCGGCGTCGCGGGTCTTGCCGTGACCGGCCTCATCGTCTGGATCACGGAATATTACACGGGCGTCAATTTCCGCCCGGTGCGCAGCGTCGCGGCCGCTTCGGTCACCGGCCACGGCACCAACGTGATCCAGGGTCTCGCCATCTCGATGGAAGCGACGGCTCTGCCGGCTCTCACCATCGTGGCGGGCATTCTGGTCACCTATAATCTGGCGGGCCTCTTCGGTATCGCCATCGCCGTGTCGACGATGCTTGCGCTTGCGGGCATGGTCGTTGCGCTCGACGCTTTTGGTCCGGTCACGGACAATGCGGGCGGCATCGCCGAAATGGCCGATCTGCCGGCGAACGTCCGCAAGACGACCGACGCGCTCGACGCGGTCGGCAACACGACGAAGGCGGTCACGAAGGGCTATGCGATCGGTTCGGCGGGCCTCGGCGCGCTGGTCCTCTTCGCAGCCTATACGCAGGACCTGAACTTCTTCGCGGCCTCGCCGGAGGCGCATCCTTACTTCATCGGTGTCGTCCCCGATTTCTCGCTTTCGAACCCCTATGTGGTGGTGGGCCTCTTCATCGGCGGCCTGCTGCCCTATCTCTTCGGTTCGATGGGCATGACAGCGGTTGGCCGCGCGGCGGGCGCCGTCGTTGAGGAAGTGCGGCGCCAGTTCAAGGCCGATCCGGGCATCATGGCGGGCACCTCGAAGCCCAATTATGCGCGCGCGGTCGACATGCTGACCAAGGCGGCGATCAAGGAAATGATCATTCCTTCGCTGCTTCCGGTTCTGTCTCCGATCGTCGTCTATTTCGTCGTGCTGCAGATCGCCGGCAAGTCCGAGGCCTTCTCGGCGGTCGGCGCGATGCTGCTCGGCGTGATCGTGACGGGCCTCTTCGTTGCGCTGTCCATGACCTCGGGCGGCGGCGCCTGGGACAATGCGAAGAAGTACATTGAAGACGGTCATCACGGCGGCAAGGGCTCGGACGCTCACAAGGCGGCCGTCACGGGCGACACGGTGGGCGATCCTTACAAGGACACCGCCGGCCCGGCCGTGAACCCGATGATCAAGATCACGAACATCGTGGCTCTTCTGCTGCTCGCCGTCCTCGCGCACTAAACGGCGAAGGCCAAAAGAAGAGGGCCCCGCGGGAAACCGCGGGGCCCTTTGCCTTGGCGTATGCGTGAACCGTCGGAGGCGATCAGCCGCCCGGGCGTCCCGGCACAGGGCCCGTGCCCGTGTTCTTCTTGGAATCGGTCGCCTTGTTGAAGCGGCCGAGGTTGCTGAAGATCTGCCCGAGAACGGTGAGTTCCTTGCCGCGGGTCGGCGTCGTGCGTGTCTGAAGGTCGACGATCTCACCATCCTGAAGGCCGTAATAGGCGACCTCATCGACGACATTGTCGTTCGTGAAGTAGACGGCCACGACGGTGCGGTCTACCTCCTCGGGCGGATAGAAGGCATCCGTCTCGAATTTGCTGCTGATGTAGTAGAAGGCTTCACCGCCGGGGCCGTTCGCGATCGTCGAACTGGTCGAGGGCGACCCCATGATGTCCTTCACCTGCTCCATGGTGGTCTGGCGGGGCTTGATTCTCTTCAGGCTCTTTTCGTCGAGGATATAGCCGCGCTGCTCGACGACCGGCGAACAGCCCGTAAGCGCAGCGGTACTGACTGCGGACAGGCAAGCCACAGCGAGCAGTAGACCCGCGCGGCGCCGCGGACGTTGAGAAGTCATGTTGGAGAACCCTCCTGGCCCATAGATGTTAGATTGACCTACCCTTGTCGCTCGGTAAATTCAATCTGCTTCTGTACGGGACATGAAGGCCCGGCGCCCGAACAGTGGAGTACGCTATGATATGGAAAAGGATTTTCGGTCGCCCGGACCGCGATGAAGTGCCGTTCGGGCTCTACCGGGGTCTGGTGGGCCAGGCGCGGATGCCGGGTTTTTACCTCCATTCCGGGGTGCCGGACACGGTTGAAGGCCGGTTCGAAATGGTGGCGCTCCACGTTTTTCTGGTGCTTCGGCGGCTGAGGGCGGCCGGCGACCCCGCCAGGGAGCTTGCGCAGCGCGTCTTTGACATCATGTTTGACGATATGGACCAGACGCTGCGCGAAATGGGCGTAAGCGACCTTTCCGTCGGCAAGAAGATCAAGGGGCTTGCATCGGCCTTTTATGGCCGCATGGCCGCCTATGATGCGGGCCTGGATGCCGAGGGCGACGCCCAGCTGCAAGACGCCCTTCGGCGCAATGTCTTTGCCGGGCTGGAGCCGACGCCGGTCGACGTGGCGGCGTTGGCGCTCTATGTACGGAACTGTGTCGCGGCGCTTGGACGCCAGAGCGATGAAGACCTTCTCGCGGGCCGGCTCTCCTTTGCCGATGTGCCCGCCGCATCTACGGAAAGCAAGACCGCGTGACTACGCAGCCCAACCCCGAATTCAGCATTGTCCTGAGCCTCGACGACCTTCCGCCACAGGGGCGCGAAATCGCGTTCGATGCCACGCCGGCGGAGCGTGAAGCGCTGGCAAGGCGCTTCGACCTCATCGAACTCAAATCGCTGAAGGGAACCGCGACGGCGAAGCACTGGCGGAGGCTCGGTGTGGCGCTCGAGGGGCGATTCGAGGCCGATGTCGTGCAGGCCTGCGTAGTGACGCTCGATCCCGTTCCGGCGAAGCTCAGCGAAAGCTTCAGGGTTCATTATCTCCCGGCGGAGATGCTGGAAGAGGCAGCTGGCGGCCCCGGCTCGGAGCGCGAAATCGTTATCGACACCGACAGCGAAGAGCCGCCCGAGCCCATCGAGGCAGGCCATATTGACGTCGGGGAGATGGTTGCCGAACAACTCGCGCTGGCGCTCGATCCCTATCCGCGCAAGCCGGGCGTGAGCCTTGACGCAGCGCCGGCGAGCGAGCCGGTGGAAGAGGAAAAGAAGCCTAATCCCTTCGCGGTACTCGAAAAACTCAAGAAAAAAGATTGAGTTGGGGATAATGACAGGTGGGCAAGACTCAGTTGTCAGGCCTCATCAACCTTGTATCTTCTGGGCGGGCCGCCGGAAGTGATTGAGGCTGATCGCACCAAGGATTCTGGCGGGAAGGGAAAGGGGCTCAGGTGACGCGTTCACTCACGATAGCGCTCGACGGCATGGGCGGCGACCATGGTCCGGAAACGGTGATCGGCGGCGCCGACATCGCGTCCATCCGTCATCCGGATGTCCGGTTCCTGATCTTCGGCGACGAGGCGAAAATGCGCCCCGTGCTCGACCGACACCCGCGCGTTACCGCTGTGAGCGAGATCGTCCACACCGATGTTTCCATTGCGATGGATGACAAGCCGAGCCAGGCGCTCCGCCGTGGCCGCAAGACGAGCAGCATGTGGCTGGCGATCGACGCGGTGAAGACGGGCAAGGCGCAGGCGGCCGTTTCGGCGGGCAACACCGGCGCTCTCATGGCCATGTCGAAGGTCATCCTGAAGACAATGCCCCATGTCGAGCGCCCGGCGCTCGCGGCATTGTGGCCGACCATGCGCGGCGAGAGCGTGGTTCTCGACGTCGGCGCGACCATCGGCCCCGATGCGTTCCAGCTCGTGCAGTTTGCCGTCATGGGCGAGGCCTATGCGCGCGTCATTCTCGGTGTCGAGCGCCCGACCGTCGGGCTCCTCAACATCGGTGAGGAAGAAGTCAAAGGGACCGAGCAGGTGAAGGATGCCGCGCAGATGCTGCGCGAGGCGAAGCTGCCGATTCAGTTTCATGGCTTTGTCGAAGGCGACGATCTCGGCAAGGGGACAGTCGACGTCATCGTGACGGACGGGTTCACCGGCAATATCGCGCTCAAGACCGCCGAAGGCACCGCGCGGCAGGTCGCGGATTACCTGCGCGCCGCCATCAGCCGGTCCTGGCTGTCCAAGCTCGGCTATGTCCTAGCATCGGGCGCGTTCAAGGTGCTCGCGAAAAAGCTTGATCCACGCTCATCGAACGGCGCGCTGTTCCTTGGCCTCAACGGACTTGTCGTAAAGAGCCATGGCGGCACGGATGCACTCGGCTTTGCGTCGGCGATCGACGTTGCCGTCGACGTGGCCTCCGCGGATCTCGTGAAGAAGATCGTGGCCGATATGGAAGCCCTGAGCGGCTTCCAGGCCGCAGCCGGACGTGCCCGCAATCAGAATAATAACGAAGAAATCGAGGCCGCTTTATCGTGAGTACAATTCGCAGTGTGGTCATTGGCTGCGGCAGCTATCTGCCGGAGCGACGGGTGACCAATGAGGATCTCGCCAAGATCGTGGATACATCCGACGAGTGGATCGTCGAACGGACCGGCATTCATGCGCGCCATCTGGCCGCCGATGGCGAACTGACCTCCCATATGGCGCTCAAGGCGGCGCGGGCGGCGATCGCCAATGCAGGCATTGACGCACAGGAGATCGACACGATCATCCTGGGCACGACGACGCCGGACAACACGTTTCCGGCGACGGCGGTGACCGTGCAGGCCGAACTCGGTCTGCATCACGGCGCCGCTTTCGATGTGCAGGCCGTCTGCTCCGGCTTCGTCTATGCGCTGACCATTGCCGATACCTTCATCCGCGCCGGCCAGTCGAAGACCGTGCTTGTGATCGGGGCCGAAACTTTCTCGCGTCTGCTCGACTGGAACGACCGCACGACCTGCGTGCTCTTTGGCGATGGTGCCGGCGCGGTGGTGGTTCAGGCGGGTGAGGGCGAGGGGACCAATGCCGACCGGGGTATCCTGACGGCGCATCTGCATTCCGACGGCCGCTACAAGGAAAAGCTCTATGTCGACGGCGGCCCGTCCTCGACGCAAACCGTCGGCCATGTCCGCATGGAAGGGCGCGAGGTCTTCCGCCACGCGGTCGTCAACATCGCCGATACGATTACCGAGTCGCTTGCGGCGACCGGCCTCACGGCGTCGGATATCGACTGGTTCGTTCCCCATCAGGCGAACAAGCGCATCCTCGACGGCACCGCAAAGCGCATCGGCCTGCCGCCTGAGAAGGTCATCATGACCGTTGGCGAGCATGGCAATACGTCAGCCGCGTCGGTGCCGCTTGCGCTCGATACGGCTCTCAAGGACGGTCGAATCAAGCCGGGCAACCTCGTTCTGCTCGAGGCCATGGGCGGCGGATTCACCTGGGGCTCCGTGCTTCTGCGCTGGTAATCCGGCGCTCGAGGACTTAAGGAGTAAGTCGCAGGGGGTTCGTGAGAAAGTCGGGCCATCCTATTGATATTGACGGGTTTCTCCGCCCGCAATACGCTTGGGCGAAATTGGAGGAAGAGGCCATGGGGGATACCATCACGCGGGCGCATCTGAGCGAGGCCGTCTATCAACAGGTCGGCTTGTCGCGCAATGAGTCTGCGGACCTTGTTGAGTCGGTGCTTCAGCACATCTCGGACAGCCTCGCCAATGGCGATACCGTAAAGCTGTCGTCTTTCGGTTCGTTTTCGGTGCGCCAGAAGGGCGGCCGCATGGGCCGAAATCCAAAGACGGGTGAGGAAGTGCCGATCAAGCCGCGTCGCGTCCTGGTCTTCAGGCCGAGCCATGTGCTGAAGGAGCACATCAACTCGGCCCTGACCGACAAGTCCGCCGCTGCGGAATAGTCAACCCGGGGCGCCTTCTCGATCTGCCCGGTGTTGAGACAATAGATCGAGGAACGTCAGCAGGCTTTTGTTTTGTCTACGCAAAAATCGCCAGATGCTTTCCGGACCATCAGTGAAGTCGCTGCAGAACTGGACGTTCCGCAGCATGTCCTGAGATTTTGGGAGAGCAAGTTCAACCAGATCAGGCCGCTGAAGCGCGGCGGCGGTCGGCGCTATTATCGTCCCGAGGATGTTGATCTGCTGCGGGGCGTTCGCGCGCTTCTCTATAACGACGGCTACACGATCAAGGGCGTCCAGAAAGTCTTCCGCGAACAGGGCGTGAAGTTCGTCAGCGAGACGGGCAAGGGCACTGTCGACGCGTCTCTTGCCGAGCTGGCGCGGGAGGCCGTCCGCCGCAGCGAACGCGAGGACGAGCCGTCGGAAGGCGGCGTGGCGCTCGACGCATCGGCCAAACAGACGCTGGAATCGATTCTCGAAGAACTCACCGTTCTCAAGGAAGAAATCGACGAAACGCTCTGGGAGTCGGAGGGCGACGAGGCCTGATCGCCGAGAAAGACGCCGCGTTCACATGAATTATTGCGGCTCTTGAAATTACCAACAAAAAGGTCGGATTGAGGCGTTGCCCCGTGAGAGGTCGGCGTCTATATTCCGCGCCTTCGGAACGGGTCCTCGACCCATTTCCTCACCGGTTCAGTCGGAGCGTAGCGCAGCCCGGTAGCGCACTTGTCTGGGGGACAAGGGGTCGTCGGTTCGAATCCGGCCGCTCCGACCATCTAACAAAGGGCTGGCGGGTTTTATCCCGTTAGCCCTTTTCTTATGGCCAGCCTTGCGGCAATGTGCGGCTCAAATCGAGAGACTCAGGAGTTCCAGATGACCACCATTCTTCCGATCGTGATCTTCCTCATCGTCATCGTCGCGCTGAACAAGACGATGACGGGCTCGTTCTTCTAAGCGAGCCCCGTTCTTCGATGATGTGCGGCGCGCTCAGTCCGGGCGCACCATCCAGATCATCAGATAGCGGGCGGGCAGGGCCCAGATCGTCCCGGCGATCACATAATAGAAGAACTGCACGACACCATGTTCCGGCAGATGGCCGCTGACCGCGATCGTCATGATCAGGAACGAATAGAGCGTCAGGAAGACCAGCAGCACAATTGTGCCGATGAGCTTGCGGATGCGAATGGGCAGGCGGCGCATAGCGGTCTCCGGTCTCGGTGGAATGTCGATGGCGCTCTGATACGGCATTCCTCCTGCCGCCGCAAAGGGCCGTTTCGAGGGTTTCCATGACAATGAGTATCGAAACGTCGAAGGCCGAGGCTGGCCAAGCGGGCCCAAGCGGGCGTCAGATTGCCGCCCGCCGCCAGATCGCCCTCTGGCTCTTTGCGGTTGCGGGACTCATTTTCGCGATGGTCGTCGTGGGCGGTCTCACCCGCCTCACCGAGTCCGGCCTCTCCATCACCGAGTGGAAGCCCGTCATGGGGGCGCTGCCGCCCCTGAACGATGAAGTCTGGGCGGACGCTTTCGCCAAATATCAGCAGATCCCGCAATACGAGCTCGTGAACAAGGGCATGACGCTTGGCGAGTTCAAATCGATCTTCTGGTGGGAATGGTCGCACAGGTTCCTCGGGCGCTTCATCGGCTTCGCCTTCCTCGTGCCGTTTCTCTGGTTCCTTGCGACGTGCCGCATCGAGCGGGCGCTGGCGCCGCGGCTTGCCGTCATGTTCGTGCTGGGCGGCCTTCAGGGCGCGCTTGGCTGGTGGATGGTGAAGAGCGGTCTCAGCCATCGCGTCGATGTCAGCCAATACCGGCTTACCGCGCATCTCGGCCTTGCGACGCTGATCTATGCCTACATGGTCTGGGTGGCGCTCGGCCTCTGGCGCGAGCGCGCGGCGATAGAGGCTGTCGGCGGCCTTCGCAAGGCAGCGCTGGCTCTGGCCGGTCTCGTCTTTTTCCAGATGCTGCTCGGCGGCTTCGTCGCCGGTCTCAAGGCCGGTTACATCTACAATACATGGCCGCTGATCGACGGCGCCTTCATCCCGCCGCGCCTGTTCGACCTGTCGCCGTTCTGGCTCAATTTTTTCGAGAGCCATCTGACCGCGCAGTTCGATCACCGCATGGTCGCCTATCTGGTCGCCATCATGGTGGGCTGGCACTGGATTGCTGCGCGGCCATTCGCGCAGGCCTCGCGCAGCGCGACCTGGCTCGCGCTTGCCGTTCTCGCGCAGATCGGCCTCGGCATTTGGGCGCTGCTCTGGGCCGTGCCCGTTCCGCTCGGCGCCGCGCATCAGGCTGGCGCTCTCGTCGTCTTCACACTCGCGATCATCCACGCGAAGCGGCTCAGCGCCTGATACGCCTCACCGAAAAAGGAAATGCCCCGCTCGCGCGGGGCATTTTTATTTCAACCTTTGTCGAAAGACGTCGATGGCCCGGACGAGCCGGGCCATGACGCAGAAGGGCAGATCAGGCGCTTACGCGTTCAGCGCCTGGTCCAGATCGGCGATGATATCCGCAGGATCTTCGAGGCCCACCGACAGGCGTACCACGTCCTTGCCCGCGCCGGCCGACGCCTGCTGCTCGTCCGTAAGCTGACGATGCGTCGTCGAGGAAGGATGGATGATGAGGCTCCGCGTGTCGCCGACATTGGCGAGATGGGAGAGGAGCTTCACGCCATTCACGAGGTTCACGCCCGCCTCGTAGCCACCCTTGACGCCGAAGGTGAAGACGGCGCCAGCGCCCTTCGGCGAATATTTCTGCTGAAGCGCGTGATAGGGATCGTCCGGCAGGCCCGCATAGGAAACCCAGCTTACCTTCGGATGCGTCTTCAGGAACTGGGCGACCTTCAGCGCCGAGTCCGAATGGCGCTGCATGCGCAGCGGCAGCGTCTCGATGCCGGTCTGGATCATGAAGGCATTGAAGGGTGAGATCGCCGGCCCGAGATCGCGCAGGCCGAGCACGCGGCAGGCGATGGCGAAGGCGATGTTGCCGAAGGTCTTGTGGATTTCGAGGCCGTGATAGGAGTCGCACGGCTCCGACAGCGTCTTGTACTTGTTGTCCTTCGACCAATCGAACTTGCCCGCATCGACGATGATGCCGCCCATGGAGTTGCCATGGCCGCCGAGGAACTTCGTCGCCGAATGCACGACGATATCCGCGCCATGCTCGATCGGACGGATGAGGTAGGGCGAGGCGAGCGTGTTGTCGACGATGAGCGGAATGCCCGCCTCATGCGCGATCTTCGCGATGGCTGCAATGTCGGTGACGATGCCGCCCGGATTGGCGAGGCTTTCGATGAAGACCGCCTTGGTCTTCGGGCCGATGGCCTTCTTCACATTCGCCGGATCGTTGATGTCGACCCAGTCGACTTCCCAGCCGAATTTCTTGAAGGCGTGGCCGAACTGGTTGATCGAGCCGCCATAAAGCTGCTTGGCGGCAACGAAATGATCGCCTGGCTCAAGCAGCGTGTGGAATGCGAGCATCTGCGCCGCGTGGCCGGATGCGACCGCGAGCGCCGCCGTGCCGCCTTCGAGCGCCGCAACGCGCTCTTCGAGCACGGCGGTCGTCGGATTGGTGATGCGCGTGTAGATGTTGCCGAACGCCTGCAGGCCGAAGAGCGAGGCCGCGTGATCGACATCCTCGAAAACGAAGGAGGTCGTCTGGAAGATCGGGGTCGCGCGCGCGCCCGTCGTCGGGTCCGGCTTGGCGCCCGCATGGATTGCAAGTGTACTGAAGGAATATTCGGCCATTTAGGTCTCCTTTTTCGGTCGAGCGCGAAGGCTAAAGGCCCAGCCTCGGCATTTCGATTTTTGGACAGCGGTCCATCACGACTTTGAGTCCGGCGGCCTCCGCTCTGGCGGCACCTTGCGGGTTTATGACCCCAAGCTGCATCCAGACCGACTTAGCGCCGACCTCGACCGCCTCGTCGCAGACGGGCCCTGCCGCCTCCGAGTTGCGGAATACATCTACCATATCAATCTTGTAGGGTATATGGCGAAGCGTCGCATAGACGAGTTCGCCATTGAGCGTCTGACCGGCGAGGCCGGGGTTCACCGGGATGACCCGATAGCCCTTGGCCTGCAGGTAGCGCATGACCTCGTTGCTGTCGCGGGACGGGTTCGCGCTCGCGCCCACGAGTGCGATCACCCTGGTGGATTGGAGAATCTCGCGGATGTCGTCCGGGCCGTAATGATCCTGCGCCACGGGTCAGCGATCCTCCCATGTCGGCTCGCGCTTCTCGATGAAGGCTGAAATGCCTTCTTCGGCGTCGCGGGCGAGCATGTTCTTCACCATGACTTCGCTCGCATAGTCATAGGCATCGCCAAGGCCCTTCTCGAGCTGCTCGTAGAACGCCTCCTTGCCGATGGAGAGCGTGAGCGAGGATTTCGAGGCGATGTCCCGCGCCAGCCCCCAGACCGCATCGTCGAGCTGTTCGAGCGGCACGGACTTGTTGATGAGGCCGATTTCGGCGGCGCGGGCCGCGTCGATCATGTCGCCGGTGAGCAGCATTTCCATCGCATGCTTGCGATGCACATTGCGCGAGAGGGCGACCATCGGCGTCGAGCAGAAGAGGCCGATATTGACGCCGGGCGTTGCGAATTTGGCGGTGTTCGCGGCGACGGCAAGATCGCAGCTGGCGACGAGCTGGCAGCCAGCCGCCGTGGCGATGCCATGAACGCGCGCGATGACGGGCTTCGGCAAGCGCACGATCGTCTGCATCAACGTGCTGCACTGCTTCATCAGCTTCTGGAAATAGGCGCGGCCGCGATCCGCGTCGGTCCGGTGCGCGGTCAGTTCCTTGAGGTCGTGGCCCGCCGAAAAGGCCGGACCGTTTGCGGCGATCACGACGACGCGCACATTGCGGTCTTTCGCGATCAGGGTGAGTTCGTCCGTCAGCGCCGCCATCAGCCCTTCCGAAAGCGCATTGCGCTGCGGGCCGCGATTGAGCGTGAGCGTCGCAATGCCGTCGCGGTCGTCGCGCAGAAGAAGGGGCTCGGCTGATTTGATGGCAGGCTCCGACATGGGCTTCCTCGGTTGCGGCTTATTGCTTTGGGGAAAGCATAGCCTCGGCGCGGACTTCAGGCGAGGGCGATGCGGTAAAGTACATGCCGCTTCAGTAGATGCCCTTCGGGGAGGCGCGGATGGTCGAAATCCTCCGCCGGGTCGCGCTTCATGCCGAGCCGCTCCATCACCGCGCGGGACCGCAGATTGGCGGGCACGGTGAAGGCAACGATTTCATCGAGGCCGAGCGTCTCGAAGCCGAAGGCGATGGCCGCGTGCGCCGCTTCCGTCGCATAGCCTTTGCCCCAATGCTCCCGGGCGAGACGCCAGCCGATCTCTACGGCGGGCGTGAAAGGCGCGTCGAAGCCTACATGCTGCAATCCGGCAAAGCCGAGGAAGGGCGCGGCGCCCTTGAGTTCCAGAGCCCAGAAGCCGAAACCATGTTCTGCGAAATGAGCGACGATGCGCGACATGGCGGCCTCGGCTCCGGCTCGGTCGAGCGGGCCGCCCAGATATTCCGCGACGGCAGGATCGGTTGACATGGCGGCGAACGGCTCGATGTCCTCCTCGCGCCAGGGACGCAGGATCAGGCGTTGAGTTTCCATGTTTGTCGGCTGTGCAGGCATGAGCATGGTTGAGCGAGTGAGGGCGCACTAGTATGAACCAGCGCAAGGCAAATAAGAACAAGGAGGCGCGCGTGGCCGATCTCAGTCCCATCATGAGCGTCGAGGAACTCGACCGCTTCATGGACGTGGCATTTCCGCAGATGCATGAAGGCGGGCGCCTCAATGTGATCGAGGAGGTAGGTCCCGGGACCGCGCGGCTGCGTCTTCGCTATTCCGACAGGAACCTGCGCCCCGGCGGCACGATCTCGGGTCCGGCCATGATGGCGCTGGCGGACTACGCCATGTATGCCGTGGTGCTCGCCCATATCGGGCCGGTGGCGCTGGCGGTCACGACCAATCTCAGCATCAACTTCCTCAGGAAGCCGGGCCCGGACGATATCATTGCCGAGGCGAAGCTCCTGAAGCTCGGACGCAGGCTTGCGGTCGGCGATGTGCTCATGTGGCAGGAGGGGCTCGACGGGCCCGTCGCCCATGTGACCTCGACCTATTCGATCCCGCCCGACAGATGACGCGTTTCGCTCGATGACAGTAACGGCGACAGATGGGCTTCCCGTTCCGCGGCGCCATTGGGCGGCGCTGACCGTCGGGATCGGCATCACCATGGCCGTGATCGACGGCTCGATCGCCAATATCGCGCTGCCGACCATTGCGCGCGATCTCAAGGCGACGGCGGCGGAGTCGATCTGGATCGTGAACGCCTATCAGCTCATCGTCATGATTTCGCTGCTGCCGCTTTCCTCGCTCGGCGAGCTCGTTGGTTATCGGACGATCTATCGCTGGGGCATCGTGCTTTTCGGGATCGCGTCGCTTGCCTGTGCGATGGCGGACTCGCTGACCACGCTGACACTCGCGCGCATTCTGCAGGGCGCGGGCGCGGCGGGGATCATGAGCGTCAATTCGGCGCTCACGCGCTTCACCTATCCCAAGGCGCAGCTCGGACGCGGCATCGGCATCACGGCCTTCGTGGTGGCGACGGCGGCAGCGCTTGGGCCGACCATAGCGGCGGGTATCCTTTCCATCGCGACCTGGCCATGGCTCTTCGCCGTCAATGTGCCGCTCAGCATTCTTGCCTTTGCGATTTCGCGCAGCCTGCCGGAGACGACGCGCGGCAGTCATCGTTTCGACTGGACGAGCGCGGCCCTCAACGCCGTCACCATCGCGCTGGTCATCATTGCCATCGACGATTTCGGGCGCGGCACGGCCCGCCCGCATGGCTATTGGCCCATCATGCTGGAAATCGGCGGCGCGCTTGTCTGCGGCTTTCTGCTGGTGTGGCGGCAGCGCGGGCGGCTTTCGCCGCTTCTTCCGATCGATCTTCTGAAGATTCCGGTCTTCGCCATGTCGATCTGCACGTCGATCTGTTCCTTCGCAGGGCAGGCGGCGGCCTATGTCACGCTGCCTTTCTTCATGCAGAGCGTGGTCGGCCGCAGCGAGGTCGCGACGGGCCTCCTCATGACGCCCTGGCCCATGACCATCATGGTCGTGGCGCCGCTGGCGGGCCGCCTTGCGGATCGCTACCCCTCCGGGCTTCTCGGCGGGGTTGGAATGGCCCTTTTCGCCGCCGGCCTGATATCGCTCGCCATGCTGCCCGCCGATCCGGGCACGCTCGACATCGTGTGGCGGATGATGCTTTGCGGGGCCGGATTCGCGCTTTTTCAGTCGCCCAACAACCGGACGATCATCGGTTCGGCTCCCGTGGAGCGGACCGGCGGGGCAAGCGGAATGCTCGGCACAGCGCGGCTTCTGGGGCAGACGGTCGGGGCGGCGATGGTCGCCCTGATCTTCAATCTTCGCCCGGATGGCACGCATACCGCGCTTTACATGGCTGCAGGCTTCGCGCTGGCGGGCATGGTCATGAGCTCGCTCCGGCTTTCGGTTCAGCCATCGGTGAAGCGCTAGAAACGCGGCACTATGATACCGCATACGAAAAACTGCCGGATTTCAGCGGTTTTCAGGCCATTTCCGTTGACACTATGCCGAACCTGCCTTAGAAGCGCGCCCAGACGAGGGCCGATTTCCGGCCCTTTTGCAGATTCCGCAGGATTTTTCGCATGAAGACCTATTCCGCGAAACCCGCCGAGATCGAGAAGAAGTGGATCGTGATCGACGCCGAAGGCGTCGTCGTAGGTCGTCTCGCGACGTTCGTCGCGAACCGGCTGCGCGGCAAGCACAAGCCGACCTACACGCCCCACCTCGACGACGGCGACCATGTCATCGTTATCAACGCCGAGAAGGTTGCCTTCACCGGTGCGAAGTACGAGGACAAGCGCTACTACCGCCACACGGGTCACCCCGGCGGTATCAAGGAAACCTCGCCCAAGAAGCTTCTTGAGGGCCGTTTCCCCGAGCGCGTGCTCGAACTGGCCGTGAAGCGCATGATCGCGCGCGGTCCGCTCGCCCGCAAGCAGATGGGCAACCTGCACATCTATGCCGGTCCGAGCCATCCGCATGAGGCGCAGCAGCCTCAGAAGATCGACTTCGCGTCGCTCAATCGCAAGAATGTGAGGGTTGCATAATGGCGCAAGAGACCCATTCGCTCGAGGACCTGAAGGACGCGATCGCGGCCGAGGCTCCCGAGGTTCGCCAGCCGAAGCTCGACAAGTTCGGCCGCGCCTATGCGACCGGTAAGCGCAAGAACGCGGTCGCCCGCGTCTGGATCAAACCGGGCTCCGGCAAGATCGTCATCAACGGCCGTGAGCTGGACCGCTACTTCGCGCGTCCGGTTCTCCGCATGATCCTGAACCAGCCGCTCGTCGCCGCTCAGCGCGAGAAGCAGTACGACATCACCGCGACGGTTATCGGCGGCGGTCTCTCCGGTCAGGCCGGTGCGATCCGTCACGGCATCTCGCGCGCGCTGACCTACTTCGAGCCGGCCCTTCGCGCCGTGCTGAAGAAGGACGGCTTCCTGACGCGCGACAGCCGTGTGGTCGAGCGTAAGAAGTACGGTAAGGCCAAGGCCCGCCGTAGCTTCCAGTTCTCGAAGCGCTGATCGCTTTTCGCGGTTACGATCAAGGGCGCTTCGGTATTTCCGAGGCGCCCTTTTTGTTTGTGCGGTTTTCCTGAAGGTCGGGTGGAGCGAAAGATGACGACGCAGATTTTCATCGATGGCGAGGCGGGGACCACGGGTCTCCAGATCAGGGCGCGGCTCGAGAAGCGGGGCGACCTTGAATTCATTCGCCTGAGCGACGAGAAGCGCAAGGACGCGGCTGCGCGGAAGGACGCGCTCAATGCCGCCGACATCGTGATCCTTTGCCTGCCGGACGAAGCGGCGAAGGAAGCGGCGGCGCTCATCGAAAATCCATCGGTGCGCGTCATCGACGCGTCGAGCGCACACCGGACGACACCCGGCTGGACCTATGGCCTGCCCGAGATGAGCAAAGGGCAACGCAAGGAAATCGCGGGTGCGAAGCGCATCACCAATCCGGGCTGCTATCCGACAGGCGCGATCTCGCTCATCAGGCCGCTGACGCAGGCCGGCATTCTGCCGTCCGGCTGGCCGGTGACGGTGAACGCGATTTCCGGCTATTCCGGCGGCGGCAAGCAGATGATTGCCGAGTTCGAGGACAAGGCGGCGCCGAATTACACCGAGGTGCCTTATCGCATCTATGCGATGGGCCTTGAGCATAAGCATGTCGAGGAGATCCGCGTGCATGGCGGCTTGAATCACAGGCCGCTTTTCGCGCCTGCCGTGGGCCGCTACGCCCAGGGCATGATCGTGGAAGTGCCGCTCCAGCTCTGGGCGCTGCCGGGCGATGCCACGGTTGCTCGCGTCCATGAGGCGATTGCGGATTCCTACGCAGGCGAACGCTTCGTCTCGGTCGCTTCACTCGATGAAGCTGCGGCGCTGAAGACGCTCGACCCGGAAGGCCTCAACGGCACGAACGAGTTGAAGCTCTTCGTCTTCGGCAATGAACAGCACAAGCAGGCGCGGCTCGTGGCGCTGCTCGACAATCTCGGCAAGGGGGCGTCGGCGCAGGCCGTGCAGTGCCTCAATATCATGCTGGGATTGGACGAGGGGCTGGGAGTCAACCTGGAGGGATAAGACATGGCCAAGCAGCTTGCGTCGATCGAGCCGGACCTGCGCGCATTCATTGAGCGCCAGCATGTTTTCTTCGTCGCTTCGGCGACGGCGGACAGCCGCGTCAATGTCTCACCCAAGGGGCTCGATGCGCTGCGCGTGCTTGGGCCCAACAGCGTCGTCTATCTCGACCACACCGGCAGCGGTAGCGAAACGGCGGCGCATCTCAAGGCCGATGGCCGCCTGACGATCATGTTCTGCGCCTTTGAGGGCGCGCCAATGATCCTGCGGCTTTATGGGCGTGGGCGCACCATCCGGCGCGGCAGCGAGGAATATGCGCGATTGCTGGCGGCTCAGTTCGGCGGCGTCGAGCCTGCCGGCGCGCGGCAGATGGTGCTGCTCGATATCGACCTGGTGCAGACCTCCTGCGGCTATGCGGTTCCGCATTTCGAATATCGCGAAGAACGCCCCGGCCTGACGCGATGGGCGGAAAGCAAGGGCGAAGAAGGGCTCGACGCCTATCGCCGCGAGAAGAACGTGGTCAGCCTCGACGGATTGCCGACAGGGCTCTTCGACGCCGCCGAATAAGCTCTCAGAGTTTCAACAGGATGACGCCTGCGGCGACGGTCGCGGCGGCGGCGACGGCTCGCCATCCGAGGCCTTCCTTCAGGATGAAGCCGGAAATCAATGCGCCGAAGACGACGCTGGTTTCGCGCAAGGCCGCCACGGGTCCGAGCGGCGTGATCGACATGGCCCAGATGACCAGCCAATAGGCGATGATTGATGCGAGTCCGCCGCCTGCGCCGTAAGCCCAGGCGCGCTGCGGACGCAGCAGCGCCGTTCCCCGCCGCCACAACGCGATGGCGACGATGCTGATGCCGTCGAGTGCAAAGAGCCAGATCACATATTGGCTGGGCGAAGGCGCGACGCGGCCGCCAAGCCCGTCATTGAGCGTATAGCTGGCGATGAAAAGCGACGTGCCGAGCGCATAAAAGATCGCGTGTGAATTGGTCGGCGTCTGCGTTCCGTTCTTCGGGCGCCAGGCGAGGCTCACGACGCCGGCAAGAACGAGGACGATGCCCACCGTGGCAAGCAAGGGCAACTGCTCGCCGAGGAAGAAGAAGCCGATCAGCGTAACGATGGCCGGCGCGATACCGCGTGCCAGCGGATAGACCTGCCCGAAATCGCCGTGGTGGTAGGCTTTGACGAGGAAGACCTTGTAGCCGGTATGGAGCGCCAGCGAGAGCAGGATGATCTTCCACACCTCCCAGCTCGGCACAGGCGTGAAGGGCAGGAGGGGCAGCATCATCAGGCTGCCGCTGCCGGCCACGAAGGCCATCATCGACAGCCGGTCGCCATTCGATTTGACGAGCGCGTTCCAGACCGCATGAAGCAGCGCAGCGAGCAGGACGAGGAGGGTGATGCCGAGCGACAGGATGGGCCTCCGCCATTGTTTGCGCAAACCTAGCGGGGCTGTCGCTTGCAGGACAGTTGCGAATTTCGGTGTGAGGCCTGCGGAAATCCGGTGAAGGCCAGACCGCTCCGCCCGAGAGACGATCCGTCAGCGATGGCGACTATTCGTTCGACTTGACCATCACATAGGACCCCGGCGCGTCTTCGAGCACGGTGAGGCCGCGATCTCCCGGCACACGTGCTGGCACGAATTCCCCGGCCATGTCGCCGACCCAGGCGTGCCAATCCGGCCACCAGGAGCCCGGCGTTTCCGTGGCGTCTGCGATCCATGCATCGGGCGTCGCGGGGAGGGCGTCGTTTGTCCAGTACTGGTATTTCTGCGCCGTAGGCGGATTGATGACGCCTGCGATATGGCCGGACCCGGCGATGATGAATTTCACCGGGCCGCTGAAGAGGCGCGTCGCCTTGTAGACCGAATTGTAAGGCGCGATGTGATCCTCCCGGCTCGACTGGAGATAGACCGGAATCTTCACCTTCGAGAGGTCGAGCTTTTCGCCGCCAAGCTCCATCTTGCCTTCGGCGAGATGGTTCCGGAGGTAGCATTCGCGCAGGTAGAAGATGTGCATCTTCGAGGGCATGCGCGTTGCGTCGGCATTCCAGTAAAGAAGGTCGAAGGGAACGGGCTCGCGGCCGAGCAGGTAGTTGTTGACCACGTAGGACCAGATCAGCTCGTTCGAGCGCAGCATGTTGAAGGTGGACGCCATGGCCGAGCCTTCAAGAACGCCCCCATGCGCCTCCATCTGCTGCTCGACCTCGGGGATCTGTTCCTCGTCGATGAAGACCTGAAGATCGCCCGCTTCGGTGAAGTCCACCTGAGTGGCAAAGAAGGTCGCCGACCTGATGCGCTTGTCGCCTTTCGCCGCCATGTGGGCGAGGCTGGAGGCAAGCAGCGTGCCGCCGATGCAATAGCCGATGGCGTTGACTTCCTTTTCGCCCGTCGCCTTTTCCACCGCGTCGAGAGCGTCATAGACGCCTTCGTACATGTAGCTCTCGAAGCTCTTCATGGCGAGTTGCGCGTCGGGATTGACCCAGCTCACCACAAAGACGGTGAAGCCCTGCGCGACGGCCCATTTGACGAAGGATTTTTCGGGCGTGAGGTCGAGGATGTAATACTTGTTGATCCAGGGCGGGAAGATGAGCAGCGGCCGCTTGTGGACCTTTTTGGTTGTCGGCTCATATTGCAGCAGCTGGATGAGATCGTTCTGGTAGACGACCTTGCCCGGGGTGAGCGCGATGTTTTCGCCGAGGCGGAAGGCCTTCATGTCGGTCTGCTGAATCTGCAGACGACCATTGCCGCGTTCCACATCTTCAAGCAGGTGCTGCATGCCCTGCACGAGGTTCTCGCCATTCGTGGCGAGCGTCGTGCGCAGCACTTCCGGATTCGTCAGCAGAAAGTTCGAGGGCGAGAAGGCATTCGCGAACTGGCGGACATAGAAGTCGGCCTTCTTGCGCGTATGCGCGTCGATGCCCTGCGTCGCCTGCACCTGCTGCGTCAGCCATTGGCTCGCGATGAGGTAGGATTGCTTCAGCAGGTCGAAGGCGAGATTGTTCTGCCACTCCGGATCCTTGAAGCGCTTGTCGGAGCGCGAAGGCTCGACGACCGGCTTCGTCTCCTCGCCGAGGAAACGGCGGGTCGTCGTCTGGAAGAGGTCGATATACCCATTCCACAGCTGAACCTGAGATTCGATCAGGCGCGCGGGATCGCGGACATAGTTTGCGGCGACGTCGAGCATGGTCTTGCCGATGCGGCGCATGTCGAGCACGGTTGATTCGGCCGCGCCACGTCCTTCGTTCGACGCCATGAGTCGCGCCGCCTTCTGGCCCAGACTCGCTGCCTTGATCAGATTGACCGCCAATGTGCCCATGTCAGGCACGGGGAAAGTGGGCTCATCGGCATCTGCCGGAGCTCCGGCTGCGGACGACGCAGCGTCGGGCTGGGGCGGTAGTTCGGGCTTCGGGGTCCTGGTGCGCTTCGGCCTTGTTTTCGTTGTCGTCTTTTGTGTCATGGCAACGATCTTCGCGAAGGGGCGCGACAGTTTCTTGAAGCCTGTTTCCGACAGGCCGCGGCTCGTACACTTGATTGAGACCGGTTTTCCGACCCGCGACAAACGGTTTTTTGTTTCGTTCTTATACTATACGGTTGGCGACGCTCGCCTAGGGGCAGCGCGACACCATTCGGCTCGTCGTGGATCTGGGCAGGCATCCAAAAGCGGTCAAGGAGCTATATGAATGTCCCGGCATGGTTGGAACGGCGGAAAACGCAACGGCACTCTCGGGGCGTTTCTGACGCAGGCCGGGGTGGCGGCTCTCGTTGCGGGGGCTCTGACCGGATGCTCCGCCATTCCTGACGACGCCAAGCCGAGCAGCGTTTATGGCGAGAGCAAACCCGCCGAGGCGCAGTCCGGCTCGAACAGTTTCCCGGACCTCGCCAAGGTGCCGTCCAGCGCGCCGGCCACCACCTCCAAGGCGCAGCAGGAAGACATCGCGCGGAGTCTGGCCGCCGATCGCGATAGCGCTGCGAAGACGGATCAATCCCTGACTTCGGGCACGAGCGCTCCGCAGCCCGCCCCGGCAACGCCGGCGCCCGCTGTGGCGGCGCCTGCCGCCGTGCCCGTGCCGACTCCGGCTCCGGCCCCGGTCAAGGCTGCCGCACCGGCGGCGGCTCCGGCTCCTGTAAAGGCGCCCGTCGCGCAGCCCGCACCCGCACCCGTAAAGGCTCCGGCCCCGGTCGCCCCCTCACCGGCGGTCAAGGCACCGGCGCCCGTCGCCACGCCGCCGGCCTTGCCTACGCCCGAAACCATGGCCCCGACGGCGCCGGCCGAGCCTGAGAAGAAGCTCAATCTTGACCCGGGCGTAATCCCGGTCCCCAGGCGCGGCGGTCACAAGACGCTCGAGGAAGCCAAGGGGCTGCCGCCCGCGAAGGAGGCCCCGGCCAGCGCGGCGGCGCCTGAGGAGGAGAAGCCCAACCCGAACGCCGAGCAGCCGGTCAATGCCGCGCCGACCACGCCTGTCGAGGTCAAGCCGACGGTCGGTGGCGGCAAATAGGACCGGGGCTCCGGGAACGATTATTCCCGGAATCCCCCGAATGCGTCACAATCCCGCCTCAGGATGAGGGCCATATGGCCCTCGTTCCGTTTCGCAAGGATTTGCCCGCCATTCCGGCCATTTGAACATGGCCCGGGCGGGGGTTTGGAGCTATAAGGACGCGCGGATTACCCCATTGGGGCAAAAGTCCGGCGTCAATTCAGGATCTGGCCATGAGCGAAGAGTTCCACCGCATAAAGCGTCTGCCCCCCTACGTCTTTGAGAGCGTCAACAAGCTCAAGGCCAAGGCGCGCGCCGAGGGCAAGGACATCATCGACTTCGGCATGGGCAACCCCGACATGCCGACGCCGCCGCATATCGTCGAAAAGCTGATCGAGGCCGTTCGCGACCCGAAGACCCACCGCTATTCCTCGTCGCGCGGCATCCCCGGTCTCCGCAAGGCGCAGGCCGCCTATTACGAGCGCCGCTTCGGCGTGAAGCTCAATCCGGAAACGGAAGTCATCGCCACGCTCGGCTCGAAAGAGGGCCTCGCCAATCTCGCACAGGCGATCACCGCGCCGGGCGACGTCATCCTCTGCCCGAATCCGAGCTATCCGATCCACGCTTTCGGCTTCATCATTTCGGGCGCCGTCATCCGCTCGGTGCCTTTCGAGAGTCCGTCCGGCTTCTTCGACATGCTGGAGCGCGGCGTACGCCACAGCGTGCCGAAGCCCACGGCGCTCGTCGTCTCCTATCCGTCGAACCCGACGGCGCAGGTGGCCGATCTCGATTTCTATCGCGATGTCGTCGCCTTTGCGGCGAAGCACGATATCTACATCATCTCCGATCTCGCCTATTCCGAGATTTATTTCGACGGCAACCCGCCGCCCTCGATCCTGCAGGTGCCGGGCGCGAAGGAGCGGGCGGTGGAGTTCACCTCGCTCTCCAAGACCTTCGCCATGCCGGGCTGGCGCATGGGCTTTGCGGTCGGCAATGACCGTCTCATCAACGCGCTTGGCCGCGTGAAGTCCTATCTCGATTACGGCGCCTTCACGCCCATCCAGGTGGCGGCGACGGCGGCGCTCAACGGCCCGACCGATTGCATCGAGGAAATCCGCCAGACCTACAAGGGCCGCCGCGACGTGCTGGTCGACAGCATGGCGCGTGCCGGATGGGACATTCCGAGCCCGCCCGCCAGCATGTTCGCCTGGTCGCCGATCCCGGAGAAGTTCCGGCATCTCGGATCGATGGGCTTCGCGACGCTGCTGCTCGAACAGGCCGATATGGCCGTTGCGCCCGGCATCGGCTTCGGCGAGTACGGCGACGGCCATGTCCGCATCGGACTGGTCGAGAACGAGCAGCGCATCCGCCAGGCGGCGCGCAACGTGAAGCGCATGATGCAGAACGCCGACCAGATCATTGCGGAATATGAGGATCGGGTGGGCATCAAGAGCAATGTCATCGCGCACCCCAATTCGACGAGAGCGAGCCGCCCGTGACGAAACCACTCAGGATAGGTGTGGCGGGCCTCGGCACCGTCGGGGTCGGCGTGGTCAAGATTCTCGCCGCGCGGCGGGAGTTTCTTGCCGCCGCCGCCGGGCGGTCGATCGACATCGTGGCCGTCAGTGCACGGAACAAGGGAAAGTCGCGCGGAGTCGATCTCGGCTCGGCGCGATGGGAAGACGACGCGCGGGCGCTCGCGACTGCAGATGATGTCGACGTTGTCGTCGAGCTCATCGGCGGTGCGGAAGGCGTGGCGCGCGAACTCGTCGAGACGGCGCTCGCCAATGGCAAGCATGTCGTCACTGCGAACAAGGCGCTGATCGCGCAGCATGGCATCGCGCTGGCAAAGCTCGCCGAGAGCAAGGGCGTCGCGCTCAACTACGAGGCGGCGGTCGCTGGCGGCATCCCGATCATCAAGGCGCTGCGCGAAGGCCTCGCAGCGAATGAAATCGAGAGCGTCACGGGCATTCTCAACGGCACCTGCAACTACATCCTCACCGAGATGGAAGCGACGGGCCGCGACTTTGCGGACGTGCTGAAGGACGCTCAGGCGCTTGGCTATGCGGAAGCCGATCCGAGCTTTGACGTGGGCGGCATCGACGCCGCGCACAAGCTCGCGATCCTCGCGAGCCTCGCCTTTGGCCGCGAGGTCGACTTCGGCAGTGTGAATATCGAAGGCATCGAGAAGATCACCGCCGCCGATATCAAGTTCGCGAAAGAGTTCGGCTACAAGATCAAACTGCTTGCGATTGCCACCAAGTCGGATGGCGGGATCGAGCAGCGCGTGCATCCGGCGCTTGTCGCTGAGGGCTCGCCGCTTGCCGCCGTTTCGGGGGTGTTCAACGCCGTCGCCGTTCGGGGCGACCGGGTCGGCCTTCTTGTTCTCGAAGGCCGTGGCGCGGGCGAAGGCCCGACGGCGTCGGCTGTGCTTTCCGATCTGGTCGATATCGCGCGCGGGCTCGTCATGCCGCCCTTCATCGTGCCGACGAGCCATCTCAAGGCGCCGGTCAAGGCGCGCGCGTCGGGTTCCGAGAGCCCCTATTACCTGCGCTTCAACGCGGTGGATCGCGCCGGCAGCATGGCGGAGATCACACGCGCGCTGGCCGATGCGGCGGTGTCGATCGAACGCATTGTGCAGCGTGGCGATGAGGGCGATACCGGGCGCAAGCCTGTCGTCTTCGTGACGCACAGGACGCAGGAAGGCTCGATGCGCAACGCGCTTGCGCATTTGTCGAAGTTGGAAGATGTGGCGGGCACTCCGCTCGTGATCCGGATTGAAGACGGCGAATCACGTTAAGCAGAATCAAAGGCTTGGCGAGGGAAAGATCGATGACTGGCAAAGTTGGAATTAGCAGGATGCTGACGCTCGAAGTGACGCGAGTCACGGAACGGGCGGCGATACTTTCATCCCTGCTGGCGGGACGCGGCGACGAAAAGGCGGCCGACCAGGCTGCCGTCGACGCGATGCGCAAAGAACTGAACCGCCTCGATATCGACGGCACCATCGTCATCGGCGAAGGCGAGCGCGACGAAGCGCCGATGCTCTATATCGGCGAAAAGGTCGGCACGGGCAACGGCCCGAAGGTCGATATCGCGCTCGATCCGCTGGAAGGTACGACGCTTTGCGCCAAGCGCATGCCGAACTCGCTGGCCGTTCTGGCGATGGCGGAAGGCGGCAGCCTTCTCCACGCGCCGGACACCTATATGGACAAGATCGCCATTGGCGGCGGTTATCCGGCGGGCCTCGTCGATCTCGACGCGACGCCGAAGGAAAACATCGCCGCGCTCGCCAAGGCGAAGGGCGTCGATATTTCCGAAATCAACTGCTGCATTCTCGACCGGCCGCGCCATGCGGACCTGATCGCGGCCGTGCGGGCAACGGGCGCACGCGTGTCGCTCATCACCGATGGCGACATTGCGGGTGTCATCAACACCACCGATCCGACGACCGGCATCGACATCTATCTCGGCACAGGCGGTGCGCCGGAAGGCGTGCTGGCTGCCGCCGCTCTGCGTTGCACGGGCGGCCAGATGCAGGGCCGCCTCGTCACGTCGAGCGACGAGCAGAAGGCACGCGCCGCGAAGATGGGCGTGAAGGACTTCAACAAGAAGTACGACATGCACGAAATGGCATCCGGCGATGTGATCTTCGCCGCGACGGGCGTGACCGACGGCAACATGCTCGAAGGCATCCGCCATGTGCGCGGCGGCATCACGACGCACACCGTCGTCATGCGTTCGTCGCGCGGCACGGTGCGCTGGGTGAAGGCGCTTCACCCCTCCATCGACATCTTCAAGTAAAGCGGAGGCGAATTGGGCGAGGGGACGGCGCATTTCCTGGGAGTTGAACGGTCGCTGACCGGCCGCGCCTGGGTGAGCCGCCTCGCCGACGATCGCCTTGCGCTTGCGATCTCGCAACGCGAGGGGTTGCCGGAAATCGTGGCCCGTGTGCTCGCCGCACGCGGCGTCGCGCCGGAAGATTGCACCGCCTATCTCAATCCGAGCCTCAAGACTCTTCTTCCCGATCCATCGTCACTGCTCGACATGGATCGCGCCGCCCGCCGCGTCGCGGAAGCGATCATGCGTAGCGAAAAAGTTGCCGTCTTCGGCGATTATGACGTGGACGGAGCGACGTCGAGTGCGCTGCTGAAGCGGTTCTTCAAGGCCGTCGGCCACGATATCCGCATCTATATTCCCGACCGTATCCGCGAGGGCTATGGCCCCAATGCGCCCGCGCTGATGGAACTGCGTGACGATGGCTACAGGCTTGTCGTCACTGTCGATTGCGGCACCATGGCGCACAAGGTTCTGGGTCTGGCCGCCGATGCGGGAATCGAAGTCATCGTCATCGACCATCATCAGGCCGAGCCCGCGCTGCCGCCCGCGCTCGCCCTGGTCAATCCGAACCGGCTCGACGATACGAGCGGGCAGGGAACGCTTGCAGCGGTCGGCGTCGCTTTTCTTTTCCTCGTGGCCATCAATCGCGCATTGCGCGACGGCGGCTGGTACGCGACGCATGACGAGCCGGACCTGCTCGCGCTGCTCGATCTCGTCGCGCTCGGCACGGTTTGCGACGTGGTGCCGCTTGTCGGTCTCAATCGCGCCTATGTGGCGCAGGGACTGCGCGTGCTGGCGCGACGGGGAAATATCGGCCTCAAGGCGCTGGCCGATGTATCGAGGCTCGAGGGCACGCCTGCCGCCTATCATCTGGGCTTCCTGCTGGGGCCACGGGTCAATGCGGGCGGGCGGGTCGGCCGTGCGGATCTTGGTGCGCGGCTTCTCACCACATCCGATGCGGACGAGGCGGCGGCCATAGCCGCCGAACTCGACGTCCTGAACAAGGAACGTCAGGCGATCGAGGCGCAGGTGCTGGAAGAGGCGCTGGCGCGGGTCGACATGGCGCTCGGCGCGAGCCGTCGCAATGCCCCGCCGCCGGTGATCCTTGCGGCATCGAAGGGCTGGCATCCGGGCGTCATCGGCATCGTCGCCGCGCGCCTGAAGGAGCGCTACGAGCGCCCGGCCATCGTCGTGGCGCTGGACGGAAAGGGCGAGGGCAAGGGGTCGGGCCGCTCCATACAGGGCGTCGATCTCGGCCGCGCCGTCACGGCGGCGCTCGAATCGGGCCTCCTCGTCAATGGCGGCGGCCACGCCATGGCGGCCGGGCTGACCGTGCGCGAGGACAAGCTGGAGGGCCTTGCCGAGTTCCTGGAGGCACGGCTTGCCGGCGACGTGCTGACGGCCTCCGAATCAAAGGCGCTCCGGCTGGACGGCGCGTTGAGCGCGAGGGGCGCCAATCGGGCGCTTTATGACCTGTTGGAGCAGGCGGGCCCCTATGGCGCGGGCAATCCCGAGCCGCGCTTCGCTTTGCCCGCCATGCGCATTGCCCATGTGGACCTTGTAGGCGGCGCCCATGTGCGCTGCATGCTTACGGGCGAGGACGGCGCGCGCATCAAGGCAATCGCCTTCAGGGCCGCGGACACGCCGCTCGGCAAGGCTTTGCTCGACCGGGGGACGGGCTCGATCCATGTCGCGGGCCGCCTGAAGGCCGATGACTGGCGGGGCCGCCGCGACGTCCAGTTCAACATCGAGGATGCCGTTCTGACGCGGGACGCGACTCCCTGAAACTTCGTTGCGACATGCTCTTGTCAGGGCAGAATTATCCCCTTATAAGCCCCGCCAGCGGTCATCACCGGCCGCGCCGGTCCTCCGGGGCCACAAGCGCATATGCGCCCTTCGTCTATCGGTTAGGACGCCAGATTTTCATTCTGGAAAGAGGGGTTCGACTCCCCTAGGGCGTACCATGTTGCAGCGGCCGGATGGCCGCATTCCCCAGACGATATTCTCGACCGGCTTTCACGAATTGGGAGCGGGGAAAATCATGTCCGGCATCAAGGTGACGCAGCTCGGCCGTTTTCCGGATGTGAAGCTCATCGAGACGCGGCGCTTCGAGGATGCACGCGGCTTCTTCGCGGAGACCTATAGCCAGCGGAGCTTCGCTGAGGCCGGCATTCACACCAGTTTCGTGCAGGACAACCAGTCGCGCTCCGCCGAAAAGGGCACGCTGCGCGGCCTCCATTTTCAGACCCATCCCTTCGCGCAGGACAAGCTCGTCCGCGTCATCCGCGGCAGCATCCTCGACGTGGTGGTCGATATCCGGCAGGGCTCCCCGACCTTCGGCGAGCACGAAAAGGTGGTCCTGAGCGCAGCGAACGGCCTGCAGTTGCTGGTGCCAATCGGCTTCGCGCATGGGCTGGTGACGCTCGAGCCTGAAACCGAAGTCTTCTACAAGGTCTCGAACTTCTATTCCGCCGCGAATGACGGCGGCCTGTTGTGGAACGATCCGGCGCTCGGCATCGACTGGCAGCTCGGCGGCGTTGAGCCTGTGCTTTCGGCCAAGGACCGGACGCATCCGGTCCTCGCGGAACTGCCGCGGCACTTCGAATACTAGGCCGCGCGCCGACATGTCGTCAGTATACGGACCTGTTTGCGCCGAAACTGCCAGATCCGAGGCGGATCAGTAAAAGCCTTCGATACGCTCGCTGCCACGGACGATATAGGGCCGCCCGGCGGCGTCGTAGCAGCGCAGGGCGCTCCAATGCGCCATGCGGCCATCGCCGGTGGGGCCGTCGCGCACGACCTTGCTGCAGGGATGTCCGGGCGGCGGCGGATCGCCGTCGAAGGGGCCCTCGCCGACGAACATCGGCTCATGCATCGGGATGAACGGGCCGGTGGAGAGAGCGTTACCAACGGTGAGACCGCCGGCCATGGCCGCGCTGCCGCAAAGCGCCAGCAGCGAACCGGCAAGGCCGACGAGGAGATGTCGCGTGAACTTGCTCATGGGTGTGAGCTTATACCCGCGCGACGCGCCTCGCCAGATGTGCGGGATTACCAATGCCCCACATTCGGCATGGAAGCCCAGGGCTCCTGCGCGGGCAGTGGCGCGCCTTTCTGCAGAAGCTCGATGGAGATGTTGTCGGGCGAGCGGACGAAGGCCATGCGTCCGTCGCGAGGCGGGCGATTTATGGTAACGCCACCCTTCATCAGCCGGTCGCAAAAGGCATAGATGTCGTCGACCTCATAGGCGAGATGGCCGAAATTGCGCCCTTCGCCCAGCTCTTCCGGGTCCCAGTTATGGGTCAGCTCAATCTGCGCGTCCGGCTGGCCGGGCGGAGCGAGGAAGACGAGGGTGAAACGGCCCGCCTCGATGTCGAAGCGGCCCTTGTTCTCAAGGCCGAGCTTGTCGCAGTAGAAGTCGAGCGACTTGTCGAGATCGCCGACGCGCACCATCGTATGGAGATATTTCATGGGCTTGCGCCTTTCCTTCTGCTCGACTTGGCTTTGCCAGGATTTGGGGCATGATTCACGAAACGGCGGCAAAGGTCAAAGCTGAGGACGCGATGAACAGCGAATTGAAGCGGATGATCGACGAGGCGTCGCGCGTCGTCGTGTTCACGGGCGCAGGCATCAGCACGGAAAGCGGTATTCCCGATTTCAGAAGCCCCGGCGGGCTCTGGACCAAGATGGCGCCGATCGACTTCAACGATTTCCTCCGCTCCGCAGAACTTCGCCGCGAGGCATGGCGGCGGAAATTCGAGATCGACAAGACGGTGCAGCAGGCCGACCCGAACAAGGGGCACATGGCCATCGCGAAGCTCGTCGATATGGGCATCGTCGCCCATGTCATCACGCAGAATATCGACAATCTGCATCAGAACTCCGGCGTGCCGCCCGAAAAGGTCATCGAGCTGCATGGCAACGGCACCTATGCGAAGTGCCTCGATTGCGGCGAGCGCTATGAGCTGGCAGATGTGCGTGTGATGTTCGACGAGACGGGTGAATGCCCCGAATGCCGCAGCTGCGGCGGCTTCATCAAGTCGGCCACGATTTCCTTCGGCCAGGCGATGCCCGAGGAGGAAATGCGCCGCGCGGAGGATGCGGCGCTCGCCTGCGTCCTCTTCGTCGCCATCGGCTCGTCGCTTCAGGTCTTTCCGGCAGCGGGCTTTCCGATCATTGCCAAGCGCAATGGCGCGCGGCTCGTCATCCTGAACCGGGAGCCGACGGACCTCGACTCCATTGCCGACCTCGTCATCCATGGCGAGATCGGGCCGACGCTCGCGCCGATCGCCATGCTCAATTGAGGGCGATTGCCTCGTCTCTCCGACCCGCTACAGTATTCATGAAGCAACGCAAACGGGGAGAAGCGTCGTCATGGGTGCGGAAGCCGGCAAGAAGCCATGGTGGCAAGGGGCGGTCGTCTATCAGATATATCCGCGCAGCTTTCTCGACACGGACGGAGACGGGATCGGAGATCTGAAAGGCATAGAGCGGAAGCTGGACTATGTGGCCTCGCTCGGCGCCGACGCGATCTGGCTTTCGCCCATCTACCCTTCGCCCAATCGGGACTTCGGCTATGACGTATCGGACTATTGCGGCATCGCGCCGGAAATGGGGACGATGGCGGATTTCGACCGGCTGGTGAAGGAGACGCATGCCCGCGGCCTCAAGCTCATCCTGGATCAGGTGTTGAGCCACACGTCGGACCAGCACCCCTGGTTTCAGGAAAGTCTTCTCTCGCGCAACAATGCGAAGGCGGACTGGTATGTCTGGGCGGAGGCGAAGGAAGACGGCACGCCGCCGAACAACTGGCTCGCGGCCTTTGGCGGCGCGGCATGGTCGTGGCATCCTCTGCGACAGCAATATTACTTTCACAAATTCCTGAAGAGCCAGCCGAAGCTGAACTTCCACAATCCGGATGTGGTCGAAGCCTGCATGAATGTGCTGCGCTTCTGGCTCGACCGCGGCGTCGACGGTTTCCGTCTCGATGTCGCCAATTCCTATGTGCATGACGAACATCTGCGCGACAATCCGCCGGTGCCGATGGCCGAGCGTACCTTTGCGAACTGGGCCCATGCGCCGAGGCTTCAACGGCACATTTACGACGCGAATACGCCGGAGAATGAATGGGCGATGAAGCGCGTACGCAAGGTCATGGATGAATATGACGACCGGCTCGCCTTCGGTGAATTCTCCGAAGAGCCCTCCATGTTCGGCATCTATGCGGGCGGCATGGAGCGCCTTCACACGGGCTACACATTCGATTTTCTGGAAGACTGGACCTTCCAGCCGAAGGTCTTCCGCACCTATTTCGACGAGTTGCTGATGCCGCTCGACCATCTCTGGCCCTGCGTCACATTTTCGAACCATGACATCGTGCGCCCGGTGACCCGGTGGGGTGGCGGGCAGGGCGACGACCAGCTCGCCAAACTCGAGCTTGCGCTGCTCATGACGCTCAAGGGCACCGTTCTGATGTATCAGGGCGAGGAATTGGGATTGCCGGAAGTCGACCTTGAGCGGAAATGGATTCAGGATCCGGTCGGCGATCTCTATTTTCCATTCAGCAAGGGGCGCGACGGCTGCCGCACGCCCATGCCCTGGGAGGCGGCGTCGCATGAAGCGGGGTTCACGAATGGCTCGCCCTGGCTTCCCATTCCCGACTACCACCGCGTTCGCGCGGCGGATGCGCAGCAGAAGGACGATGCGTCCGTCCTCGCCTTTGCTCGCCACCTCATCGCCACTCGAAAGGCGCATGCGGCGCTTGTCGACGGCGACATCCGCTTCCTCGAAGCTGAGGGCGACGCCATTCTCGCCTTCGAGCGCGTCGCCTCCGGGGAGCGTCTTCTCTGCGTGTTCAATCTCAGCCGTAACGAGGCGGAGTGGCGGCTGCCTCAAGCGCCGAAAGATGAGCTTTTGAAACTGGGCTCGGCGACGCGCGACGGAACGGGAATAAAACTCGGGCCCCGTTCCGCCGCTGTGTTTGTGGTCTGAGATTCACATTCGGCTTTCGCGTCATCTTCCGTTCGATGCGGACAGAGGCGCGGCGGCTACACGGTCGGAGCCCTCAGCGGCGTTGAGATAGGCGTGGATCGCGTCGATTTCTTTATCGGTCATATGCGAGAGATCGCTTCGCGCGACCTTTGACATCGTGCCGACCTCGCGGTCACCCATCGCCTTTCCCGTCCGCATCAGCGTGTGGAAGTCGGTGAGCGAATAGGCTTGCCCCATCATGCGAAGCGGCGGCGTGTGCATGCCCCAGCCATTGTCGTTTTCCTCGTCGAGCTTGTGGCAATCGCTGCAAATGCTCTGGACGAGATATTCGCCCTGCTTGGCCGGCGTCGCGCGTGGGCGCTGGAGCGGCGGCGCGATATTGCGGGCGCGCTCCGCGCTGAAGGGGACTCTGCCGGTCGCGACGGCGAACCAGCCGATCGGGCCCCATGAGGTACGCGCGGGCTCTGCATCGGCCACTCGCGGTTGAGTGCGCAGCCACGAAATGATGGCGGCGATATCTTCATCGGAAAGGCCGCTGAAAGCGGCGGCGGGCATGGCGATGGCGCTGGTGCCGTCGCGCTTCACACCGTGCCTGATGAGCCGCACAAGTTCGGCGTCGGAGTAGAGCGGAGCCATCCGGGTGAGATTTGGCGCGACGAGCCGTCCGACGCCGGGTGCCTTGAAGAGCACGTTACCGGCTTCGTGGTGGCACCCGGTGCAGCCGAACATATGCGCGCGCCGCTCGCCCTCGGCCACAAGAGTCGTGGAAGGCGCGATGCGAAGTGACGCGAGCGGCACGTCATAATGTTGTGCGAGCCGCCACTGCGATGCCGCGTAGAGCGACGACAGGGCGAGCAGGATCGTTATCGCCGCGATGGCGGCGATCCGCAGAAATATCTTCATGGCGTTGACCTAATGAATGGGGCTCAGGCGGCGCGCGCGGCGCTTACCAGCCCGTTGAAGCCGGCATAGGCAGCGTCCCAGGAGGGCCGCGCTTTCAGCCCCGCGATCCATCGCCGGACGTTGGGCCAGGGGGCGAGGTCGAAGCCGATGACTTCGCCAAGCGTTACATAGGTGGCGCCCAGATAGTCGGCGATGGTGATTTCGTTGCCACAAACGAAATTGTTCGTGCCGATCATGTGGCGGTCGAGAATGTCGAAATAGCGCAGCACGCGCTTGTGGGAGATATCGCTGATGTATTTGCGCGTCGCAGCGTCGTGCACCGCAAAGTCCGGAACCATGACCGGATAGATGGTGAGAGCGCAGAAGGTCAGGTGAAAGCCGGTGTTGAACCAGTCCATCGCCTCGTTGACGCGGGCACGCAGCTTCAGATCGGCCGGATAGGCGGGCGAACTGAACTTGTCGGCAAGATACTTCAGGATCGCGCTGCTCTCGGCCAGGGCGAGGTCATCGTCGACGAGCACCGGCACCTGCATGTTGGGATTGATGGCCGCGAATTCGGCCTTGTGCTGGTCGCCTGCATAAAGGCTGACGATCTCTTCCTCATGCGCGATGTTCTCCTCGGCGAGGAAAAGCGTGACGGCACGCGAAGTCGTCGAGATCGGATCGTAATAGAGCTTCATGGTCTGTTCCTCCGCTTGCGGACCTTAAGGGGGGCGAGGTCCGTGAGCGGGATGTAGTGGCCCGGCCTTTCCTTCTCAAACACCGTTCTTGCGCTCTCGTTCACCAGAAATGCATAATCTCCGGCATGGCCGACTGGAACGACTTCAAATATTTCCTTGCGGTTGCCCGGTCGGGAACGACCCTTGGGGCGTCGCGGACGCTTCAGGTGAGCCAGAGCACCGTCTCGCGCCGGATCGCGGCGCTGGAGGCCGATTTCGGGCTCGAACTTTTCGATAAGCGCCCCTCAGGCTATGTGCTGACCGAAGCGGGGGAGGCCTTGCTTGAATCCGCGGAGGGAGTGGAGGCGGCCGCCGCCGTCGCGAAGGCGGGCGTCGATGCGCTGAAACGGGGCCTGACGGGATCAGTCAGCTTCACGACGAACCAGGTGCTGGGCAATCTGTTCCTCATGCAGGCGATCAGGGACTTCCGGGACGCCTATCCTTCGCTGCGCCTCGAGTTCGTGGCGACGGACAACTATCTTGACCTGCGCAAGGGAGAGGCCGATGTGGCTCTGCGCGCAGGCTGGCGCCCGACGGAGCCCGACCTGGTGGGGCGCTGCGTCGCCAAGGATGCATGGAGCGTCTATTGCAGTCGCGACTATGCCGACGCGCATGGTAAGCCGGAGACGGTCGAGGATCTCGCCAGGCACGCCATTATCACGGTCGATCCGAAGGTGCTTCGAAGCGACATGACCGAATGGGTCAGCGCCCATGTGCCGGAAAGTGCCGTCGTGCTACGCCCAAACAATGTCACGGGTATTTATTCGAGCCTCAAGGCGGGTGTCGGCGTGTCGCTGATGTCGGACTTCATCTGTGCGGGGGATCCGTCACTCATACGCTGCTTTACGCCCGATCTCCCGGCGCCGGAAATATGGCTGCTGACGCATGAGCGTTTGCGCAATGTGCCGCGCATAAGAGCGGTGATGGATTTCTTCGGCGCGTATTTCGCGGCGGGCCTTCATCTCGGCCGAACGCGATCCGGGGTGGCTGGAAACATCTGAAATGAAAACGCCCGGCGCAATGGCCGGGCTGTTTCCTGTTTATAGCGGAACGATCAGAACTTGTAGTTGAAGCCGAGCCGGATCACGTGTTCGGTGATGCTGTTGTAATCCTTCCATCCCAGATTGGCAGTGGCGTTAGGATCGGAAAAGCGGCCGAAGTCGGAATAGCGATATTCGAGACGCGTCGTCCATTTGTCGGTCAGCGCGCGTTCGGCGCCGAAGCCGAGCGTCCATCCATTCTTTGTTTCGGAATTGATGTCGAAGGCCGGCAGGTCTGCAAAGTTTGCCTGCGTATGAGCAAATGCCAGGCCGCCAGTTGCATAATAGAGCGTGTTGTTGATCGCATACCCGGCGCGAAGACGCGCCATGCCGACTGAATCCATGTCGGACTTGCCGTAGCCGCCGAAAGCCCAGTCGGGCAGCGTGGCATTCGCATTGGCACGCCCAAGCTCGGCTTCGCCGCCAACGACCCAGGCGCCCGTCTTCAAATTGTAGCTGCCGCGCAATGTGCCGGCCACGCCTTCGGTCCGTTCTAGATTTGTGTAGATCGTATATCCGGCCGAGGGCCTTGCTTGGGGGAGCTGGGCGCGGCCCCAGCCATAATCGACCTGGGCGCCGACATAGACGCCGGACCATGCGGTGAACGGCTCATATGCGACAGCGGGTGTCGCCAAAAGAAGCGCTGCCGACGGAACGATGAACAAGAGTTTCATGGCTTTCCCCTCTCTTGTCTCAGGCCGGAATCATGGCAGAGGCTGCGGCCCGCGTCCATGGCCGGCTGGGGACGCATTCGGGCATTTGCAAGAAAGAGCGGGCGGTCGCGTGTGCGTCAGATAAAAATTATTTGCCGGAAGGCGGGCTGTTGCGCCGTTTCAGGTCATCCGGCGTGTCGATATCCCTGAAAATTCCCTCGTCCGGCATGGGCACTTCGCAGACCGCGTCCTCATGCTCGCCGATGAGATGCTTGGCCCCGACATCGCCCTTGAGCCCGCGCATTTCGGCAATGTATTGCGCGCCCCACAGAATGGGGTTTCCGCGCTTTCCGGAGAAGGTTGGTACACAGATGGTGCGGCCTTCTTCCGGGTCGAAAGCGGCGGCGAGACGGTTGAGATGCGTGGGCGTCACGTCGGGCATGTCGCCAAGGCAGACGAAGAGAGCGTCGATGCCTGCGGGGAGTGCGTGGACGCCGGCTCGAAGCGAGGTCGAAAGGCCTTCTGCGTAGTCCGGATTGTGCACGACCTCGATCGGCCGGTTCGCAAGTGCCGCGCGCACAGCGTTGTCCTCGTGGCCCGTCACGACGATGACCGGTGAAGCGCCGCTGGCAAGCGCGGCGTCGACCGCGCGTGCGACCATTGGCTGGCCTTCGATCTCGGCGGTGAGCTTGTTCGTCGCGCCCATGCGGCTCGATCTGCCGGCCGCGAGGATCAGCGCGGCGATGCGCGGCGCAAGGGGCTTCGAGGGCGCTTCTTCGCGGCGGCCCTCGCGCGGCTGCGGGCGCGTGGCGATTTCCTTGAGCAGTCCTCCGGCCCCCATGCGCATGACATCCTCGCGCGTGACCGTGAGCCCGGCGAGAAGCCGCGCAAGGACCCAGTCAAAGCCGTTGAGCTTCGGCGATCTCGCGCAGCCCGGCAGGCCGAGCACGGGCGTCGTCCCATGCCGTCCAAGGAGCATCAGATTGCCGGGATCGACGGGCATGCCGAAATGCAGGATCTCGCCCCCCGCCGCGACAATGCCTGCCGGCACCACGTCACGCCGGTCGGTGATGGCCGAGGCGCCAAAAACGAGAACGGGGTTGAAACCTTCCGCGAGCGCGTCGCGGACGGCCCCCGCCACGGCCTGCGCCTCATGCGGAACCCGGTACTCCTTCGCAATCTCGCTGCCCATGCTGCCGAGCCGCGCCGCAAGGACCTCGCGCGTCTTGTCGAGGACGCTCTCCTTGGTCGCCGGCAGGCGCGTGGCGACGAGGGCCGCGCGATGCGGGCGAAAGGGATGGAGCGCAAGGAGGGGTCCGCCTTCGCCGGCCAGCGCCGCTGCGCGGTCGAGACTTGCCCGCGGCGCGGCGAAGGGGATGACCTTCACCGTTGCGATCATCTGCCGGGCAGTGACCGTTTCGAAGGGGGCGAGCGTCGCCACCGTCAGCGCTTCGTCGAGAAGGTTGATCCGGTCGAGACGCTCGCGGTCATAGGCGAGGACGCCGTCGGCTTCCGCATAGAGGTTCGCGCGGCCGGTGAAGGGCTCCGCCACGGCGAGGCCGGGTCCTGCGAGCGCGTGGGCAAGGGCGGCAGCCGCCTCGTCTTCCGGGACATCGGAGGATTCGAAACGGATCGCAGTGACATGGGCTATGCCTGCTGCCTCAAGCGCGGCGATATCCGTCGCCGAGAGCTTGCGGCCCTTCTTGAAGCTCACCGCGCCCGCCCGGATCGAGTGGGCCAGGATCGCGCCTTCCGCGTCGCCTGTCTCGATCTCCCCGAAGATCATGTGCGGAGCTTTTCGGTGATCTGCGCCATGATCGAGATGGCGATCTCGGCAGGGCTCTTGGCGCCGATGGAAAGGCCTACCGGCCCATGGATGCGCGCGCGCGTGGCCTCGTCGAAGCCAGCCGCCGTCAGGCGCTCCATGCGGGCGGCGTTCGTCTTCTTGCTGCCAAGCGCGCCGATATAGAAGCAGGGGCTTCTCAGCGCGGCCTGCAGCGCCGGATCGTCGAGCTTCGGATCATGGGTGAGAGTGACGACCGCCGTGCGCGTGTCGGGCGCTTCGGCGGCCATGGCTTCGTCGGGCCAGTCGGTGACGAGGCGGATGCCGGGGAAACGGTCCTCGGACGCAAAGGCCGTGCGCGGATCAATCACCGTCACGTCATATCCCGCCAGCGCGCCGATGCGGGCGAGCGGCTGGGCGATATGGACCGCGCCCACGATGATGAGGCGGAGCGGTGGATTGAAGACGTTGAGGAACCATTCACCATCGGACGCGGCAACGACGCGGCCTTTGTCAGACGCGAGCGCTTCATTCGCGGCCTGAAGGAGCGCATTTTCCCCTTCGGTATCAAAATGATACAAAAGTTTCTGAATCCCGTCCGACAGGCGGGTGGCGAGCACAACAGGGCGCTTTGCGGCGCGATCTTCGAGTAGACGCTGAAGAATTTCGCTGTGCATCAGGCTGTCACCGGCTCGACGAAGACGCGAATGCGGCCGCCGCAGGCGAGCCCCACTTCCCAGGCCTTGGCGTCGCTGACGCCGTATTCCAGCACCTCGGGCTTGCCGGTTTCGAGCGCGTCGAGGGCGCGGGTTACGACATCGCCCTCGATGCAGCCGCCTGAGACCGAGCCGATGAAGGAAGCGTCGTCGCGGATGGCGAGCTGGCTGCCGACCGGGCGCGGGGCCGAGCCCCATGTCTCGATGACGGTAGCGAGCGCGACGCCATGGCCTTCGGCTTTCCACCGGGCGGCCTGCTCCAGAACCTTTTCATGGTCGAGGGTTTCGGTCATGCGGCCCTCCTTTCGGGCTTGGTGGTGGCGGGCGTGCTCAGAGCTTCGATGAGCGAGGCCAGCGACGCGATGTTGTGGACGGGACGGAACTCGTCGACATGCGGAAGCAGCGCCCGAATGCCCTGCGCCTTCGGCTGGAAGCGATCATAGCGCAAGAGCGGGTTGAGCCAGATGAGGCGTTTTGCCTGCAGATGGAGGCGGGCGATCTCGGGCTCCACGCCTTCGCCGGCATCCCGGTCGAGCCCGTCAGTGACGAGCAGGACGACCGCGCCTTGGCCGAGAACTCGGCGGCCCCAATCCACGTTGAAGCGGTGCAGCGTTTCGCCGATGCGTGTGCCGCCATCCCAGTCGCCCACTGCGGCGGTGACGCGGGCAAGTGCCTCGTCCACGTCGCGATGCTTCAACTCGCGGGTCACGTTGGTGAGCCGTGTGCCGAAGAGAAAGACATGTACCCGGTCGCGGTCATTGGTCAGCGCATGGAGGAAATGAAGGAAGATGCGGCTATAGGCCGACATTGAGCCCGAGATGTCGCAAAGCACGACGAGAGGCGGGCGGCGGCGGCGATATTCCCGCTTCCGGAGCGGAATGATGCCGCCCGCGCGAAGCGAGGCGCGGAGCGTTGCCCGCATGTCGACGATCCGGCCGCGAGCGGAGGGCGCGGTGCGCCGCGTCCGCGCCTCGTCGAGCGGCAGGCGGAGGCGGGCGATGGCGGCTCTGGCTTCCGCAAGCTCGGCGGCCGTCATCTGCTCGAAGTCCTTCCGGCGCAACACTTCCGAGGCAGAGAAAGTCTCGCTGGCGTCGATCTCGAGTTCGGGTTCTTCCGGTTCCTGCTTGTTCGGCTCGTTGCCGAAGAGGGCATCGGATATGCGGCGGTTCGCTTTTTCGCGGTCCTCGTTATCCGGGGTCCTGATCTCCGGCAGCATCAGCGCCATCATGCGGTCGAGCAATTGCGGATCGCGCCAGAAGACGTGGAATGCCTGCTCGAAGATCAGCTCGTCCTCGTGGCGCTTCACCAGCGTCGCATGAAGCGTCCAGTAGAAATCCTCGCGGCGATTGAGCCCCGCCGCCTCGACCGCCGCTATGGCATCGAGAACCTGCTGCGGCCCGGCCTTGAGCCCCGCGCGCCGCAACACCCGCGCAAAATGCACGATGTTCTCGGCGATGCGGCCTTGCTCGCTCATTGCGCCGCCTGCGCGCCCGCCCTGATCTCGGCGAGAATGCGGGCGGCCTCGCTTCCCTGCACGCGGGCGATGTCATCCTGATATTTGAGGAGCGCCCCCAGCGTATCGTTGACGACCTGCTGGTCGAGCGCCAGCGCATCGAGCTGCGTCAAGGCCTGCGCCCAGTCGATCGTCTCGGCGACGCCGGGGTTCTTGTAGAGGTCGAGCTTACGGAGCGACTGCACGAAGGCGACCACTTCGCGCGAAAGACGCTGATCGGCGCCCGGCGCCTTGAGCCGCAGAATATTCAACTCTCGCTCGGCATCCGGGTAATCGACCCAGTGATAGAGGCAGCGCCGCTTCAGCGCGTCGTGGATTTCGCGCGTGCGGTTCGAGGTGATGATGACGATGGGCGGCTCTTTCGCCTTGATCGTGCCGATTTCCGGCACCGTCACCTGAAAGTCGGAGAGCACTTCGAGCAGATAGGCTTCGAATGGCTCGTCGGTGCGGTCGAGTTCGTCAATGAGCAGCACGGGCGGGCCCGCCACATCAGGTTCCAGCGCCTGAAGGATCGGGCGGCGGATCAGGAAGCGTTCGGAGAAGACGTCCTTGCCCAGCGTGTCGCGGTCCTGCTTGCCCTCGGCCTCGGCGAGGCGGATCTCGATCATCTGCGCCTGATAGTTCCACTCGTAAACGGCGCTCGCCGTATCGAGGCCCTCATAGCATTGCAGGCGAATGAGCCTGCGCCCGAGGGCCGAGGCGAGCACCTTGGCGATCTCGGTCTTGCCGACGCCCGCTTCGCCTTCGAGCAGCAGCGGACGGCCCATCTTGAGGGCGAGAAAAATCACGGTCGCAAGCGAGCGATCGGCGACATAGGCGCCGCGCGCCAGCAGCTCGACGGTTTCGTCGATGGAGGCGGGAATGGTCATGGGAAGAATGTAGTCGCTTGGGGCGAAGTCGGAAAGGCGGTGCGGGGCCTCGATTGTATTGATTGTCATCCCGGGCTTGTCCCGGGATCCAGGGGCGGCGCGCTCGGAACCACCGGCCCCTGGACCCCGGCATAAAGCCGGGGTGACAGCTTGGGTGTGTGACGGGAAGATTCAACCTGCCGCGGCAACCGCCCGTTTCGCCATCACGGTGACGAGATGCGCCCGGTATTCCGCGCTGCCGTGAAGGTCGGAGAGGAGCCCGTCCGCCGGGACGGTGATCGAGGCCACGGCCTCCGGCGACCAGCTTTTCGCCAGCGCGTTCTCCATCTCCTTGACGCGGAAGACGCCGTTCTGGCCCGCGCCGGTGACGGCGACGCGTACGCCCCAGGGCCCCTTCGACACGAAGACGCCGACCATGGCGTAGCGCGAGGCAGGGTTCGGGAACTTCATGTAGGCGGCTTTTTCGGGGTGCGGGAAGGTTACTTCCTTGATGATCTCGCCATCGGTCAGCGCGGTCTCGAACATGCCCTTGAAATATTCGTCTGCCGCGATGAGCCGTTTCGTCGTGTGGATCTTGGCGTCGAGCGCGAGGCAGGCAGCGGGATAATCGGCTGCGGGGTCGTTGTTCGCGATCGAGCCGCCGATGGTGCCCATGTGGCGCACGGCCGGATCGCCGATCATGCCGGCCAGCGCCGCCAGCGCCGGAATGTGCTTCTTCACGTCAGCCGAATTGGCGACGTCGAAATGCTTGGTGCCCGCGCCGATCATGATGGCCTCGCCCTCGGCCTTGATGAAGGCCAGTTCCTTGAGGCTCCCGATGTCGATGACGTCGCTCGGCATGGCGAGACGCTGCTTGAGCGTCGGGATCAGCGTCTGGCCGCCCGCGAGAAGCTTCGGATCGTCGGCCTTTGCGAGCAGCGCTTCCGCATCGGCGAGAGATTTCGGGCGGACATAGTTGAACTGATACATGACGTCTCTCCTATTCGGCGGCGGCGCGCGGGCGGGAAGACTGGATGGCCTTCCAGATGCGTGCGGGCGTTGCCGGCATTTCGATGTCGCGGATGCCGAGTGCATCCGTAATGGCGTTTATGATGGCAGGCGGCGAGGCGATGGCGCCCGCTTCGCCGCAGCCCTTCATGCCCAGTGGATTGGACGGGCATTCGGTCTTGGTGAAGCCGAGCCGGAAGCTCGGCACATTATCGGCGCGGGGCATGCAATAGTCCATGAAGGAGCCGGTGACGAGCTGGCCGGACTCGCCGTCATAGACGCCGAGTTCCAGCAGCGCCTGACCGACGCCTTGCGCGATGCCGCCATGGACCTGTCCCTCGACGATCATCGGATTGATGATGGTGCCGAAATCGTCGACCGCGACGAAATTCGCGATCTCCAGCACGCCTGTTTCGGGATCGATCTCGACCTCGCAGATATGGCAGCCGGCGGGAAAGGTAAAATTCGTGGGGTCGTAGAAGGCGCCTTCCTTCAGGCCCGGCTCGATCTCGTTCGAAGGGAAACCGTGCGCCGTATAGGCCGCAAGCGACACCTCCGCCCAGGCGAGGGACTTGTCCGTACCCTGAACGGTAAAGCGGCCTTCCTGAAAGACGATATCCTCCACTGCCGCTTCCATCAGATGCGCGGCGATTTTCTTCGCCTTGGCTTCCACCTTGTCCAGAGCCTTGACGATGGCGCTCATGCCGACGGCGCCGGAGCGCGAGCCGTAGGTGCCCATGCCGAACTGCACCTTGTCGGTGTCGCCATGCACGATTTCGATCTGGTCGATTGGGATGCCGAGCCGCGAGGAGACGAGCTGCGCGAATGTCGTCTCATGGCCCTGTCCGTGGCTGTGCGAGCCCGTCAGGACTTCGACATTGCCGGTCGGGTTGACGCGCACCTCGGCGGATTCCCACAGGCCCACGCCCGCTCCGAGCGAGCCGACGGCGGCCGAAGGCGCGATGCCACAAGCCTCGATATAGGTGGAATAGCCGAGCCCGCGCAGCTTGCCGCGCCGCGCGGCTTCGGCCTTGCGCGCCGCAAAGCCCTTCACGTCCGCAATCTCCATCGCCTTGTCGAGCGAGGCGTCGTAATTGCCCGCGTCGTAATTCATGATGACGGGCGTCTGGTGTGGGAAGGCGCGAACGAAATTGCGTCGCCGGAACTCGGCCGGGTCGAGCCCCGTTTCACGCGCCGCGGTTTCGACGATGCGCTCGATGAGGAAGGTTGCTTCGGGGCGTCCTGCGCCGCGATAGGCATCGACGGGCGCCGTGTGCGTGTAGACGCCATCGACTTCCACATAGATCGCGGGAATGTCGTACTGGCCCGAAAGCAGCGTCCCGTAAAGATAGGTCGGCACGGCAGCAGAGAAAGTCGAGAGATAGGCGCCGAGATTGGCGATAGTCTTCACGCGGAGGCCGAGGATCTTGCTGTTGGCGTCGAGCGCCAGTTCCGCATGGCTCAGATGGTCGCGGCCATGCGCGTCCGACATGAAGCTTTCGGAGCGTTCAGCCGTCCATTTGATCGGGCGGCCAACCTTCGCCGCAGCCCAGACGCAGGCGGTCTCTTCCGCATAGATGAATATCTTCGAGCCGAAGCCGCCGCCGACATCGGGCGCGATGACGCGCAGCTTGTGTTCCGGCGCAACGCCCACGAAAGCGGATAGAACGAGACGCGCCACATGCGGGTTCTGGCTCGTCGTGTGAAGCGTGTAGCCGCCTGTACCCTTGTCATATTCGCCGATGGCGGCGCGCGGCTCCATCGCGTTGGGGATGAGGCGGTTGTTGACGAGATCGAGCTTCACGACCTTGGCGGCCTTGGCGAAGGCTGCTTCCGTCTCGGCCTTGTTGCCGAGTTCCCATTCGAAGCAGGTGTTGCGCGGTGCCTCCGGATGCACCTGTGGCGCGCCGGGCTTCTCGCAATCGGCGAGCGAGACGCAAGCCGGAAGTTCCTCGTAATCGACCTCAATGAGTTCGGCGGCCGACTTCGCTTCTTCGTGCGTTTCCGCGACGACGAGCGCGACGTGATCGCCGACATAACGCACCGTGTCGAGCGCGAGCACGGGATGCGGGCCGACCTTCATGGCCGAACCGTCCTTCGAATGCACGGTCCAGCCGCAGATGAGCCCGCCGAGCTTGTCGGCGGCGATATCCTTGCCGGTGAAGATCGCAATGACGCCGGGCGCGGCCAGCGCGGCCCTGGTGTCGATCTTTCTGATTTTTGCATGGGCATGCGGCGAGCGCAGGAAATAGCCATGCGTCTGATGCGGGCGGCTGATGTCGTCCGTGTAATGCCCGTTGCCGGTAATGAAACGGAAATCTTCCTTCCGGCGAACCGGTTTGCCTACGCCCTGCTCGGATAGATCGGACATCCAGAACTCCTCCCAGAGTAGCTTGAGCCCAGATCGTTCAGCGCATCTCCTCGGATGCGGCGAGGATCGCCTTCACGATATTGTGGTAGCCGGTGCAGCGGCAGATGTTGCCTTCAAGTTCTTCGCGCACCGTCTGTTCGTCGAGCTGCGGTTTGCGGCGGATCAGGTCGACAGCCGTCATGATCATGCCCGGCGTGCAGAAACCGCATTGCAACCCGTGATGTTCCCTGAAGGCCTTCTGAACGGGATGAAGCTCGCCATCCTTTGCGAGGCCTTCGACCGTCACGACTTCGGCGCCTTCGGCCTGGCCCGCGAGCATGGCGCAGGATTTCACCGCACGCCCGTTCACATGGACGACGCAGGCGCCGCACTGGCTGGTGTCGCAGCCGACATGCGTACCGGTGAGCCCCAGTGCTTCGCGGATGTAATGGACGAGCAGCGTGCGCGCCTCGACATCGGCACTGACGGACTTTCCGTTGACTGTCATGGATACAACGGTCATGGGCAGGCCTCCCTCGAAATGTTTTTTAGACTCTCCGCGCTTGGCTACGCGGCGTCAAGCGCGGTTGAATGAAGACTGTGGTTCACTGACAAAAAGTTCAGCGACCGAAAATCAGGATCAGCGCGACCACGGCGACGATGAGGACGGTGCCCCAGATCCAGGGCGAGAGGCCCTGGGCGGCTTCCTCGTCAGGCACCATGGGAACGCCTGTGGGCGCGATGGCATCCTGATCCGGCGATTTCACGAGGCCTTCCGCGATTTCCTCGACGAGTTCCGGCGCCAGGCCGGCGGCGGGAGCTACCTTGGCGCCGCCGAGAGCCGCGGAGAAATTGCCGAAAAACTCGTCGGCGAGTTTCGATGCAGTCGAGTCGATGAAGCGCTGGCCGATCTGGGCGAGCTTGCCGCCGATCTGGGCGTTGACCGTGTAGGTGAGCACGGTCACGCCATTGTCGTCGGCGAGGTGAACTTTCGCGGAACCCTTGGCAAAGCCTGCCGCGCCGCCATTGCCTTCGCCATTGATCGTATAGCCGTTCGGCGGATCGATGTCGGTGAGCTTTACCTTGCCCTTGAAGCGCGCGCTGACGGGACCGACCTTGGCCTTGGCCACGGCCTCGAATTCGTCATCGGCGATTTTCTCGACCGATTCCGCGCCGGGAATCGTTTCGCGCAAGACCTGAGGATCATTGAGTGCCGCCCATACGTTCTCGCGGGGTGCCGGAATTCTGTATTCGCCGGACATTTCCATGGGGGGATTCCTTCAGTATGGGGACGCTACGGGCCCCTATAGGTAAGTCAGCGCAAGCGTGATGCCAAGGACAACCGCAATCCAGAACACCATGGCGCCCGTCGGCGCGGTGCGCGCAAGGATACCCTCTGGCCCATGCGTGCGATAGACGGCAACGAGCAGCCGGTTGAGGCGGTAATCGGCGGCGCGGACGAGGGCCCGCCAGCCGGTCTGGACCTGATAGGCAAGGACAATCGTCATGCCGGGAAGCATGCGGCGGTAGAACCAGTCGAAATCGAGATTGATCGAGCGCAATTCGGCTGGATAGAGCCCGTAGCGTATCAGCACAGCGAAGGCGAGACCGGCGAAGAACAGAAGTTGAAGCTGCGTCACCACATGGTCGGTTGTGTAGGGGTGGAAATCCACCGGATAGGGCAAAAGACCATAGAGCGGCTGCGGCCATAGACCGATGCCGACGCAAAGCGCCGCCGCGATGCCCATCGCGATGAGCATGTGAAGCGGGGCTTCCCGGACTTTGAGCCCCCTGTCGTGCCCGAAGAACATCGAATAGGGAATCTTGATGCCCGAATGTTCGAGAACGCCGACTGAGGCGGCGAGCAGCGTCAGCCAGACAAGGAAATGGCCCGTGTCCGCGCTGGCCGAAAGGATGAGGCTCTTTGAGACGAAGCCCGAAAAAAGCGGGAAGGCCGAAATCGACAGCGAGCCCACGATGCAGAACGCCATGGTCAGCGGCATCGACTTCCAGAGCCCGCCGAGTTCCGATGCCTTCGCGGTTCCCGTCCGATACGTGACCGCGCCGACGCTCATGAACAGCAGGCCCTTGTAGATGACATGCGCGAAAGCATGCGCGACCGTGCCGTCGAGGGCGAGAGGGGTGCCGATGCCGATGCCGACGACCATGAAGCCGATCTGGTTGTTGATGCTGTAGGCGAGCACCCGGCGGAGATTGTTTTCGATCGCCGCGAAGAAGACCGGGAAGATCGTCATCACCGCGCCGATATAGATGAGGCTTTCGGTGCCGGCGAAGCCGCGCGCCAGCGCATAAACGGCAAGTTTGGTGGTGAAGGCCGACAGCGTCACCGAACCCGTCAGCGTCGACGCCGGATAGGCGTCCTGCAGCCAGTTATGAAGCAGCGGGAAGGCGCATTTGATGCCGAAGGCTAGGAAGATGAGCCAGGTGCCGAGGCTGTCGAGTTCCATATGCTCGAAGGCGATGGAACCCGTGTCGCGGTAACGCAGAATGAGCCCCGCGAGCAGCAACAATCCGGAGCCGATCTGGATCGCGAGATAACGCAGGCCCGTGTGCCAGGCGCCTTCCGTGCGACGCGCCCAGATGAGGAAGACGGAGGCGAGCGCCGTTCCCTCCCAGAAGATGAAGAGCGTCAACAGGTCGGCAGCGAAGACCGCGCCGATGGCCGCGCCCGCATAAAGGAGGCTTGCCGCCTGTTCGAGCCGGTCGCGAAGGTGGAAGGCGAACAGCAGCGAGAGAAAGGCCGCGAGCGAGAAGACGAGCGCGAAAACGAAGGAGAGCGGGTCAATTCGCAGGAAGCCCAACCGGAGATCGAAAATGTTCACCAGGCCATAATTTGCGTAAGGCAGGGTGACGAAGCTCGCCAGCGCGACGAGCGGGACGGCAAGAAGCGCTACTCCACGCACGACGCGCCACGGGATCAGCACCGAGAGGGCGCCAGCGACATAGACGAAGGCGGGCGACAGTATCTCAGGCATCCGGCGCCTCGCTTACCTGCTTTTCGGCGCCGGCAAAGCTCTCGTCTTCCTCGTCGGTGGCGCGATTGCCGTAATAGTCTTCTGGCCGCATGACAAGCCGCCGTAAAACCTTCGAGAGAAAGATCAGCGCTGCGTAAGTGACAAAGCCGAAAACCGCGAAGAAGAGCGGCGCTCGCTCGACCTCGAAGGCGCCATGGCCGTTGCGCCAGAAATCCGCGAGCGCAAGGACGAGGCAGATGGCTCCAAGTCCGAGGAGGACCTTGTTTGTGATGTAGGTCTTCATGGCGCGGCCTCCGGTGCGACGGCGAGCAGCGGGATGCGCAGCAGGAAGCCGTAGAGTTCATTGCCGAAGAAAAAGAGCGCCACGCAACCAAGCGCAGTTGCGCAGATCGGAAGCAGGCAAAGCAGCGGCGCTTCGGAAATTCCCACCGTCGCCGCTTCCCCGGCGGCCAGCCTATTCGCGCCACGTGGCGGCAGGAAGAGCGCCTTGCCGGCGACGGGCAGAAGATAGAAGACGCTGAGCAGCGAGCCTAGCGCCAGAACACCGATCAGCGCCGTCTGTCCGGCGTCGGCCGCACTCATGAGCAGGAACCATTTGCTCCATGCGCCACCGAGCGGGGGCAGGCCGATGATGCTGACAGACGCGATCAGGAAGGCCGCGAAGGTGAACGGCATTTGCCGCCCGAGACCCGTCAGCTCGCTCACCCGCGTCTTGTGTGTCGTCACATAGATTGCGCCCGCGCACATGAAGAGCGTGATCTTGGCCATGGCATGCATGATCATTTGCATCGTGCCGCCGATGACACCCATCTGGTTCGCCAGCGCGACGCCGAGCGTCACATAGGCAAGCTGACTGACGGTCGAATAGGCGAGCCGGGCTTTCAGGTCGTCCTTGGTGAGCGCGATGACGGCGGAGACGACGATCGAAGCGGCGGCGATCCAGGCAAGCCAGAGCGAAGCGTTCGTGCGCGAAAGATAGCCGATCCCGAAGATATAGATGCCGACCTTGAGCAGTGTGAAGACGCCTGCCTTCACGACTGCCACGGCATGGAGCAGCGCGCTGACTGGCGCAGGCGCCACCATGGCGGCAGGAAGCCAGCGGTGGAACGGCATCAAGGCGGCCTTGCCGATGCCATAGGCGAAGAGAGCCAGGAGAACAGGCACGAGAGCGGGCTCGATGCGCCCCTCGATCGTGCCGCCGGGGAAGAAGTCCAAGGTGCCGGTCGCCGTCCAGACCCACACGATGGCCGGAAGGAAGAATCCAATCGAGGTTGTGAGGAGGATCGCCAGATAGGTCCGCGCTCCCGCTCGCGCCTCCGGCGTCTGCTTGTGCGCGACGAGAGGATAAGTGGAGAGCGTCAGCACCTCGTAGAAAATGAAGAGCGTGAAGAGATTGCCGGCAAACGCGATGCCCAGCGATGCCCCGATGGCGAGCGCGAAACAGATCGCGAAGCGCGTCTGATGAGCTTCCGCATTCGCGCGCATGTAGCCGATGGCGTAGATCGCGACGACGATCCAGAGGCCGGAAGCGAGGAGGGCGAAGACCATTCCGAGAGGTTCGACGCCGAAGGCGATCGGCAGGCCAGGCATCACCTCGATGAGCGAGAAGGAGGCGCCGGCGCCGTCGAGGAACCCGCGCAGGACTGTGAGCGCGAGTCCGAATGTGGCGAACGCAGTGACGACGCTGGCGGCGTCGCGCGCGTCGGGCCAGCGGTCGAGCGCGGCAAGAAGGGCGGTCGCGGCGACGGGAAGGAAGATGGCGAGATAAAGCGCGAAGGAAATGGTCATGCGCGCCTCACTGCCAGAAAAGGTTCGATGCGCCGATCAGCGCATTGGCCGCGCGGCTTGCGGCAGCGCTGGTCAGGCTCGAATCCACGCCGAAATAAAGGCTCAATCCCACAAGCGCCCACATCGGCGCGAGCATGGAAAGCGGCGCCTCCTTGCGCATGACGCCTTCGGGCGCGTCGCGCAGATAGGCAGCCTCGACGACGCGCCAGATATAGGCGAAGGACAAAAGCGAGGACCCGACGATGAGCAGCGCGACCGGCCACCAGCCTTCCTCGATGAAGGCCTCGACCAGATACCACTTGCTGATGAAACCGACGGTGAGCGGCACGCCGATCAGGCTCAATCCGCCGATCACGAAGGCCGCCATGGTCCATGGCATGTCCCGGCCGATGCCGCGCAGTTCGTGGATGGAGGTCGTCCCTGCCTGAAGCACGAAGCAGCCGGCCGCCATGAAGAGAGCGGCCTTTGTGACGGCGTGATTGAAGAGGTGAATGATGCTCGCCATGACGCCCGTCTGAGACACGAGGGCGAGGCCGAGCAGCATGTAGCCGATCTGCGCGATGCTCGAATAGGCGAGCATGCGTTTGAGATCGTCCTGAAAGATCGCCACCACGGAGGTGACGACGATGCCGATCATGGCAAGCGGCAGGACGATGACGCGCAGCACGCTGCCCTCGAAGGCGAAGCTGAAGCTGAACACCGCGAAGAGAAAACGCAGCAGCACATAGACCATGACCTTGGTCGCGGTTGCGGAGAGGAAAGCCGTCACCGCCGATGGTGCGCGGGAATAGGCGTCCGGCAGCCAGAGATGCAGCGGAAACATGGCGAGTTTCAGCGTGAGGCCGATCAGCACGAAGCAGAAGCCGGTCCGCAGCGTCCGGTTATCGCCGTGATCGAACAGACGCTGCGCGAGATCGGCCATGTTGAGCGTCCCGGTCAGCATGTAGAGCAGGCCGAGGCCGATGACGAAGAAGGTCGCGCCGATCGTGCCCATGATCAGGTAGTTGTAGGCGGCGGTGAGGGCGCGGCGGTCCCGGTCGGCTCCCGTTGCAATCAGCGCATAGGCGGAGAGCGACGAGATTTCGAGAAAGACGAAGACGTTGAACGCGTCGCCCGTTATCGCGACGCCCATGAGCCCGGTGAGGCACAGAAGGAAGGCGGCGTAGAAAAGCCCGTGCTTTTCCGAGCCGATTTCCGACGCGACGCTCTTCTGTGCGTAGATGAGCGTGACGACCGCGATGCCGGAGACGATGAGCAGCACGAAGGCGTTGAGTATATCGACCCGATATTCGATGCCGATCGGCGGCGCCCAACCGCCCATGTGATAGGAAATAACGGTGCCGTCGAGCACGGTTCCGAAGAGTGTGACGGCGATTGCAAAAGCGAGGACGCTGGCCGCCGTGGCGACGGACCATGCCCAGCGCGAGCCGACCAGCGCGCAGAGCGGCGCCGCGACGAGCGTGAGGACGATCTGCAGGGCGGGCAGATGATGGGTGAGCGCTTCAGGCATCAGGCGGGCCGATCTTTCGGAAATTCGAGTTTGCGCTCGATGGCCGCGATCTCGTCTTCCTCGATGGTGCCGTAGCTTTCGCGGATGCGGACCACGAGCGCGAGCGCCAGCGCCGTCGTCGAGATGCCGACCACGATGGCGGTGAGGATCAGCACATGGGGCAATGGGTTGGAATAAACGGTGTCCGGCTTGCCGGTCAGGATCGGCGCGGTGCCGCCCGCGACCTTGCCCATGGAGATGTAGAGCATGAAGACCGAGGTCTGGAAGAGATTGAGCCCGACCACCTTCTTGATGAGATTGCCGCGCGAGATGGCCACATAAAGGCCGACCATCATCAGGACGATGCCCATCCAGTAATTATAGTGCCCCGAAATGAATGACAGCGCGGCGTTCATCGTCACCAGTCCTTGTCTTCGATATCCGGCGTGCGTCCCGCAAAGGCGGTGAAGATCGCGATCATCGCGCCGGCGACGGTGATGCCGACGCCGAGTTCCACGATCAGGATTCCTCGTTCCTGCCCATGCGCCGGGTCGGCGGCGAGGCCCGTATAGTCGAGGAAGTCATGGCCGAGGAGGAGCGAGAGGAGTCCCGTCCCGGCATAGATGAGCACGCCCGCAGACATGAGGATGATTGCGGCCCGCGGGGGAACGATCTTCTTCAACGCGTCCACGCCATAGACGAGCGCGTAAAGGATCAGGCCGGCGGCGAAGACGACGCCCGCCTGAAAGCCACCTCCCGGCCCGTAATCGCCATGCCATTGCACATAGAGCGCGAAGACGAGAATGAAGGGCAACAGGAGATTGGCGACGACGCGCAAGACGAGATGATGGCTCATTCCTCGCCTCCATTGCGGCGCTTGAAGCCAAGAAGCAGCAGAACCGCGACGGCAGCCGAGAAGATCACCGTCGTTTCGCCAAGCGTGTCATAGCCGCGATAGCTTGCGAGCACAGCCGTGACGATGTTGGGAACGCCGGTTTCGGGAAGGGCGCGGGCGATGTAATCCGGCGCGACGTGGCCGTGGATGGGCGCATCGGGTGAGCCGAAGGCCGGCATGTCGAGCGTGCCATAGATGAGGCCAGCCCCCGTGATCGCGCAGAGCAGCAGCGCCAGCCAGGGCGTCTGGCGCGCGCGCTTCTCCTCGCGGGTCGTCAGGGCAAGCGCGCCGAGCATCAACACCGTCGAGATGCCTCCGCCCACCGCCGCCTCCGTGAACGCGACGTCCACAGCGTCGAGGGTTACGAAGAGGCCCGCCGCGAGCAGACTGAAAATGCTCGCGAGTATGGTGACCGCGAAGAGATTGCGCAGCCGGGCGATTGCCAGCGCCGTCAGGGCCAGCAGGGTGAAGAGAAAGAGGTCGATGACGAGAGAGCCGATCACCTTTGCGCGCCCCCGTCGAAAGTGCCGCTCTCATCTCCCTTGAAGGCGACGGGGCGAAGGCCGGCGGCAAAGGCCGCATTGGCGATCGCATGGGTGGCCGTCGGGCCTGTGATGAAAATGAAGACGGCGATAAGCAGGAGCTTCAGGGCGACGAGGCTGAATCCCGCCTGCAGCATCAGGCCGAGCGTGATGAAACTCACGCCCGCCGTGTCGATGATGCCGGCCGCGTGAATGCGCGACCAGAAATCGGGGAGACGAAGGACGCCGAGCGCGCCGATGAGCAGAAACGCAGCTCCCACACCCAGCGAGAGCCAGCTCGCCACCTGAACGAGGGCGCCGATCATGCTTCCTCCTGGCCGGAAACCGCCGCAGGCGCGCCATTGCCCAGCGAGCGGTAGCGGAAGAATTTGAGGACGGCGATGGTGCCGATGAAATTGATAAGGGCGTAAAGCAGGGCGATGTCGAGGAAATCCGGCCGGCCGGTCAGAAAGCCGATGACGCCGATAAGCAGCACGGTCAGCGTGCCGAAGGCGTTGACGGACAGAACCCTGTCATAGAGCGACGGACCCGCAAAGCTGCGAATGAGAAGCAAAAGCATTGCAGCAAGGATGGCGATGCAGGCGGTGGCGAACATGGACATCAGTGCGCCTCGATCGCGCTGACGCGCGCATCCATTGCGGCGAACGCCCGAGGGTCGGCTGCGGCATCGTTGAGCGCATGCACGGTGAAATCGCCATCTCGTGTCTCGACGGTCACCGTGCCTGGCGTGAGCGTGATCGAGTTTGCGAAGATGACCCGGCCCATGTCGCTTGTCTGACTTGTCGGCACGCTGATGAACCTTTGTGCAATTGCAGGTCGGCGGCTCAGGATGATGCGGCTGACCGCAATGCAGGATTTGAGAATCTCCACCGCGAGCCAGCACCAGTAAGCGAGGAGGCGCGGACGTAAATGACGCATTGTCAGTTCCGGTGCGATTGCGTCCATGCGCTGCATGACCGCCATCACGAGCAGAACCGAAAGAATGCCCATTGCGAGCAGAAATGGCGTGTAGTGGCCGGAGAGTACGAGCCAGAAGATGAAGAGCGCGGCGCCGAGTGCAATCGCCTTGTGCATCGTGACAATCTTTCCGGTCAGTTCAATATGGTGCGTAATGCGTAGTAACACTCAATGCATCGATTCTCATTTTAGAAGCATATGGCCGTTCGATGAGTGTGTTCCATCATGCTCGCGAGCGGCCGAGACTTTCAAATCCCGTCGGACGCCGTTATAGTAGCATTTCTTATGCTTGGGGGGGCTCGTGGGAAACCACGGACCGGGACGGAAACTCCGATAGCGAGAGTTCTGCGAAAGCAGGCTGCAAGCAGTTCGGTATGAAGTCGTGGTAGGGATGGAACAGCGTTTGGAATCTGCGGCAGGTAGCGTCGATACGGCGTTCGAGATCAGCGGCACCGTGAAGTGGTTTGATGCGGTCAAGGGCTATGGCTTCATCATTCCGGACGACGGACGCGACGATATTCTCATCCATTCATCATGTCTGAAGCAGGCCGGGCGCGAGCTGCTCGACGAAGGCGCGACGGTTGTTTGCGAAGTCGTGCGGCGGCCCAAGGGCTTTCAGGCGCTGCGTATCATCGACGTCGATGACACGACGGCGGTGAAGCCCAGTTCGCAAGTGCTCCGTGGGCTGACGTCTCGTTCGCCGACCGCCGGCGTCGTGCCGATCGGCGATTTCGAGATCGCAACGGTCAAATGGTTCAATCGTGCGCGGGGCTATGGCTTCGTGACACGCGGCGAAGGCACGCCGGACATCTTCATCCATATGGAGACGCTCCGCCGGTATGAGATTCGCGACCTCGTGCCCGGGCAGGACCTCAGGGTTCGTTTCGGCGAGGGCCCGAAGGGGCTGATGGTCGCGGAGATTGCCTCGGACCAGGAAAGCTGACATCAAGAGGCATTGCGGCGGACTGGAGGGCGCGGAGTTTGAGCCCGATGGTCGGCCTCGTTCCTCGCTTCAGTTTCGCCGAGCCTCATGTCCAGTTCAGAGCCAGACGACAATCCGCCGGAGGGGTATGTCCTCTCCGTATCGCGCGGTCCCTACACCACGCATAACGGCCCCTTTTATCACAAGGTGACGGAGGAGGGCTTCTGGCACGGGGTGCGGGTCAAGCATCGCCACTGCAATTCGCGCGGCATCACGCATGGCGGCATGTTGATGGCCTTCGCTGACGGCTTGCTGGGCACAGCCGTCTTCCGCGAGACGAAAACCGTCGCGCTCACCATCCGTATGAATTCCGACTTCCTGTCCTCGGCGCGGCCGGGCGACTGGCTGGAAGGCACCGCCCGCGTCACCAAGGCGACGCGCTCGGTCGTCTTCTGCGAGGCGGAACTTTTCGTAGGTCACCGCGCGGTGCTGAAGGCCACAGGCGTCTTCAAGCTCATGGGCCGCCACAAGGTGCCCGACGAGGTCGCCTCGGTTTCCTGATTTTGGGGATTTGGTAGAGGCAGACGGCGCATCACCGTTTAGTTAGATGATGCCACTGACACTGATGATTAAGCGTTGCGACGCCGGAGGGGCCGCGTGTCCCTCATTCGGCGGACATCCTAGGAATGTCCCGGCGGCAGCGGCACCCGTCACGCGGGTTTTCCGACCATCGGCATCGCTATTGCCAACATAAATTGGCGTGTCGCACTCAGCAAGCGCGGGGATGGCCCTCACTGTGACTCAGTTGTGTCTAACAACTGCCTGCATTTCTCCGTTTGCACCGCCTTTTGTCAAAGCTGCACCGTCCGAAAACGCAGGAAAATGACTGAAAACTGGTCGGGGCGGAGAGATTCGAACTCCCGACCCTCTGCTCCCAAAGCAGATGCGCTACCAGGCTGCGCTACGCCCCGACGGCTTCCCAATACACCGGGAAGGCCCCCAGCCGCAACCGCGCGCGGGGGCGCGGGCAATATGAATTGAATTTCATATGCCGATTGCTGCACTGCGATTGACCGATGTTGCGGGCGGGCCTATACGGGCGCGGACGACGGGGCCTTCGCCCCGAAGCTCTAAGAGGAAATGATGGACGGCGACAGTAGTCGGTTGGGCCTGCGGGGCTGAACCTGACGCATCGGAGGCGGGCTCGCCTCCCTCGCGCGGTTGGCCCTTGTCGGCCCGCGCGAGGTGATCATGGATATCTCCTTTTTTGCGATTTCGCCGCCCGGGTGGGCGGCATTTGACCGCGGTTTCTTCGCTCCCTCCAGGGCGATGGAGGGCGGGCTATGAGCAATATTTCAACCATTTCGGTGGCACGGCGCGAGCGGGTCGCGCCGTCCGCATGGGACGGCATCGCCCTTTGCCTCGTGGCCGGCACGCTCGCTCTCATCATCTATGGCGCGCAGCAGATGAATGCGCCGCTGGCCAGCGTCTCCAAGGCGCAGATCTCGCTCTCGCCGGCCGCGTTGCCTGAATATGCGCTGCGAACGACCCTGCGCATGTTCGCCGCGCTCGGCGCCTCTCTTCTCTTCACCTTCACCTACGCGACAGCCGCCGCGAAAAGCAGGCGGGCGGGGGCCGTGCTCATCCCGATTCTGGACGTGCTTCAGTCCGTGCCGGTGCTGGGGTTCCTGTCCTTCACGGTGACGGGCTTCATGGCGATCTTTCCCGGCAGCGTGGCGGGCGCCGAATGCGCGGCGATCTTCGCCATCTTCACCGCGCAGGCCTGGAACATGGCCTTCAGCTTCTATCAGTCGCTCCGGACCATTCCCGAAGATCTCGACGAGGCAAGCAGGTCCTTCCGGCTTTCCGCGTGGCAGCGCTTCTGGCGGCTGGAAGTGCCCTTTGCCATGCCGGCGCTGATCTGGAACATGATGATGTCCATGTCGGGTAGCTGGTTTTTCATCGTCGCCTCGGAAGCAATTTCCGTCGGCAACACGACGATCACCCTGCCGGGCATCGGCTCGTATGTGGCGCTGGCGATCGAGCGGCGCGACCTGACGGCGGTGTTTTATGCGCTCGGCGCGATGCTCGTCGTCATCCTCGCCTATGACCAGTTGTTGTTTCGCCCGCTGGTTGCCTGGGCGCAGAAGTTCCGCTTCGAGCAGACCATGGGGCAACCCACGCCAGGCGTATGGCTGCTGCGCGTGCTGAACCGCGCGCGGCTCGTGCAGATCGCGCTGGTGCCGCTGCACAAGGGCTTCGTGACCGTGGCGCATGCGCCATTGAGCTTCGGCCGTTGGCGCTGGCGCCGGTCGCCCATTCAGAGGCGGTGGCTCAATATCATCTGGGGCGTGATCTGGTGGGGCCTGTGGGCGCTGGTTGGCGCTTATGGGTTGCATGCGCTTTATGTGGAAATGGCGGGCCAGATCGGCTGGGCGGAAGTCTTCAGTGCTTTCAAGCTCGGTCTGATGACGCTGACACGTGTTGTCGTGCTCGTCGGCCTCGCAAGTCTCGTCTGGGTGCCTGTTGGCGTCTGGATCGGCCTGCGGCCGGGTCTTGCCATGCGGCTGCAGCTTATCGCGCAGATACTGGCCGCCTTTCCGGCGAACCTTTTGTTTCCGGTTGCCGTGGTGGGCATCCTGCATTTCGGGCTCAATCCGAATATCTGGTTGAGCCCGCTGATGATCCTCGGCACGCAGTGGTACATCCTCTTCAATGTGATCGCGGGGGCGAGCGCATTTCCGACCGATCTTCAGGATGCCGCCGCCAACTTCCGCGTGCGGGGGCGCAACTGGTGGTTCAAGGTGATGCTGCCCGGCGTCTTTCCCTATTTCATCACTGGCGGTCTGACGGCATCCGGCGGCTCGTGGAACGCGAGCATCGTCGCCGAGCTCGTCACCTGGGGAAACACACGGCTCGAGGCGAACGGCCTCGGTTCCTACATCGCCAAGGCGACGGCGGCGGGCGATTATCCGCGCATCATCCTCGGCGTGATGGTGATGGCCGTCTTCGTGACATTGTTCAACCGGCTCTTCTGGCGTCCGCTGCATGCCTATGCTGAACGCCGCCTGCGTATGATCTGAGGGAGGTCCGACATGGCTATGGCATCGACGATCGAAACAAAGACGGTCCTTCAGGTGGAGGGCGTGCGGAAAGCCTTTCCGCGTCCGTCAGGCGGTGAAATGACCGTCCTCGAAAATGTCGACATGACGCTCAAGGAGGGCGAGATCGTCGGACTTCTGGGCCGTTCCGGCTCCGGCAAGTCCACGCTTCTGCGCATCATGGCGGGCCTCATCGAAGCCACGGGCGGCAAGGCGCGGTTCCTCGGCGAGCCGATCGACGGACCGGCCGAAGGCATTGCGATGGTCTTCCAGACTTTCGCGCTCTTTCCCTGGCTCACCGTGCTCCAGAATGTGCAGCTCGGCCTCGACGCCCTGCAGATTGCGTCCGACGAAGCGCATAAGCGCGCGCTGGAGGCAATCGACCTCGTGGGCCTCGACGGTTTCGAATCCGCCTATCCCAAGGAGCTTTCGGGCGGCATGCGCCAGCGCGTCGGCTTTGCGCGCGCGCTCGTCGTGCATCCCGATCTTCTGCTGATGGACGAGCCTTTCTCCGCGCTCGACGTGCTCACCGCGGAAACGCTCCGCACCGATCTTCTCGATCTCTGGTCGGAGGGGCGCATGCCGATCAAGTCGATCCTGCTTGTGACGCACAATATCGAGGAGGCGGTGCTGATGTGCGACCGCATCCTGCTTTTCTCGTCGAACCCCGGCCGGGTGATCGCCGAAATTCCGGTCGATATCCAGAGGCCGCGCAACCGCCTCGATCCGAAGTTCCGCTGGCTGGTCGACAGCATCTATGAGCGTATGACGATGCCGGCCAGGGCGCATGCGGCAGAGGCCCGGCCTGCCTTTTCGGCGGGCGGGATCGACATGCTTCTGCCGCGCGTGTCGACGAACTCGATTGCCGGCCTCATCGAGGCGCTGGCGGGCGCGCCCTATCACGGACGTGCCGACCTTCCGCCGCTCGCCGAACATATGCACATGTCCACCGACGCGTTGTTCAGCATCGGCGAGACGCTTCAGCTTCTTCGCTTTGCGGAGATCGAGGGCGGCGACATCAGGCTGACCGAGACGGGCATGCGCTTTGCCAACGAAGATCCGCATGTGCGCAAGCAGATGTTTGCCGAAAGCCTGCTCAGCTACGTGCCGCTGGCCGCTCACATCAAGCGTGTGCTGGACGAGCGCCCGGCGCATCGCGCGCCCTATGCGCGCTTTGCCGAGGAGCTTGAAGACGCGATGTCGGAGGAATGGGCCGAGCAGACGCTCAGAAGCGTCATCAACTGGGGCCGCTTTGCCGAGGTTTTCGCCTATGACGAAAATCAGGCGATGCTCAGTCTGGATAATCCCGTCTGAACAAAGCGCCTCCGCACCGAAAGCCCTCCCCGTGAGGGGCGCGGGGAGGGCGGTCGGGGCAGATCAGGCCGCGGCGGGGATCGAAACCACGGGTTCGTGGGCGCCGAGCCAGTACGCACGGGACGCCAGTCTTTCGATTCTGTCGGCACGCCAGAGGGATACGCCGTTACTGTGCTGCGGGCCGGTCAGGTCGAGTACGCATTCGATATCGCGAGGATTGAAACCTTTAGCCTTCAGAAGCTGTGTTGCAGAAGCAAGGTCGAGATACTGAAGCATGGGGGGCCTCCTTACTCTGTCACAAAGGCAGGATACGACCGGGGCATGTCATTGGTGTGACCCCGGCATCAATCTTGGATGAATGGTCCGGTTTCGGGTTGGGGGTGGGCCTGAAACGGGCGGGGAACCGGCGTTCGGCGCCCGTGTCTGCTTGTCGCTTGCAAGTCTGGCCGATTTGGGGCGATAAGAGTGCGATTTCAAGACTTTGCCCGCATTATGGGGCAAATGAACGGAGTTTAAGGAATGGCCCGCGCGCGTATCTTCAAGCCTTCGAAAAATGCCATGCAGTCCGGCAAGGCAAAGACGAAGAAGTGGGTGCTTGAATTCGAGCCCTCAGCCGCGCGCAAGGTCGAGCCGCTGATGGGCTGGACGAGCTCGCCCGACACCAATACGCAGGTCGTTCTCCGCTTCGACACGAAGGAAGAGGCCGTCGCCTATGCGACGCGCAAGGGCATCGAGTTCCAGGTCGTCGAGACCCAGTCCCCGAAGCCCCTGATCAAGGCCTATGCCGACAACTTCAAGGCCGACCGCATCGGCCAGTGGACGCATTGAGCGCCACGCCGCCCCTCTGGTCCCGTAGCTCAGCTGGATAGAGCAACGGATTTCTAATCCGTCGGTCGCAGGTTCGAATCCTGCCGGGATCACCAGCGTATTTCGAACGTCCTGCCACACCACTTCGGCCGTCTCATGTCCGCATGCGAGAACGGTGCGGCGCAGGGTTCCCATTTCCGATTTCGCGCGTCATGATCGGTGTGACCGGAAAAAATCCGGCAGTCTGAATAAGCGGGTCGGGGTGGGAGTAAACATGATGGCAGAAGGCGTCCATACCGCGCGCGCGGCGCGGCTATCCGAAACGACGATCATGCGGTTGGCCTCGGGTTTTCTGGTGCTTGCCGCGATCTGTTTCTGGGCTCTGGCCGGCCATGCAGCGGAGGCGACCGCCCCGGCGGGGCCGAGCGAGGCCAGCGGCGAGGATTTCTACAAGCGCGGCTACTATCCCGAAGCTCTGGCGGAGTGGAAGAAGGCCGTGGAGGTGCACCAGGACGGTGGCGCGGCGTTCCGTCTGGGTGAGGAATATTTCGACGCGAAGGTGGTGCAGCGCGACGTCGCGACGGCGCTGAAGTTCTACAAGTTCGGCGCGGAACATGGCGACGCGCGCGCCCAGATGGATCTCGGAAGCCTATACGACAAGGGCTGGGGCGTGACGCGGGACGCGGCGGAGGCTGCGAAATGGTACGAGGCTGCGGCCAGGCAGGGCATGGCGGAGGCGCAGTACAATATCGCCACCATGTATGAGGCCGGCGAAGGCGTCACCAAGGACGAGCGTAAGGCCTATATGTATTTCCTGCTCGCCGTCGATGCCGGGTTCCCGCAGTTTGCCAACAAGGAGCTCGAAAAGCTTTCGAAGACCATGTCGCCCGAAGATATCAAGCAGGCGACCATTCTGGCGCGGGAGTTCAAACCGGTGATCGGCTCCCAGGAGGCCGTCACCCGCTGAGCTTGCCGTTTGGTGAACGAAGGGCTTCGCCTTGGCGGAGCCCTTTTTCGTTTCGGCATAACTTCTGTAGCATGTCCCGGCAGGAGTGAACCTGACTCGGGAGCGGCGCATGAATTATGTCTGGTCGAACTGGTCGGGGTGGGTGAAGGCCTGGCCACAGGCGATGGCCGAGCCGGCGACTGAGGAGGAGTTGGCCTCGATCATGCGCGATGCCCCGGCGCCCGTGAGAGCGGCAGGCACCGGCCATTCCTTCACGCCGCTCGTCGAGAGCCCCGGCACGATCGTGACCCTGCGCCATATTGCCGGCGTGATCGATCATGACCCCGATGCCGCAACCGCGCGGATCAAGGCCGGGACGACGATCCGCGATCTCGGACCGATGCTTTTCGATCGCGGACTCGCCCTCGCCAATCAGGGTGATATCGACCGGCAGTCGATTGCGGGCGCTGTCGGCACAGGCACACATGGAACGGGCGGCGAACTGGGTTCTCTCTCCGCAGGCGTGGTGGGCTTTCGTCTCGTCACCGCCGATGGTGAAATCATTCGCGCGAGCCGCAGCGAGAACGCAGACGTCTTCAACGCGGGCCGTGTTTCGATGGGTAGTCTCGGCATCATGAGCGAGGTCACCATGCAATGCCGTCCCGCCTATGTGCTGGAAGAAACCGGCGGCGCCATGCCGATCGAGGATGTGCTTTCGCGCGTCGAGGAATTACGCGACGCCAATCGGCATTTCGAATTTTTCTGGTTCCCGTATTCAGATCTCGCCATCGTCAAGATATTGGGTGAGACGGCGAAACACGCAAAGCCGCGCCGTCGCAGGCAGGAAGGTGATCTTTCGCGCGATGAAAGGATTTTCATCGCCGCCTGCGAGGCAACACGCTATGCCCCATTCATGCGCGGGCCGCTGCAGAAATTCCTGACGTCGAATACCGAGCGCTATTCTTCGGGCACGCTCACGGAGGCGGGCCGCGTGCGCTGGTCGCACGATGCCTTCCCAAGCGACCGGCATGTGCGCTTCAACGAAATGGAATATGCGGTGCCCGCCGATCTCGGCCCCGATTGCCTGCGTGAGGTCGCGGCCCATATGCGCAAATGCGGCGAGAACTTCCTCTTCCCGCTGGAATATCGCTATGTCGCGGCCGACGATATCTGGCTCAGTCCATTCCATGGCCGCGACAGCGCCACGATCTCCGTGCATCAATATTACCGGCAGCCCTATGGGAAGCTTTTTGCCGGTGTGGAGGCTATCTTCAAGCGGTACGAAGGCCGCCCGCATTGGGGCAAGCTCCATACGCTCGGCGCCGAACAGCTCTCGGCGCTTTATCCGCATTGGGACGATTTTCAGGCGGTACGCAGAAGGCTCGATCCCAAGGGAAAATTCCTGAACGACTATCTCAGGCGAATTTTCGGCGAGGAATGATCAGAGGCTGTGTGCGCTTTCGTTCGTGTCGCTCGCCAACGCGACCGATTTAACGAGCGCCCAGACGGGGCGGCCCGGGGTGAGTTGCAGCCGCGCGGCGGCGCGGTGGGTGATCCGCGCATAAAGCCGGAGGTTCGTGCCCACAGAGAGTTCCACATCGAGCTGGGAGGTTCCTGCCGGCCGGATGCTGGCGATCTGCGCCTCAATCACATTCTGAATGCTGAGTCCCGACGGGCGTTCCGTCGCAAGCGCCACGTCGCGCGCATGAAGGCGCAGGCGAACAGGTGCCCCGGTTTCAAGCGGAAGCTCGGCGACGGTGAGCGTTGCGCCGCCGATATCGAGTTCGGTGAGGTGATAGGCTTCGTCACGCCTCGCAACCCGAGCTTCGATAATGGTTGCAGGATCGGCAGCGCCGCCATCCTCGCCAAGAATGAGCGATTGGACGTCGAGCCGGTTCAGCACCTCCGCGACGCCGCCGCTTGCCGCGACGTGACCGCCATGCAGGACGACGACCCTATCTGCGAGGCGAACGATCTCGTCGATATTGTGGCTCACGAAAAGCGTGGGCAGATCGAGGCGGCGATGCAGCGCCTCGATGAAGGGCATGATCTCGCGGCGGCGACGAATATCGAGGCTCGACAGCGGTTCGTCCATGAGCAGAAGTTGAGGCGCGGCGAGCAGCGCGCGGCCGATGGCAACGCGCTGCGCTTCACCGCCGGAGAGGCGATGCGGACGGCGGTCGAGCAGGGGGGCGATGCCGAGGAGGTCGATCACCTCCATGCGCGACATGCCGCTTGCCGTTCCCCGGCGTCTGGCGCCGTAATCGAGATTTTCGGCGACGCTCAGATGCGGGAAGAGGCGTGCTTCCTGAAACACGTAGCCCACGCGGCGGCGCTCGGGCGGAATGAATGTGCCTTGCGCCGTATCGACGAAAACGTTCTCGCCGAGCACGATGCGTCCGCTCTGGGGGCGCGAGAGGCCCGCAATCGCGCCGAGCGTCATCGACTTGCCCGCACCGGACGGCCCGATGATGCCCGTGACGCCAGAGCCCGCTTCAAATGCGACGTCGAGCGCGAAGCCTTCCACGCACTGAGCAATCGCGACCTTGAGGCGCATGTCGCTCATCTATGGCCCCTGATGCGGCGTTGCTGGGCGCGGGCGAAATACTCCGAAGCCCCCAGCGCACCGACGGCGAGCAGGATCGAAAGGCCGACGAAGCGCAGGGCGTTGATTTCGCCATCCGGCGTCTGCAGGGCGCTGTAGAGCGCGATGGGAAGGGTCTGTGTTTCGCCGGGAATGTTTGCGACAAAGGTGATGGTCGCGCCGAATTCGCCGAGCGCGCGGGCAAAGCCGAGCAGCGTTCCGGCGATGATGCCGGGCATGACAAGCGGGAGCGTGACGCTCGCGAAGACGTCCATGCGCCCCGCGCCGAGCGTCCTTGCGGCGGCTTCGAGTCTCGGATCGACGGTTTCGAAAGCCAGCCGGATGGCGCGCACGAGAAGCGGAAAGCCCATCACGGCGGAAGCAAGCGCCGCGCCCTTCCAGTTGAAGGCGAGGGTGAAGCCGAGATGAGTTTCGAAGAAATGACCGAGGGGGCCCTTGTGCCCAAAGAGCAGGAGCAGGAGATAGCCAGTCACGACGGGCGGCAGGACGAGCGGCATATGCACCAGCCCGTCCAGCGCGAATTTACCGGGGAAGCGCCCGCGCGCAAGTGCCCAGGCGACCGCGATGCCCGGCGGCAGCGAGAGCGCGGTGCCGACGACGCCGGTCTTCAGCGACAGCCAGAGGGCTTGCGCTTCGCCCGGCGAGAGCCATCCGCCCCAATCCGTCATGGTTCAGCCAAGGGCCGCGTTGAAGCGCGCAAAGCCTGCCTCGAGATCGGCAATGAGATCGCGCGGATCTTCGAGCCCTGCATGGATGCGGACGATTGGCCCCTCGAATGCAGCAGGCGTCGACGAGCGGATGCCGTGAAGGTCTTGCGGCACGATGAGGCTTTCATAGCCGCCCCACGACCAGCCCATGCCGAAATATTCGAGGTGATCCAGCATGGCGGAAATGGCGGCGTCCGGGCAGGGCTTCAGCACGATGCTGAAAAGGCCGCTCGCGCCGGTGAAGTCGCGCTTCCACAGCTCGTGGCCCGGATCGGTCGGCAGCGCAGGGTGAAGAACGCGCGAAACTTCGGGCCGGTCGGCAAACCAGCGGGCCAGCTCAATGCCGGTCTTCATGTGGCGTTCGAGGCGGACGGACAGCGTGCGCATGCCGCGCAGCACGAGGTAGACGTCGTCGGGCGCCACCGTCATTCCGAGCGAGCCATGCGTGGCGAGCACGGTCTTTCCCGCTTCCTCCGTGGCGGTGATGGCACCCATCATCACGTCGGAGTGGCCGCAGAGATATTTGGTGATTGCCTGCACCGAGACATCGGCGCCGTGCTCGAAGGGCTTGAAATAGAGCGGCGAGGCCCAGGTGTTGTCGACGATGAGCTTCGCGTCGCCCGCATGCGCGGCCTTGGCCAGCGCGGGAATGTCCTGCACCTCGAAGGTGATCGAACCCGGCGACTCCGCAAAGATGACCCGCGTGTTGGGCTTCATGTGCTTCGCGATGCCCGCGCCGATTTCGGGATCGTAATATTCGACCTCTATGCCATTGCGCTTCAGGATGGTGTCGCAGAAATGACGCGAGGGACCATAGACATTATCGGTCATCAGTAGATGGTCGCCGGCCTTGAGAAAAGCCAGCAGCGCGGTGGACACCGCCGAGAGGCCCGAAGGCGTCAGCACCGTTCTGGCGCCGCCCTCGATGGCGGCGATGGCCTCTTCCAGCGCCGCGAGCGTAGGCGTGCCTCGCCGTCCATAGGTATAGGGCTGGTTGCGCGTCTTCATGGCCTCGACGGTCGGGAAGAGAATCGTCGATGCGTGGTAGACGGGCGGGTTGACCGCTCCGAAATGCGCGTCCGGGTGGCGTCCGGCGGTGACGATCAGCGTATCCTGCTTGGGCTTCATCTCGGCTCACTGGCAAGTCATCGAAGGTCCGGCACATGTTCAGGCATTGCACCGTGGCGCGATGCCGCTAGTCTGTGCCCTCGAAGGGGAATACCCCGTTTCGCGAAGCATAGCATCCTAGCAACGCCCCCTGGCAAAGGGAGCGGAGAGAAAAGTACCGACCCATGGCCAGAAGACCCAGCCTCCTGTCTCGCATCTTCCCGTTCGTCTTCGGGCTGCTGGTGGGGGCGGGTCTGCTCTATTTCTTCCTGCCGGGGCCGGGCACCACGGCGGTTAAGCCCGCGCAGGGGCAGCCCGCCGCGAAGGCGGGGCGGCCGGCGCCGGCCGCGCAACCGCTCGGCGCGACGCTCGCCACGGTTCGCGAACGAGGCTATCTCCAGTGCGGCGTCAGCACGGGGCTGCCGGGTTTTTCGAATCCCGACGACAAGGGTGTCTGGACCGGCATCGACGTCGATTTCTGCAAGGCGGTGGCCGCGGCGGTTTTTGGCGACGACAGCAAGGTGAAATACCGCCCGCTCAACGCCAAGGACCGCTTTACGGCGCTCCAGTCCGGCGAGGTGGACGTGCTTTCGCGCAACACCACCTGGACCATGTCGCGCGATACGTCGCTCGGCTTCAATTTCGCGGGTGTGATTTATTACGATGGGCAGGGCTTTCTGGTGAAGAAGGCCTCGCACATCACCAGCGCCGCGCAGCTCAACGGCGCCACCATCTGCACGCAGACCGGCACGACCACGGAGCTCAATCTCGCGGACTATTTCCGCAGCCAGAACATGACCTACAAGGTTCTTCCCTTCGAGAAGAACGAGGAGGCGCTGAGCGCCTATGACAATGGCCGCTGCGATGCCTACACGACCGACGCCTCCGGCCTCCACGCTCAAAGACTGATCCTGAAGAACCCGGATGACCATCTCGTCCTGCCCGAAGTCATCTCCAAGGAGCCGCTCGGGCCATTGGTGCGGCAGGGCGATCCGCAATGGGAAGACATTGTGCGCTGGACGCTTTTCGCGCTCATCGACGCCGAGGAACTGGGCGTAACCTCCATCAACGTCGACCAGATGAAGGCGAGCCCGAGCCCCGAGGTGCGGCGCATGCTGGGCGCTGAGGGCGATTTCGGACAGGCGCTTGGCCTTTCAAAAAGCTGGGCTGTCGATGCGATCGGCGCCGTCGGCAATTATGGCGAAATGTTCGAGCGCAATGTGGGCGTCAAGACGCCGCTCGGCATCCCGCGCGGGCTCAATGCGCTGTGGCGGAACGGCGGACTGATGTTCGCGCCGCCGATCCGCTGAGGGCGCGCGCGTGGCCGGGGGGAAACAGGCGGCGGCTAAACGGGTGATGAGATGGTCGTGGAACGACCCTCATCTGCGTGCGCTTGTCTGGCAGATTGCGGCTCTCGCCGCGGTCATTTTCATGCTGTGGTATTTCGCGGCGACAGCGCATGCGAACCTTGCGCGGCAGCACATCGCCACGGGCTTCGGATTCCTCGACAGCACCGCCGGCTTCGGCATCGTGCAGGCGCTCATTCCCTATTCGGAAGAGGCGAGCTATGGCCGCGCCTTCCTCGTCGGCCTGTGCAATACGCTGCTCGTGGCCGCTCTGGGCACCATGCTTGCGGTCGCGCTCGGCTTTGCGGTGGGGATTGCGCGCCTGTCGTCGAACTGGCTCGTCGCGAAGCTCGCGGCGGTCTATGTCGAGACTCTGCGGAACATCCCGCTGCTGCTGCAGCTCTTCTTCTGGTACTTCGCCATCCTCCAGCCGCTGCCGGGCCCACGGGAGAGCCTGACGCTGCTGCCGGGCGTCTTTCTCAGCAATCGCGGCGTCGTCATGCCGGGCGTCGGTTTGACGGGAACGAGCGTGAGCTTCCTCGCTGTGCTGTTCCTGGCCATCGTCGCCTCATTCCTCGTTGCGCGATATGCGAAGGCGCGGCGCATGGCGACGGGCGAGCGCTTTCCGGCGGGCATTGTTAACATCGTTAGCATCATTGCACTTCCGGGGCTCGTCTGGCTGATCGGCGGCGCGCCCTTCACGATCGAGCATGCGGCAATGGGCAAGTTCGATTTCACGGGCGGCTGGCGTCTTCTGCCGGAGTTTCTGGCGCTGCTGCTCGGCCTTGCGCTCTACACGGCGGCCTTCATCGCGGAAATCGTGCGCGCGGGCATTCAATCGGTCGGACGCGGCCAGACGGAAGCGGCCCATGCGCTCGGTCTTTCCAACTGGCAGACGCTTCGCCTCGTCGTCATTCCACAAGCCCTGCGCGTGATCATCCCGCCGCTGACGAGCCAGATTCTGAACCTGACGAAGAACTCATCGCTCGCGGTCGCCATCGGCTATCCCGATCTCGTCTCGGTCTTTGCGGGCACGGTGCTCAACCAGACTGGGCAGGCGATCGAGGTCATCGCCATCACAATGGGCGTCTATCTCGTCATCAGCCTCGCCACATCGCTCGCCATGAATCTCTACAACGCGCGCGTCGCCATCGTGGAGCGCTGACATGGCAGGGGCGATGAAATGGCTGCGGCGTAACCTCTTCTCCAACTGGTGGAACACGGGGCTCACGCTTCTTGTGCTCTATGTCCTCTGGCGCGCGCTGCCGCCCTTCATCGATTGGGCCTTCATCAGCGCGGTCTGGCATGGAGGGGATCGCACCGCCTGCCTCGGGCCGGACAAGGGCGCCTGCTGGCCCTTCATCTTCGCCAATCTCGACCAGTTCATCTATGGCCGCTATCCGGCGGACTTGCGCTGGCGCGTCGATATGGCCTTCCTGCTCGGTCTTGCGGGCCTCGTGCCGATGCTCATTCCGCGCGTGCCCGCGAAGCTCTGGAATCTCGGCTATCTGGTGGTCGCATGGCCGATGATCGCGATCGTGCTGATCTCCGGCGACAGGCCGGGATTGATCGGCGTCGATACGGATCTCTGGGGCGGGCTTCTTGTTACGCTGATTGTGGCCATCACCGGCATCGTGGCGTCATTTCCGCTCGGCATCCTGCTCGCGCTCGGGCGGCGTTCGGAAATGCCGGTCATCCGTACGCTCTCCACCATCTTCATCGAATTCTGGCGCGGCGTGCCGCTCATCACGGTGCTGTTCATGGCGAGCGTGATGCTGCCGATCTTCCTGCCGCGCGGGCTTCATCTCGACAATCTGTTGCGCTGCCTTGTCGGCGTGGCGCTCTTCTCGTCGGCCTATATGGCGGAAGTCGTGCGCGGCGGATTGCAGGCCGTGCCGCGCGGCCAGGTGGAGGCGGCGCGCGCGCTCGGCCTCAGCTATTGGCAGACCATGGGCCTTGTCGTGCTGCCGCAGGCACTGCGCCATGTCATTCCCGGGATCGTCAACACCTTCATCGGCCTCTTCAAGGATACGACGCTGGTGCTGATCGTCGGGCTTTTCGATTTTCTGGGTCAGGTGCGTGTGCAGCTCAGCGATATGAACTGGTCGACGCCGCAGGGGGCTGCGACCGGCTATGTGTTCGCGGCGTTCGTCTACTGGGTTTTCTGCTTCGGCATGTCGCGCTATTCCGCCTTCATGGAGCGCCGGCTCAACAAGGGCAGGGTGAGGTAAAGGGTCATGACAAAATCACCCATCATCGAGATCGCGCATGTCGACAAGTGGTATGGCGATTTCCACGTGCTGAAGGATGTGAGCCTGTCCGTGGCAGAAGGCGAGCGCATCGTCATCGCGGGCCCGTCCGGCTCCGGCAAGTCGACGCTGATCCGCTGCATCAACCGGCTCGAAGCGCATGACAAGGGCCGCATCGCGGTCGAAGGCATCGAACTCACAGAAGACCTGAAACGCATCGACGAAGTGCGCCGCGAAGTCGGCATGGTGTTCCAGCAGTTCAATCTCTTTCCGCATATGACGGTGCTCGAGAACTGCACGCTCGCGCCCATGTGGGTCCGCAAGCAGCCGCAGGTGGAGGCGGAGGCGACGGCCATGCGCTTCCTTGAGCGCGTCCGCATTCCCGAGCAGGCGCGAAAATATCCGGGCCAGCTTTCCGGCGGCCAGCAGCAGCGCGTCGCCATCGCGCGCGCTCTCTGCATGAACCCGAAGATCATGCTCTTCGACGAGCCAACCTCGGCGCTCGACCCGGAGATGATCAAGGAAGTCCTCGACGTCATGGTGGGCCTCGCCAATGACGGCATGACCATGATCTGCGTCACCCACGAAATGGGCTTCGCCCGCGAAGTAGCCGACCGCGTCGTCTTCATGGATCAGGGCGAGATCGTGGAAGAAGCGCCGCCTGCGGAGTTTTTCTCGGCGCCCAAGAGCGAACGGACGAAGGCGTTTCTGGCCCAGATTTTGAGGGGATGACTTGTAGAAGTAGAGAAGGCGTGGATACGCGGGTCAAGCCCGCGCATGACGGACTTGGATGGGTGTTTATCCATTTCGCCCGGCAAACCTAGCGCGGCCTTCTATGACTCCGTCTTTCTTGAAGTCTACTCCTCGACCTCAACCTCTGACTGCCCGTATGGCGAAAACCCCATCCGCTGATAGAGCGACAGTGCTGCCGGATGGTCCAGTGTGCAGGTCTGGACGATGAGGCGTTCGGGGTTTTTCAGCCAGGCGAGCGAGATCGCTTCGCCTAGCAGGAACCGTCCCAATCCCTGTTCGATATATTCCGGCACGATTCCCAGAAACGAAAGCTCCGCTTGCGGAAGGTCGCGGAAGTCGAGTTCGAAATAGCCGACGGGTGCGCCGTTGACATAGAGCACGTAAATTTCCACCGCGTCGTGGTGGATGATTTCGGTGAGCGCCTCGTCCGGGATGTTGCGGCGGCTGACCCAGACATAGGGCCGCCCGACTGTATCGTAGAGATAGCGGTAGAAATGCACCGGCGGCCTCTCGGCGCGGAGCAGGGCGTATTTGCCGAGCGGGCGCGGGGCGGGCGCGAGGCGCGGCGGCGCCTTCATTTCGAGGTGGGTAACGATCGCCTTGTGCGTCTTGCCCATCGCTCATATCGCCTTTCAGGCTTCGATCGGCAGGCCCCTCACCGCGCCCCATTCCGACCATGAACCATCATAGACCGAGACGCGATTATGCCCCAGCACGGCGAGCCCGAGCGCCAGAATGCAGGCGCTGACGCCTGAGCCGCAGGTGGTGATGACCGGACGCGACAGGTCGACGCCCGCGTCGTCGAAGAGGCGCACGAGTTCCTCGCGCGATTTCAGCGTGCCGTCGGCGTTGACGAGATTGCCCGAGGGCAGGTTGAGACTGCCGGGAATATGGCCGCCCTTGAGGCCGGGGCGGGGCTCCGGCTCCTCCGCACGGAAGCGGCGGCCGGAGCGTGCGTCGACGACCTGCTCGGCGCAGGTATCGAGATTGTGGAGCATGGCCTCGCGGTCGCGCACGAGCGGCACGTCGCGCCGCGCGGTGAAATGCCGGGCGCTGTGGTGCGGCCGGGCATCGTCGAGCGGGCGGCCTTCGGCCTTCCATTTCTTCAAGCCGCCATCGAGCACCACCACATCGCGGTGCCCCATGACGCGGAACATCCACCAGACGCGCGGCGCACTGAAAAGCCCCGCGCCGTCATAGACGACGATGCGGACGCCGTCGCCAAGGCCGAGAGCGCGAACACGCGAGGAGAATTTCTCCGGGCTCGGCAGCATGTGGGGATAGGGGCTGTCGGTGTCGGCGATCTCGTCGATGTCGAAGAAGACTGCGCCGGGAATGTGCTTCTGCTCATATTCCGCGCGGGGATTGCGCTGTGCCTGCGGCAGATACCAGGAGCCGTCCACGATGCGCACGTCCGGCGCATCGAGATGCGCAGCAAGCCATTCGGTGGTGACAAGCGGGTAGTCTACGCTCTGCGGCATATCTCAGAACTCATTTCATTTTTCATGTCACCCCGGATTTATGCCGGGGTCCAGGGGCGGCTTGCTCAGTGCTTGTTGCTCCTGGATCCCGGCACGAGGCCGGGATGACAGTTATAGCGAGACTAAAGCCAGTCCGGCGCCGGGAGGTTCTTTTCCTTCAGGAAAGCCGGATTGAACAGCTTGCTCTGATAGCGCGTTCCGTAGTCGCAGAGAATAGTGACGATCGTATGTCCGGGGCCCATCTGCCGCGCGAGACGGACCGCGCCCGCGACATTGATGCCGCTGGAGCCGCCGAGGCAAAGGCCTTCATGCTTCAGCAGATCAAAGACGAAGGGCAGTGCTTCCTCGTCGGGGATCTGGAAGGCGTCGTCGATGGGCGCATCTTCGAGGTTCGCCGTGATGCGGCCCTGACCGATGCCTTCGGTGATGGAGCTGCCTTCGGCCTTCAGCTCGCCATGCTTGTAGTAGTGATAGAGCGCGGCGCCCATCGGATCGGAAAGCGCGATGGTGACGTTCTTGTTGCGCGCCTTGAGCGCAATGGCGATGCCGGCCAGCGTGCCGCCCGTGCCGACGGCGCAAGTGAAGCCGTCGACCTTGCCATCGGTCTGCGCCCAGATCTCAGGGCCCGTGGTTTCGATATGCGCCTGCCGGTTTGCGACATTGTCGAACTGGTTGGCCCAGATGGCGCCGTTCGGAGACTTCGCCGCGAGCTCTTCGGCCAAACGGCCGGAATATTTCACGTAGTTGTTCGGATCCTTGTAGGGAACGGCCGGAACCTCGATCAGCTCGGCGCCGCAGAGGCGGAGCATGTCCTTCTTTTCCTGCGACTGCGTGTCGGGAATGACGATGACGCTCTTGAAGCCGAGCGCATTGCCGACCAGCGCGAGCCCGATGCCGGTGTTGCCCGCCGTGCCTTCGACAATGGTGCCGCCGGGTTTCAGCGTGCCTTTGGCGACCGCGTCCTTGATGATGAAAAGGGCGGCGCGGTCCTTCACCGACTGACCCGGATTGAGGAACTCCGCCTTGCCGAGAATTTCGCAGCCGGTCGCCTCGGAAGCGGCCTTCAGCCGGATCAGGGGCGTATTGCCGATGGAGTCCACAAGGCCGTTTCTGATGTCCATTTTTACAGTTTTCTCGGTGAGATTTTTTTCAGGATGGTTCCTCTCCGGGGAATATACGGAGCGTGGAAGGCTGGTTCAAGGCGCGGGGGTAACACCTCGCAGTTTCATGTGAATTTGCCCCGGTTGGTGGCAAGCCACTGGATCATGAGGAAGGTCTTTGCATCGCGGATGCGCCCGTCCTCGGTGGCGCGCAGCGCCTCGGCCAGCGGCACGACGACCGCGCGGATATCCTCATGCTCATGGGCGAGCCCGTGGACACCGCCGATGCCCGAAAGATCGGCCTTGGCGGCATAGACATAGGTGCGCTCGCCATAGCCGCCGGGCGATGAAAAGAGTTTGCCGATGAGCACTGGCTCCCCGATGGCGCAATCGGCTTCCTCCAGCGCCTCGCGCTTCGCGACCTGCGGCGGCGTTTCGCCCGGATCGACGATACCGGCCACGGCCTCGAAGAGCCACGTCGCTTCGTTCCAGACGAGGCCGCAGGTGCGGAACTGCTCGATCAGCACCACCGCGTCGAGCGCCGGATCGTAGGGGATCACCATCGCGACTTCGGCGATGGTGTACATGTCGCGCGTCATGACATCGGACCATGTACCGTCGAAGCGGCGATGGCGGAAGGTGAAGCGTTCGAGCTTTCCCCAGCCCTGGCCGATCGTTTCGCGCGAGCGGATTTCAACGTCGTCGAGCGTGCGCGGCGTCGGGATGAGGCGGTCTTCCATGAGGGACTCCGTGAGGCGGGCCTCCAGTGTAGCAGCCGGACGGAATAGACCAAAGCCAACGCAACACCGTCGCCCCGGATCAGGTCCGGCATGACGAAAAGGATTCTGTCCTCACGGCTTCGCCAGCGTCACCTGCGTGACGTCGATCTGCCCGGCACGGAAACCCGCTTCGCAATAGGCGAGGTAATATTCCCACATGCGGCGGAAGCGTTCGTCGAATCCGAGCGGCTGGATTTCCGGCCAGGCCGCGCGGAAGCGTTGGCGCCATTGCTTCAGCGTCTCCGCATAGTCGAGGCCGAAATCGAGATTGCCGACCCAGGTAAGACCCGCCTTCGCGACCTGCTCCTTGAGCGCCGTGGGCGAGGGCAGCATGCCACCCGGAAAGATGTAGCGCTGGATGAAGTCGGCGCCCTTGCGGTAGCTCGCGAAGATGCCGTCCTCGATGGTGATGATCTGAAGCCCGGCAATGCCGCCCGGCTTCAGACAGTCGCGGACCTTCGCAAAATAAGCGGGCCAATATTCCTCGCCGACCGCCTCGAACATCTCGATGGAGGCAATGCGGTCATATTTCTCCGCAACGTCGCGGTAGTCCTGATAGCGGATGTCGACTTTGTCGGAGAGACCCTTCGCCGCGATGCGTTCGCGCGCGAAGGCGAGTTGTTCCTTGCTGATGGTGATGCCGGTCACGTGGCAACCGATCTCGCTTGCCGCGAACTCCGCGAAGCCGCCCCAGCCCGAACCGATCTCGAGCAGGTGATGTTCGGGCCTGAGGTCGATGCGTTCGGCGAGCGAGCGGTATTTGGCGGTTTGCGCCTCGGAAAGATCCTGTCCCGGATGCGTGAAACGGGCGGAGGAATAGGTCATCGTTCGGTCGAGCCAACGGCGATAGAAGGCATTGCCGAGATCGTAGTGAAACTCGATGTTGCGTTTGGAGCCGCTCTTCGAATTGCGCCGGAAGAGATGATATGCCCTCGCGCCCAGCCGCATCAAGGCGAGGCCGTAGAGCCTCTCACGCAGCGCATCGCGATTGCAGGCGAAGAGTTCCAGAAAGCTCGCGATGTTCGGACTGTCCCACATGCCGTCGAGAAAGGCTTCGGCTGCGCCGAGATCGCCCGCGGCGAAGAAGCGCCGGGCAAGGCCGAAGTCCCGGATCTCCATCACGGCGTCCTTGCCAAGCTCGCGGCCGGCAAAGCGCAGGCGTCGCCCGTCCGGCAGCACTACGGTGAGCGAGCCGCGCTGGAGGTGGAGGAGCATGCGAAAGGCGATCCGCGCGAGGCGCGGCAGCCCGGCAATGTGCCGGAGATTGGCAGCGGTAACGTCGGTCACATTGGCGGTGCCGATATCGGTACGCACGTCAACGGGAACTTGGCTCATATGGATGCCCTCCTTCGTCAACGCCCATGACTATAACGGCTGGAATCGCGGCGTCATCATCCAATACGAAGGCTCAAAGGGGGCGGTTCAGCCGTCGGGGTTCATTTAAGGGCGCGAGGTGTTACCTTCCCGCGGCGCGGTCCCACGCGCTCACTGAGTCGCCTGATGCCTGAATCCCACGAAATGAAGAGCGAGCCCCTGCCTCACCCCGAAAGGGTGCTGAAGGAGGTTTTCGGCCTTCCCTCGTTTCGGGGCCAGCAGGCGGAGATCATCCACCACATCGTTGAAGGCGGCGACGCGGTGGTGCTTCTGCCCACGGGCGCGGGCAAATCGCTCTGCTATCAGATTCCGGCGCTTTGCCGCGAAGGCACGGGCATCGTCGTTTCGCCGCTCATCGCGCTGATGCGCGATCAGGTGGAGGCGCTGCGGCAGTCCGGTGTGCGCGCGGCGGCGCTCAACTCGGCGCTGACGCCGGACGAGGCGCGAGACATTCGCAATGCTCTGGTGGCGGGCGAGATCGACCTTCTCTATGTGACGCCGGAACGGCTCGTCAGCGACGGGTTCATGGGGTTTCTGTCGCGCGTCCGGATCGGGCTATTTGCCATCGACGAGGCTCATTGCATCAGCCAGTGGGGGCATGACTTCCGGCCGGAATATCTGCAGCTCGCTCTGCTGAAGGAACGCTTCCCCCGTGTGCCGCGCGTGGCGCTGACGGCGACCGCCGATCCGCAGACGCGGGACGACCTCATCCACCGCCTGAAGCTCGACGACGCGCGCGTCTTTTCCGCAAGCTTCGACCGGCCGAATATTCGCTACACCATCGTCCGCAAGGACAATGCCAGGAGCCAGCTTCTTTCCTTCCTCGCCATCCATCGCAATGAGAGCGGCATCGTCTATTGCCTGAGCCGCAAGAAGGTCGAGGAGACGGCGGAATGGCTGACCGCGCAGGGCATTCGCGCGCTGCCATATCATGCGGGCCTCGACCGCGCGGTTCGCGACCGGAATCAGGATGCGTTTCTGAAGGACGAAGGGCCCGTGCTCGTCGCGACCATCGCCTTCGGCATGGGGATCGACAAGCCGGATGTGCGCTTCGTCGCGCATCTCGATCTGCCGTCGAGCATCGAGGCCTATTATCAGGAGACGGGGCGGGCAGGGCGCGACGGTTTGCCGTCTGACGCCTGGATGGCTTACGGGCTCGGCGATGTGACGCTGCGCCGCCGGATGATCGACGAGGGCGAAGCCCCCGAAGAGGTGAAGCAGGTCGAGCGCGCGAAGCTCGACGCGCTGCTTCATGTCTGTGAAACCGCGACGTGCAGGCGGCAGGCCTTGCTCGCCCATTTCGGCGAGGCGCATGGCGATGCTTGCGGCAATTGCGACGCCTGCCTCACGCCGTCGGAAATGTGGGACGGCACGGAGGCGGCGCGAAAGGCTCTGTCTGCGATCTATCGAACCGGTCAACGCTTCGGGGCCGGTCACATCATCGACGTCTTGCGTGGAAACAACACGGAGAAGGTCACACGCTTTGCGCATGACACCTTGCCGACCTTTGGCGTCGGCAAGGACCTCGACCAGAAGAGCTGGCAATCGGTGCTGCGCCAGCTGGCGGCGCGCGGCTTCATCGCCGCCGATCATGCGGCCTTTGGAGCGTTGAAGCTGGAGGAGACGGCGCGGCCGGTGCTGAAGGGCGAGCAGCCGGTTCAATTCCGCCGCGACCTCGTTTCAACGGGAAAACGGCGCTCGTCAAAGGCGGCGGAGCAGGAAGTCTCCTCCACGCCGGAAGAGGATGCGCTCTACATGGCGCTGCGTTCCGAACGCATGCGCCTTGCCCGCGAGCAGGGCGTGCCGCCCTATGTGATCTTCCACGATACGACGCTGCGCGAGATGGTGCGCCGCAAGCCCGCGACCATGGACGAGTTGGGCGAGATTCAGGGCATCGGCGGCTCGAAACTTGCGCGTTATGGCAAGGCATTTCTGGCGGTGGTCGCCGAGCATAGGTGATGCCTACCGGCCGGACAGCCTTGTGCGATCTCATTCATCCGCTGGCGGAACAATTTGACTTACCGCTCGATTCCCTTCGGGAAGCGCTGCTGAAGGGCGGCCATGTCCATCGTTGCCAGATAGGGAGCGAGCATTTCCTGCGTCGCGAGCTCGAGCATGACGTGATTTTCCACCCAGAACTCGATGACGTGGAAGAATGGCGTCCGGCCCGGCGCGCCACGGCCAAGATAGAGCGTCTTCCAGCCTTCGCGCGCGCCGATGGCCTCGATCTCGCCGCGGCTCAGAGGCACCGAGAGCAGCGCATGGAAGGCGAGCGGTCTTGCGGCGATCTCTTCGGCGGGGACATCGAGCGCGAGAAAGGGCGATCCACCTTCCTTCACATCGGGATCGATTGCCATGTGCTGCGGATAGACCTCGATCAGCGTGCCGTGTTCGTCGCCGGCGACCGCCGAACAGGCGCCGGGCAGGGGGCCGAGAAAGGGAAATGCGCGCCCGCCGAGCACCTCGGCAAGGACGGTTGCGACATGGGCCGGATCGCGCGCGGGAATGGAGATGTGATGAAGCATCGGCTTTTCCTTCGAGCTTCCATGGTGATCGGGTTTGACCGGCTGATGTGCCAGCCTTATGCTACTATGGTAGCGTAATGACACGGTAGTGACACAAATATGAGAAGGCAAGAGGTAAGCGAGGGGCGAACCGCGCAAAAGGCGCGGACGCGGGCATTGCTGCTGCAATCGGCCCAGGTCCTGATGCAGCAGGGCAAGCGCCCGACCGTCGAGGAGGCGGCTGAGGCGGTCGGCATATCCAAAAGAACGGCCTATCGATATTTTGCCTCGCAGGACCACATGCTGGCCGACGCCGCGCTCGAGTCTCTCCGGCCCGAATTCGCGGAGATCGTTGCCGCCCCCCGGGAGCATGCGGCGCCCGCTGACCGGCTTGAAGCATTGATCAGGGCGCTGAACCGCCTGGCGCCAGTCTATGAAAATGAACTGAGGGTGATCGTGCGCTCCACGCTCGACCGGGTGCCCGGCGGCGAGGAACAGCCCGACCGTCCGCGTGGGCAGCGCCGGATCGACTGGGTTGGCGAAGTGCTGTCGCCACTCAGGTCGGAACTTCCAGACGAACTCTACGACCGTCTTGCTTCCGCGCTCGCAGCGATCATCGGTTTCGATGTCTGGGTGTGGCTGCGCGACGTCGGGCAGCTTCAGCCCGGGCGTGTGGACGAGGTGATGGTCTGGATCGGGCGCAGCCTGGTCGAGGCGGCATTGAAGGAAGCGAAGGACCGCCCGCCAGTGTCGTGAAATTTGGTCGGTGCCATGCGGCGCACTTGTGCGCTGCCGTGAAAACCCTACTCTTTGCGCGTTACAACCCGCCCCGAGAGTATCCAGTATGACATCTGACTTTTCACCGCTTTCCGGCGCAAGCGAGCTGTGCCGTCTGGGCGCTGTCGCCCTCACCGAGGCCTATGCGAAGGGAAGCCTGTCGCCGGTTGAGGTGGCCGCCGCCGCGCTCGATCGCGCGGAGGAAATCAATCCGCGGTTCAATGCCTTCACCTTCATCGATCGCGAGGGCGCGATTGCGTCGGCACAGGAGTCGGAAAAGCGGTGGCGGGCGGGAAAGCCCCTGTCGGCCATCGACGGCGTTCCGACCACGCTCAAGGATATTGTCTGGATCGAAGGATGGTCGGTGCGTTATGGGAGCCTGACGACCGATGCGTCGCCATGCGTCGCAGACGCGCCTTCGGTGCAATTCCTTCGTCGCGCTGGCGCGGTCTTTCTCGGTCTCACGGCGACGCCCGAGTTCGGCTGGAAGGCTGTTACGGACAGCGCCTTCAGCGGCGTGACGAGAAATCCGTGGAATGCCGACAAGACGCCGGGCGGTTCATCGGGCGGCGCGGCGGTGGCGGCGGCCACGGGCGCAGGCGTTCTCCATCTTGGCACCGATGGCGGTGGGTCGATCCGTATCCCTGCGAGCTTCACCGGCATCACCGGGCACAAGCCGACCTTTGGTCGCGTCGCAGCCTATCCGGCGAGTGCCTTCGGAACGGTCGCGCATATCGGCCCGATGGCGCGGCGCGCGGAGGACACCTTCCTGATGTTGCAGGCCATGTCCGGCCGCGATCTGCGGGATTGGGCGCAAGGGGCCGGCGAACTCGCGCCGCTCGCTCTCGTGGACAAGGTTCTTTCAGGCGCACGGATCGGCTATTGGACAAAGCCGCCCTGCGGCAAGGTCGATCCTGAAGTCGCCGCCGCTGTTGATGCTGCGGTCAAATCGCTCGAAGGTCTCGGCGCGCGGATCGAACCGATCGACCTGCCGGGAGACGATCTTCCCGAAATATTCAGCCGGCACTGGTTCAGCGGCGCGGCGAACCGTCTGTCCGCCGTGCCAGCCGAACGGCGCGGCATGATCGACAAGGGATTTCTCGAGGTTGCTGCCGCCGGCGCCGCCTACAGCGCGCCGGAGCTTGTCGCCGCACAGGTGAAGCGCGCCCAGTTCGGCGCCGCCATGGATGAGCTGCTCACCGATTACGACTTCGTGGTTTCGCCGGGCACCGCGATCCCCGCCTTCGCGGCTGGCGAGGAACTGCCGCCGGAGAGCGGTTTGCGCCGCTGGACCGAATGGGCGGGGTTCAGCTTCCCGATCAACCTCAGCCAGCAGCCGGCTTGCGTCGTGCCCTGCGGCCGGACGGCTGGCGGCCTGCCCATCGGCCTCCAGATCATCGGCGCCCGGGGAGCGGACGCGAAGGTGCTTTCCGCCGCGCGCGCCTTCGAGACGTCGTTTCCGGCCTTCTTCATCTGAAGAGGGGTTGGCTGAAATGCGAAGGGCCCGGTCGCATTCAGCGACCAGGCCCTTACAAAACTGGCTCCCCGGGCCGGATTCGAACCAGCGACCAACCGGTTAACAGCCGGTTGCTCTACCACTGAGCTACCGGGGAATATCTCGCGAGCTCAAAAGCAAGACGTGCGGTCCTATAGCAAAGTCGTTTGACCCTTGCCAGCCCAAATCTTGCCTGAAACCCGATCTATGCACATCTTCTGAGTTTGGCGGGCAAAACCCGGGTCCGAGGCGCTGGAATAATGGCTTTCGTACGATTTGGCGGCAGGAAAGTCGGCGTTCCGGGCTCGCCCCGGATGCGGAAGGTCACAGGCGTGGTGCTGATCGGCGGCGGCGTTCTCGGCTTTTTGCCCATCCTTGGCTTCTGGATGATTCCCCTGGGGGTGGTCGTCCTTTCCGTCGATTCGCATCGGGTCAGGCGGGTCCGCCGGCGCACCGAGGTTTGGTGGGGCCGCAGGCGGAGGCCCTGATACGCGCCTCAATCGACCGAAGCGCCCGCGAAGAGCCGCGCCAGCGCAAAGGGCAAACCGCCGAGCAGCACTTCGACGATGCGAACGTCCTGATAGTTCCCATTGAGCGAGACGCGGGGAAGGGCCATCAAGCGGTCCGCATGGCGGGCATGGATGAGGCCCTTGCGCGTGGTAGTGGCGGAGGCGAAGCCGAATTCCGCCGCCAATGCGAAATCCCGTTCGTTCGCCGAACCCGGATCTCCATAAGGATAGGAGAAATGGCGCGGACGGCGGCCCAGCTCCGCTTCATGTCGGGCAAGGCCGCGGGCAATCTGTTCGCGGGCACAAGCGCCGTCGAGCTTTGCCAGCGCGAAATGATCGGCGGTATGAGCTTCGACGCTCGCCAGCGGATCGGCGGCGAGTTCGCGTACCTCGTCCCAGCTCAGCGCGAGTTCGCGGGTCATGGCGGCGACGTCGATCCCCTGTTCCCCGGCAAGGCGCGCAATCTCCGCCCGCATGGCGTCCTCGGGTCCGGCACGGAGCCGCCAGTAAATAGCGGACCATGCGGCGTTCTTCTCTGCCGTGGTGCCGCAGGCGAAGCTCTGCTCTTCCTCCGCAAAGCGCACGCGGAGTTCCCCTGCGGTCGCGATGACGCGCTCAAGCGCTACCCACCAGAGTTCCGCCGTTCCATCCGGCAGGCCGGTTGAGAGATATACAGTGAACGGAATATTTTGCCTGCGAAAGACCGGCGCCGCATCCGTGAGGTTGTCGCGATAGCCGTCGTCCAGCGTGAAGACGATGAAGGGGCGGGTGAAGTCCTTTTCGCTGAGGCGCCGCACGGCCTCGTCGAGATTCACGAAATCATAGCCGCGCGCCGCGAGGTGCCGGATCGTGGCGTCGAGAAAGTCCGGGGTGACCTCAAGCGCCTGATTGGGCGCGAATCCGGTGTCGTCCGCCCTTCGAACCCGATGCAGCATCAGGATTGCCCCAGCGCCCGCGAGGGCCCTCGGTGCGAGGCTGTGAATCCGGCTGGCATGCAGGGCGAGCAGCGCCGTCTTCGCCCAGGAGCCGGGCGAAGCGAGGTGAGGGCGCTGGAAAGGGGCGTTCATGGTCTGGCTCGTCTCGGTAAACGCCTTTTGCACGGCGTTTGCAGCCGCGAGGTCAGGGCGAGAATGCGCGTCCGGAATTGAGAAATGATTGATGCAATCCGGCGCAGACGAGTCCCCGGGACAGCGAACCGTCCCGACTTGATCCATTGGCAAGGCAAGGCCCCCTGTGACCCAGACGATGAGAACCGATTCTGCCCGGACGGATGGTCGCACGAACCGCAGCGTTAAACGCTTCATCAAGCAGACGCCGATACTCTGCAACGCATTCACCCGCCTTTGCCCGAGGGCGGGCGTTTTGCCGCGCCCGGGCATCGTGTGGGCCTGATGCTGATCGAAGGATAATGCTCTCGATGGACGCTTCCGCGCTTCCGCAACCGTTCAGACGACTTGGCGAGACCATCGCGGGCAAGCTCGCCGACGGTCATCTTGCCGACGTGATGCGGGGTGCCGGGCTCGTCATGGCGATCCGGGTCGCTGGCGCCGCCATTGCGCTTCTGAGCCAGGTATTGCTGGCGCGCTGGATGGGGGCCTTCGAATATGGAATCTACGCCTATGTCTGGGTCTGGGTCATCATCCTCGGCATTCTCACTCCCATGGGCTTCGGCACCTCGACCCTGCGCTTTGTGCCGGACTACCGCGTCAACGGAAAATGGCGAAGGCTTGCGGGCATTCTCGACGCATCTTGGCGCGTGGTCTTCCGTCTAGGCATTGCCGTCATGGTGGTAGGCCTCGTCGCCATCTTCGCGCTGCGCGACGCGCTTGAGCCTTATTACGTCCTGCCGCTCATGCTCGCCATGCTCTGTGTGCCGGGCTTCGCGCTTGGCGACACTCTGGAGGGCACCGCGCGCGCATTCGGCTGGGTCGGGCTCGCCTATCTGCCGACCTACATCATCCGGCCGCTCGGTATCGTGGTCGCGGGTGGAATTGTGTACCTGTTTGCCGGGAATCTGACCGGCGTCGAAGCCGTCGCCGGGGCGCTCGGCGCCACACTGCTGACGCTTGCCGGCCAGCGGCTGCTTCTGTCACGCCGCATCGCGCGGACGATCCCGAAGGCCGAGCCGTTCCATCACACGAAATACTGGGTTGGCGCGTCATTGCCGATGGTGCTTTCCGAAGGGCTTTATCTCCTGCTGCTCAACACCGACATCGTTCTCCTCGGCTATTTCGTGAGCCCGGAGGAAGTCGGCGTCTATTTCGCGGCAACGCGGATCGTGAACCTGATCGTCTTCATCTATTTCGCGGTGGCCGCCCGCGCGGTGCCCAAGTTCTCGGAGCTGCATGCGTCGGGCGACAGGCGCGCGCTTCAGATTCTCGTTCACAACATCATCCAATGGATATTCTGGCCGACGCTGGCAGCGGCCGCGCTCATCCTTCTCGGCGGCCGCTTCGCGCTAGGTCTTTTCGGTCAGGATTTCGCGGCGGGCTTTCCGCTGCTTGCCGTTCTGATGCTTGGCTTCATTGCGCGCGCATCGACGGGGCCGATCGAATATCTGCTCAACATGACCGGGCATCAGAACATCACCTCGATCGTCTATGGCGGTGCGGCGGCGCTCAATATCGCGCTGAACCTCGTTCTCGTTCCGCATTTCGGGCTCATGGGCGCGGCCTTTGCGACGGCAACGGCGCTTGCCAGCGCCAGCCTATGCCTCTTCCTGATCGTCCGCCGCCGCCTCGGCATCAATGCCTTCGTTTTTTGCGCCTCGGGAACACCGGCATGAGCAATGTCAAACATGTCGACGGTCATTTCGTCCGGCTGCGCCTGAAAGCGGTGCCCACGGCAAAGGCGGCTCGCACGGAGAGCGATATCACGGTCGTCGAAAGCGCCGATGCGCTGTCGCCCTATCTCGGCGCGCTCGAGGAGATGGCAAGGTCCGCGACGGATAGCAACCCTCTGTTTGAGGGGGCGGCGCTACAGGCGGCCATGAGGCATCTTGCGCCGGCCAATGCGGTCCATGTCGCACTTGTCTGGGGTGAAGCCGGGATCGACGAAAAGCGCGTGTTGATCGGCGCGTTTCCCTATCGGGCGCGGCGCTTCTATCTCGGTCTGCCGATTGCGGTCTGGAGCATCTGGACCCATATACACAGCTTTCTCGCCACGCCGCTTCTGCGTGCCGGGCAGGAGCGGGCGGCGGTCGGAGCTTTCTTCGCCCATGCGGCGCGCTGTGGCGCGCCGCTCATCCGTTTTCCGCTTTTTGAAACGGGTGGCGCCTTCGACACTGCGCTTGCGGCGCTCATCGCGGAGCAAAATCTGCCGAATGTCGAGACCGCGCGGCACGAGCGCGCCTTCCTTCAGTCCGATCTCGACGGCGAGGCCTATCTGGCCGCGCATATGCGCAAGAAAAAGCGCAAGGAATACAATCGTCTCTGGAACCGTCTTGCCGAGTTGGGCGAGCTTGAATTTTCCACGCATGGCGGCGGCGCGGATTTCACTGGCTGGCTCGACGAGTTCCTGCGCCTCGAACGCGCGGGCTGGAAAGGCAAGCGCGGAACGGCATTGGCGGAGCGGCCGGAAGAGCGTGCCTTTTTCGAGGACTTCGCCGGAAGCTGGCACACAGGCGGGAAGCTGCATTGCGCCGAAATCCGGCTCGATGGACGGCCGGTCGCCATGCTCGCGAGCTTTCTCTCCGGCGGTGGGGCCTACAGTTTCAAGATCGCCCATGACGAGGCTTTCGCGAAATATTCGCCCGGCGCGCTCCTTATGATGAAGGTGATCGGCGCTTTCCAGAACGATCCGCACGTCGCATGGGTCGATTCATGCGCGATCCCCAACCATCCGATGATCGATCATATCTGGGCCGAGCGGCGCGGCATTCGCGAGATGAATGTCGCGACTTCCGGCCGTGGCGCCTTGCTGGTCGCCTATACGGCCCGCGCATCGCGTCTGGCCGATCTCGTCTGGGCGAAGGCCCGCGCTGTTTACTACCGCATCCGCAAGGAGGTCGAGCATGAAGAGGCTCATTGAGGTTCTGCCGGGCACCGTCGGCAAGGAAATGCTAACGCGAACATTTCGGCTGAAGCATCAGCTTGCAGGGCATCCATTGTTCGATCTGGACAGGCTCGCGCGGCTCGCGGCATCGCTTCCTGCGGAAAGCACCGAATTCAACGGACCGGTCGCGCCCGATCAGGACCCTAGGCTGACGCCCGCGAACGGGCTGAGCGCTGAGGAAACGGTGCGCCGCATCGAGGAATGCCAATCCTGGATGGTCATCAAGAATGCCGAGCAGGACCCGGAATACAAGGCGCTGCTCGATGCCTGCCTCGATCAGGTGGCGGAGCAGACCGGCGGCGTCATGGGGGGCGCGCGGCGGCGGCAGGCCTTCATCTTCGTGACCTCGCCGAACAATGTAACGCCGTTCCATATGGACCCGGAATACAACTTCCTGCTTCAGATCCGCGGCTCGAAGCGGATGAGCCTCTTCAATCACAAGGACCGGCGCTTCGTCTCGGAGGAAGATCTGGAGATGTATCCGGGCAAGCACCGCAATCTTCCATATCGTGAAGACTTCGAGGCAGACGCCACACTTCAGCACCTTGAGCCCGGCGACAGCATCTTCGTTCCGTTGTTCGATCCGCATTGGGTACAGAACGGTCCGGAGGTCTCCGTGTCGTTCTCGATTACGTGGCACACCGACACATCCGAGAAGCTCGTGAAGCTATCCTATGTGAATGCCGGGCTGCGCAAGCTGGGCTTCCCGCAGCGTCCCGCCGGAGAGAACAAGGCGCTCGATGCAATCAAGGTTGCCGCCTATGACATTGCGCGGCCGCTCTACGATGCCGTGAAGAAGTTCGCCGGCGACCGCCGCAAGGCCGTCGCGCTGTTCTTCGGGCGGGCGGCCGCCGCGAGCTAGGCCGCTCTCGCCGGACGCGCCGGATATTCCTCGATGACGGTATCGGAATAGCGGCGATAGCGGCGCAGGTTGACGCGTGTCAGCAGTACGCCGACGCGGCGGCCGCTGGCTGCCGAGAGCATCTTCAGCACACGCGCGACGACGCGGCGGCTCGTCGAGGCCCAACGCACGACGAGGATTGTGATGTCGGTCATCTTCGCCAGAACCTGCGCGTCGCCGGCGGCCATGGCGGCGGGCGAGTCGATGATGACGTAATCATAGGTCTGCTCCAGCGCCTTCAACACCCAGGCCATCTGTGCGGAGCCGAGCGCCGCAGTCGGATTGGGCAAGGCGCCGCCGGCCTGAACGACATGAGCGTAGCTGCCATAATCCTGCCGGATGACCTGCGCGAAACTTGCCTGTCCGGTGAGAAGTTCCGCAAGCCCCGCCTGAGGCGGCATGCCGAGCGCGAGGTGCACGGAGGGCGCGCGCATGTCAGCATCGATAAGAATGGTGCGATAGCCGCCCATGGCAAGCACGCGGGCGAGGCTCGCGGCGGTCGACGTCTTGCCTTCGTCCATATGCGCGGAAACGATCAGCAAGGTCTTGGCGCGGCGATCGCCGATGCGGGCGGTCAGTACGCTGCCCTGAAGACCGCGAATCGACTCCGCATAGAGCCCGAGAGGCTCGCGCATCACGTCGCCGGCGGGGTTGGCGCGTGGCCCCGCTTCAAGCTCCGGAATAAGGCCGAGAAACGGCATGCCTGTGGCGCGCTCGACCTGCTCGGCGGTCCGGAAGCCGCTTGAGAATGCTTCCATGAGAAAGCTGATAATGAGCGAGAGCAGAAGCCCGGCAACGGTGGCGAGTGTCAGCACGGCGCCGGTCTTCGGGAAGGTCGGCGACGAGGGTTCCTGCGCGCGCGAGACGATGCGCGCATTGGCGGCGCTGGCATCCGCCTCGGCGCGGGCATTGGCTTCTTCGTAGCGCTTCAGAAAGGACTCGAGCAGAGAACGGTTGGTGGCCGCATCGCGCTCAAGGGCCCGAAGCTGAACTTCGTCCTGATTGAGCGTGCCCATATGCGCCTGAAGCTGAATGAGGCTCGAGCGAAGCGAGGCGACACGCGCGGCGGCCACTCGTGCTTCGTTTTCAAGCCCCTGGACGATTTTGTTCACTTCCTTCTCGATCTGGCGATCGAGGTCGGTGAGGTTCGCCTGCGCCTCCATCATCTTCGGATGCGAGGGCAGAAGCGTTTCAGACATTTGCGCGATCTGGGCGCGAAGTGCGACTTCCTGCTGGCGCAGGTTCTGGATCAGGGGTGATTGCAGAACGGCGGCAGACGAATTGACCGAATTGCCGGATGCAATGAGTCCTCGCGCGTTCTGTAGCTTTGCTTCCGCCTCGGCGCGGGCAGCCTGCGCCAGTGTGAGCTGCGAGTTGATATCGGTAAGCTGCTGCTGCGGAACGGTCGAGCCGTTGGTCAGGAAAAGACCTGACTCGCTGCGGAATGTCTCAACGGCGGCTTCGGAGGTCTGCACCTTCTGCCGCAGCTGTTCGATCTGCTGACTGAGCCATTTGGTCGCTTCGCGATTGACGGCGACCTTCTGTTCGATTTGCTGTGCGATGTAGAGTTCGGCAAGGCGGTTTGCGACACGCGCCGCAGTGTCGGCGCTGGTCGATGTGAAGTCGATCGCGATGACGCGCGACGCGCCCTTCTGAAAGACGTTGAGCTGGCCGAGCAGATTGTCGGCAATCTCCGCCTCGTCGGGCGCGCTGCCGCGCACACCTACAAGCGAAAGGATCTGTGCCTTCGCGCCGTCCCGCAGCGAGGGGTTGAATTCCGGGTCGCGGTCGAGATGCAGATCGGCGACGAGACGCGTCAGCAAGGGGCGCGAGGTGAGCAGCTGGATTTCGCTTTGAAGCGTTTCGGCATCCGGCGGCGCGGGCTGATTTTGCGTATCGAAGCTCGAGATTTCGCCCGTGCGCGGTGAGAGCAGGATGCGGGCCTCAACGGTATAGGTCGGCGTCACCGTGGTCAGCCAGAAGACCGCCAGCGCCATGAAGGCGCCAAAGCAAAGGCCGACAAGTTCCTTGCGCGCCCAGATTCCGCGCAGCAGATCCCACGGCGAGACATCGCCGGCGGCCTGGGCGTCGGGCGTCGAGCGGCGCCTGTCGCCGAAGCTGAGGACCGGCATGCCGGGATTGTTGCTCATGCGCTATGCCTGCTGGGCACTCTGCCTGTGTGGCACCGCGTCCGGCACCATTCGTAAGCGGACAGTAGACCGCCGTTTGGTAACGGAAGCCTTAATGGATGAGATCCAATCCGTTCAAAACATGTGCAAATCCGCGCATTCATTGCCGCCGCGCGCGAACTGACGCCTTGTCAATTCCGAAAAATTAACCACTGGGGCATAGGTTCGAACAAAGCAGACAATTTTAGGGATCGCAGGGCCATGGCTCGCCGCGACTTTCATTTCCTGGCGCCTCATCATTTGCTGGTGCTCTGGCTCGGTGTCGCGGCTCTTGCGGGCTGTGCCGGACCGGGTGCGGTCGTGGAGCGGCCTGTCGACGAGGCAAGCGAGCCGTATTTGCTGGACAGCGGTGACAAGCTGCGCGTCACCGTATTCGGTCAGGCCGATCTGAGCGGCGACTTCTCGGTCGACGGCGGCGGCAATATCGCCATTCCGCTCATTCCTCCGGTCGCGGCCCGTGGCCTGACAACCAATGAATTGCAGGCGGCCATCGCTGCGTCGCTCGGCAAGACCTTGCTGCGCAATCCCAATGTCAGCGTGCAGGTGATGGAATTCCGACCCTTCTTCATTCTGGGTGAGGTGCAGAAGGCCGGCCAGTACCCCTATGTGAACGGCATGACGGTGCAGAGCGCCGTCGCCATCGCGGGCGGCTTTTCCTATCGCGCCTATCAGAGCACGGTCCACATCACGCGAAAGCGCGGCGACAAGTTCGTCGAGATGGATGTCGACACCGGCGCTCCCGTAAGGCCCGGCGACACGATCCTGGTCGAGGAGCGCTATTTCTGATGTCCGGCGCCGAGGCATCGAGGACAACGGAAAGCCTGCGTGTCGTGCATTTCCTGCGCGCGCCGCTCGGTGGCGTCCTTCGGCATGTCTGCGACCTCGCTCGCGGACAGCATGAAGGTGGATACAAGGTCGGTATGGTCATGGGCGAAGCACCGTCCGATCCCGTGTCCATCGGCAGGCTGCGTGATGCGGAAGCCGTTTGCGAACTGGGTATCCATGTCGTTCCGATGGACCGGATGCCGGGGCTTGGCGATGTTGCAAACCTCCTGCGGCTGCGGCGGCTGGTGCGCTCGCTCGGCGCGGATATAGTCCATGGGCATGGCGCGAAAGGCGGCGCCTATGCGCGGTTGCTTTCGCGCCGCGCCGGCGGCCTGCGCATTTATACGCCGCATGGCGGCGCGCTGCATTTCGATCCGCAGAGTATGAAGGGCAGGCTCTTCTTCATGGCGGAACGGCTTATGCGCCTTCGCACGGACGGGTTCATCTTCGAATCCGAATTTGGGCTGCGGACGTTCGGAAGGCTCGTCGGCGAGCCGCTGGCGCCCGCTGCCGTTGTGCATAACGGCATCTCCGGGAGCGACTGCGTGCCGGTCACGCCGCGTGCGGATGCGGCGGATTTCGTCTTTATCGGCGAACTGCGCGCGTTGAAGGGTGTCGGAACGCTGATCGAGGCCTTGCATCTGCTCGGGCGAAGCGCACATCTGCGCATCGTCGGCTCGGGCGCGGAGCGCGAAGCATTTGAGCGCATGGCAGGGCAGGCTCCTGCCAATGTGCGAATTGAGTTCATGGGGCCGCTGCCTGCACGAGAAGCCTTTGCATCGGGGCGTGTGGTCGTGCTGCCGTCGCATCATGAATCCCTGCCTTACGTTGCGCTGGAGGCCGCGGCCGCCGGCTTGCCGCTGATCGCGACGCGGGTGGGCGGCATCCCCGAGATATTCGGCGCGGATTCCGTGCGGCTCGTCGAGCCCGCCGACGCTACGGCTCTTTCCGCCGCGCTCGCACATGCGCTTGATGATCCTGACGACATGACTGCGTTCGCCATGCGCCTGCGGGAGCGCGTGTGTGCCGAGTTCTCCGTCGCGCGCATGATTGAAGGCGTGTCGGGCTTCTATCGGGCGGCGCGCGAGCAGGCGTCAAAGCCTCACCGTGGCGCGAAGGAGAGGGTTCGCATCGCCGGATTTCCGGAAGGCATTTCTTCATGAATGGCGAAGGCACTTCCCCCGGCATCAAGGCCGCGCCTACCGATACCGCCATGACCGGGCCCGGCCCTGGCCGCTACGGTCGCGGATGGCGCGAGGGGCAGGTGCGCGAGCCCTCCAGCCTCGGCGAGGAGAGACGCACGCCGATCAGTCCGATGATTTCGCCGTCGGTGATTTCGGGTTCCGTGCGCATTGCCGATGCAGCGCTCATCGCGCTCGCGGGCGTGGGCATGTTTCAGGCCTATCTGGGACCGACCTCGCCGGAATTGAAGTTCATCTATTTTCCGATCGTCTTCGCTGGCGCCTTGATGGCGCTTGTGAGCTTCCAGCTCGCAGGCCTTTATCGCATTCCCGTCCTTCAGCGACCGCTGCGGCAAGGCGGGCGGCTCGTTGCGGCATGGACGGGGGTTGCCGCCGCGTTGCTCGTGACCGGCTTCCTGCTGAAGGTCAGCGATCAGGTATCGCGTGTCTGGTTCGTTGGCTGGTTCCTCACGAGCCTCGGCGCCATGCTGGCCATGCGTGGCGCAATGACCGGTCTGATACGGCACTGGATGCGCGCCGGCCGTCTGGAGCGCCGCGTCGTCGTCGTCGGTGGCGGAGAACATGGTCGGCGCCTGATCGAGGCGCTGCGCGCATCGGCCGAGCCTGACATCAAGATTTGCGGCGTCTTCGACGACCGGCGCGACGATCGGGTGTCGAAGGAGGTGGCGGGCTATCCGATGCTCGGCACGGTGGATGAGCTGGTGCGCTTCGCCCGCTCGAACCGCATCGATCTCCTCATCATGGCGCTTCCCATTTCGGCGGAGCGCCGGGTGCTCGAAATGATGCGCAAGCTCTGGGTGCTTCCCGTCGACATTCGGCTGTCGGCGCTCGACATGCCGCTGCGCATGACGTCGACGACCTATTCCTATGTGGGCAATGTCCCGTTCTTCAATCTCTACGACAAGCCGCTGTCGGATTGGGATTATGTGCTGAAGATGATCGAGGATCGCGTTCTTGCGGCGATATTCCTCGCGCTTCTTTCGCCGCTGTTCGCGATCATCGCCGCGGCGATCAAGCTCGACAGCAGGGGGCCGGTCTTCTTCAAGCAGCGGCGCTATGGCTTCAACAACGAGCTGATCGAGGTCTACAAGTTCCGCACGCTGAGGCATGAGCAGACGGACGCCAATGCGGCTCGTCTGGTCACTGCCGATGACGACCGGGTGACGAGGGTGGGGCGCTTCCTGCGGCGGTCGAGCCTCGACGAATTGCCCCAGTTCATCACCGCGCTGAAGGGCGACATGTCGATCGTCGGGCCGCGCCCCCATGCGATCCTCGCCAAGGCGGGCGACGAGCTTTACGGCGATGTCGTGGATGGTTATTTCGCGCGCCATCGCGTGAAGCCCGGCATTACCGGCTGGGCGCAGATCAATGGCTGGCGCGGCGAGACGGACACGCGCGAAAAAATCCTGCGGCGCACTGAGCACGATCTCTACTACATCGAGAACTGGTCGTTGCTGCTCGACCTTTACATCGTCGCGCAGACGCCCATCGCCATGCTGCGCGGCGAGAATGCCTTCTGATGGATGGCGCCATGAACGGTTTTGCCATCGACACTCATATGCCCATTGCCTCCGCCGCCAGCCGATGGGGGCGGCGCATCGGAGAAATCGCTCTCTTCCTCGTCATCGTCGGGAGCTTCTATCAGAAGAGCAAGGCGGGCGAGAGCCAGCCGGTGCCCTATGATCTTCTGCTCATTGGCTGCATGGCGCTCTTCTTCCTGCTCGGCCTCAAGCTGCCGCGGGGCATGGCCTGGCCCGCGCTTCTGTGGGGGCTGGTGCTCATCGGCTATATCCTCGGCGGCGTTTCGGCGCCCTATATGGACCTGGTGCAGGATGCGCTGACGGTCAGCGGCTATCAGGTCTGCGCCTTCATCTTCTTCTCGTCCTTCGTCTACGAGGACCCCGGCAGGCGTTTGCCGCTTCTGCTGAATGCGTGGGCTATCGGCGGCGTCATCGTCTCGGTCATCGCCATCGCGGCCTATTTCGATGTGATGCCGAATGCGGACGACTATCTGGCGATGGGGCGCGCGACAGGCACCTTCAACGATCCGAACGTCTTCGGGCCCTTCCTCATTCCGCCGACGATCTATCTCGCGCAGCGGCTCAGCATGGCGCGGAGCATGCGGGCGCTGTTGCTTGCGCCCGGCGTCGGGGTTCTGCTTCTCGGTGTGTTCCTGAGCTTTTCGCGCGGCGCATGGGGCTCGCTCGTCCTCTCAAGCGCAGTGTTTCTCGGCCTGACGCTCGCGACGTCGAAATCGGCCCGCCAGTCGATGCGGCTGATCGTCTCCGCGGCGGTGATGGGCGTTCTCGTCGTCGGCATGCTCGCGGCGGCGCTTTCGACTCCGCAGGTGCAGGCACTCTTCAAGGAGCGAGCCATGCTCGTTCAGGATTATGACGTCGGCGAGCAGGGCCGCTTCGAAAGCCAGAAGCGCGCCTTCGTGAAGACGCTCGAAAATCCCCTCGGCCTCGGACCCAACCAGTGGGCGAAGCTGAACAGGCTGGACACACATAACGTCTACCTGCACGTGCTGGTGGCAGGCGGCTTTCTCTCCGGCCTGTCCTTTATCGGCTTTGTGCTTCTGACCTTGCGGCGGGGCTGGCGCACCTCGTTCGTCGCGGGCCCGGGCCAGGAATATCTGATCGTCGCCTATGCCTGCGTGGTCGGCCACATGGCGGAAGCCTTCATCATCGACATCGAGAACTGGCGCCACATCTATCTGCTCTTCGGCATGATCTGGGGCGTGATTCTCGCACGCAAGGCAGGCGGCGGAACGCGGCCGGGCTCATTGGCTCACAACAGCCGGCAACGCTGAAACGTCATGCAGGGGAATATCTGGAGGCCACGCCCGGAATCGAACCGGGGTAAACGGATTTGCAGTCCGGCGCGTAACCACTCCGCCACGTGGCCATCCTAGACAGGCCGGGGTATAGCAACTCCCCGCCAGACAGACAATGCACATTCGAGGCTGATTCACACCGGTTGGGGGGTGTGAGCCTTTCAAAATGGGCCGAGCCGCCCCGCAAGGCGCCTCCGGATCGGTTTTCGCATCGCGAATTGAGTTTGCGGACGGGGAGCCTTATAAACGCGTCCAATGACTCCGCCCGGCGGCCCACAGGGCCCCGGCGGCCCATCTCGCCTCAGGATGCCTCCCCATGACCGATTTTGCCGCCGCCCGCATCAATATGGTCGAGAACCAGGTGCGTTGTAACGCCGTGACGGATGCCCGGCTGATCGCCGCCATGAGCGCCGTGCCGCGCGAACAGTTCGTTCCCGCCGAGCGCCGGGGCGTCGCCTACATGGATGAAGACGTTCGGCTCGACGAAGGGCAGGGCGCCGGACGCTACCTGATGCAGCCCCGCGCCTTCGCGAAGCTCGCCCAGCTGGCCGACGTGCAGGAAACCGACCATGTTCTCGATATCGGCGCCGGCACGGGCTATTCGTCGGCGGTTCTCGCGCGCCTCGCCAAATCGGTCGTTGCGCTCGAAGTCGATGAAGCGCTGGCCGCAGCCGCCTCGGCGAATCTGGCCGAAGCGGGAGCATCCAATGTGACGGTGGTGACCGGCGGTCTCGGCGACGGCTATGCGAAGGCCGGTCCCTACGACGTGATCTTCCTCAGCGGTGCGACGCCGGCGGCACCGGAGAATCTTCTGAGCCAGCTCAAGGATGGCGGCCGTCTGGTCGTCGTCACAGGTCAGGGCCCCGCGGCGCATGCCCGTATCTTCATTCGTGCCCATGGCGCGGTCAGCAGCCGCGTTGCCTTCGACGCCAAGGTGCATGCCCTTCCAGGCTTCGAAGTCGCGGAAAGCTTCGTCTTCTGAGCGGCGGCCCGGAGCGGAGGTGCCAAACCTCGCAAAGCTCCGATTCGTGAGTGATAACAGCAATTTGACAGTAAAAGCCCTGTGCTCAACTGACACTTGGCCGCGACCGATCATATCTGTACCTTGCCGGAACTAGATCAGATACCAATCGCGTTTGCGTAGAGGGGCTCGGCCCCGCTTTGCGGAGAGGCAAAACGATGAAACGATCCCTTGGGGCTTCCGTGAAGCTGATGGCTCTCGGCGGTGCGAGTGCGCTGGCCTTGACGGTCATGGCGCCTTTCGCCTCGGCTGAGAACCTCGTGGATGCGCTATCCGCGGCCTACCAGAGCAATCCCGATCTGCAGTCGCAGCGCGCGCAGCAGCGTGCGACGGACGAGCAGGTGCCGCAGGCGCTCGCCGGATGGCGCCCGACAGTGACCGCGCAGGGCACCTATGCCGCCACGCGCTCGCGCGCGAATCTCAAGGCGCCAGCCGGTGCGAGTCTCGACGCAAATTCCCGTCCCCTGACCGGCAGCGTGACGCTGAGCGAGAACCTCTTCGCGGGCGGCCGTACGGTCAATTCGACGGCGCAGGCCGAGCACGTGGTCGAGGCCGGACAGAATTCGCTGCTCAGCGCCGAGCAGGCGACGCTGCTGAACGCGGTTGCCGCCTACATGAATGTGATCCGCGATCAGGGCGTCGTCGATCTGAACAAGAACAACGTCGAAGTGCTGAAGCGCCAGCTCGAGCAGACGCAGGACCGCTTCCGCGTCGGAGAGCTGACGCGCACGGACGTCGCCCAGTCCGAAGCTCGGTTGAGCGGCGCGAAGACCGGCCTTCGTCAGGCAGAAGCGCAACTGACCGCGAGCCGCGCCTCCTACGAAAAGATCGTGGGGCATGGTCCTGCAGATCTCGTGAAGCCGGCGGCGGTGGCCAATCTGCCCCAGAGCGAGGATCAGGCGCGCGCCTATGCGGAGCGCAACAATCCCGACCTCAAGGCCGCGCGCGCGAGCGAGGCCGCGAGCCGCGCTGCCGTTTCGGTTGCCAAGGGCGCGCTGCTGCCGACCTTCGACGTTCAGGCGCAGTACCAGTATGCGCGCGATCCCTCGTCGAGCGCGCTGTCCAGCGCGACCGTTCGGACGAGCGACGAGAGCTCGATCATGGGCGTGCTCACCATTCCGCTCTATCAGAGCGGTGCCGAATATTCCAAGGTCCGCGCCGCGAAGGAGCAGGCGAGCGCCGCCCTGATGCAGATCGCCTCGGTGCAGCGTCTGGTCGACGAGGCCGTTCGCGACGCATGGGAACAACTTCTCGCCGCGCGCTCGAACATCGTTTCGAGCCAGGAGCAGGTGAAGGCGAACGAGATCGCGCTGGAAGGCGTGAAGCAGGAAGAGCAGGTCGGATCGCAGACCACGCTCGACGTGTTGAACGCCGAGCAGGAACTGCTCAACGCCCGCGTCACTCTCGTCAGCGCGGAACGCGATGAGGTGGTCGCATCCTACAACCTGCTGGCAGCGACGGGGCAGCTCACGGCCCGTCAGCTTCAACTGCCGGTTAAATATTATGACCCGCAGGTGAATGCCGACGAGGTGCGCGACAAGTGGATCGGCTTCGGCACCGCCGGGGACGACGGGCAATAAACGCGTTATTTAACTACGTTTCCTGACCGGGGCATGTTGGCTTTTGCTGTCAACATCTCCTAAGCTTTTGTCTGGTAAGCAGGTTGAAGTAGCGACCGAGGACTGGCAGGACGCAGTATGAGCAATCAAGGCCCGGCACAAGAACCGACAATGGAGGAGATTCTCGCCTCCATTCGCCGGATCATCTCCGAGGATACGGGCAGTAACGAGGCAGAGGAGGTGGCCGAGGCGACCCCGCCGCCGCCGCCCGCGCCCGTTGAGGAGCCTCTGGAGCCCGAGTTCGAAGAAGAATTCGAGGCGGAAGAAGAGGAATTCGAAGAAGACATCCTCGAATTGACCGAGCCGCTGTCCGAGGACGAACCTCTCATCGAGGCGAGCGCGCCGCTGTCCGAGCCGGTCCCCCTGTCCGAGCCGGTCTATGCGTCCGAAGCGGCTTATGCGCCGGAACCGGTCGCTGAAGCCGAGCCGGAATATATTCCTGAACCGGTCTATGCAGAACCCGCTCCGGCGGCTTATGAGGCGCCGCACATGCCGCATGAGCCGGAGCCCGCTGCCGAGCCGATTTACGACGAAACTGACGAAGACATTGCTTTTGGCGAGCCCGTGATGAACGCGCAACCGACTCCAGCTCCGTCCTATACCTCCCAGCCTGCAGCCCCGGCTCCGTCCGGCCTGTTGTCGAGCGACGCCGCCGGTGCCGCTTCGGCGGCTTTCGGGGCCTTGGCCAGCTCGTTCATGAGCTCGTCCGGCACCTCCCGCACGATCGAGGATCTGGTCGCGGACCTGCTGAAGCCGATGCTGAAGGAATGGCTCGATCAGAACCTGCCGCCGCTCGTGGAGCGGCTGGTACGCGAGGAAATCGAGCGCGTGGCCCGCGGCCACCGCTGACGCCGCCTGCCTTCGAGTCCGGAGCCTTGCGGCGGTCTCCCTGAAGGGCCCGCCGCTTTAGGCATTTGGCCGGGCTGGCGCGTTTTGCCCTGCTTTCGGCGCTTGGCCGGGGGCGGCACCTGCTGTAAGACGGCGGTATTCCGCGCCTTTAGTTCCCAATTTTCCGGCCGGAGGCCCCCGAAAAGTGCCCCGCGCCGAACTCCCCCCGGACCCATTCCCATGCTCGAGAAGACATTCAGCCCCAAGGACGTCGAAGAACGCCTCTACCGCCAGTGGGAAGAGAGCGGCGCCTTCAAGGCGGGCAACCCCGAGCGGGTGGCGGCGGGCGCCAAGCCCTACAGCATCGTCATTCCGCCGCCGAACGTCACCGGCAGCCTGCATATGGGCCATGCGCTCAACAACACGTTGCAGGACGTGTTGATCCGCTTCGAGCGCATGCGCGGCAAGGACGTGCTCTGGCAGCCGGGCCTCGACCATGCAGGCATCGCGACCCAGATGATCGTGGAGCGCCAGCTCGATGCCGAGGGGAATATCCACCGCCGGGACATGGGCCGGGACGCCTTCATCGAGCGCGTCTGGAAGTGGAAGGGCGAATCGGGCGGCAGCATCATCAACCAGCTTCGCCGCCTCGGCGCCTCCTGCGACTGGAGCCGCGAACGCTTCACACTTGGCGAGCGCGGTGCGCCGGACGAGCAGATGGTGCGCGCCGTCACCAAGGTCTTTGTCGAGCTGCATGCTCAGGGCCTCATCTACCGCGACAAGCGGCTGGTGAACTGGGACCCGAAGCTCCAGACGGCCGTTTCCGATCTCGAAGTCGAGAACATCGAGGTGAAGGGCAATTTCTGGCACTTCCGCTATCCGCTCGCCGACGGCAAGACCGTTCGCTATCCGAGCGAATTCGACGAGGAGGGCAAGCCGACCGCATGGGAGGATCGCCCCTACATCATCGTTGCGACCACGCGCCCGGAAACCATGCTGGGCGACACCGCCGTCGCGGTGAATGCGGAAGACGAACGCTACAAGCACCTCAAGGGCGCGCATGTCATCCTGCCGCTGGTCGGCCGCAGGATTCCGATCGTCTTCGACGAACACGCCGACCCGACGCAAGGCTCGGGCGCGGTCAAGATCACGCCCGCACACGACTTCAACGACTTCGAAGTCGGCAAGCGCCACGGCCTGCCGCAGATCAACATTCTGACGGCGGACGGCAGGATCAATGACGAGGCGCCCGCGGCCTATCGCGGCCTCGACCGCTTCGACGCGCGCAAGAAGATCGTTGCCGACATCGAGGCGCTGGAACTTCTCGACCGCATCGAGCCCAAGACCGTCATGGTGCCGCATGACGAGAAGTCGAAGATGACGGTGATCGAGCCTTATCTCACCGATCAGTGGTATGTCGACGCGGCAACGCTCGCGAAGCCCGCAATCGCGGCGGTCGAGCGCGGCGAAACGACCTTCGTTCCGAAGAATTGGGAAAAGACCTATTTCGAATGGATGCGCAACATCCAGCCCTGGTGCATTTCGCGCCAGCTCTGGTGGGGTCATCGCATTCCCGCCTGGTATACCGAGGATGGCGAAATCTTCGTCGCGCATAGCGAGGAAGAGGCGCAGGCCGCCGCCGAAAAGCATTACGGCAAGAGCGTCGCCCTGAAGCGCGACGAAGACGTGCTCGACACCTGGTTCTCGTCGGCGCTCTGGCCGTTCTCGACGCTCGGCTGGCCGGACGAGACGCCGGAGCTGAAGCGCTATTACAAGACCGATGTGCTCGTCACCGGCTTCGACATTATCTTCTTCTGGGTCGCCCGCATGATGATGATGGGCCTGCACGTCATGGACGAAGTGCCGTTCCGCGATGTCTACATCCATGCGCTGGTCCGCGACGAGAAGGGCCAGAAGATGTCGAAGACGAAGGGCAACGTCATCGACCCGCTGAAGCTGATCGACGAGTACGGCGCGGATGCGCTGCGCTTCACGCTGGCGGCGATGGCCGCGCAGGGCCGCGACATCAAGCTCGCGACGAACCGCGTCGAAGGCTATCGCAATTTCGGCACCAAGCTCTGGAACGCGGCGCGCTTCTGCGAGATGAACGAATGCGCACGTATCGAAGATTTCGATCCGGCCCGCGTTTCGCAGACCGTCAATCGCTGGATCGTCGGCGAGGTTGCGCGCGTTGCGGCCAAGGTCACGGAAGAAATCGAAGGCTACCGCTATAACGAGGCGGCGGGCGCGATCTACCGCTTCGTCTGGAACGTGTTCTGCGACTGGTATCTCGAATTCATCAAGCCGCTTCTTCTGGGAACGGATGAATCCGCCAAGGCCGAAACGCGCGCCACGGCGGCCTGGGTGCTCGACCAGATCCTGCTGATCCTGCACCCCTTCATGCCCTTCATGACCGAAGAGCTTTGGGCTACGACGGCGGGGCCAGCCCGCAAGACTCTGCTCGTCATGGCCGAATGGCCCAATCTTTCGAGCCTTGGCAACGCGGAAGCCGACGCCGAAATGGGCTGGGTCATCCGCCTCATTTCCGATGTTCGCTCGGTGCGCGCCGAAATGAACGTTCCGGCGGGCGCGAAGATTCCGCTGCTCATCAAGGGCGCTTCGCAGGAGAGCCTGGAGCGTCTCGCGCGCCACAAGGACCTGATCCTGCGCCTTGCGCGCCTCGCCTCGGCCGACACGTCGGAGACGGTGCCCGCGGGCTCGCTCCAGCTCGTTCTCGATGAAGCGACGGTGCTTCTTCCGATTGCGGACTTCGTCGACCTCAAGGCTGAGACCGCCCGCCTGGCCAAGGAAATCGGCAAGCTCGAGGGAGAGATTGAGAAGCTCGCGGCGAAGCTCGCCAACGAGAAATTCGTCGCCTCGGCACCGGAACATGTCGTGGAAGAGCAACGTGAACGGAAGGCCGAGGCCGAGGCGGCCCGGGCAAAGTTTGCAGACGCACTAAAAATGCTCGATGGGGCAGTCTGAATTTCGGTCTACTGAGTAGTTGCTTATCCAGGCGCTCCGGCGTTAGCATTTCCCTGGGCTGGCCGCATATGCGGCATTTACTGGGGAAATTTATGAAACGCATCCTGATTCTGGGCGGCGCCATGGTGGCGCTCGCCGGTTGCTCGACCGTGGTCGAAGGTACTTCGCAGCGCATCAGCGTGAATACCACGCCACCTGGCGCCGCCTGCGAGTTCACGCGCCATGGCGAGAGCCTTGGCAAGATCGATCCGACGCCGGGTTCGCTGAAGATCGACAAGACCAAATACGACATCATGATCGAGTGCTCGAAAGAGGGCTATCAGAAGGCGAGCTACGTCAATCATTCCGACGTGGCCGGAGCGACGGTCGGCAATATCATCCTTGGCGGCGGCATCGGCTGGGCGATCGACTCGGCGAGCGGCTCGGACAACAAATACGAGCCGACCGTGAACATCAATCTCGCGCAAAACGGCGCTTCGGCCGCCGTCGAGCCCGCGAAGCAGCCGCCGTCCAAAATCGTCGACAAGGCCGCTGCGCTTACGAATTAGGACTGTGAGCCCGTTGGGGGGCTGAGCGCAAAACAAAGGAGGCAGCCCGCGGGCTGCCTCTTCTCGTTCCTGAGTCTGAAAATCAGCTGTCGAAGACGATGACCGAACGGGCGAGTTCGCCGCGCTTCATCTCGTCGAAAGCCTCGTTGATCTGTTCGAGCTTCAGGCGACGCGAAATCATTTCGTCGAGCTTGAGCTTGCCCGCCATGTAGAAATCGACGAGGCGCGGCATGTCGACGGGGAAGCGGTTCGAGCCCATGAGCGAGCCCTGGATTCTCTTCTCGCCGAGGAAGTCCGCGCCGTGAAGTTCGATGTTCACGCCGACCGGGATCATGCCGATGATATTCGCCGTGCCGCCGCGCGCGAGCATTCGGAAGGACTGCTCGGCCGTCTGCTTCATGCCGATGGCCTCGAAGGAGTGATGGACGCCGCCATTGGTCATGTCCATGACCTGCTTCACGGGGTCGCCATCTTTCGGATTGATGACGTCGGTCGCGCCGAACTGTTTGGCGAGGTTGAGCTTGGAGCCCTGCATGTCGATGGCGATGATGCGGCCAGCGCCAGCGATGGCCGCACCGTTGATGGCCGCGAGGCCGACACCGCCGCAGCCGATGACGGCAACGGTTTCACCGGGGCGCACATTCGATGTGTGGATCACCGCGCCGACGCCGGTCGTCACCGAGCAGCCGATGAGCGCGGCGCGGTCGAGCGGCATGTCCTTGCGGATCGAGACGCAGGCATGCTCGTGAATGAGCATGTATTCGGCAAAGGACGAGAGGTTGAGGAACTGGTTCATCGTCCCCGCATTCTGCGAGAGGCGCGGCTCCTCTTCGGCCTGACGCTTGGTCTCGGGGCTGACGCAGCGCGACATGTGGCCCGTCAGGCAATGCTCGCAATGGCCGCAATATGCCGAGAGGCAGGTGATGACATGGTCGCCCGGCTTCACGGTATGGACTTCGGAGCCGACCTGCTCGACGACGCCTGCGCTTTCATGCCCGAGGACCGCCGGAAGCGGATAGGGATAAGAGCCTTCGAGGAAGTGCAGATCGGAATGGCAGACGCCTGCGGCAACGGTGCGGATCAGCACCTCATGCGGGCCCGGCTTGTTGATCTGAACGTTCTCGATGACGAGGGGCTTCTTTGTTTCGCGTAAGACGGCAGCCTTCATTTGGTCCTCCCGGAGCGGCCTGTTTACCGGCCTGTTATGAAGCGATGGTGGCCTGCGGGGGCGGCCCGGGTCAATGGGCGAAGTCGCCGCGTTTCGGGGGCTTTGCAAGCCCGGGCTTTGTGCGAGAATGGCGGCCCCTTCGCCGGAGTTTCCTCGATGTCCCCACGCCAGAAATTTGCAGCCCTTATCCTCTCGCTGGGACTTACGCTCAGCGCTGCGGGCACGGTTCATGCCGAGCCGACGGCGGCGGCCAACGCGATGTTCAATGCGGGCGTCGAGGCCTTTCGCGCGGGCGACATCACGGCGGCGGTCGATTCCTGGTCGCAGGCCGCGAAGGGCGGTCATGGCATGGCCGGTTATCTCGTGGCGCGGCTCTATGAGCAGGGACGCGGCGTGCCCCAATCCGATGGAACGGCGTTCCATTACTATCTTCTCGCGGCGCAGGCTGGGAATGCGCAGGCCGCGGACAAGGTCGGCCTCGTCTATCGCAACGGCAACACGGTCGTCGGTGTGAAGCGCGACTACCAGAAGGCCTTCAAGATGTTCGAGATGGGCGCGCTCGCGGCCTGGCCCGACGCGCAATATCACCTTGCTGACATGTATCGCCGCGGGCTCGGCGTTCCCGTCCAGCGTTCGGAGAGCCTGCGCTGGCTCATTCTCGCCGCGGAGAAGCGTCATGTGCTGAGCCTTCTGGAGCTTGCCCGGGTCTATTTCGATGGCGAAGGCGTCCATCAGGATCGCGTGACGGGATGGTCGTTCCTCGATCTGGCCAACCGCTTCGCCGAACCGGCCAATGCGGGCCGCGTGAATGCCGCCATGACGAAATATTCGGGCCGCATGCGCGATGGCGAGAAGGAGCAGGCAAAGGCGGTCGCCGACGACTGGCTGGCGAAGCACGAGGGCTGACCGCCTTCGCGAAGGCGCCCTAGCCGAAGATCACCTTTTCCTCGCCAAACCACAGCGGCGATTTCGAGAAGTCGATGAACTTTGCCTCATCCTCGAGAAGCGCCCCGCCTGCCGCGCGCGCTTCGGGCGTGTCGGTCATGAGATCGTCGAGGCTGTTCCACCAGAGCTGCGCCACGCCGTCATAGATCGCCGGGGCCGCTTCGATGCTCCCTGAACGAGCGGCGCGGAGCGCGTCCGCCATGGCGAAATCGCCTGTGTGGAGCTGGACATAGCGCTGGATTTTCAGCGCCTCGCGATGCCGCGCGACGAGCGGCGCATGGTTGTTGAACCAGTAATGCTGGAATTCCTCTCGGGTCATGCCAGGCTTGCGCGTGAGGCAGAATGTAAGCTTGATCATCGGTCCTCCCTTTTTTCGTTTCGCCATTCTACGATGGCGGACACCGGCCCCACGAGCGGCCGGCATGCCGGATTTCGAATGAGGCGTTGAGCACATCATGCGTATAGCAGTCGGCGGCTTTCAGCACGAAACGAATACCTTTGCGCCGTCCAAGGCGCCTTTCGCGGCTTTCGAGCAGGCTGATTCATGGCCGAGCCTGCAGAAGGGCCCGAAGCTGCTGACGACCTTCAAAGGCATGAACATACCGATTGCCGGATTTATCGATGCGGCGGAAGCCAGGGGGCACACGCTGCTGCCGCTCGTCTGGTGTTCGGCCACGCCATCGGCGCATGTGACGGAAGAGGCTTACGAACGTGTTGTCGAGATGTTGCTCGATGCGCTCGGCTATGCGGGCGACGTGGACGCCGTCTATCTCGATCTTCACGGCGCGATGGTCACGGAACATCTGGAGGACGGCGAGGGCGAGCTGCTGAAGCGTGTCCGCGCGGCAGTCGGTCCGAAAATTCCAGTCGTCGCGAGCCTCGATCTCCACGCCAATGTCACGGCGGAGATGATCGAATATTCGGACGTGCTGATCGCCTATCGCACCTATCCGCATGTGGACATGGCGGAAACGGGCGCGCGGGCGGCCACCCATCTCGAAGCGATGTTCTCTGGGCTACCGCGCCAGGCGAAGGTGCTGCGGAAGATCGACTATCTCATTCCGCTCACCGCGCAATGTACGCTGGTCGAGCCTTCGGCAGGCATCTACCGCGACGTGGCGGCGCTTGAAGGCGCGGTTCTGGGGAATGGCCGCGTGAGCACGGTTTCTTTCGCTGGCGGTTTTGCGCTCGCCGACATCAGGGATTGCAGCCCGACGGTCATTGCCTATGCCGATACGGAAGCGGCTGCCAGCGAAGCCGCCGACAGGATCGCCACGAAGGTCAATGGCAGCGAGAGCGCCTTCCGCGAAAAGCTGTGGTCCGCGCATGACGGTGTGGCTTACGCAATTGCCAATGCAGGCGAGGGCGGTCCGATCATTCTCGCCGATACGCAGGACAATCCCGGCGCGGGCGGCAATGGCGATACGGTCGGCATTCTGCGCGAGCTGATCGCGCAGGATGCTCAACGCGCGGCGCTTGGCGTGCTCTTCGACCCCGAGTCAGCGAAAGCCGCGGCGGTTGCGGGCGAGGGCGCTCGCGTTCGCCTGCAACTCGGCGCGAAGACGGGGGCCGCGGACGAAGAACCCGTCGATGACGAGTTTGAAGTGGTCCGCATCACCGATGGCGAATTCCTGGCGACCGGGCCTTTTTATGGCGGGTCGCGCATGTCGCTCGGAACCACGGCGCGGCTGCGAAAGGGCGGTGTCGAAATTGTCGTCGCCTCCCGCAAGGCGCAATGCGCCGATCAGGAAATGCTCAAGCACACGGGCATCGAGCCCGCAAAGCTCGGCATCCTCGTCGTCAAAAGCTCGGTGCATTTCCGTGCCGATTTCGGCCCGCTCGCCCGCGAAGTGCTCGTTGTCGAAAGCCCCGGCCCCAACACAGCCGATCTTTCGAAGCTCCACTACAAGCATCTGCGCAAGGGCGTGCGCGTGATGCCGCTCGGCAAGCCTTATTCGGGCTGACGCCTCAGAGATCGAACTCCGCCCAGATCGGCGTGTGGTCGGAGGGCTTCTCCCGGCCGCGCGGCTCCTTGTCTATGTCGCAGGCCTTGAGCTTGTCGGCGGCCTGCGGCGAGAGCAGCAGATGGTCTATGCGAATGCCCTTGTCCTTCGGCCAGCAGCCTGCCTGATAATCCCAGAACGTATAGCGGTGCGGCTCTGTGTGGCAGGCGCGGAAAGCGTCCGTAAAACCCAGATTGAGCAGCTCACGGAACTTCGCCCGCGACTCCGGCTGGAAAAGCGCGTCGCCTTCCCATGCCTTCGGATCGAAGCAATCCTCCGGCATCGGGATGACGTTGTAATCGCCGGCAAGGATGAGCGGTTCCTCGTATTTCAGAAGCTCCGTTGCATGGGCGATCAGGCGATCCATCCAGGCGAGCTTGTAGGAAAATTTCTCGGTGCCGATCGGATTGCCGTTCGGCAGATAGATCGAGGCCACGCGCATCGCGCCGCCATCGACCGAGATCACCGCTTCGAGATAACGCGCATGTTCGTCGCCGTCATCGCCGGGCAGGCCCGGGATCGCCTCGTCGATGGGATGCTTCGAGAGAATGGCAACGCCGTTGTAGGTCTTCTGCCCGTGGAAGACGACGTTGTAGCCGAGGTCTTCGATGTCGCCGCGCGGGAACGTCTCGTCGGTGCACTTCGTCTCCTGAAGGCAGACCACGTCGGGCTTTGCCTCGCGGAGCCAATCCTTCAGATTGCCGAGGCGGGCCTTCAGCGAATTGACGTTGAACGATGCGACTTTCATGAACTTTCCTCGGACCACAGACTGACGCGCCTCATCGCATCATATAGGCAAGATGCATACGGTCTGTCGAACCTTGTTGCGCCGCAATCTCGCATGCGCACAAAAAATACCAGTATATTCATGGTAATTGACGCGAGGCGTTCGAGGGCTCAGCATTGTCGTCAGTAACAATCCCTGGGGGAGGGAGTCGGAAGTGGTAACTCGTGCTGTGGTCGCAAGACCGAAAGACCGTCAGCTGGCCCGCGTGTATCAGGCGCCAGCACACATGACGGAGCGTTGCTTCCTTAGTGTGATCGGCATTCTCGCCGCTTTCATGGCTCTGGTTCACGGAATGCTGGCCGTGCAGTCGCTGCCGCCATTTGCGGCCGAGCAGGACATCAATGTTTACTGGGCGGTTGCGACGCTCGGCGTATGGATTCCCGCCATTTGCCTCTTCTGCTCAATTCTCGGCGTGATGATCCGTGGCTGGACAACGATGACAATGCTCGTCCTGTCGCCCGTGGTATCGATCGGCGCCTATTTTCTCTATAGCTATATTCTGACGAATCCGTCGGCGGTGCAGTTCGCCTTTGGAGGCTGAGGGTAGCTGGAGCTGGCTCAGACCGAGAAGGATGTCCCGCAGCCGCAGGACGCAGTCGCGTTCGGATTGTGAATCTTGAACGCCGAACCGATGAGATCGTCCACGAAGTCGATTTCCGAACCTTCGAGATACATCACCGAAACTGAATCGATCAGCACCGTCGCGCGGCCGTTCTGGACGACGATGTCGTCGGCGGCGCGATTGTCGTCCAGCGTGAAGCCATATTGAAAGCCGGAGCAGCCGCCGCCTGAAACGGAGACGCGCAGCATCACGCCTTCATCCTCGCCGGCGAGAATCTCGAGAATCCGCTTTGCAGCCCGATCGCTCAGCGTGATGGGCTTGCCCGTGCCGGGAAGGATTTCGGTCAGCGTGTCGCTCATTCGGGTCTACTCCAGCCATATCCCCACGGGGATTGGGCTTTTACTCTGGAACGATACTAAGTATAGCCTATCGGACATGTAATCGTCGTGGGTGAAGATTTAAACCCGCGTCAGCCATTCGGCCACCAATCGGGGACGTAGTTACTTGTCGCTTTCAAACCCAGCCGCGACCGCCCCATACGCAACGCTGGCCGAAGCGAGCCGGGGGAGGCTCCACTCCGAGCCCGACAGCGCGACGCGCACGGCCTTTCAGCGCGACCGCGACCGCATCATCCATTCGGTGGCCTTCCGCCGCCTCAAATACAAGACGCAGGTCTTCGTCTATCACGAGGGCGACAACTACCGGACGAGACTGAGCCACTCTCTGGAGGTCGCCCAGATTGCGCGTTCGATCAGCCGGGTGCTGGGCCTCGACGAAGACCTCGCCGAGACATTGGCGCTGGCGCACGACCTCGGGCACACGCCGTTCGGCCATGCGGGCGAGGTGGCGCTGGATGCCTCTATGGCAGGCTTCGGCGGCTTCGATCACAACGCCCAGACGCTTCGGATCGTCACCAAGCTCGAACATCGCTACCCGGAATTCGACGGGTTGAACCTTTGCTGGGAAACGCTTGAAGGCCTCGTCAAACATAACGGCCCGCTGCTCACGCCGAACCGGACGATGGCGGATCTGCCGAGAGCGCTTGCCGAATATGCCGATACGCAGGATCTCGAACTCGCGACCTATGCGGGACCGGAAGCGCAGGTCGCGGCGCTTTCCGACGATATCGCCTATGACAATCACGACATCGACGATGGGCTGAGGGCAGGGCTCTTCACCATCTACGATCTCATGGCCCTGCCGCATGTCGGCGACATTTTCCGCGCGGTCATCGACAAATATCCCGGGCTCGAAACGAACCGCGTCATCCATGAATCCGTGCGCCGCCTCATCGGCAGCATGATCGGCGACGTCATTGCGGAAACCAGATCGCGCATCGCGGCGGCAAAGCCGCAGTCGGCGGCCGACGTGCGGGCGCTTGATCGGCCGCTCGTCTCATTCTCGCGCGAGATGAACGAGAACAACGCGACGCTGAAGGAATTTCTCTTCACGCGCATGTATCGCCACTATCGCGTCAACCGCTCCATGAGCAAGGCGAAGCGCATCGTCCGCGATCTCTTTGGCCTGCTGCACGCTGAGCCCGATCTGCTTCCTCCGGAGTGGCAGCAAGGTTGCGATGGGGCGGGCGGCTTCAAGACCGCGCGCCGCGTCTGCGACTACATCGCCGGCATGACCGACAAGTTCGCCATCGAGGAGCATCAGCGGCTCTTCGATCTCGACGATCCGCGCGCCTGAGATTCGGCAAATAAAAAGCCCGCAAGCGAGGCTTGCGGACCCGAAAGCGCCAGGCAACAGGCGCGTCAGACCGGAGGCCCACGCGGGTTCGACGCGCTGGTGACATGCGCCTGGGCGGACTCGGCGCCGGTCAGCACGTTGAGGAGGATCGTCCAGGAGGGAGAGGCGACGCTCAGCGCCGAAACGGCGAGCGCAGCGCAATGATGAAGGCAGGAGAACTTGCAGTCCTGATGGCCCGAATTCGCCGGATGGACCGGCTTGCCGTTCCCATCGATATAGACTTCGGTCGCCACTCCGCCGGAGCAGATGATGGTCTTCATCAGACCGGCGACGTTGGGCCCGGAAATCTCGTAGGCCGTCGGCACGACGACATGCAAGAAGATCGCAAGAAGCGCCACCCCGGCCATCCGGTACCGGATAGTCTGGAGAAGGTCGCTGCCGCGATATGCCCCACCGATTTGCATGTGATGAGACAATCATGTCGCGCGGGCGCGTGAAAGGAGCATTTTGTCGCTAGGGAGTAGCCCTTAAGCCCCGAAGCGACTGGAAAGCGTAAGGGCCAGCCGTTAGAGTGCGCGCCCAAAACCGGGTTAAGCGACGGATCCCATGAATATTTTTCGGCATTTCGAAGAGCGTGTGAAGGCGGGGCTTGAGGCTCTGGCGAGCGAGGGGGCGATCCCCCCTGGGCTCGATACGTCGCGCATCGCCGTCGAGCCGCCCCGCGACCCCTCGCATGGCGACCTGTCGACCAATGCGGCCATGGTCCTGGCGAAGCCCGCGGGCGTTCAGCCGCGGCAGCTGGCCGAGAAACTCGCCGCCAAGCTCGCTGCCGAGGAATCGGTGACGGAAGTCACCATCGCCGGGCCGGGCTTCATCAACCTGCGGCTGAAGCAGGACATGTGGCGTGCCGCCGTTCCGGCGATTCTGCGCAGCGGCGCCACCTATGGCGCCAGTGATCTCGGCAAGAATGAGCGTGTGAACGTCGAATATGTGTCCGCCAATCCGACTGGCCCCATGCATGTGGGTCATGTGCGCGGCGCGGTCTTCGGCGACGCGCTGGCCAACCTTCTAGAAAAAGTTGGCCACACCGTCTGCCGCGAATATTACATCAACGATGCGGGCGGCCAGATCGAGGTTCTCGCCCGCAGCGCCTATCTGCGCTACCGCGAGGCGCTCGGAGAGACAATCTCGATTCCCGAAGGCCTCTACCCCGGCGACTATCTGAAACCCGTGGGCACGATGCTCGCCGCCGAACATGGCGACGCGCTGGCGAAAATGGAGGAGGCCGAATGGCTTCCCATCGTCCGCAATGCGTCCATCGACGCGATGATGGAACTCATTCGCGGCGACCTCGCCGTTCTCGGCATCGACCACGAGGTCTTCTTCTCCGAGCGCACGCTGCATGCCTCCGGCGCGATTGAAGCGACGCTGAAGCTGCTGGAGCAGAAGGGGCTCATCTATACCGGCGTTCTCGAGCCGCCCAAGGGCGAGCTTCCCGACGATTGGGAGCCGCGCCCGCAGACGCTTTTCCGCTCCACCCAGTTTGGCGACGACACCGACCGGGCGCTGAAGAAGTCCGACGGCACCTGGACCTATTTCGCGCCTGACATCGCTTATCACTTCGATAAGTTCAACCGTGGCTACAACACGCTGATCGACGTCTGGGGCGCCGACCATGCGGGCTACATCAAGCGCGTGAAGGCGGCCGTCGCGGCGATCACCGACGGCAAGGCCGAGATCGACGTCAAGGTCTGCCAATTGGTTCGCCTTTTCCGCAATGGCGAGCCCTTCCGCATGTCGAAGCGCGCGGGCGATTTCGTAACGCTGCGCGACGTGGTGGACGAGGTAGGCAAGGATGTCGTGCGTTTCATGATGCTGACGCGCAAGAACGACGCGCCGCTCGACTTCGACTTCGCCAAGGTGATGGAGCAGTCGCGCGACAACCCGGTCTTCTATGTGCAATACGCGCATGCGCGTATCCATTCGGTGCTGCGCAACGCCAGGGAGACGGGCGTCGATATTTCCGACGACAGCCTCGCGGCAGCCGACCTGACCTTGCTCACCGACGAGGCGGAACTTGCGCTCATCCGGCTTCTCGCGGGTTTCCCGCGCCAGATCGAGCAGGCGGCGGTCGCGCATGAGCCGCATCGCATCGCCTTTGCCCTCAACGATCTCGCCGCCGCCTTCCATGGCCTCTGGAACAAGGGCAAGGACGAGCCCGGCCTGCGGTTTATCATTGGTGAACACAGGGATGTTACGCTTGCGCGTCTGGCGATGATTCGCGCGGCGGCCTATGTCATCGCCGCCGGGCTTGCGATTCTTGGAGTTGAGCCGGCCGAGGAGATGCGCTGATGTCGGACAGTGAGCGGGGGCGGGGTTTGAGTTACGAGCCCGACGAAGACGAGGACGATTACTACACCTATGACGCGACCGACGAGGAAGACGAGGGAGGCCGACGCCCGCTCGTGTTGCTCGCCATCATCGCCCTCATCGTGGTTTTCGCCGGCGTGGTCTTCTTCGCCTACAAGCAGGGGATGAAGCAGGGCGCGCAGGGCAATCCTCCTGTCATCCGGGCCGACGATTCGCCGATCAAGGTGGCGCCGGCCAATCCCGGCGGCATCGAAATCCCGCATCAGGACAAGACCGTCTACGACCGGTTCTCGGGAGCCGAAAAGGCGGACGAGCAGGGCAGCGCGGAGCATCTGCTGCCGAGCCCCGAAGAGCCCATGGCCATGAAACAGCCGACGCCGCCCGCGGCGTCAGGCGCATCGCCCGCACCAGCCGCGCCGTCTTCGCCCGCTGCATCGACCGCGCCGGCCGGGGCTGCGCCGGCCCCTGCCGTTACACCGGCGCCGACTGGCACGGTCGCCCAGCAGGCCGTTCCGCCTGCCGCGTCCGCACAGCCGCAGGCGACGGCCGGGACAGCGCCGACCGCGACTGCGGCCCCCGTTGCGGTGACGCCACCCGCGACCGCCGGGGCCCCGGCGCAGGAGGCTGCCGCGGGCGGTTATGTCGTCCAGCTTGCGGCCTTTCGCGACGAGCCGAGCGCCCGGGCCGAGTTCAAGAAGCTTCAGAAGAAGTATCCCGCGCTGGCGGGCCTCTCTGCCGATATTCAGCGGGCCGACCTCGGGGCCAAGGGCATCTATTACCGTCTGCGTGGCGGCTATATGGACAAGCCGAAGGCAGCCGAACTTTGCGCCAGTCTGAAGGCGCAGGGGCAGGCCTGCTTCGTGAAGAGCCGGTGATGTCGGTCTCTGCGGCGATCTATGGCTGCGAAGGCCTGTCGCTGACCGAGGCCGAGAAGCGCTTCTTCGCCGAGGTCCGGCCCTGGGGCTTCATCATCTTCGCCCGCAACATCGAGACGCCTGAACAGGTGAAGCGCCTCATTGGCGAATTGCGGGCTGCTGCCGGCCATGATGCTCCCGTCCTCATCGATCAGGAAGGCGGACGCGTGGCCCGGCTCAGGCCGCCTCACTGGCGGGCCTATCCGGCAGGGCGGCGCTTTGGCGAGCTTTATACCCGGTCGAAGGAACTGGGGATCGAGGCGGCCCGTCTCGGCGCGCGCCTGATCGCCGCCGAACTGCATGCCCTCGGCATCAATGTGGACTGCCTGCCGGTGCTCGACGTGCCTGTTCCCGGCGCTCATGACGTCATCGGCGACCGCGCCTATGGGCTGACGCCCGAGCCGGTGATCGCCCTTGGCCGCGCCGCCGCAGAGGGGCTTCTCGCGGGCGGCGTTCTGCCCGTCATCAAGCATATTCCCGGACATGGACGGGCGGGCGTGGACAGCCATCTGAGCCTGCCGGTGGTCGATGCCGACCGGGCGGCGCTCGCGGCGACTGACTTTGCCCCCTTCAAGGCGCTGGCCGACATGCCGCTCGCCATGACGGCCCATGTCGTCTACACGGCGCTCGACGCGGGCAGGCCCGCGACCACCTCGGCCAAAGTCATTTCCGAGGTGATCCGTCGGGACATAGGTTTCGACGGCTTTCTCATGTCCGACGACCTGTCGATGCAGGCGCTGGCCGGAACGCTGGCCGAGCGTGCCAGGGCGAGCCTCGCGGCGGGCTGCGACATCGTTCTCCACTGCAACGGCAAGATGGACGAGATGCTCGCCATCGCGTCCGAAGCGCCGACGCTCGCGGGAAAGGCGCTGGCCCGGTCAGACGCTGCCCTGGCGCGGCTGGCCCCTCCGGCGCCTCTGGACGAATCGGCGGGTGTCGCCCGGCTCGACGAGCTCCTGTCCAGGCTGGCCTGATCCGGCTTCTCATGGCTGGGGATAAGCGGAGAAACGGGGTACCGTGGCCGGGGACTGCGCGGTATAAGCGGTTCATGTCAGCCATGTGGCAAGGCTGACGCGGGACAAACGAGATCAACGACATAGGCGGCATGAGCGAGGCGCCCACACAGGACGAGGCGGAGGCCGGAACACCGGCCGCGACGCCGAGCGCACATCCGGCCGGCAATGGCGCGGAAGGCGAAGCCGCGTCCGCCGATGCCTTCGAGGAAGGGCGCCCCATCGCGGCTGCCGAACTCGATCCGAACGAGATGCTGATCGTCGACCTCGAAGGTTTCGAGGGGCCGCTCGATGTGCTGCTGACGCTGGCGCGCAATCAGAAGGTCGATCTGACGAAGATCTCGATCCTGAAGCTCGCGGAGCAATATCTCGACTTCATCAACCGCGCGCAGCGCATGGAGCTCGACCTCGCCGCCGACTATCTCGTCATGGCGTCCTGGCTCGCTTACCTCAAGTCGCGCCTGCTGCTGCCGCCACCCGAAGATGAAGAGGGCCCGAGCGGCGCCGAAATGGCGGCCCGGCTCGCCTTCCAGCTCTTGCGCCTCGAAGGCATGCGCAAGGCCTCGATCGAGCTGTTCGCACGGCTCCGGCTTGGCATTCATGTCTTTCAGCGCGGTGCGCCCGAAGGCGTTCGCATCATTAAAACAAGCCAGTACCAGGGAACTCTCTACGATCTTCTCAAGTCCTATTCGGACCAGCGGCTCAAGGGGCATGAGACGAAATGGGAGCCGAAGCGGCTTCCGATCATGTCCATCGAGATCGCCCGCAAGCGCCTGGAGCAGATGCTCGGCATGATGTTCGACTGGGGCCGGATCGACGCCTATCTGCCGGTCGAGGAAATGTCCGGCGAACTGCGCCGCTCGGTCATGGCGAGCACGCTCAGCGCCGCGCTCGTGCTGGCAAAGGACGGGCATATCGAATTGCGCCAGACCGCCGCCTACGAGCCGCTATTCGTTCGGCAGAAAAGGTCTGAACCCAACTCCACGCCCCCGGCAGAATCCGGCGACCAGCAGACAAGCGAATGACAGAAGAAACGCGCCCCGAATCTGAAGAAATCGAGCCCGCCGAAGTCGAGACGGAGGCTGCAGATGATGCGCGCCCTGACGGCGACGAGTCGTCTGGCGATGAGCCTCTGTCTGAAGTTGAAGCTGAGCTTTTGGTTGAAGTTGAGGAAGCGGCTTCCGATGAGGAAGAAAGCGCCGAAATCGATGCCGATGCTGAAGTTGAGTCGGAAGATGAACCGGAATCTGACGGCGAAGCTGAAGATGAGGCCGCAAGCAACGTCGTGGCTTTCCCGATCGACGTTACGGACCATGCTCAGCTGATGCGCATGGCTGAGGCTCTGCTGTTTGCCGCCGCCGAGCCGCTCGACATCGACACGCTCGCCTCGCGGCTGCCCGCTGGAACGGATGTTGGGGCGGTCATCGAAGATCTTCAGAAACTTTATGAAAGTCGCGGCGTAAATCTCATCCGTGTCGCAAATAAATGGATGTTCAGGACGGCCAGCGACCTGTCCTTCCTGATGGAACGCACGGCAGTCGAGCAGAAGAAGCTCTCCCGTGCGGCCATGGAGACGCTGGCGATCATCGCCTATCACCAGCCGGTGACCCGCGCCGAGATCGAGGAGATCCGCGGCGTGACCGTCTCCAAGGGCACCATCGACGTGCTGATGGAGACGGGCTGGGTGCGGCTCCGCGGCCGCAAGCGCACACCGGGCCGCCCGGTGACCTATGGCACGACGGAGGACTTCCTCCTGCATTTCGGCCTCGAGAATGTGGGCGACCTGCCGGGTCTCGACGAGCTCAAGGCCGCCGGCCTGCTCGACGGCCGCCTGCCGCCCGGCTTCGACATCCCGAGCCCGAGCGACACTGGCGGCGAGGGCGATGGCGAGTTCGAGGATGTACCGGCGGAGGAATACGGCGCGGCGATGGACGAGCATCTGTCTCATGTCGCCGACGAGGAGTCTGAATAGCCGCCGAATTCGCGATTGCCTCTCGCATGTGCAGCAAATTCACTTGCACAAAATGTGAGCTGATATGACACTCGTCGCGTTGGCTAATTCGGTTTCGCCGGTTCACGCTCCGGGATGTGGGGACGTGGAGCGGGTCGCAATGCGCGGACGAAAGGCCCATATTCCTAGCGGGGCGCTCTGGCGCCCCCGGCCTGCCTCCCTCGAAAGGGGCGGCGCGCCTGTGACCCATTACGGGGAGAGTTAGATGCTGAGTTGGACTCACGTTATCGTCGTCGTCGCCCTCGTCGTGCTGCTGTTCGGCCGCGGCAAGGTTTCGGACCTGATGGGCGACGTCGCCAAGGGTATCAAGAGCTTCAAGAAGGGGCTCGCCGAGGACGACACGCCGCCCGCGCGTCCCACCGATGCCAAGATCATCGAAGGCACCGCCACCCAGGGCAGCGCGTCCGAAGCAAAGGACAAGGTCGCCAACAGCTGACCCGGTTGTGAGACCGATCCGTTCGAGGCGTCGCAGGTACCCCCATGTTTGACATTGGCTGGTCCGAACTGCTGCTGGTTGGGGTCTTGGCGCTCGTCTTCGTGGGCCCCAAGGACCTGCCGCGCGTGATGCGCACCGCCGGCCGATATGTCGGCAAGATGCGGGCGATGGCGCGCGAGTTCCAGCAGTCCTTCGAGGATCTCGCCCGCGAAAGCGAGCTTGAGGAACTCCGCAAGCAGGTCGCCGAGCTTCGCAACCAGAGCGTCGCGCCGCTCGCGGATATCCGCGAAGCGGTCGAGACGGCGGGGCAGGCCCCGAAGGCCGAGCCTGAGACCGGATCGACCGAGGCCAAGCCGGAGGAAGTGTCCGCCCGGCTGCCTGACGACATTGCGCCCGGCATGGCCGATGCCATCCGCGAGGCGGACGAGATCGCGAAGTTCGGCGACAAGGCCGTTGCCGCGCCCAGATCGGAGACGGGGCAGGCATGAGCGAAGACGAACTCGAAAGCTCCCGCGCGCCATTGATGGATCACCTCATCGAGTTGCGGGCGCGGCTCATCAAGTCGCTGGTGGCCGTCGCCATCGCCTTCGGCGTCTGTTTCACCTTCGCGTCCCATATCTTCAATATTCTCGTTCGCCCCTATGAAATCGCCGCCGGGGGCACGCCGGTGAAGCTCATCTACACGGCGCCGCAGGAATATTTCTTCACGCAGATGAAGCTCGCCATGTTCGGCGCGATCTTCCTCGCGTTCCCGATCATCGCGGCCCAGATCTACATGTTCGTCGCGCCGGGCCTCTACAAGAATGAGCGCCGGGCCTTCCTGCCGTTCATGATCGCAACGCCCGTTCTTTTCCTCGTCGGCGCGGCGCTGGTCTATTTCGGCATCATGCCGATGGCCATGCACTACTTCACCTCGATGCAGCAGGCGGGCGGCGCCGGACAGGCCTCCATCGAGCTTCTGCCGCGCGTCAGCGAGTATCTGGGCTTCATCATGAGCCTCATTCTCGCCTTCGGCGCCTGCTTCCAGCTTCCGGTGATCCTGACGCTGCTCGCCCGCGCAGGAATGGTGACGTCGAAGCAGCTCATTGCCGGCTGGCGCTATGCGATCGTCATTTCCTTCGCGGTCGCCGCCGTGCTGACCCCGCCTGATCTCCTGAGCCAGGTGAGCCTCGGCACACCGACATTCCTGCTCTATCTGCTGTCGATCGGCGCGGTGAAGCTCGTCGAGCGGAGCAGGCGGATCGCGGAGGCCAAGGGCGCGGACGAGACCGAGGCCGCCGAAGGGGCCTGATCGCGCCGGGCGCCGCCTCATCTGGACGCTCCCAACCCTTCCGCGTATACAGAACCCGCCCGAACTTCCCATGCGCGACGGACTCCATGCACGACATCAAGATCATCCGCGACGATCCTCAGGCCTTCGACGCCGGCTTGGCCAAACGCGGCCTGCCGCCCCAGTCGGCGCGGCTGATCGAGATCGACGAACGCCGCCGCAAGACCATTGCCGCGCTGCAGGAGATGCAGCAGCAGCGCAATGACGCCTCGAAGCAGATCGGCGCCGCCAAGGCGAAGAAGGACGAGGCGCTGGCCCAGAAGCTCCTCGACGAGGTCGCCCATCTGAAGGCGAAGATTCAGGCGGGCGAGGACGAGGAGCGCGCGATCAATGCCGAGCTCGAGCGCGAACTCGGCGCCATCCCGAATATTCCCTATGACAGTGTTCCCGTCGGTCCCGACGAGACAGCCAATGTCGAATATCGCCGCCACGGAACGCCGCGCGAGATGAACTTCGCGCCGAAGGAGCATTTCGACCTCGGCGAAGCCCTCGGCCTCATGGATTTCGAAACGGCGGCGAAGCTTTCGGGCGCGCGCTTCGCGGTGCTGAAGGGCCAGCTTGCCCGGCTCGAACGCGCCATCGGCAATTTCATGCTGAACCTCCACACGGGCGAGTTCGGCTATATGGAAGTCAATCCGCCGCTGCTGGTGAAAGACAGCACCATGTACGGCACGGCGCAGCTTCCGAAGTTTGCCGACGACCAGTTTGCGGTCTTCAAGGGGCAGAGCAGGGAGGATCAGGACCGCTACTGGCTGATCCCGACCGCCGAAGTCTCGCTCACCAATCTCGTGCGCGAGTCGATCCTCTCCGAGGACGAGCTGCCGCTGCGCCTCACCGCCTGGACGCCATGCTTCCGCGCCGAAGCGGGCTCTGCTGGTCGCGACACGCGCGGCCTTATCCGCCAGCATCAGTTCTCCAAGGTCGAACTCGTTTCGATCACGACGCCCGAACAGGCGGACGAGGAGCATGAGCGCATGCTCGCCTGCGCTGAAGGCGTGCTGAAGGCGCTCGAGCTTCCTTATCGCGTCGTGACGCTCTGCACGGGCGACATGGGCTTTTCCTCGCGCAAGACCTATGACATCGAGGTCTGGCTGCCGGGGCAGAACATGTTCCGCGAGATTTCGTCCTGCTCGGTCTGTGGTGACTTTCAGGCGCGGCGCATGAATGCGCGCTATCGCCCGGTGGACAGCAAGAACACGCGTTTCGTGAACACGCTGAACGGCTCAGGCCTCGCGGTCGGCCGCACGCTCGTGGCCATTCTCGAAAACTATCAGCAGGCGGACGGCTCCATCGCCATCCCGGCCGTGCTCCAGCCCTATATGGGCGGACAGAAAGAGATTTCCGCTCATGGCTAAAAAGGCTGCCGCGAAGAACGGCCCCCGCATTCTCGTCACCAATGACGACGGCATTCATGCGCCGGGCCTGCAGGTCCTGACGCGCATCGCGCAGGAGCTGTCCGACGATGTGTGGGTCGCGGCGCCCGAGGAGGAGCAGAGCGGTTCGGCACATTCCCTGTCGCTCGCGAATCCGATCCGTGTCCGCCAGCTCAATCCGCGCAAATTTGCGGTAAAGGGGACGCCATCCGACTGCGTGCTGATGGCCGTTCGCCACATCATCAAGGACAGGCAGCCGGACCTCGTTCTTTCCGGCATCAATCGCGGCCAGAACATCGCCGACGACGTGACCTATTCGGGCACGATCGCTGCGGCGATGGAGGGCACGCAGCTCGGCATTCCCTCGATCGCGCTCAGCCAGGCCTTCGGCTTCGGCGAGAGCCATCAGGTGAAGTGGGCGACGGCGGAGCATTACGCGCCCGGCATCATCCGCAAGCTCGTCAAGGCGGGCTGGCCGGAGGAAGTGCTCATCAACATCAACTTCCCGGATGTGTCCGTCGCCGGCGTGAAGGGCATCGAAGTGACGGCGCAGGGCAAGCGCGACCAGTCGCTCGTCCGCGTCGAGGAGCGCATCGACGCCCGTAACAATCCCTATTACTGGCTGGGCTTCGAGCGCGTCCTGAGCAATCCACCCAAGGGCACCGATCTTCATGCTATCTATAACGGCATGATCTCGGTATCGCCCCTGCATATGAACCTGACGCATGCGCGCACACGCAGCGCCCTCGTCACCGCGCTCGGCAAGCTCTGAGCGAGACATGGAACCGGCATGAGCGACGAAACGCCCATGGACGACATCGATCAAGGCAAGATCGAGCTCGTCATGGCGCTCAGAAGGCAAGGGATACGCGACAAGCGCGTGCTGAACGCGCTTGAGCGCATTCCGCGCGAAAGCTTCATCAACGCCTCGTTCCGCAAGCAGGCCTATGAGGACCATGCGCTGCCCATCGAGTGTGGGCAGACGATCAGCCAGCCCTTCATCGTCGCCTATATGACCGAGCAGTTGCAGGTGGGCGACCGGATGAAGGTGCTCGAAGTCGGCACGGGCTCCGGCTATCAGGCCGCCGTGCTTTCAAAGCTCTGCCGCCGCGTCTACACGATCGAGCGCTATCGCACCCTGTTGCGCGACGCCGTGCGGCGTTTCGAGGATCTGCATCTCCACAACATCACGGCCAAGGCCGGCGACGGCAATGAAGGCTGGATAGAGCAGGCGCCCTTCGATCGAATCATCGTCACCGCGGCTGCGCCGTCGGTTCCGCCGAAGCTCGTCGAGCAGCTGAAACCCGGCGGCCTCATGATCGTTCCGGTCGGCGCGCCCGGCGGACGCGGCGAGCAGCACCTTGTGCGGATCGAGCGGACAGAGGAAGGTGTGAGACGCGAGGAACTCATGCCCGTGCGATTCGTCCCGCTGGTCGAAGGCGTGGCCAAGGAATCTTGAGAGCGGGGTCGCGCCCCGTGATCGCGGGCGCCGGGAGTCGGCGAGCGGGGATCATGCAGGAGAGGCTTCGGGACAGGGGAATCGGATTTGCGGCACGCCTTGGTGGCGCTGCCGTGCTTGCCCTCGCCTTATCCGGTTGCGCTTCCGATAAGCCTTGGTGGGAAGGCGGCCGCGCCGCCTCGCATCGCGGCGAGGTGGACGCCGAACCGCTCACTTCGGCGGGCAGCGGCGGGACTTATGTGGTGCGCTCCGGCGACACGCTGTTCAAGGTCTCGCGCGACAAGGGCGTGCCCATCCGTTCGCTGATCGACGCCAACGATCTCGAGCCGCCTTACGCGCTTCGCACCGGGCAACGGCTCGTCATTCCAGGCGGGCGCTACCATGTCGTTCAGAAGGGCGACACGGTCTACAGCATTTCGCGCACCTATGGCGTCGACATGGCGACGCTGACCAGCACGAACCACATTCCTGCGCCTTACAAGATCCGCCTGGGGCAAAGGCTGCAGTTGCCGTCCAGGGTGAACCGGCAGGTCGCCGTGCGCGACGTCGAGACGGCGGCGCCCCCGCACCGCGCCGCGACCGTCACATCCGCTCCTGCGGCCACGGACGCGGCACAAGCTGCCGCTCCGACGACGCCTCGCGGCAATGCGGTCGTGGCATCGACCGAGCCCAAGGGGCCGCTGCCGACGCCGCCCACCCCCGCAGGCGATTTCATCTGGCCGATAAAGGGCCCCGTCATTTCGAGCTATGGCCCGAAGGAGGGCGGCTTGCACAATGACGGCGTCAACATCGCCGTGCCTGTGGGCTCGCCGGTCAAGGCGGCGCAGAGCGGCGTGGTGGCCTATGCCGGCAACGAACTCAAGGGCTACGGCAACCTGCTGCTGATCCGCCACGCGAATGGCTGGATGACCGCCTATGCCCATAACAGCAAGCTGCTGGTGAAGCGCGGTGACACCGTGGTCAAGGGCCAGACGATCTGTCTGTCGGGCAGTTCGGGCAGCGTGACTTCGCCTCAGGTGCATTTCGAAATTCGCAAGGGCGCGAAAGCCGTCGATCCCCGGGGCGTCATCGAGGGATAGGTTGCCTCATGTGTGCGTTATGCGGTGATGGTCCCTCGCGGCGGGACTTCCTCAAGGCATTCGCCGCGTTGCCGTTCATTGCAGCGGCAACGCCCGCGATTGCCGAGACGGGGATTGCGGAATATCGGCCGGTATTCGAAGCCGTGCGCGCGGAAGACGGGCGCAAGCTCATCGCCATCCGCCGATTTCGCCGCGACGGGCAGGAATTCCTGCTGACCGTCGAGCCGCAAAGCCTCGTCACCCGAATTCGCCCGCTGGCCTGGACCGTTGCCGATGGATTGCCGGACGATAAAACGCCCTACCTCTCGGCGCTGGCATCGCTGACGAGCCCGCCCTACAGAATCGAGAATACCGGCCTCGTTCACGCCCTCCATCCGGTCGACGGAATTTTCCTCACGGTCGATCTGTGCCCTTCGCGCAAGGCCTATGAAGCGCGCTTCTTCTCGGAGCTTGGCGAGGTCGCAGCCCGGGAGGGGCGCCCCACGCCGGTTGCCATTTCGATCAGCGGCTACTGGGCGCTCGAACATCAGTCCGAACTCACGGCGATCATCGAGAGCGAACGGCGGCGCGAAATCGAGATCACCTGGGTCAATCACTCCTACACGCACCGCTATGCGCGCGGTCTGCCCGACACGCAGAACTTCCTGCTGATGCCGAACACAGACTTCGATCGGGAGGTTCTCAAGACCGAGGAACTGATGATCGCCCGCGGCCTTACGCCATCGGTGTTCTTCCGCTTTCCCGGACTGGTATCGGATGAAGATCTCGTCCTGAAACTTCGGAAGCTCGGGCTCATTCCGCTTGGCGCCGACGCCTGGCTCGCCAAGGGACGGCGCGCCAGGCAGGGCGGCATCGTGCTCGTGCATGGCAATGGCAATGAGCCCCTCGGCATTCGCGAGGTTCGGCCCTATCTGACCGATCCTCGCGTGAAGTGGCTTCCGCTGACGGATGCGATTGCCGGAGCGTGATCAGCCAAGCGTCTGTCCGAGGCGGCCGGCAATGTCCTGAATGAACTGCCAGGCGGTGCGGCCCGAACGGTTGCCGCGCGTCGCCGACCATTCGATGGCCTCGGCATGAAGCTCTTTCCCGCCGATCTTCAGGCCATAATGGGCCGCGTAGCCGTCCACCATGTCGAGATAGTCGGCCTGGCTGCAATTGTGGAAGCCGAGCCAGAGGCCGAACCGGTCGGAGAGCGACACCTTTTCCTCGACAGCTTCGGACGGATTGATCGCCGTCGAGCGCTCATTCTCCATCATGTCGCGCGGCATGAGGTGCCGGCGGTTCGAGGTGGCGTAAAAGAGCACATTGCGCGGACGGCCCTCGATGCCGCCTTCGAGAACGGCCTTGAGCGATTTGTAGCTCGCGTCGTCATGGTCGAAGGAAAGGTCGTCGCAGAAGATGAGCGCCCGGCGCGGCTGGCCGCGCAGAAGCCCCATGAGCCGGGGCAGGCTCTCGATATCCTCGCGGTGGATTTCAATAAGGATGAGCCTGTCGGGCGATTTGGGGGGCAGGGGTGCGTTGATCGCGGCGTGCGCCGCCTTCACAAGCGAGCTTTTGCCCATGCCCCTCGCGCCCCAGAGAAGGGCATTGTTGGCCGGCAGGCCACGGGCAAACCTGACCGTGTTGTCGATCAGAATGTCGCGAACCCGATCCACACCGCGCAACAGTGAAATATCGACCCGGGAAACCTCCGGCACGGGTTCGAGCACTCCCTCGGCGTTCCAGATGAAGGCGTCGGCCGCGTCGAGCGAAGCCGCGGGGAGGGCCGCCGGGGCCAGCCGTTCGAGCGCTTCGGCAATGCGGCGCAGCAAGTCTGTATCCGATCCGATCTGGGCCATCTCGTTGTCTCCGGCAGAAATTGGGCTGCGGACCCTATCATTCCGCAGCACCGGCGAAAATGCTCGACGAGACCAAAGCTTAACCGCCACGTCATCTTCGCCGGGCGGTTTGCAAATATACCCCCGGCCGGTATAGTCCGGCGCGATTGAGAATGACCGCGGACCCGGCTTTTCGGGGCGCTTAGTGGAGATGCTTATGTTTGGCCAGACCGGCGGGGGCAGCACCGACGTCATCGTGCAGCTGATTCCCTTCATCGCGCTGTTCGCGATCATGTACTTCCTTGTTCTCCGGCCCCAGCAGAAGCGGGTGAAGGAACACCAGGCCATGGTCGCCAATGTGCGCCGGGGCGATACGGTCGTGACCTCCGGCGGCATCATCGGCAAGGTCGCCAAGGCCGACGAGACCGAGGTTCTGGTCGAGGTCGCCGAGGGCGTCAAAATTCGCGTCGTGAAGAGCACGCTGTCCGAGGTCCGCTCCAAGGGCGAGCCGGTGCCGGCGAACGCAAATACGCCTTCCTGATAGACAGGGCCTAACAGACAGGGTTTGACTGCCGCCGCGCGAGATGCCGGGGCAGGTGGGGACGAGAGCCGAAATGCTGCATTTTGAACGGTGGAAGATCGCGCTGATCGCGCTGGTGACGCTCTTGGGCGTCCTCTATACGGCGCCGAACTTCCTGCCCAAATCCGCGGTGGAGGACCTGCCGTCCTTCCTGCCGCACAAGCAGATCAATCTGGGCCTCGACCTTCGCGGCGGCTCATACCTGCTGCTGCAGGTCGACACTGCCTCCGTCACCCATGACCGGCTTCAGCAGCTCGTCAACGACATCCGCAAGGCGCTGCGCAACGACGAGGTGCTTTACACCGGCCTCGGCGTGAACGGTGAAGCGGTGACCGTTCGCATCACGAAGCCGGAAGATGTCGAAAAGGCAACGAAGGCGATCCGCGATCTCTCGACGGTCGTGAGTTCGAACCTCCTGAGCGGCGGCCTGCCGCAGCGCGACCTCATGGTGGCGACGTCCGGCGCCCTCGTCACGGTCACGCTGTCCGACACGGCCAAGGTCGCCCGCGCGCAATCGGCCATTCAGCAGTCGATGGAAATCGTCCGCCGCCGCATCGACGAACTCGGCACCACCGAGCCCGTCATCCAGCAGCAAGGCGCGGACCGCATCCTCGTGCAGGTTCCTGGCCTCGACGACCCGCAGCGTTTGAAGAAGCTTCTCGGCCAGACCGCGAAGCTCAACTTCCGCCTTGTCGACACCTCGACCACGGCCCAGCAGGCCATGGCGACCCATACCATTCCGGCGGGTTCCGAAGTTCTCTACATGACGGAGGACCCGACGCGTCCGCTCCTCGTCCAGCGTCGCGTCATGGTCGGCGGCGACAACCTCGTCGACGCCCAGCCCGGTTTCGATCAGCGCTCGGGCGAGCCCATGGTCAGCTTCCGCTTCGATTCGACGGGCGCGCGCCTTTTCGGCGAAGTCACGCGCGACAATGTGGGCAAGCCTTTCGCCATCGTGCTCGACAACAAGGTGATCAGCGCCCCGGTCATCCGCGAGCCCATTCTGGGCGGTACGGGCCAGATCAGCGGCAGCTTCACCGTCCAGCAGGCAAACGACCTGGCGATCCTTCTGCGCGCCGGCGCGCTTCCCGCGCCGCTTAACGTGCTTGAAGAACGCACCGTCGGTCCGGGTCTCGGCGCCGACTCGATCCGCGCGGGCGCGGTCGCCTCGATCATCGGATCGGTGGCTGTCATCGTCTTCATGATCGCGGCCTATGGTCTCTTCGGCGTCTTCGCCAACCTCGCGCTGCTCGTGAACATCGCGCTCATCATGGGTGCGCTCTCCCTGTTGCAGGCGACGCTGACCTTGCCCGGCATCGCGGGCATCGTGCTCACCATCGGCACCGCCGTCGACGCGAACGTTCTGATCTACGAGCGTATCCGAGAAGAGTTACGCTCCGGAAAGTCGGTCATCGCCTCGATCGATGCGGGCTACCATCGGGCGCTCGCACCGATCGTCGACGCCAACATCACGCACTTCATCTCGGCGGCCGTTCTCTTCGAACTTGGCTCGGGCCCTGTGCGTGGCTTCGCCGTGACGCTCGCCATCGGCGTCATCACTTCGGTTTTCACGGCGGTGACGGTGAACCGTCTGATCGTCTCGACCTGGGTACGCCGCACGCGGCCCAAGACGCTCGACCTGTGATTGGGGATTACGAACAATGAAGCGGCTCAAGCTCGTACCCGACAACACATCCGTCCCCTTTGCACGCTACGCTGTGATCGCTGTCGGCCTGTCGGTCGTCGTCATGGTGGCGTCGCTGGCCCTGCTCTTTACGCGGGGTCTCAATTTCGGCATCGACTTCGAGGGCGGCACCGTCATTGAAATCGCGACCAAGGGCCCTGCCGACGTGGCCGGGCTCCGGCACACGCTTGGTGGCCTTGGCATCGGCGAAGTGCAGTTGCAGAAGTTCGGCGACGACAGCCACGTCCTCATCCGCATCGGCGCGATGGAGGGCGGCTCCTCCACCGACGATCAGGGCCAGGTCGTGGTCAGGAAGGTCAAGGAAGCGCTCGGCACCGAGGTCGAATACCGGCGTATCGAAAGCGTCGGACCGCAGGTTTCCGGCGAGCTGATCCGCTCCGCGACGATGGCGGTGCTGATCGCCGTGGCGCTGATGTTCGTCTACATTTCCTTCCGCTTCGAATGGCAGTTCGGCGTGGGCGCGGTGCTCTCGATCTTCCACGACGTGCTGGCGACCATCGGTGTCTTTTCGCTGTTCCACCTCGAATTCAACCTGACGACCATCGCGGCGCTGCTCACCATCGTGGGCTATTCGATGAACGACACCGTCGTCGTCTTCGACCGCATGCGCGAGAACCTCCGCAAGTTCAAGAAGATGGATCTGCGCGAACTGATCGACCTTTCGATCAATGAAACCCTGTCGCGCACCATCATGACGTCGGTGACGACACTGATCGCGCTGATCGCCCTGTTCGTCTTTGGCGGCGAGGTGATCCGCAGCTTCACCTTCGCGATGATCTTCGGCATCGTCATCGGCACCTATTCGTCGATCTATGTCGCCGCACCCGTGCTCATCTGGGTCGGCGTCAAGCGCGAATGGGGCACCAAGGCTCCCGGCAGCAAGGTCGAGAAAAAGGCCTGAGGCATGAAGCCCCGCTTTGCCGGCCAGCCGCTCATCGACGCCTATGGCGATGGCGGCTTCCGGCTCAACGAGCAGAGGTTTGAAGGTTCGATCCTGCTCACACCGCGCGGCCTCTGTCCCTGGGCGGCGGGCGAGCTCGGGCAAGCGACGCGGGCGTCGTTTGCGACGCTTGTCGAATGCATCGGCGAGTTCGATTTTCTTCTGGTCGGCAGCGGTGCGGGCTTCGCGCAATTGCCCAAGGAAATAAGGGCTTTTCTCGCCGACCTGAGAATCATGCCTGACGTCATGACCACCGGCGCCGCCTGCCGTACCTACAATGTCCTTCGCTTCGAAGGACGCCGCGTTGCGGCGGCGCTGATTGCGGTTTCCTGAGCAAAAGTCACACCGGAACGCTTGGCTTTTCGTCGCGAAGCTCCTAGTTTGGCGGGCAAGAATCGCGACTCAATGCCGCGCGGCGACGACACCCGGGGGCCATGCGCGGCAGCTAAATTCTGACTAAACGCAGGGGGTAATCCTTATGGCTGCAATTCTTACTTCTCTCAGGAACACGGTGATCGCAGGCTTCGTGCTCGCGCTTGTTCTATTTCTCCTTTATCTTGCGAACCCGGATGCCTTTGGCTTCACGGATATCCGTCTGTCGCAGTTCTTCTTCCGTTGGCTCCACGTCGCCAGCGGCGTGATGTGGATCGGCCATCTCTGGTACTTCAACTTCACGCAGATCCCGAACATGGCGAAGATTCCGGACGAGCAGAAGCCGGCGATCTCGAAGGTCATCGCTCCGGCCGCGCTGTACTGGTTCCGCCACGGCGCCATGGCGACGATCGTCACCGGCATCATCCTTGCCTACCTCAACGGCTACCTGCTCGACGCCTATACGCTCGGCGCGCTGAACGGTTTCGCGGTTCCGAAGGACATTGCGATCGGCATCGGCATGTGGCTCGGCACGATCATGTGGTTCAACGTCTGGTTCATCATCTGGCCGAACCAGAAGATCGCTCTCGGCATCGTCGACGCGCCTGCCGACGCGAAGCCGAAGGCCGCCCGCACGGCGATGCTCTTCTCGCGTACCAACACGCTGCTCTCGATCCCCATGCTCTTTGCCATGGTCTCGGCGCAGAACATCTACTGATCGCCAGCAAGGCGATCCGATGGGGCGGGGCCGTTGTGAAACGGCCCCGTTTCCTTTTGGACCATGACGATGGACGAACGCTCGATAGCCGAAAGCATGCATGCCTGCCTCAACGAAGTGAGGCGGCTTGACCACGACCGATTTCTATCGCTGCAATTCGCGCCGGCGGCAAAGCGCCCGGCGCTCATCGCGCTTTATGCCTTCAACGCCGAAATCGCCCGCGTTCCGGAAGTCGTCAGCGAGCCCATGCTCGGGCAGATCCGCCTGCAATGGTGGCGCGATACGCTCGAAGCGATGAAGCGCGGCGAGGCGAGGGGGCACGAAGCGGCAGTCGCGCTTGCGGCGACCGACGACACGGCCCACTGGCCGGTGGATGAGATGGTTCAGCTCATCGACGCGCGCGAGCGCGATCTCGACGATGCGCCGTTCGAAACATTGAGCGACCTCGAAATTTACGCCGAGGGAACGTCATCGCGCCTGATGATGCTAGCGGCCCAGGCCATCGCCGGGCCGGAGGCGCGCGCGGCCTCTGATGCGATCAAGGCGGCGGGCATCGCCTATGCGCTGACCGGCCTTTTGCGCGCTCTGCCAGCCCACGCATCGCAAGGCCGGCTCTATCTGCCGCTCGATCTGCTGCGCTCTCACGACATCGATCCCCATCGCATCTTCGCGGGTGAAATGTCGGAAAACCTCAGCCGGGCCATCGGGGAAGTTGCCGCGCGGGCGCGGACACTGCTTGCGGAAGCTCGCAGCTACAGGGTGGGCCGCGCGCTCGTTCCGGCGCTTCTGCCGGCCTCCGCCTGCGACCGTTATCTCAAGATCGTGACCGCCCCTGGCTTCGACCCATTCCGTCAGTCTACGGAGGTTCCGGCATTCGCGCGACAATTGCGCATGGCGGCGAAGCAACTGGCCGGCCGCTTCTGATTACTCCGCCGCTTCGGACTTCTGCTCGATCCAGCCGGCGAGATCGGCGAGCGCGCGGCTCGTATGAGCGCGCTTGCGCGCCGGGCCCTTGGCCTTGCCGCGCGGGCGCTTGCCGTTCTCGTCGAGTCCGAGTTCAACGGGCGGGAAGAGGCCGAAATTGACGTTCATGGGCTGGAACGTCTCGGCATTCGCCTCGCCCGTGATATGGGCGAGAAGCGCGCCAAGCGCCGTCGTGCGCGGCGGCGCGGAGGGCGCGCGATCCTGCCGCTCGGCGGCGGCGAAGCGCCCGGCGAGGAGACCCATCGCCGCGCTCTCGACATAGCCTTCGACGCCCGTGACCTGACCGGCGAAACGCAGGCGCGGCTCGTTCTTCAGGCGCATCACGCCATCGAGAAGCTTCGGGCTGTTGAGGAACGTATTGCGGTGGAGGCCGCCGAGACGCGCGAACTCCGCATTGGCGAGACCCGGAATGGTTCGGAAGACCCGCGTTTGCTCGCCATGCTTCAGCTTCGTCTGGAAGCCGACCATGTTGTAGAGCGTGCCGAGCGCATTGTCCTGACGGAGCTGCACCACGGCATAGGGCTTCACATCGGGGTTATGCGGATTGGTGAGGCCGACCGGTTTCATCGGGCCCCAACGCAGCGTTTCAAGCCCGCGCTCCGCCATGACTTCGATGGGCAGGCAGCCCTCGAAATAGGGCGTGTTCTTTTCCCATTCCTTGAAGTCGGTCTTTTCACCGCTGAGTAGCGCCTGAACGAAGGCGTCATATTCTTCGCGGGTCATCGGGCAGTTGATGTAGTCCTTGCCGGTGCCGCCGGGCCCGACCTTGTCGTAGCGCGACTGATACCAGCAGACCGACATGTCGATCGTCTCGCGATAGATGATGGGCGCAATCGCGTCGAAGAAGGCGAGTTCCTCGGCGCCGGTCAGCCCGGCGATCGCTTCGCCCAGAGCGGCGGATGTGAGGGGGCCCGTGGCGACGATCACATTGTCCCAGTCTGCGGGCGGAAGCCCGGCAACCTCGCCGCGCTCGACGGTGACGAGGGGATGGGCGTTGAGCTTTTCGGTCACATAGGCGGAGAAGGCTTGGCGGTCGACCGCAAGCGCGCCACCCGCGGGAACCTTCGCGACATTCGCGGCCTCCATCACAAGCGAACCCAAGCGGCGCATTTCCTCGTGGAGAAGGCCAACGGCGTTCTGCTCGTAATCGTCGGAGCGGAAGGAATTGGAGCAGACGAGTTCCGCGAAACCATCGGTCTCATGGGCGTCCGTCTTCACCACCGGCCGCATTTCATGCAGCACGACGGGAACGCCTGCCTGGGCGAGCTGCCAAGCGGCTTCGGAACCGGCCATGCCTGCGCCGATCACGTGTACGGGTTTGATATTCTGGGTCATGGGCGAGGGGATAGCATAGTGGGCGGGCCCGGAGAAGCCTTGGAGCCCGCCCCGCCTGTTGTGGCCTCTCAGCCCCAGATCTGGGGCCGCTTGTCCTTCCAGGGGCGGGCTTCCTCAAGCTGCGCGGCGAGACGCAGCAGGGTTGCCTCGTCGCCGAAGCGCCCGGCGAACATGATCCCGACCGGAAGCCCATCCGCGGACCAGTGAAGCGGCAGCGAGATCGCCGGCTGACCGGTCGCATTTTCCAGCGCGGTAAAGGGAACATAGTCGAGCACCGGCGCGAAGGCCGCCACCGGATCGCGCTCCGTGATGTCGATGGTGCCGAGCTTCAGCGGCGGGCTGCCGAGGGTCGGCGTCAGCCACACGTCATGCGACTCCATGAACCGCCCGATGATGCGCGACATCATCTGAATCTGCGCGACGGACATCTGGTACTGCACGGCGGTGACCTGCTTGCCGGCCTGATAAAGGCCCCAGGTCAGGCCTTCGATTTCGTTGTCGCTCGGCGTGCGCCCGGTCATCATCGCATGCGCGTCGATCTGCATGGCGAGGCCCGAGGCCCAGAGCGCCATGAAAGCGCCGGAGAGCATTTCCATCGGCAGTTCGGGCGCCGCCTCCACGACCTCATGGCCGAGATCGGCGAGAAGCTTCGCCGTCTCCTCGACGCCCTTCACGCCTTCCGGGTGAACCTTCTTGCCGTCGAGCACGGTGACACTATAGGCGACACGGAGCTTGCCGGGCTTCTGCTTCACTTCATCGAGGAAGGGCCGCGCGACCGGCGGCGCGTAATAGGGATCGCCTGTTTCGGGCCCATGCGTGCAATCGAGCATGGCCGCCGTGTCGCGCACGCTGCGCGAGACGATATGTTCGGCGATGAGGCCGCCCATGATATCGCCGAGATCGGGACCGAGCGGATTGCGCCCGCGCGTCGGCTTCAGGCCGACTAGACCGCAGCACGAGGCCGGAATGCGGATCGAGCCGCCGCCGTCATTCGCATGCGCGATGGGAACGATGCCGGAGGCAACCGCCGCCGCCGAACCGCCGGATGAACCGCCCGTCGAATGCGCCGTGTTCCACGGATTGCGCGCGGGGCCGTAAAAGGCGCTTTCCGTCGTCGGCAGCAGGCCGAATTCCGGCACGTTGGTCTTGCCGAGAATGACGACGCCCGATTTCTTGAAACGCGCCGTGAGCGTCGAATCCCGCGTCGCGGGGATACCGCTCATGAACCGCGAGCCAGATTGGGTGGGCACGCCCGCATAGTCGCCGAGAATGTCCTTAAGCAGAAAGGGAACGCCCTTGAACGGTCCGTCGACCGGCGCTTTTGCGGCGGCGCGGCCCTGATCGTACATCTTGGTGACGACGGCATTGAGCGCCGGATTGTGCTTTTCGATCCGGTTGATCGCTTCCTCGGCGAGTTCCGCCGCAGAGACCTGTCCGGTCTTTACGAGCTCCGCGAGCCCGAGCGCGTCATATGACGCATATTCCGAAATCCCCACCTGTGCTACCTCCGCAAGTCATGCGGGCGGACTCTCATGCGGCCCGCCTTCGTCGCGAAAGATTAGGCGGAGAATCCGCCGGCGCAAAGGCCGAAGCGTCAAACGGCTACATGCGAGTAGGGGAAGGGCGGTTCGCCTTCGAAGTGCGGCCCGTCGACACGCGGCTCCTCGCCGCCGTTCCACGGCTTGACCGCAAAACGGCTGCGGCGCAGCACCGGCGACCCCTCGGGGCCCATATCCTTCGACACGTCGCCCACATTGACGAGTTCCACGGTTGCGCCTTGCTCCGTCAACGTTGCAATGCCGAAGCCATGAGCGTTTGAATCGAGAAAGGAAAGGCCAGGGCTCGCCCGCTCGTTGCGGAAGATGGCACCGACCTTCACCGAATTCGTGTAATTGGTGAGAACACCGGCGCGCAATCCGTTCACCAGCGTATTGTTGAAATTCTCGAGCTTGCGCTTTCCGTCGTCGATCTCGACTGCGCGATGGAAAAGGGCGCTCTTGCGCGCACCGCGCTCGGCGCCCTCATACATGGAGCCGGAGCTGATGCCCGCTGTAACGAATTCGACGGCAGAGCAGGTGAGCGCGTCCGCGTCGGGGTCGACCGGCAGAAGGCCCGCAATATGAGCGTGATAGTCGCCGGAACAGGAAATCACGTTCCCGATCTTCTCTTCGCGGAGAAAGGTCATCAGCTCCTTGAGTTCGCCCGGGTATCCCTGCCAGGCATCGATGCCGACATAGCCGTCCTCGAGTCCCACGAAAGGCAGGCTCGAAAAATCGATGCGCATGGAAAGCGCCGGAACGCTGTTCGCCCAGATGCGCCAGCGCGCCTTCGAGGCCTTCATTGCGGCCTTGAACCACAGCTTTTGCGGCCCGCCCATATGCGTGCCCGGCGGCGCGTTGCGGCGGGGATTGGCGATCTCGCGATCCTTGTAGGAAATCTTCTCCGGCGGCTTGCCGCTTTCAGCCGTTCGTCCCGCGTCGAGGGTTTTCACGATGCGCACCGGCGGCAGGGGCGCGCCCTTGATCAACGCCCTTATCTCGTCGGTCACGACCGGCGGGCTGCGATAGCTGCGAAGGTCGGTAATGATGAGGTCGAGCATCGCGCCCCATGAAAAGGCGCGGTGTATGGCAAGACTGCGGATCGCGTGGAGATTGTCCGTTCCCTGAAAGAGAAAATCGGCATCCGGCTCGCCCATCGGGCCATCGGCAACCTTCGCGGGCACAAGGTCATGCGCCGCCGATTTCACGCCGCCAAAATCCGGCGCATCGGAGAGAAGCGCGGGCACATATTCGAACCACGCCTGATTGGCGGCGAATTTTCGCCTTTGCGCCGGTTGGCCATCGCCGAAATAGGTGTCATGGGCCTGCCAGCAATCATTGGTGAATTCGTGGTCGTCCCAGGTGTGGATGAAGGGAAAACGGGCGCGCGCGGCCTGAAGATCCGGATCGCCGAGATAGGCCTTGTAGAGAAAACGATAATCGGCAAGCGTCTCCGCGGCCTGCCCGCCGCGCTGCCAGTTGGTGCGCTTGCCGTCTGGCTCCCAGGGCTTAGAGCCATTGGGCAGAGGCCCGATCAACCTCGCGGGCTTTTCTTCCTCCGGTACGTCGCCCGTATGCTCGTAGATGAAATCGCCGAGATGCAGGACGAATTCGATCCGATCCTCGGGCCTGGCTGCAATGTCGTCGTTCACGAGACGGCGATAGGCGCCGTAATAGCCTTGCTCGTAATTCTGGCAGGAGACGAACGCGAAACGCACCGGACGTTTCGCGTCTGCCGAAGGCGCCGTGCGTGTGCGCCCTGCAAACGGGGCCTGATCGCTCCCGGCGAAGAAGCGGTAATAGTACCAGCTATCGGGCTTGAGCCCATTCACCAGCACACGGACGGTATGATCCGCTTCAGGGAGCGCGCGCACCGCCCGCTCCACGACAAGCTGTGAAAAGCTCTCGTCCTGAGCGACCTGCACATAGAGATCGACCGAACCGCTTGAGGCGCCGTCGACGCGCTCCACGCGCGTCCACAGCATGACGGCATGCGGCTGCGGATCGCCCGAGGCAAGCCCTTGCGGAAAATGATAGAGGCCGGCAGCTTCGGCGCGATTGAGCGCCGAGACGAAGGGCAGGGGCGCGGCGCTCACCGCGAAACAACCGGCTGTCGCGGTAAAAAGCCTCAGAAATTCTCGACGGTCGAGTCCGGTCATCATGCCCCCACAGCCCAGCCTGCCGCCTTTATAAGCGGTTTATGCGGCAGGTGAAACCGGGCGTCACTTTGCCCGCGCGGCCTTCTTCGTCTTCGTGGCAGCATCGCCACCGCGCGCCGGACGGCGCTTGAAGAGCTCGGCGAGATAGTGACCTGTATAGCTGCGGGGCTCTTTCGCGACATCTTCCGGCGTGCCGGCCGCCACGATTTCTCCACCCTTATCGCCGCCCTCGGGCCCGAGATCGATGATCCAGTCGGCCGTCTTGATGACTTCGAGATTATGCTCGATCACGACGACCGAATTGCCCTGCGCCACAAGCTCGTGAAGCACTTCGAGAAGCTTCGCGACATCGTGGAAGTGGAGGCCGGTGGTCGGCTCGTCGAGAATGTAGATGGTGCGACCCGTCGAGCGGCGCGAAAGCTCCTTGGAGAGCTTGACGCGCTGCGCCTCGCCGCCGGAAAGCGTCGTCGCCTGCTGGCCGACCTTGATGTAGCCGAGGCCGACGCGCTGTAGCACTTCCATCTTCTCACGCACGGCAGGGACGGCCTTGAAGAAGTCGGCCGCTTCATCGACGGTCATTTCAAGAATGTCGGCGATCGACTTGCCCTTGAATTTCACTTCCAGCGTCTCGCGATTGTAGCGATGCCCGTGGCAGGAATCGCATTCGACATAGACATCCGGCAGGAAATGCATCTCGATCTTGATGACGCCGTCGCCCTGGCATGCCTCGCAACGCCCGCCCTTGACGTTGAAGGAGAAGCGCCCGGCCTTGTAGCCGCGCGCCCGCGCCTCGGGCAGCTCCGCAAACCAGTCGCGGATGAAGGTGAAGGCGCCCGTATAGGTCGCCGGGTTCGAGCGCGGCGTGCGGCCGATGGGCGACTGGTCGATGTCGATGATCTTGTCGAGATGTTCGAGGCCGAAAATCTCGTCGAAGTCGCCAGGGTGTTCGCGCGTGTCGGTGAGCCGCCGCGCGACGGCCTTGTAGATCGTCTCGATGAGAAGCGTGGACTTGCCGCCGCCGGAGACGCCGGTGACGCAGGTGAATGTGCCGAGCGGAATTTCCGCCGTCACATTCTTCAGGTTGTTTTCCTTCGCGCCCGTGACCTTGAGCCACTTGCCGTTGCCCTTGCGCCGCGTCGCTGGCACGTCGATCTGGCGGAAGCCTGTGAGGTATTGTCCCGTCAGACTGTTCGGGTTCGCCATGATCTCTTCGGGCGTGCCCTCGGCGACGACCTCGCCGCCATGAATGCCCGCGCCGGGACCGATATCGACCACGTAATCGGCAAGCCTGATCGCGTCTTCGTCATGCTCGACGACGATCACCGTATTGCCGAGATCGCGCAGCCGCTTCAGCGTTTCGAGCAGACGGTCGTTGTCGCGCTGATGAAGGCCGATTGAGGGCTCGTCGAGCACGTAGAGAACGCCGGTCAGGCCCGAGCCGATCTGCGAGGCGAGGCGGATGCGCTGGCTCTCGCCGCCAGACAGCGTTCCGGAGTTCCGCGCCAGCGTCAGATATTCGAGGCCGACATTGTTGAGGAAGTGCAGCCGCTCGCGGATTTCCTTCAGCACACGGCCCGCAATCTCGTTCTGCTTGGCCGTCAGATGCTGAGAGAGTTCCGAGAACCAGCGGTCCGCCTCGCGGATCGACATGTCGGTCACTTCACCGATATGCAGCTTGTTGATCTTGACCGCGAGCGCCTCCGGCTTCAGGCGATAGCCGCCGCAATCGTCGCAACGCGTGATGCCCTGAAAACGCTCGATCTCCTCGCGCGACCACGAAGAGTCGGTCTCGCGCCAGCGCCGCTCGAGATTGGGAATGACGCCTTCGAAAGGTTTGGTCGTCTTGTAGGAACGCAGCCCGTCATCATAGGCGAAGGTCACAGGCTCCTCGCCGGTGCCATAGAGCACGATCTGCTGGGCCTTTTTTGGAAGCTGCGACCACGGCACGGTGACCGAGAACTTGTAGGCCTTGGCGAGACTGTCCAGCGTCTGGGTGTAATAGGGCGATGTTGACCGCGACCAGGGCGCGATGGCGCCATCGCGAAGCGACAGGCCGTGATCGGGCACGACGAGATCCGGGTCCATGTAATGCTGCGTTCCCAGACCGTCGCAGGCTGGGCAGGCGCCGTAAGGATTGTTGAAAGAGAAAAGCCGCGGCTCGATCTCGTCGATCGTGAATCCGGAAACGGGGCAAGCGAAGCGCGACGAGAAGATGATGCGCTCCGGCTCGGCACCCTTCTTTGCGTCGGCGAATTCGACAACCGCGATGCCGTCCGCAAGGCCGAGCGCGATTTCGAAACTGTCCGCGAGCCGGTTGCCGAGATCGTCGCGCACGACGATGCGGTCCACGACCACGTCGATATCGTGCTTCAGCTTCTTGTTGAGCGCCGGCACGCTGTCGATCTCATGGAAGGTGCCGTCGACTTTCACGCGCTGGAAGCCCTTGCGCTGGAGCTCGCCGAATTCCTTGCGGTATTCGCCCTTGCGGCCGCGCACGATGGGCGCGAGCAGATAGAGCCGTGTGCCTTCCGGAAGCGCCATGACGCGGTCGACCATCTGGCTGACCGTCTGGCTTTCGATCGGAAGACCCGTCGCGGGCGAGTAGGGCACGCCGATGCGCGCCCAGAGGAGGCGCATGTAGTCGTAGATTTCGGTGACGGTGCCGACTGTCGAGCGCGGATTGCGGGACGTCGTCTTCTGCTCGATGGAGATGGCGGGAGAGAGGCCGTCGATCTGGTCGACATCCGGCTTCTGCATCATCTCCAGAAATTGCCGCGCATAGGCCGAAAGGCTTTCGACATAGCGCCGCTGCCCCTCTGCATAGATCGTATCGAAGGCCAGCGACGACTTGCCGGAGCCCGAAAGCCCGGTGAAGACGATCAGCTTGTCTCGCGGCAGCTCGATCGAAATGTTCTTGAGGTTGTGCTCGCGTGCGCCGCGAACGGCCAGCACTTTCGAAGAGGCCGGGGAAGCCGGACGCGCCGCGTCAGCCATGGGGCGTTTACTCGTTGACTTGCGAGGGGAGGACATTCGCTCTGCAATGTAAGTTATCGGGCGCCGCAAACAAGCGCCGCGCCGCGGGGCTGCCGATCAAATCGAGGAGATCTCGCATGGTCGAATCTTCATTCCTGATTTCATTTTGACTTTCACGACGCGTTTGTCTAGAACAAAAAAAGAACATCAGCGCAGCGCTTTTCTGTGGATATCCCCCGGCACGGCATAGCGGGGCCACCGAATCCCGTTGGTTGCTTGTATGGTGTGCGGGAATTTCATTTGTAAGTGACTGGCTCGGGCGCTTCGCGCGTCCTTGCGGCGCATCGGAGCGAGAGACATGGCAGGCAGCGTCAACAAGGTCATTCTGGTCGGCAATCTGGGTGCCGATCCCGAAATTCGCCGGACTCAGGATGGACGCCCGATTGCCAATCTACGCATCGCGACCTCGGAAAGCTGGCGCGACAAGAACTCGGGCGAGCGCAAGGAAAAGACCGAGTGGCACCGCGTCGTGATCTTCAATGAAGGCCTCTGCAAGGTAGCCGAGCAGTACCTGAAGAAGGGCTCGAAGGTTTACATCGAGGGCGCGCTTCAGACGCGCAAATGGACCGACCAGTCGGGCCAGGAAAAATATTCGACCGAAATCGTGCTTCAGGGCTTCAACTCGGTGCTGACCATGCTGGACGGCCGGTCCGGCGGCGGCACGGGCGGCTCGTCGGCCGGCGGCGGCGACTATGGCGACGACGATTTCGGCGGTGGCCGCAGCTCGGGCGGCTCGAAGGGCAGCTTCGCCCAGGATCTCGACGACGAGATTCCCTTCTAGGCAGGGGGCGGCCCGCTTGAGGGCTTCCCAACGGAGCCTCGCCGATGGAGACATTCACGCTTCTCGAATTGCTGCACATTCTCGGCGCCATGATCCTCTTCGGCACCGGGCTCGGCATTGCCTTCTTCATGGTGGTGGCGAACCGCTCGGGGAATGTGGCGCTGATCGCGGGAACGGCGAGGATCGTCGTCGCGGCCGATATCGCGTTGATGGCCACGGCCTTTGTGCTGCAGCCGGTGACCGGCCTGAGCCTCGCGCATATCGCGCATCTTCACATCTGGCAGAGCTGGCTTGCCATCAGTCTCGGTCTCTACGCGCTGATAGGCCTGCTCTGGCTTCCGGGCTTCTGGCTGCGTCTGCAGATGAGGGAAATGGCGGCCACGGCGCTCGCCGCCGGAACGCCGCTGCCGCCGCGCTATCGGCAGTATCTGCGCCTCTGGTACTGGTGCGGCATGCCGGGCTTCATCGCCATCGTCGCCATTCTCTATTTCATGGTCACGCAGCCCGAATACTGGTGAGCCCATGCTCCGCATCCTCGATGTAATTACGGATGCAGGGCATCCGGAAAAGCCGAACGAGGATGCATACGGCCATGCGCCGGCGCATGCCTGGGTGATCGACGGCGCGACCGGCGTCGCCGATGACGAGCTTCTGGATGCACCGAGCGATGCGCATTGGTTGGCGCAGGAGGCGAGCGCCTATTTCGGCGCCCATGCAGAGCGACACGGGAGCGATCTCGGCGGTCTCACGAAGGCCGCGATCGACAGCCTTGCTCAGGCCTTCGAGTCAAAGAAGCGCCGCCCGCCGAACGGCCGTTATGAACTGCCCTCGGCAGCCATGAGCATGGTCCATAGCGACGGCGCGACGCTCTCTTACGTGAATTTCGCCGATTGCCATCTAGTGCTGCTGACGGACGAGGGCGAGGCGACGACCTTCGGCGACCGCCACCTCGACCGGGAGGCATCGGCCCGCCAGCGCATAGCGGACCTCATTGCCTCGCTCGCGCCGGGAGCGGACATGTTCGCCTCGCCCGATGTCATGCGCTTCCTGCGTGCCGCGCGGAACCGCCAGAACACGGAAACGGGTTACTGGATTTTGGGCCTGGACCCGCGCGCCGTCGATTTCATGCGGCGCTGGGAAGTGCCGCTGACGAGACCGGTCACCGGCCTGCTGATGACCGATGGCTTTGCCTCGCTCGCCTATGACTATGACCGCCTCACACCCGCAGATCTTGTCCGGCGCGCCCGCGACGAGGGGCTTTCCGCCCTCCTGTCCGAGATCAGGAATATCGAGCAAAACGAGGATCCGGCGCTGCGCCTCTATCCGCGCTTCAAGCGTTCGGACGATGCCACCGCGCTGCTTTTCCGCGCGACGCCGGCGGCCCGATGAACCGCGCAAAATCGACCGCTATTTCCCTAATAATTACAAAGGGTTATAGGTCGCGGCGAGCGGCGTTTCAGGTTGCCCGAAAATGCCGGACCTGCTAGTCTGTGCGTCAGTTGATTTCGGGGATTCGGAAGTCGTTTTCCGGGCTCTTTTTGGTCCTTCGGGCGCCGCGCGATCAGAGATCGCTGGCGCCCTCAAACGTTAGAAAAGCATTTGTCCGACACGCCAGACAGCGACATTCCGGGCGACGAGCCGAACCCGGGCAACGGGGGCGGTTTGGGTTCCGACGGAACTTCGGGCGGCACGCCGACGCCGCCGGAGAAGGACGTCTCGCCGATCACCATCGAAGACGAGATGCGCCGCTCCTATCTCGATTACGCCATGAGCGTGATCATGAGCCGTGCGCTGCCCGATGCGCGGGACGGGTTGAAGCCCGTGCATCGCCGCATCCTCTTCTCGATGAGCGAGAACGGCTACGACTGGAACAAGCCCTATCGCAAATCTGCCCGCGTCGTCGGCGACGTCATCGGTAAGTATCATCCGCATGGCGATCAATCGATTTACGATGCCTTGGTGCGCCTGGCGCAGCCTTTCTCGATGCGTCTGCCGCTGCTTGACGGGCAGGGCAATTTCGGCTCGGTCGACGGCGACCCCGCCGCCGCCATGCGTTACACCGAAGTGCGCATGGCCAAGGTCGCGCATCTTCTGGTCAATGATCTCGACAAGGAAACGGTCGACTTCCAGGACAATTATGACGGCTCCGAAAGAGAACCGACCGTCCTGCCGGCCGAATTCCCGAACCTGCTGGTCAACGGCGCCAACGGCATCGCCGTCGGCATGGCGACGAACGTGCCGCCGCACAATCTCGGCGAGGTCATCGACGCCTGCATCGCGCTGATCGACAATCCGGCGATCTCGCTCGACGAGTTGATCGAGCATGTGCCCGCGCCCGATTTCCCGACGGGCGGCATTCTGATCGGCCGCGCCGGCGCGCGCTCCACCTATCTCACTGGCAAGGGCTCGCTCACAGTTCGTGGGCGCGTCGAGATCGAGGAGCTGAAGCGTGACCGCGTCGCTCTCATCATCAGCGAGATTCCCTATCAGGTGAACAAGACGACGATGATCGAGCGCATCGCCGAGCTTGTGCGCGACAAGAAGATCGACGGCATCAGCGATTTGCGCGACGAGTCCGACCGCGACGGCATGCGCGTCGTGATCGAGCTGAAGCGCGATGCCGTTCCCGACGTGGTGCTGAACCAGCTCTATCGTTTCTCGCCGCTGCAGACGACCTTCGGCTCCAACATGATGGCGATTTATCGCGGTCGCCCGGAGCTTCTGAACCTCAAGCAGTTCATCGAGGCGTTCACGCAGTTCCGCGAGGAAGTCGTCACCCGGCGGACGAAGTTCGAACTCGGCAAGGCGCGCGACCGCGCACATGTCTTGGTCGGCCTCGCCATCGCGGTTGCCAATATCGATGAGGTGATCCATCTCATCCGCACCGCGCCCGATCCGGGCACGGCCCGGGAACGATTGATGGCGCGCGACTGGCCCGCGGGCGACATCGCGCCGCTGGTCGAACTCATCGCCGATCCGCGCCACAAGCTCTCGCCGGACGGCACCTACAAGCTTTCCGAGGCGCAGGCCAAGGCCATCCTCGATCTGCGCCTGCAGCGTCTCACGGCTCTGGGACGCGACGAAATCGCCGACGAGCTGAATGCTCTCGGTTTGAGGATAGCCGACTATCTCGATATCCTGCGCTCGCGCGCGCGCGTCCTCGAAATCGTGCGTAACGAACTCAGCGCGATCAAGGCCGAGTTCGCGACGCCGCGACGGACCGAGATCGTGGAGGCCGAGGGCGACTTCGAGGATGAAGACCTCATCCAGCGCGAGGATATGGTCGTCACCGTCAGCCATCAGGGTTACATCAAGCGCGTGCCGCTCTCGACCTATCGCGCGCAGCGCCGCGGCGGCCGCGGTCGCGCGGGCATGGCGACCAAGGACGAAGATTTCGTCAACAGGCTCTTCGTGGCGAACACGCATACGCCTGTGCTGTTCTTCTCCTCGACCGGCATGGTCTACAAGCTCAAGGTCTGGCGCCTGCCGCAGGCAACGCCCCAGTCCCGCGGCAAGGCGATGATCAACATCCTGCCGCTGAAGCAGGGCGAAACCATCACGACCATCATGCCGCTGCCCGAAGACGAGAAGAGCTGGGCCAAGCTCCACGTGATGTTTGCGACGCTCAAGGGCAGCGTCCGCCGCAACGAGCTTTCCGACTTCGTGCAGATCAATCGCAACGGCAAGATCGCGATGAAGTTCGAGGGCGATGACGAAGGCGACGCCATTGTGGGTGTTCAGATATGCACCGAGGATGACGACGTTCTGCTCACCGCGGCCAACGGCCGTTGCGTCCGCTTCCCTGTCACCGATGTGCGCGTTTTCTCGGGCCGCAATTCGACCGGCGTTCGCGGCATCCGCCTCGATGAGGACGACAGGCTGATCGCCATGAGCATCCTGCGCCATGTCGATGTGACGCCCGCCGAAGCGCGCGCCTATCTGAAACAGGCAACCGCGATGCGCCGCGCCGTTTCGGGCGAGGGCGAGGAGGCGGAGATCGAAGCCGTCGAGGCGGACGAGGGCGAAGAAGATGCGTCGGAAGAACTGACCTTGTCGCCCGAGCGCTATACCGAACTCGGCGCGCGCGAGCAGTTCGTGCTCACCGTGAGCGAAAACGGCTTCGGCAAGCGTTCGTCTTCCTACGACTACCGGACATCGGGACGTGGCGGCAAAGGCATCATCGCCATGACCGTCACGGTGAGAAACGGCAAGCTCGTTTCGTCCTTCCCGGTGGAGGAGCAGGACCAGATCATGCTCGTCACCGATCAGGGCCAGCTCATCCGCTGCCCGGTTGACGATGTGCGCATTGCAGGCCGCGCGACGCAGGGCGTGACCATCTTCCGCACCAATGCCGACGAGCGCGTCGTTTCGGTGGAGCGTGTGGACGAAGCAAGCGAAACGGGATCGGACGAGGAATAGACGCATGGCGACGACGAAGAAGCGGATCGGCATCTATCCCGGCACGTTCGATCCGATCACCAACGGTCATATCGACATCATACGCCGCGCCCTGACGCTGGTGGACCATCTGGTGGTGGCCATCGGCATCAATGCCTCCAAGACGCCCATGCTGACCTTTGAGGAACGCGCCGCGCTCATCGAGGCGGAGGCGGGCCCCGTGGCGAAGAAGCTTGGCGCGAAGATCAGCACGGCCTCCTTTTCGGGCCTCGTCGTCGACGCCGCGGACGCGCATGGCGCCAATGTCATCATTCGCGGCCTTCGCGGCGCGGTCGATTATGAATATGAAGTCCAGATGGTCGGCATGAACCGCGTGATGAATCCGAAGGTCGAGACGGTCTTTCTTGCGGCCTCGCCGGAAACGCAGTTCATTTCCTCGACACTGGTGCGCCAGATCGCGAGCATGGGCGGCGATATTTCGCCCTTCGTGCCGAAGCGCGTCGAGAAGAAGGTTATGGCTCGCCTCGCAAACACGAACCGCAACAAGTGACAAGCGCTGGGTCGCTCTGCCGACCGAGCAGTAAAGACAGGAGCCGCAGGGAGATGAATATGCGTCGTCTGAAAAGTCTGGCGTTGGCATTGGTCGCACTCTTCGCGACGACACAACTGGCTCTCGCAGCCGACCAGAAGCTCGACCCTGAAAACACGATCTATCTGGATCTGAAGGATGGCCGCGTCGTCATCGAGCTTCTGCCGAACGTCGCCCCGAAGACCGTCGAGCGCATCAAGACGCTGACGCGCCAGGGCTTCTACAACGGTCTCGTCTTCCACCGTGTCATCGACGGCTTCATGGCACAGACGGGCGATCCGACGGGCACCGGCATGGGCGGCTCGAAGCTGGCGGACGTGCCCGCAGAGTTCAGCCAGTCGGAATCCTTCACGCGCGGCGCCTTGGGCATGGCGCGTTCGCAGGACCCGAACAGCGGCAACAGTCAGTTCTTCATCTGCTTCGACGATGCCAGTTTCCTCGATGGCCAGTACACGATCTTCGGTCGCGTCGTCGAGGGCATGGAAAATGTCGATTACATCAAACGCGGCGAGCCGCCGGCAAATCCGGACAAGATCATCCGGATGCAGGTCGCCGCAGACGTCAAAAAGTGAACCGAGGTAGCCTCATGAGCACCGATCTCGAAAATACCCTGTATCTCGACCTGAAGGACGGCCGCGTCGTCATTGAGATGCGTCCCGACCTTGCGCCGAAGCATGTCGCCCGCATCAAGGAACTGGCGCGTCAGGGCTTCTATGACGGCGTTGCGTTCCATCGCGTCATCGACGGCTTCATGGCGCAGGGCGGCGATCCGACGGGCACCGGCGCGGGCGGCTCGGGCAAGAAGCTGCCGGCCGAGTTCTCGACCGAGCCTCATGTCCGCGGTATCTGCTCCATGGCCCGCGCGCAGGACCCGAACAGCGGCGACAGCCAGTTCTTCATCTGCTTCGACGACGCCCGCTTCCTCGACCGGCAGTACACGGTCTGGGGCAAGGTCACGTCCGGCATGGAATTCGTGGACAAGATCAAGCGCGGCGAGCCCGTGCGCGAGCCCGACCGTATCGTGAAGATGCAGGTCGCGGCGGACGCGGCCTGATCCCGCCAGCATTTGCGAAAACACGTCATGGCCCGGCTTGACCGGGCCATCCACGTCTTTCAGAAAGGCATGGATGCCCCGCCTTCCGGCGGGGCATGACGCTTTTAACAAGGGGAGATTGTCCTCCCATGCGTGTCGATGAATTCGACTTCGAGCTACCCGAGGAGCTGATCGCGCTGCGGCCCGCAAGGCCGCGCGACAGCGCCCGCATGCTCGTCATCGGACCCGCGACACGCGCACTGTCCGATGAAGGCGTGCGCGATCTGCCGTGGCATCTGCGCGAAGGCGATCTTCTCGTCTTCAACGATACGCGCGTCATCCCGGCGCGCCTCTTCGGCCTGCGCCGCCGTGGAGACGCGGAGGCAAAAATCGAGGCGCTGCTGCACAAGCGCGAGGATGCGGGCCGCTGGCTCGCCTTCGTCCGGCCTGCGAAGCGGCTCAAGGAGGGCGAGCGCGTCGATTTCGCCGAAGGCCTCTCGGCGGAGGTCGAGAAAAAGGGCGAGGGCGGGGAGGTTCTATTCCGCTTCTCGCATGAGGGGCCAGCCCTCGACGCGGCGATCCTGAAGGCGGGCGAAATGCCCCTGCCGCCCTATATCGAGCGCAAGCGCGGCACGGACGAAGCGGACCTCACCGACTACCAGACGCTTTATGCGCGGGAGCCGGGCGCCGTCGCGGCCCCCACCGCAGGCCTGCACTTCACGCCGGAACTTCTCAGCGCCATCGAGGCGAAGGGCGTTTCGACGGTGCGGCTGACGCTTCATGTCGGCGCCGGCACCTTTCTCCCGGTTGCGGCGGAGACGACGGAGGCCCATAAGATGCACGCTGAATGGGGCGAGATTACCGAGGCGGAGGCCGAGGCGATCAACGCGGCCCGCGCGCGCGGCGGGCGCATCATTCCCGTCGGCACGACCTCGCTTCGGCTGCTCGAATCCGCGGCCGCGCCCGATGGCCGGGTCGCGCCTTTCAGAGGCGAGACAGATATTTTCATTACGCCGGGCTATCGCTTCCGCGCCGTGGACATGCTGATGACGAATTTTCACCTGCCGCGCTCGACGCTCTTCATGCTGGTTTCCGCGCTTCGCGGGCTCGATGAAATGAAGCACGCCTATGCCCATGCCATCGCCGAGCATTATCGCTTCTATTCCTACGGCGATGCCTGCCTCATTTATCGTGGAGACGTGGCATGAGCCTCTTCCGTCATGAACTGAAGGCGACCGACGGCGCGGCCCGTACCGGCGTCATCCACACGCCCCGCGGCCAGATCCGCACGCCTGCCTTCATGCCTGTCGGCACGGCGGCGACGGTCAAGGCGCTCTACATGGATCAGGTGCGTGAGGCAGGGGCGGACATCATTCTCGGCAACACCTACCATCTGATGCTTCGTCCGGGTGCGGAGGAGGTACATGCGCTGGGAGGCCTGCACAAATTCGCCAACTGGCCGCATCCGATCCTGACCGACAGCGGCGGCTTTCAGGTGATGTCGCTGACGAGCCTGCGCAAGATGACGGAGGAGGGCGTCACCTTCGCCTCCCATCTCGACGGTTCGCGCCATCTGCTGACGCCGGAGCGCTCCATCGAAATCCAGTGTCTGCTCGGTTCCGACATCCAGATGCAGCTCGACGAGTGCACGCCGTTTCCCGCGACCGAGGAACAGGCGCGCGTATCGATGGAGCTTTCGCTTCGTTGGGCAAGGCGCTCCAAGGCCGCCTTCGAAGCGCAGCCGCACCGCAAGGAAGGTCAGGCGCTTTTCGGCATCGTGCAGGGCAGCACCTATAGCGAGCTGCGCGCGCGTTCGGCCGCCGGACTCATCGACATCGGCTTCGACGGCTATGCGATCGGCGGTCTCGCCGTCGGCGAAGGCCAGCCGGAAATGTTGCGTGTTCTCGATTTTACCGTGCCGCTGCTTCCGAAGGACCGCCCGCGCTACCTGATGGGTGTCGGCACGCCCGACGATCTCGTCGAGGGCGTGCGCCGTGGCATCGACATGTTCGATTGCGTCATGCCGACGCGCAATGGCCGCCACGGGCTCGCTTTCACGCGGCGGGGCCGCGTCAATCTGCGTAACGCCCGCCACGCGCATGACCCGCGCCCGCTCGATGCGGACAGCTCGTGTCCCGCCGCGCGCGACTACAGCCGCGCCTATCTGCATCACCTCATCAAGTCGGGCGAGATGCTGGGCTCGATGCTGGTCAGCTGGATCAACGTCGCCTATTACCAGGAACTGATGGCAGGCCTGCGCGCCGCCATTGCCGAGGGGCGACTCGATGATTTCGTCGCACGCTTCAAGGCGGAGCAGGCGGCGGGCGATATCGAGCCGTTTTCCGCTGGTTTGTGAGATATTTGCGGAGGTGGCGCGTGGCGGTTGACCCGGAGGGGCGTCGCCGTTAGTTTCCGCCACACTTTCGAGGGTCCGTAGCTCAGCTGGTAGAGCACTCGACTTTTAATCGAGTTGTCCTGGGTTCGAGTCCCAGCGGACCCACCAATCCTCCCCAATTGCCCCTTCGTCAGAACACCGCGAAACCCCGGCATTTCGCGCGGAATCGGCTATAATGCCCCTCATTATTTTTAGGGGGATGAAATGCCTGAGACACCGAAAATTCTGCTGATCGTCTGCGCCGCGCTCGAAGCGGTCGTGGGCCTGCTCATGCTCGCGGCACCCGGCCGATTCCTTGCGCGCATGATGCCGGGCATGACGCCTGGCCTCGACGCGATTTCAGTGAGCCGTCTGGCTGGCTCGGCGCTTCTGTCGCTTGGCGCGCTTGCCTGGTTTGCGCGGGACATCACCGATCCTGCCGCGCTGAAGCCCGTGCTGGTTGCGCTGCTCGTCTACAACGTGCTCGCGATGGTCAACCTGTTCTATCAGGGCGCCAAGATCGACTCGGGCGCCTACGTGCCCGGCGCCGCGCATCTGATTCTGTCGGTGGCGCTCGTCTATTACCTGCGCCTGGGAGCCTGATCGATCAGGCTTCGTCCGGCACGTCGATGAAGCGGTCCTGCGCCTCGTCATAGATGGACAGGACGCCGCTTCCGATGCCGTAGAACCAGCCATGCAGGCGCACCCGGCCATCCGCTTCGCGCTCGCGGATGAAGGGGAAGGTGCGCAGGCGTTCCAGAGAACTCAGCACCGCCCGCTGCTCCATCTGGCGCAGCGCGCCTTCGCGGTCGAGATGTGCGTACGTCTTGCGCACATCGTCGGCCACGGTCTGCGCGAGTGACATCCAGCCGGATACGAACTCGCCCTTGGGTGGGTTGCCGTGGTGGCTCTCATAAAGCGCCTCGATGCCGCCGCAGCGCGCATGGCCCATGACGATGACGTCCGCGATATTGAGACCGGTCACGCCGAATTCGATCGCGGCGCTGGTGCCGTGATAATGCGTGTCCGGCTCATAGGGAGGCACGAGATTGGCGACGTTGCGGACGACGAAGAGCTCGCCCGGATCGGAGGAGAAGACCATCGCGGGATCAGCGCGGCTGTCGCAGCAGGCGATGATCAGCGCTTTCGGCTTCTGCGTTCGGCTCGCGAGGGCCCGATAGCGCTCCTCGTTTTGCCGATAGGTTCCGGTGCGAAAGGCACGGTAGCCGTCGATCAGACTGTCGATTGCGCTCATTTTAACCCTACTGGTGCCTGCCCGCTTTTGCGGGCGCAAGGTAGCCAGTCTTTTGTCCGATCCGCAAGCCTGACACCCGCTGCCCTCCTATTAGGCAGATGCCTTATGGATAATCATTTGGGGCTGGAGGGGCGGCGACGGCCCCGAGGGAATCCCTGCCGAACCAACGGGCCGAAGCGAGGCCCGAAACCTGCAAAGAGGCGCGCAGCCAACACCCAACCTGGTTTCCGGGGGAAAAATGCCTGTCGCCGCCTATCTGGAAAGCCTCTCCGTCGAGAGCATCTTTCTCATGCTCGGCTCGGTCGTGCTGCTGATCCTGCTTCTGTCGCTTCATAGCAGGAATACGAATGCCGCGCGGCGGCTCGCCAGAATCGAGAACGAGGCTCGCGTGGACCGGCTCCTGAAAGCCGTCGAAGGCATGACCGCGAAGAGTGCCAAGGGCAGGGCGAAGCCGAGGCTGACCGCGAATCGTCCCGTCGCCGGGTCCTCGGCGAAGGTCGTGCCCGCCGCCCGCACCATGCGCCCCGCCTATAAACGGGCCCGCTGAGCGGGCGCCCAAGGCACAGGGCGCGGCGTCGGATTAAAATGGCGCAACATACGGAAATATAAATTTATTTCCCGGCGAAAGATGGCGTATGCCAGTTTTCACGCCGTCGGATAGAGGACCGGGGGCGTGGTCCGTCTGTCGCGGCCGAGAGCGCACATTTTGCCGAAGAGCCCCATGCCGAACTCCACCGTTACCACCATCATTCTCGCCGCAGGCCGCAGCACGCGGATGAAGTCGAGCACACCCAAGGCGCTCCACCAGATCGCCGGACGGCCCATGCTCGGTCATGTACTCGCGACTGTGGGAAGCCTCGGCAAGTCGCGAACCGTGCTGGTTCTCGCGCCGGGCATGGATGATGTCGCGCGCTACGCAAAGGGCGTCGACGCCAATCTCGACATCGCCATTCAGGACAAGCCGCTCGGGACGGGCCATGCGGTCCGCGCCGCCGAAGCTTTGGTGCCGTCGGGGGAAGGCGTGGTGCTGGTCATCTTCGGCGACACGCCACTGGTGCGCGCCGAAACGCTTTCAGAAATGGTCGCCGCCTGCCGAGCCGAAGCTCCGGTCGTCGTGTTGGGCTTCGAGGCTCGCGATCCCGCCGCCTATGGCCGCCTCGTCCTCAATGCAGACGGGTCGCTCGCCCGCATCGTCGAGCGCAAGGATGCGACGCCCGAGGAAGTCGCCATCACGCTCTGCAATGGCGGCGCGATGGCGGTTCGCGCGGAGCATCTCTTCCGTCTGCTCGGACGCATGACGAACGACAATGCCAGCGGCGAATATTATCTCACCGATGTCGTGGAGCACGCCCGCGCCGAAGGTCTCGGCTGCGCGGTCATCTGTGCGCCAGAGGAAGACATTCAGGGCGTGAACAGCCGCGCCGATCTCGCCTCCGTCGAGGCTGAAATGCAGCGCCGCCTGCGCAGGCGTGCGATGGAGGGCGGCGTCACGCTGGCCGATCCCGAAACTGTCTACCTTTGCGCCGACACTATCTTCGGCCAGGACGTGACCATCGGCCAGAATGTCGTCTTCGGCCCCGGAGTCGAAGTCGCGAGCAACGTGACGATCAAACCCTTCTGCCACATCGAAGGCGGCAGGATCGAGGAGGGCGCGCAGATCGGGCCCTTCGCGCGCATCCGTCCGGGCTCCGAGATCGGCCGCGACGTCCATATCGGCAATTTCGTCGAGACGAAGAAGGCAAAGATCGAGGCGGGCGCGAAAGTGAACCACCTCTCCTATATCGGCGACGCCCGCGTGGGTGCGAAGGCCAATATCGGCGCAGGGACCATCACCTGCAATTATGACGGCTTCAACAAGCACCACACCGATATCGGCGCAGGCGCCTTCATCGGCTCGAATTCGTCGCTTGTTGCGCCGGTAAAGATCGGCGACGGCGCCTATACGGGCTCCGGCAGCGTCATCACCAAGGATGTGCCCGCCGACGCGCTAGCCGTCGAACGCTCGAAGCATTTCGAAAAGCCGGGCTGGGCGGCAGCCTTCCGCGCGAAGCACGCGGGCATGAAGAAGGCAGGCGAATAATGTGCGGCATTGTCGGCGTCATCGGCGGTAAGCCCGCGGCCCCCATCATCCTCGAAGCGCTGAAGCGCCTCGAATATCGCGGCTATGACTCTGCGGGCGTCGCCACGCTCGACCATGGCGAGATCGTGCGCCGCCGCGCCGAAGGCAAGCTCTTCAACCTCGAAAAGGCGCTCGACAGCCACCCGCTCGCAGGCACCATCGGCATCGGCCACACGCGCTGGGCGACGCATGGCGCGCCGACCGAGCGCAACGCGCATCCGCATGCGACCGAGCGCGTCGCCATCGTGCATAACGGGATCATCGAGAATTTCCGCGACCTTCGCGAGCGACTGACCGCAGGCGGCGCGAAGTTCCAGACGGAGACGGACTCCGAAGTCGTCGCCCATCTCGTCACGCATTACCTCGACAAGGGCCTCAGCCCTCGCGAAGCGGCTGCGGCCGCGCTGAAGGAACTGGAAGGCGCGTTTGCGCTGGGTATCATTTTCAAGGGCGAGGAAGACCTCATCATCGGCGCCCGGCGCGGCAGCCCGCTGGCAGTCGGCCATGGCGACAAGGCCATGTATCTCGGCTCCGATGCATTCGCGCTCGCGCCGATGACGAACCGGGTCTCCTTCCTCGAAGAGGGCGACTGGGTGGAGCTGACCCGCGAAGGGGCCGTCTTCCACAATGCCGCCGGCGATATCGTCGAGCGTCCCGTCCGCATCACCGATGTTTCGACGGCGCTGGTCGACAAGGGCAACCACCGCCATTTCATGGCGAAGGAAATCTTCGAGCAGCCGGAGGTGATAGGCCACACGCTGGCGAATTACGTCAATCCCGTCGAGGAAACGCTGCGCCTGCCGAAGCTGCCGATCGACCTCGCGACCGTGCCGCGCATCACCATCGTCGCCTGCGGAACGGCCTCCTATGCGGGCCTCGTCGCCAAGTACTGGTTCGAGCGTTTTGCCCGCATCTCGGTTGAGGTCGATATCGCCTCCGAGTTCCGCTACCGCGAGGCGGCCTTGCCCAAGGGGGGCCTCGCCATCTTCATCTCGCAGTCCGGCGAAACGGCGGACACGCTGGCGGCGCTCCGCTACTGCAAGGAGCATGGCCAGACGATCCTTTCGATCGTGAACGTGGTCGAAAGCTCCATCGCGCGGGATTCCGACGTCATCATGCGGACCCATGCCGGACCCGAAATCGGCGTTGCCTCGACCAAGGCCTTTACCTGTCAGCTCGTTGCCCTGGCCGCGCTTGCCATCGGCACCGGCCTTGCGCGCGGCACCATCGATGCGGCCGACGAGCCGCGCCTCGTCCGTACGCTGCTCGAAGCGCCGCGGCAGGTCGCGGAGATGCTGTCGCGCGACAGCGAGATCCACGCGCTTGCCGCCGAGATCGCGAAAGTCCGCGATGTGCTCTATCTCGGCCGCGGGCACTTCTTCCCGATTGCGCTGGAAGGCGCGCTGAAGCTCAAGGAAATCTCCTACATCCATGCCGAAGGCTACGCGGCAGGCGAGTTGAAGCATGGGCCCATCGCGCTGGTGGACGAGAACGTGCCCGTCATCGTCATCGCGCCGGTCGATGCGCTTTACGAAAAGACCATCTCCAACATGCAGGAGGTGATCGCGCGTGGCGGCAAGGTGGTTCTGATTTCCGACCGGGAAGGGCTCGACCGCGCAGGCGATCAGGTCTGGGCGAAGATCGAAATGCCGAAGGTCGATCCGCTGATCGCCCCCATCGTTGCGGCGGTCCCGGTTCAACTGCTCGCCTATCACGCCGCCGTCGCCAAGGGCACGGATGTCGATCAGCCGCGCAACCTGGCCAAGTCGGTGACCGTCGAATAGGCCGATTCGCGAGGTTAAGATTTTACTTGAACTTTAATAATCATCCCTAAGCCCTTCGTATTGCAGCAAATAGCGCCTGTTCCGAACAGGCACACGCAGCCCATGTTAACCTTCGCGTTGAAGGAGGGCTGTTGATGCGGCAAATGAGGGCGAGGCATCTGGCAAGGGGAGCGGCCGTGGCTGCGCTCCTGATCCTGTGCAGCGCGGCCAACGCGGCGCCACCTGTGATTACCAGATCGGGAGTTGCGGCCTCCGATGTCGACTCGGATTTCGAGAGCGCCAATCGCGCCATCGACACGGGCCGTTATGAAGACGCCGTCGCCTCGCTCGATCGCGCGATAGAGAGTGGCGGCCTCGATCAGCGCCGCCTCGCGCTCGCCTATCACCACCGCGGCATCGCCCGCCAGAAGCTCGGCCTCCAGAGTCTGGCGCGCGACGATTACACAAAGGCCATCGACCTCGGCACCCTGCCCAGGGATGTCGCGGCACGGGCCTATTACAATCGCGGCATCGCGCGGGCTTCCGCCGGCGACAATCTGGGCGCGGAAAGCGACTACACCAAGGCAATCGATCTCGCCCCGGATCACGGCGCGGCCTATCACAACCGGGCCAACCTTGAACGCGAGCACCGGGACTATGCGACGGCCATTCGCGACTATGGGGCGGCGATCCAGCGCATTACAGGGGAGCAGCGGAAATTGCCGCTCTTTGGCAGGGCGCTCGCCTTCGAGCGCTCGGGCAATACCGATGCGGCGGTGGCCGACCTCCGGGAGGCTCTGGTCATCGATCCAGACTATGAACCGGCAAGAAAGAAGCTCGAAGCTCTTGGCGAGCCGCTGGTAGCGGCTGGCGGCAGCGGCCAGCAGGTCAAGGTCGCCCCCGCCGACGGGTGGAGCACCACGGCCGTTCGCGCCGAGCCGGTAGCGGCCCCGGCGCAACCGGCGGCGGAAGAGCGCGCCATATCGGAGCAACAACAAGAAGCCGCGCCTGTCTCGGGCCGTTACCGCCTGCAGCTTGGCTCCTTCCGCAAACACTCCAGTGCGGCTTCCGCCTGGGCCGACGCACAACGCCGCGATCCGTCGCTCGCCTCCTTCGATCACAATATCGATGCCGCAGATCTCGGACCCAAGGGCGTCTGGTACCGGCTGAAGGCGGGCAGCTTCCAGACAGCGGAGGAGGCCAGGGCGCACTGCAGCCAATTGACCGCCAAGGGGCTCGCCTGCGTCGTCGTGGCACGCTGAAATCTTGTCTTTCTCTGACGTGACGTAGCGGCAGGGCCAAACACCGCCTGTTGTCGCCATGGCCGGTTCACCGGTAAACTCCCGCCAACAATAACCAAGCAATACGAGAGGGAGACGATGGCTCAGCAGTCGATCGGCCTTACAGGTTTTGGTGGCTACATTCCCAGGCTACGCCTTCAGCGCAAGGCGGTCGCGCAGGCGAATGCGTGGATCGCGCCCAATTTCCTCGGCAAGGGGAAGGGTGAGCGCTCGATGGCGAACTGGGACGAAGACGCGGTCACCATGGCGGTCGAAGCCGCCCGCGATCTTCTCGGTCCGGATGATGACCGCTCCCATGTCGACGCCCTGTACTTCGGCTCGACGACCATGCCCTTCAAGGATCGTCTGAACGCCGGGATCATCTCCGCTGCGCTGACGCTCGGCGAAACCGTCCGCGCGGTGGACGTGGCCTCGACGCAGCGCGCGGGCACCTCGGCGCTTCTGCAGGCGCTGACCGCCGTCAAGGCGGGAGAGGCGAAGCATGCGATCGTGCTCGCCGCGGATCACCGCAAGGCACGCGCCGCCAGCGCGCAGGAACTCGACTTCGGCGATGGTGCGGCAGCGGTTTCCGTCGGTACCGAAAACGTCATCGCGAAATATCTCGGCGGCGCGAGCCTCACCGTCGATTTCGTCGATCACTTCCGCGGCTCCACGGAAGAGTTCGACTACAACTGGGAAGAGCGCTGGATCCGCGACGAAGGCTTCTCGAAGATCGTGCCACGCGCCGTGAAGGCGGCGCTCGCCAATGCGGGCGTCAAGGCGGAAGAGATCAAGCACTTCGTCCTGCCTTGCGCCTTCGGCGACAAATTCGTGCAGCAGCTCGCCAAGAAGTCGGGCATCGCGCCCGAAGCCGCGCGCGATACGCTGGCCGCCAATTGCGGCGAGACGGGTGCGGCCCATTCGCTGGTCATGCTCGTCCATGCGCTCCAGAAGGACGCGAAGCCCGGCGAGAAGGTGCTGGTGCTGCATTTCGGCGGCGGCTGCGACGCGCTCGTCTTCGAGACGACCGACAAGCTCGCCTCGCAGGCGGACAAGCGCGGCATCGTCGGCTCGCTGGCCAACCGGAAGGAAGAGACGAACTACCTCAAGTTCCTCACCTTCAATGGCCTGATCGAGTGGGAGCAGGGCATGCGCGCCGAGCAGGACAAGAAGACTGCCCTGACGACGCTCTACCGCAACGAGGAGATGCTCATGGGTCTCGTCGGCGGCCGCTGCACGGAAACCGGCGTGGTGCAGTTCCCGCGCTCGCGCATCTCGGTCAACCCGAACAATCACACCGTCGACACGCAGGAGCCCTACAAGTTCGCCGAGCGCAAGGCGAAGATCCTGTCCTGGTCGGCCGACTTCCTCTCTGCCAGCATGAACCCGCCGAACCATTACGGCATGGTCGTGTTCGATGAAGGCGGGCGCATCATGATGGACTTCACCGATGTCGAGCAGGGCACGGTGGATTCCGGCATGGAAGTGAAGCTCGTCTTCCGCATCAAGGACTTCGACGAGAAGCGCGGCTTCCGGAGGTATTTCTGGAAGGCTGTCCCCATCCTCAAAGAACAGGCGAAATCGCAGGCCGCTGAATAAGCGCAGCCACGACAATCAAGCCAGAGAAAACCGGGAAGGAAAACATCATGGCTGCTGGAATTAAGGACAAGGTTGCGATCCTCGGCATGGGCTGCTCGAAGTTCGGCGAGCGTTGGGACGCCGGCCCCGAGGAACTGATGGTCGAGGCCTATCTCGAGGCGATGCAGGACGCCGGCATCGAGCCGACGCAGATCGACGCGGCCTGGTTCTCGACCCATATCGACGAGACGGGCACGGGCAAGGGCGGCACGCCCATGTCGCTGGCGCTGCGCCTGCCGAACATCGCGGTGACGCGCGTCGAAAACTTCTGCGCGGGCGGCTCGGAAGCCCTTCGCGGCGCGGTCTACGCCGTCGCTTCGGGCGCGGCGGATATCGCCATCGCGCTCGGCGTCGAGAAGCTGAAGGATACGGGCTATGGCGGCCTGCCGGTCGGCAATGCCGGCACGCTCATTCCGCAGTGGGCGCCGTCGGGCTCCGCGCCGGGCAACTTCGCCCAGCTCGCCTCGGCCTATCGTGCCAAGCATGGCGTCTCCAAGGAAGACCTGAAGCGCGCCATCGCCCATGTCTCCGTGAAGAGCCACGCCAACGGTGCGAAGAACCCCAAGGCCCATCTGCGCAACGCCGTGACCGAAGAGCAGGTCATGAACGCGCCGATGATTGCCGAACCGCTCGGCCTCTTCGACTGCTGTGGCGTCTCGGACGGCGCGGCGGCGGCCATCGTGACGACGCCGGAAATCGCCCGCGCGCTCGGCAAGAAGGACATCGTGACAGTGAAGGCAATGCAGCTCGCCGTCTCGAACGGTCTCGAGTCGCAGCACAACAGCTGGGACGGCAGCTACTTCCACACCGCGCGCATCGCGGCGAAGAAGGCCTATGCCGAAGCGGGCATTCAGCGTCCGCGCGAGGAAGTCAGCATGATGGAAGTGCATGACTGCTTCTCCATCACCGAGCTCGTGACCATGGAAGACCTCTTCATCTCGCCCGAAGGCCATGCCGTGAAGGACGTGATGGACGGCTTCTACGACGCGGACGGCAAGGTGCCCTGCCAGATCGACGGCGGCCTCAAGTGCTTCGGCCACCCGATCGGCGCGTCGGGCTTGCGCATGGCCTATGAGATGTATCTCCAGCTTCAGGGCCGGGCGGGCGAGCGTCAGCTTGCCGCGCCGAAGATCGGCCTCACGCACAATCTCGGCGGCGCGCCCGCCTCGAATGTGTGCTCGGTCACGATCATCGGTGCCCTCGGTGCCTGATCGCGCAACCATGTGCTAGAAGGGAAGGGCTGGAAGAAATTCCGGCCCTTTTCATTTGCGGCGACCTCCGGCGACCAGAGAAGTCTTCATGCTCTTCAACGCTCCGATCTTCCTGTTCGGTTTCTTTCCAGCCACAGCGATCCTTTGCTTCCTCATCCGCGCCTGGATGGGCCGGGAAGCGGCGCTCGGCTTTCTGGTTCTCGCCTCGCTCTTTTTTTATGGCTGGTGGAACCCGATCTATCTGCCGCTGCTGATCGGGCTCGCGGTTTTCAACTTCGTGCTGGCGCGCTTCATCCTGATCGAACGTTTGAAGCCTGGACGGGGCTGGGCGACGGCGCTTGTTGCCTTCGGCGTCACGGTCGATCTCTCGGCGCTGGCCTATTTCAAATATACCGATTTCCTGATCCGCACCGCGAACGACGTGGCGGGCAGCGACATCCCGCTCCAGCACATCGTCCTGCCGCTCGCGATTTCCTTCTTCACGTTCCAGAAGATCGCCTATCTGGTCGATGCCGGGCGCGGACAGGTCGAGAAACACAGTTTTCTCGAATATTGCTTCTTCGTGATGTTCTTCCCTCAGCTCATCGCCGGGCCGATCGTCCATCACCACGAGATATTCACCCAGACGAAGAGCGCGCGCGGCTTCGCCTTCGACCGAATGAATGTCGCCATCGGCCTTACGATCTTCTTCATCGGCCTCTTCAAGAAGGTCGTGTTCGCGGACAATCTCGCGCCGCTGGCAAGCTCGGTCTTCGCGGATGCCGGAGCGGGGCATGACATCACCTTCCTGCGCGCATGGGAGGGAATGCTCGCCTATACGTTCCAGCTCTATTTCGATTTCTCCGGCTATTCCGACATGGCCATCGGCGCGTCGCGCGTCTTCGGCATCAAGCTGCCGCTCAATTTCCACTCGCCTTATCAGGCGACGAGCATCGTCGATTTCTGGCGCCGCTGGCACATGACCCTCTCGCGCTTCCTGCGTGACTATCTCTACATCGCGCTCGGCGGAAACCGGCGTGGTCGCGCGCGGCGCTATCTCAACCTCTTCCTCACCATGGCGATCGGCGGGCTCTGGCACGGCGCGGCCTGGACCTTTGTCGTCTGGGGCGCGATGCACGGCGCCATGCTGATCCTCAATCATGGCTGGCGCGCAATCTGGACGAGGCCGATCAACAAGTGGTGGTCACGCGGGATCGCACGAACGATCACGTTCCTCGCGGTCGCGCTCGCATGGGTCTTTTTCCGCGCGCCGAGCATCGACGCGGCACTCGCGATCTATAAGGGCCTTGTCGCCGTGACGCCCGCGATCTCCGCCCATGATCTCGGCGTCGATCTCCTCTGGGGCACCTTCTGGATGTCCGTCGTCTGGTTCTGGCCGAACACGCAGCAATGGATGGCGATGGTGCGGCCCGCCTTCAACTATTCGCGCGCCGACCGCCGCAAGGACCCTCTGCTCGTGCCTCTCGACGGCAGTGCTCGCTGGCGCAGCGCGATCTTCTGGCGGCCCGCGGCCCCTTATGCGGCAGTGGTCGGCATCGGCGCCGCAGCCGCCTTTCTCAGTCTCCAGCGTGTCAGTGAATTTCTCTATTTCCAGTTCTGATCAAAAATGAAAATGTCCGCGACCGCTTCATCCTATCTGCTCACGCTGTTCGGCACGCTGGCACTTTGCTGCGCGCTCGCCTTCGCTTTCAACGCGCTGGTCGATCCGCTCTGGTATTTCGGCGGCAACAAGGTCACGCCGGTCAATTTTGCATTCAACGAGCGCTTGTCGAAGCCGAACCTCATCGCGGGCCGTGAAGGGGATTACGATTGTGTGATCTTCGGAGACAGCCGCGTCACGCTTCTGCCGGAACACAAGATCGCCGGACACCGTTGCTTCAACTTCGCCTTCTCGTCCGGCGCGCCGCTCGAATTCGTGGACTATGCCGAATGGCTGAAGGCGCGGGGATTCGCGCCGAAGCTCGTCATCGTCGGCCTGAGCGCGGGCGATTTTCGCTCCATTCCGCCCGCCCGCAACGTGCCCGACTTCATCAAGGAAAAGGCCGCGCCCGAAAGTCCGTTCCTTGCCTATATGTCGCTCGACGTTCTCGTGATGTCGCGGCGGACGCTCTTCGGCAAATCGCCCCTCGACCGCGTCTACGATGCCGATTTCCGCTGTCGCGCCGCCTTTGTGTCGCGTCACTACGATCCGCGCATTCCGATCCGCGATCTTCACACCGGCCCCTTCGACAACAGGGCGCCGATTGCCACGTATGAAAAGCTGAAGTCCGTTTTTCCGGATGCGAAGTTTGTCGGCTACGCCTCACCGCTATCGGCATGGGCTATCGCGGAATATGAGAAGATGGGCTGGCTCGCGAGCTATACGAATGCTCTGCATGACGCGGCAAAGGTCTTCGACCGCTTCACCGACTACAGTGTGCCGTCCGCCATGACCGTCGACCCGGCCATGACCTATGACGGCACGCATTATTCGGAAGTCGCAAACGGAAAGATCGCGGCGACGCTGCTCGAAGGCGGGGCGGACGAAGCGCTCGACCTGAAGGCGCTCACCGAGGACGAGACGCAATCCGCCTATCGCGCGCAGCTCACGCGCTACGCAGAAAAGCTCAAGCTCGCCGCGCAGTGAGGCGAGAGGCCATCAGGCCTCTGCGCCTTCCTCAATTGCCCGCACATAGCCGGAGTAGTTCGGCTGATCGATGGCGAGCTTCGTCAGCGTGATCTTCCAGAGATGATCGACAAGTTCCTCGGACTCGAGGCCGATCTCGCCGCGCTCGATTTCCGCGCATAGCTCGCGGTTGAGTTCGTCGAGCGAACCATCGCGCTCCAGCAGAAGCTGCAACCGCCCATGCTCCTCGGCGTTAGCCTTGGGCGCGATCTCCAGTTCACGTTTCACGATGTCGAGCGCATTGGCAGCGACGCGGGCGTGAAAGGCCGCATGCCCCTGAAGCTGCGGCATGGCGTGCTTGCGGATGAACTCCGCAACGATGTCGACAAGCTCAATGGCTGTGGGCTGGTCCTGCATCTCTTCATCCCTTCTTTCGCGGCGCGAGAAGCCGCAACAGATCGACTTCGGTCTCCGACGAACGCCGACCGATGGTCGCGCGTTCGACGGAACGGTCGCCCGCCTTGAAAGCCATCACCATGGTCGTGCACATAACGCCCCATTTGAGCGTGCCGAGCACTTCCCAGAATTTCACACGTTCGGGATCGACCTTGCCGCCGCCCGCAGCTTCGTAACCCGCGAACAAGTCTTCGCGCTTGCCGAAGCCGCCGACGGGATTGTCGATATTGCCGAAACGCCATGAGTTGACGCAGATCCAGCCGAGATCCTCCATCGGGTCGCCAATATGGGCGAGTTCCCAGTCGAGAACGGCGCGCACGCCTTCAGGCCCGATCATCAGATTGCCGTGCCGGAAATCGCCATGCACCAGCGTCATTGCCGTGGCATCGGCCGGCGCATTGTCCCTGAGCCAGCGAAAGGCCAGCTCGAAGACCGGGTGAGGGTGGCCGTGCAGCTTGTAGGTCTTGAAATACTGCTCGATTTCCTCGCTGGCCGGCGACACGCGCAGCGGCGGCAGGGTCGCCTTGTCAATCTTGTGCAGGCGCGCCAGCATCTCGCCGCATTGGCGCGCGAGCTTCGGACGCGCTTCGGCAAACTCCGCGTCGCGCAGGATCTTTCGCGCGATGGTTTCGCCCTCGATGCGATCCATGACGAAGCCGTGGCCGACGCCATCTTCCTCGCTCAGCACCAGCCGCACCGGAGGCACGGCGACGCCAGCCGCGTCGGCCAGCTGAATGAGTTTCGCTTCTGTTTCGAGGCCGGCGGCAGTGGAGCCGCGCCCTTCAGTGACGCGGGCGCCGCCCGGAGCGCGGCGCAGGATGAGCGGGATCGGCGCGGCATTCGTGGTCGCGTCGAAGGCCCATGTCTCCTGGCTCGCGCCGCCGGAAAGCCGCTTCAGGCCGGCAATGCCGGTGGCGCCGGGAATGGATCGGCGAACCGCGCCGGCCAGAGCCTCGGCGAATGGATTTGTCTCAGCGCTCATGTCAGCCCCCGACGCTCACGGGTTTGCCGTCCACGATCTGGTCGAGATATTCCGACAGTCCGTAGCCGACCTGGCCGTTGCAGCGATATTCGGTCATGCCCTCGGTGATGCGCGTGACGAGTTCGTTGCCCTGTGCATCCTGACGGCGATTGCGCAGAGGAATGAGCGACAGCACTTTCGCCTCGACGTCATAGGCCGCGCCGGACTCGGTCTTGATATGCGAGCGGAAGCCCGTCTGATACCAGTTTTCGTCCCAGTCGCTGTCGATCGACACTTCGGTGATGAGATCGTATTTACCGTCTTTCAGCACCATGCCGCCCTGGCGCGGCTCGCCTTTCTCACCGGCGACGATCGACAGCATCATGCCGAAGTCGCGGCCGAAATTCATCGGACACCAGCGATACCAGTGGATGGCCTGCCAGTAGCGAGGGCCCCAGCTCTTGTCGCGCAGGCCGAAGCCCGAAACCTCGAATCGCTCGTCGCCGATGACGAAGCTGCCCTTCGCCGCGACATGCTGCTCGTAATGCGCCTTGGCGAAGGATTTCTCGGGGTCGATGTCGAGCGCCGATCCGTCTTCCTTCACCGTCTCGCCGCCGAACATGGGCGACACGCCTTCGTAATCCAGCTCAACCTTGCAGGGCAGAATGGGATTGTTCTTGAAGGCCTTGCCGGGCTCGGCCATGTCGTTCGGCTCCTTCAGCAGGCAGATCTTGCCGTCATAGGTGACGCGCAGCCGCTTGAAGGGCTCGAGAACCTGCACGCGGAAGCCGCCCGCGTTCATCTCCTTGTTGTCGGAAATCTTCGGCTTGGCATACATGAAGCCGACGCGCCCATCCGGCAGGTAGAGGCAGACGGACACTTCCGCGTAGCCTTCGTTCGGCCGGTTGCCGATGCGGAACCAGCCACCCGTCTTCCGTTCCGGATCGAACATGTTGAAATACATGCTCTCGTTATAGTTCGTGGCCGCATCTGGCTGATGCGTGTACTCATCCTCGGGCGCGAGGCGGATTTTGAAACCTGCCGGAGGCTTCGCCATGGTCATTCTCCCTGGAGTTTCTTCCGGGCGGGCGCGTCAGCCGGCCCGCCTCGATTAGTAAATTGTTGTTATGAATCCTGCCACGAACCAAGCATGATAGGAAAAGGAATCCTGACCCGGCGAGGCCTTGCCGCATGAGGCGCCAGGCGTCGTCCAAGGGGACGCAACGTCAAGGTTCAGCGAACAGGAAAAAATGACCGAGCCACAGAACCCGCAGCCGGAATCCGGCTCTACCGAAGGCGAGCCATCCTTGCTGTTGCCGCCGCGTAAACACGGAATCATGGCGCGGCTCAGAACCTACTTCTTCACCGGCATCATCGTCGCCGCGCCCATAGGGCTCACGGTCTATATCACCAGCTGGTTCATCGATCTGGTGGACACCTGGTTCGTGCCGTTGCTGCCCGAGCAATACCAGCCGGACCAGCTTCTCCCGTTCAATATTCCCGGCCTCGGCCTCATCATTGCGCTGGTGCTGCTGACCGTGCTCGGCGCGCTTGCGGCCAATTTCTTCGGACAGGCTCTCCTTACCCTGACGGAGCGCGTCGTCGAGCGCATGCCGGTGGTGCGCAGCATCTACAGTGCGCTCAAGCAGATTTTCGAGACGGTGCTTTCCCAGTCCAACACCTCGTTCCGCGAGGTGGCTCTGGTCGAATATCCGCGCCTCGGAAGTTATACGCTTGCCTTCATCACCTCCGGGCCACGCAGCGATCTGCCGGGCCTCGAAGGTCGCGAGATGATCGGCGTCTTTGTGCCGACGACGCCGAACCCGACCGGCGGCTTCTTCCTCTACCTGCCGCGCGAGGAGGTGAGGGTGCTCGACATGACCGTCGAGGACGGGCTCAAGATGATCGTCTCCTTCGGCATCGTCGAACCGTCGAAGGGCGGCAAGGCCAAGCAGAAGCCGACTATCCCGACCTTAAATATCTGATCGCCTCGTCGCGTCCGAAGAGATAGAGCAGCACGCGAAGCGCCTTGCCGCGCTCGCTTTCAAGCTCCGGGTCGCGTTCGAGAATGAGCCGCGCGTCGTCATAGGCGGCGGCGAGAAGTTCGCCCTGCCGCTCGACATCGGCAAGGCGAAATGTCGGCAGCCCGCTCTGGCGCGTGCCGAGAAGTTCGCCCGCGCCGCGCAGCCGGAGATCTTCCTCCGCGATGCGGAAGCCGTCTTCCGTCTCGCGCATGATCTTGATCCGCGCCGCCGCGGTCTCGCCAAGTGGCGTCTGGTAAAGTAGGAGACAGCTCGACTTGTCGGCGCCGCGCCCGACGCGGCCGCGCAACTGGTGCAACTGCGCGAGGCCGAAGCGCTCCGCATGCTCGATCACCATGACGGTGGCCGACGGCACATTGACGCCGACTTCAATCACGGTGGTCGCGACGAGGATGCGCGTTTCACCGGCCTGAAAGCGGGCCATGGCGGCATCCTTCTCGGCGGCCTTCATGCGGCCATGCACAAGGCCGACGCGTTCGCCGAAGACCTCGTGCAAATGCCCGTATCGTTCTTCCGCCGCCGTGACGTCGAGTTCTTCCGACTCCTCGACCAGCGGGCAGACCCAATAGACCTGCGCGCCCGAGCCAAGCGCGCGATGCAGACCATCGACGACGCCGTCGAGCCTTTCGAGCGGAAGGGCGCGTGTATCGACGGGCTTGCGTCCCGGCGGCTTCTCGTTGAGCCGCGACACATCCATGTCGCCATAGGCCGTCAGCGTCAGTGTGCGCGGGATCGGCGTCGCCGTCATGACGAGGATGTCGGTCGCCGAGCCGCCTTTCGACTGAAGCTGCAAACGCTGATGCACCCCGAAGCGGTGCTGCTCGTCGACCACCGCCAGCGCCAGTGCTCTGAAGGCGACGTCTTCCTGAAAGAGCGCATGCGTGCCGACGAGAATGTCGATCTCGCCCGTTGCCAGCGCCTGCAGAATGGCGGCGCGCCTCGCGCCTTTCTCCCGTCCGCTCAGCAGTTCAAGACGCACGCCCGCTGCCTCGCAGAGCGGCACGAGCGAGGCATGGTGCTGGCGGGCGAGGATTTCGGTCGGCGCCATCATCGCTGCCTGGAACCCGGCCTCCACCGCGTTGAGCATCGCCAGCAGCGCCACCACTGTCTTGCCGCTGCCGACATCGCCCTGAAGGAGCCGCAACATGCGCCTGTCGGAACCCATGTCGCCTTCGATCTCGGCCAGTGCCTGCGTCTGTGCGCTTGTGAGCGCGAAGGGAAGGGCGGCGAGAACCTTCTTCCGCAAATGTCCGTCGCCTTTCACGACGCGCCCCGGCAGCCGCCGCATGCGGAGCCGCACGACGCCTAGCGCCAACTGGTTCGCCAGCAATTCGTCGAAGGCAAGCCGCGCCCGCGCGGGCGCGTCCGGTTCGAGGTCTGCCGCCGATTGCGGGTGATGCGCGGCGATGAGCGAGGCTCGCCAAGGAGCGAATCCCCGTGCCTTCAGCCATGGCCCGTCCTGCCATTCGGGCAGTTCCGGCACGCGCTCCAGCGCCGCACGGATCGCCTTTTGCAGCGGCTTCATGGTGACGCCCGCCGTGAGCGGATAGAGCGGTTCGAGCAGCGGCAGCGAGGACAGCTCTTCCGGCGCCACGATATGGTCCGGATGCGTCATCTGCGGCTGGCCCTGATAGAACTCCACCTTGCCGCTGACGACGCGCGTCGCGCCCTCGGGCAGGGCTTTCGCCAGATAGTCGCCATGCACGTTGAAGAAAATGATCTGCATCTCGCCCGTCTCGTCATGCACATGCACACGATAGGGGAGCCGCTTCAGCCGCGGCGGCACATGGAGCCCGACCTGAACCTCCATGGTCGCGATCTCGCCGTCCCGCGCCTCGGCGATCTTCGGCCGGTAGCGGCGATCGACGAGACCGGTCGGGAGGTGCCAGCAAAGATCGACGACCTTGCTCTCGCCGGGCTTGGTGCCCACGAGCTTCGCGACCAGCGTTTCGACGCGCGGGCCGATGCCCGGCAGGGTTCGGGCAGGGGCGAATAGCGGAAAAAGGACTTCCGGACGCATGGCCGCGCTCAGGCCCACATTTCGGGCCAAAACCGGGCCCGGCAAGCAAAATCGGCATGGAGGGGAGCAAGGCTCCGGAGAGAGTCGGTCATGGGCGCAGTCTATCGCCAATCGGTCGCGGGCGGGAAATATCGCAGCGGGGCTGACAGGAGGCCCCTCGCGGGTCTATATCCCTCCCCAAACAGGAAGCATCGAAATGGCCGAAAACCCTCCGACCGATCATGAAATTCGCCTGCGGCGGCTCAAATTCCGCTCCTGGCACCGGGGTATCAAGGAGATGGACCTCATCCTCGGCCATTTCGCCGATGAGGAACTCGATGGCCTGGCGCCTTCCGATCTGGACGATTACGAGCGCCTGATCGAGATTCAGGACATCACCCTCTACAACTGGATCTCCGGACACGAGAAATTGCCCGCGGAGTATGAGACGCCCGTCTTCGCCCGCATCCGCAGCGCCCAACATCTGAAGGCGGCCCTTTGGCAGCAGAACGGCTGAGCGGTACCCACTTGCGAGACTTGACCAGGATTGCGGCCGCTCCGGGCCGGCTGACACTCGGCGAGGCGCCCGAGGGCTTCGACGCCCTCGTGCTGGCCGATCTTGCGCGCGCGCGCGCCGAAGGCGACGCAACGGGCGTGATCCATATCGCGCGGGACGACGCGCGTCTCGCATCGACGGAGGAAGCTCTCGGCTTCTTCGCGCCCGATGTCGAGATCCTCAGCTTCCCCGCATGGGACTGCCTGCCTTACGACCGCGTTTCGCCCGCACCCGAAATCTCCAGCCGCCGCATGGCTGCGCTGTCGCGCCTTGCCAACCGCAAGGCCGACGGCAAGCCTTTCATCCTGCTGACGACGGTCAATGCCGCGCTCCAGCGCGTGCCGGAGCCCGACATGGTGCGCCGCTCCGCATGGTCCGCTCATGTCGGCAACCGCATCGACCTCGAGGCGCTCACCGCCTATCTCGCCGCCAACGGCTATGACCGCACGGGCACCGTGCGCGAGCGCGGCGAGTTCGCGGTGCGTGGCGGCATTGTCGATATTTTCCCGCCGGGCTTCGACGCGCCGATCCGTCTCGACATGTTCGGCGACACGCTGGACTCGGTGAGAAGTTTCGATCCCGAGAGCCAGCGCACCACGGCGACGCTGCGCGGGCTCGATCTCGTGCCCGCGAACGAGATCCATCTTGACGCCGAGGTCATCCGTCATTTCCGCGCCGCCTATGTCGCGACATTCGGTCCGGCCACGGACCGCGATCCGCTCTATGAGGCCGTGAGCGAAGGCCGCAAGCATCAGGGCATGGAGCATTGGCTCCCGCTCTTCCATGACAAGCTCGTCACGCTCTTCGACTATCTGCCCGACGCGCTGGTGGCATTGGACGGGCTCGCCGAAGAGTCGAAGGCGGGCCGCCTCGAACTCATCCGCGATTACTATGAAGCCCGCGTCGCCGCCCGCGAGGTCAAGACGATCGAGGCGAGCATCTACAAGCCGCTGAAGCCGGACGCGCTCTACCTGACGGAGGATGACTGGCAGGCGGTTCTGGACGGCCAGCGTGCGGTTCGCGCGTTCACGGCCTTTTCCGCACCGGACAGCGAGCGCAATGTCGTCAATCTCGGCGGCAAGCAGGGGCGCAGCTTCGCGCCCGAGCGCGCACAGGACGGCGTCAATATCTTCGAGGTCCTTGGCGGGCACATCGCCGGGCTCCGCAAGGCGGGCAAGCGCATTGCCATCGCAAGCTGGAGCGAGGGCGCGCGCGACCGCCTCTCCCATGTTCTCAAGGACCACGGCGCCAAGCATATTGAGCTTGCGGAAAGCTGGGCCGATGTAAACGCTGTTAACAAGGCGACAGTTTCACTAATTGTTCTCGGTCTCGAAGCCGGTTTCGAGACCGCCGACCTCGCGCTCATCAGCGAACAGGACGTGCTGGGCGACCGCCTGATCCGCCAGCGCCGCAAGAAGCGGGCGGAGAACTTCCTGCGCGAGGCGTCGAGCCTCTCGCCGGGCGATCTCGTCGTCCATGTCGATCACGGCATCGGCCGCTTCGAGGGCCTTCAGACGATCGAGGTCAACGGCGCGCCGCATGACTGCCTGCTGCTGATCTATCATGGCGGCGACAAGCTCTATCTGCCGGTCGAAAATATCGAACTGCTTTCCCGCTATGGCTCCGACGAGGCAAGCGCGCAGCTCGACAGGCTCGGCGGCACCGGCTGGCAGGCGCGCAAGGCGAAGCTCAAGAGCCGCATCCGCGAGATGGCGGGCGAGCTCATCAAGATCGCCGCCGCGCGTGAACTCAAGACAGCGCCCGTCATGGAGCCGCAGCCGGGCCTTTACGACGAGTTCTGCGCCCGCTTCCCGTTCCAGGAAACGGAAGATCAGGAACAGGCGATCGAGTCCGTTCTCGAAGACCTCGGGCGGGGTCGCCCGATGGATCGGCTGGTCTGCGGCGATGTCGGCTTCGGCAAGACCGAAGTGGCGCTGCGCACGGCCTTTGTGGCCGCCATGGCGGGCTATCAGGTCGCCGTCGTCGTGCCGACGACGCTGCTCGCGCGCCAGCACTACAAGACGTTCTCCACGCGCTTCCAGGGCCTGCCGCTCAAGATCCGCCAGATGTCGCGCCTCGTGTCCACGAAGGACATGTCCGAAACGAAGGCCGGTCTCGCCAGCGGCGATATCGACATCGTCGTCGGCACTCATGCACTGCTCGGCAAGACGATCAAGTTCAGGAATCTGGGCATGATGATCGTCGACGAGGAGCAGCATTTCGGCGTCGGACACAAAGAGCGGCTGAAGCAGATGCGCGCCGAAGTGCATGTGCTGACGCTCACCGCGACGCCGATCCCGCGCACGCTGCAGCTTGCGCTGTCGGGTGTGCGCGAACTCTCGATCATCGCGACGCCGCCGGTGGACCGCCTCGCGGTTCGCACCTATGTCTCACCCTTCGACCCGGTCGTCATTCGCGAGGCGCTGCTGCGCGAACATTATCGCGGCGGCCAGAGCTTCTATGTCGTGCCGCGCATCACCGATCTCGCCGATGCGCAAGAATATCTCGCCAATTACGTGCCGGAGGTGAAGACCATCACCGCGCATGGCCAGATGGCGGCGGGCGAAATCGAAGACAAGATGAACGCCTTCTATGACGGCAAGTATGACGTGCTTGTCTCGACCACCATCGTCGAATCCGGCCTCGACATTCCGACCGCGAACACGCTCGTCGTCCACCGCGCCGACATGTTCGGCCTCGCGCAGCTTTACCAGATCCGCGGTCGCGTCGGCCGCTCCAAAGCGCGCGCCTATGCCTATCTCACTGTCGCGCCGAACCGCACCATGACGCCTGCAGCCGAAAAGCGGCTGCGCGTCCTCCAGTCGCTGGACTCGCTCGGCGCAGGCTTCACGCTCGCGAGCCACGATCTCGATATTCGCGGCGCGGGAAACCTGTTGGGCGACGAACAGTCCGGCCACATCAAGGAAGTCGGCTACGAGCTCTATCAGGAGATGCTGGAGGAGGCGGTCGCCGCGCTTCGCGGCGGCGGCTCCGCCGAAGACGAAGAGGGCCAGTGGTCGCCGCAGATCAATGTCGGCACCGCGGTCCTCATCCCGGAGAACTATGTGCCCGACCTCGACGCGCGCATGGCGCTTTATCGCCGTCTCTCCGATGTCGAGACGCGGGCGGAGATCGACGGCTTTGCAGCGGAGCTCATCGACCGCTTCGGCAAGCTGCCTGAGGAAGTCGAATTCCTGCTCAAGATCGTCGAAATCAAGGGCCTTTGCCGCGTCGCCAATGTCGAGCGGATCGAGGCGGGGCCGAAGGGCGTTGTCATATCGCTGCGCGGCAACACCTTCCCGAATCCGGGCGCGCTGGTCGAACTCATCAATGACGAGCGCGGCAACGCGAAGCTCAGGCCAGACCATAAACTCTTCTTCAAGCGCGATTGGGAGACGCCTGCCGAGCGCCTTGGCGGCACCTATCGTCTGATGAAGACGTTGGCCGGTATGGTGCCTGCAAAGGCCGCCTGATCGCTCGCGCGGCGCTCACGCAAACGCGATTTGTCGTGATGGACCAGCCTCTGCGATACTCCACGCAAAGGAGCATCGCGCATGCTGATCGGAAAGAAGTCCGACATCGCCTCTTCGGAGATCACGCCGAAATCGCTATGGCTCGACAGGCGCCGTTTCATGACGGGCGCCGCAGCCGTGGGCCTCGGCATCGCATTTCCGCATGATAAAGCCAATGCAACCGCGTTGAAGTTTGTTGAGAGTCCGCTCTCGACAAAGGGCGAAGTGCTGACGCCGCTCAAGGACGTAACCGGCTACAACAATTTCTACGAGTTCGGCACCGACAAGAGCGATCCGGCGGCCTACGCCGGCGCAATGAAGACGCGGCCCTGGACTGTCGAGATTTCGGGCGAGGTGGCAAAGCCCATGACGCTCGGAATCGAAGACATACTGAAGCTCGCGCCCGTCGAGGAGCGCATCTATCGCCATCGTTGTGTTGAAGCCTGGTCCATGGTGGTGCCGTGGAACGGGTTTTCGCTTTCCGCGCTCATCAACCGCGTCGAGCCGACATCGAAGGCGAAGTTCGTCGAGTTCACGAGCCTCGCCGACAGCAGAACCATGCCGGGCCTTCTGTTTCCCTATGTCGACTGGCCCTACCGCGAGGGGTTGCGCATGGACGAGGCCATGCATCCCCTGACGACGCTCGCCGTCGGGCTCTATGGCGAAACGCTGGAGAACCAGAATGGTGCGCCGCTGCGCCTTGTCGTGCCGTGGAAATATGGATTCAAGGGCGCGAAGTCGATCGTCCGCATACGCTTTCTGGAACGCCAGCCCGCCACCGCATGGAACACTGCCAACCCGAGCGAGTTCGGCTTCTATTCCAACGTCAATCCGGAGGTTGATCACCCGCGCTGGTCACAGGCGAAAGAGCGTCGTATCGGCGATTTCTTCCGGCGACCGACGCTCATGTTCAATGGCTATGGCGATCAGGTGGCAAGTCTTTACCGGGGCATGGACTTCAGGACATTCTTTTGATCGTGACAGAACGAAATCGCCGCATTCTCTGGCTCGCAATCTTCATCGGCTGCATGCTGCCCGCCGCCGATCTGTTGCGACGTCTCTTCACGCGCGACCTCGGCGCCGACCCCGTCGAGACGCTGATCCGCACGACGGGTGACTGGGCGATCAAACTGCTTGTCGTCGGGCTGCTGCTGACGCCGCTCACGCGCATTCTGAAGAACCCGCTACCGGTGCGCTTTCGCCGGATGATCGGGCTCTACGCCTTCTTCTATGTCTGCGTCCACCTGTCGCTTTATCTTGCCGTGGATCAGGGCTTCGATCTTCATGCCATCGTGAAGGACATTCTGAAAAGGCCCTATATCACCTTCGGCATGATGGCGTTCCTGCTGCTCCTGCCGCTGGCAATCACCTCGACCAAGAAGATGGTCGCGCGGCTGGGGCCGAAGCGCTGGCGACAGCTTCACCGCGCCGTCTATGTCGCCGCGAGCTTCGGCGTCATCCACTACTACTTGCTGGTGAAGGCCGACATCACATGGCCGCTGATCTACGGCACGATCCTGATGGCGGCGCTTGGCTGGCGCATGTGGCAGGCGACGCCATTGCACAAGACAATACGCGCCGGCGCGTGATTACTCCGCCGCGCCTTCCGCCTCCTGCGCCAGCAACTTGTCGAACATGCGGAGGAGAGCAGGGGTTTCCTGTGCGCCGACCATCACCCATTTCGAGTTGATGACGAAGCTCGGCACGCCCTGAATACCCATCTCGCGCGCCATCGCCTCTTCGCGTATCACAAGCTCGCGGTCTGCGCCGCGCGCCAGAAGATCGCCCACGATGTCCGCGTCCATGCCGACTTCTGCGACGGCATCGAGCAGCACGTCACGATTGCCGATGTCCTCGGCGTCGGTGAAATAGCGGCGGAAAAGCACGTCGACCATCTCGTTCTGGCATCCCGCCGTGCCCGCCCAACGGATCAGGCGGTGGCTGTCGAGCGTGTTGGGCAATTTTTCGATTTTGTCGAAGTTGAAGGCTATGCCGAGCGCTTCGCCATATTCACGGATGGTGTTGCCGATCGAGCGGGCGCGCTCCGGATCGGAGCCGAACTTCTTCTGCATATAGGCCTTGCGGTCGACGCCGCCATCGGGAATCGAGGCGTCGAGCTGGAAGGGGCGCCAACGCAGCGTAATCCCCTCGGAGCCGCGGATCGCAAGCGCCTCGTCGAGCCGCTTCTTGCCGATATAGCACCAGGGGCAGACCGTATCGGAAACGACATCGAGTTCCATGGACCCATCCTCCGCAATTTCGTTTTGCCGATTATGCGCCACGCCTCGGCCGAGGCAAGCGGCGAGGGCGGCTTGACCCGGCGCGGCGAGCCCCTAGGATGCGCCCCAACCAGGAACCGCTGCATTCGATCCACGGAAACGCACCATGAGCGACGACATTTCCCTCCCGTCCTTCGACCTCACCGGCAAGACCGCCATTGTGACCGGCGCGACCAGCGGCCTGGGCCGGCGCTTCGCACTTGTGCTGGCCAAGGCAGGTGCCGCCGTCGCGATCACTGGCCGCCGCGTGGATCGGTTGCAGACGCTCAAGGCGGAAATCGAGGCGCTGGGTGGCCGCGCGCTTGCCGTGGCGCTCGACGTCACTGATCCCGCGAGCATCAAGCAATGCGTCGAGACGACTGAGCGCGATCTCGGCCCGGTGGACATTCTCGTCAACAATGCCGGCATGAACGTGCAGGCCCTGCCGGCGGAAGTTACGCCTGAAGGTTTCGACACCATGTTCGACACCAATGTGCGCGGTGCCTTCTTCATGGCGCAGGCCGTCGGTCTCAGCATGATGGCGCGGGGCGCTGGCGGACGGATCATCAACATCGCCTCCATCGGCGCGTTCACGCAGCTGCCGGGACTGACGATCTACTGCATGACAAAGGCCGCCGTCGCCATGATGACGAAGTCGCTCGCCAAGGAATGGGCGCGCAAGAACATCAACGTGAATGCCATGTGCCCCGGCTTCATCGAGACCGAGCTGAACTCGGACTGGTTCCAGAGCGAAGGCGGTCAGAGGCAGATCAAGACATGGCCGCGACGCCGTCTGGGCGTGGAGTCCGATCTCGATGGCACGCTACTCCTGCTTGCCTCCGATCATTCACGCTTCATCACAGGTTCGCTTTTTACTGCCGATGATGGCCAGTCGCTCTGAACAGTAGACGAAGGTTTTGCTGCCCCTTCGTGAATAAAGCTGCAAGTTGTCTTGTTATGGGACATTGTAGACTTTTAAGTAATGCTCCGGACTTGTCATTTCTCTACTTGCTACGCAAAGTAGCGACACCAAAGGCCATTTGGCTGGAGTGCGAGTGAAATGACGAATTTCCTGGTCGGAGCAATTGCCGGGTTTCTGACCTGCGTGTGGGCCGTGGGCTCCACGCCGAGTTCGGCCGTCGCCGCACTCTGGAGCAAGCTCGAGCAGGTTCAGGAAATGAGCGCGGCTGCGGATCAGGCCTACAAGACGGTTCATTCGTACACGGCGCAACAGCGCACGCCCGCGCCCGCAATCGGCCCCGACACGCAGCGCGGCCCGGCGTCACTAGAAGTGGATACCTATCGGTGATCGCCTGAAGGCCGCCTATCGGGCGGCAAGCGTCCGGCGCATGACCTTGCCATTGGCTGTGCGCGGCAGGCTTTCGACGAAGACGATTTCGCGCGGACGCTTGTAGGCGGCAAGCTTCTCCTCGGCATGAGCGAAGATCGACGCCTTGTCCGGCTGCTTCCCATCTTTCGGTACGACGAATGCGGCGATGACGGTGACGTCGTCGCGCACATGCATTTCCGTCACCGCAACTTCCGCGATGCCCGGATGATCCGATAGCGCCGCCTCGACCTCCGCCGGTGAAACGCGATAGCCCATGGCGTTCATCACGTCGTCGGCGCGGCCGTGATACCAGAGATAGCCATCATCATCGAAGGAGGCGAGATCGCCGCCGATGAACCATTCGCCGCGATAGACTTCGCTTTCGTCTCCCGGCCTCTGCCAGTAGCCGAGCATCAGCCCCGGATCGCTGCGATGGACGGCGAGCATGCCCGTTTCGCCCGTGGGCAACGGATCGTTACCACCCTCGACGGGAAGCACCGCGATGCAGCGTCCCGGCTGCGGCTTGCCGGGGCTGCCCGCGCGTATCTCCATCGAGGGGCCTGTCGAGATATAGGTCGAGCATTCGCTCATGCCGAGCGCTTCATAGAGGTTCTTGCCCGTCTCCTCGCGCCAATGGCGAAGCAGGGCAGGTGAGAGCGCTTCGCCCGCGGTGAGCCCATGACGCAAAGCGGAGAGATCGTGGCTCGCGAGATCGCAATATTTGAGTATCTGCCGATAGAGCGTCGGCACGGCGGCAAAGAGCGTCGCACGCGTCCGCTCCAGAAGCTTCGGCCAGACATGCACATCTTTCGGGCCGATATAGAGAACCGTCGTCGCGCCGTTCGCCCATGGGTCCTGAAGCCCGACACCGAGCGTATAGGTCCAGTTGAAGGCGCCCGCATGAAGCACGATGTCGGAGGCCCCGATGCCATACCAGCCCTGATACATCGGCCGCCGCCCCCAGGCGCTGCGCTGCGCATGGAGCACACCTTTGGGCCGCCCGCTCGTGCCGGAGGTATAGACGAGGAAGGCCGGATCGTTCGCTTCCGTGTCCGCATAGTCGCCGAGCGGCGGATGCGCCTTCAGCCGCGTCAGCATGGCGTCGTCGATGACGCTCGCCTTACCCGAATGGATCGGCATATCGCCCGAGACAGCCACCGCCGCTGCATGCGAGTCCTGAAGCAGGAAATCGGCCTCCGCCTCGGTGAGCATCGAGGAAGAGGGCAACGGCACGAGACCCGCAGCAATGGCGCCGAAAAAGAGCAGGGCATAGTCGCTCGTATTCGGCATCCGGATCATCAGCCGGTCGCCGGGGCGGAAGCCTTCGGCAAAGAGTCCCGCCGCAATCCGGCGTACCGCTTCGTCAAGCTGCCCATAGCTCCAATGCTCGGCGTCTTCGATGGGTGCGTTCGCATCCGAGACGACAATGAGCGCGGTCTTACCGGGCGTTTCGGCGGCGCCGCGCGCGAGGCAATAACGCGCGAGATTGAAGCGCGCGGGGCAGGGCTCGCCGGTGAAGCCGCGAGCGATTTCGGAGGCTGGAAGCGACATGAATGCTTTGTACGAGCAGCGCCCCCGCGAGGCAAGCGCGAGGCGTCAAGGAAGCCCCTACGTCATATCTGGCGACATTTACGCGCTGCCCGCCAGCCGCTAAAAGAGTCGCCAACAACAGGCAAATCAAGGGAGCCAGAGAATGGGTAGCGGTCCGCTGTCAGGCGTCAAAGTCGTTGAATTCGCAGGCATCGGGCCAGGGCCCTATTGCGGCATGCTCCTCGCCGATATGGGCGCGGACGTCATCCGCATCGACCGCAAGGGCGCGCGCGGCGGCTCCAAGTTCGAAATCTCCAGCCGCGGAAAGCGCTCCATCGCGCTCGACCTCAAGAAGCCGGAAGCCGTCGAAACGGCGCTGAAGCTCATCGAGAAGGCGGACATTCTTCAGGAGGGCTTCCGCCCCGGCGTCATGGAGCGTCTCGGCCTCGGGCCGGACGTCTGCCTGAAGCGCAATCCGAAGCTCGTCTATGGCCGCATGACCGGCTGGGGCCAGACCGGCCCGATGGCGCTCGCCGCCGGCCATGACATCAACTACATCTCGCTCACCGGCGCGCTGCATTCGATCGGCCGTCCGGGGGAGAAGCCGGTTCCGCCGCTGAACCTCGTCGGCGATTTCGGCGGCGGCGCGCTCTTCCTCGCCATGGGCATGCTCGCGGCGCTGGTCGAAGCGAACAAGTCCGGCAAGGGTCAGGTCGTCGATGCCGCCATGACGGATGGCGCAACCTCGCTGATGGCGATGTTCTTCGGCTTCCAGGCCGCGGGCATCTGGCACGAGCCGCACGGCACCAACATGCTCGACGGCGGCGCGCACTTCTACGACACCTATGAGACGAAGGACGGCAAGTGGATCTCGATCGGTTCGATCGAACCGCAGTTCTATGCTCTCCTGCGCGAGAAGGCGGGCCTGACCGACGCGATCTGGGACCAGCAGATGGACCGCACCAAGTGGCCCGAGATGAAGACGGAGATCGAAGCCGTCTTCAAGACGAAGACACGCGACGAGTGGTGCGCCATCATGGAAGGCACCGACATCTGCTTTGCGCCCGTGCTGTCGCTGACCGAAGCCAAGGATCACCCGCACAACAAGGCGCGTGAGACCATCGTCGAGGTCGACGGCGTGGCGCAGCCGAACATCGCGCCGCGCTTCTCGCGCACGGTGTCGAAGATCCAGGGTGCGCCTGCCATCAACGGCGCGCACACGCTGGAAGTGCTCAAGGACTGGGGCTTCGCCGATGGTGAGGTCGACGCACTGAAGAAGGTGGAAGCGATTTGACCGCACTTCCCGGCACGACAGGCCGAAGGCGCATCTATCTGATGCGCCACGGCCATGTCGACTATTTCGGCCGCGAGATACAGGCAGCGGGGGGCGACACCAAGGTCGTCCCCCTGACGCCGCTCGGCCAGCACCAGGCCGATGCCGGAGGACACGCGCTCGCTCATGTCCGCTTCGATCGCGCTCTCTGCTCGGGCGTTCCGCGTACGCGGCAAACCGCCGAGCGCGTGCTCGCCGCGCAGACCGACCATCCGGTGCCTGAACTCGAGGTCGAGCCGGAACTCATCGAAATCCATAACGGCCGCTTCGGTGAAATCAAAAGCCGCGCCGAGCTTGCGGCGAAGATGGCCTATTATTTCGAGCTGGCCGGCGAGCCGGGCGCGACCATGCTCGAACATGGCGAGGTCTTCGTGGATGCCGAACGGCGCGCCATCGGCGCCATCCGCCGCCTGCTGGCAGAGCCGGGCTGGCATACGGCGCTCATCGCCGCGCATGAAGGCATCAACCGGCTGATCCTCGGCTGGGCGGCGCTCGGCGCGCAGGGAAGCGGCCTCAAGGCCGTCAAAGCCTTCGAGCAGGATCCGGCCTGCATCAATGTCATCGACTTCGACATGGTCCCCAACGCGGATGGATCGGTGGGCACCGAGATCCAGCGCGCCATCATCAAGGCCGTCAACGTCACGCCGTACAATTACTTCAAGCACGGCATGAACATGACGAGCCTCGAAGCGATCTTCGCCAAGGACCCGCGCTAGGTTTCAGCGCTTCTCGTCGATCCACCAGGTATCGCTGCGATAACCGTAGATGGAGGTGCGCGCGGGCGCCTTCACGCGGTCCCACAGCGCCACCCATTGCGTCGGGGAATAGAAGAGCGGGATCACGTAATTTCCGGAAAGAAGAACGCGGTCTAATGCCCGGACGGCGCTGATGAAATCATCCTTCGTCTTCGCCGCCAGCAGTGCCGAGATCATGGCATCGACGGCCTTGTCCTTCACGCCGATGAAATTATAGCTCCCCTTGGCGTCCGCCGCCTCCGATCCCCAACGGAAACTCTGCTCGTTGCCGGGCGACAGCGAGCTCGTCCATTCGAAAAAGATCATGTCGTAATCATAGGCGTCGAGCCGGCCTTGATACTGACTCGAGTCGACATTCCGTACACGAACATCAACGCCGGATCGTCGCGCCATATTGGCATAGACGAGGGCGAGGCGTTCGTCCGAAGGCGTCGCCACCAGGATTTCGAAGCGGAGCGGCGCATGCGTCTTTGCGTTGACCACCTGTCCCGCCGAGATGGTGTAACCGGCGTCGCGCAGCAGCGAGAGCGCCTTCACGCGATTGGCCCGGTTGAGGCCGTTACCATCACCCACCGGCGCTTCATAGCCGCGGCTCATGATCTCGGGCGTCACCGCATCGGGAAAAGGCGCGAGCAGCGCGCGCTCGCTTATGCCCGCCGCGCGATGGAACGACGATAGTTCCGAATTGTCGAAGTAGCTCTGCGTCCGCTTGTAGACACCATGGTAGAGCGATTTGTTCGCCCACTCGAAATCGAAGAGGTAGGTGAGGGCGACGCGCACCCGCCGATCGGCAAAGACCGGGCGGCGGATATTGAAGACCATCGCCTTCATTCCCGAAGGCATCGCCGTTTCAAAGGCGAGCTTGCGCACGTGCCCTTGCCGTACGGCCGGAAAATCATATTCGGTCGCCCATCGGCCCGGATCGTCCTCCGGTCGGGCATCGTAGAGTCCGGCCTTGAATGCCTCGAACGAGGCGTTGCTGTCGCGATAATAGTCGTAGACGACTTGATCGATATTGTTGCGGCCTCGATTGACCGCGAGCTTAGAGCCCCAATAATCCGTGTTCAGACGATAGGAGATGCGGCTGCCCGGCTTGATCTCTTCAACAAGATAGGGGCCGCTCCCCACCGCGGAATCGAGACTCGACTGGTCGAAGGCTCGTTTTTCGTAGACATGTTTCGGCAGGATCGGCATGAGGCCGAGGATGAGCGGCATCTCGCGATCCGCACTCGCCTCGCCGGGATCGCGCCTGAAATGGAACCTCACGCTTCGCTCGTCAGGCCGCTCGATGCGCTCCACCTTGCCGTAATAGCTCTTGTAGTTCGGGCGGCCCTTGTCGCGCAGCGTCTCCAGCGAAAAGATCACGTCATCGACCGTGACCGGCGCGCCGTCGGAAAAGCGGGCTTCCTTGCGCAAGCGGAAGCCGACCCAATTCCGGTCGGGGGCTGTCTCGATGCTCTCCGCGAGAAGCCCGTAAAGCGAAAAGGCTTCGTCATAGCCCCGCGCCATCAGGCTCTCGAAAACAAACTCGCGAAGGCCGACTGCGGGTGTTCCGCGCACGATGAAAGGGTTGAGGCTGTCGAAGCTGCCGACCGCCCCGAAACGTATCGTTCCACCCTTGGGAGCGTCGGGGTTTACATAGCCGAATGCCTTGAAACCGGCTGGATAGGCCGGCTCGCCATGCATCGCAATGGCAGAGCTGGGCTCCGCATGGGGGGCAAGCGGCCATAAAACCCCCAGGATCACCGCCGCTATCGCCGCCCCCCTGCGTCTCAACTCGCGCTCTTCCCTTGCTGACTGCCTATTCCGTAAGCACTTGCGAGTGTTTCGCAGACTTTCAGATTACCAGCATTTAATGGCCCGATCAGGAAAGAGTTCGGACTACCGGAGTCATGCCGGTTATCTATAATCCCGCTCCGACTCGAACTGCGAGCCGGACTATACGGGCTGATTTTATAGCCTCAGAAAGGACGAACCTCATGTTTTTCCGTCGTGTGGCGCTCGGCGCCCTCATGATGGCGCTGATTGCGCCGCTGGCGCCGGCCATGGCCGCAGACGTTGGCTCGGCCACCGCGACCGACGCGGGCCCGAAGCCCGAAATCAAGAAATTCGGCAGCTGGGCGATGCGCTGCGACACCAATCCGAAGAACGCGAAGCAGAAGGAATGCCACGCTTTCGTCGACGTGCGTATCGGCGAGGATGGCAAGCAGCGCGTGCTCTATGTCGGCGTCGGCTACATCCCGAAGAAGACCGATGGAAGCATGTTCATGTTCGCGATCACGCCGCTCGGCACGATCCTGCCCGCCGGCCTCGGCGTCGATATCGACAACAGCGGCAAGGCCAAATTTGGCGGCCAGTACATCTTCTGCGTGCCGCTCGGCTGCCAGGCGGAAATGCCGATCACGGCTGAGAACCTGAAGGCGCTGAAGAGCGCGAAGGAGATGGAAGTCGCCTTCAAGCATGCCGGCAAGGGCGACATCAAGGTGCCGGTGAAGCTCGACGGCTTCAGCGCCGCGATCGGCGCTCTGCCGAAGCAGAAGGGCTGATCTTCAGTCCTCCCGCGTCGGGAAGAACACGCTGCGGAGCCAGCCTCGCAGTGTGTTCTCCCGAAGCAGGTAGCGCATCAGCCTGTCCATATCCTGTTCGACACGCTCGGGCTCTGCGAAGAGTTCCGAGCGTTTTCTCATCGGCCGGTCCGGATCGAGCTGGCGAACGACGCGGGCGGGATTGCCCGCCGCGATGCAATTGGCAGGGATGTCCTTCGTGACCACGGAGCCTGCGCCGACAATGCTGTTTTCGCCGATGGTCACACCCTTGCCGACGATGACGCGAACGCCGAGCCAGGCATTTTCCCCGATTACGATGGGCGCATGCTTGTCGAGTTCGCGTGTCCGGTCATAGGTGTCGTGCCAGTCGGAATCCGAGATGTAGCAGCCGCTCGCGATCATCGTGTTCGATCCGATGGTGATGCTTTCGGACGCGACGATATGCGAGCCGGGACTCACCAGCACATAATCGCCCAATGTGATGCGGCCCTCTCGGCCATCGGTCGTCCAGGTGCAAAGCCGGATCATGTTGCCGACCGCAGCATTCAGGTGAACGCAGGTGCCGAGGCGGATATTGCCGCCGAAGACCTCGACATTGCGGGGGCTGCTGACGGAGAGGCCTGGCCCCACCTCGTCTAAGGCCGGTACGAGGTAATGCTCCGTCTGAAAACGATTCCAGGCGCCTTGCAGGCGACGAATGAAATAGGGCCGCCTGTCGCGCCGCAATTTTTCTCTCCCCGATTTGGTCCGATTGCCGTCAATGCCCGACGGATAGCACGAGCCGGAGCAGGGCTCATCCGAAATCGCCGCGCCGATGCCTGCCTAATGGGCGGTCCTCGCGCGCAGCGTGTAGACGCCGTCCCGCATGGGACCGAAAAGCTCCTTCACCTGAGGATGGCGAACGGGCTCACCCGTGTCGTCGGGCAGCAAATTCTGCTCGGAGACATAGGCCACATATTCCGTCTCCGCGTTCTCCGCGAGCAGATGATAGAAAGGCTGGTCCTTGCGTGGGCGCATCTTTTCCGGAATAGAGAGCCACCATTCCTCGGTATTGTTGAAGGTGGGATCCACGTCATAAATGACGCCCCGGAAGGGAAAAAACTTGTGGCGAACGATCTGTCCGATCTGAAACTTCGCCTGCCGGTTGATCTCCATGAGGTCTTCTGTGCTCCACAAATATGTCATGAAGAATAGCAGCTTGGCATGAGCGCCTGCAATTCGCGGCAACCGATGAGCCTGACGCCCGCGCCCTCGAGCTCGTCGCGAATCCGACCGGAACGAAGCAGCTCGTAATCGGCGACCCGGGACCTCCAATCGGGACAAATGGCGCGAAGTTCCGGCGTATCGACTGCCGGATGGAAGATGGCATAGCCGATCTGTCCCGGCTCGATGCGGCGCACGAGTTGAAGCGTGCGGTCCAAACGCTCTTCGCCGACAGAGAGGGAGAGCATCAGCATGCGGTCGAGCATGGGCACACCGCGCTCCTCAAGCTTCCTGACGGCGCCGGACAGAACCGCCGCCGATTCCTCGTCATATCCGCTCTTGCGCCACTGTTCGGCGCTGAGCCTCAGACCAAAGGGCAGGGCGCCTGCGTCGAGCGCGGCCTCCGTGAACCCACCATAAAGCCGCGCGTTCAGCGCAGAGCCCATATGGGTATCGAGATGGGTGGGCTCGATCCCCGCATCGCGCGCAAGCCGAAGCTGCATCCGCAATTCATTGGCGGCGGCATCCGCTTTCGCGTGGGCCGCGACCTCTGCCGATGTTCGCGGAAAGCAAAGCTCGTCATCCACGAGGCCGCTTGCCGGATCGCGTGTCGAGACCGGTCCCCAGCGATATCCGCTCCACTCGCTGGTCAAGGTCGCGTGAACGCCGAGATCGACTTGCCGCTGCTCGCGCGCCCATGCAGCAGTGGCACGGAACCAGGGGCAGGGCACCATGACCGAGCCACACGTCACCGCGCGGACCGACCAGAGCTCCGCAAAGGCATCGAGCGAAGCGCCGCACATGCCCACATCGTCGACATGGAGGATCGCCACTCGATCGGTCTCCTTGAGACCCAGTCGCATCAGTGCCGGGTTGGCCCCCATGTCGTCCCCTCGTTCATTTTATTTTGATCGCCGAGCCGCGATCCGCATTTGCACTTTGGCATTGGATACCCAATATGCACCCAACTGAAATTGGCCGGAAACCCTGCGGTTTCACGGCGAGATATTGGAGAACTGAATGAGCCGATCCGTTGCGCCCCTGTTTCGCCCCTTCACGATCAATGGGCTTGAGCTTCCCAACCGCATCGTCATGGCCCCCATGACGCGCACGCAATCGCCGGGCGGCATTCCAGGCGCCAATGTGGCCGCCTATTACCGCCGCCGCGCCGAGAACGAGACGGGCCTCATCATCACCGAAGGCACCACCGTCAACGACCCCGTTTCGTCGCTCGATGTCGGCGTGCCGAACTTCTTCGGCGAGGCTCTGCAGGGCTGGAAGCGCGTCGTGGAGGAGGTTCACGGCGTCGGCGGCAAGATCATGCCCCAGCTCTGGCATGTCGGCACCGCGCGTAATCAGAAGGGCAATGTCTGGCATCCCGAATTGCCGAGCGCAGGGCCGTCGGGACTCGCCGCGCCCACCAAGCAGGTCGCCGAACCGATGACCAGGCAGCACATCCAGCATGTCGTGGACGCCTTCGCCCGCGCCGCCGCGGATGCGCGTGAAATCGGCTTCGACGGCATCGAGCTTCATGGCGCGCATGGCTATCTGATCGACCAGTTCTTCTGGGAAGGCCTCAACAAGCGCGACGACGAATACGGCGGCAGCATGCTGAAGCGTGAACGCTTCGCCATCGAGATCATCGAGGCTGTGCGCCGCGAAGTGGGCAAGGACTATCCGCTCGTCCTCCGCTTCTCGCAGTGGAAGCAGCAGGACTACACGGCGCGCCTTGCGCCCACGCCGGAACTTCTCGGCGAATTCCTGAAGCCACTTTCGGAAGCCGGCGTCGACGTCTTCCATTGCTCGCAGCGCCGCTTCTGGGAGCCGGAATTCGAAGGCTCGGATCTGAACCTCGCCGGCTGGACCAAGAAGCTCACCGGCAAGCCCACGATCACGGTCGGCAGCGTCAGCCTTTCGGGCGAGTTCATCGCGGCCTTTGGCGGCGAGTCTTCGACCGTCACCGGCATCGACGATCTTCTGGCACGCCTGGAGCGCGAGGAGTTTGACCTCGTCAGCGTCGGCCGCGCGTTGCTCGTCGATCCCGAATGGGCGCGCAAGATCCACGAAGAGCGCTACGACGCGCTGCTGCCCTTCAGCCCGGCGGCTCTTGCGACGCTGTCGTAACGCTCTCTGAATGCAGAAAGGCCGGGCTCCCTTTAAGGAACCCGGCCTTTTATAATTTCGCCAGCCGGTTTCTCAGAAACCGTAAGCCTTCGCGAGTTCCGGATCGCGGGCGGCCACTTTCTTCGCCAGATCGACGATGACCTTCGCCTGTTTCCAGGTCGCGTCGTCCTGCATCTTGCCGTCGATCATCGCGACGCCTGTGCCGTCCGGCATGGCTTCGAGGATCTTCCTGGCAAAAAGCACTTCACTCGGTTCGGGGCTGAAGACGCGCTTCGCAATGGCGATCTGGTTCGGATGCAGCGACCAAGCGCCGACGCAGCCCATGAGGAAGGCGTTACGGAACTGCTGTTCGCAGGCATCGAGATCCTGAATGTCGCCGAAGGGCCCATAGAAGGGGCTGATGCCGTTCGCGACGCAGGCGTCGACCATCTTGGCAAAGGTGTAATGCCAGAGATCCTGCTGCGCGGAGGCGCGGGGCGAACCGTCGGCATGCGGATCTTCGAGTACGCGGTAATAGGGATGGCCGCCGCCGACGCGCGTCGTCTTCATCTTGCGCGACGCCGCGAGATCCGCAGGCCCAAGGCTCATACCATGCATGCGCGGGCTCGCCGAAGCGATGTCCTCGACATTCTTCACGCCCTGCGCCGTCTCAAGAATGGCATGAATGAGAATGGGCTTTTTGAGACTGTGTTTCGCTTCAAGCTGCGCGAGCAACTGATCGAGATAGTGAATGTCCCAGGCGCCTTCGACCTTGGGCAGCATGATGACGTCGAGCTTGTTGCCGACTTCGGCGACGATCTCGGTAATGTCGTCGAGCACCCATGGGCTGTTAAGCGGATTGATACGCGTCCAGAGGCCTGTCTGGCCGAAGTCATGCGCCTTCGCTACTTCGATGAAGCCGCGGCGGGCCGCTTCCTTGGCGTCCGCAGGCACCGCGTCTTCGAGATTGCCGAGCAGCACGTCGACCTGCGGGATCATCTCGCCGATGCGCGCGCGCACCTTCTCGTTATGGCCGGGGAAGAAGTGGATCATGCGCTCCAGCGCGACGGGCAGTTCGCGATAGGGTTCCGGCGCGCCGATAGCGAGAGGCTTGTAGAAATTCGAAGGCAACTTCATGGGAAATCCGCTGGTCGAGGGGAGGTTGCCGCAGTTTAGAGCGCGATCCCGGAAAGTGTAAGTGGCTTTGCGAGAGAAATGCCGCAAGCCATTGTTTTTTCGTCCATATCCAGAGGCAGCGAGACGCCTCTCAGGGGATGCCTGCGTCGAAGACTGCCCGCTGCGAGCCCGGAATTGGGATCGCGGCAGCGATGAGCTAGCATCTCCAGGCGGCGGTAAAGCCGCGTTCAACCCCGGAGACGATCATGCCTGCTATCGCAAAGTCTGGCCTTCTCGTTCCAGTGTCGGTTGCGTTTGTTGCAGCGTTTCTCTCAATCGCCCCCAGCCATGCATCGGAGGGCGGCGAGAAAAAAATTGTCGTCGTCGAGCGCGCGACGACTGACGCAACGCTCGATCTTGGAGCGAAGGGCGACAGCACTGGTGACATTCTCACCTTTGCGAATGAGGTGTTCGACAAGGAGAACAAGGAAAAGGTCGGCACGGATAACGGCTATTGCGTGCGAACCGTCGCGGGCAAGGCGTGGGAATGCAACTGGACGCTTACTCTCGCCAAGGGGCAGATCACGGCCGAAGGCCCGTTCCTCGATGCTGGTGACTCCATGCTCTCCATCACCGGCGGTACGGGCGAATACGCTCACGCGCATGGCGACCTGCTGCTTCACGCCCGCAACGCGCAAGGGAGCGAATACGACTTCACGTACAATCTGAGGGATTGAGCTGAGAGCGGCGGCTAGCGGGCAAGTTCCGCGCGTACCGGTCCGGCGACAACCATGCATCCAAGGCCGATCAGCGACACGCCCGCGAGAGCGCTGAAGGACATGGCGTAGCCGCCGCGCTCATATAGCAGACCGACAAGCATCGGGCCGAATGCATTGGCGCAGGTGACGATCATCTGCGCGAGCGAGAGGATGCGCGCGTAAGCCCTGAGGCCGAAGGCCTCGGCCATCATCAAGGGCAGCATCATCTGCAGGTTTCCAACCGTCATGCCGAAGATGATCGAGACGGCGACCAGCGGCATGGATGCATAGGAAATTGCGAAGATCGCATAGGCCAGCGTCTGGAGGATCATCACGCCGAGGAGATAATGCTTCGACGACATGCGTGGCAGAACCCAGCCGCCGATGAGACGCCCGCCGATGCTGCCCGCCGCCATCAGCGAAACGGCCAGCGCCGCGACATGGTCATTGTCGGTCCGCGTCGCGACGAGACGGAATTGATGCGCGAGCGCGCCGACCTGAGCCATCATCGAAAAGACGTAGGACAGCGTGAAGAGGATGAAGAAGCGGCTGCGGACGGCATGCGCGAAGCCGACGCCATCGGACATCGCGCCACCATGCACGTGCTCCTCCACCACCGGATCGCCATCGGGCGCGAGACCCATATCGGACGGCCTTGCCCGGAGAAAGAACCACGTCACCGGCACCGTGCCGATGATGAAGAAGAACGCGAGCCAGTATGCGGCGTGTTCGAGGCCGAGTCCCTGAATGAGCGCGACCGAGATGGGCGTGAAGACGATGCCGCCGAGCGAAAGTCCGGTCGAGGCATAGGCGATCGCCTTTGATCGCTCGCGATTGAACCAGCGCGCGACAATCGTCGTGCCCGGAATGACGGCGGTGGCGGCATAGCCCGCGCCGAACAGGATGTAGAAGAGATAGAGTTCCGTCAGGCCTTTGACGTGCCCCGCGCAGGCAAGCGCGACGGAGGACACAACGGCGCCGATCGTGATGAGGATACGCGGATCGTAGCGGTCGAGCGCCCAGCCGACGCCGAGTCCGGCGATGCCGTTCGACAGGAAGAAGGCGGCATTGGCCGAGGAAACCGCTGTGACCGAAAGCCCGCCATCGCTGACGAAGGCCTTCAGGAAGACCGAGAGGTTGTAGAAACCCAGGCCGCAGGCAACCGTCTGCACGACAAAGACTGTGGCAACGACATACCAGCCGTAGAAAAGACCGCCTTTGGGGCGGTCGGGCGGCGTACTCATCCTGGCACTCCGAGGGAACGCAAAACCGCGCGAGAAGAGCGGCTCACGGGCGCTTAATTAATCATTCCCCAGCGTCGAACAAGCAAAATCGTCGCACACCCTAATTTCCGCTTGTGAGGGCCTTGAGCTCGGCCGCCATGGCCTGCCGGAACTCATCGCGATCGGTGATCCGATGGTCGCCCTTGGCATAGGCCCTGGCATTCTCGAAGTAGAAAGCCGCGTTCATGATGTTGGCCACGCGATTGTCCCGGGTCTTGATGACCCTGGCGGGCGAACCGGCAACGATGGAGTTCTCCGGGATGACGGCTCCCTCGGTCACGATGGAATGGCCCGCCACGATGGAATTCGCGCCGATCTTCGCGCCATCCATCAGCGTCGCATTGATGCCGATGAGGCAATTGTCGCCAATCTCCGCGCCGTGGATCGTGCAGTGATGGGTGATCGAGCAATTGGCGCCGATGATCGTCGGCGTCGTGTTGCCGACATGGATCATCACGAAATCCTGGATATTGGTGCGCGGCCCGATGCGGACCTCATGCATCTCGCTGCGGATGACGACATGGGGCCAGAGCGACGCGCCCTCGGCGATATGCACATGGCCGTAGACGAGGGCGGTGTCGTGAATGAAGGCCGGATTGTCGAGGACGACACCTGGACCAAATCGCTTCTGCGGATCGTTCATTTGACCTCGTGCCGGGTTGTGATGTGTCGCTAGGCCTTGACCGGCCCTGCCGCCATGATGAGGCCGATGGCGAGTACGGAGGCGACCGCCATCGTCAGGAAGGAATCCTCATAACTGCCGGAGCGTTGAAAGAGCAGCCCCATCACGGCGGGACCGCTGGCGACACCCGTGACCATGAAAAGCTGGTTGAAGGAAAAGATGCGCCCATAGGCGCGCAACCCGAAAGCTTCCGCAAGGATCAGCGGCTGCATCATCAAGAGATTGCCGACCGTGCAGCCGAAGAGTCCGGCAACGAAGATGAGCCCCATGCCTTGCGCAAAGGCGAAGAGGACGAGGGCGATGCCCTGGGCCACCAGAAGCGCGAGGACGAAGCCCCGGGAGGATATATAGGCGAGCGCCCAGCCGCCGATCAGTCGTCCGACGATGCTCGCGCTCGCCAGAACCGCGACGGCAAGCCCCGCCATCTCGTCGCTCGCCGTGCGTCCGGCAACGAGGCTGAACTGATGCGCAATCGACCCCACCTGCGCCATCATCGCAAAGATGAAGGCCAGCGTGGTGAGGACGAAGAAGCGGCTTCCGATCGCGTCGTGAAAGGCGACGCCGTCGGCAGGCAGCAGAGCTCCGGTTTCATCGCGATGAAGCGGATCGCCGTCCGGCCCGACGCCATAGTCGAGCGGGCTCGGCCTGATCGCGATCCATGCGACGGGAACGATGCCGAGCATGAAGACAAGAGCGAGCCAGGGGGCCGCGCCCGCGAAGCCCACATGCGCGATCAGACGCGCGGAAAGCGGCGTCAGCAGGATGCCGCCAAGCGACAAGCCTGTGGAGGCGATGGAGAGCGCCTGCGAGCGGCGGCGCGCAAACCAGCGGGCGACAAGCGTCGTACCCGGAATGAGCCCGCAGGCGGAATAGCCGACGCCAAACAGAATATAGAACCCGTATAGCTGCCAGAGCGCGGTCACATGCGCGGCGGCGAACATCGCCACGCTGCAAATGATGGCCCCCGCGGTGAGCGTGATGCGGACATCGTATTTTTCGATCAGCGCGCCGACGCCGAGGCCAGCAACCCCGGAGGCGATGAAGAAACACGCGGTGGCGCCGGAGGCGGCCGAGACGGAAAACCCGTCATGGCCCACAAACGCCTTCAAATAGACGGAGAGGTTGTAGAAACCGAGGCCGGAGGCGACCGTCATCACCAGCATGGTGGCGCCGACGACATACCAACCGTAATAGATGCCGAACCAGCCCGTTGCCGGACCTCTGCGCCTGTCGTTCATTCTCACTCCCGGCGGAACTCTTCGCGGTTCCCTCTCGCCCCAAAAGGCCGCCGAGTTTCGGGGGAGCCGTTCATCGGCGCAAGTGCCAATTCCCGTTTCAGTCCGGCATTGACGCGCTGGATGCTGGCATGTGCAGAGACGATCAGCTAAGGATTCAGGATCGGCATCAAGACCGACATCAGACAGGGAGGACACCATGAAACTCTACAATTCAATCGGCCCGAACCCGCGCGTGGTCCGCATGTTCATGAAGGAAAAGGGCATCGAGATTCCCTTCGAGGAGATCGACCTCATGAAGGGCGACAATCGCCGCGAGCCCTATCTGTCGAAGAACCCGTCGGGCCAGCTTCCGGCGCTCGAACTCGACAACGGCCTCATCCTCGCCGAGATCACGGCCATCTGCGAATATCTCGACGAGAAGTTCCCGGCCAACCCGCTGGTCGGCTCGACCCCCGAGGAGCGCGCCGAGACCCGCATGTGGACGCGCCGCGTCGATCTGAAGATCTGCGAGCCGCTGACCATGGGCTTCCGCTATTCCGAAGGCCTAGGCCTCTTCAAGGAGCGCATGCGCTGCCTTCCCGAAGCGGCAGCCGGCCTCAAGGCCATCGCTCAGGATGGGCTGAACTGGCTCGACGGTCTGCTGGCGGGCCAGGAGTTCATCGCCGGCAAGCGCCTGACGCTCGCCGACATCTTGCTCTTCGGCTTCCTCGAATTCGGCACGGCCGTGGGCCAGCCGCTCAACCCGGCGAACAAGAATGTGCTCGCATGGTTCGAGCGCATGAAGGCGCGCCCCAGCGCGGCGGCGTCTGCCTGATCCAGCCGCACCGACGACAAGACAAACCGGCCCCCATCGCGGGGCCGGTTCCGCTTTGTCTTCCGGGACAATGCGGCTAATGTCGTAAGGGGGAGTTACTATTTCGGGGAGGGTGGTGACGTGAGGGCATTCGTCCAGGGTTTTTTCGTCGTGGCGCTGGCGCTGGTCGCATGGACCGCGCTGCCGCAACAGGCTCATGCCGACAAGGCGCCCGATTGCATGGAGAGCAAGCAGCGCCCCATGGCCCCCGGTTTCACCCAGACATGGTGGGACAAGCGCTCGCCGGAGCAGCAGAAATATATCCGCGAGCTGCCTTGCGAAGAACGCTACATTCCGATGGTGTGCATTCTTCTCGCCGACCCTGACATGAAGCAATGCACCAATTTGCGCGTGGCGGACTCGCGGGCAAACCATGCCTGTCAGGGCAAGGGCGCGGACTTCATGTCGGAAGAATTTGCGGCCTGCAAGGTGCAGTTCAAGAAGACCTTCGTGCCGCCCTTCAAGTAGGCGCGGCCATAGTCATCAGAGGGCGGACGAAGTGACCGATTATTCCCCCGAAAAGGCGCTCGATCCCGATTGGGAGTCACCGGCTGCCGTTTCGCTCGGCAAGAAGGTGCTGGCGATGGATCCCGAGCGCGGCTATATCCGCGCCTCGTATTATGCGGGCGACAATTTCCTCAACCGGGGCGGGCGCATCTATGGCGGCTTCCTCGCCGCGATGCTCGACGGCCTTTGCGGCCATGCCGTGCGGCTCACCCACCGCGAGCCGGGAACGCCTCAGGTCACGCTTGAACTCAAGACCAGCTTCATCGGACGCGCCGACAAGGGCACGCTGATAGGCGAAGGCTGGGTGCGCCATCGCGGCAAATCGATTGCCTTTGCCGAGGCCGAATTGCGCAACGAGCAGGGCGAGATCGTCGCCCGCGCCAGCGCGACCTTCAAGGTCGGGGCGGCGTAGGGCTCCCAAACTCCCATTTTAATAATAAAGCGCTTGCTTAACTATCGCCGTCGCGATACTAAAGCATATGCTTAACCAACAGGCCCAACTCGATAAGGCGTTCCAGGCGCTCGCAGACCCGACGCGGAGGGCGATGGTCGAGCGCATGGCGCGCGGTCCAGTCTCGGTCAGCGAACTCGCGCGCCCGCTGGACATGTCGCTGCCCGCGGTCATGCAGCACCTCGCGGTGCTCGAAGCGTCGGGCCTCGTGCAGTCGCGGAAGGCCGGTCGCGTCCGCACCTGTGAGATCAATCCGGAAGCGCTCAGCGCGGCGGAGCAATGGATCAATCAACGACGGATCGAGTGGGGGCATCGCCTCGACCGGCTGGGCCGGTATCTCGAAACATTGAAGACCGAAGGAGAGGAAAAATGAGCCCGTCACCCGTTCGGATCGCACGCACCTTTCCCGCCTTGCGCGAAACGGTATTCAAGGCGTGGAGTTCCACCGATCATGTGAAGCGCTGGTTCGCACCGTCAGGCTTCACCATCCCGCATGCAAGAGTTCAGATGCATGTCGGCGGCCCGTTCGAAGTCTGCATGCGCGGACCGGACGGGACGGATTACTGGACGCGCGGAACCTTCACGGAAATCTCGCCGGTCGACCGGCTCGTGCTGGAGCTTCATGCCGAAGACCCGAGTGGCCATCGCTTCTTCCGCGCACGAACGGAAGTGACTTTTGCCGAGGCCATTGGCGGCACACGCGTGGAAGTGGTGCAGAGCTACACGGTGCTCGATCCGAATGCCGCGCCGATGATCGAAGGCGCCCCCGTCGGCTGGGAGCAGACGCTCGATCGGCTCGACGCGGAAATCGCACGAATGGACGGAAAGGTTGAACCGGCGCGCTCCGTCGTGCATTCCATGTTTCATCTGGAACGTACCTATGACGCGCCGATCCACCGCGTCTTCGAGGCATTCTCGACCGACGCCGGCAAGACCCAGTGGTTCGGCGGCGATGCGAGCCAGTGGGAATCTCTCGAACGGCACATGGATTTTCGCGTCGGTGGCACCGAGCGGGCGAGCGGCCGCTGGCAAGGCGGCGTGGTCTCGACCTTCGATGCGATCTACCTCGACATCATTCCGATGGAGCGCATCGTCTACACCTACGAAATGCATCTCGACGACAAGAAGATTTCAGTGTCGCTCGCAACCGTTCAGTTCAAGCGCGTCAATGACAGCCGCACCACGCTGAAGATCACGGAGCAGGGCGCTTTCCTCGACGGCTATGACGACGCGGGCGCGCGCGAAGAGGGCACAGCCGGGCTTATGGATCGCTTGGGGCAGTCGCTCAAAGGCTGAGCGATCGGCGACAGTGGAATGTCATGAGTGGCGACCAATCACCGTTTCCGTGATACGGCTTACTGATGTCCGAACGCGAAAACATAGTCTATTTCCATGGGCTTCCTGGCTCGCCGCGCGAATTGCAGCTGTTTGACGGGACTGCAAAGGATCGATGGTATGCTCCCGATCGGCGAGCATTGAACCGAGGCGTTAGCCTTTCCGATCATTTCGACCGGCTGGCTTCCGATATACGCGCGCGATACCCGGACAGATCAATAAAGGTGGTCGGCTTTTCGCTCGGCGCTTATGTTGCGCTCGAAGTGGCGAGCCGGTTGCCCGAGATATCGATGACTATCGATCTTGTATCGGCCGCCGCACCACTATCAGGCAAAGATTACCTGAACAGGATGGCTGGCAAAGCAGTCTTTGGTTTGGCGGCGGAACATCCGAAGCTCTTTGCCGCGCTAACGGGCGCTCAGGCACTTGCGTCGCAGATTGCTCCGACGCTTCTTTGCAATGCGCTTTTTGCGTCGGCGCAAGGCGAGGATCGGGGCTTGCGCGACGAGCCGGGATTTCGCCAAACAATGGCATGCATCCTCAACGATTGCCTGGCTGCGGATACAAGCAATTACCGTCGTGAAATTTCCGGATATGTGTCCGACTGGTCTCGGGTCTTGAAGGAAATTCGCCATCCAGTCGCCTTGTGGCACGGGCAGAAGGACAACTGGGCGCCGCCGGAAATGGCCGAAGACCTTGCCGGATCACTCCCAAACGTGACCGCCTTACACAGGCTAAGCGGCAAATCGCATTATTCCACGCTCAGGGCTTATCAAATCGAAGCCAGCGACTAATAAAATGGGGCGAAGCGCGTTCTGCACATTTAGTGGCGGAAGGGGTGGGCGTTTTTTGTCAGTCCACCAATGTTTGCTAACGTCCACAAAAGCACTGGGGCACAAGGTTTTTCTGGACTTTCACTATCCGCCGCTGTCTTCTGACTTCCGCTACTTTCCGGCTCTGATTTGGGGGTCGGCTTGTGGGTCAGTGAGTATGGCGGAAGGAATCGGACGCTGCGCACTCTCAACAAATTGACAGCATTGCAGGTCAAGTCGCTGACAAGGCCAGGCAGGTTTGCCGATGGCGGCGGACTATACTTGCAGGTGAGCCCCACGGGCACGCGGTCTTGGCTCTTTCGCTTCACCCGCGACGGCAAGGCGCGAGAGATGGGCCTCGGCCCGGTCGGTACTGTGAGCCTCGCAGAAGCGCGAGAGAAGGCTCTGGAGTGCCGTCGAGCGCTTCACGAGGGCTTGGACCCGATCGAGCAGCGCAACCGCCTCAGACGCGCTGCAAGCGCCGAGGCCGCCCGGTCGATGACATTCCGGCAAGCCGCTAAAGCCTACATCGAAGCGCACCAAGCGGGATGGCGGAACGCAAAACATGCAAGCCAGTGGACGGCGACGCTTGAGCACTACGCCTTTCCGATCTTCGGCGACCTCGATGTTGGAGAAGTGGCGGTCGGCGATGTTCTGAAGGCGCTGGAGGTTATCTGGCGACAAAAGCCGGAGACTGCGGGCCGCGTCCGCGGGCGGGTCGAAGCGGTTCTCGACTGGGCCACCGCGCGCGGTCACCGACGGGGCGAGAACCCCGCCCGATGGCGCGGCCATCTCGACAAGCTCTTACCGGCCCGTTCGAAAGTCGCCCGCGTGCGCCACCATCCGGCGCTGCCCTATGCGGAGATCCCCGGCTTCATGCTCGATCTCGCGAATCACGCCGGCGTGAGTCGGAGGGCGCTCGAGTTCACGATCCTGACCGCCGCCCGCACGGGTGAGGTGATCGGTGCGAAGGTTGGCGAGATCGATTTCGGCGCGAAAGTCTGGACGATCCCGGGCGCTCGTATGAAGGCCGGGCGGGAACACCGCGTTCCACTGTGTGCGCGCGCTATAGCCATCATCGAAGGAATTCAGCGTGACGGCGATCATCTCTTTCCGGGCGCGAAGGAGGGGCGTCCGTTGTCGAACATGGCGATGACGAAGGTGTTGGCCAGCCTCGGACGCACCGACAGTACCGTCCACGGGTTCAGAAGCTCTTTTAGGGATTGGGCGGCCGAGCAGACAGGCTTTGCGAACGAGGTTTGCGAGGCGGCGCTGGCGCACGTTGTCGGCGACAAGGTGGAGGCGGCATACCGGCGCGGCGATCTCTTCGAAAAGCGCCGTCGTCTCATGGAAGCCTGGGCAGCGTATTGTTGCTCGCCGTCACGCAACAAGTCGGGGAACGTGGTTCCGATCAACGCGGCGGAGGCATCATGACCGCACCGATCTTGCCGCTCGACGCGAGCAACCTGGCGTCGGAAAAGAACCTCGGAATCGTCGGTGCATGGATGCTATGGCCGACCGACGGCGAATGGCGGAAAAGGTACTTTTCAACGTTAGCCGTCGAAGATGTTTTGTCGCGGCTCCCGTCTACTATGTCGCGCGGTCCTATCACCGCTCTTGTGTCGCTGGCCCGAGCGGCTGCGTCCCCGGACGAAATTGCCGGCGAGTGGGCGAAGCGGTCGCCGCGTGGCATGGGCGCCGGCAGGATCGTCTACGATGCCATGAAGGAAGTGATATTGGACCCTTCAGCGAAAGCGCCTGTCGGCAAAGCGACAGAGGCCGTCAGGACCGCGATTTACGGGGCGAAAAATAGCAATTCGAAGCACATAAACGAGGACGTCGTTAAGACCTATCGTCCGGTCGCCGCGCTATGGGCCGCATACATCTATTTCGACGATGGCGGCGAGGACGGTGCTCCTTTTCCTTGTTGCCCGGAAGATTTGCCGCAATTCCTGGGCTTTGCGGAGGACTTTCGCGAGCTCGCAGAGAGGACGAAGCCGAAGCACCGCGGTCAACCGATCATCCCCCGCGGCGTCTCGGTTCGTCTTCCCGATGACGTCCTCGCGATACTCCCGCGCGGTACCTTGACTGTTCAGGTTTGAAATCGGAACAGACTGCATCAGAACATTTTCGCATCTTCATACCGTCCAGCTATATCCGGCTGGATCGTCGATGGAGATGATACGATGGTCGATACTTTTCTGAGGCTCGAAGACGTCAAACGGGCAACCGGTCTCGGTCGCTCAACGATCTACGTTCTGATGGCTGAGACGCCGCCGCGATTTCCCCGCCCGGTGAAGATAAACGGCGGCCGAGCGATTGCGTGGCTGGGATCGGAGATCTCTGCATGGCAGAAAGCCCGCATCGCGGAGCGTGACGGCGCGTGACGGTAGGCATCGCCAATGGCTCGACGCCACAACGCCACAGGTCGCTCCGGTGAAGGCGGAAAGTTCGTCCAACTGCATCGGTGGTTTCTCGACACTGACGCATGGCGGGATCTCGATCCCGTCGCACGATGCGCGTACATCGAGATTTCGCGTCGCTATGGCGGGCCTGGCTCGAATAACGGACGCATCAGCTTCTCAATCAGGGAAATGGCAGAGCGGCTGAACGTCAGCAAGGCAACTGCGGCCCGCGCATTCGAGCGACTGCAAGACCATGGCTTCATCGCTCAAACGCGTAAAGGTGCCTTCAGCGTGAAGGTACGAGTCGCGACCGAATGGCGCCTAACTGAGTTCGCCGATGACGTCACCGGCGAGCTGGCGACCAAGGATTTCACGCGCTGGAAAAAACAAAAGACGGTCTCACCAGAGGGACCGAACGGTCCTCGTAATGAGACCGTACGGTCCTCGTAGTGAGACAAGGGGCCGAAGAAATATGCCCCTACGGTTTCACCAGAGGGACCGTGCGAGCGTTTCACGGTCTCACCAGAGGTACACATGTAGTCTACCAGGTGGTCACGCTGACAGAACGATTGGGGTCAACTCGCGCTCCGCACCCGGAACAACTGAGGATTTGCACATGAAAACAAAATCACCTATTCTAAAATCGCTCGAACATTGCGAGGTGGCTTCATCCGCTGTTCGACACTCCCCAGCGCAAGGTGGCTTTCATCAGCGCGGGATCACAAGCGGCCTTCGGTGGCCGTCGATCTCGTTTGCATGAGGCCGCGCGCATGACAGCTCTCCCACTCGAATACTCTCGCTTGATCGCGAACGCAGACCATGACCAGGCGCGCCGCCTGGCTGAGTTCGCAACGCGACAAGCCTTGATCAACGGCAAAATGGCCGAAGATCTCATTGAGCTCATCGGCAAAGCGTCTGAGTTGATCCTCTGCGGCCGGACCTATGACGCGCTTCACGTGCTCGAGGAAATCAAGAACGCCGCCGCCGAAGTGAAGGAGGCCCGCCGTCATGGCTGACTTTCTCGCTCCCCTCGAATTCAAGCTCGCTGGTGACCGCGGCGAAATCGTCGGCTACGCATCCGAGTTCGGCACGAAGGATCATGGCGGCGATACCGTTCAAGCGGGCGCCTTCGCTGCGTCGCTGGCCACGACCAAGGCGGCGGGGCGGCAAATCCCGATGCTCTGGCAGCACCGACCAGACGAGCCGATAGGGTCTTGGAATTCCGCCGTCGAAGATCGACGCGGCTTGAAGGTCTCCGGTCGCATCGTCCTCGAGACTTCGCGCGGTCAGGAAGCCTTCGCCCTTGCCAAGGCAGGCGCACTGAACGGCCTCAGCATCGGCTACCGAACGATCAAGAGCCGTCCGGCCGGCGGACGCGGGCGCTTTCTCGATCAGCTCGACCTCGTCGAAATCTCGCTTGTCACTTTCCCGATGCTCGATAGTGCCCGGATCAGCGCGGTGAAGACACAGACCACCATCACGCGCGCCGACGTGAAGAGCCACCTCATGCACATGCCTGGCATGAATGGAAAGCTCGCTCGGGCCCTTCTCGCCAACGTCGACTGGTCCGCCCTGAACGTCGAAGACGACACCGACACGAAATCCCGTCTTGCGGACGCGCTCCGCCGCCACATCGAAAACTTCAACAAAGGACAAAAATCATGAACCGGAAAATCGAAACGAAAGATCGTGGCGAAGACGAGCCGGACGTCGTCGAATTGATCGACGATCTCGCCGCGAAAATGGAGGGCAGCTTGGCCGCGCTTCTGAAGCGACAGGACGAGCTGGAGAAGAAATTCAACCGCCCGGCGCGTCCCGGTGGTGGCGGCGATCTCGACACCAAGGCGGGCGATCTCGCAGCGGAACATAAGGCCCTCGGCGCTTTCATCAAATCGGGCGACGAAACGGAATTCAAGGCGCTGGCGACTGACTTCGATCCCGCTGCCGGCTACTTCGTCTTGCCGCAAATGTCGTCGACGATGACGAAACGCATCTACGACCAGTCGCCCATTCGCCGTCTGTCTCGCACCATTTCGCTTGAGGCCGGGGACGTCTGGGAGGAGCCGATCGACAATGATGAGTCCGGCGCTCAATGGGTCGGCGAAAGGCAGGAACGCGGCGCGACGGCGACGCCTCAGCTCGGCATGTTCCGCGTACCGCTCTGCGAAATCTGGGGACAGCAGCCGGTCACCCAGAAACTGCTCGACACCTCGTCCGTCAACGTCGGCGCGTGGATCGAAGGAAAACTCTCCGACAAGTTCGCCCGTGTCGAGGGCGAAAGTTTCGTGAACGGCGACACGCCGCTCGAACCGCAGGGTTTCATGACCCTCGCAAAAAGCGCCCTCGGCGACATGGCCAGCCGGCCCGGAAACGCGCTGCAATTCGTCAACAGCGGCTCCGCCACGGCGATCACCGCAGACGGGTTGCGCGATCTCTATTGGACGCTCCGCGCGCCGCACCGGGCGAACGCTACCTGGCTGATGGCCTCCGCGACGGCTAATGCGCTCGACAAGCTCAAAGACGGCTATGGCGATTACATCTGGCGGTCCAGTTCGACGGCAGGCGTGCTGCCGACGTTGCTCGGAAGGCCGGTGGAGTTTGATGAGAACATGCCGACGATTGCGGCAGGGACATTTCCCGTCGCGTTCGCAGACTGGCAAAAGGCGTACGTCATCGTCGACCGGCTCGGCCTCCGCCTTGTCCGCGATCCCTACACGAGCAAGCCGAACGTCCTCTTCGACGCCTTCAAGCGCGTCGGCGGCGGTGTGGCAAATAGCGATGCGATCAAATTGCAGCAGATCTCGGCATAGGAGGACGTCAATGGCCGATGACGCAGAGAACTGGCTAAAAATCCAGAAGGTGGTCGAGACCAACCAGGCCAAAGCGACGGAGGTAATCACCGCGCTCGCAGCGGCGTTTGCTGAATTGACCGCCGCTCACATTGCCCTGGTTCAGCGCGTTCAATATCTCGAAGCCACCGCACAGAAACGCGGCAAGGTGGTTTCGCTCCCCGGAGGTAAAGCCTAATGGCAGACGTCATTCGCCGCGTCGTGACGCAGATGGGGCTCGAGTCGAGCGACTATCAGCGCGCGGCGGATGGCGTCGCTCAGGCAAACGAGAAGATGGTGGTATCCGGCCAGAAGGTGGTCGACACCACGGCTCAGATTGAGCAGCGACAGATCACCTCGTCGCGCACCATCGACAAGCTCGAGGCCTCGGTCGACAAGGCCGTTCGAGCCCAGCAACTCTACGAACGCCAGCTGGCTATAGTGCAGCGTGCCGTCGAAGATGGAAACATCTCGCAGGAGCGGGCCGCCACAGTCTCGGCCAAGGTCACCGCGAATTATCAGCGCACGATTACCGGTCTCGCCGCCCTCGATGGAGCCACGACAAAGGCCGGCGGCACCACCCGCAACATGGGCGCCATAGCGCAGCAGGCGGGCTATCAGATCGGCGACTTCGCCGTTCAGGTTGCATCGGGGCAGGGCGTCCTGCGTCCGTTCATCCAGCAGGGAACCCAGCTGATCTCGATGTTCGGGCCGTGGGGCGCCGTCATCGGCGCTGCGGGCGCGGTCCTGGGGGCTCTCTACACCTCGCTTGTGGATACGGACAAAGGAGCTGAGTCCGCCACGAAGTCGATGGATGCGCTCCAGAAGGCCACCGGCGCCCTTGCCGATCAGACCAGCCGCGAAATCGAACTCTCACGGAAGGCGACGGAGGAGCGTCTGCGATCCGCTGAAGCGACCCAGGCGGCGGCGAGGGAAGAACTTCGACTTGCACAGGCGATCCTCGATCAAGCCGCAGCGGCGGAAATTCGGGACCGGGCGAGCGGCGCGAGCGCAGACCGTGCCGGCGCCTATTACCGGACGCGGGCAGCCAATGAGGCCGCCGGCATCGCGCAATTGCAGGAGAAGATCAATGAGGCCGGCGCCGCCTATGACGATGCATCGAACTCAGTGAGCAAACTCCGCGAACGCCTCACCGGCCTCGGATCGAGCTATGACAAGCAGATCGCGGATAACGACAACCTGATCGACGCGCTGGGTCGCTCCCGACACGAATACGAAGTCACGGCCAAGACGCAGGAAATCCTGCGCGGCAATTTCGCCGGAACCGGAGATCAGGCTCGGGCGCTGGCAGAGCGCCTGGTGACCCAGAACGAGGTCATCAGCAAGCTGACAGGCTCGTACGACAAGGCCTCCAAGGCGCTCGAAAGCGAACGGAAGCAGGCGGAGAAGAGTATCGCCTCGATGGAACTGCAAGCGAAGATGCAGGGCCTCATCGCTGACGCTTACGGCGAGTCCGCGGCGGCGGGTCACGAAGCCGAGCTGAAGATGAAGGCGGCACTCGCCACGGTCGGCCTCGGCAAAACGGCATATGAGGCCTATTACGCGGCGCTGAAAAAGGTCGAAGCGGGCGAACGCGCCGAAGCCTCGGCCAAGGACCTCAACAACGAGAAGCTGAAGACGGCGAACGACCTCGAAGCCCTTCGGATTGCGCAGATCCTCGATCCGCAGGTGAAGCACGAAGAGGAACTCGCAGCCGAGCGCCAGCAGCACCGCAACGAATTGATGGAGAAATACAACGGCCAGCTTGGTGAGGTGAACAAGCACATGGCCGAGTTCGACAAGCAGAAGGCGATCGAAGACCAGACCCGCTACTGGAACGATGTGACCTCGCTCGCGAAGACCTATAGCGACGATATCACGAGCTATCTGGTCGACGGCCTGACCGGGGTGGGGAACTCCGGCAAGTCGATGTGGGAGGACATGTGGGACGCGGCGCTTGCGGGCGCGAAACGTCTTCTGGTGAAGCTCGCGGCGACGTTCCTTGAGAACACGCTGATCCTGCCGATTGTCACGCAGATCGTGGGAAGCAATTCCTCGCTTCTCGGGATCGTGAGCGCGGGAGGAAGTGCTGCAAGCAGTCTCGGTTCATTGAGCGGTGGGGGCAGCCTGCTCGGCTCGATCGGCAATCTTTTTAGCGCCTCGACCTGGCTCAACGGCTCCACGGGGGTCGGTGACCTGTTCGCCTCAGCCGGGAACTGGCTCGGGGGTGCTGATCTTGGTGCGACATTCGGCAACGCTGGCCTCAACCTGTCGTCACTGGGTGGCATGGCGGGCGGCCTGCTCGGTAATCTCGGCGCCAACGCGCTCTTCGGTGATCGCGGCATCGGCGCAAACATCGGCGGCACCATCGGAGCAATTGCAGGGTCTTTCATTCCGATCCCAGTTGTCGGAACTCTGATCGGCTCATTCCTGGGCAATGCGCTAGGCGGCCTGTTCGGCAACAGCCAGCCCTCCGACATGTTCGCGAATACCGGCATCGACCTGACGAAGGGAACCATCGGATCGGTCGAGCATGGCCGGGCGGACGAGACGAGCGACACGAACAACAGCGCGTCGCAGAACCTCGCCAGTTCGTTCCTCGCCATCGAAAAGCAATTGCTCGCGCTGACCGGCGGCACGGGCCCGAACTCGGCCTTTACCAAGGTCGGCTCGCGTGACGGCATCGTGGTCGGTGTGGGCGACGGCGCGACGTTCTGGAACAATCTCGGCTCGCGCAAGACCTTTGCGAACACGGAGGAAGGCGCGCAGCAAGCCATCGACTGGATGGTCCAGCAGCTTGCGAAGCAGGTAACCGGCGTCACCAATGCCGATATCCAGAAGGTGCTCGACAAGGGCGGCACGGCGGAAGAGATCATCTCGAACCTGACGCTGGTCCAGAACATCCTTCAATCGACGGCGGTGGCGGCCGATCCGCTCGTCACGGCGCTCCAGTCGATCAATGACAGCTTTGATGCGCTGAAGAAGCAGGCGACCGACCTCGGGCTTTCGACCGATCTCCTGTCGAAGCTCGAAGCGGCGCGGCAGAAGCAGCTCGATGAAGCGAGCGCGGGGTACAGCCTCGGCGGTTATGCGAACGTCGCAAGCTCTCTCTCGACGATCACGAACTTCCTGAGCGGCCAGCAACTCTCGGACGTGTCGAGCCTATCGCCTCTCGGGAAACAGTCCCTTGCCCAGCAGCAGTTCAATGACCTGCTCGCCAAGGTGCAGGGCGGCGACCTCACCCAGACCAGCAACCTGACCGGCGCGGCGTCGAATTACCTGTCGATCGCAAGGACGAACTACGGCTCGACGGCTGGCTTTTCATCGGTCGAGTCCTACGTCACACAGAGCCTGGCGGCGCTGGGCGAGAGCATTTCATCGCAACAGTCGATAGCGGATCAGATCACCAAGGCGATGCAGCTCGCTACCCAAAGCCAGGTTGAGGCGATCACGGCGGTTAAGGACGAGATCAGCAGAATGCGGCTAGATCTCAAGATGCTGCAGCAAGCACTCGCCGCATAACGACCGTGGCCGGCCTATGCCTTGCCTTTCAGGGCTTTTCTAACGAGCTGGCGTATGGCTTCGGGACGAGACGGTGGCTCGGGTTGCTTCGCCCGCCAAGCGTCAATGGCCGCAATCTCCGCGTCCGGCATCCTGACGCCGATGGAAGTATTGGTTCCGGTGGCCGGGCGGCCGCGTTTGTTTTGTGATTGCATAAAATCTTTCGCCATGATTTTATGATGACGCAAAATAGCGGGCCGGACAAGAGGCGGCAACCTCTTTTCCGACCCTAACCCCAAGCACGGAGATCACCCGATGCCTAAAGCTGAGCGCAATGCTACCACATCCCGCAGCGCTGCCCGGATACTGAAAAACCTCGAGACCGCCCGGCCATCCGTTCATCAAATGGTGAACCATCTCATCGCAGTCGGTTTCGCTTTGGCCAGCAGCAAGCCAGCGTTCACTGCCACAAAAGCCACCCGCGCCATGCTCGAAGAATTCGTCGAGCTTGGGATATTGATCCTAGACGAACTCGACGATGATCCCGATCTGGAGGACACCGGCGATGACGAGGACACCGGCGATGATGAGCCGTCTATCGGAGGCGGCTTTTGCGGATACCCCGTCGACTGCGAGCTCGATACATCAGATGACGAGGAGAGCCTCGGGTGGACAAACCCGGAGCCGGCGGCCGCATGGGAAGGTGCGAATAACGGAGACTGTGAAGGCCTTATGGCCCACGACCTTCTCCATCCGAAGAAATGAAGGCGCTTCAAGCGCCGCATTGAGCGGCTCCCGAGTTCAACAGGATTGATAGGAAGGCGGCGCCTGCACTGGCGCCGCCTTCTTCATTTCAGGCTGACCGCGCGTCGTCAAAAACCGCCGGCGGTTGTTCGAACGATTCCAAGGATTGAAAGGACAGGAGCATCGAAACCTCCCGACGCCGGGAGGTTCTGACCTGATTGGCCTCCATCAGACCACGTCGTCAATGTCGAGCTTTACGCCAAAATGGCCTTGGTCTTCTGGTCCCCTGTCCCATCCACCTACTATCAGAGCGGTGCAACTGGCAGGTATCAGACCGTGTGCCGCGCGGTAGCGAGCCGCGTTTGGGCGCGAGAGATAGCCAACTGTATGTCCGAATATCTGGACAGCCACAGCGTTGTGATCGTGCGGATTCGTTGGCTCGGGGACCAACAGCGCAGGCGTCTCGACCTCCACACCTTCCTCTGTCCTTCCACCAGCAATGAGCTCGATCGCCGCTTGATAGAAGGCTTCGCCTACGATCTCGAAAGAAAAGGAACCATCCCCCAGAAGTTCGATTGCATTCACGGCTACGGGTCCGGAATTGGAAGCGTTCGACGAAACCTCGGGATTGCGCGTCCAAAGCCAAACAGCGAGTAGCGCGAGCAGCCCGATGACGACAAAGAAACCCATGGTCTCCCCCCCTCAGTTGAACGCCTCGAGCATCCTGCCGGATGGAGAACCGAGCGTCGAGCCCTAGGGCACCTTCAGTCTCTGGCACCTACTGGGGTGGTTACCAGCTGGGGCTCATTCAGAGGTTTTTTATTCCTCGCCCAAAATTCCCGCCAAAAGCGGTGAAATGACCGAAAAATAAGCCGGAAACCCATAATTAATGAACAATTTCAAGATTTCGGAAAAACGGGCGTCGACGCGGCAATGATGCCTGCGGCACAAGCACCTTTTCGATTTCGTCAGTGCCAAAATCGCGTTGTGGGTCGAATTGTGGGCAGGAGCCGTGACTACCGCTTAAGTCATTGATTTATAAGGCACCTTGGCGGAAGGGGTGGGATTCGAACCCACGGATGGTTGCCCATCGCCGGTTTTCAAGACCGGTGCCTTAAACCACTCGGCCACCCTTCCGTGATGAAGCCATTACCGGCTTCGGGCCGTTGACTCAAC
>NZ_JBDKSS010000013.1:0-723215 GCF_039680535.1 Parvibaculum sp. | reverse complement strand
CCATCATCCGCCCCTCCTTCACCATGGGCGGCACGGGCGGCGGCATCGCCTATAACCGTCAGGAATTCACCGAGATCGTGGAGCGCGGCCTCGACGCCTCGCCCACCACCGAAGTGCTCATCGAAGAGTCGGTGCTCGGCTGGAAGGAATATGAGATGGAGGTCGTCCGCGACAAGGCGGACAACTGCATCATCATCTGCTCGATCGAGAATATCGATCCGATGGGCGTGCACACCGGCGACTCGATCACGGTCGCCCCGGCCCTGACGCTGACGGACAAAGAATATCAGATCATGCGCAACGCCTCGATTGCGGTGCTGCGCGAGATCGGCGTCGAGACCGGCGGTTCCAATGTTCAGTTCGCGGTCAATCCGAAGGACGGCCGCCTCGTCGTCATCGAGATGAACCCGCGCGTGTCGCGCTCCTCCGCTCTTGCCTCCAAGGCGACTGGCTTCCCGATTGCGAAGGTCGCGGCGCGTCTCGCCGTCGGCTACACGCTCGACGAATTGCAGAACGACATCACCCGCGTCACGCCCGCGAGCTTCGAGCCGACCATCGACTATGTCGTCACGAAGATCCCGCGCTTCGCCTTCGAGAAGTTCCCGGGCTCCGAGCCGCTTCTCGGCACGGCCATGAAGTCGGTCGGCGAAGCCATGGCCATCGGCCGCACTTTCGCGGAGTCGCTCCAGAAGGCGCTGCGCTCCATGGAGACCGGGCTCACCGGCCTCAACGAAGTGAAATTCGCCGGCATGGGCGAAGGCGACGACAAGAACGCGATCCGCGCGGCGCTTGGACGTCCGACGCCCGACCGCCTGCTCGTCATCGCCCAGGCGCTGCGCCTCGGCGTCAGCCACGAACAGATTCATCAGGCCTGCGGGCATGATCCGTGGTTCATCGAGCGCTTGCAGGAAATCATCGACGCGGAAGAAAAGGTCCGCGCCGAAGGCCTGCCCGCGACGAAGCAGGAGCTTCGCGCGCTGAAGGCCATGGGCTTTTCCGATGCGCGCCTCGCCGAGCTTGCGAAGATGGAAGAGGAAGAAGTCCGCAAGGCGCGCCACGCGCTCGGCGTGCGTCCGGTCTACAAGCGCATCGACACCTGCGCGGCGGAATTCGAAAGCCTCACGCCCTATATGTACTCGACCTATGAGACCGATTTCGCCGGTCGCGCCGATTGCGAAAGCGATCCGAGCGCGAAGAAGAAGGCGATCATTCTCGGCGGCGGCCCGAACCGCATCGGCCAGGGCATCGAGTTCGACTATTGCTGCTGCCACGCCGCTTTCGCGCTCGACGAGATCGACGTCGAAAGCATCATGGTCAACTGCAACCCGGAAACCGTCTCGACCGACTACGACACCTCGGACCGGCTCTATTTCGAGCCGCTGACGGCGGAAGACGTGCTTGAGCTGATCGACGTGGAAAAGCGCAAGGGCACGCTTGCAGGCGTCATCGTGCAGTTCGGCGGCCAGACGCCGCTGAAGCTCGCCAACGATCTCGAACGCGCCGGCGTGCCGATCCTCGGCACCTCGCCCGACGCGATCGACCTCGCCGAAGACCGCGACCGCTTCAAGGATCTGCTCGACCGTCTGCATCTGCGCCAGCCGCCGAACGGCATTGCGCGTTCGGGCGAAGAGGCGAAGGTCATCGCCGAGCGCATCGGCTATCCCGTCGTCATCCGCCCGTCCTATGTGCTTGGCGGCCGCGCGATGGAAATCGTGCGCGATACGGCGCATCTCGAACGCTACATCACGGAAGCCGTCGTCGTGTCCGGCAAGAGCCCGGTGCTGATCGACCTTTATCTCCGCGACGCGATCGAAGTCGATGTCGACGCGCTCTGCGATGGCAAGGACGTCTTCGTCTGCGGCATCATGGAGCATATCGAGGAAGCGGGCGTCCATTCGGGCGACAGCGCCTGCTCGCTCCCGCCCTATTCGCTGCCGAAGGAAACCATCGCCCAGATCGAGGAGCAGACCCGCGCGATGGCGCTGGCGCTCAACGTCGTCGGCCTGATGAACGTGCAGTATGCGGTGCAGGACGGCACGATCTATGTGCTCGAAGTCAATCCGCGCGCCTCGCGCACGGTGCCCTTCGTCGCCAAGGTGATCGGTTCGCCGGTGGTGAAGATCGCGGCGAAGGTCATGGCGGGCATTCCGCTCGCGAGCTTCAATCTCAAGCCGTTCCGCTACGATCACGTCGCGGTGAAGGAAGCCGTCTTCCCCTTCGCGCGCTTCCCCGGCGTCGACACGCTGCTCGGACCGGAAATGCGCTCGACCGGCGAAGTCATGGGCCTCGACAAGAGCTTCGCCGTCGCCTTCGCCAAGAGCCAGATCGCGGGCGGCACCGCCGTTCCGACGAGCGGCACGGCTTTCGTCTCGGTCAAGGACAGCGACAAGGAGAAGATCGTCGCGCCTGCGAGGAAACTTCTCGACATGGGCTTCAAGCTCATCGCGACGGGCGGCACCGCGCGCTACCTGAAGGAACAGGGACTCGAGGTCGGCACCATCAACAAGGTGCTGGAAGGCCGTCCGCATATCGTCGACGCGATCAAGAACGGCGAAGTCGCCCTCGTCTTCAACACGACCGAAGGCGCGCAGGCCGTCGCCGATTCGATGTCGCTGCGCCGCGCTGCCCTGATGATGAAGACGCCCTATTATACGACGGTCGCCGGTGCGCGGGCCGCCGTTCTGGGCATCGACGCCATCAGAAAAGGCCAGCTGGAGGTCGCTTCCCTCCAGTCCTACGCTCAGGTTTCCGCCGCCGCCAAGTAACGCGGCGCCGGAAAGGCCGAAATCTGGAATTGACCTTCGGCGCGCGCCTCGCCCACAATTGACCCAGACCCAACCGACCGGAGCCTGGAAACAGGCCCCGGCGGGTTTTTATTGGCAAATGCCGATCCTCAGCCCGGTCACAAACGACCGGAGCAGGATTGTTTTTGAGAGAGATCGTCCGATATGGAACGGATTCCGATGACCGCCGAGGGCTACAAGTCCTTGGAGGAAGAAATCAGATTTCTGAAGTCCGTGGAACGTCCGCGCATCATCAAGGCGATTGCGGAGGCGCGCGAACATGGCGACCTGTCGGAAAACGCCGAATACCACGCCGCCAAGGAACAGCAGGGCCTGAACGAAAGCCGCGTCCTCGAACTTGAGGACAAGATCAGCCGTGCCGAAGTCATCGACGTGTCGAAACTTTCGGGCTCGACCGTGAAGTTCGGCGCGACCGTCACGCTGATCGATGAGGATACGGAAGACGAAGTGAAATATCAGATCGTCGGCGAGATCGAAGCCGACGTGAAGAAGGGACGCGTCTCCATCACCTCCCCCATCGCCCGCGCGCTCATCAGCAAGTCGGTCGGCGACTCCGTCGAAGTCAACACGCCCGGCGGCGGCAAGAGCTACGAGATTTTGAAGATCGAGTTCAAGTAAGAGGCTTCGCCCCTCCCTCATCTGTCGCCCCGGGACAAGCCCGGGGTGACAACAATAGAACGAGGCCCCTACTCCGTCTCCAGCGCTTCGAGCGGCACGCCCGGAAGGTGCTTCGACTGGCGGATGGTAAGCGAGGTGCGGACGCTGGCGACATTCGGCGCTGGCGTGAGCTTCTCGGTGAGGAAGCTCTGGAAGGTCGCGAGATCGGGCGCGACGCATTTCAGCATGAAGTCGATTTCGCCGTTGAGCATGTGGCACTCGCGGACGAGCGGCCACGAACCGACCAGCGCCTCGAAGGATTTGAGATCCGCTTCCGCCTGACTGTGCAGCCCGACCATGGCAAAGACCGTCACCTCAAAGCCCAGCGCCTTGCCGTTCAGGTCCGCGTGATAACCACGGATGAGGCCAGCCTTCTCCAATGCGCGCACACGGCGCAGACAGGGCGGCGCGGAAATGCCGACCCGTTCGGAAAGTTCGACATTGGTGATCCTGCCGTCATTCTGAAGCTCGTTCAGAATCTGCAGGTCGATGGCGTCGAGTTTGACGCGTTTCATGGGACAGCCCGGGCTTGAGGTTTGACGGGCTTTACTTACTCTGAAGCCTGGCTTATTTCAGCAATAAAATTGCTCAACAGCGCACGAAAATGACCGAATCTCCGCTCAGCCCCACCAGCAAGCCGCGCACAGCCTGGATTCTGACCAATGGCATGGCGGGCTTTGAAGTGCAGGCTCTGGGCGTCTGCGAGGCGCTCGGCCTGACGCCGGAGGTGAAGCGGGTAAAGCCCGGAGCGCCGCATCGCTGGATCGCGCCCTGGGGCCCGGCAGCTCCCGCCGAAGGCGTCACCCCGCCCTGGCCGGACCTCCTGATTGCCTCGGGCCGCCAGTCGATCCCCTATGCCCGCATGATCCGCCGCCGCTCGGGCGGGAAAACCTTCGTGGCGATCCTGCAGGACCCCAAGGTCTCGCCGAAGCAGTTCGATTTCGTCTGGGCGCCTGCCCATGACAGGCTTGAGGGCCAGAACGTGCTGGCCACACTCACCTCACCACACAGGCTCACGCGCGAGAAGCTCGACGCAGAAGCGGCGCGCATCGCTCCGCAAATCGCGCATCTGCCGCATCCCCGCGTCGCCGTGCTGCTCGGCGGCACCAATGCCGTCTACATCTTCTCCGAAGAAGCGGCGAAGCGCGTCGGCGCCCAGCTCGCCGGGCTCGCCGATCACTTCCATGCGGGCCTCATGGTCACGCCCTCGCGCCGCACCGGCGAGGCGCAGTCCCGCATCATTCGCGACAGCCTGAAGGGCAAGCCGGCCATCATGTGGGACGGCGCGGGCGACAACCCCTATTTCGGCTTCCTCGGCAGCGCCGACGCCATCGTCGTCACCTGCGATTCCGTCAACATGGTCGGCGAGGCGGCATCCACCGGAAAGCCCGTTTACGTCATCGAGCTCGAAGGCGGATCGGCGAAGTTCCGCCGCTTTCTCGATGGCATGTACGCCCATGGCGCGGCTCGCCCCTTTATCGGCCAACTTGAAAGCTGGGGCTATGAGCCATTAAATGCTACCCATGAGATCGCGGAAGCGATTGCCCGCGCCTATGCGGCGCGGCATTAACCAGTCCCCTACCCAGGACCGACCATGAGCCTGCTCGACATCGACGCCCTGCGCGCGACCCCGCTGAAACGGGACCCCTACGACTATTTCGTGGTGGAGCATTTCGTGAAGCCCGATGTCTTCGCCAAGGTCGTCGCCGATTTCCCCGGGATCGAATCCACGGGCTCCATCCCGCCGAGCGAGCTCGACATCAAGGGCAAGTTCAAGGAACTGCTGGCGGAGATGAACGGGCCGGAATTCCGCAAGGCCATCGAGGAAAAGTTCGGCCTCGATCTTTCCTCGCGCCCGACCATGTTCACCGTGCGCGGCAACTGCGCGCGCAACAACGGCAAGATTCACACCGACACGGAATCGAAGATCATCACCGTTCTGCTCTACATGAACCAGGAGTGGGACAAGGATGGCGGACGTCTGCGCATCCTGCGTTCGGGCACCGACCTCAACGACATGGTCGAGGAAGTCTCGCCCAATGGCGGCACGCTTCTCGTCTTCCGCCGCTCCGACAATTCCTGGCACGGCCACGAGCCGTTCGAAGGCCCGCGCCGCGCGATCCAGATGAACTGGGTGCGCGACGAAGCGGTCGTCGATCACGAGCAGCGCCGCCACCGCTTCACCATGTTCCTGAAGCGCCTCAATCCGTTCGGCGGCGTTGCCGCGCGCGCTTCCTGAGAGACGCAATGGCACTCGCAATCGAAACCTTCAAGAACGCCGACCTCGCGCATGGCTGGCGGCCCGGAAACAATGCGGGCGGCGCCACGCTGTTCAAGGCGCTCGGCCATCCGCTGACGGCCCCCAAGGCCCATGCGCTGATCGAGGATCTCGCCAAGGCCGGGCCCGTCGCGATCTACGATCCGACGAACGCGATCGGCAATTTCCACGCCTATTACGATCTCTCGCGCCTCGACGTGGCTGGCTACTATGTGCAGCGCGTGGAAGACCTCTCCGCCGCCTTCCTCGGCCATGACGCCAAGCCCGTGAGTGAGCTCGCGGCATCGGGCGCGAAGGCGGTGCTGGTTCTGCTGTTCGATGCGGACAGGGTGATGGCGCCCATGCGCCACCTCTTTCCGAAGGATGCGCGCATCGCGACGCTCGACGAGATGCGTCTTCCCGACGACATGCTCACCAACAGGTCGAACTATCTCGACCCGATGAACTTCGCCACGAACTTCGCGCTGATGCGCGAGACGGACGGCATTCACACCCGCGTGGGCAGCGCCAATTACTGGTCGCTCCACGGCGCGGAGAATCCCGAACTCTGGCTCTGCCTTTTCGGCGAGGATGGAGAAGAACTCGCCGAGTGGCGCGAGCCGCTGCCCGCCGCTGGCGCACCCTTCGCCATCGACAGCGCCGAAGTGCGCCACCGTTTCGGCCTTGGCGACTTCACGGGCTCGCTCTTCATCCATGCGATCCGCATCAAGGGCCATGACGTGGTCAAATATGCGCTCGACATGTATGGCGAAGATGGCCGCGCGCTTTCATGCAGCCACGACGCCAATGCATGGCCCGCCGACTATTACGCAGGCATGCCTGCGGGCGAGGAGGATGAGAGCGTCACGCTCTTCATCCAGAACTCGCATCCCATGCCCATTCCGCCGCGCTCCATCGGCCTCAACATCATGGGCGCGCGGGATGTCTCATGGTTCGAGGACGAGATCGCGCCTTTCGCGACGCGCGCCATTTCCGTGGACGACCTTCTGCCTCAGGCCAAGTGGCCCGATCAGGTGGAGATCGTGGCGGGGCGCTATTTCGTGCGCCCGCGTTATGAAGTGAAACGCGCGCAGGGCCAGCGCCGCATTGCGCATGCCAATGTCGAACGCACCGACCTGAAGCCCAATCCCGCTCTTGCCTCGCTCGGCAAGGTCATGGGCAAGGGTTACATCATGCCGCTGCCCGTTCTGCCGCGCGACGAGTTCAACAGCGTCATGCTGCCGACGCCGATGGCGACCGAGCAGAGCGAACTGCCGATCCGCGCCGAACTCATCGACGCATCGGGCTCCCTCGTCGCCTCGCGCTATCTCGGCCGCATCCAGCGCCGCGACAGCGTCGAGATCGACGTCGAAGGCTGGATTGCCGACGAGGCGCTGAAGCTTCCTTCCGGTTACGGCCATGTCGAATTTCTTTACGACTTCCGCGATGGCGGCGAAGGCGATGGCTGGCTCCATGCGCTTGGCCGCTTCGAACAGAAGTCGAGCGGGCATCGCGCCGAGACGATCTTCGGCGCGCATATCTACAACACCGGCGTCATCTACAAGGACGAGCCGCAGTCCTATACGAACAAGCCGCCGGGATTGACGACGCGCCTCTTCCTGCGCCTCGGCTCGGACGGGCTCGACACGATCTGCCATCTGATCTATCCCGCCTCGACACCGTGGCATGCGAAGAGCTCGACGCTGCTCATCCTGCATGACGCCGAAGGCAAGCCCATCGCCGAAAAGCCCATCGAGATCGCCTGCGGCGGCTCGCGCTTCTGGCGCCTGTCGGAGATGTTCTCGAAGGAAGAGCGCGAAGCCATGGGCGGCGCGGGCTATGTGATCGTGCGCGACACAACCTGCCGCCTCTTCGGCTTCCACGGCCTCACCAACGGCACGAAGAGCTTCTGCCTCGATCACATGTTCGGCTTCTGAGGCGTGTGCGCTATGCGAAAGCCGGTTCCGGTCCACGAAGCATATGGAAGCTGGGCCGCAAGCTATGACAGCGACGTCAACCTCACCCGGGATCTCGACGCGGAATTGCTGCGCGAGGCGGACCTCCAGCTCGACGGCGCTTTCGTTGTCGAGTTCGGCGCCGGCACCGGCAAGAACACAGCCTATCTCGCGACGCGTGCTTCGCGCATCATCGCGCTCGATTTCTCAGCCGGTATGCTCGAGCGGGCCCGCGCTCGCATCCCGCATGGCCTTGTCCAATTTGTCGAGCACGACATCACCCGAACATGGCCGATCGCGGACGGCGTGGCCGACATCGTGGTCGGCAATCTCGTGCTGGAGCACATTGCCGATCTGACGCCGGTCTTTTCGGAGGCACGCCGCGTTCTCCGATCGGGCGGCGTTCTCTACATCTGCGAACTCCACCCTTACCGCCAGTTGCGTGGGACGGCGGCGCGCTTCGACAATCAGAGCGGCGCCTTTCTCATCGAGGCATATGTTCACATGACCGCCGAATATGTGCGTGCTGGCCTCGCCGCAGGCTTCGAGATTGCGACCATGCAGGAGCCAATGGACAAGGCGTCGGATGGCGAGACGATCCCGCAAAGCCCGCGCCTGCTCCAGATCACATTCCGCACACGATAGGACGCGAGGCCGAAGGCCCGCGCATTTCAGATTCTCCGCTTGCCGGAGACTCCGGCGAATATGACGCCCCGGCCAAACTCACTATATGTCTCACCGGATATGTCTCGCCGGGCCAACGGCACAAAGAGCTTCTGCCTCGACCACATGTTCGGCTTCTGACCGGAAGCCCTCCGTCCTCGGACAGCGCCGCGCGGCTGACAACCGCGCGGCGTTTTTGTTTTCGCGCCCCCAAGACAAGTATTGGCGCAGCCGCCCACCCTCTATAGCGTTGTTTCCAGATTCTTTGTCTGTATTACAAAGTAAAATGGTCGTTTTTCTGGAGGCGGCGATGCAAAAGAGGCGCGTTCTTTACGTCGTTCACGAATTTCCTCAAATATCGCAAGCTTATATTCTCAGTGAAATTGAGGCGCTTGAAAACGAATACGACATCCGCGTTGTGACGCTCAGAAAGCCGAATATTGCAGCAGAAATTGAGCGGCAAGCCGAGACAACCGACGACCTCGACCGCATCTTCGAGATCATAAGAGAATTCAAGCCTGATGTTCTGCACTCGCACTATGTCTGGCACGGGCCGACAATGCTGAAGCTTGCCGAGCGCAGTGGCATCCCATTTACAATTCGCGCCCATTCATTCGACATGCTGTCGAACCCCTCTCGCAAGAGCTTCATGAAGCGGTTGAAGCGCCGTCTGCGAGGCTGGCCCGAAGTCTGGGTGCCTTATCCCGAGCACGCCTCGCGTAGCTTCAACTCGGACTATTGTCTCGGTGTGCTGGTCTTCCCGTTCGAACGGGAGATGCTTGAGAGGGCGGGCGTCAGAGCTGAGAAAATTCGCGACTGTTTTCCCGTCATTGATTTTGATCGTTTCCATGATCGCAGTCCGAACGGCGACGCGATCATGAACGTCGGCGTATGCACACCGAAGAAGAAGATGACAGACTTCATCGACCTGGCCGCTTCGATGCCTGACCGGCGCTTCAATCTCTATGCAATGGGCTATTACGTCGACGACATTCGAAAATACAACGAGGCGGCGGGCAATCCCGTCCACGTCGTTCCCCCGTTGCAGCCGCGCGACATGCCCGCCGAATACAAGAAACACCAATGGCTGGTGTATACGGCCAACCATCAAATGAATTCTGTCGGCTGGCCAATGGCCGTCGCAGAAGCGCAGGCATCAGGCGTCGGCGTCTGCATCGCCAACATTCGCCCCGATCTCGGGGATTACCTGGGCGACGCAGGCTTTGTGTTCGATAGCGTCGACGAGGTTCGCAGGATCATCAGCCAACCGTTCCCGGAGGAGCTGCGCGAACGCGGTTTCGAGCAGGCGCGCAAGTCGGACATTCGCGTCCACAAGACTCTGCTGACCGATCTGTGGGAAGGCGCATTTCGCAAGGCCAGAGCCGCGTAAACCGCGGCTCACCTCACCGCCCAATGATGTGACGGTACTCGTTGATGCCGATTCCGATCGATCCCGCCATGAGGCCCGCGCCCTTCACCGATTTGAGGAGATATCGCAAAGCCGTGTTGGGCGCAGGCAGATTGCGGGCTGCGACCATCGCATACCAGGGAACCCAGAGGAGTCCCTTGCCGAAATAATAGGCCCGGCCGCGCCCCTTGAGACGCATCGCAGCTTCGGTGTTTCCCACTCGGAAGCTGCGGCGCAGCAGCCACGACATTCTCTGCTTGGCCGCGTCGCAGAACTCTGTCGCAAACGTCTCCGACGTATGAATGATCTTCACCCCGCAATCCCAGGCGCGGGCGAAAAAGTCGATGTCGGTGCCGCCGGTAAGCGGGAATTCCTCGTTGAAACGCAGGCCCAGATCGTCCCACAGACGCCTGCCGATCAGCACGCCATTGGTGGGCACGATGAAGGACGAATACTGCCAGCGTAGCGGTTCGGGCTGCGCCGGAGGCCGGTAGAAGAATTCCTTGAAACGCTGCGGCGCTTCGAACTCCCAGCGCACTTCGCATTTCACCGCGTCGCACTTTTCCTCCTCCTGAACCCTGCAGAGGGTCAGCGCAAGGTTCGGCGCCGCCGTCTGGTCGTCATCGAGGAAGATGACCGAATCCGCCCCGATCTCGTCGGCAAAATCGAAGGCCCGGTTGCGCGCGAAGGGAATGCCAGCCCGTGGTTCATGAACGAGCACAGGCGAGAGCGGCGTGAGTCCGTCCGCCACCAGATCAATCACCTGCTGCGAACGTAGGGGCGAGGCGCTGTTGTCGACGATGAGAAGCCTCGGCACAACGCCTTGGGCATGCTGAAGCGCCGCCAGCGAATCCAGACACCGGCCGAGAAACAAGGGCCGATCACGAGTGCAAACCGCGATAACGCATGTGTGCCCCATACCCCACCCCATTGCCGCAACATTAAATAGAATTAACATCGAAACTATGTGCACGACTCGGGCACTCGGATCAACTGCATTTGAATTTTATTAACAAAAATGCCCGTTTTAGTTAGATATTTTAAATCGGCGGGATAAACCGGCAGAAATACAAAAGTTATAACTTCGTCTTTTCATTAAAGTATTCAACCGGCTCAGGGGTCTTGGCATTGACGGTTCAACCGGCCTGGACGACGTGATAAAACTCCTCCGCATGCGGCAGCGCAGCAGAGAATCGCTCCAAAAGGGCTGACACCCCTCCATTCATCTCTGCGACATCGCGCCCCGCTTTCGCGACCGCAGCATATTCCCTCTTGATTTCTCATTGGAACGCCTCTAACTAGCAAATACTAGTTTGGAGCGATTCCAAAACTCTCTTTGTCCAAGGTCTCAGGAGCCAGTCATGAGCGTACTCGTCGGTAAACCCGCCCCCGATTTCACGGCCGCAGCCGTTCTCGCCAATGGCGAAATCGTCGAAGATTTCAATCTGAAGGCGCACCTCAAGGGCTCCTATGGCCTCGTGTTCTTCTACCCGCTCGACTTCACCTTCGTTTGCCCCTCCGAAATCCTCGCCTATTCGAACCGCGTTCCGCAGTTCGAGGAGCGCAACGTGAAGGTCGTGGCGGTCAGCGTCGACAGCCAGTTCACGCACAACGCCTGGCGCAACACGGCGCCGAAGGATGGCGGCCTTGGCCCGGTGAAGTTCCCGATGGTGGCCGATATCACGAAGTCGATCGCGCGCGACTATGACGTGCTGATCGAAGGCGCCGGCGTCGCGCTGCGCGGCACCTTCCTCATCGACAAGGAAGGCGTCGTCCGCCACCAGCTCGTCAACGACCTGCCGCTCGGCCGCAATGCCGACGAAGCGCTCCGCATGGTCGATGCGCTCCAGTTCCACGAGGAAAATGGCGAAGTCTGCCCGGCCGGCTGGCAGAAGGGCGAGGAAGGCATGGTTGCCGACCCGAAGGGCGTCGCCAAGTATCTCGGCGCCCACGCCGAAGCGCTCTAAGCTCATCTGAGCCGACTTTTGGCCGGGCCGCTCCATCCCTATATGATGGGGCGGCCCGCCCTACCCCCGACAGATTCCCAAGCCCGCGAGCCAACGGTACCCATCATGTCCGAGACGAAGCATTCCAAGGTCCTGATCATCGGCGGCGGCGCTGCCGGCTACACCGCGGCGATCTATGCCGCGCGCGCCATGCTTGAGCCGACCCTCATTCAGGGCATTCAGCCGGGTGGCCAGCTCACCATCACGACTGAAGTCGAAAACTATCCGGGCTTCGCCGAGGCGATCCAGGGCCCCTGGCTCATGGAGCAGATGGAAGCGCAGGCGCGCCACATGGGCGCCAACATGATCGGCGACACGATCGTCAAGGCCGAGCTCGCCCAGCGCCCCTTCCGCTTCACCGGCGACAGCGGCACCATCTACACAGCCGATGCCGTCATCATCGCGACGGGCGCGCAGGCGAAGTGGCTCGGCATTCCCTCCGAGCAGAAGTTCCAGGGCTTCGGCGTCTCGGCCTGCGCCACTTGCGACGGCTTCTTCTATCGCGGCAAGGAAGTGATCGTGGTCGGCGGCGGCAACTCGGCCGTCGAGGAAGCGCTGTTCCTCACCAATTTCGCGACCAAGGTCACGGTCGTCCATCGCCGCAACTCCTTCCGCGCCGAAAAGGTGATGCAGGAGCGCCTCTTCAAGCATCCGAAGATCGAAGTGATCTGGGATTCGGCCATCGACGAAATCGTCGGCACCGAAGAACCGCTTGGCGTCACGGGCGCAAAGATCGTCAACGTCAAGACGGGCGAAACGCGCGTCATACCGGCCCATGGCGTTTTCGTCGCCATCGGACATGCGCCGCAGACGGAGCTTTTCGCCGGCCAGATCGACATGAAGGCAGGCAATTACCTCAAGGTGGTTCCGGGCACGACCTCGACGAACATTCCCGGCGTCTTCGCCGCGGGCGACGTCACCGACGACACCTACCGTCAGGCCATCACGGCGGCGGGCATGGGCTGCATGGCCGCACTCGAGGCGGAACGCTTCATCGCCGCCGAAGAGGCCCACGCGCAGGCTGCGGAATAAACTAGAGACCGATCAAACCGGGCAAGGCGCTCATGTCGTGAAAGACATGGGCGCCTTCTCTTTTGAGCGCCGCCGCGTCGGTGTGCGGATCGCCCGCATAGCCGAGCACCGGCATTCCCGCCGCGACCGCCGCCTGCACGCCGGGCACACTGTCCTCTATGACGACGCATTGCTCCGGTGCATGGCTCATTTCGCGGGCGGCATGAAGAAAGAGATCCGGCGCGGGCTTCCCCCGCCCCACCTGCTCGGCGCTGAAAAGAACATTTTCGACCAGCGGCAGAAGCCCCGTCGCGCCCAGCGTGTAGCGCATCTTCTCGAACTTGCCTGACGAGGCGACACAGTAAGGCAGGTTCCGCGCGGCAAGTTTCAGCAATACAGGCTCTATGCCTTCGACGGGCGCAAGCCCCTCGGCAAAAGCCTTCAGCGTTTCGTCGCGGATATAGCTGGGCCAATGATCGTCAAGCGGCCGGCCGATTGCCTCTTCGACATGGGCGCGCACAGCTTCCAGAGTGCGCCCGACAAAAAGGCGGCGGCACTCCTCATAGGAGATATCGAAACCATCCTCGGCCAGTACGCGCACGAGCAGACGGTTCGCGGCGGGCTCGCTGTCGACCAGCACGCCGTCGCAATCGAAGATGACGAGAGAGGGAGAAAATGGAAACGCCATGACGTCCTTATCGGATGTCATGGCGCTTCATGCAATTCACGTTTGATGACGGGTCGTTTCAACCGAGCATCGAGCGGAGCATCCATGCGGTCTTCTCGCTCGCTTCCATGCGCTGCGTGAGAAGGTCCGCAGTCGGCTCGTCATGCGCCGCATCGGCAAGCGGGAAGATGGCGCGCGCCGTGCGTGTCACGGTTTCGTGGCCCTTGACGAGGTTCTTGATCATGTCCTGCGCCTTGGGCACGCCATCGTCTTCCTCGATCTTGGTGAGCTTCGCATAGGCCGTGTAACCACCGGGCGCGGGGAAGCCGAGCGAACGGATGCGTTCGGCCACGAGATCCACCGCAAGCCAGAGTTCGTTGTACTGCGTCTCGAACATCAGATGCAGCGTGTTGAACATCGGCCCCGTGACGTTCCAGTGGTAGTAGTGCGTCTTGTGATAAAGCGTGTAGGTGTCGGCGAGCAAACGCGACAGCCCGTCCGCGATTTTCTTGCGGTCCTTTTCGGTAATGCCGATGTCGATCTGCATGACAGGTCCTCCTTGCTGCGAGACCTGGAATCTAGAACTGTCTGCGGCACAGCGCAACAAATCTAGAATAATTCCAATGATCATAAGTGTCGCAGCAGGGCAAAGAAAAAGGGCGACCCGATAATCCGGATCGCCCTCTTCTGTTTCGTTTCGATCGACGCGCGTTTTACCGGAGCGAGGCGCAGAAGCGCTGGATGCGCTCACAGGCCGCGGTCAGCGCTTCCGTCGAAGTCGCGTAGGAGATGCGGAAGAAGGGCGAGAGGCCGAAGGCTTCGCCATGCACGACGGCGACGCCCTCTTCTTCCAGCAGTGCCTCGACGAAGTCCTGATCGTTGCCGATGACCTTGCCCTTGGGCGTCGTCTTGCCGATGCATCCCTCGCAGGACGGATAGACATAGAAGGCCCCTTCCGGCGTCGGGCACTTGAGGCCCTTCGCCTGATTGAGCATCGAGACGACGAGGTCGCGACGCGCCTTGAAGCTCTCGGCGCGCTCGGGGATGAAATCCTGCGTCCCGTTCAATGCCTCGACAGCGGCCCACTGGCTGATCGACGTCGGGTTCGAGGTCGACTGGCTCTGGATCGTCGTCATCGCCTTGATGAGTTCGAGCGGACCGGCGCAATAGCCGATACGCCAGCCCGTCATCGCATAGGCCTTGGAGACGCCGTTCATCGTCAGCGTGCGGTCATAGAGCTTCGGCTCCACCTGCGCCGGCGTCGCGAATTTGAAGCCGTCATAGGAGAGATGCTCATACATGTCGTCGGACAGGATCCAGACATGCGGATACTTCACCAGAACGTCGGTGAGCTTCTTCAGCTCGTCCCACGTATAGGCAGCACCGGTCGGGTTCGACGGCGAGTTGAAGATGAACCACTTCGTCTTCGGCGTGATCGCCTTTTCAAGATCTTCCGGCTGGAGCTTGAAATTGGTCTCCATGCCCGCCCGCGCGAATACGGGCGTGCCGCCAAGCAGCGACACGATGTCGGGATAGGACACCCAGTAAGGCGCCGGAATGATAACCTCGTCGCCGGGGTTCAGCGTCGCCGCCATCGCGTTGAAGATGATGGGCTTGCCGCCGGGCGCGACGAAGCACTGGGCGGGCGTGTAGTCGAGCCCGTTCTCGCGCTTGAACTTCGCGGCGATCGCCTTCTTCAGTTCCGGGATGCCGGCGACGTCGGTGTACTTCGTCTCGCCACGGCGAATGGCGTCGATCGCAGCTTCCTTGATGTTCTCCGGCGTGTCGAAATCCGGCTCGCCCGCGCCGAGGCCGATCACATCGACGCCAGCCGCTTTCAGATCGCGCGCTTTCTGCGTCGCGGCAATGGTTGCCGACGGCTTGATGCGCTTCAGCGAGTCCGAAAGGAAGGCCATGTTGGTCACTCCGGAAAGGGGCGCGGGCAGCGGCTCAGGCCCCCGCGCGCGTCAAAAAATGCGCTTCCGGAATTGCCCGGAAAAGCGGCGCAAACCTAAGCCCGCTTTTCTTGCGGTGCAACAGGGGATCGCTGGGAAAAGCGCCGGTTTTCAGGCCTCGACCTTCTCCATCGCGCAAGGCACCGGCTCGCCCCGTGCGAGCCATAGCGGAACGACACCCGCCCAGACCGGGAGGTCCATATCCTCGGGATCGTCAATGGGCCCACCTGTTCTCACCTTGGCCGCCACTTCGACGAGCGGCAGGCGCAGGATTTCCGTGGCCTTCAGTTCTATCGCATTCGCAGGCCGCGTCACCCGGGCGCGCCCAACCTCCACGCGCTCGGTAAACAGGTCGAGGGCGTGCGGCTTCTCCTGCGCCGAAAGCGGGACCGCCACGCCATGCGCCATAACCGAGCGGTAATTCATCGAGTGATGGAAGGCCGAGCGCGCCAGCACCAGCCCGTCGACGAGCGTCACGGTGAGGCAGAGCGGCGCTCCCGCGGCCAATGTCTTCATGAAGCGGCTGGTGCGCGAGCCGTGCACCAATACGCTTTCGCCGTCGCGCACATAGAACATGGGCGGGGAAACGGGGCCACCCGCACCCATGAATCCGACATGGGCGACGAGGCCCTCGTCCAGGATCGCGTGGACTGTCTCGCGATCATAATGACCGCGACGCGCGACCTGGCGAACGCGGTGCTGCGGAGCTGTCTGATATTCACTCACGGGACATTATCCTTCTGGCTTCAAGATTTCCGCTTGGGCCGGGGAACCAGTTCACCGCCGCAGTTCGGGCAAGTGTTGTGCATCGCCTCGGCGCAAGACGGACAAAACGTGCATTCGAAGCTGCATATGCGCGCCTCGCCCTCATTCGGCGTCGGCGTCTGGCACTTCTCGCAGGCAGGTCTCATCTCCAGCATTGGCGGTCCCTCCGATCGAGCGTTGAGACTGCCTCAAAATGGTCCTATTGGAAGGTCCACTTCCGGGAATATAATGGAGCCATGAACAAGCCGAGCCGGATCATGCTGCGCACCCCACTGCCCCTCGACCTGCTGGCCCTCGACGCGACAGCGGAGACGCCGCTTTACCGCCAGCTCTATGACGCGCTTCGCGACGCGATCCTCGACGGCCGCCTCGTGGCGGGGGCGAGGCTCCCCTCCTCGCGCCGTCTCGCATCCGACCTCGGCGTCGGCCGCAATACGGTTCTTGCCGCCTATGAGCAGCTCACGGCCGAGGGCTATCTCGAAGGCCAGATCGGAGCCGGGACCCGGATCGCGGCCGCTCTGCCCGACCGCATGCTGGAGCTGGGCGTCAGCGACGCGACACGGGGGACGCCCTCCAACGGAGCCCCGGGCCAGGCAGGCCTCTCCCAACGTGGCGAGACGATTGCCGCCATCAAGCGCCCGGGAGTCGGCTATGAGCGTGGCGAAGCGCGCGCCTTTCAGCACGGGCTCCCGGCGGTCGACCAATTTCCCGCGGCGCTATGGAGCCGGCTCCTCGCCCGGCACGCGCGCGATCCACGCAACGGGCTCTTCGGCTACGAGACCGGCGCCGGCTACGCGCCATTGTGCGAGGCCATCGCCGCGCATGCCGGCGCAGCGCGAGGCGTCGTCTGTACCCCCGATCAGGTCATCGTCACCACGGGCGCACAGGCCGCGCTGGATCTCGCCGCGCGAATGCTCATCGATCCGGGCGACGCCGTATGGACGGAGGAGCCCGGCTATCTCGGTGCGCGCGCGGCCCTGCGTGGCGCGGGAGCCCGGCTGGTACCGGTCCCTGTCGACGGGGAAGGTCTCGACGTCGCGGCGGGCGTCGCGCTGGAGCCGGCGCCCAGGCTCGTCTATGTGACGCCCTCGCATCAATTTCCGCTCGGCATCACGCTCTCGTTGCAGCGTCGTCTGGCGCTGCTCGACTTCGCGCGGCGTGCCGATGCATGGGTCGTCGAAGACGACTACGACTCGGAATATCGCTACAGCGGACGGCCGCTCGCCTCGCTTCAAGGCCTCGATCGCGCGACCCGCGTCCTCTATATGGGCACATTCTCGAAAACGCTCTTCCCCGGCATCAAGATCGGCTACCTCATCGTACCGGACCAGCTGGTCGATGCTTTCCGCTCCTCCATCCGCATTACGGGCCATGTGCCCGCGCCGATCGTTCAGGCCGCGCTCGCCGAGTTCATAAGCGAGGGGCACTTCGGAACCCATGTGCGCCGCATGCGGACGATTTACGCTGCCCGCCGCTCGGCATTGCTCGACGCGGCAGAGCGCGATCTGGGCGCATTTCTGGACCTCGCGCCAGGCGATGGCGGGATGCAGCTCGTGGCGCGGCTGAAAGATGGGATGGACGACCGCCAGTCATCCGTCATCGCCGCCGCAGCCGGCATTCAGGTGGCCCCGCTCTCCCCCTATTATCTCGGCAAGCCGCGCCTCAGCGGACTCCACATGGGCTTCGCGGGCATCCCGGAAGCGCAAATCGCCCGCTCGGCAAAGCGGCTCGCCGCCGCCCTTGCTGACGTCACCCCCTGATCCCTCCGTCGGCGGAGCGACAACAGGGTTCAGTTTCAATCCGAGCGGATATGAAGGCGGGGTGCTGACGGTGCTGTCATCGCTTCGAACCGGCTCCCCCTATTGGGGGACGGTCCGCGTCGGCGCGCGATCGGGATGCTCCGGGCCCCGCCGATCAGGTCAGTAATACTGACTTAACTCAGTATATCCCGCCACATGAGCGCCCTTGCCGCCGCGGGAATACCGTAAAAATACCTATGACCTGGAAGCTTCCGTTATGGAAGGGCTTGCTTCCATTTTGATAAATACATGAATCCATTCGTACTATTCCTTATTTTATAATCCTGATTTTATTTTACCATGTGAACCGATCGGGAAATCCATACCCGGAACAAGAAATACTCGGCACAGACGCAGGCTTGCGCGTTGGGGTAGAAGGGAAACATCGAGATTGGGGCTTGAGGAATATCGACGCTCTGTCAGCGAATCTAAACACGCTGCCATCCTGAAAGCGGGCCGAAAACATTTTCTCGAGTACGGCTATTCAGGCGCAGCTGCGGCGGAAATAGCGCGAGAGGCCGATGTATCGACCGCGACGCTGTACAAGCATTTTGCGTCGAAGGAAGAGCTCTTCGCTGCCGTGGTGAAGGACGCCTACCACGAGATCGAGATTCCTCCGTTGCCGGAGAGTTCTGACCTCGAAGACGTCATGGTCGCGGTACTCAACAACTATCTCGTTTCCCACTTCGAGCGGGAGGTGACAGCTCTTCTGCGGATCGTCATCGCCGAGGTGCCGTCGGCACCGCAGCTCGCGCTCGACCTGTTCGATGAGTTCGTTACCTCGCGGTATCAGAAGATGTCTGAAGTGGTCGACCTGCTGATCCAGCAAGGCGCACTCAAGGCTCACGACAGCCATTTCGGCGTGCGGCTCCTCATAGGAGCGATCAAGGAGCACTACATCTGGCCCGCGCTATTCGAGAACAAGGCTACTGCGCCCAAGGATGCGGGGGGCGTGCTTCGCCAGGTCGTGAGGGACTACCTCCGCCTCTATGGCACATGACGAGCGCGCGTTCCGGGGAGGACAGAACATAATGGGACTGGAAGACTACAGGCGAAGTGTGAGCGCGGCGAAGCATGCCTCCATTCTCCAGGCGGGCCGCGACGTATTTCTCCGCGACGGTTTTTCACGCGCCGCGGTGTCCGACATTGCCCGCGATGCAAATGTCTCGACGGCCACGCTCTACAAGCATTTCCGCTCGAAGGAAGAGCTTTTCGACGCCGTTCTGAAAGAGGCCTACGACAGGGACGAGACAGAGACCATCGTCGACGGCACAAACGTCGAAGACCTTATCGTCGACTACTGCATGAATTCCTTGCGGAGCCAATTTGAGCGCCGCGTGCCAGCGCTTATCCGCGTCGTCATTGCCGAAGTTCCAAAAACGCCGCAACGCGCGCGCGACCTCGGCGAGCACTTCGTTTCTGCCCACCACGTCGCAGGCGCCCGGGCGCTCGAGCGGCTCATAGCGTTGGGAAGGCTGAAGCCGCACGACACTCATTACGGCGCCTGCTTCCTGGGGGGCGTCATGAAGGAATACTTCATCTGGCCCGCGCTCTTCGACGCGAACAAGACGCTGCCCGACGATGCTGAAGCCATCGTGAGAAAGGCTGTCCGCGCCTACCTCGAACTCTATGGCGCCTAGCTCACCAGAAAACGGGGGAAACCTGTGGGACTCGAAGATTACCGGCGCAACGTAAGCGAAGCCAAACACGCCGCAATCCTCAAGGCGGCACGCGAGGTGTTCCTGCGCGACGGTTTCTCGCGCGCAGCGGTCGCCGAGATCGCACGCAACGCGGACGTCTCCACAGCCACGCTCTACAAGCACTTCGCATCCAAGGAAGACCTGTTCGCCGCCATCGTCATCGATGCCGTGAGCCGTGTGGAAGACATGTCCGATCTGGAAGGATCGGAGACATCATTTCCCGACATTCTCATGAAAATCGGGCAAACATATCTCACCAATCAGTTCGATTATCGCGCGAACGATCTGATGCGCATCGTCATTGCCGAGTCGACGACCAATCCTCACCTGGCCGCCGAGACGTTGCGCGCCCTGACTGAACGCCGGCGGCAACGCCTTGTGACGGTCTTCAACCGGCTCGTCGAGAGCGGGATCATGAAGCCCAACAATACCGATCTGAGTGCGCAGCTCATCTCCGGAATGATCAAGGAAATCTTCGTCTGGCCGGCGCTATTCGACGCCAGCTTCACACTGCCCACCGATACGGACGAAAAACTGCGCAATATCATTCACATCTTCCTTGCGCGCTACGCAGCATGACCGCGCGGACGAACGAATACGCCACCAGGAGCGCAAGATGACGATCGGGGCAGAGAAACAACCCACCAGCGACGCCAAGCGCGACGGCATCATCAGGGCCGCGCAGGCGCTATTTCTCCGTGATGGCTTTTCAAAAGCGGTCATGGCCGATGTGGCGCGGAATGCGGATGTCTCCACCGCTACGCTCTACAAATATTTTGAGTCGAAGGAAGTCCTGTTCGAGGCCGTCGTGCTCCATGCGGCGGCTTCCGTGCAGGACGATTTCGGTGTGGTCGCGCCAGGCACCTCGGCGCGCGATTTTTTCATGCAGGCTCTCGCCAGCGCCCACGAGGTGCAGCAGCAAGCCCAGGTCACGGCCCTCCTCCGCGTCGCCATTGCGGAGGTCGCCGCTTCGCCCTCGCTGCCCCGCAAGGTCTTCGACACGGTGATCGGCGGACGCTATGCCCGCCTTCAGGCTGCACTCGATGAAATGGTCGGGCGGGGACTGCTGAAGCCTCACGACACTGCCTTTGGCGCCCGTATCGGCATGGGCATGATCAAGGAGCTTTTCATCTGGCCCGCGCTCTTCGTCCCGGATTTCAAGCTTCCGCCCGATGCCGTCGCCCGCGCTGACGAGGCCATCAACATATATCTGGCCGCATACGGCGCCTGAGCCCGTCGCCGGCCATTTATCGAAAACGTGCCGGTGCATGCGTGTGGTGCGTCGTGATCGCAAGCGCATGGGCAAGCGCATCGGGCTGATCGATATCCGCAATCAGCACACGCTCCCCCGATAGCATCCTGATATCGAGAGCACCGCCGCCGAAAAGCCGCTGAGGCAGCGAACGCCGGACGCGGATCGATGCGATCTCTCGCGCGCCGACGCGCAGCGACCTTGGCATGGCGAAGCCGTCGCGCAGCACGAGTTCGCGCTCTGCCGCTCTTTCGGTCCCCTCCGCTCCCATCGGCCAGATTTCGACCGACAGAAGACGCGCCCGGAGCGCAGCCGCAAAAGCGAGCGCCGGCGTCCCGAGCATCAGCACGGCAAGCGAAAGCGCCCTGAGGCCGGAGAGCTGCGGCGCATGAAACGTCGCCCACAGGAAAATGCCCAGCCAGACCGCCGCCACCACCGCGGCCGGCAGGTAAATGGTCCAATGGGCGACCGCGCTCGCCAGCGGCTCGCGGGCACCGAAATGGGAGACATCCGGCGGGGATTGCCTGTTCATGGCCTTGAGGATCGCAGACGCCGAACCGCTTGTTAAGCGGCAGCTTGAGTCATAAAATTGCGATGTACCGAGTGTTCGGGGTGTCCGCCCCGTGAGGCGCTCCGACCGTCCCATCTCCCCGCGAATTTCGCGGCAGGTGGGAGCAGTTTCCCTCCACGGGGAACGGGAGGAGCCTATGTCCGCTCGCTTTCACCACAGCGACAATGTGCGCGCCGGTGTGACGGGACATGGCGTGCGCTACGTGCTCGCCGTGTCTCTCCTTGCCGCCTGGGCGATCCTGAGCCTGCTCGTGCTGTATTCGGCCACGGATCTGGCCTCGGCATTCACCCCATTCACCGGCCACGGCTAAACGGCGCAACCCGTGGCGCTCCGGTTTTCATACAACGCCCGCGCGAGACGCCGCCCGCCGGGCAAGGAGGCAAGAATGTCCATTCTTCCGCAGCATGACGAGATCAAGGAACCACCCTTGAGCTTCAAGGAGGAATATGGGCCCCAGCTCATCGGCGCCGCCGTCGCGGTGGTGATCTTCGCCCTGATCCTCCTCGCCTTCATGCGCTGAGGGCCGTCCACCGGTCCGCCCTCTTTAACTTGCCAAGCCCGCATTCATCTGTGGCAGGATGGTCGGCGCTGCCGTGCATGCAGCGTTGGCCTCGGGGGCATTTGCGATGGATATCGGGTCACTTCTCTTTTCATTCAGGGGACGCGTCAATCGGCGGGCCTATTGGGGCTTTGCTCTGTTCGCCAGCGTGGTGGGCCTCGGCACGCTCTATTTGACGCTGCAGCGCGTGATGGCGGCGGGCATCACCCCTGGCATGAGCCAGGAAGAGTTCATGCGCGCCGTGGCCGGGGTCAATCAGGGCTGGGTCACCATTGTTCAGTTGGCCATGTTGTGGCCGACGCTCGCCATATCGGTGAAGCGTTGCCATGATCGCGGACGCAGCGGCTGGTTCCTGCTGCTGCTCATCGTGCCGCTGGTGCAACTCTGGCCGCTGATCGAGATCTCACTCCTGCGCGGGACCGACGGCGACAACCGCTTCGGCCCCGACCCGCTGGCAGGCGCGCCGCAGGACAGCTGGAAGAGCTGGCTCATCTTCGTCGGCTTTCTCATCGTCTCCGGCGCGCAGTTCAGCCTGGGCCGCGAATTCATGACCTACATGATGACGCACATGCCCGATCTCTCGCAGCCGCGCACGCCCATCTAGGCTGGCGCAAGCGCAGCGGGCGGCGCATGATCGCCGCCCCGTTTCCTGCCCGCCGTCGTTTCCATGACCCGCCTTCGCGCCGACCTGCTGCTTCTTCTCGCCTCGCTCATCTGGGGCGGCGCCTTCGTCGGCCAGTCGACGGCCATGGCGCATATGGGGCCGCTTACCTTCACAGGCACGCGCTTCCTGCTCGCGGCGCTGGCGCTCCTCCCCTTCGCGGCAATCGAACGGCGGAATGCGAGAGCCCCCGTCCCGCTCTCCCGCGTGCCTGCGCTGATCGCCATCGGCATCGCGTTCTTCGGCGGCGCCGCGCTGCAGCAGGTGGCGCTGGTGAAGACGAGCGTGACCAATGCCGGCTTCCTGACCGTTCTTTACGTCGTGATGGTGCCGGCGATCGGCGCGGCCTTCCTGCGCCACAAGCTGCCCGGCGCAATCTGGCCCGCCGCCGCGCTTTCGGTTGCAGGCACGTTCCTTCTCGGCGGCGGCCGCATGGACGGGCTCAACTGGGGCGACGGATTGCTCGTTCTCAGCGCGTTGCTCTGGGCAGGCCAGATCATCGGGCTCAGCGCCCTTGCCGCAGACCTGCGCCAGCCCGTTGCCATCGCGCTGATGCAATTTGCGGTGACGGCGGCACTCGGGCTCGGCTGCGGCTTCGCCTTCGAGACGCCGAGCCTCGACGCCATGCTGATCTGCTGGCGCGAACTCGCCTATACGGGCTTCATCTCCGGCGGCATCGCCTTCACGCTGCAAAGCATCGCGCAAACGCACACGCCGCCCGCCGACAGCGCCATTCTGCTCTCGCTGGAAAGCCTCTTCGCCGCCGCCTTCGGCGCGCTGCTTCTCGGCGAACGGCTTTCGCCCCTTGGCTGGATGGGCGGCGCCATGGTGCTCGCCGCCGCCCTCCTCGTTCAGGTCATGCCGCTGATGCGGTTCCGGCGGAGGTGAGGGGGACTCTGGAAGCAATACACAGAAGCCATTACCGTCATTGCGAGCGAGGAGAGGCAATCCAGTTCAGCCGATCCCCTAGCCCGCCCGCTTGTTCCCCATCGCAACCGTGCCCATGCGCTCGAGCTTGCCCCAGCCCACGAAGGGCCCGCGCAGCGCCGTGACCAGCGAGCGCACGACCACGTAGTACATGAGCTGGCGATAGCCGAAGCGTTGCAGAACCAGCCACCAGAGCAGGCTCCACTGCTCGCGCCGCTCCATGAGGAAGCCAAAGATCGCGGCGGCAAGATCGACCACCACGAAGACGCAGTAGTAGATACCGATGAGTTTCAGATCGTTGTTCTGGAACTCCGCGCCATGCTGGGCCCAGGCGATGGCCTGCCCGATGAGCTGCCAGACGAGGAGCAGGTCGGCGAGAGGCGCAAGAGCGGTCAACATGATCTGGAAGAGCCAGACCTGCGGCAGCGCGATCATGCCGAGCGCGCCATAGCCCGGCCGGAAGGTGATGGCGCGATATTTCCACAGGCACTGCAGCGTGCCGTAGGACCAGCGGAAGCGCTGCTTGGAGAGCCCGCCGAAAGTCGCAGGCGCTTCCGTCCAGGCAAGCGCAGAGCTGTCGAACATGACGCGGTATCCGGCCTGCTGAAGATGGATCGTGAGATCCTGGTCTTCCGCCAGAGTATCCGCCGGGAACCCGCCCAGTTCGATCAGAACCGAACGACGCCATGCGCCCACCGCACCCGGCACCACCGTGAGAGTGCCGAGCGCGGCGAGCGCCCGCCGCTCCAGATTCTGGGCGGCGATATATTCAAGCGCCTGCCAGCGCGTGATCATGTTGATCCGGTTGCCGACCTTCGCATTGCCCGCGACCGCGCCGATCGACGGGTCCGCGAACCAGCGCACGAGCCGCGGGATCGTGTCCTGCTCGAAATGCGTATCGGCATCGAGCGCCACCACGACCTCGCCGGTCGCCCGTGCGATACCCACATTCAGCGCGTTGGCCTTGCCGCCATTCGGAATGGACAGGATTTCGACGCGCGGCATATCGCGGAAGTTTTCGTTGAGCACCGCCAATGTGCCGTCCTTCGAGCCGTCATCGATCACGATGATCTCGATGTTCCTGTAGTCGCCGCCGAGAATTCTGTTCACCGTATCGACGATGACGTTTTCCTCGTTATAGGCGGGGATAAGCACGGAGACGCGGCACCCCTCGCTCTCAACCGGCGGTTCTGCGCTGGTGAGCTCCTTGCGCCGCTGCCAGAGGCTCAGCACGACGAGGAAGGCGAGCCGGCCGATGCCGAGCCAAATGGCGGCTATGAACGACCAATAGAGCACATGGCCCGCCGTGCTCAGCGTCAGAAACACCGCGCGGTCCATGAGCAGGCTCATCGTCACCGGCAGCTTCGGCATGGTCTGTTCGCGCGTGAGCGGGATCAACGAGGAGACCGGCACGAATTCGTAGCCCTCGGCACGCAGGCGGTCGATGATTTCGGGCAGGGCCTCGATGGTCTCCTCGCGGTCGCCGCCTGCATCGTGAAGCAGCACGATGTTGCGCGGCATGTCGGGCGTCGATGCATGCACCTGCCTGATCGTCTCGTCGATGATCTTCTGCGTGCCCGGCTCCATCCAGTCGAGCGGATCGACATGCAGGCCGACGGTGAGATAGCCCATGTCCTGCGCAATCTTCACCGGCACGATCTGCTCATAGTCGGTTGGTTCGGAGTCGCCGAGATAGGGCGGACGGAAAAGCCGGAGCGAACGCCCCGTCAACGCCTGGAAGAGGCGCTGCGTCGCGTTGAGCTCGAGCACCGTCGCCTCATCGGCAGTCACCGAAAGATTGGGATGTGTGAAGGTGTGGCTGCCGACCTCATGCCCCTCCGCGATCATGCGATGTATGATATCGGGATTGGATTCCGCATTCGCGCCGATGACGAAGAAGGTCGCCGGAACGTTCTTGTCTTTCAGGATATTGAGGATCTGCGGCGTCCATTCCGGATCCGGTCCGTCGTCGAAAGTCAGCGCAATCTTCCTGGGTGCGCCGCCATATTGCTTGATGACATAGGTCGTCGGCAGCTTCGTATAGGTCTCGTCGTTGATGTCGCCGGTCGTCGCATCCACCTCGAACTTGCGCGCGCCGGTCGTCGGTTCGGCGGCCACGCTCAGGAACTCGCCGCGCCCTTCGAAGTCGATATCGTCGATGATCGGAATCGTGCCCATGGCCTCCGGCGCGGTCGCATCATAGGGCCTGCCCATGACGTTCCAGATCGTCGGGTCTTCGCCGCCAAGGCGCCAGACTGCGTAGCCCGCAGGCTGATAGGGATCGGCCGCGTGTATCTGGTTGTAGGCCGTCACACCATCGAGGAACCAGACGTCGTGACGCACATTATCGTCCTCGATATACGAGAAATGCGGATTGTCGCTATTGGCGTCGAAATCGATGTCCGCGCCAGAGTCATGCGCGGCAATGACGGCATCCTCGAAAGACAGGCTTTCGACCTCGCCGCCATTCCAGTCATAGGCATAGGCGCCGAGCGCGACGATCGTCCGCGCGGGATCGAGCGCCTTCATGCGCTTGTCGAGAATATCCTCGAACCAGCTCTGGCTCGCGATGGGTCCGGCGGTGCCGGAACCCCAATGCTCGTCATAGATCATCAGCATGGTGTAATCGACGAGCTTGGCCATATCCGCGAAAGGCCATGTGTCATCGCCGACCGGCGTTGCGATCGCCACGACCCAGCCATGAGGCGCGAATGCGGCATGGAGTTCCTTGAGGAACGTCTTGAGGTTCCTGCGGGCCGGAACCGGCAGGTCCTCGAAGTCGACCACAACGCCCTGGAGATGATGCTGGTCGATGAAGTTCGCGACGTCCGCCACGAGGGCGCGGCGGCGCGTGTCGTCGGCGAGGAGCTTGCCGAGACCAGCCCCATCCCATTTGCCCTGCCACGCGTTCTGAAGCGTCGGCAGGATCGCAACGCCCGGCTTGGTCACGCGGATGTAATCATTGACGTGCTGATCGAATGACGGAGTGAGGGTCTGCTGCGGCCCGGCCAGATTGAGCCAGGTCGGAACCACCCAGTCGAGATGCGGCAAGGCGCGCTGCAGCGAGGCGAAATTGGTGCTGCCCCAGGTCGGGTAGAAGGCGATCGACAGCGGGCGGCCCTGTTGCGGTTCAAGTATCCCGGACATGGCGCCGCCATGCTGGGCGCGGTCGAGCCGCCGCTGCCTTTCGTGGACGCGCTTTTCGCGCAAGGCGCGTGCCTTTTCGCCGAGACGCGTGGCGGAGCGCAGCAGTTCCGGCGAGCGCGCCTGTGCTTCGAGGTCAGACGACGGCACGGCGCTGAGCTGCCCCGGCAACTTCAACGCGGCGAAATGCGGCACCACCACGATGCTGGCCAGAAAGGCGATGCCGACCAGCGTACTCAGCACGGCGGCCACCCAGCCGATGGTGGAAACATGTGCGGCCCTGCGGCCGCTGGCGTCGAAGAAAATGGGCTTGTGCGGCTTATGCTGCATGATCTCTAGTCCGGCGCTCTTTCATCGCCGCGGCTGTCGCTCTGGGCCAGACCGATAATTCATCCGGGGCCGCGTTCAGCCGAAGTTCACTCGCACGCCAACGGCTTCCCGTCACCTGAAGCTTATGTAACGTTCCGCGTTGTTCGCCTTTTGGCCCGATTGGCTCTGGCGAAACCGGGATCGGCACTTATATTGGTGCCCATGGCACGCAAATCCATGAAATCCTTCGGGCGCGGCTCCGAAAAACAGCTCCCGTCGAGCGCCATGACCGGCTTTTCCGAGGCGCCCGGCGCCTCGTTCATTCCGGCCGACCGGGAGGCGCTGGCTCAGGCCGATCGCGACTCATGGGCGGGCGCGCTGAAGGGCGACCCGGAATATTGGCCGCTTTTCGCCCCTCACCGGCCGGAACGCCCCGAGAAATCGGAGGGCGGGCAGCGCTTCAAGCTCGTTTCGGAATATGAGCCCGCAGGCGACCAGCCGACGGCCATCGCCGAACTGGTCGAAGGCGTCGAAAAGGGCGAGCGCGATCAGGTTCTGCTCGGCGTCACCGGCTCCGGCAAGACCTATACGATGGCGCAGATCATCGCCCGCACCCAGCGCCCCGCCCTCATCCTCGCGCCCAACAAGACGCTGGCCGCGCAGCTCTATGGCGAATTCAAGAGTTTCTTCCCGGACAACGCGGTCGAGTATTTCGTCTCCTATTACGACTACTACCAGCCGGAAGCCTATGTCCCGCGCACGGACACCTACATAGAAAAGGAAAGCTCGATCAACGAGCAGATCGACCGCATGCGCCACGCCGCGACGCGCTCGCTGCTCGAACGCGACGACGTCATCATCGTCGCCTCGGTTTCCTGCATCTATGGCATCGGCTCGGTCGAGACCTATTCGGCCATGACCTTCTCGATCAAGCTCGGCGAGCGGCTCGACCGCCGCCAGCTTCTCGCCGACCTCGTCGCGCTGCAATACAAGCGCAACGACGCCGCCTTCGGGCGCGGCACCTTCCGCGTGCGCGGCGACACGGTGGAGGTCTTCCCGGCTCACTATGAAGACCGCGCCTGGCGCATCACCATGTTCGGCGACGAGATCGAGGAGCTTGCCGAGTTCGACCCGCTCACCGGCCAGAAGACCGACAAGTTCCAGTCGCTCAAGCTCTACGCCAATTCGCATTATGTGACGCCCCGCCCCGCCCTCAGCCAGGCGATGGAGGAGATCCAGAAGGATCTGATGATCCGCCTTCAGGAGCTGAAGGGCCAGGGCAAGCTGCTCGAAGCGCAGCGCCTGGAACAGCGCACGCAGTTCGACCTCGAAATGATGGAGGCGACGGGAAGCTGCGCGGGCATCGAGAACTATTCGCGCTATCTCACGGGCCGCAAACCCGGCGAGCCGCCGCCCACTCTTTTCGAATACCTCCCCGACAATGCGCTGGTCTTCGCCGACGAAAGCCATGTGACGGTACCGCAGATCGGCGGCATGTTCCGCGGCGACTACCGGCGTAAATCGACGCTGGCCGAATATGGCTTCCGCCTCCCCTCCTGCGTCGACAACCGGCCGATGCGTTTCGAGGAATGGAACGCGATGCGCCCGCAATCGGTCTTCGTTTCGGCGACGCCGGGCTCATGGGAGATGGAGCAGACGGGCGGCGTCTTCACCGAACAGGTGATCCGGCCCACCGGCCTCATAGACCCGCCGACGATCATCCGCCCGGTCGGGACGCAGGTGGACGATCTCATCGCCGAATGTCACGAAGTCGCGGCGAAGGGCCAGCGCGTGCTCGTCACCACGCTGACGAAGCGCATGGCCGAAGACCTCACAGAATATATGCATGAGCAGGGCATCCGCGTCCGCTACATGCATTCCGACATCGACACGCTGGAGCGCATCGAGATTTTGCGCGACCTGCGCCTCGGCGCTTTCGACGTGCTGATCGGCATCAACCTGCTGCGCGAGGGCCTCGACATTCCCGAATGCGCGCTCGTCGCCATTCTTGACGCCGACAAGGAAGGTTTCCTGCGTTCCGAAACCTCGCTCATCCAGACCATCGGCCGCGCGGCGCGAAACGTCGACGGACGCGTGATCCTTTACGCGGACAACATGACCGGTTCGATGGAACGCGCCATCGCGGAAACGAACCGCCGCCGCGAGAAGCAGCAGGCTTACAATATCGAGCACAACATCACGCCGGAGAGCATCCGCCGCAACATCGGCGACATTCTCGAAAGCGTCTATGAGCGCGATCACGTGCGCGTCGATACGGGCGAGGCCGACGAAGCCTTTATCGGCCACAACCTCCGCGCCCATATCGCGGACCTCGAAAAGAAGATGAAGGACGCCGCCGCCGATCTCGAATTCGAAACGGCGGCGAGGCTCCGCGACGAGATCAAGCGCCTCGAAGCCACCGAACTCGCGGTGGCGGACGATCCCCTCGCCCGCCAATCCGTGATCGAGGAAAAGGTCGCCAAATCCGCCCCCGTCAAGGGCCGCTCGTCATCCGGCAAGCCGGGCACACGAGCGACGAAGTATCGCGGGAAGAAGCACTAATCGCCATCGGCACCGGTTCCTCTCCGTCATCACGGATCAAATCCGGAGCGACGAGTTTATAGACGGATGACCACCACCCTCCTTATCGGCACAACCGGCATGTTGAAAGCCGCTGCGGCGCATGCGGTCGCGCGGTCGAGGAAGGCCGTGACGCTTTCTCGGCATGCGGAGGACTTCTCGCTTGGGAGCGACACCCTCGATGTGAAGCTCACGCGCGTATCTCAGAGCTATGATGATGGCGCGGCGTTTCTCGACGTTGTTGCGCGGCACGCGCCTTACGATCTCGCGCTGACATGGATCAGGCCGCAGGCAGAGATACTTCGCGCGGCGATTGACGGGATGATTGCGCCGGGCGGGCGGATTGTCGAAGTGATGGGAAGCCGGTCGATCCTGCTGGGTGAAAATGGTGAGGCGTCGATTGCGGAGCGGCGCGCGCAGGCGCTGGCCTTGCAGCCGGACATCACCTATTCGCAGGTGATCCTCGGCTTTATGCTTGAAGGCGACGGATCGCGCTGGCTTACCCATGAAGAGATTTCAGCGGCGACCATCGCGCAGATGGAAAAGCCGCAAGCCCGCTTCGTCGCGGGCGTGCTGGAGCCCTGGGAGCGGCGGCCGAAGTAACATCGTCGGGATGTGTGCTGCTCTGGATTGCCGGGTCAAGCCCGGCAATGACGAAAAGAAAATGATGCCAACTACTCATCGTCATGCCCGGGCTTGACCCGGGCATCCAGAGCGGCACACTCCGCGCATGCGCCAATACTATGTCTACATTCTTGCCAGCGGTCGAAACGGAACGATCTATACCGGCGTTACAAACGACATTCTGCGCCGCGTCTACGAACACAAGACGGAAGCGATGCGCGGTTTTACCAGCCGGTATGGCGTGAAGCGTCTCGTCTGGTTCGAAGTGCATCCGAGCATCAGCCATGCGATTCAGCGCGAAAAGAACCTGAAGCATTGGTCCCGGGCGTGGAAGCTCGCCTTGATCGAGGAGGCCAATCCGGGCTGGCGCGATCTCTATGAAGACCTCATGCGATGACGCTGGATTGCCGGGTCAAGCCCGGCAATGACGAAAGAATTACCTCTTCCCCCGCAGCCTTTTCCGCTTCTCCAGAAAATACATGACCTCGAGCTTCAGCCCGTCGGGATCGAGGAAATAGACGGCGCGGTAGCCTTCGCCATAGTCGGGATAGTCGGCGGGCGCGTCGATGATGGTTGCGCCCATCTCGATGAGGAGCGCATGCACCTTGTCGACATCGCCGGGCCGCGAGACTTCGAAGGCGTAATGATGGAAGCCGACATCGCCGGTGCGGTGCTTGTGCTGCTTGCCCTTCCGGTCGGCGTCGGTGATCCAGTACATGGTGCGGCCATTGTCCCAGCCGAGCGTCTGGCCGAACTCCCATTCGAGTTCGAAGCCCATGAAGCCGAGCAACCTGCCGTAGAACTCTTTTGAGCGCTTGAGATTGCTGACGCGGATGGCGAGGTGGTCGATGCCGAGGACGCGGACCATGATGGGCTCCTTCGCCGGTCTGGACCGCCCGATGCTCGCGCAAGGCGAGCCACGGCGCAAGCGCCGCGCTTACTTCCCGGCGAGGCGCGCGCGGGCGGAGCGGAGCCAGCCCATCAGGCGGTCGTTGGTCTTGATGGCGCGGCGAACGCCACGACGCGCATTCAGCAGCGTCGAGATGCCGAGGCCCCAAGGCGTCGCCGCCTCGATCAGCGCGTAGAGAGGCATGGGCGTGTCGCAGAAGCTTTCCTTGTAGGGCGCATAGCCGACCGAGAGGTCGTAGACGGCGTGTTTCGCCTCGATGCTCGCGCGCATGAGCCGCAACAGATGAAGGCGGCCTGGGGAAACCTTCGCATGTTCGGGGTCGTAGACATGCACCATCAGCGTGGCGCGGTCATGCCAGACATGAGCGATGGAGCCGGAAATCATCTTGCCGTCAAGCATCAGCGCGGCGACCTGCAGATGCATCAGCCCATCCTCGCGCGGCAGCGAGGCAAGTTCCAGATAGGCGGCGCGATGGGCTTCATCCTCGAAGATCGAGGCGATGCCCTGCTGGCGGAGCTGCGCGACCTTGGCGTCAAGTATCTGGCGGGCAAGCGCGCGCGCCTCTGTCGGCGTCTGCGCGATGCGGAAGACGACCTCGCCTTTCTCCGCGAGCTTGCGCTCCTTCACCCGGTCGTTGCGACGCGTTTCAGGGCGGAAGATCTGCAGAAGCTCTTCAGACGTGGAGGGAAGCGCAAAGGCATAGGCCGCATCGGGCGCGAGTTCGCCGCCCAGCGCGACGAAAGGATTGGCGAGGCCGCCAAGGCGTTCGGGCTGGTTTTCCAGCAGCAGCACGTCATGCTTCGGAAGCGCGCGGACGATCGACGGCCAGAGCGCGGCGAAACGTCCGGCAGGCAGGCGTTCGGCGAAATCGCGGGCGAGCAACGGGCCCTTGTAGTCCGCGAACCTGCCGCCGAGCCAGACGAGACAGCGCGCGCCCATGCGCCGCTCTATGCCGAAGGGAGCAAGCATCAGCGGCCTTCCGCCGAGCGAGATCATGAGGATCGCCGGCGCGATGCCTTCCGCGCTGCCGACCGAGGCGTGCCAGGCGGCGAGCCAGTCATAGCTCTGAAAGCCGGTGCCGACTGCCTCCGCCTCGAAGCGCCGCCACTGCGATTCCGCCTCGATGAAGCTTGTGAAGAGCGTGAAGCCGAGCGCGCGGCGGGCGGTGGCGCGACGCTCCACCCTGCCCGGCCAATTGCGAGGCGCGACGGCGCGCGGCGTGCGCGAACGCGGCGCCTCCGCCGTCTCTCTCATGCTCGCACGCTCGCCTGCAGTCTCGATCATAACCGTCTCCCGCGCCGTTCCGGCACATTCCCGTACCGTTTCCGGACGTCGCTCTTGCTTCTCTTCCTGGGGGAGCAAAATTCCGGCCAGAGAGTGCCGGCATTAACCACAGGCGCACGGCCCCGCGTGGGCGCGGCTCATGCTAAAGTCGCCCATCCGCCACTGGAGGACCCGATGCCGAAGCTGATCCCCGTCACCGCCATGAACACGCCGGAACCCGGCGCCCCCGCGCCCGACCGCGTGATTGCGGGGACGCCGCAGAACCGCACATGGAATGCCTATGAGACGCCGGACGGGCGCTTCTTCTCCGGCATATGGGAATCCGATCCCGGCGCGTGGCGCATCGAATATACGGAAGCCGAATTCTGCCACATCCTCGAAGGCGAAAGCCGCATCACGGGCGACGACGGTGCTGTGATGACGGTGCGCGCAGGCGACGCTTTCGTGCTGCCGATCGGTTTCAAGGGCACATGGGAAGTCGTGACGCGGACGCGCAAGCATTACGCGATCTACCTGCCATGAGCGTCCGTTTCGCGGTGTGACCCGATGATGTATCTGTCAGTCCTCGGCGGTTTCGTGCTGCTGGTCCTGAGCGGCGACCTGCTGGTGCGCGGCGCCGTGGGGCTCGCGTCGCGGTTCGGCACTTCCCCGCTCGTCATCGCAGTCACCGTTGTGGCGCTCGGCACATCCATGCCCGAACTCGTGATCTCGGCTGACGCGGCGCTTCAGGGCTCGCCCGAAATCGCCCTCGGCAATGTCATCGGCAGCAACATCGCCAACATCCTGCTCGTGCTGGGGCTGCCCGCGCTCATTTCGCCGCTGTCATGCTCCGATGGGTCCCTGAAGGGAAGCGTGCTGATCATGCTGGGCGCAAGCGCCGCGCTGACCGCGCTCTGTTTCCTGGGGCCTATAGGCCGCGGCGAAGGCCTGCTCCTGCTCGTCCTCTGCGGCGCCTATGTCGCCTGGTCGCTTCTGGAAGTGCGGACCCACCGGCTCGAAGCCCGCGCCCTCGCGGCGGAGGCACGCGCTCTCGCGCTCGAAGTGAAGGAACCCGGCAAGGCGGTGGAGCAGGCTGTCGAACATGCCCTCGTCAAGAATGTGCCGACGGCCGCCACCTCATGGGCCGTCATCGCGGCTTTCACGCTGATCGGCTTCGTGGGCCTTCCTCTCGGCGCGCATCTCGTCGTTTCGGGCGGCACGGCAATCGCGCGTGCCTTCGCGGTGCCTGAGGCGACAATCGCACTCACTCTGGTTGCAGTGGGAACTTCATTGCCCGAACTCACGACATCGCTCATGGCGGCGTGGCGGAAGGAGCACGATGTCGCCATCGGCAATGTCATAGGCAGCAATATCATCAACATTCTGGCGATCCTCGGCGTCAGCTCCCTGATCGCGCCGCTGCCCGTGGCTGCGAACTTTCTTCACGTCGATCTTTGGGCCATGCTGCTCGCGGCGTTCGCGATCGTGCCGACGGTCATGTCGCGCGCGCGCATAACATGGTGGAAGGGAGCGATGTTCGTGCTGGCCTATGCGATCTATATGGTTTCAATATTCCAGCGCGGGAGCGAGGCGATATGAAAGCCGCCCTCGTTACCGGCGCCGCGCGGCGCATCGGACGCGCCATCGCGCTCGCGCTCGCCGAAGACGGCTATGCCGTCGCCATCCATCATCACCAGTCCGACGATGACGCGGCGGGCCTCGTTCGCGAGATCGACATGCGCGGCGGACGCGCCGTCGCGCTCAAGGGCGATCTCGGCTGCCGCGCCGAGCTTGAAGCGCTCATCCCCGATGCGGTGAAGGCGCTCGGTCCGCTGACGCTCCTCGTCAACAATGCCTCGCTCTTCGAGCCGGACGAAGCGCTGACCATGACAGAGGCGAGCTGGGATGCACATATGGGCGCGAACCTCAAGGCGCCCGCCTTTCTTTCGCAGGCCTTCGCGGCGCAGCTGCCGGAAGGCGCGGCCGGCAATATCGTCAACATCATCGACCAGCGCGTCTGGCGGCCCAATCCGCGCTTTCTGAGCTACACGCTGTCGAAAATGGCGTTATGGGATCTAACGCGCCTTCTCGCGCAAGGCCTGGCTCCCCATATCCGCGTCAACGGCATCGGACCGGGGCCGACGCTCGCCAATACGCGGCAAGCGCCGGAGGACTTCGAACGGCAATCCGCCGCAACTATTTTGCGCCGCGGCACTACGCCCGAGGAGATTTGCGCGGGACTTCGGTTTATTCTCGCCGCGCCCGCCATGACCGGCCAGATGATTGCGCTCGACGGCGGCCAGCACCTTGCCTGGGAAACGCCCGATGTCGTCGGCATCCCTGAATGAATGGGCCGGAACGATTGGGCAGGAACGAATGAGTAATGCCATGAGCCAGTCCGACAACGTCAGGCCGTTCAAGATCGCCGACGCGGCCCGCGCCATTCGCCACGTCTTCGTGCGCGACCTGATGCTTGACGCGCATATCGGCGTCTACACCCATGAACACGGCCGCACCCAGCCGATCAGGGTCAATGTGGACCTCACGGTGAGCGAGGCGGCGCATGGCGACAAGCACGCCAATGTCGTCTGCTACGAAGAAGTGGTGAACAACATCAAGGCGATGGTCGCGAGCGGCCATCTGAACCTCGTCGAGACGCTGGCCGAGCGGGTGGCGGCCTCCTGCCTCGAGGATGGGCGCGTTCTGGTCGCGCGGGTGCGTATCGAGAAACTTGCGGCCATCCCGGAGGCCGGCAGCGTCGGTGTCGAGATCGAGCGGGCGAGGAACCTGCCCTAACTCCAGCATTTCGCTTGGGATTGATTTCCTTGTCCCCTCGAAAGCGGCAATGGAATCAAAGATTTGGGTCTGTCCTGCGACGGGTGCGGAACAATTGTGCACAGCAAAGAAATGAAGGCCGATCTACGAATCCGCTTGACTCTCTGATCGGGCCGACAGCAATGCCCCTTTCCAAAGCATAAAAAAGATCATTAAAAATCAAAGGGTTAGCTTTGTCACATTTTACGGGCACGCGTCACAAAAGCTAATTGTGGCAACAACTTGACTGCTATCGCCGACAAAGAATCAACAAACTTATCCACAGGCGCCGCACCTATGTTGAGAAGGCATCGACATGGCCTTCAAGGCGCTAATATCGGGATCAATGGAATCCGGGACTTAGAGGCAGAGTCTTCAAACAGGCTATGAGCGAACGGGAACAAGAACGCAGCCAGACGGTGGAGAGCGGCATGGAAGCCGCCTCGATCGGCGCTGCCTATATTGCCGAAAAGGTGAAGCAGCTTCCCGACAGCCCGGGCGTCTATCGCATGTATGACGCCCAGAACGAGCTTCTCTATGTCGGCAAGGCGCGAAGCCTGAAGAAGCGCGTCTACAATTATACGAAGCTCGCCGGCCATTCGAACCGCATCGCGCGGATGATCGCCTCGACCGTCTCGATGGAATTCATCACCACCGCCACGGAAACGGACGCCCTACTCCTCGAAGCGAACCTCATCAAGCGCCTGAAGCCTCGCTACAACGTGCTGATGCGGGACGACAAGTCGTTCCCCTTCATCCTGCTGACGGGTGACCACGAGTTCCCTCAGGTCGTGAAGCATCGCGGCAGCCGCTCGCGCAAGGGCGACTATTTCGGCCCCTTCGCCAATGCGGGCGCGGTCAATGCGACGCTCAACGCGCTTCAGAAGGCCTTCCTGCTGCGCTCCTGCTCCGACAGCGTTTTCGAAAGCCGGACGCGCCCCTGCCTGCTTCATCAGATCAAGCGATGCAGCGCCCCCTGCACCGGCGTGATCGACAAGGACGCCTATGCGGAACTCGTCGCCGAGGCGCGGGACTTCCTGCGCGGGCGTTCGCGCAAGACGCAAAAGGAACTTGCCGCGCATATGGAAGAGGCGGCCACCGCGCTCGACTTCGAACGCGCCGCGATCTATCGCGACCGCATCCGCGCGCTGACACAGGTGCAGCAGCATCAGGGCATCAACCCGCAGACGGTCACGGAGGCCGATGTCTTCGCCGCCTGGCAGGAAGGCGGCCAGACCTGTGTGCAGGTGTTCTTCTTCCGCGCTGGACAGAACTGGGGCAACCGCGCCTATTTCCCTCGCCACGACCGCGAACTCGAAACATCCGAAGTGCTCGACGCTTTCCTGGCTCAGTTCTACGAAGACAGGCATCCGCCGCGCATGGTGCTCCTGAGCCATGACGTTCCGGGCAAGGCGCTGCTCGCCGAAGCGCTCTCGATCATCGCTGGCCGCAAGGTCGCCGTCGGCGTGCCGCAGCGGGGCGAGAAGCGCGAACTGGTCGATCACGCGCTCACCAATGCGCGCGAAGCGCTGGGGCGCAGGCTCGCGGAGAGCTCGACGCAGCGTAAACTCCTCGAAGGCGTGGCCGAAGCCTTCGGCCTCGATCAGGCGCCGGAGCGCATCGAGGTCTATGACAACAGCCATATCTCCGGCACAAAGCCCGTGGGCGGCATGGTGGTCGCCGGGCCTGAAGGCTTCATGAAGTCGCAGTACCGCAAGTTCAACATCAAGAGCGACATCGAGCCGGGCGACGACTATGGCATGATGCGCGAAGTGCTCACGCGCCGCTTCACGCGCCTCTTGAAAGAATCCGGCGAAGCGACGGGGGAAGAAGAACCCCGGCCCGAGGACGGCGCGAGCGAAGAGGAAGCGCATTCGCGCGGCAAGGAATTTCCCGACTGGCCGGACCTCATCCTCATCGACGGCGGCGCGGGCCAGCTCAAGATCGCCTGCGACGTTCTCGCGGAACTCGGCATCGACAGTGTCGCCATTGTCGGCGTCGCCAAGGGGCCGGAGCGCGACGCGGGGCGCGAGCGCTTCTTCATGCCCGGCCGCGATCCCTTCATGATGGAGCCGCGAAATCCCGTTCTCTACTACCTGCAAAGGCTTCGCGACGAGGCGCATCGCTACGCCATCGGCAGCCATCGCGCGCGGCGCTCCAAGGCCATCGGCGTCAATCCGCTGGACGATGTGCCGGGCGTCGGTCCCGGCCGCAAACGCGCCCTGCTCCGCCATTTCGGCTCGGCGCGGGCGGTGGCGCGGGCGGGTCTTTCCGACCTGGAGGCCGTCGACGGGATCAGCGCCAAGGTCGCGCAGGCCGTCTATGATTTCTTCCACGGAAATCCGGACCAGCCGTCAAATAACTGACGCCAAATAGTTGGCGCCAAACAGCGTCGCTACGCTGACAGGCGGCGCAACTTTGCTATGCTGGCGCCTCACGGGGCGCGGCCTGCCCCCAATATGAGGCGAGGATGCCGATCAATCTGCCCAATCTGCTCACCTATGCCCGCATCGTCATGGTGCCGGCCGTCGTCGCCTGTTTCTATTTCGAAGGCGACGAGCCGCGCTGGTGGGCGCTTGGGATATTCGTTCTCGCCGCCGTCACCGATTTCTTCGATGGCTATCTCGCACGCGCATGGGCGCAGCAATCCAATCTCGGCCGCATGCTCGACCCCATCGCCGACAAGCTGCTGGTCGCCGCCGTTCTGCTGGTGCTGACGCGCGACGGCACGATCGCGGGCTATTCGCTCTGGGCTGCGCTGGTCATTCTCTGCCGTGAAATTCTCGTCTCCGGCCTGCGCGAATTCCTCGCCGAGGTTCGCGTCAGCGTTCCCGTCTCGCAGCTTGCGAAATGGAAGACGACGATCCAGATGGTCGCCCTCTCCTTCCTGCTCGCAGGCCCCGCTGGCGACAAGCTGGTGTCCGGCGTCACCACGACCGGGCTCGCGCTCCTCTGGGCGGCGGCGATCCTGACGCTCTATACGGGCTATGATTACTTCAAGGCGGGCATCGAACATCTGACGGGCCCGGCGCCCCAGCACAGCCCCGCGCCGACAACAACTGCGGGACAGGACGGCCATCCGTGAGGATTCTTTATTTTTCCTGGGTTCGCCAAAAGGTCGGCACCGCCGAAGAGGCCGTCGCGCTGCCTGCGGACATTGCCACCGTCGCCACCCTGATCGACTGGCTGAAATCGCGCGGGCCGGGCTATGAGGCCGCCTTCGAGAATCTGAAGCTCATCCGCGCCGCCATCGATCAGACCCATGCCGATCTCGACGCGAGCATTGCGGGCGCCAGCGAGATCGCCTTCTTCCCGCCTGTCACGGGCGGCTGACGCCATGATCCGCGTCCAGACGCAGGATTTCGACATTGGCGCGGAGATCGCGGCGCTGACGAGCGGGCGCACGGATATCGGCGCCGTGGTGACCTTCACCGGCCTTGTGCGCGATGTGACGCTCGAGCTCGAACATTATCCCGCCATGACCGAGCGCGAACTTGAGCGCATCGAGGCGGAAGCTCATGAACGCTGGATGCTTCAGGCAAGCCTCATCATCCACCGCGTCGGCAAACTCTCTCCGGGCGACAATATCGTTCTCGTCGTCACCGCCTCCGCCCATCGCGGCGACGCCTTTCAGGCCGCCGAGTTTCTGATGGACTACCTCAAGACCCGCGCGCCCTTCTGGAAGCGCGAGGGTGAAAAATGGGTCGAAGCGCGCGAGAGCGACGACGAAGCCGCGAAACGGTGGGAAAAATAGATGCGCCGGTTCGCGGAGATTCTACCGCTACTGGCGATCTTCGCGGCCACGTCACTTCATGCGGATTCAGTCTCAGAGGATGCGTGGCTTCGCAAGGTGCAGGACGCGCCCGAAACAATGGCTCACGGCCTTGGCGGCCTCGAGGCCACCGCAATATCCATGTCGCAGGGGCGCGCGGAGCGGCGCGGCGACACGCTGATCCTGCACCTCAAAAACGGCAAAGGCGTCGAGTTGAAGGATGATGCGAGCTGCCCAGAAGGACGCAAGGACTTCGAGGCCAATTGCTTTGCCTTCCGGCTGGTAGCGCATATGCCAAGCCGCCACTTCTTTTTCGTCGAGCAACCATTCTACGAGGGACATGCCCTGCTTCTGTTCGACGACAGAACCGGCGCACGGACGAAGATTGGCGGCTATCCAAGCTTCGCACCTTCAGGCGACAGGTTCGTCGCCATCGATACCGACGAGGGATATGGCGACGGAAGCATTGAGATCTGGGTTCGAAAGGGCGACGGTGCACAAGTTGAATGGCGCTATCCCGATAGCGGCAAGCCTGGTTCGCCTTTTGCCCGCGTCATCCGCTGGAGCGGAAATCGCATTGATCTCGACCTCTGGACCCTGAAAAACGATGGATCGTCCGACCAACATTGGCCCGGCGCAATGATCCACGATACGGCCGGCTGGCGTCTCGAAACAAAGCGGCCACAGAACGCGAAATGAAAAAAGCGGCTGAGTTTCCCCAGCCGCTTTTCCATTCAATTCGTCAGCGCCTTGATTACGCGTTCGCGTGGACGCGGATCTCGCGGCGAACTTCCGCCATGTAGTCATCATAGAGCGTCGCCGAGATCGAGCCGGGCGTGTACTTGTGCGGGCCGATCTCGCCGACCGGCGTCACTTCCGCCGCCGTGCCGACGATGAAGCATTCCTGGAAGGTCGGCAGTTCCTCGGGGAGAATGTGACGTTCGATGAGCTGGTAGCCGCGCTGTTCGGCGAGCGTGATCACCGTCTTGCGGGTGATGCCGTTGAGGAAGCAGTCGGCGACCGGCGTATGGATCACGCCGTCCTTCACGAAGAAGATGTTGGCGCCCGTGGCTTCGGCGACATAGCCGCGATAGTCGAGCATCATCGCGTCCGCATAGCCCTTGTCCTCGGCGGCGTGCTTCGAGATCGTGCAGATCATGTAGAGGCCGGAGGCCTTCGCATGGGACGGCGCGGTCTCGGGCGAAGGACGGCGATATTTCGCCATGTCGAGGCGGATGCCCTTCTTGCGCTGCTCGGGATCGAAATAGGACGGCCACTCCCAGGCAGCGACCGCGAGATTGATCCTGTTCTTCTGCGCGGAGACGCCGAGGCCTTCGCTGCCGCGCCAGGCCACGGGGCGCAGATAGCCGTCGGTGAGGCCCTGCGCCTTCAGTTCCGCGCGACAGGCTTCGTCGATCTCTTCGACCGAATAGGGAATCTTGAAGCCGAGAATGTCGGCCGAGTTGACCAGACGCTCCGTGTGCTCGCGCAGCTTGAAGATCTCGCCATTATAGGCGCGGCATCCCTCGAATACGCAGCTCGCATAGTGAAGCCCGTGAGTCAGCAAATGGATCTTCGCGTCGGCCCAGGGAATGAGCTCGCCATTGAACCAGATGAAACCGTCGCGTTGGTCGAAAGGAATGTCAGCCATGTTATTGTTCCTGTTTCGCCGTTCCCGCCGTCGCCTTGAGCTTTCTGGGAAGGCCACTTTGCCCCCGTTAAAGCTTCGCGAAAACATATAGAATTAGAGAATCGACCGGGCCCGATCAGTCCGGTCTTCCGGGCGGCTGAAGGGACGCTAGCATGACCGGAAAAAATATGTCAACATGGCTGACATAAATTTATGAGTGACATTAAGACACTGGGAGCGAGGCGGCCCTCCGCCGGAAGTTCCCCGGGAAACGGCATGCAACCAGCGGGAAAAGGGCTTTTTTCGGCGGAAAAAGGGGCGGATCGCCTCGCCCCCGTGGCGCGCCCCCGCGCGGCGGCGGCAGAGGAAGAGCGCCTGATCGAGGCGATCGAACTCCTGTTTTTCAGCTATCGCGACTTCACCAGCGACCCCGACACCATCCTTGAAGAGATCGGTTTCGGCCGCGCCCACCACCGCGTCGTCCACTTCGTCGGCCGCAATCCGGGCATCACCGTCGCAGCGCTGCTCGATATTCTCCGCATCACCAAGCAGAGCCTCGCCCGCGTCCTGCGCGAGGTGATCGAGCGCGGCTATCTCGTGCAGCAGACCGGCGAGAAAGACCGCCGCCAGCGCCGCTTGTACCTCACCGAGGCGGGCGCGGAACTCTGGGAGCGGCTGGTCGCGCCGCAGCGCGAGCGCGTGCGCAACGCGCTCGCCGCCTCCGGTCCCGGCGGCGAGACGGCATGGCGCGAAGTGATGTTCTCGCTCCTCGACGAGACGCAGCGGCCGGAAGTCGAAAAGATCATCATCAAGGAGCCGTGAGATCATGACAGGCACGGCGACAGGCGGCGAAGCTCAAACGCCCATCGAGCCAGGACGTCCCGTGCCCGACGAGGACGCGCCGCATATTCTCGTCATCGACGACGACCGGCGCATTCGCGAATTGCTGAAGCGCTATCTCGCCGAGCATGGCTATCGCGTCACCACGGCCGAAAACGCCGCTGACGCGCGCGCCAAGCTCGCCGGCCTCGCCTTCGACCTTCTTGTCGTTGACGTGATGATGCCGGGCGAAAGCGGCATCGAGTTCACCTCATCTCTCCGCCGCTCTTCAGCGGTGCCGATCCTGATGCTGACGGCACGCGGAGAAACGGAAGACCGGATCGAAGGCCTCGAGAGCGGCGCCGACGACTACCTCGGGAAACCGTTTGAACCGCGGGAGCTTCTGCTTCGCATCGGCACCATCCTCAAGCGCTCCAGAGGCCCCGGCGGACGCGCCGAGGATGTCCTTCTCGGCGATTGCCGCTTCAACATCGCGCGCGGAGAGCTCAGACGCGGCAGCGAGTTGATCCGTTTGACCACGCGCGAAGTGCAGCTCATGCGCATCTTCTCGGCGCATCCCGGCGAGACGCTTTCCCGTCTCGACCTTTGCGAAGACGAAGCCGCCGAGCGTTCCATCGACGTGCAGATCAATCGCCTGCGGCGCAAGATCGAGATCGACCCGCGCAACCCGACCTATCTGCAAACGGTGCGTGGCGAAGGCTACGTCCTCATGCCCGACTGAAACGGAAATCCATGCAGTTCCGGCCCTTCGCGATGATGAAACGAATGATGCCGACCGGGCTCTATACCCGTTCGCTCATCATCATCGTTGCGCCGATGGTGATCCTTCAGGCCTTCGTCACCTATGTCTTCATGGAGCGCCATTGGCAGATGGTGACGGAGAGACTGTCGCAACAGACGGTCGCCGACATCTCGCTTCTGCTTTCCGAATATGAGGCGAACCCCACGCCTCAAACGGCAACCGCGCTTTCCGATCGGGCCAACAGGAACCTCTCGCTGTCGATCGCCTTCCTCCCCGGCGACGAGCTTCCGACGACCCCATCGACCAGCTACGGCCTCCTCGACCGCTCTCTTTCGGATGAAATCCGCTCGCGGATCAACAGGCCGTTCTGGATCAATACCGAGCAATATAGCGACTATGTCGACATCCGCATTCTCTATGCCGGCGGGGTCATGCGTGTGCTGGCGCTCAGAAGCCATGTCTATGCGGCGAATTCCCACATCTTCATCGCCTGGATGGTCGGCGCGTCGCTGGTGCTCCTGACGGTCGCCATCCTTTTTCTGCGCAATCAGATTCGTCCCATAGAGAGGCTCGCCCAGGCAGCCGAAGATTTCGGCAGGGGCCGGGACGTGCCGAGCTTCAAGCCGCAGGGCGCCTCCGAAGTCCGCCGCGCCGCCGCTGCCTTTCTCGAAATGCGCGAACGCATTCGCCGCCAGATCGAGCAGCGCACGGCGATGCTGACCGGCGTGAGCCACGACCTCCGCACACCGCTCACGCGCTTCAAGCTGCAACTGGCCATGCTGCCCGACACGCCGGAAACGGAAGAACTGCGTGCCGACGTCCGCGAGATGGAGCGCATGCTTGAGGACTATCTTGAATTCGCCCGTGGCCACCAGCGCGAGGCGACGGCAGTCACGGATCTTGGCGAACTTCTCGCCGAGATCCAGAACGACGCCCAGCGCAAGGGGCACAGCGTCGCGCTCCAGCTTCACGGAGAACTCGATCTGCCTCTCCGGCGCAACGCCTTCAAGCGCTGCCTGACCAATATCATCGACAATGCGGGCAAATATGCCGCGCATGTCTGGGTCACCGCCGTGCGCGACGAAGACGACATTGCGGTCGTGGTCGATGACGACGGCGCCGGCATTCCGGAGGACCAACTGGAAGAAGTCTTCCGCCCCTTCTACCGGCTCGATGCCGCCCGCAATCTCGATGCGGGCGGAACGGGGCTCGGGCTTGCCATCGCCCGCGACATCGCGCGGGGCCATGGTGGCGACGTGCAGCTTTCGCGCAGTCCCATGGGCGGCCTGCGGGCCGTCATCCATGTGCCGGTGTAGTCGCATGCGCGGCATTCCACCCATGGTGCATCGCTGGCAGCAGGCTTGGGCAAGCCTCGATCCCGACCGCGTCGCCGCGCTCTATGCGGAGAATGGCACGCATATGAGCGCGGTCGTCAGAGAGCGCATGGGCGTCGCGGATGGAAAGTTGACCGGGCGTGAAGAAATCCACGCCTATGCAAAAGCCGCTGCCGGGCGCTTCAAGAGTTTCGAGGCCGCCATCATCAACGTGATCGCAGAGAATGATCGCGCCTCGGTCGAATATTGGCGCGTGCTCAATGGCGACACGGAGAACCGGACGCGCGTGATCGAGATACTCGAATGGCAAGGCGACGAAATCACCGCCTGCCGCGTGTTTCACTTCTAGGGGCCGGGCGGCGGCTCATCCGCGGCGGCATCCGTCTTGCGGGTGCGTAGCCGCGAGAGCGCGTCCTTCCATTCCTCCGCCTGCCGCAGGCGCTTGTCGAGTTCGGCCATGGTCTTTGCCTGATCCTCGCCATCATTGAGCCAGACGCGGAAAGCCGCCGCCCAGACAAGCGCCAGTCCACGCACGCGGATCGCGCCGCGCAAGCCTGACGTATCGATGCCCGCCGCTTCGAGCATCCAGCCGAGCGATTGCAGCGTGGGACGGATGAGCGGCACCGCGCCCAGCGGATCGCCCACAAGGTCGAGCGCAATGCGCTTCAGCGCGGGTTTGTGGGGAGCGAGCGCATCGAAGCGCAGCATCAGCACATCGAAGAGACGGTCGCGCGGGCTCTCACTTCCAAGATCCTCGGCTTCGGCGGCGGCGAGCACTTCCGCATCGATGCGGCGCGAGAAGGCGGCAAGGATTTCCGCCTTCGAGCGAAAGACATGCGCAAGTTCCGGCAGACTGACCTTTGCCTCGGCGGCGATGTCGGCCAGCGCAAGATCGTGCCAGCCCTGCGCCAGCGCGAGCTTCAGCGCGGCGTCGATGATCCTGTCTTCGGGCGATGCTTTCTTGCGGGCCATGTCACTATCTCCTCTGGCCGATGAGGATAGGCATTCAGGCGGGAAGACGCCACCAGCGCCTGAGCGCGACGAGCGACCAGATCGCCTCGACCGCGCCAAAGGGCCAGGCGCCTTGCAGAAAGCCGTAGATCGAGCCGAGCGCGCAGGCGCCCGCAAAGCCGAGCACGAACCAGCGGCTGCGCTCTTCCAGTGCATAGCAGACAAGCATCATGGAGACGGCGAACAGGCCGAACAGCGAAAGCGGATCGAGAAACGCTTCCAAGCGGCTTATTGCCCGAGTTCGCGTGAACGGTCGCGCGCGGCCTGCGCCGCGTGCCGCATCAGCGTCGAGAGCCCGTTCTCGCCCATCAGCACGTCGAGCGCCGCCGCCGTAGTGCCGCCCGGCGATGTCACGTTCTTGCGCAGCGTCGAGGGCGTGTCTTCGAGCTGATGCAGCATCTCGCCCGCGCCGGAAACCGTCGCACGCGCGAGCCGCAGCGCGAGGCCGGCTTCGAGGCCGAGCGACTCGCCCGCCGCCGCGAGGCATTCCGTGAGGTAGAAGACATAGGCCGGGCCCGAACCGGAGATTGCCGTCACGGCGTCGATGAGCCCCTCGCTCTCCACCCAGTCGGCCTCGCCGACCGCGCCGAGAAGCGTAGTCGCAAGCTTGCGCTGTTCAGGCGTCACCAGCGCATTGGCACAGGCGACCGTGATGCCGCGCCCGACAGAGGCAGGCGTATTCGGCATGGCGCGGACAACATGGGCGCCCGCGCCCAGCAATTCGCCAAGCCGGTGCAGCCCCATGCCAGCGGCGATGGAGATGAAAAGCGTTTCCGGCGCGACCAGCGGCGCAAGATCGGGAAGCACCTGATCCATCAATTGCGGCTTCACGGCGAGCAGCACGACGGAGGGCTTACGCGCAGCAAGATCGGCAATCGAGAAATTGAGCGGAATGCCGCGCTCGGCGACGAGCTGCGCGATTTCCGCCGGCGGATTGGGGTCGCGCAGGAAAACATCGCGCGGGTTCAGGCCCCGGCCAAGCCACCCGGACAGGAGAGCGCCCCCCATCTTGCCTGCGCCGACAAGAACGAGCGGACTTTGCAAAGTCAATGTCATTTCAGAAACCGTCTCAAGCTACCGACGCGGGGAGAACTCAGGCGTTGCCCCGCGTCTCGAACATCGCAGCGGCGATCGCGTCTTCGGCGGACTTGCCCGCCCAGAGCACGAACTGGATCGCCGGGTAATAGCGCTCGCAGGCCTCCACCGCCAGCCTGAGCAGCGCTTCGCATTGCTCGGGCGTCGCCGCAGCGCCGCCGCAGAGCAGCAGGCTGTTGCGGTATAGAAGCACGCCATCTTCCGACCAGAGGTCGAAATGCCCCGACCAGAGCTGTTCATTGATGAGCGTCAGCAAATGCCGGATCGGCGGCCGCTTGTCGGAGGGCACGCGAATGTCGAGCGTGGTCGCCACGTGGAGGCCGGAAAGGTCGTTCCGCCAGTTCAGCGAGATGTGATGATCGCGCCACTCCCCGGCGACGCAGATCGTCAGTTCGTCTTCGTGGCTGCGCTCGAAAATCCAGTCGCGGATAGAGGCGACCTGCTCGAGCAGATCGAGGGGATTTGGATCGAACTCGTCGGCTTCAACGAGAGAAGCGGTCATTCTGTACCCCGACACGGCAGCCTCCCGGCAAGGGCAAACGCTACATCTTGTAGGTTCGAGCCCCCTGCCCCACCAAACCAACGTGACGCATGCGTTGAGTCGGCGCAACCCTCGGGGGTGTGCGGGGTTATGAAAAACTGGGGATAGTCGAGGAAAGTCTGGGGATATTCCGGGACTTATTCGCCGTCGTTCGCGCCGTCCGCGATGTCTTCGGCGGTCTTCGCCTTGCCCTTCGCGGCCTTGCGGGCGAGCTGGGCTTCCAGCGCCTCGACCCGAAGCTTCAGCGCCTCGTTTTCCTCACGGGCGAGCTGGGCCATGGCGCGCACAACCTCGAATTCCTCGCGGGGGACCAGATCGAGATCGGCGACCAGCCGCTCGGCCTGGGAACGCATAAGCGTCTCGACTTCCTGGCGAACGCCCTGCGCGGCGCCTGCGGCGTTGGTGAACAGCCGGGCGATCTCGTCGAGAACACGGTTTTGCGTCTGGGTCATTTCGCTCTCCTACTCCGAAGCAGGCCGACCATAAACCTTCAGGACGAAAAAATCGAACGGGTCAATTTGCCTCGCGGCTGCGCGGCCGTTTTGCCGCCGATTGAGGCAGATCAAGTCCATGTGTGGCCGGGGGGCATTACAATGACGACGGTAGCGCGGTCCATGATGGGGTCAACATGCGGAACATCAAACTCGTCTTCTGGGGCCTGCTCGCCCTGTTGAGCCTTTTGTGGTTCGCCGCCGATCCGACCGCCCTCGCACAGAGCGGCTTTTTCACCATTCGCGGAAGCATGGTGCAATACACCGGCATTCTCGGCATTGGCTGCATGAGCCTGGCCATGCTCCTCGCGCTGCGCCCGCGCTGGCCGGAGCGCTGGCTCGGCGGGCTCGACAAGATGTACCGCCTGCACAAATGGCTCGGCATCGGCGGACTCGTTCTCTCCATCACGCATTGGCTCTGGGCGAAGGGTCCGAAATGGGCGGTGGGCTTCGGCTGGCTTGAGCGTCCTGTGCGCGGTCCGCGTCCTGCAATCGAGAATCCCGTCGAACAACTCTTCTCCGGTTTCCGCGACACAGCCGAAGGCCTGGGCGAATGGGCCTTCTATGCAGCGGTGCTGTTGATCGCGGTGGCCCTGATCCAGCTCATTCCCTACCGCATCTTCTACAAGACGCACCGGTTCATCGCCCTGGCCTATCTGGTGCTTGCCTTTCACACGATCATTCTTATGCGGTTCGGCTACTGGGCCTCGCCGCTCGGCATCCTGATGGCGGTGCTGGTGCTCAACGGCACGGCGGCCGCCATCGTCGTCCTCTTCAGACGCGTCGGCGCCGGGCGGCAGGTCGAAGGCTCGATCGTCGATCTCGACTACTATCCGAGCCTGCGCGTCCTCGAAGGTCAGGTCGCGCTACCGCGCGGATGGCCGGGCCACAAGGCCGGACAATTCGCCTTCGTGACCTCCGACGCCTCGGAAGGCGCCCATCCCTACACCATCGCCTCCGCCTGGGATCGTGCCGAGCGCCGCCTGACCTTCATCACCAAGGAACTTGGCGACCACACCAAAACGCTTCGCGAGCGACTGCGCATCGGCCAGAAAGTGAAGGTCGAGGGGCCCTATGGCTGTTTCACCTTCGATGACGGTTTTCCTCACCAGATCTGGGTCGGTGCGGGCATCGGCATAACGCCTTTCATTGCCCGGCTGAAGCAGATCGCAATGGAGCGGCAGGCAGCACCGGGAAAAGCCGCCCAGATCATCGATCTATTCCACTCGACCGCTGACTGGAGCGACGAGGCCATCGCCAAGCTCACCGGCGACGCCGAGGCCGCAGGCGTCCGCCTGCATGTGCTCCACGACGCGCGGGACGGCAGATTGAACGGTGACCGCATCCGGCGAGAGGTGCCGGATTGGCGCCAGGCAAGCATCTGGTTCTGCGGGCCCATCGGCTTCGGTGCGGCACTGAGGCAGGACTTCGCGGCACATGGATGGGATGTAACGCATCGCTTCCATCAGGAACTCTTTGCGATGCGTTGATGGGCCCCACGCGCGGCTTGACACTCGACGGGCGGCGGTGACACTGGCGCGGCATCCCTTCGCCACATCGAGGCCCCATGACCGGCATCCCCTTCCCCAATATCGATCCGGTGCTCATCCATATCGGGCCTCTCGCCGTCCGCTGGTATGCGCTTGCCTATATCGCCGGGCTCGTTCTCGGCTGGCGCTATATCCTCGCCATGATCGACACGCCGAAGCTCTGGCAGGGCTCCGCACCGATCGGCAAGCTCGAGGTGGACGACGCGCTTCTCTGGGCCGCATTGGGCGTCATTCTCGGCGGCCGCATCGGCTACGTCTTCGTCTACAATTTCAGCTACTACATGGAGCATCCGAACGAGATCTTCACCGTCTGGCATGGCGGAATGAGCTTCCATGGCGGAGCTTTGGGTGTTCTCGTCGCGCTCGCGGTCTTCTCTCGCCGCCGCAACATTCCGGCGCTGACGCTGATGGATCTCGTCTGCGCCGCGCAGCCCATCGGCCAGTTCTTCGGACGCATCGCGAACTTCATCAACAGCGAGTTGTGGGGGCGCCCCACCGACGCGCCCTGGGGAATCATCTTCCCGACCGGCGGACCGATCCCGCGCCATCCGAGCCAGCTCTATGAAGCGGCCCTCGAAGGCATCGTGCTCTTCCTCGTGCTGCGTCTCCTCACACATCGCTTCAAGCTACTGCAACGCCCGGGCACCATCATGGGCGTCTTCATCATGGGTTACGGCCTGTCGCGCGTGATCGTCGAGTTCTTCCGCGAGCCCGACGCGCAAGTTGGCTATCTCTATGGCGATTGGTTGACAATGGGCATGGTTCTTTCCGTGCCGATGATCCTTGCCGGCGCGTTGCTTGCCTGGAAGGCGCCTGTGGTTGCCGAATGGCTCGCGCCGCAGCGCTCCGCCACCAAGCGGACGTGACGCGATGACCGCGCTTGCGCGCCACCTCGCGCGCATGATCGAGGCGACGGGGCCAATCCCGATTTCGCAATATATGGCGCTGGCGCTCGGCCATCCCGAGCACGGCTATTACATGACACGCGATCCGCTGGGCGCCCGCGGCGACTTCACCACCGCGCCGGAAGTCAGCCAGATGTTCGGCGAGCTGATCGGACTGTGGATCGCCGATGCGTGGATCGCGCAAGGACGCCCGAAACATTTCATCCTTGCCGAACTCGGGCCCGGACGCGGAACGCTGATGGCGGATGCGCTTCGCGCGCTCCGCTCCGTGCCCGGCGCGCTCGATGCCGCGCGCGTGCATTTCGTCGAGACGAGCCCCGTGCTCCGCGCCGCGCAACAGCGCCTCGTCCCTCGCGCGACATGGCATGAGCGCTTCGAGCAATTGCCGCCAGACCCGCTCTTTCTCATCGCCAATGAATTCTTCGACGCATTGCCCATCGCGCAATATGTGAAGACCGAGCGCGGCTGGTGCGAGCGGCATGTGACGCTGGCCGATGGCTCGACCGAAGAGAACCCTCGTTTCATTCCCGCGCTTGCGCCTGTCGCCACACCCGCCACGGCCCTGCCGCCCGCCATGCGCGATGCGCCTCTGGGCAGCATCGGCGAAATCTCGCCCGTCTCCACCGCCATTGCGGAAGCGATAGCCCTCCGGATCGCAAGGCTTGGCGGCGCGGCGCTCATCATCGACTACGGGCACATGAAGAGTGCGGCAGGCGATACGCTGCAAGCGCTGAAGGCTCATCAATATGTGGATGTGTTCGCAACCCCCGGCGAAGCGGACATCACCGCCCATGTCGATTTCGAAGCGCTGGCCGATGCCGCAAGGCGCGGCGGCGCGAAGCCCTATGGCCCCGTTGAGCAAGGCGCGTTCCTCAAGGCGCTCGGCATCGAGGCGCGCGCCAATGCGCTCAAGGCCCGCGCGACGCCCGCACAAGCCCTGGCCGTCGACGCCGCATTGACGCGATTGACGGCGCCCGACCAGATGGGCAGCCTCTTCAAGGTACTGGGCCTCGCTGCACCCTCCGCGCCTGCGCCCGCCGGATTCTGACAGGACCTTTCATGCTCACCGCCAAGCCGCTCGAACATCTCGCGCATATTCGCCACGGCTTTTTCACGCGCGAAGGCGGCGTGTCCGAGGGCATCCATGCGTCGCTCAATTGCGGCTATGGCTCGGACGACGACAAGCAGGCCGTGCGCGAAAACCGCGCCCGCGTTGCACGCGCGCTCGACGCGGAGCCAAACCATCTCGTCACCGTCCACCAGATTCACAGCCCCAATGTCGTGCACGCCACCGAAGCATGGGAGCATGGCCATGCCCCGCAAGCCGACGCCATGGTGACGGATCTCCCCTCGGTGACGCTCGGCATCCTGACCGCCGATTGCGCGCCGGTGCTTTTCGCCGACAGCAAGGCGCGTATCGTCGGCGCCGCTCATGCGGGCTGGAAAGGCGCTTTCACTGGCGTACTCGATGCGACGGTTGAGGCGATGATCGAACTCGGTGCGACCCGCGAGGACATCGTCGCCATTATCGGCCCCTGCATCTCGCGCGACGCCTATGAAGTGGGCCCGGAGTTTCACGCGCGTTTCATCGAGGCGAAGGCGAGCGACGATCGCTTTTTCACGCCTTCGTCGCGCGGCGGGCACTTCATGTTCGACCTGCCCAGCTATGCGGCCGCGCGTCTTGAGGCCGCAGGCGTCGGCGCGGTTGCGTCGCTCGGCCTCTGCACTTACGCAGACGAGCGGCGCTTCTTCTCCTATCGCCGTACAACTCATCGCGGCGAACCGGATTACGGACGACAGATTTCGGCGATCAGGCTTGCGCCGCAGGACTGAGGCGCTCGCGCAGCCGGGGCAACACATGTTGAGCAAGGAGCGGCGCCAGATCGGGCGTCGCGGGCTCGCGCAAGGCAAACCACCGCAGTTCCTCGATTTCCGCATGCGCATCGGGCGTGCCTGAAAGCGGCGACGTAAAAATATCCGCGATCACCACATGGCCGGGCTCGTTTGCAGCCACGGCCGAAAAACGCCCGAGGGGCAGAAGTGTATCGCCGTCGATGTCGATGCCCAGTTCCTCGCGCAGCTCCCGCATCGCGCATTCACGCGGCGTTTCGGCGGCGTCGAATTTTCCGCCCGGCAGCATGAAGCGCGCCGTGCCGCGCTTTCGGACCAGTAGCACGGCGTCGTCGCGCAGGAGAGCGACCGCCGACACACGAATCTCCATTTCATCTCCGTATGACGCGATTCCCCCTGGGCCAAGACTAGCTTCGGCGCATCCGCATGCCAAAGACTTCGGCTCCCGCCGCCGAAGAGGTACCCTTGTCGCGGACGAATCGCTTTTCCATGCGTTCGATCCGGCAGCGAGGCGTAGGTGCAGGGCGTAACGACAGCGGATCATTGGCGGCGGGCGCGCAGGCATTTCGCGCGACGGCTGCGAGTCGCAACCGCCGTCTTGATTCTCGGTCTCGCCGGCTGCACGGATGAAAAAGCGCCTGCCGGCGCGGCAGCCTCGATTCCCCCCGTCAAAGTGAAGCTCGCCACAGCGGGGCATCTCAGCCCCGCTGACGCAGCGCTTCTCGCCGCACTCATCGAGGAACAGGCAGCGCGCCCAGGCATGCCCTTCGCCTCCGCCGATGCGCGGCACAGATATGCCATCGCGGGCGCGGTCGACGCCGGGCTCACACCAAGGGGCACCTATCTCGTCGCCGTACTCGACATCCGCTCGGCGGAAGGCGTCGCGCTGCACCGGATCGTCGAGGAAGCGCTGATTGCGAAAAGCGGTGGCGCAGGCCTCACCCGTTCCGATCTGATGCCCGTCGCGGGCGAGGCGGTGGTCAAGCTCGCCGCCTGGCATATCGCCTCGATCCAGGCGGGACACGCCCTGGCCGGGCTCGAGCCGGGCGACCTCGGCCCCGACGCCACAATCGCCGCCGGACCGGACACCGATTTCATTACCGGCAGCATTTCCCACCACACGCAGGCGGCAAGCCCCGGCGAGCGGCTTCGCTTCGATATCGACATGGGCCCCGCCCCCGGCGACGGACGCGAGGCACTGGCCTCCGCCCTCGGCGACGCGCTCAGGCGCCGGGCGCCTACCCCCCAATGGAACGCCGGACACTATATTGTGCGCGGCGAAGTCGCTCTCGCAGCCACGGCCAACGCGGAGCCTTCTCTTGCGATTCAATGGCAAGTGGTGGCCGACGATGGCCGTCTCGTCGGCACGGTCATTCAGGCCAATGCCGTGAGTCCCGCCCAGGTGGCCGTCCGCTGGGGCCGTCTCGCGGGCCAGGCCGGGGAGGCAGCGGCCAGCGGCGTCCTCTCCCTCCTCACCCAACCGGCCAAAGGTGCCTGAAAGAGACACCCGGCCCGTAGTTTTCGCAGGAGCGAAAGGGCCGGTGTTTACAAGCGCCCCGCCGCCTTGTTAAAACCCGCACGCGCCGTCGCGCCGGCGTCACAAAAAGCATGAGCGCGACATTTCCCCGGGGGTCAAAGGCCATGAAACTCGTCGCAGGCAACTCCAACCGTGCGCTTGCCGAAGCCATAGCCGCCTACCTCAACCTTCCCCTCACAAAATCGGTCGTCCGCCGCTTCGCGGACATGGAAGTCTTCGTCGAAATCCAGGAAAACGTCCGCGGCGAGGACGTCTTCGTGATCCAGTCGACCTCCTACCCCGCCAACGACCATTTGATGGAACTTCTCATCATCGTCGATGCGTTGAAGCGCGCCTCCGCGCGCCGCATCACGGCGGTGCTGCCCTATTTCGGCTATGCCCGTCAGGACCGGAAGCCCGGCCCGCGCGCCCCGATCTCGGCCAAGCTCGTTGCGAACCTCATCACCACGGCCGGCGTCGACCGCGTGCTGACGCTCGACCTCCATGCCGGCCAGATCCAGGGCTTCTTCGACATTCCGACGGATAATCTGTTCGCGGCGCCCGTGCTGACGCGCGACATCGAGCAGCACTACGACAATGGCAAGACGATGATCGTGTCGCCGGACGTGGGCGGCGTGGTCCGCGCCCGCGCCATCGCCAAGCGCATCAATGCCGACCTCGCCATCGTCGACAAGCGCCGCGAGCGTGCCGGCGAGTCCGAGGTCATGAACATCATCGGCGATGTGAAGGGCCGTTCCTGCATTCTGGTCGACGATATCGTCGACTCCGCCGGCACCCTCTGCAACGCCGCCGAGGCGCTGCTGAAGCAGGGCGCGACGGACGTTTCGGCCTATGTGACCCATGGCGTGCTTTCCGGCGGCGCGGTGGCCCGCGTCTCGGCCTCGCAGCTCAAGGAACTGGTCATCACCGACTCGATCCAGGCGACGGAAGCCGTGCGCGTCGCGCACAACATCCGCACCGTCACCATCGCCCCGCTGATCGGCGAAGCGATGCGCCGTACCGCCGAGGAACGCTCGGTTTCGAGCCTGTTCGACTGAGGCATCAGCCTCCTCCAAACCTTTTCCACGGGTTGAGTTTTCCCCCTCCGGGCGCTATAACGCGCCCCGAACGGCGTCCACACCCCTGGAGGAAACGCCGTGAGCCGCCGGCGGACAGCCCGTCTCCGGGGCTATTTTTATTGGAGAATCAAAGCCATGGCTGAGACCCTGACGCTCAAGGCCGAGGCGCGTACGAAGAGCAGCAAGGGGGCTGTTCGCTCGCTTCGCCTCGCAGGCCGCGTCCCCGCCGTCATTTACGGCGACAAGAAGACCCCTGAACTGATTTCGGTGAACTACAAGGACGTGAACGCCCTCTACCAGACGGGCACGTTCACGAGCCACACCCTCGACATCGAGATCGATGGCCGCAAGGAGCACGTCATTCCGCGCGACGTGCAGCGCGAGCCCGTGCGCGACTTCCTCATCCATGTGGATTTCCTGCGCGTCGGCAAGAACGCCAGCATCACCGTCGAAGTTCCGGTTCACTTCGTGAACCATGAAGCCTCGCCGGGCATGAAGGCCGGTGGTGTGCTGAACATCGTCAGCCACGATATCGAGCTCTCCTGCCCGGCGGACTCGATCCCCGAGGCGATCGAGATCGACCTCACCGGCTACGAAATGGGTTCGTCGATCCACATCTCGGCCGTCAAGCTTCCGGCTGGCGTGAAGCCGACCTCGTCGGATCGTGACTTCACTGTCGCGACGATCGCCGCTCCCGCAGCCGTCGTTTCGGCCGAAGCTTCGGCGCCTGCCGCCGCCGCTGCGGCTCCCGCCGCTGCCGCCAAGGCGCCCGCGGCAAAGAAGTAATCTGGTTAGCCGGAGGCCGACGCGATGCTGCTTCTCGTCGGCCTCGGCAATCCAGGTCCCAAATACGCCTTCAACAGGCACAACATCGGTTTCATGGCGGTGGATGCGATCATCCGCCGCCATTCCTTTTCGCCGGAGCGCCAGCGCTTTCAGGGCCTCGTCAGCGAAGGCACGATTGCCGGTGAAAAGGTCATTGTGCTGAAGCCGATGACCTATATGAACGAATCCGGCCGCTCCGTCGGCGAGGCCATGCGCTTCTACAAGCTGACGCCCGATCATGTCGTCGTCATGCATGACGAACTCGACCTGCCGGAAGGCAAGCTGCGCATCAAGACGGGCGGCGGACATGGCGGGCATAACGGGCTGCGGTCGATCGACGCTCATATCGGCCAGAACTATCGCCGCATTCGTCTCGGCATCGGCCATCCAGGCGACAAGGACCGCGTGCTCGGCCATGTGCTGGGCGATTTCTCGAAGGCGGACATGAAGTGGCTTGAGCCCTTCCTGGACGCGATCGTGGATGCGTCTCCCCTTCTCGGCGAAGGCCAGTTCAACAGCTTCGCCAACCGGGTGCATCTCGCGCTCAATCCGGAGCCGGAAAAGAAAAAGCCGGCGCCGAAGGATCAGAAGACAATAGAAAACGGAGAGAAGTAGTCATGGGTTTCAAGTGCGGCATCGTCGGATTGCCCAATGTCGGCAAGTCGACCCTTTTCAATGCGCTGACCCAGACAGCGTCGGCGCAGGCCGCGAACTACCCGTTCTGCACCATCGAGCCGAATGTCGGCGAAGTGGCCGTGCCCGATCCGCGCCTCGAAACGCTTTCGGCGGCGGCCAAGAGCAAGGAAATCATTCCGACGCGCCTCACCTTCGTCGACATTGCCGGCCTCGTGAAGGGCGCCTCCCAGGGTGAAGGCCTCGGCAACCAGTTCCTCGCCAATATCCGCGAGGTCGACGCGGTGGCCTATGTGCTGCGCTGCTTCGAGGACGGCGACATCGTGCATGTCGCAGGCAAGATCGACCCGCTGGCCGACGCCGAAATCGTCGAAACGGAATTGATGCTCGCCGATCTCGAAAGCCTCGAGAAGCGCGTGACCCCGCTCGAAAAGAAGGCCAAGGGCGGCGACAAGGAAGCAAAGCAGCTCGTCGACCTGATGAACACCGCGCTCGAACTGCTGCGCGACGGCAAGCCCGCTCGCCTTGCCGTGAAGCAGGGCAAGATTTCCGAAGAAGACATGAAGGCGTGGAACGGACTCAACCTCCTCACCTCGAAGCCGGTTCTTTACGTCTGCAACGTCGATGAAGGTTCCGCCGCCACCGGCAACGCCTTCTCGAAGCAGGTCGAGGCGCGCGCCGCCGCCGAAGGCGCGGAAGCGGTCGTCATCTCCGCGCGTATCGAGGAAGAGATCGCGCAGCTTCCGACCGAAGAGCGCACCGAGTTCCTCGAAACGCTCGGCCTCGAAGAGCCCGGCCTCAACCGCCTCATCCATGCGGGCTACAAGCTCCTCCACCTCATCACCTATTTCACGGTGGGCCCGAAGGAAACGCGCGCCTGGACGATCACGGTCGGCACACGCGCGCCGGCCGCTGCCGGTGTCATCCATACGGATTTCGAGAAGGGCTTCATCCGCGCCGAAACCATCGCCTATGAGGACTACGTCAAGCTCGGCGGCGAGCAGGGCGCGAAGGACGCAGGCAAGATGCGCCTCGAAGGCAAGGAATACGTTGTGCAGGACGGCGACGTCATGCATTTCCGCTTCGCGAACTGACGTCAGGGGGAGCATTGCTCCCCCTACTGCTATCTGGTTAGGCTGCAACAGTTCCGGGCGGAGAAGGACCAGCGTGGTCTGAGTGTCTGAGTGAGTGGTGAGTGAAATGCCCAAATATTACTGGGAAGATTTCAAGGTCGGCGACACGCTCGAATTCGGTTCGAAACACGTAACCCGCGAAGAGATTCTCGAATTCGCTCGCGAATTCGATCCCCAGCCGTTCCACCTCGACGAGGACGCCGCAAAGAAGTCCATTCTGGGCGGCCTTTGCGCCAGCGGCTGGCACACGACCGCAATGCTGAAGCGCATGATATGCGACGCCTTCGTTCGGGAGTCCGCCTCCGTCGGCATACCCAGCATCGAGGAAATACGCTGGAAAAAACCCGTCTATGTCGATGATGTGCTTTCGGTCAAGCGCACCTGCATCGAGCGGCGCACGTCCAGAAGCCAGCCGGGAATGGGGTTGACCCGCTTCGCCTACGAGGTCTTCAACCAGAAGCAGGAAGTCGTGATGACAATGGTGGGCTGGGTCAAGTATGGCCGCCGCCACGCCGACGAAGCGGTGGAGGCCTGATGCCCTGGTTCGAGGATATTGAGCTCAACGTCAAAACGGAGCTCGGCAGCCATACGTTCACCGAAGAGGAGATCATCCGCTTCGCGCGCAAATACGATCCGACGCCCTTCCATGTCGATCCGGAAGCAGGGAAAGACAGCCCCTTTGGCGGCCTCATCGCCAGCCGGTGGCACACCGCGGCGACATGGATGAAGCTCATGGTGCCGCATGTCCTGGGGCGCCAGGAACAGCCCGACGAAATGGGGCGCACGCCCGCGGCGGGCCCCTCGCCCGGCATTCTCGACGTTCAATGGCCGGCGCCCGTGCGCCCGGGCGACACGATCAGCTATTCGACGACGCCCGTCGAAAAGGTGGAGATGCGCTCACGTCCCGATTGGGGCATTCTGAAAAGCCGGAACGAGGGCGTGAACCAGCGCGGAGAGATTGTCCTTCGCTTCATCGGTCAGGCGCTCATTCAGCGCAAACCAAAAACAGGGGAGGAAAAGTGATGTCGCACAAGGGCAAGATGATCACGCTGAAGAGCGGCGACGGCGCCGATATTCTCGCCTATCACGTGAAGGCCGAGGGAGCGCATAGGGGCGGCCTCGTCCTCATCATGGAGATCTTCGGCGTCACCGATCACATCAAGGATCTCTGCGACGGCTATGCCGCGCGCGGCTATGACGTCGTCTCGCCGCAGCTCTATGACCGGCAGGTCAAGGATTTCAAGGCCACCTACAGTCAGGAAGACATCCAGAAGTCGCTGGAGTATCGCGCGAAGAACCCGATCGAGAATACCGTTCTCGACGTGCAGGCGAGCGTGGACAAGCTCCGCGCCGACGGCAACAGGAAGGTCTTCATCACCGGCTATTGCTATGGCGGCACCGTTTCGTGGGTTGCGGCCTGCCGCGTGAAGGGCCTCGATGCCGCCGCCTGCTATTACGGCGGCGCGATCAAGGACTTCCTCGACGAAACGCCGAAATGCCCGACCATCAATCATTTCGGCGAGAAGGATCATTCGATCCCGATGGACATCGTTGAGAAGATCAAGAAGGCACACCCCGAAGTGCCGTCCTATGTCTACGACGCCGACCACGGCTTCAACTCCGACCGCCGCAACAATTACGACAAGGCGGCGGCCGAACTCGCGCTGAAGCGCACGCTCGAGCTGTTCGAGAAGGCGTGAGACCACTCCAATTTCATTTATCCACAATTTCATTGCGTCATCGCCAATTCGCGCCATATTGATTGGCGCCTGACGAGAGTGACGCCCATGAAAAAACCGACCGATCCCCTGCTTCTCGAAAATCAGCTCTGCTTCGCGCTTTACTCCGCGTCGCTGCAGATGACGAAGCTCTACAAGCCGCTGCTTGCGGAGATCGGCCTCACCTATCCGCAATATCTCGCCATGCTGGCGCTGTGGGAGGAAGACGGCGTGACGGTCGGCGCGCTCGGCGAGCGGCTTTTCCTCGATTCCGGCACGCTGACGCCGCTGCTGAAGCGGCTCGAAGCGGCGAAACTCGTGAAGCGGAGCCGTAACGAGGCCGATGAGCGGCAGGTGCTGATCCAGCTCACGGACAAGGGCCGATCCTTGAAGAAGGCCGCGTCCGGCATCCCGGCGCAAGCCGCCTGCGCGGCGGGCCTGCCCATCGACGAACTCGCCAACATCAAGAAAAAGCTCGAGAAGCTGCGGGGAAATCTCGCCGGCTGACGCCCCCGAGGGCAGCGGGTGGAAAAGGCTTGCTATTTAAATTGTGCACAATATATTTGCTCACAATATGATAATCACGGGAGCCGACCATGAGCGACAAGACCGCCTTCGATTTCGAATTCAAAAGCCTCAGGGGCCAGCCTCTGCCCCTGAATGCCTTCAAGGGGCACCCGCTGCTTATCGTCAATACGGCCTCGAAATGCGGCTTCACTCCGCAATACAAGGGGCTCGAAGCGGTATGGCAGAAGTACAAGGATGAAGGGCTCGTCGTTCTCGGCGTACCGTCGAACGACTTCGCCAATCAGGAGCCGGGCGGCGCGGACGAGATCGCCACCTTCTGTGAGATGAATTTCGGCGTCGACTTTCCGCTCACCGCGAAGGTCTGCGTGAAGGGGCCCGATGCGCACCCTCTTTTCAAATGGATCGGCGCGCAGGGCGGCTTTCTCTCGAAGCCGCGCTGGAACTTCTACAAGTATCTGATCGGGCGCGACGGCAAGCTCAAGACATGGTTTGCCAGCACCACGACGCCGGACTCGGCGAAATTCGAGAAAGCGATTTCGGAACTGGTGAAGGGCTAAGGCGCCGGCGCCTCAAGAATTGTACGGAAGCCGAGATGGCTGGTCGCCAGATCGGCTTCCTGTCCCTGCCGCGCGCCTGCGCGATAGCGCATGCAATAGTTTGGCGCGCAGAGATAGGAACCGCCCTTGATGACGAAGCGCGGCGCCATGTCCGGATTGTCGTCGGAATAGACATCCGACGTCCATTCCCAGACATTGCCGATCATGTCGTATAGACCATAGCCGTTGGGCTTGTAGCAGCCCGCCGGCGCAACACCCACGAAACCGTCATCGGCCGTATTCAGCACCGGGAAGATGCCCTGCCAGGTGTTTGCCTGCTTCGGCTGCTCATGCTCGTCGAGCGGATGGCCGGACCCTCCCCGCGCCGCCCATTCCCATTGCGCCTCGCTGGGGATCTTCCGCCCCTTCCAGCGTGCATAGGCTTCGATGTCTTCCATCGTGACGGCGACGACCGGATATTGCTCGCGGCCTTCGATGCTCGTGTCGGGCCCGCCGGGATGGCGCCAGTTCGCGCCCGGAATATATTGCCACCACTGGCTTATATCGCCGGTGCCATCGACCTTGTTCGGCATGACGAAAACGACCGCGCCCGGCTTCATCATGTATGAAGGCAGATCATCATGCTTCGCCTTGTCGACGGGACGCTCGGCCAGCGTGACATAGCCCGTTGCGGCAACGAATGCGGCGAACTCGGCATTGGTCACTTCATGGCGGTCGATCCAGAAGCCCTTCACCTCCACATCATGAAGCGGCCCCTCTTCCGGATAGACCGTATCGCCCATGTGGAGCCGTCCGCCGGGCACCCAGACCATGCCGGGATGCGCGCCCGCTTCATCGACCGAGGCGGCGAGACAGCGCGCAGGTTCGGCACTCGCATGCGTTTGCGCCTTGCGACCGCCGACGATCCAGAGAGACGCGATTGCGGCGGCCACAAGGCCAGAGGCCAGCGCCGCCACCGCGATCAAGCGTCTCCCCCTCGGAGTCATCAGTTCGCCCAATAGATATATTCGTCGTCCGGACTATCCGGCGAATTGGCAGGATGATCGATCGCAATGGGCGCCTCCGCAAGGGCCGGCCAGATCGGCTTGTGCTGCTGACCGTCTATGCCCTGCAGAACGCCAAGCAGTTCGGTCACCTTTGCGGCGTCCACATCCGCAAGGTTCTTCTTCTCCGTCGGATCGTCCTTCAGATTGAAGAGCCAGTTCTTCTTCGGCCGTTCCGAGACCTGCAGCTTCCAGTCTCCCGCCAGCAGAACCTTGTAGTCGCCCGAGCGCCAGAAGAGCGTCTCATGCGGGCGGCCCGGCTGCTTTCCTTCGAGGAAGGGCAGCAGGTTCACACCATCCATGACGCGATCTTTCGGCATAGTCGCCCCCGCCGCTCCGGCCGCCGTCGCGAAGATGTCGACATGCGCCACGGGCAGACCGTATTTCGCCGCCTTGGGCAGCGCGGCAGGCCATTTCATGAAATAGGGCACATGAATGCCGCCCTCGAAGAAAGTCGCCTTCCAGCCGCGATAGGGCTTGTTGATGTCCGGCAGGCCGATGTAATGCGCGCCGCCATCGTCGCTGGTGAAGATCACCAGCGTATTGTCGTCGAGCCCCTGATCCTTCAGCGCCTGAAGCACGCGGCCGACATTGCGGTCGAGCGCGCGGATCATGGCGGCATAGACCCGCATCTCATGGTCCTTGATCATCGGCAGCGCATCATAGTCTTCCTGCGTCGCCTGAAGCGGCGTATGCGGAGCATTGAAGGCAAGATACATGAAGAATGGGCGGTTACTGTTCGCCTTGATCGCGTCCGCCGCCTGTTCGCCGAGATAATCGGTCATGTATTTGTCGGGCGTAAAGCGCGGGCCGCCATCCTTGCTTACGGCAAAGGGCAACGCCGCCCAGAGGAACTTGTCGATCGGATCCCAGTCCTGCTTGTTCTGCTGGATGCCCGGCGCGCCGTCCGGCGCATAAAGCGAAGCGCCGAGCAGGAAGCCGAGCGACTCGTCGAAACCTTGCGCCTGGGGCCGCATCTCAGGCTTTTCACCCAGATGCCACTTGCCGAACATGAGCGTGTGATAGCCCTGCGCCTGCAGAAGCTTGCCGATGGTCACCTCGCCGCGCGGGATGCCCATGTCGGCGACCGGAATATTGTCCTTCTCACGGTCCGCGAAATAGAGCCCCTTGCGCGAACCGTACTGAAACTCGCCGATCATCTTCTCGAAAACCGGATGCGTCGGGGTGAATTCAAAGCCGAAGCGCGTCGCGTAGCGGCCCGTCATGATCGCGGCGCGAGACGGCGCGCAGGTCGCGTTGCCCGCATAGCCTTGCGTGAGATCGATGCCGTCGGCCGCAATCGAATTGATGTTGGGCGTCGGCACCACGCCGCCCGCAACGCCGCCGCCATTGAGCGTGATGTCGTTATAGCCGAGGTCATCGGCAAGGATCAGCACGATGTTGGGCGGGCGCTTGCCGGCAGGCGGCGTCTCCGGCCCCTGCTGCCAGACAACGGGGTGGTTCGGACCGATGGGATCGCGCCAGTGATTGATGAGCTTCACGATGGCGAGCGGATGCTGCTTCACATAGACCACGCCGCCGACGGCGACGAGAGCTAGAAGGCCGAGAACCGCCCCACCCCATTTCACGAATTTCATGCCTCGCCTCCCAGACGCGACCGTACCGTCCGCCGAGGCGGATTTCCATTTAATGTTATCCATTAGACGCTAACGGATGGCATCGGGAATGGCAATGGGCACGTTGCCGACTTGGCTCGTCTCGATGGCGTCACGCCGGCGCAGCGCAGCGCGCTCTCGCGAGGAGCGAGGCTCGCGAGATGGACACGGTAGATGAGGCGTCAGGGGCCCTAGCCGCGCCGCTCGGGATAGAGCGACAGCAGACCCTCGCGCGTTGCGGCACCCACGCCGCGCTCGGTGATGAGACCGGTGACAAGGCGCGCCGGGGTTACGTCGAAGCCGTAATTCGCCGCGGCGCTGCCAGGGGCGGAGATTTCCACGGTGACGATTTCGCCAGCATCGGTACGTCCGGTCATATGCGTGACCTCACGGGCCGAACGCTGCTCGATCGGGATTTCCGCCACACCATCGGCGAGCGTCCAGTCGATCGTCGTATGTGGCAGCGCGACATAGAAGGGCACGTCGTTATCGTAAGCAGCGAGCGCCTTCAGATAGGTGCCGATCTTGTTTGCGACATCGCCGGTCGCCGTCGTCCGGTCCGTACCGACGATGCAGAGATCGACCTGCCCATGCTGCATCAGGTGGCCGCCCGCATTGTCGGGAATGATCGTATGCGGAACGCCGTGGCGGCCAAGCTCGAACGCAGTCAGCGACGCGCCCTGATTGCGCGGCCGCGTTTCATCGACCCACACATGCACAGGGATACCCGCATCATGCGCCATGTAGATGGGCGCGAGCGCCGTGCCCCAGTCGACGCAGGCGAGCCAGCCCGCATTGCAATGGGTCAGCACATTGATGGTCTTTCCCGGCTTCGTCTCGGCATGGCCGCGAATGATCCTGAGCCCATGCTCGCCGATACGGCGGCAGATCTCGACGTCATCGTCGCAGATTTTGGCCGCAGCCGCATAGGCCGCCTCGACGCGGGTGCTGTGGCCATGGGGCTTCACGGCCTTCACCATCTCGTCCAGCGCCCATTTGAGATTGACGGCCGTGGGCCTCGTCGCCGCGAGCATCGCATAGGCCTCATGCAGCGTCGCGTCGGACGCGTCGTCGCGCAGGGCGAGACAAAGCCCGTAGGCGGCGGTCGCGCCGATCAGCGGCGCTCCGCGCACCACCATGTCCTTGATCGCGCGGGCGGCATCATCCGCCGAGCGGAGGCGCAGGGTCGCAAAGACATGCGGCAGCTTCGTCTGGTCGATGACCTCGACAGACCAGCCGTCCGCCGCGACCCAGATGGTGCGATAGTGAACGCCATCGATCTTCATGTGCGTTTCCCTTCAGTGACCGCCGGCTGCATCGAGCGCCTCGATCTCGAGCTCGGCAATGCGGCGGCTATCCATCTTCGTCACGGTGAAGGCGAGATCGTCATTCTCGATGCGGTCTCCCGTCTCAGGCACTCGACCGAGATGCCAGAGAACATAGCCCGCTACCGTGGAATAATTGTCGCCCTCCACCGACAGGTCATGGCCGATGGCGAAAGCGAGGCGACGGATGTCGGCCATGCCGTCGACGCGCCAATGTCCCTCGCCCAGCTTTTGAAGCCAGGGCGCCACATCCTGCGGGTCGGGAAACTCACCGGCAATCGCCTCAAGCACGTCGATCGGCGTCACCAGCCCCTCGATGCTGCCATATTCGTCCGTAACGAGAGCAAGCTGAACATGCGACCGGCGGAACTGCTCCAGCAGCTGCAGCACGCCGAGCCCCTCATGGACCACGAGCGGCTTGCGGACGCTCTTCGCCTCGTCGATTGCACCGCGAGTGAGGAGATCCTCGATCAGGTCCTGCGCGCGCGCATAGCCGACGAGTTCCGTGTCCGAAGAACGACAGACCGGATAGAGCCCGTGCGGCGAACCGCGCAGAAGGCTCAGCAAAGCCTCGGCGCTTTCGGCAAGCTTCACCCACACGATGTCGCGGCGGGGCGTCATGATGGAGCTGACCTGCCGCTCACCGAGCGTCAGCACACCGCTCACCATGGTGCGTTCCTCGGCACCGAAGCCCTCCAACGCGTCTTCGGCGCCCGCGGCCGCCTCCCCCTCTTCCGTAACGGCCATGCCTCCGAGCAGGCGAAAAACCGCTTCAGCCGTGCGCTGGCGGAAGGGCCGCGCGGCGGCGTGGCGTATGCGGTTTCGATGCGCCCATTGATTGAAGGACTCGATCAGGATCGAGAAGCCGATCGCCGCGTAGAGATAGCCCTTCGGGATATGAAAGCCGAAACCTTCCGCGACGAGGCTGAAGCCGATCATCATCAGGAAGCCAAGGCAGAGCACCACAACGGTCGGATGCTGGTTGACGAACTTCGTCAATGGACTGGAGGCCAGCATCATCACGGCCATGGCAATCACCACGGCGGACATCATGACCGGCAGGTTGTCCACCATGCCGACCGCCGTAACCACCGAGTCGATGGAGAAGACGGCATCCAGAATGATGATCTGGGCGACGACGATCCAGAATTTGGCATGCGGCCTGGCCGCGTCGTTTCCATCCAGATCGGGTTCCAGCCGCTCGTGCAACTCCATCGTCGCCTTGGTGAGCAGGAAGATGCCTCCACCAAGCATGATGAGATCGCGGCCGGCGAAGCCGACGCCATAAACCGTGAAGAGCGGCGTCGTCAGCGTCACAAGCCAGGAAATGCTGGCGAGCAACCCGAGGCGCATGATGAGCGCGAAGCCAAGCCCGGTCAGCCGTGCGCGATTGCGCTCGGCAGGCGGCAGCTTGTCAGCCAGGATGGCGACGAAGACCAGATTGTCGATGCCGAGCACGATCTCGAGCACGACAAGTGTCGTGAGACCTACCCAGATCGTCGGGTCAGCGATCCATTCCATTTGTGCTGTTAGTGTCCCTCATAGGCGCAAAGCGACAGAACCTCGATATCGAGAGCTTCGAGGCGCTGGCGTCCGCCAAGTTCCGACAACTCGATCACGAAACTTGCAGCCAGCACATTGCCGCCTGCCCGCGCGAAGAGCTTGACCGCCGCTTCCGCCGTGCCGCCCGTGGCGATCAGATCGTCGATGAGCAGAATGCGGTCGCCAGCGGAAATCGCGTCGGAATGGATTTCGACGGTATCGGTGCCGTATTCGAGATCGTATTCCTGACCGATCGTCGTCCAGGGCAGCTTGCCCTTCTTGCGCACGGGCACGAAGCCGAGGCCCAGCTGATGCGCGACGGCGCCGCCCAGAATGAAGCCACGCGCCTCGATACCGGCGACCTTGTCGAATTTCGCGCCCTTATGCAGCCGCACCAATGCGTCGACCGCCGAACGAAACCCTTCCGCATCGCCGAGAAGCGTCGTGATGTCGCGAAAGAAAATGCCCTCTTTCGGATAGTCGGGAATGGTGCGGATGAACTGCTTGACGTCCATGGTCTTCCAAGGCCTCAGTGGGAATGCAATACGCGGCCGGCGACCGCATCGAGCTTGCGAACAAGCTCCGGATCGCGCTTCGCGGGCGCGGTGATGAGCGCCGTGTCGAGCACGCGGTCGAGACCATGCGGAGAAGGCGTGCGCTCGGGGCCGAAGCTCGCCGCGACAGAGCGGATGACGGTGCGCGCATGGCCGGCATTTTCTTCGAGCACGCGCACGACGTCCGAGACTTCGACATGGGCGTGGTGCGGGTGCCAGCAGTCGTAATCCGTGACCATGGCGACCGTCGCGTAGCAGATCTCGGCTTCGCGGGCGAGCTTCGCTTCCGGCATGTTGGTCATGCCGATGACCGAACAGCCCCATGAGCGATAGAGGTTCGATTCCGCCAGCGTCGAAAATTGCGGCCCCTCCATGACGAGATAGGTGCCGCCCCGCGCATGGGCGATGCCGTTATCCTTGCAGGCCTTTTCGAGGTGGTCGCCGAGACGGGGGCAGACCGGCTGCGCCATGGAGACATGCGCAACGAAGCCTTCGCCGAAAAAGCTCTTCTCGCGTGCGAAGCTGCGGTCGATGAACTGATCGACGATCACGAAAGTGCCCGGCGGCAATTCTTCCTTGAGCGACCCGACAGCCGAGACCGAAATGATGTCGGTCACGCCAACGCGCTTCAGAGCGTCGATATTGGCGCGGTAGTTGATTGTCGAGGGCGAGTGCGGATGGCCCCGACCGTGACGCGGCAGGAACACCATTTCGACGGTGCCATTCCCGGTGGGCAATTCGCCGAAATGCAGTTCGTCGGAGGGCTCGCCCCAGGGGCTCGACACCTTTTCCCAGCGCTCGTTCTTCAAGCCGGGGAACTCGTAGACCCCGCTGCCGCCAATGACGCCAAGAACCGTTTTCGCCATGTTCGCCTCGTCAAATCCGCCGCGCCGCTCCAGACCGATACTCGCGTCGCGGGCGGCGAAACATAACAAACAAATATGCGATCGACATGAAAAAGGGCCCCGCGAGAGGCCCTTTTCCGTTCAAAAAGCCTTCCGGCGGCTCAGTGCTGGTCGGACCAGACCTTGCGGGTCGCAAAGTAAAGGATACCCGCGAGCGCAATGAGGTAGATCACGACCTCGAGGCCCAGGCGGTGACGCTGCTCGAGCTTGGGCTCGGCGGCCCACATCAGGAACTGGGCGACGTCCTTCGACATCTGCTCGGCGGTGTTCGGCGTGCCGTCCGCATAGTCGACCTGCCCGTCGTTGAGCGGCTTGGGCATCGCGATGATGCCGCTGCCAACGACGAAAACGGGGTTGTAGTTGCCGCCGGCCGGGACATGCACATTGGCCGGGGCTTCTTCATAGCCGTTCAGCAGCGAATAGATGTAGTCGGCCCCGCCCTCGCGCGCCTTGGCGATGAGCGAGAGATCCGGCGGCACAGCGCCGAGCGAAGCGGCAGCCGCCTCGTCGTTCGGATAGGGCGACGGGAACGGGTCCTTGCCCTCTCCGGGACGCTCGAACATCTCACCCGAGGTGTCCGGGCCGTCCTTCACCTTGTACTCGGAGGCAATCGCCTTCACTTCAGCGGCCGTGAATTCCGGTCCGCCCTTCTCGGCGAGATTGCGGAAGTGCACCATGCCCATCGCATGGCAGGTCGAGCAGACTTCCTTGTAGACCTTGTAACCGCGGCGCAGCGCATCGCGGTCATAGGTGCCGAAGGGGCCACTGAAGGACCATGCGACATGCTTGAGCGGCGCTTCAGCGGCCGCAGCCTGGGCCGGAGCCGACGCACCGAGGAACAGGCCCAGCGCCAGGGCGCCGGAGACTGCCACGCCTGCGAGCTTCGAAGCGAAACCGAAGCGGAAGGTATTGGTCATTTTCTGCGTCATTTGCGTCTCGCCCCGTCTCAGTTCTTCGTTCCGAGAACCGACGCCGAGATGCTCTCGGGCAGCGGCTTCGTCTTCTCGATCAGGCCGAGGAGAGGGAAGAGAACGATGAAGTGAAGGAAGTAATAGCTCGCAAGGATGCGCGCGAAATGCGTCACCGTGAAGCCGCTATCGCCGACAGGGATCAGGATCGTGTCGGGCAACTGCGCACCGCACCAGCCGAGCGCGAGGCAGACGGCCACGTGGATCCAGAAGAACTGGCGGTAGAGCGGACGGAACCGCGCCGAGCGCACCTTCGAGGTGTCGAGCCAGGGCAGGACGAACAGCACCGCGATGGCGCCGAACATCAGGACGACACCGGCAAGCTTGTCCGGGACGGCGCGCAGGATCGCGTAGAACGGCAGCAGATACCATTCCGGCACGATGTGCGGCGGCGTCTTGAGTGCGTTCGCCATCACGTAGTTCTCGACGTCGCCGAGACCGTTCGGATTGAAGAACACGAAGTAGGCGAAGAGGATCGCGAAGAGCGACAGACCGAAGGCATCCTTCACCGTCGCATAGGGCGTGAAGGGAACCGTATCCTGATCCTTGTTCTTGACCTCGACGCCCGCCGGGTTGTTCTGGCCCGTCACATGGAGCGCCCAGATGTGGAGGATGACCACGCCGGCGATCAGGAACGGGAACAGATAGTGCAGCGAGAAGAAGCGGTTGAGCGTCGGATCGCCGACCGCGAAACCACCCCAGAGCCAGGTGCGGAGAGACTCGCCGACCAGCGGGATCGCGCCGAACAGGTTGGTGATGACCGTCGCGCCCCAGAAGCTCATCTGGCCCCAGGGAAGCACATAGCCGAAGAAGGCCGTCGCCATCATCAGGAGATAGATGAGGCAGCCGAGGATCCACAGCACTTCGCGGGGCGCCTTGTAGGAGCCGTAATAGAGGCCGCGGAACATGTGGACATAAACGGCGATGAAGAACATCGACGCGCCGTTGGCGTGGACATAGCGGATCAGCCAGCCGTAGTTCACGTCGCGCATGATGCTCTCGACGCTCTTGAAGGCCAGTTCCGTCTGCGGAATGTAGTGCATCGCGAGCACGATGCCGGTGATGATCTGCACGGCGAGGCAGAAGGTCAGGACGCCGCCGAAGGTCCACCAGTAGTTGAGGTTCTTCGGGACGGGGTAGCTGACCGCCGTGTCATGGCTCAGCCGGAGGATCGGCAGGCGCGCATCGAGCCAGCGGGTAAAGCCGTTGCTCGGGTTGTAGGTGCTATGACCGCTCATCTTTCAGGTCCCCTCAGCCGATCTGAATCTTGGTGTCGGAAACGAACTTGTAGGGCGGCACCTCGAGGTTGAGCGGCGCCGGGCCCTTCCGGATGCGGCCGGACGTGTCGTAGACCGAACCATGGCAGGGGCAGAAATAGCCGTTGAACTCGCCCTTGTAAGCGAGCGGCACGCAACCCAGATGGGTGCAGATGCCGATGAGCACGAGCCACTGCTTCTCAAGCTGACCGTTCGCCCCCTTCACCAGGCGGACGTCGTCGGTCTGCGGATCGCGCAGCTCGGCAACATCGACGCTCTCGGCGGCTTTGATCTCGTCTTCGGAGCGGTGACGGATGAAGACCGGCTTACCGCGCCATTTGATGGTGATTTCCTGACCGACGGGGATATTCGAGATATCCACTTCGATCGAGGCGAGCGCCAGAACCGAGGCGTCGGGGTTCATCTGGTCGATGAGCGGCCAGACGGCAGCCGCTGCGCCGACTGCGGCGAAGGCTCCGGTGGCCACGTAGAGGAAATCGCGCCGTGTCGGCTCGGCCGCGTGGATTTCTGCCACGGTTCAGGTCTCCTTGAATAAATGCCGCATGCCCCCAGCCCGCCGTAAGGCGGTTATCCCCACGCTTTCGGCGTGGCGAGGAAGGCGGCGCGGCGCAAACCCGCGAGATCGAACGAAAGCGACACGAATCCCCCGCTTTCATCCCATACGCGGCGTTTTGTGGCATTCAATCCCAGGCTTGTCCAGCCCCGCCTATACTGCGGCAGGATGACGCATCGCCGCATCTGTGCCGCCGGGGCAAGCCTCAAGGCACGCCCCCTCATCAAACCCGGAAAATCTCATGCGATTGGCCCTTTTCGAGCCCGATATTGCGCAGAACACAGGCACCCTTGTCCGCCTCAGCGCAAGCCTCGGCGTGGGGCTCGACATCATCGAGCCTTGCGGGTTCCCCTGGGGCGCCAGCGCCTTCAAACGGGCGGGCATGGACTATATCCCTCTCGCCGAGGTGATCCGGCATGACAGCTGGGAGGATTTCCTCAAACGTCGCCCCTCGACCGGACGTCTGATCCTGCTGACCACCGGCAGCGCCGAGCCCTATACCGGGTTCGAATACCGGTCCGACGACACCCTGCTCCTTGGCCGCGAAACGGCCGGCGTCCCGCCCCATGTCCATGAGCGGGCCGACGCCCGGGTCACCATCCCCATGCTTCCTCCTGCCCGCTCGCTCAACGTCGCCATTGCAGCGGCCATGGTCCTTGGCGAGGGCTTGAGGCAGACAGCGGGCTTCCCGCCGGTTAAAAGAGCCTCCGAAACGGATGGAGGCGGAAGATGAGCGACACGGCGGCATTGATCGAAGAGCGCAAAGCCCGGGCGGCGGCCTGGTTCCGCGAGCTTCGCGACCTGATCTGTGCCGAGTTCGAACGGCTGGAGGACGAACTTGCCGGCACCTATGCCGACCGCGCGCCCGGCCGCTTCGAGCGCACCCCATGGAAACGCGGCGATGGCTCCACCGACCAGGGCGGCGGCGAGATGTCGATCATGCATGGCCGCGTTTTCGAGAAGGTCGGCGTCCACATCTCCACCGTCCATGGCGAGTTCTCGGAAGACTTCCGCAAGCAGATGCAGGGCGCCGAGGAAGACCCGCGCTTCTGGGCGGGCGGCATCTCGCTCATCGCCCATATGCAGAACCCGCGCGTGCCGGCCGTGCACATGAACACGCGCTTTGTGGCGACGACGAAGACATGGTTCGGCGGCGGCGGCGACCTGACGCCCGTGCTCGACGTGCAGCGGCGGCAGGACCACCCCGACACGATCGACTTCCATGCCGCGATGAAGGGCGCCTGCGACGCCCACGACGCGAGCTACTATCCGCGCTTCAAGAAATGGTGCGACGAATATTTCTTCCTGCCGCACCGGAACGAACCGCGCGGCACGGGCGGCATTTTCTACGACCACCACAATTCGGGCGACTGGGAGAAGGACTTCGCCTTCACGCAGGATGTGGGTCGCGCATTCCTTTCGATCTATCCGCAACTCGTCCGTCGGCACATGAACGAGGCGTGGACGCCGGAGGAGCGCGAGGAACAGCTCATCCGCCGCGGCCGCTATGTCGAGTTCAACCTGCTCTATGACCGCGGCACGACATTCGGATTGAAGACAGGCGGCAATGTCGCGTCGATCCTCTCCTCCATGCCGCCGGAAGTGAAGTGGCCTTGAGAGACTGAGACGCGATGGCGAAAGGCGAGACGGCGGCGCAGCGCTTTCTGCGGCTCAACGGGTTCAAGGGCACGTTCCGCGAGGTGCCGGTGCCGAAGGATCGCAAGACCTCGGCGCTGGAAATGGCCGAGGCGAGCGGCATCGATCCGGCGCGGCTTTTCAAGACACTGGTCGTGGAGACGGATGACGGCAAGCTCGCTGTCGCCATCGTCCCCGCCTCGCGCGATCTCGACCGCAAGGCGCTTGCCCGCGAGATCGGCGCGAAACGCGTCGACCTTGCCGCGAAGGACAAGGCGATCAAGATCACCGGCTATCAGATGGGCGCCTGCAGCCCGCTCGGCCAGAAGAAGAAGCTGCCGACATGGCTCGATGCGAGCGCGGAAGGTTTTGCGACGATCTATGTCAGCGGCGGCGCCTTCGGCCTTGAACTGGAAATCGAGGCAAGCGAATTGCTGAAGGCCACGGAAGGCCGCCTCGCCGCTATCGCCTGACGGGCTAGACCGCCTTGGAATGCCGCGCTTCGCCTGCCGTGAGATAGCGGTCGAAGATGGCGCAGGCGGCGCGGACGAGCGGCTTGCCTTCTTCCGTGACGACAACGCGATGGCCCTCGCGCTTGACGATGCCATCGGCTTCAAGGCCCGCCATTGCTTCGAGTTCGGTTTCGAAGCTCGCGCCGCTCTTGCCATAAAGAGCGGCGATCTGATCGAGATCGACGCCCATGTCGCACATCAGCCGTTCGATGATCGCGCGGCGAAGCTCGTCATCCGCATCGATCGCGATGCCGCGCGTGATGGGCAGCTTGCCCGCATGCACCATCTCCCTATAGCGGTCGATGGCGATTTCATTCGCGACATAGCCCTGCGGCAGCGAGCCGATGGCCGATGCGCCGAAGCCGATCAGGGCAGGCGCGCTGTCGGTGGTGTAGCCCTGGAAATTGCGATGAAGCTCGCCCTTCTGCTGGGCGAGCGTGAGTTCGTCATCCGGCAACGCGAAATGATCGAGGCCGATGGCGACATAGCCAAGCTCCTGAAGCCGCGCGGACGCCGCTTCATATTGGCGCCAGCGCTCCGCCATGTCGGGCAGCGCCTCTTCCGGGATGAGCTTCTGATGCGTCTTCATCCATGGCACATGCGCATAGCCGAACAGCGCGATGCGTGCGGGGCGCAGCGAAGCGCCGCGCTCCACCGTCTCGACGACACTTTCGACCGTCTGATGCGGAAGCCCGTAGCAGAGGTCCATGTTGATCGCGTGAACGCCATGCTTGCGCAGCCAGAGGATGACGCGCTCCGTCACCTCGAAAGGCTGGATGCGGTTGATCGCCTTCTGCACGACCGGATTGAAGTCCTGCACGCCGATGGAAGCGCGCGTGACGCCCGCCTTGGCCATGGCGATGACATAATTTTCATCCGCCGTGCGTGGGTCGAGCTCGACGGCAATCTCCGCGCCCGGCAGCATGTCGAAATGTTCGCGCAGCTTCCCGACCATGCGGGTGAAGTCTTCCGGCTTCAGGACCGTCGGGCTGCCGCCGCCGAAATGGACGTGGCGGAAAGCCATGCGCGCCGGGAGCTTCGAGGCCACGAGTTCGATCTCGGCGAGCAGCGCATCGAGATAGCTCGCGACCGGCGCATAGCGCTTCGTCGCCTTGGTATGGCAACCGCAGAACCAGCACATTTCGGCGCAATAGGCGACGTGGAGATAAAGCGAGAGGGGCGTCTTCGGATCGAGTTCGCCAAGCCAGCGCTCATAGCGCGCGCCATCGACGGCGGGGCCGAAATGGGGCGCCGTCGGGTAGGAGGTGTAACGCGGCACCCGGAGGTCATATCGCTCGATGAGATCGGCACGCATGGCGGGACGCTATCCTGATTTACACGGCAGGCAATCGGTCGCTTTGTCGCGGCCGGGCCTCGCTAAAACAATGAGGAAACCTCGGCTTCATGCAGGCGAGCGGCATTGATCGGGGTCAAGATCGCGCTTTCACCGTCTGATTTATTGTTCGTGATGTCTGAATTCAAAGCCCTGCGACATTGCGTCTGATCAAGGCGGGTGAGAACGACTCGCGCTCTATTGTCCCCGGCTCCAGCAAGGGAGAGCGCCATGCTTGTTCAAATCGATTCCAATCCGCGCCTCGCGGCGATCTGGCATTTCGGCGAAGTGATGTGCGTGCCCGTTGCCGTGCTGCTGACGGTGACGGCGCTTATGTTCTAAGGCGCTTCCTGCTCTTTGGTATATTTCGCGACCTCGCGGAGCAGGTCCTGCATGCGGCCCTTGTTGCCGAAATCCCAGGTCGCGCCGAAATTCAGATCGTCGAGCAACCAGCCTCCGCCACTTTTGACCAGCATGGCCTTGTCGGTCCAGTGGGTCGGCTTTTCGCCTGAGCTACCTGCATAGGTCAGCTCAACGTCGCAAGTCGCTGCCTCAGCCTTCTCCACGCACTTTCCGATCCGGTACGACGTCGCGCCCTCGAACAGCGACGAGAAGGGATCGCCCTCGACCAGCGGCGGCTCTTCGTTCTTCGTCAGCCTGAAATGCAACTGTTCGGCGGCATCCGCATCCGCGAGCAGCTTGTCGAGCGCCGGTGAGATCAGTGGCGTAAACAGCGCACGGGCTTTCGCGTCGGCGATGCCGCGCACCTGCGCTTTCAGATAGGTGTCGTAAAACGCTTTTGTTGCCGCGGCAGGGCTATCGCTTCCGGCTGCGAGGGCTGGCGCCGCGATCGCCAGGAGCACCGACAAGATAGCGTAACGCACCAGCCCTTTCATTTTATCCCCTAATAGATCGTCGCCTGCACCACGGCCTTCAGCCGCTCGATGATCGAGAATTCGTCGTCGGTGAAATCCGCGTCGATCCACCATTCCTCGACCTCGCGCCAGACGCGGCCGATCTCCGGGCCTTCGGGCACACCGGCGGCCTTGATCATGGCGCCGGTGAGCGGGAAGTCGGGCCTCGTCCAGCTATCGGCCATGGCAAGCAGCGCGCGCCACTGGAAGGCGTTGTGCCCTTTGCGGTCGCTCGCCCAGCCGAGCATCACCCGGTCCTTGAAGAGTTCCGGCCCCATGATGTAGAGCGCGCGGCGCACCTCGCGCATGGAGAGGTAGGAGACGATCTTCGTCTTGTCGTTCAGCGCCTTCGAAACCCGGTCGCGATCCTTGTTCGAGAGGCGCAGGCGTTCGGCGACTGAGGCAGTTCCCGCCTCGTCGAGATCGAGCATGGAGGCCAGACGCAGAATCGGCGTCGCGAGAAAGAGCTGGTTTGCTTCGATATCCACGAGCTTCTCGAAACGATCGAGGCGCGAGGCTTCCGGCAACACGACGGAGAGAATGCCCACCGCCGCCATCTGGCGGAAGGCGGCGCCCGCATTGTCGGCAGCAGCGGTCTTCAGCAGTTCATCGCGTACGCGCTCGCCCGAAAGCTGGCGGAGCCCCTCCTTGAGATCGGCGCAAGCCTTGAGCCCGGCGCCGTCCGGCTCATCCGCGCCATACCACGCATGGATGCGGAAGAAACGCAGAATGCGCAGATAGTCCTCGCGGATACGCGCTTCCGCATCGCCGATGAAGCGCACGCGCCGCGCCTTCAGGTCCGCGCGGCCCTGCCCCAGCGGATCATGCACCGTGCCGTCCGCATCGGCATAAAGCGCGTTCATCGTGAAGTCGCGGCGCTCTGCATCGGCCTGCCAGTCTTCGGTGAAGGCGACATCGGCGTGGCGGCCATGCGATTTCACATCGACGCGCAGCGTGGTGATTTCAAAGTGGCGCGTCGGCGTCACCGCCGTCACAGTTCCATGCGCGATCCCGGTCGGCACGACCTTGATGCCCTTCGCGGCGAGCAGTGAGCTGGCGCGCTCCGGCGTCTCGTTCGTCGCAATGTCGATGTCGAGAACCGGCTCGCCCAGCAGCGCGTTGCGCACCGAGCCGCCGACGAAACGCGCCGTGCCGCCATCCGACATCAGCGCCTCCATGACGGCGCGCGTATCGGCTTCATTCAGCCAGCTCGCGTGGGCAAGCTCTTTCTCGGCACTCATGGCGTATCCCCTCAAACTCTCAATCGCCGGCGAAAATCCGGTCGTACATGTTTTTCAGCATTCCGGCGGTCGCGCCCCAGATGTAATGGCCATTATAGGGCATGGCGTAGTATTCGCGCTTCTTTCCCCGCCATGTGGCGCTGTGCCGCTCATGATTTTCCGGGTTCATCAGGAAGGAGAGCGGCACCTCGAAAACTTCCGCCACCTCGCCATCATGCACTTCGAGCGTGAAGCCCGGACGAACGAAAGCGACGACGGGCAGAATGCGAAAGCCGGTGCCGGTCTCGTAACTGTCGAGAAAGCCCGCCACCTCGATGAAGGAGGATTTAAGCCCCACCTCCTCGTCCGCCTCGCGCAGTGCAGCCTCCCTCGGCGTCTCGCCCGCTTCGATCTTGCCGCCGGGAAAGGCGACCTGGCCCGCATGATTGCCGAGATTGTCGGATCGCCGCGTCAGCAGCACCGTCGGCCCGCTCGCATGCTCCACGATGGGCACGAGCACGGCGGCGGCGCGAAGCGTGATGACGGGCGTGTCGTCCTCGTCGGGGTTCATGTCGTGATCGCCGCGCAAACGCCCGTTCGCCGCCAGCGCCAGGCGCGGCGCGAGCAGGGTCTCGAGCGGCGGCGCCACCCGGTCCACCCGGGCGAGGATGCGGTCGCGGTACTGGTCCATGACGGGCAAGGTCAAAGCGCCATCTCCTCTGCCGGCATGAAGGGAAAGAAGACGCCGGACGACCAGACGCCGAACCAGCGGCGGCCCTCATGCTCCTCTTCCGTCCCAAGCTCCACGAGGTCATAGAAGACCGCGCGGTTGATCAGCGCTTCGAGTCTTGCCCTTACGTGCACGTAAGGGGCGGGTTCACCCGTTTCCCTGTCGACCACGAATCGGATCGGGTGTTCAGGCCCTGCCACCGTCGCGTCGCCGACATTTGTCGTGAAAGTGAGCGTCTGGTCGCGGCCTGCCCCTTCCACCGACATGGCAACGGCCAGAAAAGGGGCGTCGTCCACCCTGATGCCGACCTTCTCGACGGGGGTGACGAGATAATATTTTCCGTCCTCGTCATGGCGCAGGATGGTCGAGAAGAGGCGGACCAGCCTTTCCCGGCCGATCGGCGTTCCCATGTAGAACCAGGTGCCGTCCCGGGCGATTCGCATGTCGATATCGCCGCAAAACTCCGGATTCCACAGATGGACAGGCGGCAGGCCGCGCGCCTTCCTGCCCTCGGTTTCGGCGGCGGCAAGAAGGCCTGACGGAGCGGCGGAGCGCTCCCCTGGCTCTTTATCTTCCGGCAAGGCCATCAAACAACTATCCCCGATACCAAACTGATCAATCCGGCCATAATATCGTCACGAACCCAACCGCGAATGGTAGGGCTGATGCGGCTTCCGCCCCTTTCACTTCTGAAGGGGACCGGCTCACTCTATACTTAGGTCAATGCAGACACTCAGTGAAGCGGACGGCAACGTCGTCCAGGAAATCGAAGCATCCGGCGCCAAGATCGCGGCGGCCCGCGCGGCCATTGCCGAAGTCATCTACGGTCAGGAACAGGTCATCGACCAGACGCTGGTGACGGTGCTGGCAGGCGGCCATGCGCTGCTCGTCGGCGTGCCGGGCCTCGCCAAGACCCTCCTCGTCCATACGATGGGCGTGGTTCTGGGGCTCGACGACAAGCGCGTCCAGTTCACGCCGGACCTCATGCCGGCGGATATTCTGGGCTCCGAGGTGCTGGAAGAGAGCGAGCGCGGCCACCGCAGCTTCCGCTTCATCAAGGGGCCGGTCTTCTGCCAGCTTCTCATGGCGGACGAAATCAACCGCGCCAGCCCCCGCACCCAGTCCGCGCTCCTGCAAGCCATGCAGGAAAAACAGGTGACGGTGGCGGGCGTCCGCTACGAACTCCCCTCGCCCTTCCATGTGCTCGCGACGCAGAACCCGCTGGAGCAGGAAGGCACCTATCCGCTCCCCGAAGCGCAGCTCGACCGCTTCCTCATGCAGATCGACGTGCTCTATCCCGACCTCGAAGCCGAGCGGCGCATGCTGCTGGCCACGACTGGCCTCGAAGACGTAATCGTGCGTCCCGCCATGACGGCGGAAGATCTCCGCGCGGCACAGCGGCTCGTGCGCCGCGTGCCGGTCGGCGAGAAGGTCGTCAACGCCATTCTGGAACTCGTTCGCGCCGCGCGGCCCGAGGAAGGCGCGTCTGAAGAAGTCGAGCGGCACGTCGCCTGGGGCCCCGGCCCGCGCGCCAGCCAGGCGCTCATGCTCGCGGTCCGCGCCCGCGCGCTCATCGACGGGCGTTTCTCGCCGTCGATCGAGGATGTGAAGGCGCTCGCCGCGCCGGTCCTCCGGCACCGCATGGCGCTCAACTTCTCGGCCCGCGCCGAAGGCGTCACCGTCAGCGGCGTGATCGATCGCCTCTGCCGAAACATCTGAGGGAACGACGCCCATGCGGCTTCCCTTCCCGCTTGCGGCAAACCCGGCGGCGACCGCCCTGCGCGAGCAGGCCGAGGCGCTGGCCGAAGCCTTTCCGCCGCTCGTCGCGGAAGCGGAGCATGTGGCGAACACCGTGGCGCAGGGCGTTCATGGACGCCGCCGCACCGGCATGGGCGAAAGCTTCTGGCAATTCCGCCGCTTCCGCGAAGGCGATACGGCGGCATCGGTCGACTGGCGCCATTCTGCCCGCTCGCGCCACCTCTTCGTGCGCGAGTCCGAATGGGCGGCGGCCGAAAGCGTCTGGATCTGGCGCGACGCGTCTCCGTCGATGGAATATGCCTCCGACAACCAGTTGCCGACCAAGAAGGACCGCGCGACGGTCCTTGCGCTGGCGCTGACTTCGCTGCTCGTTCAGGGCGGCGAGAATGTCGCGCCGCTCGGTGGCGGGTTTGCGCCCACGACGGGGCGCACCGCGCAGCGGCGCATGGCCCATGCGCTGATCGACAAGCCCGCCGACGGCGCGGCCGCTCCGAGCCTTCCGCCTCCGGAGCACCTGCCGCGCTACGCGCAGATCGTGCTCATCAGCGATTTCCTTTCGCCCGTCGAGGACATCGTCGCCAGCATCAAGAGCTACGCGGCAGAAGGCATTCGCGGCCATCTGATCCAGATTCTCGACCCGGCGGAAGAAGACCTGCCTTTCAGCGGGCGCACCGAATTCGAGGGCGTCGAGGAGAATCTTCACCTGATGACCGGCCGCGCCGAACGCTTACGCAAGGCCTATTACGCGCGGCTCAACCTGCATCGCGACCGCATCATGGAGGCGGCGCGCCGTGTCGACTTCACCTTCGCCGCGCACCGTACCGACCGGGCGCCGCATACGGCACTGCTCGCGCTTTACGGCGCCCTGTCCGGCGCGAAGGAAACCCGCAAGCCGCCGCGTCCGGGAGCCTGAGCCCTCATGCTTCATCTCGGCGCTCTCGCATTCGCCAGCCCCTGGGTACTTCTGGGCCTTGCCGCACTTCCGGGCATCTGGTGGCTGCTCAGGATCAGCCCGCCGCTGCCCAAGCGCGTGCGCTTTCCCGCGATCCGGCTGTTGGTGGGCCTCGCGCATGAGGAAGAGACGCCGGCGCATACGCCGCTCTGGCTTCTGATCCTGCGCCTCGTCCTCGCCGCGCTGGTCGTTTTCGCAATCGCCGATCCGATGTGGAACCCGGCGCCCCGCGTCGCGGGCTCCGGTCCCCTTCTTGTCGTCGTCGACAATGGCTGGACGGCCGCAACGCGCTGGCGCGACCGGGTGAACGCGCTCGACGCACTCATCGCCGATGCGCGGCGCAACGACCGGACCATGCTCGTCGTCGGCACCGCCCCTTCCTCGACCGCGCAAGGGATCGCCTTCAAATCGCCGGACGATGCAGCGGCGCAGGCCCGCGCCTTGCGGCCGCAGCCCTATGCCACGGATCGCATGGCGCTGCTCGCGCGGCTCGAAACCGCCGGTTTCATCCCCTCAAGCGGCGTCCAGACCATCTGGCTCTCCGACGGCATGGATGACGGAAAGGCCGCCAAATTCTCGTCAGGGCTCGCGAAGCTGGCGGGCGCGCGAGGGCTCGAGATCATGGAGCCGCGCGCCAACGATCTGGCGCGTGCATTGCTGCCTCCGTCGACGGAAGGCGACAGCTTCGCCGCCAGCGTCATTCGCGCCGATGCAACCGCGCCCGCAAGCGGCAATGTCCGCGCGCTTGAGGCGGATGGCGGGCTGCTGGGCGAAGCCCCTTTCACATTCGAGATCGGCGAGCGCAAGGCGACAGCGAAATTCGATCTGCCGGTCGAACTGCGCAACCGCATCGCCCGCCTCGAAATCGCGGGCGAAACCTCGGCCGGGGCCGTCAGCCTCATCGACGAGCGTTGGCGCCGCCGCACGATCGGCCTTGTTTCCGGTGCGCCGATCGAAGAAGCGCAGCCATTGCTCTCCGATCTCTATTATCTCCAGCGCGCGCTCGAACCCTTTGCCGACATTCGCCACGCCGCCGCCGATCGCGGCACGAAGAGCGAAATCACCGACCTTCTCGCCAAGCCGCTCTCCGTGCTGGTTCTCGCCGATCTCGGCAATCTCGTCGGCTCCGATCATGACGCGATTGCAAGCTGGGTCGAACAGGGCGGCGTCCTGCTGCGTTTCGCGGGGCCGCATCTCGCCGGCGCAGGCGATGATCTCATCCCCGTGCCGCTCCGCACCGGAGGCCGCGCCCTTGGCGGCGCGCTCTCCTGGACGAACCCGCAGCATCTCGCGGCCTTCGAAGCAGGCAGCCCGTTCTTCGGCCTCACCCTGCCTGAAGACGTCACCGTCTCTCAGCAGGTGCTCGCGGAGCCGACATTGGACCTCGCCTCCCACACATGGGCGCGGCTTGCGGACGGAACGCCGCTCGTCACCGCGACGCGGCGCGGCAAGGGCATGATCGTTCTTTTCCATGTGACGGCCAACACCGAGTGGTCGAACCTTCCGCTGTCCGGCCTTTTCGTCGACATGCTCCGGCGCGTCGTCGGCCTCTCACAGGGCGTGGCAGTGGAGGACAATGGCGCGACCGATATAGCGCTCGCGCCGGTCCGCACACTGGATGGCTTTGGCCTCCTCGGCACGCCGCCCGCGACGGCAACGTCGATCCCGGCCTCACATATCGACGACACGCAGGCAGGACCGCGGAATCCGCCCGGTCTCTACGGTCCGGCCGACAGCCCCCGCGCCCTCAATCTGGGCAATGAAGGCCTGAAGCTCGAACCGGTCGGCTCGCTTGCGGGATCGGCCTCGCGCCATCCTTTCGCCGAGGCGCGCGAGACACCGTTACGTCCCTACGCGCTGGCGCTCGCCGTCGCGCTCATCATCGCGGATGGAATTGCCGCCCTTTACGTCACCGGCCTTTTCGACACGGCGCCAATCCGGCGGCGCGGACGGCGCATGATGGCCCCCGCCCTTCTTCTTGCCATCGGGGGACTGGCGTTTCTTCATCCCCAGCCCATCATGGCTGCAAGCGACACCGATGCCTTCGCGCTGAAGGCCACCACCGATACGCATCTTGCCTATGTCATTACCGGCGACCGGGCGGTGGACGATGTGAGCCAGGCGGGCATGCAGGGGCTGACCGAGGTGCTGCGCCAGCGCACCTCCTTCGAACCGGGCGATGCCATGGGCGTCGATGTCGCGCATGACGAGCTTTCGTTCTTTCCGCTTCTCTACTGGCCGATGACGCCGGGACAGGAAAACCTCTCCGCCGAAACGCTCTCGCGCATAGACCTCTACATGAAGAATGGCGGGATGATCCTCTTCGACACGCGCGATCAGGACCGCTCGCTTGGAACCGTTCCGGGGCCGGGCACGGAGACCTTGCGCCGCCTGCTCGGGCGGCTCGACCTTCCGCCGCTGCAACCGATCCCGCAGGGCCATGTCCTCAGGAAATCATTCTACATCCTGCAGAACTTCCCCGGATGCATGGATGGCGGACAGGCCTGGATCGAGACGACGAATGGCGGCAAGCCGAATGGCGGCAGCGCCAATGACGGCGTTTCGCCCATCATCGTCGGCTCGAACGACTATGCCGCCGCATGGGCGCGCGACGCGAGCGGACGTCCGATGTTTCCCTGCCAGCCGGGCGGCGAGATGCAGCGCGAGATGGCCGAACGGTTCGGCGTCAATCTCGTCATGTACGCGCTGACGGGCAATTACAAATCCGATCAGGTCCATGTGCCTGCCCTTCTCGAACGGATGGGCCAATAGCGCATGGGAAGCTGGGACATCATTCTCGACCCCTCGGCGCCGCCCGCGCTCATTCTCGGGCTCGCGGTTACGGGCATTGCCGTCCTTCTCTACGCGGCCTATCGGCGTGCGCGCGGAACGCCCTGGCGGGCGGCCGCACTCGCCATCACGCTCGTCGCCCTCATCAACCCGACGATGCGGCAGGAAGACAGGCAATCGGTTTCCGATGTGGCCGCCATCGTCGTCGACCGCAGCGACAGCATGAACATCGGCACACGCCCGCAGGAGGTGCAAGCGGCTCTCGCCCGCATCGAGGCCGACCTCAAGTCCCTCAAGGGTCTCGACACGCGCGTCGTCTATGTCGAAGGCGGATCGGAGGGAACCGACGAAAGCGGCGAAGGCACACGCGCCTTCGCAACGATGGAACAGGCGCTGTCGGACGTGCCGCGCGAGCGCGTCGCCGGCGCAATCTTCATTACGGATGGCGAGATCCACGACGCACCGAAGGATGTGAAGGCGCTCGGCTTCGACGCACCGGTGCATGGGCTCATCGTCGGCCGGAAGAACGAGAAGGACCGCCGCCTTACCATTCTCGAAGCGCCGCGCTTCGGCATCGTCGATGAACCGATGAAACTCGCCTTCCGCGTCGACGACACCGGCACGGAGGAAGGAACGAAGACAGAGGCGCCCGTCACCATTTCCGTCGATGGCAAGGAAGCGATGACGACGAATGTCACGACGGGCGTAAAGACCGAAGTGACGCTGTCGCTGAAGCATGGCGGACCGAACGTCATCGAGATCGACGCCGCCCCAGGCTCCGACGAACTGACCTTGCTCAACAACCGCGCCGTCGTCGTCGCCAACGGCATTCGCGACCGGCTGCGCGTCCTGCTCGTCTCGGGCGAGCCGCATTCGGGCGAGCGGACGTGGCGCAACCTTCTGAAGGCCGACCCCTCGGTCGACCTCGTTCACTTCACCATTCTGCGCCCGCCGGAGAAACAGGACGGGACGCCTGTCAACGAACTCTCGCTGATCGCTTTCCCGACACGCGAGCTCTTCGTCGACAAGCTGGATGAATTCGATCTCATCATCTTCGACCGCTTCAAGCGTCAGGGCATCCTGCCGCTCGAATATCTGTCGAACATTGCGCGCTATGTCGAAGATGGCGGCGCCGTGCTCGATGCGGCGGGCCCTGCCTTCGCGTCGCCCTACTCGCTCTATCGCACGCCGCTTGCCGCCGTGCTGCCAGCGCAACCGACCGGCGATGTGACGCTTGGCGGCTTCAAGCCGGAAGTGACGGAGACGGGGCGCAAGCATCCTGTCACCGCCGATCTGCCGGGCGCCGACGGTACGTCGCCCCAATGGGGCCGCTGGTTCCGCATCATCGACAGCAAGGTCGACCGCGGCGAGGTGTTGATGAGCGGTCCGGGCGGCCGCCCCCTTATGGTGCTCGACCATGCGGGCAAGGGCCGCGTGGCGCAGCTTCTCTCCGACCAGATCTGGCTTTGGTCGCGCGGCTACGAGGGCGGCGGGCCGCAGGCCGAATTGCTGCGCCGTCTCGCGCACTGGCTGATGAAGGAGCCGGACCTCGAGGAAGAAAACCTTGCTGCTTCGATGGAGGGCACGACGCTTGCCGTCAAACGCCGCACCATGGCGGACGCCACGCCGCCGGCGGAGGTAACCCTGCCCTCCGGCAAGGTCGTGGAACTCGCGCTGGAGAAGACCGCGCCGGGCCGCTTCGAAGGGCGCATGGCCGCGAAGGAGCTCGGCCTCTATCGCGTGGCGCAAGGCGGGCTCAACGCGGTGACGGCGGCAGGCCCGCTCAATCCGAAAGAATTCTCGGACGTGCGCGCCACAGACGCCATTGTGAAGCCCATTGCGCAGGCGACGGGCGGCGGCACCTATTGGATTGGCGAGAATGCGGCCGACACGCCGCAGGTCCGCAGCGTGCGCCCCGATCACGAGGCGGCGGGCGCCAACTGGATTGGACTCCGGCGGAACGAGCAATATCTCGTCAACGCCGTCCATCAGGTACCGCTGCTCTCGGGCCCCGTTGCGCTGGTGCTGATCCTCGGCGCACTGGCGCTCGCCTGGCGGCGCGAAGGCCGCTGAGGTTCAGGCCGCCATCGTCTCGCGCGCAACTTCCTCGATAATGATCCGTGCGACCTCGGCGGGTGCGGAGAGCAAAGGCGCATGCCCGGTATCGAGCTGCGCGATGCGTGCACCCGGCAGAAGCTCCTGCATCCGGCGCTGCGCCGCGAGCAACACCGAACGGTCGCCCAGCGCCTCGACATAAAGGCGCGGTATCCGCCCGAAGCGTTCATCGGTCAGGTGCGGGGTCAGCACCAGGCCGCCCAATGGCTGCGGCACAAGCTGCGTGAAGGCCCAGTCTACGAGATCCAGCGGCGCATCGTGATAGAAGATTTCGCGCGCGCCCTGCTTCGATACGGCGCAGATCGTCCTGTCGTCGTTCCAGATGAGATAGGGCCAGATGCCTTCGATCCCGCGCACCTCGCCAAGCGCTGCGGTGATGTCGCTGAAGCTCTTGCCGCCTGGCGGCGTAATGCCCGCAATCAGTATGAGGCCGCGCACCCGATCGGGATCGTTCTCCGCCACCTGACACGCGACCGTTGCACCGCCGCTATGGCCGACAACGAAGGCCGGGCCATCGAGCGAATGAAGCAGGCCGCCCACATGCGCCGCATAGAGATCGAGCGAAATCTCCTCGGCTGGCGAAGGCGCCGCTGCGGGGAGATCGACGGCGTGGACGTCGAAGCCCGCAGCGTCGAGAAACGGGCGAACGAGATTCCATGCCCAGCTTCCCTGCCAGGCCCCATGGATCAGAACAATATGCGGTTTCATTTCAATAGGTCGCGGCGAAGCAATCGCGCAGATGCTGCTCGACCGTGATGGGAAGATATTTCGACGGGTTTTCCTCGTCGGCGCAGCCGGGCAGGCAATCGACAACATAGTCGGGATGGCCGTCGAAGAAATAGGGCAGCGAGTAGCGCGCCTTGCCCGACTTGTTGATGACGCGATGCAGGTTCGAGCGGTAGCGGTCATTGGTCCAGCGCGCGATCATGTCGCCGAAATTCACGACGAAACTGCCCGGGATGGGCGGCGCATCGACCCAGCCGCGCACAGGGTCCTTCACCTGCAGCCCGCCGGAATCGTCCTGCATCAGCAGCGTCACGCCACCGAAGTCCGTGTGCGCGCCGCAGCCGATTTCCCCTTCGCGCGCCGTCACCGGCTGCGGCGGATAATAGAGGAGGCGCTGCACGCTCACGGGATCGCGATTGAAGTCTTCGAAGTAATCCTCCGGCAATCCCAGCGTCTGGGCGATGCCGCTCATCAACAGGCGGGCGAGCCGTTCCATCTCGGCGGAATAGGCATCGATCGTCTCCTTGAAGCCGGGAAGACCTTCCGGCCACAGGTTCGGCCCGCGATTATACTTTCCGGCCACGACGCAGGGATGATCCATCGGATAGTCGACGCCCATCAGGAAGCTTTCCTTGAGATCGGGAAGCGTACCTGGATCGAGCGTCTGAAGGCCGGGCACCTCATAGCCCCGATTCCCCGTCAGCGAACGCGCCACGTCGAGCGTCACCTTCTCTTCCATCGGCTTGTCGAAAAACCTCTTCGCATAATCGAAGGTTCGGTCGATCAGATCCTGCGGCACGCCATGTCCGACCAGGTAGAGAAAGCCTTTGTCCACGCAGGCGGTCTTGAGCTTCGCGATCGCCTCGGCACGGACCTTCATGTCAGTCGAGGCAAGCTCGGAGGCGTCAACGATGGGCAGAGCGGGAGCGTCGATTTCGACCGTAAGCATGGCAAGACTCGCAAAAGTACGGAACCTGCCGCAAGCCTACGTTCCTCCTGGCGATGCCAAAAGAAGAGAAAAAAGGACAGCGCGATGCCGGAACGGCATCAACCCTTATGGGCCGGATCGGCCTCGGCACGGCTCGCCAGCTCCTCGGCGGCGAGGCGGAGCAGAACATCCGCCGCGACGGGCAACGAACGCCCCGCCCGGACATAGATGCCGAGGTCGCTCAACACGAAGCGCTTGGCATGAACCAGGGGAATGTGCAGAAAACGCTTATCGCGCAACTCCCGCTCGATGCCGAAACGGGTCTGAAAGGCGATACCGACGCCGAGTTCCGCCAGCCGCTTCGTCAGTGCGATGGAGTTCGACACGACCGTCTTGCGCACAGGCGCCGAACGCGCCATCAGCGGCTCGAGCGCGCGATAGATCGACAGGTCGGGCTTTGCCAGCAGGGCCGGATAGGCGCTGCATTCCGAAAAGCTCACCGTCTTGTGCGTCTTCAGCGGGTGGTTGCGCGGCATGACGGCGCCGAGAACGAAACGGCCCACGGCCACCTGCCTGAGCATCCGGTTATGCGGCAGGTCGAAGGCGATGCCGATATCCGCCTCGCCCTCGGCCACCGCCGTCGCGATGGCGTCCGACCCCATGCTGGTGATGCCGATGGTGATGCGCGGATATTGCTTGTTGAGCTTCTCGATGACCGTCGGCAGGAAATCGGTTGAGAGACCCTCAACGGCAGCGATCTCGACATGGCCGATGCGTACGCCCTTCAGCGCCTCGAGTTCGGAGCGCGTGCGCTCGGCATCCTGCAGAACCTCGATCACGTGACGGCTCAGGACCTCGCCCGCCGCCGTCAGCTTCAACCCGCCCGGCAAACGCTCGAACAGCGGCATGCCGATCTCCTCCTCAAGCCGGAGGATCTGCCGGTTGACGGCGGATGATGCGACGTTGAGCTGGCGCGCGGCCTCGCGGATCGAACGGCAGCGCCGGACCGCATCGAAGTAGAGGAGAGCCGAAGAATGGAGACGCAAGGAACACCTGAAAGCGGGAAGGGTCCGCCGATCATACATCGCCGATGCAAATGACGGGACGTTCACTTGCGCGCTGCAATATTTCGGCCTAGGGTCGCGATGTTATATTATTACATACACGAAGCCCATATGCAGAGCCATCAGGCGGAAACGCCCACCCCCAGTTTCTCGGCGCTTGGCGCGAGCCTTTGGCAGAGACTCGCCGTGGCGCTATGCGCCGCAGGCGTGCTTTGGCTCGCCGTCTGGTGGGCGCTCGCATGAGCGGCGTCATGGACATCGTCGATCTGACGGTCGCCTATGAACGCAGGCCTGCCGTCCACCATGTAAGCGGCAGCTTCGCGCGCGGAAGCCTTACCGCCATCGTCGGACCGAACGGCGCGGGCAAGTCGACCCTCATCAAGACCATGGTTGGCCTCATGCATCCGAGCACGGGGCGCGTGGACCGCCACGGCCTCGGACGCCGCGACATCGCCTATCTGCCGCAACAGGCGGAGATCGACCGCAGCTTTCCCATCAACGTCGCGGATACGGTCGCGCTCGGGCTCTGGAACCAGATCGGCCTCTGGAAGGCGATCAACCGCAAGGGCTGGCAGCGCATCGCCGACGCGCTGGCGCATGTCGGCCTCGAAGGCTTCGGCCGCCACCCCATCGCGGCGCTTTCGACCGGCCAATTCCAGCGCGTGCTCTTCGCTCGCCTGCTCTTGCAGGATGCGCCCATCATCCTGCTCGACGAGCCTTTCGCAGCGATCGATGAACGCACGACCGCCGACCTCCTCGCCATCATCCATCGCTGGCACGAGGATGGCCGCACCGTCATCGCGGTGCTGCACGACATGGAGCAGGTGCGCCACCACTTTCCCGAAACGCTGCTCCTCGCGCGCGAACTCATCGGCTGGGGTCCGACGCCGGACGTGCTGACCGAGGATGCGCTGCGCCGCGCACGCGCCATCGCGCAAGGCTGGACGAACGCTCACAATCACTCAGCAGGACACGCGGCATGAGCATCTACGCCACGGTCATCGCACCTTTCGCCGATTATGGGTTCATGCGCCGCGCGCTGGTCGCCTGCCTCTCGCTGGCGCTCGGCTCGGGGCCCATCGGCACCTTCCTGGTTCTGCGGCGGATGAGCCTGATGGGCGATGCCATGAGCCACGCGATCCTGCCCGGCGCGGCCTTGGGGTTTCTGGTCGCGGGGCTTTCGCTCTGGGCCATGTCTCTGGGCGGACTCGCGGTCGGCCTCGCGGTTGCGCTCCTCGCAGGTCTCGTCAGCCGCGCGACCTCGCTTCGCGAAGATGCGAGCCTCGCGGGCTTTTATCTCATCAGCCTCGCGCTCGGCGTTCTCATCGTCTCGACGCGCGGCTCCAACGTCGATCTGCTGCATGTCCTCTTCGGCAGCATCCTGTCGGTGGACAATGAAGCGCTCCTTCTCGTCGCCTCGATCTCCACGCTGAGCCTGGTTGCGCTCGCGATCATCTATCGCCCGCTCGTCGTCGAATGTTTCGATCCGGGTTTCCTGCGCGCGGCGGCGGGGGGCGGCTCGCTCTACCACATCATCTTTCTCGTTCTCGTGGTGCTGAACCTCGTCGCCGGCTTTCAGGCGCTTGGCACGCTGATGGCCGTCGGGCTGATGATGCTGCCCGCGGCGGCGGCCCGTTTCTGGGCAAGCACGGTCTGGTCGCTCGCGGCGCTGTCTTCGCTCATCGCGCTCGCTTCCGGCTGGGTGGGGCTGCTCGTCTCATATAATTTCAATCTGCCCTCCGGCCCCGCTATCATCCTGACGGCCGGCGCGTTCTACAGCTTCTCGATCCTCTTCGGCCACCATGGAAGTCTGCGTAATCGCTACTTCCCCGGCGCGCACTTCCACAACTGACGTCGAGGTCCGCCATGAAGAAGATTTTCGGCCTTGTCGCGATCCTGTTCTCGCTGGCGGCGACGCCGGCCGCCGCGCGCGAACTGCACGTCGTCGCGAGCTTCAGCGTGCTTGGCGACATCGTCGCCCGCGTCGGCGGCGACAAGATCTCGCTCGAGGTTCTGGTCGGGCCCGACGGCGACGCGCACACATTCGAACCGAGCCCCAGAGAGGCGAAGGCGCTCGCCCATGCCGACCTCGTCGTCGTGAACGGACTCAACTTCGAGACATGGCTGAAGAAGCTGGTCGCAGCTTCGGGCTACAAGGGCCCCATCGCAGTCGCCAGCAAGGGAATAACGCCGCGCCAAATGGTGGAGGACGGCCGGACCATCCCGGACCCCCATGCCTGGCAGGATCTCGCCAATGGCGCGATCTATGTTCACAACATCGCCGCCATGCTGAAGGCCGCCTCGCCCGAGAACGCCGCCACGTTCGATGCCAATGCCGCAAGGCTGTCCAAGGAAATCGCCGATCTCGACCGCTGGACGCATGACGAGATCAGCTCCGTCCCGCAGCAGAAGCGCAAGGTCATCACGACGCACGAGGCCTTCGGCTATTTCGGCGCGGCCTATGGCGTGACCTTCATTGCGCCCGAGGGCCTCAGCACCGAAGCGGAGCCAAGCGCAGGCTCGCTCGCGAAACTCATCGACCAGATCAGGCGCGAAGACATCAAGGCTCTCTTCATCGAGAACATGACCGATCCCCGGCTGATCCAGATGATCTCGCGGGAAACGGGGGCGGAAATGGGCGGGGCGCTCTATTCCGATGCCCTGTCGAAGCCGGGCGGACCGGCGCCCACATACCCCTCAATGTTCCGCAACAATGTGCCGAAACTCGTCTCGGCCATGATGAAAAACTGAGGCCGCTGCGACGCCGCGCCACTGGTGATTTTCCCCAAACGATGTATAGGTCTGCGCCTTCAGGGGCTAAGGCCCCGGCGCATTCACAATCTTCAGGTCTGTCCGTGCTTACGCTGGTTTCAGAGTGGCGTCTCATGACGCCGGCCGATGTCTGCGAGGTCCACAGGATCGGCGAGATCGTCCATCCCGCCTATCCCGAGGACATAGAGGTGGTGAGGGAGCGGCTCGCGCTCTTCCCCGCCGGCTGCTTTGTCGCCGACGCGAAAGACAGCCTGCTGGGCTACGCCCTCTCCCACCCTTCCGTGATCGGCAAGCCGCCGGCGCTGGACAGCATGCTCGGGCAACTGCCGGAAGACGCGAATTGCCTCTTCCTGCACGACATCGCCCTCACCGAGGCCTCGCGCGGGCTCGGCCTCGGCCGTTCGCTGCTCGACCGGCTGAAAGCGGCGGCGCAACGGTCCACACTCGGCCGCATCGCGCTCGTCTCGGTGAACAATTCGCGCGGCTACTGGCAGGCGCAGGGCTTCCGCGTCTTCGAGGCGGATGAAGCGCTCGCGGCGAAGCTCGCCTCCTATGGAGACGACGCCGCCTATATGGTGCTTGAGATCGCCTGATCCTCAGGCGGCGCCGACTGCCGCCACCTCTTCGTCCGGACGGCCCGGAGCAGGCTTCGTGATGGCCCCATGCGCATGGCCGAAGGCGCCGATGTCGAGTTCGCGGTAGAGAAGCCGCGCGGGGTCGACCGGGCCGGGCATGGTGAGCCGTCCCGGAGGCACCGGGCCGAAACCGACCTTCACGTAATAGGGTTCGTCGCCCACCAGAATGACGAGCCGATAGCCCAGCGCCTTGGCGTCGGCGAGGCCCCGCCGCATCAGATTGATGCCGACGCCCTGCCCCCGGAGCATGGGCACCACCGCGAGGGGCCCGAGCATCAGGCCCGGCACGCCGCCGATCACGACAGGCCAGAAGCGCAGGCTGCCGATGAGCTTGCGCTCCGCGCCCTCGCCCATAAATGCCACATAGCAAAGCTCAGGGATCGCCGTGTTGCCCTCGCGCAGCCGCTGGGCGGTCTTGGCGTACCGGCCGGGGCCGAAGCTCAGGTCGAGCAGGGATTCAATCGCAGGCCCGTGCTCGGGCCGCTCGATCTCGATGTCAAACATGGGATTGGTTCTTTCGGATGGTGCATGGACGAAGGCTGAACAGCGCCCGTCGCGCGGCCATCTCGGGCAATCAGCCCCGGAAGACGCCACATGCGCGGCAGCGCGCCTGGGCGAGAGCCAAGCGGCCCTCGCTGCCCATTCGTCGTCGCTGCGTCGCGAAGCGTGTCATGTCCGACCCCTGAGGGCCCACCCATCGGCGGAAAGGCCCCATCTGCCGCAGGCGGATAGCATGGGGTCGCCCCGACGTAAAGGGAAAGCTCGCAAGGCCTTTGGTCAAAAGGGCTGGAATGCGGGGCCTTCCATCGGCTAGCTTGCCCACCAAACTTCAAACCAAAAAGCAGGGAGAGATCCATGGGACTTCTCGAGGGCAAGGTCGTTCTGGTCACCGGCGCCGCCGGCGGCATCGGCAAGGAATGCGCGCTGATCGCGGCCAAAGAGGGCGCGAAGGTCGTGGTCAATGACCTCGGCGGCAGCGTGAAGGGCGGCGACGAGGGCAATGCCTCGGCCGCGCAGAAGACCGTCGACGAGATCAAGGCGGCGGGCGGCGAAGCGGTCGCGAACTCGGACAGCGTGGCGCTCAAATCCGGCGCCGAGAACATGATCGCCCAGGCGCTCGACACGTTCGGCGGCCTCCATTCGATCATCAGCCCGGCCGGCATTCTGCGCGACGGCATGTTCCACAAGATGCCCGACGAGGACTGGAAGGCCGTCATCGACGTCCATCTCCATGGCAGCTACAACATCACGCGCGCGGCCATCAATCACTTCCGCGAGCAGCAGGAAGGCAGCTTCGTTCTCTTCACCTCGACCTCCGGCCTCATCGGCAATATCGGACAGGCGAACTACGCCGCCGCCAAGATGGGCATTGCCGGTCTTTCGCGCATCATCGCGATGGAAGGCGCGGCGAAGAACGTCCGCTCCAACATCATCGCGCCCTTCGCCTGGACGCGCATGATCGCGACCATCCCGGTCAAGGACGAAGTGTCCGCGAAGCGCGTCGAGCGCATGAAGAACGCGATGCGCGCCGAGCAGGTCGGCAATTTCGCCGTGGCCCTTGCCGCGCCGAGCTGCACCTCGAATGGCCAGATCTATTCGGTCCGCGGCAATGAACTGGTGCTCTTCTCCCAGCCCCGCCCCGTGAAGAGCGTCGCCCGCATCGACGGCTGGACGCCAGAGACGATCCTGACCCACGCCTTCCCTGCCATGGAAGGCGGCTATACCGACCTCGGCAATACGGGCTCGGTATTTACGTGGGAACCTGTGTAAGGCCCTCCCTCTTCTGTCACCCCCGGGCTTGACCCGGGGGTCCAGAGTTCCAGACGCGGAGCCAATCGCTCTGGATTGCCGGATCAAGTCCGGCAATGACGAAATTGGAAATATGGACTTTTCAGGCGGCGACACCCATATAGGTGTCGCCGTTTGGCTTTCAGGAGGTTGCGATGGCCCATCGAAAGAAGGCGCCTCCAAAGGGGCGCAACATCGCGGCGAAGGCTCTGGCCTCACCGCTCCACCGACAGCGCGTGGTGAAAAACCGCCGCAAATACGACCGCAAAAGGCGCGATGCCACTGAAGGCCTCGCGCCTTTTCATTTTGCCGCGCGCTTCTTCGCCGCCTGACCCAGCGGCCCGATCCAGGGGGCCTTGCCGGGACCGAATTCCTCCACGGCGAAATCCACGAAGGCGCGGACCTTGGCCGAGAGATGGCGCGTATGCGGATAGATGACGTGGAGCGTCAGAGGCGCCGTTTGCCAGTCATCGAGCACTGAGACCAGCCTTCCGGAGCGCAGGGCTTCGAAGCAAAGGAAATCCGGCGAAACCGAGAGCCCCTGTCCCGCCATCAATACCGAATTTGCCGCATCCGCATTGTTGCAGAGGAGCGCGCCCTTCACCTCGACGGACAGGCGCTTGCCTGCCTTATCCTGAAACTCAAGCGCCTCCGGACGAGGCACCTGCGTGTAGAGGATGAAAGAGTGATCGGCGAGATCGCGCGGATGCTTCGGAACGCCATGCATCCTGAAATATTCCGGCGTGCCGACGATGAAGCGGCGAACGGGCGCGAGCTGCCGCGCGATGAGGCTCGAGTCGAGCAGCGCCGAAATACGCAATGAAACGTCGAAGCCCTCCTCCATCAGATCGATGCGACGGTCGTTCAATTCCAGATCGACGACGAGTTCGGGATAGCGGGCGAGGAATTTCGGCAGCACCGGCCCAAGCTCCCGGATGCCGAAGGTCATCGGCGCATTGATGCGCAGGCGCCCGCGCACCGCGCCCTCGATGCAGACCGCATCTCTTTCCGCCTCCTCCGCCTCCGCAACGATGCGGCTCGCGCGCTCGAAAACGACCGCGCCCGCCTCGGTGACGCTGATCTTGCGTGTGGTTCGGTTCAGAAGCCGGACGCCAAGCTCATCCTCCAGCATCGAGACCTGACGGCTGACCATGGATTTGGAAAGTTTCAGCGCTTCCGCCGCGGCGGTGAAGCTGCCGAGTTCGACCACCTTGGCATAGGCGGCGAAGGCGTTGAGATCGAGGGGCATTTGTTGCTTCCATAGAACAATATGTTCCTGAAAGACTGGATTGTTTCAATCTCCAGGGCAACCAAATATAGCGCCGAAGACATTGCACATGCCCCCTCAGGGGGCGATCAAGGGATAAGAAAATGGCCGACAAGACCCGCGTTCTGGTTCTCTATCACAGCTCCTACGGGCATATCGAGAAGATGGCGGAAGCCGTCGCCGCGGGCGCGCGTTCGGAAGCGGGCGTTGAAGTCGAGCTGAAGCGCGTTCCGGAAACCATGACGGAAGAGCAACTCAAGGCCGCGCATATGAAGACCGACCAGAAGGCCCCGGTCGCCACGGTGGATGAGCTTGCCGGCTATGACGCCATCATCCTCGGCACGCCGACCCGCTTCGGCAATATGACAGGCCAGATGCGCACTTTCCTCGACCAGACCGGCGGCCTCTGGGCGCAGGGCAAGCTCATCGGCAAGGTCGGCAGCGTGTTCACCTCGACAGGCGTCGGCATTGGCAATGAATCGACCATCCTGACGACACATGTGACGCTGCTCCACCACGGCATGGTGATCGTCGGCGTTCCCTTCGGCGCGCCGGGCCTTGGCAACACTTCGGAAGTCCATGGCGGATCGTTCTATGGCGCCGGCTCCATCGCGGGTTCCGACGGCTCGCGCAGCCCGAGCGACATGGAACTCGACATGGCGAAGCATCAGGGCGCGCATGTCGCGCGCATCGCGAAGAAATTGAAGAACTGAGCAACCACTGCGGAGCATGTACGCGTTCGCTCCGCGCACCCGGCCGGCGCCCCTCCCCCCGCGGCGCCGACCGGGCGTTATTTTTGGTGAGAAAGGAGACATATCGTGATCGACATCAGACCGTTCGAAAGTCTCGGCGGAGCCAACCATGGTTGGCTCGACGCGAAGCATCACTTCTCCTTCAGCAACTACTACGATCCGTCCCGCATGGGCTGGGGCGTGCTCCGCGTGTGGAATGACGACCGCATCAAGCCGCGCACCGGCTTCCCGCCTCACCCCCATCGCGACATGGAGATCATCACCTTCGTGCGCGAAGGCGCGATCACCCATCGCGATCATCTGAACAATCAGGGTCGCACGGCGGCGGGCGACGTGCAGGTCATGTCCGCCGGACGCGGCATCCAGCATGAAGAGTGGAACCTCGAAGGCGAGGACACCACGCTCTTCCAGATATGGATCGAGACACGCAAGCAGGGCATTCGTCCGCGCTGGGAGCAGGCGGAGTTCCCCAAGGATGATCGCAAGGGCCAGCTTGTGCAGCTCGCGAGCGGCAAGCCCGATGCGCCTGCCGAAGCGCTCTATATCGAGCAGGATGCCGCCATCCTCGGCGCCAACCTCGAAAAGGGCCAGGAAGTGACCTACGCCCTTCCGGGCGGACGTCTCGGCTATCTGGTCCCGTCGAAGGGCAGCGTCACCGTCAATGGCGTGCTGGTGCCGGAACGCGCGGGCGCGGCGATCCGCGACGTCGAGAACCTCGTCATCCGCGCCGAGGAAGACGCCGAGATCGTCCTCGCCGACCTGCCACCCGAAGCATAAGGAGACGGCACATGGGATTGCTCGTGGACGGACAATGGCAAGACCAGTGGTACGACACGGGCAAGACCGGCGGCCGCTTCGTGCGGAGCGACGCCGGCTTTCGCAACTGGGTGACGGCGGATGGTTCCGCCGGCCCCAGCGGCGAAGGCGGCTTCAATGCGGAAGCCGGGCGCTACCACCTCTATGTTTCGCTCGCCTGCCCCTGGGCGCACCGGGCGCTGATCTTCCGCAAGCTGAAGCGGCTCGAGGACCTGATCCCGATCACGGTCGTCGATCCGCTGATGCTGGCCGAAGGCTGGACGATAAAGAGCGGCTACCCCGGAACGATCGCCGACAACGTGAACGGCAAGACGCGACTCTACGAAATCTATCAGCTCGCCAGGCCCGACTATACGGGCCGCGTCACCGTGCCCCTGCTCTGGGACAAGGAACTACGCACCATCGTTTCAAACGAGTCGTCGGAAATCATCCGGATGTTCAATTCGGCATTTGACGCACTGCCCGGCGTCGACGCCTCGCTCGATTTCTACCCGCAAGACTCGCGCAAGGAGATCGACGCGATCAACGCCGCCGTCTACGACCTCGTGAACAACGGCGTCTACAAGGCCGGCTTCGCAACGAAGCAGGACGCCTATGAGGAAGCCGTGAAAGCGCTTTTTGCCGAACTCGACCGGATCGAGGAACGGCTTTCACGCCAACGCTACCTCGCCGGCGCGCAGATCACCGAAGCCGATTGGCGGCTCTTTACGACGCTGATCCGCTTCGACGCGGTCTATCACGGCCACTTCAAATGCAACCTGCACCGCATCGCGGACTATCCGAACATCGCGAATTATACGCGCGAGCTCTATCAGGTGCCCGGCGTCGCGGAGACGGTGAACCTCGACCATATCAAGCTGCATTATTACGGCAGCCACAAGACGATCAATCCCACCGGCATCGTGCCGCTCGGACCCTTGCTCGACTTCGACGCGCCGCATAATCGCGGCTGAACGCGGCTATCTGTCGGTGCGGGAGAAAACGCGCTTCACGTCGATCATGGTGCGATATTCGTTGTAGCGCATGCTGGTCGGCATTCGGGCGTTGAACGCCTTGAGCTGCTCGTCGCCGCTCAGCGAAACCGCCTGCTCCACCGACGCAATCATGCAGGCGCGACCCATCTTGGGTCCACGCGGCATCGACATGCATTCCCGCGCCGCCGCATGCACCAATGTGAGTTGCTGATCGTTGAGGGCCGTCAGCGTCGCGTCGTCCCTCGGAAAATCGCCCACCGACCCGGCGCGCGCCTGACCGCCCATCGCGAAAACAGCAAGACCGAGCGCCACGCAGAAAGCCGGAATATTTTTCCTCATCCTCTCCCTCCTTGCCAGTTGCCGGCGCGCGGCCACAAAACATTGGCCACCACGCTTCCTCTCCGTAAGATGAAACAAAGGCAAATCCTCGGGGGAATGATGACCGGCTTTTCGGATTACGACAAATACGATGCATTGGGGCTCTCGGAACTGGTCCGGAACGGTGCGGTCAAACCGGAGGAACTCCTCGACGAGGCCATCACCCGGGTCGAAAAATCCAATCCGAAGATCAACGCCGTCATCTTCAAGCATTATGACGAGGCGAAGCGCCAGATCGCACGCGGTCTGCCGGAGGGCAAGTTCAAGGGTGTGCCCTTCCTGCTGAAGGATCTCCACCTCCTCTATGAAGGCACGGTCACCAGCTTCGGCTCCGCTGCCTACAAGGACAACAAGGCCGATCACAACAGCACGCTCACCGAGCGCTACCTCGCGGCAGGGCTCGTCATTTTCGGCAAGACCAATTCGCCCGAATTCGGCCTCTCGGTGACGACCGAGCCGCGTCACTACGGCCCGACGCGCAATCCCTGGAATACGGAGCATTCGGCGGGTGGTTCATCGGGCGGCGCGGCCGCGGCCGTTGCCGCGGGCTTCCTGCCGGTCGCCAATGCGAGCGACGGCGGTGGCTCGATCCGCATTCCGGCGTCTGCCTGCGGACTTTTCGGACTGAAGCCGACGCGGGCGCGCACGCCCATGGGCCCGGATCGCGGCGAAGGCTGGGCTGGAATGTCGTCCGCCCATGTCGTTTCGCGCAGCGTGCGCGACAGCGCCGCCATGCTCGACGTCACCCACGGCCCCGCGGCGGGCGACCCCTATGCCGCGCCCGCCTTCACCGGCTCCTATCTCGATGAGGTGTCGAAAGCGCCGGGCAAGCTCCGCATCTCCTTCACGACGAAACGTCCGAATGGAACGCAAAGCCATGGCGATGTCGTGAAGGCGATCGAGGCGACGTCGAAGCTCCTCGCCGATCTCGGCCATCATGTCGAGGAAGACGCGCCTGCGATCGACGTGGAGGAAATGGCGAAACATCAGGGAACGCTGATCGGGGCCAATACGCTCTTCGCGCTCAACATGCGCGCCGCAGAACTCGGACGCGAGATCGCGCATGACGAGATCGAATTCTTCACGCGCCTCGTCTCCGACCTCGCCAGGACGCGCGCCGCCGCCGACTATGTGGCCGCGACGCTCCATATTCACCAGATGGGCCGCAAGCTCGCCGCCTATCATCAGCGTTACGACGTGCATCTGTCGCCGACGCTCTCCCTGCCGCCGATCAAGCTCGGCGCGCTCAACACCATGTCGCCGGATATCGGCGCCTATCTCGCATTGAGCGCCGAATATGTGCCCAGTATCGGCCTCTACAACATGACCGGGCAGCCCTCCATGTCCGTGCCGCTCCACTGGAATGCGGAAGGACTTCCCGTCGGTTCCATGTTTACGGGCCGCTTCGGCGAGGAGGCGACGCTCTTCCGTCTCGCAGGTCAGCTCGAAACGGCGAGCCCCTGGGCGCAGAAGCGGCCGACGCTCTGAAGAGTTAGCGCCTCACCAGAGGTCGGGCGCGTTCTCCCCCGTCAGCACTTCGCGGATGCGGGCCCTTGTGCCGGGCGTCGTTCCTTCGGGCAACGCGTCCGGCGAAAAGAAATCATATTCGGCGATTTCAAAACTGGTCCGCGCCACCCGGTCGTAGCTCCCATGCTCGATGAGAAAGAGCGCGACGTGATCGGATTTGAATTCGCGGAAATTCGCGTAGAGACCGACGAATCTGGGCCGCTCCCTGAGCAGGATGCCCGCCTCCTCGTCCAGCTCGCGCGTCAGGGCCGTCATGACGGTTTCGGAGCGCTCAACGCCGCCGCCCGGCATGTACCAGCCATCGACATAGGAATGGCGGACGAGGAGCACATGGCCGCGCTCGTCCCGCACCAGCCCGCGAACGCCCACGGTCAATGGCCGGCTGAGCCGGTAATAGATCCGGGTCAGGGGCCGTATGATCCTCCAGAGTGGTGCAGGTAGATTCGCCATGGGTTCCAGCCTAGCAGATCGGCTGAGCGTGGACGCCGTTTAGGTTGCGTCAACCAATAAGGCCTAGGCTTTCCGCGTGCGGGCAAAGGGCAATGCCCGCCGAGGGCCGGATCATGGGCATTGTTTCGCTGCTGTTGGGCAGCAGCAAGAAGAAGAAAAAGCGTAGACCTCCCACAAAGCCGCGCGCCCCGCGGAGCGCGGTCGCGCGCGCCCTCCGCCACACCGCCGCGGGAGCGGGCTCGCGTTCGGCAGCCGAACTCGGACAGCGCATCGCCACAAGCCTTTCCACAATCGAAACCGCCGTCCTTGCCATCGACACGGTGGGCGAGCGCCTTCGCGAGGCCCTCGATCTCGTTCATGCGGCGATGGCGACCGAAGATCCCGGTCACAGGGCGCTCTTCGCGGGCCGCTATGACGATCTTCGCGCGGAAATCGACGCAGCCGTGGGGTCCGCCTCGCACAACCGTATCAACCTCATCAATGGCCGGTTGATCGGCGGCAAACATCAGGCGCTCGACATCGAACTCAATGAGGATGGCCGCGCCGGCGTCGCCGTCCATGTCGTCAACCTGACCACAGGCGCGGGCGGCCTCGAACTTTCGCCGCCGCGTTCGGGTTTCGCCGAAGACGAAGAACTGTCATTGATCGCCGGTGAGATCACGGCGGCGCAGACGCTTGTTACCCAGGTCAGCGAGCGTTTCCTCGATCATGCCGCGCTGATCGCGGATCGCCTGGCCCGCCTCCAATCGGCGGCAGGCCCGCGCTCGATCGAACCGGAACTGCCGACCGGCGCGGATGCCGCCTCGCCGGAAGATGACGACCTCGGCCCCATCGAACTCGGGATCACCGAGATCGAGCATCGGCTGCGCCTGCTTGCCGAGCGCGACGAGCCCGTGCCCGCCGATTGATCTTGCCCTCGCCCTTTCCGCCTCTCATGCTGAGGCGAACAGGGGAGACGCAATATGACAACGGGCGAAACGTCGGCGCAGAACAATTCCGAACAGATCGAAGCCTGGAACGGCATGCTTGGCGCGAAATGGGTGGCGGCGCAGGATCGTCTCGACCGCATGCTGGCGCCCTTCAGCGCCGCCCTGCTCAAGACGGCCAATGTGGCCCCCAGCGAGCGCATTCTCGACATCGGCTGCGGATGTGGCGCGACCACGCTCGAATTCGCCCGCGCGGCCGGTGCGAAGGGTCGCGCGCTCGGCGTCGATATTTCCGTGCCCATGGTGGAGCGCGCGCGGGAGCGGGCGGCGGCAGAAAGAAGCACCGCGACGTTTGAAATTGCCGATGCCTCCTCTCATGCCTTCACCCGCGGAAGCTTCGACGTCATGGCATCGCGCTTCGGCGTGATGTTTTTCGCGGATCCCGCGGCCGCGTTCGCCAATATCCGCTCGTCGCTGGCGGCAGACGGCCGGCTTGTGTTCATCTGCTGGCGCTCGGTGGCGGAGAATGGCTGGGTCACCGTACCCCTTCGCGCCGCGCTAGCCCATGTCGCGCCACCCGAGCCTGCCGCTCCCGGCGCGCCCGGCCCCTTCGCCTTCGCGGACGCAGCGCATGTCACCTCGATCCTGACCCGCGCCGGCTTCCGCGATGTTGCCATGACACCCTTCGACGCATTGCTGACGCTTGGCGCCGGCCCAGATGCACTCGACGAAGCCGTCGCCCAGTCGCTCGAGGTCGGACCGGTTGGACGGATGCTCAACGAACAGCCGCAGGAAGTCCTTTCCCGCGTCAAGGAAAGCCTCCGCAGCGAGTTTGCGAAGCATGTGACGCCCGAAGGCCTCGCCCTCGGCGGGGCTGTCTGGATCGTCACCGCTCGGGCATGACGGGCCTTGCCCGCCCTTTCGGCGGGTAAATCCCTGCAGAATGCTACCTTTTCTTTAGAACCTCTCCGCTAGGGTGCAGATGAGCGCGTGGGGCGTTCACTGAGTTTCTGTGGGGACAAGAATGGCTCGATCGCTGTTCGGGATGCTGACGATATTGGTTGTCGACGACAGCCTGCACATGCGCAGGCTGATCGCGCGGCTGCTCGACGTGCTCGGCGTCGGCCAGGTCATCGTTGCCGGCGACGGCGAAGAAGCCTGGGCAAAGTTTCTTGAGCACCGGCCCGATATCGTCATCACCGACGCCGCCATGAAGCCGACGGACGGCTTTGTGCTCGCCCAGCGCCTGCGCGCCATCGGCGAGGACGAATTGCGCGCCGTCCCCATCATCATGGTTTCCGCGCATAGCGAACTCTCCGCCGTGGAGCGCGCCCGCGACTCCGGCGTGACCGATTTCATCTGCAAGCCGGTCTCGCCGCGCCTTCTCTACGAACGCCTTGTCGGCGCGCTGAACCGCCCTCGCAAACTCGTTGAAACCCCGACCTTCACCGGGCCGGATCGCCGCGCCGACACGGCAGCGATCGACGGTCCCGAACGCCGTCAAGTGACCTATATCTGAGGGCTATCGCATGACCGACGTTCAGACCCCGGATGTTCAGGCGCGTTTCGTTCGCCTACCCTCGATCGCGGAACGCAAGCTCGGCGTGGATTTCACCGCCCCTGTCCGGCTCGACCCTCGCGTTCTCGACCAGATGCAGGAAACCATCCGCGAGCTCAGTGCCAGATATTCGGAAAACCTGAAGACTCAGGTTGGCTCGCTCTTCTCATTCATCGAGCCTGCGGGCGCAGGCGACGCCGAGGCATGGAACCAGCTCTACGCCATGGCGCATGAAATTCGCGGCCTGGCGGGGACATTTGGCTATCCCACGGTCGGCCGCTTCGCCCATTCGCTTTGCGGCTATCTCGAAAACTACAAATCCGCCGCCTCCACGGTCATGCGCTTCCACGTCGAAGCCATGTATGACGCCGTTCAGAGCGGCGGCGCCGACGAGATTCTCGCGAGCGAGACCCTGATGTCGCTCGAACGGCTCATCGCGCTTACGCATGAAGGCGAAAGATCGGCCGGATGACGGACCGCGAGCTTTTCGCCCGCCTCAAGATTCTCATCGTCGACGACAGCGCCGAGATGAGGAATGTTCTCGCCGCGCTTCTCGAAAGCATGGGCGTGGGCGCGATCCACAGCGCGGCGAGCGGCGAGAAGGGACTGGAGCTCTTCTGCTCGGAAGCGCCCGACCTCATCATCACCGACGGCAGCATGCGGCCGATGGACGGCTATGAGCTGACGCGGCGTGTCCGCAATGGCGAATGCGCCGAAGGCGGCGGCGAGTGCTGCGACCGCGACGTGCCTGTGCTGATGATCTCAGGCCATATCGGGCCGGAGATGGTGCGGCTTGCCCGCGACAATGGCGTCACCGACTACATAGGCAAGCCCATCACCGCGGCCATGCTCTATGAACGCATTCTCGCCGCCGTGTCGAAGCCGATTCACGTCGTCGAGACGAAGAGCTATCGCGGTCCCTCGCCGACGCGGCGCCTCGTTCCGCGCATATCTGACACGTTCAGCGAGTAACCTCATCGAGGAACCGCGAGAAGAGCTCGTTGAAGCGCGGCGCATCCTGCCAGAAGGGAGCGTGACCGAGCCCGTCGAGGACATGCACCCTGCGATCCCAAAGGTTGCGATAGGACACGGTGCTCAGGAACTCGTTGTTGACGAAGGGTTCGGCGCCTCCAGTGACCACAGCGAGCGGCTGCGTCGCCGTCTCGGCGATCTTGCGCCCGTCCATGTCCTTCCCCTCGATGATCGATTGCAGCATCAGCGGACGGAAGCGTCCGTCGGCGCGGAGCGCCGCCTCGAGCATCCACGGTTCAAGCCGCACACCCTTCCCCACCCCTGCCTGAGACTGGGAACGCGCTTCCTCCTCGGTGAAACTGTCCTTGAAGGTGAGGCCCATGTCTTCCGAAGGAAGAAATCCCTGCTGCATGTCGGCAGCCCCTGCGGGCGGCGTTCCGGTGATCCAGGCCGCAACGGCGCCCGGCCAGCGCGCGAGCAGCTCCAGCGCCACATGGCCACCCAGCGACCACCCCATCAGGACCGCCCGCGAGATACCCCGCGCCTCGAGAAAGGCGATTGCCGCATCTGCAAAGCCGTGGATGGAATAGGTGCTCTCCGGATCGGGAGCATCGGAGCTGGCGCCATGGCCCGGCAGGTCGAACGCGATCAACCGGTACCGCCTGGCGATCCCGCTTTCGAGCTGCCGACCGAACATTTCCTTGGCTGAGGAATTGCCGTGGATGAAGACAACCGCCGGCCCCTCGCCCTCCGTTTCGATCCAGGCGATCCGCCCGTGAGCCGTTTCGGTAAATCCCGATCTCATCATCCACGCCCCCTTTGTTTTCATCACGTTAGCACCGCTCCCGCCCCCTCCGTATAGGGCTGAAGGGCGCCCCGAGAAGCGTGATCAAAAGTGACATGGGCGTCATTATTTTTTGCAACCATTAACCCTCGGCACTATATTGGTCATGGGAAAGAGGGCGGAGGCTCGGAAAACCGTAGGCCAGCCGCAGAGTATCAGGCCGGGAAACGGCCGTGCACAGGAGGAGCTATGACGAAGATCGAAACGAATCTGACCGTGGATCCGGCTTACGAAGCCGTCGCCCCGGATGACTTCCCGGCGATGATGGACGTCGAGCGTTACGGCAAGCGCTCCAACGCCTTCGACAAGATCATCTCGGCGACCCACGATCATTTCTGGGATCCGATGGACAAGAAGTATGTCGACTTCTCCCAGCCCTTCGACATGGAAAACGAATATCTGGTCGATCCCAATCAGAACACCGACCTCAAGACCGCTGTCGCCGACAAGCTCGACGAAAAGCAGAAGATCAAACTCGTCAATCTCGATGTGCAGTGGTCGCTGTCGTCGATCCTCCACGGCGAAGCGGGCGCGCTGGCGCTCTCGGCTTCGCTCTGCCACATCTTGAAGGATCCGGGCGCACAGGAATATGCCGCGAACCAGACCCGCGAAGAGGCGCGCCACGTCGCCGGCTTCACCAACTACATCAAGGCGCGCTGGGGCAAGCCTGTCCGCGTCGGCCCGGCGCTCGGCAATATCCTCACCGAACTCGTGCTCTCGCCGCTGGTGTGGAAGAAGATCGTCGGCATGCAGATGCTCGTCGAAGGCCTCGCCATGGGCGCTTTCGCGACCTTCTACAAGGACGGCCGCGACCCGCTGATGGTCAAGCTCATGCAGCTGACCATGACGGACGAAGCCTTCCACCACAAGTTCGGCAAGATCTGGGCGGACCGCACCATCCCGCACATCAACGAGGATGAGCGCAACCAGATCGAAGACTGGGCCTGGCACGTCTTCGAAGTGCTGCTCTACAACCTCGGCAGCCCCGAGCAGAAGAAGCACATCTACGCCGCTGTCGGCCTCGACTGGGAGTGGGTGCAGGGCGCCTTCATGGAAGCCCTCACGGACGTCAAGATCCGCGAGAGCATGCAGGAATCGACCAACATCTTCCGCGTTCTGATCAAGACGCTGCTCAAGGCGGGTATCATCACCAGCCGCACCGCCGGCAACTATGCCGCCTTCATCGACATGAAGGAGCTTTATGCCGAAGGCGACCGCATGATCGGCGACGACATTGCGGAAGAAGGCATCAAGTACCTGCTCCAGCTGAACGGCCAGGGCAACCGCGCCTATTCGCTGGACAAGATGTCGGCTGCCGAATAAGCGGCCGGCGCGACCTGAGACCGAAGGGCGGCCCCGCAAGGGCCGCCCTTTTTCGTTGCCCCCCGCCCACCGGCTGGCTTCAGAACGGATGACGGGCGCGATTTTCGCTGTATCATGCCCCCCAACAGAAATTGGCCCGAAGAGGCCGACACCATATGACTCTGGGAGGAGTTCGTTCATGCCTTGGAATTTCGGGGACATTCTCGACGCCATTTCGCCGGTCCTGCCCCAGGATGCCCCGGCCTTCGTCCACCAGGATCGCGTGATCACCTGGGGCGAAAGCACGAAGCGCACCAACAACCTCGCCCGCGCCCTCATCGAGCGCGGCGCGAAGCCGGGCGACAAGGTCGCCTTCTACATGCGCAACCGGCCGGAATACATGGAATTGCTCAATGCCTGCTTCAAGGCGCGGCTGACCCATGTGAACGTCAACTACCGCTACAAGGCCGACGAGGTTTTCTACATCTTCGACAATTCCGACGCCCAGACGGTCGTCTATGGCTCGGAGTTCCGCGACATCATCGAGGAGATCAAACCGCGCCTCGTCAAGGCACATACCTTCGTTGAGGTGAACGAGAGCGACGACATCGCCTCCTTCGCCGAGCGCTACGAGACGCTGGCGACCACCGGCAACGGCGAGAAGCTCGACATCAAACGCTCGCCCGACGATCTCCTCTTCATCTATACCGGCGGCACCACCGGCATGCCGAAAGGCGTGATGTGGCGGCATGACGATCTGCGCGAAATCCAGCTTGAAGCGGGCCGCAAGCTTGGCCCCGTGCCCGAAACGCTGGAGCAGCTCGTCGAGGCGATGAAGGCCATGGGCCCGCAGGGATGCCATCTCCCCGCCTGCCCGCTGATGCATGGCACGGGTCTTCTGAGTTCGCTCGGCGTCATCATGGCGGGCGGCGCGCTGGTCACGCTCGAAAGTCCTTCGCTCGATGCGGATGAACTCTGGGAGGCGGTGGACCGCAACAAGGTGCAGAGCATCGCGATCGTTGGCGACGCCTTCGCCAAGCCAATGCTGCGCACACTCGACGAAAAGCCGGGGACATACAATCTCTCCAGCATCGTCACGATCATTTCGTCGGGCGTCATGTGGTCGACGGAAGTGAAGCGCGGCCTTCTCAAGCACATCCCGCAGGCGATCATGACGGACAGCTTCGGCGCCTCGGAAGGCATCGGCTTCGGCGCTTCGATGATGACGAAGGATGGCGAGATCGGCACTGCGAAGTTCCAGATCGGCGACCGCTGCAAGGTCTTCGATGAGAACAGCGAGCTGGTGGAGCCGGGCAGCGGCAAGCCGGGCATTATCGCCATGGGCGCTCCGATCCCGGTCGGCTACTACAAGGACGAGAAGAAGACGGCGGAAACCTTCCGCACCATTGCGGGCAAGCGCTACTCGATCCCCGGCGACTGGTGCACCGTCGAAGCCGACGGCACGCTGACCCTGCTCGGCCGCGGCTCCGTCTGCATCAACACAGCGGGCGAAAAGGTCTATCCCGAAGAAGTCGAGGAAGTGCTGAAGACGCACCCCGCCGTCGAGGACGCGCTGGTCGTCGGCCTGCCCGACGAAAAATGGGGACAGGCGGTCACGGGCATCATCAAGCTCGCCCATGGCCACTCGTTCGACGAGGCCGCGATCCGCGCCCATGTGCGCGAGAAGCTCGCGGGCTACAAGACGCCGAAGCGCATCCTGCTCGGCACCACGATCCCCTTCCGCGCGCCGAACGGCAAGGCGGACTACAAGGGCGTGACGGCCTTCGCCAAGCACGAACTCGGCGTCGCCTAATTCACCGTTCCGCGAACCCTCCCTCTCAAAGGGGAGGGTTCGACGCGAGCGCTGGAAGAGCAGACTTCGCAGCAGGTCTGTGTATTTTCGCGGGATATTCCAACTGCGTCGTAACGAAGGCCGCCATCTCTGCGCCATAGCGCCGGGTTAGATAATCCGCCATGTCGTCAGCCGCCCGCGCGCCTTCGCCGACCGCCAGATCGCTCATCTGCGTCGCGCCGCCAATACGCACGGTCACCGCGCGCGACGGCACTTCCTCGGGCGCCATCCTGCGCAGCAGGCGCAAACCGTACCGCGTCCTTACCTCGGCCTCGTCCGCAACGACAGCGACCTTCGCGCGAAAAGTGCGCGACAGCATATCGGCCGCAAAGGCGAAACCGACTTCGTCAACGCCCGCGCCAGTCCGCAACGCATAGACATCGCGCGGCCAGGCGAACAGAAGACTCTTCGCCGCCAGCCAGTAGTCGCCCGTCGTAAGCCGGAACGCGTCGCTGTCATGCGCCGCACTGTAGCCGGAAACGCCCTGTGCCCTTGCCACCTCCATCGCCCGTTCACGCCCGGCAATCAACTCGACGATATAGAGCGCCGTCGGCAACGACGCGCTCACACCCGCCGACGAAATGAACTTCCCGTCCTGCACGAAGCGCGTATTCGTCTTCCACTCGACCTTCGGAAAATCCCGTCGCCGCTCATCGAGCGAATGAAAATGCCCCGTCGCCTTGTGCCCGTCGAGAAGCCCCGTCCCCGCCATTACCAGCACGCCGTCGCAAATGGAGACGAGGGTCGCGCCCTTCGAGGCCTGCTTCCGCAGCCAGTCGCGCGTCGCCGCATTTTCGGAGTCGTGAAATGCGGGAATGATGACGAAATCTGCGCCCCTGGAATGCGCGACGTCGAATTCAGCGATAGTCATATCGCCGCGCGCCTCCACGCCTGTCATGAAATCGATCGGTCCCGCCCCCGTCGAAACGGCGATGACGTCCGCCGCCCCCGAGCTGGCGATGACGCCATAAGGAACCATAAAATCGGTCATCTCGGTCCCGCTGTTTTGTGCCAGAACCGCGACGAGGGGCTTTGCCGCAGCAGGCTCCGCGCGAGCCAGAAACGCCGTGCAGAAGAATAACAGCCAGATCATCCTTGCCATCGCCGTGCCTCCATGTTGCGACTGGCCAAGGATCGCCCAATCCCGGGCCCCGGCAATGACATTCTCCATGCATTTTCAGCCGCCTTGCCCGACCGACGCGCTCGCGAGCCCCGGCATGGGCTCATGCAAGCTCACTCATGTTCGGGGCCAGCCGCTCTCGACAAATCTTCGCCTCTCGCCCTCTCGGCGATTGCCTGACACCGCATGGCTGCTATCTTGCCGTCATAGAAAATTCACCCCTGAAGAGAGGGAAGCAATCAATGGAACCGATTGAGAAGTTCCGGCAGGAAACACGCGAATGGCTGGAGACGAATTGTCCCGCTTCGATGCGTACGCCGATGCCCGAAGAAGAGACGCCCTGGGGCGGCCGCAACGCGGCATGGGCCAATCCCGATTCGAAAGTGTGGCTCGACCGCATGGCGTCGCGCGGCTGGACCGCGCCGACCTGGCCGAAGGAATATGGCGGCGGCGGCCTGACGAAGGAAGAAAGCCTCGTCCTCAGCCAGGAAATGCGCCGCATCAAGGCGCGCCAGCCTCTGTCGAGCTTCGGCCTCTGGATGCTTGGGCCGGCCCTTCTCGAATTCGCCAATGAAGAGCAGAAGCGCGAACACCTGCCGCCCATCGTGCGCGGCGAAATCCGCTGGTGCCAGGGTTATTCGGAACCGGGCGCGGGCTCCGACCTCGCCGGTCTTCAGACCAAGGCCGAGGACAAGGGCGACCATTACCTCGTCAACGGCCAGAAGATCTGGACCTCCTATGCGGACAAGGCCGACTGGATTTTCTGCCTCGTGCGCACCGACACGACGAAGAAGCATGACGGCATCAGCTTCGTGCTCTTCGACATGACGACGCCCGGCGTCGAAGCGCGCCCGATCACCATGATCTCCGGCGCCTCGCCTTTCTGCGAAACTTTCTTCACCGATGTGAAGGTGCCGAAGAAGAATCTCGTCGGCGAACTCAACAAGGGCTGGACCATCGCGAAGCGCCTGCTTCAGCACGAACGCGACATGATCTCCGGCATGGGCCTCGGCTCCGGCGTCGGCAGCTCCGCAAGCCTCGAAGCGCTGGCGAAGGATTATTTCGGCGAAGCCAATGGGCGCGTCGCTTCGGCGGCGCTGCGCGAACGCATCGCGAAGCAGAAGATGGATGGCAAGGCCTTCGCGCTGACGCTTCAGCGCACGGCGGAAGAGGCAAAGGCGGGCGTCGGCTCGGGCGCGGCTTCGTCGATCTTCAAATATTACGGCACCGAGCTTAACAAGCGCCGCTACGAGCTCATGCTCGAAATTCTCGGCACGCAGGCTCTGGGTTGGGAAGGCGAAGGATTCACTGAAGAGGAACTCGGCATCACGCGGTCATGGCTGCGCTCCAAGGGCAATTCCATCGAAGGCGGCACATCGGAAGTGCAGCTCAACGTGGTGGCCAAGCGCGTGCTCGGCCTGCCCGACTGAGGCACGGCACAGCTTCGTCCCCTCTCCTCCTTCACATTAGATAAAAGAGTATTTTCGATGGCATTGGTACTGACCGAGGAGCAGCAGCTTCTTCGCGATACGGCGACACAGTTCTTTCAGGAGCGCGTTCCCGTAGCCAACCTCCGCAAGATTCGCGACACGAAGGAGCCCGCCGGTTTCGATCGCGGCGCCTGGAAGGAAATGGCCGATCTCGGCTTCGCCGGCATCCTGATCTCGGAGAAATACGGCGGCACGGATTTCGGCCCCGTAGGCCTCGGCCTCGTGCTCGAACAGGCGGGCCGCACACTCGCCGCGACCCCGCTCATCTCGACCGTCTTGCTCTGCGGCTCCGCCGTTCAGCTCGCGGGCAGCGCGACACAGCGTCAGGAAATCCTGCCTGCCATCGCTGCGGGCGAACTCATCATGGCGCTCGCGCTGGAGGAAGGCGCGCACCACAATCCGACGCATGTCGCGACGCGCGCCGTCGCCGAGGGTTCCTCCTATCGCCTCTCCGGACGCAAGACCTTTGTGCTCGACGGCCATGTCGCAGACCGGCTGATCGTCGCGGCGCGCACCTCGGGCAAGGAGGACGACAAGTCGGGCATCACCCTCTTCCTCGTCGATGCGAAGGCAAAGGGCGTTTCAATCCAGCGGACGCAGATGGTCGACAACCGCAATGCCGCCAATGTCACCTTCGACAATGTCGTCGTCTCCGCCGACAGCGTGCTCGGCTCCGTCGATGGCGGCACGGATGTGCTCGAGCAGGTTCTCGACATTGCCCGCGTCGGCCTTTCCGCCGAGCTTCTCGGCCTCGTTCAGGCGGTCTTCGACCAGACGGTCGCCTACCTGAAAGAGCGCAAGCAGTTCGGCGTGGTGATCGGCTCGTTCCAGGCGCTGAAGCACCGCGCGGCCGACATGTTCGCCGAGATCGAGCTTTGCCGCTCGGTCGTGCTCGACGCCCTTTCCGCGCTCGAAGCCCGGCGGAACGACGTGCCCCAGGCGGCAAGCCTCGCCAAGGCGCGGCTGTCCGATACGGCCCGCCTCGTCACCAATGAAGGCCTTCAGATGCATGGCGGCATGGGCATGACCGACCAGTTCGATGTCGGCCTCTATATGAAGCGTGCCCGCGTGGCCGCCGCCACCTTCGGCGACGGCAATTTCCATCGGGACCGCTACGCCGCGCTCGAAGGCTTCTGAGACCCTGCCGCCCGCCGGAATCCCGGCGGGCGGCTTTGTTTCCCGTCATTATTGCGGCGAAAGGGCGTCGAACACTTGTTTGAACGCCGATCCTTCCCAGATTTAATGATGCATTTCTTGACAGGTCCGGCATCGCGGTATGTGCTTGGGCCGCAGGTTCCCTTCGGGGAACGCCCCAGATTCGGAGCATGACCCATGCGCAAGATCGCTCTTGCAGCCCTTGCAGGCGCCGCTGGCCTACTGGCCGCGACCGCGCCGTCATTCGCCTTCACGACCTATCAGGTGCAGACCGACGGCGCCAATGCCGCCCGCTACACCGACCAGAGCGTCGGCGGCTCGAATGACAGTAACGGCTTCAACTTCTCCATGAAGAGCAGCGAGGACGGGACCGACAACTTCGGCACGCCCGGCTATTACAACAGAACCGACAACACCAATTCCCAGGAAGCCCCCTCGCGGGACATGGGCTGGCAGGGTACCGGTTACTACCTCCGCCCCAACAACTGACCTCCTGGCGTTTCATGCAAAAAGGCGCGGCGCTCGCGGGCCCCGCGCCTTTTTCTTTGGTTATCCGGATACTCGACAAGCAGCCCCCCCGGTCCCATACTGCGCCCGCGCGCCGGGCAAGCCCTCGCGCCATCGATCCAGTATCTAGAGAACGACGAGAGACCGGTATGGCTGACGACAAAAAGACCAGCGACCTGCCCGAACGCATCACCGTGCTGGCCCGTGAATTCACGCCCGCCGCCATGGAGTTCCATCGCCGGAACATGAGCGAGAAGGGCTACCGCATGGAAGGCCAGATCGTTCAGCGCCGCTTCCAGATGATCGAGGGCCTCGGCGCCCCGAAGGACCTTTTCGACGGCGAGCTTTTCTACGCCGCCACCTTCGTCCGCAAGGGCGAAGAGAAGTAATCCACTCAGGATTCCGGACGGGGAGAAGCCGTTTTTCCCCACGCAAGCAAGGCTTTGCGGGCGGCGCAAAAGACGCCCGCGTTCGTCCGCCGGCGGCCAAACGCTGTTGACTTGAGCGGACTAATCTTGTCTGCTTTGGCGGCAATCGACATTTTGGCCTGCCTTGGCTGATTTGCCCTACGGGCCTTTCAAGACACTTCCAAAAACTTAGGTTGCCATCATCATCAGCCGCGCAATGAGAGCGTGGTTATTACCGCACGCAAGTGCGCAAGGAGACCCAAATGGCTACTGGTACTGTGAAGTGGTTCAATGCCCAGAAGGGCTATGGCTTCATTCAGCCGTCCGAAGGCGGCAAGGATGTGTTCGTGCACATCAGCGCCGTGGAGCGCGCCGGCCTCGGTACGCTCAATGAAGGCCAGAAGATCAACTACGAGCTCGTGACCGAACGTGGCAAGACGTCGGCTGCGAACCTCTCGGTCGCCTGATCCACTTTCGGATCAGCGAACGCCAATCGATGGCCGGGCCCAGCGCCCGGCCATTTTGCTTTTCAGAGACCACGCAGCGTTCCTTGACAGGAGGCGTCCGTACCGGTTGCATCGGCTCACAAACATTGCACACCAATAAGCGGCGCCCAGCCGCAAGAGGACTGAAATGAGCCTGCAGCTTCTTCTCATCAATCCGATGATGCGTTTCCAGGTGAAGCGCCGCTTCAAGAAGAACCCGGATGTGATGACACTCCGCCCGATCATGACGGCAATGGAGCCGCAGAACGCGAAGCTCCCCGCCGATGTCACCGTCGAGCAGACCGCACTCGGCGGCGTAGCCGTAGAGAAACTCACCGCGACCGGAGCGGAGAGCAGCGGCGCCTTCTTCTATATTCATGGCGGCGGATGGGTCGCCGGATCTCCGCGCACGCACCGCCCCCTCACGCACCGGCTCGCGACAAAGACGGGCATGGCCGTCTATGCCGTCGATTACAGGCTCGCGCCGGAGCATTTCTTCCCGGCCGGCCTGGACGATTGCGTCGCGGCCTATCGCGCGCTGCTTGAAAAAGTTCCGGCGCATGAGATCGTGATCGGCGGCGACAGTGCGGGCGGCAATCTCGCTCTCGCGCTGGTGCTGCGGCTCAAGGCCGAGGGCATTCCGCTGCCCGCCGCTCTTGTCTGCCTCTCGCCTGCAACCGACCTCGCCGCAACGGGCGGCTCGCGCGTCAGCAACGCGCAACGCGACGCACTCTTCGTCGAGCAAATGATGCATACGGTGGAAAGCCGCTACTGCCCCGGCGCCGATCCGCACAATCCCTATATCTCGCCGCTCCACGGCGACGTCGCCGATCTTCCGCCCACGCTCTTTCACGTCGGGGACACGGAAATGTTACTCGACGACTCCACGCGCATGGCCGACAAGATGCGTGCGGCGGCGGTGCCGGTAACGATCAAGGTCTGGCCCAAGGTGCCCCATGTCTGGCACCTCATGGCGGACATTCTGCCGGAGGCACGGCAGGCGATCGACGAGATCGTCGCCTTCGTCCATGTGCATCGCAAGGCAGCGTCGGGGAGGGCTACATGATCAAGGTTCACCATCTCAACAATTCGCGCTCGCAGCGCATTCTCTGGTTGCTGGAGGAACTGGGCGTTCCCTATGAGATCGTCCATTACCAGCGCGACGCGGTGACCAATCTCGCGCCGCCGGAGCTGAAGGAAATTCATCCGCTCGGCAAATCGCCTGTCATCACGGATGACGGTCTCACCGTCGCCGAGTCCGGCGCCATCGTCGAATATCTCGTGCGCAAATATGGCGCGGGCCGGCTCGCGCCCGCCGAGACTTCTCCGGATTACCTGCCCTATCTCCAGTGGATGCATTTCGCGGAAGGCTCGGCCATGCTGCCGCTGCTGCTCGCACTTTATGTGGGACGGCTGGGCGATGCAGGCGCGCCGCTGCATCCGCGCATCTTCGGCGAGATCGCGAACCACCTCTCCTACATGAACAACGCGGTCGCAAAGGGCGGCTACCTTCTGGGCAACGAATTCAGCGCCGCGGACATTCTCAATTCATTCGTGCTCGAAGCGGCAAAGGCACGCGGCCTGCTCAATGACTACCCCAACCTCATCGATCTTCTCGCGCGGCTTCAGGCGCGGCCTGCCTATCAGCGGGCGCTCACACGCGGCGGCCCCTATGCCTTCGCCTGACGCGGGTCGCTGACCGGTGGGCGACTTTGTCCATTCACTTGTAGAGTTCATCCGACAGAACGCCGAATGGACAGGTCCGATCATTTTTCTGGTCGCCTTCGGCGAGTCCTTCGCCTTTGTGAGCCTTCTCGTCCCCGGCACAGCCATCATGGTCGCCGCGGGCACGCTGGTGCGTGACGGCACGGTGCCCATCGTCCCGCTGCTCGTCGGCGGCATCGCGGGAGCAACGCTCGGCGACGGCATTTCCTATTGGCTGGGCCTTCGCTTCGGCCATCTGATCCCCGGCATGTGGCCCTTCAAGACGCGGCCCGAATTGCTCGCCAACGGGCACCGCTTTTTCGAAAGGCATGGGGGCAAGAGCGTCTTTATCGGCCGTTTCTTCGGACCGGTGCGCGCCGTCATTCCGCTGATCGCGGGCATGATGGAGATGCCGGCCGGCCGCTTCTGGCTGGCCAACATCCTCTCCGGCCTCATCTGGGCGCCGGTCCTTCTCATCCCCGGCATTGCCGCAACCTCGATCTGGCAACTCCTGGAACGCGAGGAAGGCTGGGTTCCCTACGCGCTCACGGGGGCGGTTCTCATCGTCGCGTCCTGCGCCTGGATCATCTGGACCTATCGCCGGAAGAACTGAAGCGCTCAGGGCCTGCCGTAAAGGAACTGCACTGTTGCCGCGCCAAGCGAATGGCGGCGAAGCACCTCAAGCGCCGGCGCGCCTTTCACATTCGGACCGAGAGCGAGCGTTTCCACGTCGAGCGCATAGACGGTGAAAACATAGTGATGCGCGCCGCTGCCCTTTGGCGGGCACGGCCCCTGATAGCCCGGCACGCCGAAGTCGGACGTCCCCTCCATTGCGCCCTTCGGCACCAGCCCACCCTCGGCAAGACTGGTGCGCGTCGGCGGGATGTCGAAGACCAGCCAGTGCCACCAGCCCTTCCCGCCTCGAGCATCCGGATCGAAAAGCGTGACGGCGTAGCTTCGGGCGCCTTCCGGCGCACCGCTCCAGGAGAGGCCGGGAGAAATATTCGCCCCGCCGCAACCAAAACGGTCGAAGACGAATTTCGTCGCGGGAATCGGTTTGCCAGCCACGAATGACGGACTGGAGACGCGAAAGCCGTCGGAGGCGTGGGACGGCGCGGCCACAAGCGACAGGACGATGGCCAATCCCGCAACCAGACTTGCTCTGCTCATGCGCGCCTCCTTTCAGGCATGGTCGCGCAAGGACGCCATGCGCCGCAATGCATCCCCCAATGTAATAAAATCATGATTTGACCCTCGCCCTTGCCAAACGGCATGTCTTGGGCCGATGAGCGCATCCTCGCAGACCAGCCTGATCGACACTCGCGCCTCCCATCCGGGGGTGCCCACCGCGTGGCCGCTCCGCATTCTCTTTGCTCTCTGCTGCGCCGTCGTCGTCTTCATGGCCGTCCATGGCGACGAACATGGCCGCCGGCCTCGCTTCGTCTGGCAAAGCGCCATCGAGGCCAGCAAGGCCGCCATCCTGCAAACGACCGACGTGAAGCGGGAAGGCGCAGCCCTCGGCGCCGGGCCCCACCTCGCAGCGATCATGGCCCCGCCCGGCGTCCTGCCCGCCGCCGCTGAAATGCGGGATTTCCGCCCCGCCCGGCTGGAACAAGCGGCCCCGGCACGCCCCTATCTTCGCCCCTTCAGCAACGCTCCCCCGATTCGGGCCTGAGAAGAGCCTTGGCGAGCACCGAGGTCCCGCAGCCTGCGACGCAGGCTGGGGGCCAAGGCTGGGCGGCCATTCCGTTTATGTCATATATTTGTCATCGAACTGTCGTAGTCAGAGGGGCATAGGCCGCCGGCTCGACATAGGGAGTCCAACATCATGCTGAAATCCTTCGGAAAACTGGGACGGGCGAGCCTTTTCGCGCTGTCCGCTCTGGTTCTGACCACCGCCGCGGAGGCCTCCAACATCTCGGGCGCCGGCGCGACCTTCCCCTATCCCGTTTATGCGAAGTGGGCGGAAGCCTACAAGGCGAAGACCGGTATCGGCATGAACTATCAGTCGATCGGTTCCGGCGGCGGCATCAAGCAGATCAACGCGAAGACCGTCGACTTCGGCGCGTCCGACAAACCGCTGACGGCTGCCGAACTCACGAAGGGCGATCTGATCCAGTTCCCGACGGTCATGGGGGGCGTCGTCCCGGTCGTCAATCTCGCGGGCATCAAGCCGGGCGAAATCAAGCTGACCGGCTCCCTCCTCGCCAACATCTATCTCGGCAAGATCACCAGGTGGAACGCGCCTGAGATCGCCGCGATCAACAAGGGCGTGAAGCTCCCCGACGCGCCCATCGCTGTCGTCCATCGTTCGGACGGCTCGGGCACGACCTTCAACTTCACTTACTATCTCAACGCCGTCGAGCCCGCCTGGGCTGCCGTCGGCGTCAACACCGCCGTTGAATGGCCCGTCGGTCTTGGCGGCAAGGGCAATGAAGGTGTCGCGGCCATGGTCGGCCAGACGCAAGGCGCGATCGGCTACGTCGAATATGCCTATGCCCTGCAGAACCACCTCACCTTCACGGAGATGCAGAACAAGGACGGCAAGTTCGTGAAGCCGAGCTATGAAGCGTTCCAGGCCGCGGCCGCGAATGCCGACTGGGCGAAGGCTCCGGGCTTCTACCTCATCCTCGCCAACCAGCCCGGCGCGACGAGCTGGCCGATGACGGCGGCGACCTTCATCCTGCTCCACAAGACCCAGGACAAGCCTGAAAATGGCAAATCCGTTCTGAAGTTCTTCCAGTGGGCCTATGCGGATGGCGACAAGCTGGCGAAGGACATCGACTACGTTCCGATGCCCGACAAGGTCGTGAAGCTCGTCGAAGACAGCTGGAAGCAGGTTGTCGACACTTCGGGCAAGCCCGTCTTCTAAGGCACCAACCGGCAACAGGCGCGGAAGAGGCCTCGCCTCTTCCGCGAACCCGGAGATCCCCCCGACATGGCGCTGATAGACGACGCCGAAGCAATGCGTATCCGCCGTATTCGCAATGGGCGGCTGGCGGATATCTTCTTCCGCTGGCTGACCTGGAGCTTCACGGCTCTGGTCCTGCTGATGCTGGGCGGCGTCATCGTCGTTCTCGTCCAGGGCGCTGCGCCGGCGCTGAAGCTTTTCGGCTTCGACTTTCTCATCACCGCCAAGTGGAATCCGGTTACCGACGAATATGGCGCGCTCGTGCCGCTGGTCGGCACGTTGGCGACCTCCGCCGTGGCCATGCTGGTCGGCGTACCGGCGAGCTTTGCCGTCGCCTTCTTCCTCACTGAACTCTGCCCCTACAGGCTCAGAACGCCGCTCAGCACCGCGGTCGAGCTTCTCGCCGCCGTGCCGAGCATCATCTATGGCATCTGGGGCCTCTTCGTCGCGGCTCCTTTCTTCCAGACGACGATCGAGCCGGCGCTCGCGACATGGCTTGGCCCCATTCCGCTGATCGGCCAGCTCTTCTCGGGCACGCCCATCGGCATCGGCATCCTGCTCGCCGGCCTCATTCTCGGACTGATGATCCTGCCCTTCATGACCGCCGTGATGCGCGACGTCTTCGAAACCGTGCCTGCTGTGCTTCGCGAAAGCGCATATGGGCTGGGCGCGACGCGGTGGGAAGTCGTCTGGAAGGTCGTATTGCCCTATTGCCGCACCGGCGTGGTGGGCGCGATCATGCTCGGCCTCGGCCGCGCGCTCGGCGAAACCATGGCCGTCACCTTCGTCATCGGCAACGCACATCGTCTGCCGAAGTCGCTGTTCGATCCGGCGACCACGATCTCGGCCGCTCTTGCCAACGAGTTCACGGAAGCTGTCAGCGACACCTACACCTCGGCGCTCATCGCGCTCGGCCTCGTTCTCTTCCTCCTGACGTTCCTGGTGCTGGCCGCCGGCCGGCGCCTGCTGCTCCGCACGGAAGTCGCGAAGGCAGGAGGCGGCAAATGACACGCGTGCAAAGCCGCCGCCTCACCGACATCATCATGACCACGATCGCGCTTGCCGTGACGGCGATCGTTCTCTTCATTCTCGGCGCAATTCTGTGGACCCTGCTCAGCAATGGCCTCGCAGCGCTCACGCCCTCGCTCTTTACCGAGAGCACGCCTCCGCCCGGGAGCAAGGGCGGCCTGCTGAACGCCATCTTCGGCAGCGCTGTCATGACCGGGCTCGCAATCCTCGCTGCGACACCCATCGGCGTCATGGCTGGAACCTATATTTCGGAATACGGCCGCGCGAGCCGGCTTGCCCATGTGGTGCGCTTTGTGAACGACGTGCTGCTGAGCGCGCCCTCCATCATCATCGGCCTCTTTGTCTACGGCATCGTCGTCGTGCAGATGGGGCACTTCTCGGCCCTTGCGGGCGTCGTCGCGCTGGCGATCATCGCCATTCCGATCATCGTGCGTACCACCGAGGACATGCTCGGCCTCGTACCCGACGCGCTGCGCGAAGCCGCCGCCGCGCTTGGCTCGCCAAAGTGGAAGATCATTGCCAAGGTCAGCTACCGCGCGGCGTTCCAGGGCATTCTGACGGGCGTACTGCTCGCCGTCGCCCGCATTTCGGGCGAGACCGCTCCGCTCCTCTTCACCGCGCTCAACAATCAATTCTGGAGCGCCGATCTCAACGCGCCGATGGCAAACCTGCCCGTCGTCATCTTCCAGTTCGCGATGAGCCCCTATGCAGACTGGCGCCAGCTCGCATGGGGCGGCGCGCTTCTCATCACGGCGACGGTGCTTGCGCTCAACATCTTCGCCCGCCTACTGACAAGAAAAAGGACAGGCCGTTCGTGACCCAGTTGCACACCCCGTCTCTCGCAGGCGCCCTGCACCATCCGGATGGCGAACAGCACGTCGAGAAGATCGGCGTCCGCGACCTCCGCTTCTATTACGGGCAATACGAGGCGCTGAAGGGCATCAACATCTCGATCCCCGATCGCCGCGTCACGGCCTTCATCGGCCCGTCGGGCTGCGGAAAATCCACGCTGCTGCGCGTGCTCAACCGCATCTATGAAATGTATCCCGGCCAGCGCGCGACGGGCGAGGTGATGGTCGACGGCGACAACATCCTCGATCCCAATCTCGACCTGACGAAGCTGCGGACCAAGATCGGCATGGTATTCCAGAAGCCGACGCCCTTCCCCATGTCGATCTATGAGAATGTCGCGTTCGGAATCCGTCTCTACGACAAGCTTTCGCGCGCCGATATGGACGAACGTGTGCATTGGGCGCTGTCGCAGGCCGCCCTGTGGGACGAGGTGAAGGACAAGCTGCACCAGTTGGGCACGGGCCTTTCCGGCGGTCAGCAGCAGCGCCTCTGCATCGCGCGCGCCGTCGCCGTGCGCCCGGAAATCCTGCTGATGGACGAACCGGCCTCCGCCCTCGACCCCATCTCGACGGCGAAGCTCGAGGAGCTGATCGAAAAGCTGCGCGAGGAGTTCTGCATCGTCATCGTGACGCATAACATGCAGCAGGCGGCCCGCGCGTCGGACTACACCGCCTTCATGTATCTGGGCGAACTCGTCGAGTTCGACACGTCGGAAAAAATCTTCACCAATCCGTCCAACATCCGCACACGCGACTACGTGACGGGCCGCTTCGGCTAGGAGAAGCGGTCAGTAGGATTTCGGCTGGCCCAGTACCTTTTCCGCGATGAAGCTGAGGATGAGCTGCATGCTCACCGGCGCGATGCGCGGAATCCAGCTTTCGCGCATGTAACGCTCGACGTGATATTCCTTCGCATAGCCCATTCCGCCATGCGTCAGGATCGCTGTCTCACAGGCATGGAAGGCAGCTTCGGCCGCGAGATACTTCGCGGCATTCGCTTCGGCTCCGCATTCCTCACCCTTGTCGTAAAGCGAGGCTGCCTTGAAAGTCATCAGGTTCGCCGCTTCGAGTTCCGCCCAGCATTTCGCCAGCGGATGCTGGATGCCCTGGTTCTGGCCGATGGGCCGACCGAAGACGACACGCTCCCGCGCATAGGCTGAAGCCTTTCTGAGCGCCGCGCGGCCGAGACCGATCGCTTCCGCCGCGATCAGGATGCGCTCCGGGTTGAGCCCATGAAGAATCTGCTGGAAGCCCCTTCCTTCCGCGCCGATGCGATCCTCGATCGGGACTTCGAGCCCATCAAAAAAGAGCATGTTCGAGTCGACTGCCGAGCGGCCCATCTTCGGAATTTCCCGCGCCTCGACCCTGGAGCGATCAAAATTCGTATAAAACAGGCTGAGACCGTCGGTCTTCTTCGTCAGCTCGTCATAGGGCGTGGTGCGGGCGAGCAGCAGCATCTTGGTCGCGACCTGCGCGGTCGTGATCCAGATCTTCTGCCCGCGCACGATGTAACGGTCGCCTTTCCGCTCCGCGAAGGTCTTGAGGCCTGTCGTGTTGAGACCGGCGTCGGGCTCCGTCACCGCGAAGCAGGCCTTGTCCTCGCCGCGGATCAATGGCGGCAGCATCCGAGATTTCTGTTCCTCGGTGCCGAAGACGACGACGGGGTTGAGACCGAAGATATTGAGATGCACGGACGACGCGCCGCTCATGCCGCCGCCTGATTCCGAAATCGCCTGCATCATCAACGCAGCTTCGGTGATGCCAAGCCCCGCACCGCCAACCTGTTCGGGCATCGCAATGCCGAGCCAGCCCTGATCGGCCACGGCCTTATAGAATTCTTCGGGGAAGCCGCCCTCCTTGTCCTTCTTCAACCAGTAGTCGTCGTCGAAGGGTTCGCAGAGCTTGAAGATCGCGTCGCGGATCTGTTGCTGGTCGGGCGTAAGCGAGAAATCCATGAACCCGGCCTCCCCGCCGGCGGAGTTATTCTGCGGGACCTATGGCGAGCGCGATGTTCCCCACGCCTTCGACCATGCCCTCAAGCCTGTCGCCGGGCTTCACCGGCCCCACACCTTCAGGCGTGCCCGTATAGATGATATCTCCCGGTTGCAGATGATAGAAGCGCGACAAATGCGCGATCAAGGCAGGCACGGGATGGATGAGATCGGAGAGATCCCCGCTCTGCTTCACCTCGCCATTGAGCTTCAACCGGACGAGGCCTTTTCCGGGATGGCCCGTGATGCTTGCCGGCACGATCTCGGAAAGCACCGCCGCATTCTCGAAATCCTTGGCGAGATCCCAGGGGCGCTGCTTCTCGCGCAGCGCGAATTGAATGTCGCGCCGCGTCATGTCGAGGCCACAGGCATAGCCGAACACATGGTCGAGCGCGTCAGCGGCGGCGATGCGAAAGCCGCCCGTTCCGATGGCGACCACGAGCTCCATCTCGTACTGGAAGTTCGCGGTTTCGGACGCATAGGGAATCGTGCTGCCGCTCGGCACGTAGTGATGCGCGGATTTGTTGAAATAGAACGGCGCCTCGCGATCCGGTTCCGCACCCATCTCGCGCGCATGGGCCGCATAGTTCCGCCCGACGCAGAAGATGCGATGAATGGGAAAGAGTTCGTCCCGCCCACGAATGGGGGCGGCTACCGGAGCCGGCGGCGTGAAGAGGTAGCGGGACAACTCAGCCCTCCTGTCAGGACTTCAACTCGACAATATCGATGAAGAGGTCGAGCGCTTCTGGGTTGGCCAGCGCTTCCTTGTTCTTGATCGGACGGCCATGCACAACATCGCGCACGGCAAGTTCCGTGATCTTGCCGGACTTGGTACGAGGAATGTCGGCGACGGCGACGATCTTCGCAGGCACATGCCGCGGCGAAGCGCCCTCACGGATTTTCTTGCGGATCTTCGCCTGAAGCGCGTCGTCGAGCGCGGCGCCCTGCTTCATCACCACGAAGAGGATGACGCGCGCATCCCCCTCCCAATCCTGACCGATGGCAATTGCTTCCTGAATTTCCGGGAGCTGCTCCACCTGCGCGTAGATTTCCGCCGTGCCGATCCGCACGCCGCCAGGATTGAGCGTCGCGTCGGAGCGGCCATGAATGATGAAGCCACCATGCTCCGTGATTTCGGCAAAGTCGCCATGACACCACACGCCGGGAAACCGCTCGAAATAGGCGGCGCGATATTTGGCGCCGTCCGGATCGTTCCAGAAGCAGATGGGCATGGAGGGAAAGGGCTTTGTGCAGACCAGCTCGCCCTTCACGCCGATCACGGGCTTGCCGTCGTCGTCCCAGACATTCGTCGCCATGCCGAGGCCCTTGGCCTGAATCTCACCGCGCCAGACCGGGTCCCAGGGCGACCCGCCGACGAAGCAGGAGAGAATGTCCGTGCCGCCCGAGATCGAGGCGAGCTGCACGTCCGCCTTGATGTCCTGATAGACGAAATCGAAACTCTCTGACACCAGCGGCGACCCGGTGGAGAGGATCGCTTCCATGCTCACGAGCGAATGCGTCTCGCGCGGCTTGAAGCCCGACTTCTTCACAGCATCAATGAACTTCGCGGAGGTTCCGAAAATCCTGATCTTCGCGGCATCGATGTAATCGAAGAGAACGAGCTCCGACGGATGGAAAGGCGAGCCATCGTAAAGGGCGAGCGTCGCGCCGGAAGCGAGGCCCGAGACGAGCCAGTTCCACATCATCCAGCCGCAGGTCGTGAAGTAGAAGAGCACGTCGCCAGGCTTCTCGTCGCAGGAAAGCTTGTGCTCCTTCAGATGCTGGAGCAGCGTGCCGCCCGCCGAATGCACGATGCATTTGGGAACGCCGGTCGTGCCGCTCGAATACATGATGTAGAGCGGATGCGCGAAGGGAAGCCGCATGAAGCTCAGCGGCGCGACGGGAACATTCGCGACCAGCGACTCGAAGTCTTCCGCCTTGGCGAGATCCTTCGGCCCTTCGCCAATGAAGGGCACGATGGCGACATGTTCGAGGCTCGGCAAGCCATCGATGATCTCGGCGAGCTTTTCGTGGCTCGGTAGCACCTTGCCGGCATAGCGATAACCGTCGCAGGCGACGAGCACCCTGGGCGCAATCTGCCCGAAGCGGTCGAGCACGCCGCGCACGCCAAAGTCCGGCGAGCATGACGAGAAGACCGCGCCGAGGCTCGATGCCGCGAGCATGGCGACGATCGTATCGGGGCAATTGGGCATGAAGGCCGCGACGCGGTCGCCCGGCTCGACGCCCCAGCGACGCAACACGGACGCAAACCGCGCGACACGCGACTTGAGCTCCGCCCAGCTTATGGGTGCAGACGCGACGCCTTCGTTGTTGAAGAGCAAGGCGGGCCCATCGCCTTCATGCGTAAGCAGGTTCTCCGCGAAATTGAGCTTCGCGTCGGGGAAGAACTTCGCGCCCGGCATCTTGTCGCCATCGGCGATGAAGCGCGCGCCCTTCTCGCCGACCACGCCGCAGAAATCCCACACCGCGTCCCAGAAAGCTTCCGGATGGTCTATCGACCACTGATGCAGCGCCGCGTAATCGGCAAAATGCGCCCCGTGGCGCGCAGTCAGATGCGCGGCGAAGCCGGTGAGATTGGTGGCCGCAACGCGAGCGGGCGACGGAGTCCAGAGCGGTGCTTCAGCAATAGTCACTTGTGGCCCTTTCCGAACCGCAGTCCGATCACGTGTGCTTGAAATTTGGTGCGCGCTTTTCAATGAAGGCCGCCATGCCTTCCTTCTGGTCCGCATTTGCGAAACCGGAATGGAAGACTCGGCGCTCGAAGCGGACGCCTTCGGCCAGCGTCACCTCAAAACTGCGGTTGACGCTTTCCTTGATCGCTATCGTAGCGGGCAGAGACATTCCTGCAATCGTCTCGGCAAGCTTTGCCGCCTCCTCCAGCAATTTGTCGGCAGGCACCACACGTGCGACGAGGCCGGACCGCTCCGCCTCCTCGGCATCCATGAAGCGGCCCGTCAGACACATTTCCATGGCCTTCGCCTTCCCCACCGCACGGGTGAGGCGCTGCGAGCCGCCCATGCCGGGAATGACGCCCAGCTTCACTTCCGGCTGGCCGAATTTCGCGCTGTCGGCCGCGAGAATGAAGTCGCACATCATGGCAAGCTCGCAGCCGCCACCCAGCGCGAAGCCCGCGACCGCCGCAATGATCGGCTTGCGCACGCGGGTCAGCTCCTCCCAGGGCGCAAACCAGTCGGCGAGATACATCTCGGTCGCGTTGCGCTCGGCCATTTCCTTGATGTCGGCGCCTGCGGCGAAGGCCTTGGCCGAGCCGGTGATGACGATGCAGCCAATGCCGGCATCCGCGTCGAAGCCCTTGGCCGCCGCAACCACCTCATTCATCACCGTCGCGTTGAGCGCATTGAGCGCCTGCGGCCGGTTGAGCGTGATGGTGGCGACGCGGCCCCGCGTCTCGGTGAGGATGGTTTCGTATGCCATGTTCGTCGTCTCCCGGAGATCGCGGTTAAATCTGGCCCTTGATGAGCTTTATGACGCCGGAGAAGTCTATCGCATCATGGCCCGACGCTTCCATCAGCGCGTAGATCTGCGCGGCCTGCGCGCCGAGCGGCGTGGGGACGCGGGCGGTCTTGGAAGCATCCTGCGCCAGGCGAAGATCCTTCAGCATCATGCCAGCCGTAAAGCCCGGCTTGTAATCGCGATTGGCGGGCGAGGTCGGCACAGGGCCCGGCACGGGGCAATAAGACGTCATCGACCAGCACTGACCGGAAGCGGTCGAGGAAATATCGAAAAGCTTCTGCGCATCGAGGCCGAGCTTCTCGCCCAGCGCGAATGCTTCCGACACCGCGATCATCGAGATGCCGAGGATCATGTTGTTGCAGACCTTGGCGACCTGTCCGTTACCAGCCGCGCCCGCGTGAAAGATATTCTTGCCCATCTTTTCAATGATCGGCTTCGCCCTGGCGAAAGCTTCTTCCTTGCCCCCCACCATGAAGGTGAGCGTGCCCGCCTCCGCTCCGCCGACGCCGCCGGAGACCGGCGCATCGAGCATCGACATGCCGGCCCTTTCGGCGGCCGCGATCACGTCGCGCGCGGAAGGCACGTCGATGGTCGAGCTGTCGATGAATACCGTTCCCTTGTCGGCGGCAGCGATGAGCCCGCCTTCGCCGAGATAGACCGAGCGGACATGCTCGCCCGCAGGCAACATGGTGACGACGAATTCGACGCCCTTCGCGGCATCGGCAGCCGTGGCCGCCTTTTCGGCGCCCGCCTCGACGAGGCCGGCTACAGCCTGCGCCGAAAGGTCGAAGACTTTCAGCGCATGCCCCGCCTTCACGAGGTTGCGCGCCATGGGCCCACCCATGTTTCCGAGGCCGATGAATCCGATCTTCGCCATTGTCGTTCTTCCCTTATTCGAATGTCAGTTCGCCGGCTTCGAGCGGCGCGAAATAAGCGTCGATCTCCGCTGTCGTCACATCGTCGAGCTTCGCAGGCTTCCATTTCGGCGCCTGATCCTTGTCGATGATGATGGCGCGCACGCCCTCATAGAAATCGTGCCCCTTGATGAAGCGATTGGTGAGCCGGTATTCGAGCTGCATCGCCTCTTCGAACGAAAGCCGCGCGCCCTCGCGCACCTGACGATAGGCGACAAGGCAGCTCGTCGGCGACTTCGTCTGGATGTTGGCCGCGAGTTTCGCCTCCCACTCGCCGCCATCAGCCTTCAGCGAGGCGACGATTTCGGACACAGAGCCCTTCGAAAAGTGCCTGTCGATCGAAGCGCGGTGCTGTGCGAGCGGCGCTTCGCCCGCAGGCGCGGAAAGCTCACGCAGCGCCACATCGATTGACTCGCCGCCGGCAAGACGTTCCTTCAACGCTTCGAGCCTGTCGCTCGGAACGTGAACATCCGCAATGCCCGCATAGACCGCATCCGCGACCTTCAGCCGTTCGCCCGTAATCCCGAGGAACATGCCGATCTCGCCGGGGCAACGCGGCAGGAAGTAAGTGCCGCCGACATCCGGGAAAAGGCCGACGCCCGTTTCGGGCATGGCGAAAGTGAGCCTCTCCGTTGCGACGCGATGCGAGCCGTTGACCGACACGCCGACGCCGCCGCCCATGTCGATTCCGTCCATCAGCGCGACATATGGCTTGGGGTAACGCTTGATATAGGTGTTGAGGCGGTATTCCTCTCGCCAGAAGGCGAGCGCAGAGGGATCGCTCGCCTTGCCCCAGTCATGCAGCGCGCGGATGTCGCCACCGGCGCAGAAGGCTTTTTCTCCCGCGCCCTCGATAATGACGAGTTTCACGCTGCCGTCCGCCGCCCAGGCCTTGAGCTGCGGATGGATCAGACGAACCATGTTGAGCGTCAGCGCATTCAGCGCCTTCGGACGATTGAGCGTGATGATGCCCGCGACGCCGTTGCGCGCGAACAGGACTTCGGCTTCTTCAGACATGTCGATCAGTTCTTCAGCAGTTCGCGCGAAATGATGACGCGCATGATCTCGTTCGTGCCTTCGAGGATCTGATGTACGCGCAGATCGCGTACATGACGCTCGAGCGGGAAGTCGTTGAGATAGCCATAGCCGCCGTGAAGCTGCAGCGCTTCGTTGGCGACGCGGAAGCTCACATCGGTGACGAAGCGCTTCGCCATCGCCGCGTGCATGGTGGCGTCCGGCGACTTCGCCTGCACCTTGGTCGCCGCCTGATAGAGCAGAAGACGCGCGGCTTCGAGTTCAGTGGCCATGTCGGCAAGCTTGAACTGCAAGGCCTGGAAGGCCGCCAGCGGCTTGCCGAATTGCTGCCGCTCAGAGAGATATGCCTTGGCGCGCTCGAAAGCCACGCGCGCCGTGCCGATTGCGCAGGCGGCAATGTTGAGGCGGCCACCATCGAGCCCCATCATCGCGAACTTGAAGCCTTCGCCCTCTTCGCCGACGCGGTTCGACACGGGCACGCGGCAATCCTCGAAGATCACCTGCGCGGTCGGTTGCGAATTCCAGCCCATCTTCCTTTCGGGCGCGCCGAAGGAGAGGCCCGGCGTGCCCTTCTCGACGACGATGCAGGAAACGCCCTTCGGGCCCGCCTCGCCGGTGCGCACCATCGCGACATAGATGTCGGACGTGCCGCCACCCGAGATGAAGGCCTTCGAGCCGTTGATGACATAGTGGTCGCCGTCGCGGACCGCACGGGTGCGCAGCGACGCAGCATCCGAACCCGATCCCGGCTCGGTGAGGCAGTAGCTTGCGATCAACTCCATGGTGGTCAGGCGCGGAAGATATTTCTGCCGCAACTCTTCCGACCCGAATGTGTCGATCATCCAGGACGCCATGTTGTGGATCGTGAGGTAAGCCGCCGTGGAAGTGCAGCCGGCCGACAGCGCTTCGAAGATGAGCGCTGCGTCGAGACGCGTCAGCGCGGAGCCGCCAACATCCTCCTTCACATAGATGCCTGCGAAACCGAGCGCCGCCGCTTTACGCAGCGCCTCCACCGGGAAGAAGTGCGTCCGGTCCCATTCCGCTGCGTAAGGCTCAAGCTCCTCGGCAGCAAAAGACCGTGCCACATCCTGGAAAGCGCGCTGCTCTTCCGTCAGCTCGAACATCTTGTGACTCCCTCAAGTGACCAGTTCCCGCCGGGCGGGGGTATTCATTTCCCCGTGGTGATATCGCGGTCCGGCTCCCTCCGCCAGACCGCGATTTGTCCCGACTATGCCTCAATCACCCCATGGTCGGAATGACGAAGGACGAACCTTCCTTGACACCCGACGGCCAACGCGACGTCACCGTCTTCACCTTGGTCCAGAACTTCACGCCCTCGGTGCCGTGCTGGTTGGTGTCGCCAAAGGCCGAACGCTTCCAGCCGCCGAAGGAGTGATAGGCGAGCGGTACCGGGATCGGCACGTTGATGCCGACCATGCCGACCTGAACCCGCGAGGCGAAAGTGCGCGCCGCGTCGCCGTCGCGCGTGAAGATCGCGACGCCATTGCCATACTGGTGCTTCGTCGGCAGCTCGGCGGCCTCGTCGAAGTTCTTCGCGCGCACGATCTGGAGTACCGGGCCGAAGATCTCCTCCTGGTAGGTCGTCATGTCGGGCGTCACATGATCGAAGAGCGTTCCGCCGAGGAAGAAGCCCTTCTCGTAGCCCTGCAGCTTGAAGCCGCGGCCGTCGACCAGGAGCTTCGCGCCTTCCTTGGTGGCGAGGTCGATGTAGCCCTTCACCTTGTCGAGATGGGCCTGGGTGACGAGCGGGCCGTAGTCGCTGTCGGCTGCCGTCGAAATGCCGATCTTGAGGGCCTGAACGCGCGGCACGAGCTTCTCGATGAGGCGTTCCGCCGTCTCGTCGCCAACCGGCACCGCTACGGGCAGCGCCATGCAGCGTTCGCCCGCCGAGCCATAGGCCGAGCCGATGAGATCGTTGACGACCTGATCCATGTCGGCATCCGGCATGATGATCGCGTGGTTCTTCGCGCCGCCCATGGCCTGCACGCGCTTTCCATGCGCCGCACCGGTCGCATAGATGTACTGCGCAATCGCCGACGAGCCGACGAAGCTGACGGCCGGGATGGTCGGATCGGTGAGGATCGCGTCGACCGCTTCCTTGTCGCCATTGACGACGTTGAGCACACCTTCGGGCGCACCGGCCTCAAGCAGGAGTTCCGCAAGGCGCAGCGGCACCGACGGGTCCTTCTCGGAGGGCTTCAGGATGAAGGTGTTGCCGCAGGCAATCGCCACGCCGAACATCCACATCGGGATCATGGCCGGGAAGTTGAAGGGCGTGATGCCGGCCACAACGCCGAGCGGCTGGCGCATCGAATACATGTCGATGCCGGGGCCGGCGCCTTCCGTGAACTCGCCCTTCTGGAGATGCGGGATACCGCAGGCGAATTCGATGACTTCAAGACCGCGCTGAATGTCGCCCTTGGAGTCGGCAATCACCTTGCCATGCTCGGAGGAAAGAAGCTCGGCCAGCTCCTGCATGTTCGCTTCGAGCAGACGCTTGAATTCGAACATGACGCGGGCGCGGCGCTGCGGGTTCGTCGCCGCCCAGCCGGGGAAAGCCTTCGCCGCGACTTCGACGGCGGCGCGCAGCTCGGCGGTCGTCGCGAGCGGGGTGCGGGCCGTGATCTCGCCCGTGTTCGGGTTGGTGACGTCCAGGAAGCGGCCGCTGGTGCCCTTCACATGCTTGCCGCCAATGAAATGCGTGAGTTCCTTGACCATCGCTTGTTCCAACCCTTCCAACTTTTGATGCTGAGTGCCTTGTTTACCGACTGCGCTTGCGCATGAAAACTGGTATAAATGCAGCATGAAGCTGCAAAATCGCATGCCGCTGGATTGGGAAAATCTGCGGCTTTTTCTCGAAACGACGCGCCATTCGACGCTGGCCGACGCGGCGCTGCGCCTGAAGATCGACCCGACGACACTAGGCCGCCGCCTGCGCGGATTCGAGCGCGAAATCGGCACCGCACTCTTCGAGAGGGTGCCGCAGGGACTTCGGCTCACGCCCATGGGACAGGTGCTCGCCGCCCATGCGGAACAGATGGAGGATGCGAGCCTTCAGGCGCTGGAGGCCATCAAGGGCACAGGCGGCGCGGCACGCGGCACCGTCCGCATCAGCGCCACGGAGGGTTTCGGCACCTTCATCATTGCGCCTGCGCTTGTCGAACTCAGCCGCCAGCACCCGGACCTGGAAATAGACCTGGTGGCTTCAAGCGGCTTCCTAAGCGTATCGAAGCGGGAAGCCGACATGGCAATCCTGCTCGCCCGCCCGACCGCCGGCCGCCTCGTCGCGCAAAAGCTCAGCAACTACGCCCTGATGCTCTATGCCTCGAAGAGCTATCTGCGTGGCGTGCCGCCGATCCGCACGCCTTCCGATCTGGCGGGCCACAGGGTCGTTTCCTATGTGGACGACCTCATCTATTCGCCGAAGCTGCGCTACCTGAACGAGCTGCCGGGCACGCTCTCGCCGACGCTCCGGAGTTCGAGCATCGTCGGTCAATATCAGGCGACGAAGGCGGGCGCCGGCCTTTGCGTGCTGCCATGTTTCATCGGCGATCAGGAAAAAAGCCTGGTGCGCGTGCTTCCGGATCATATCCGTCTCGAGAGGACATTCTGGCTCGCCGTGCATGAGGAGATGCGAAACTTCGCGCGCGTGAAGGCGGTTTCCGAATTCCTGCTGGCGACCACGGCGGCGCAGCATGCGCTCCTGATGGGCGAGCAGGCGGCCTGAGCGATGCCCGGGGCCTCGCAAAGGCCACTACCTCGGCTGGCGATGTTCCACTATGCTCCGGAAATCTTTCGGGGGTTCTGAAACTATATGGCTGGCTACGTCGATACGCTGAAGCGAGGCCTCAACTGGCTGGCCCAGCTTCCGTCTGTGTACATTGCGACCGTCACCCTTTTCATTGTCGGCGCGATCTTCCTGCGTGTCAGCGACCCCTTTCCGGTGAAGGCGCTGCGCTTCATCGCCTTTGACGGCTATCAGAAGATTGCGCCCGCCAAATATGACCCCAGCCTGCCCGTGCGTATCGTCGACATCGACGAAGCATCGCTCAAGCGCTATGGCCAGTGGCCATGGCCTCGCACCGTCATGGCGAAGTTGCGCGACAAGCTCGCCGAGGACGGCGCCGCGACTGTTGCCTTCGACGTCATGTTCGCCGAGCCTGACCGCACCTCGCTCGACCGGATTGCTGCCGGCCTGCCGAAGAAGGCCGCGGACGCACTCATCGCCGCAACCGGCCCGCTGCAAGGCAATGACGACATATTCGCCGCGAGCATCGCGCGCTCGCCAACCGTGCTCGCGGTAACACTGAACCACACGCAAAGCGCCCCGGGACTCAAATCGAAGGCGGGCTTCGCCATCGCCGGTGACGACCCGCGCCCCTTCCTTCAGACCTTCACGGGCGCGGTCGACAACCTTCCCCAGATGGATGCCGGTGCGCAGGGACTGGGTTCCGTCAACTGGATCCCGGACCGTGACGAGGTGGTGCGCCGCGTGCCGCTGATGTTCGCCAAGGACGGCGAGATCATTCCGTCGCTCGCAGCCGAGGCCTTGCGCGTCGCACAGGGGGCCAGTACCTTCGTTCTCAAGTCGTCGAATGCGAGCGGCGAGACGGCCTTCGGCCAGGCGACGGGCCTGAACCATGTCCGTATCGGGCAATTCGAAGTCCCAACCGATCCCGATGGCGCCGTCTGGCTCAAATACCGGCCCTCGCATCCGGAAACCTATATTCCCGCATGGCGCGTGATCTCCGGCGAGGTCAATCCGGACGACATATCCGGGCGCATTATCTTCATCGGCACCAGCGCCGCAGGCCTCATCGACCTTCGCGCCACGCCGCTTGCGCAGGGCGTGCCCGGCGTCGAGGTTCATGCGCAGATTCTCGAGCATATCCTGACGGGCAAATTCCTCACCCGCCCCGATTATGCGTTGTCGATCGAACTCGCCATCTTCACCGTTCTCGCTATCGGCATCGCCACGCTGATGCTGAGGACCTCCGCGCTCGTAGCTGCGCCGATTTCACTTGCCATCATCGCCGCGCTGCCCATCGGCGGCTGGTTCGCCTTCGTGAAGGTCGGGCTGCTTTTCGACCCGCTTTATCCGGCCCTCTGCCTCTTTCTCATCGTCGCCTGGGGCACCGCCTATCTCTATCGCCGCACCGAGCAGCAACGCGCCGAAGTGCGCCGCGCCTTCGGCCAATATGTTTCGCCCGCCGTCGTGCAGGAGCTTATCGCCCATCCCGAAAAGCTGGTTCTGGGCGGCGAGGAGCGCGAGCTGACCCTTCTCTTCTGCGACGTGCGCAGCTTCACCACGATTTCGGAAGGCCTGACCGCAACGGAGCTTACGCGCTTCATCAATGAATTGCTGACCCCGCTGACCGACATCGTTCTCGCCAGTGGAGGCACGGTCGACAAATATATGGGCGACGCCATCATGGCCTTCTGGAACGCGCCGCTGGACGATGCGGAACATGCCCGGCATGCCTGCGAGACGGCACGCGCGATCGCGGCGGCAATGGGTCCGCTCAATGCGGGATGGAAGGCGGAGGCAGATCGCCTGAACCGTCCGTTCAAGGAGGTTCGCGTCGGCGTGGGCGTCAACACGGGCATTTGCTGCGTCGGCAATCTCGGCTCGACGCAACGCTTCGACTATTCGGCCATCGGCGACGAAGTGAACGTCTCATCGCGTCTCGAAGGACTGTCCAAGTTCTACGGCGTCACAACGATCGTCAGCGAAGCGGCTGCTTCCAAATGCCCCGATATGGCCTTCCTCGAACTCGACCTCGTACAGGTCAAGGGCCGCACGAAGCCGTCGCGGCTCTATACGATGCTCGATACGCTCGGCTGCAGCCCGGACCTCTATGACAACCTCGTTGCCGACCATATGGCAATGCTGGCGAAATACCGTAACCGCGACTGGGATGGGGCCAAGGCCGCTATCGGCCTTTGCCGCGCCAAGGGCGTCGTCGCCCTCGAAACCCTTTACAATCTTTTAGAGGAGCGTATCGCAGAGTTCCGTCTTGCGCCTCCTCCCGTCGATTGGGATGGGTCCTTCATTGCGACGGAAAAGTAGTTCGCCGTATCCTGCGGCTGTGCATGTGAGTCCAACCACCAAAGAGGGTGCAAGATGAGTTCTCCGCTACTGACGCTTCTGGGCGGACTCGTCCTCTTTCAGCTGAAGCACTTTCTTTTCGATTTCGTCTTCCAGACGAACTACCAGTTGAAGAACAAGGGCACCTATGCGCATCCGGGCGGCATCCTGCATGCCGGCCTGCATGCGGCGGGCTCGCTCCCGGCCATCTTCCTGTTCGGTCCCTCGGCCACGCTGGTCATGGGCCTCGTGGTCGCCGAATTCGTCATTCACTACCACATGGACTGGCTGAAGGAGCGCGTGGTTCGCGTCAATGGATTGACCAACAAGGACGCCACCTTCTGGCACATCTTTGGCCTGGATCAGCTGATCCACAACCTCACCTACACGGGCATGCTCATAGTCCTGCTTACGCGGGGCTAAGCGTCGGACGGTTCAGGCGCCGGCGCCAAAGCTGCGAACGAAGAAGTCACGCATCTTCGACAGAAGGTCCTGCTCGACGGCCTTCTTGTGAACGGTCCTGTTCGACGCCTCGGCAAGCTGCACCTGCCGCTCGGCAAGAATCTCGCTGAATTGAGCGAGCATCTCCGGCGCATTCGGCAGAAGCGCCTCGATTGCTTCCTTCGTGATTTCGAGCACGCGCAAGCGCGTCGCCGCCCTCACGGTCGCCGTGCGCGGCGCGCCTGTGAGGAGCGACATCTCACCGACGATGTCGTCGAGAGCCAGCACGTTGACCTGCTGCTCCCCCCCATCGATTCCCTTGACGGTTACATCCGCCGCGCCGTCGAGGATCACGAACATCGAGCCCCCAACGTCGTTCTGGCGGATCAGCGTGCCCCCCTCGGGCAGGATTACGAGCTTGCACCGCGCGGCGATGTCACCCTGCTGCTCGGCGCTGAGCGCGCGCGCGAAAAGAGGCACCCGCCCGATCGCCAGCCGAGCCTCCTGGGCAAAGGGAATTTCCGTCACGGGCGGCTGGGTCAATTCAACCTGCTGGACCGGCGTCGGCAGCGCCGTCTTGCGGACCGCATCCTGTGCAGCGCGAAGCACGACCGACCGCGCCTCATCCGGGCTGATGCGATCCGGATAAAAATAGAACCGCACCGCGTAATAGACGGAATCCTGTTCGATCCGGTCGACGAGGACCGAAGGGGCCGGATGCTGGCTCAGGCCCCGCCCCCGCACCGCCTTGACGGCTTCGCCCATGAGAATGTTGACGACCTGCTCCGAGGGTACACGTATATCGAGGCAGACTTCCACCGAGAGACGCTTGGCGCCGTCCGGCCGGCTATGATTGGTGATCGGGTTGGACGTCACCAGGCGGTTCGGAATGATCAGCCGGCGTCCGTCGTTCATACGGATAAAGGTGGTGCGCCAGGTGATACCTTCGACACGGCCATAATCCGCCGCCCCGAGATCCGCCGCATGAACCGTGATCCAATCGCCGATGGCATAGGAGCGATCCAGATTGATCGAGAGGCCGCCGAAGAGATCCTGGATCATCGTCTGAAGGGCGAAGCCCAGAATGACAGCCGTCGCGCCGGACGCGGCGGCGATGCCGGACGCAGCCACACCGACTTCCAGATAAAGACCCGTTGAAAGGCCGATCGCCAGGAAAACGGCAGTCACCAGATCGCGGACGAGCGCGGGCGCCTTGCGCCCCTTCTTGCGGCGGAAAATCCGGTTCCAGTAGAAATAGCGAAACAGGCGGTCGACGAGGAGTGAAACAGCGAGCGCAAGCAAGATGCCGAGCGCGTCGACGGCAAACACCTCCAGGGACTCAGGCAGGACCGCCAGGAACCAGCCGAGCGCCCAGAAGCGCAGGAGCGCCAGGCTGGCCGCGACAATGGCAAAAGTCACAATCATGGAAATATCACCCCTCCCGCCCTGCAATTCCCCGGCGTCATTGTCATGCAGGGGTAGCGGTTGTCATATAGCCTAAAGCGCAGGGGCGGCCATTGACAATCGTTCGGGAACGGACGCAGCTAAGACGCAACGGCCGCTCCCCCGCCAAATGACGACAGAGTTCCCAGGCCACAGCAGAATGCCCCACGACCGAAATCCGACATCGCTCCAGCAGATGCTCCGGCAACACCGCGCCTTTGCGGAGTTCGACGAGCCGGCGCTTGAACGGCTGATCCAAAGCAGTTCGGTCGCCAGCTTCACGCCGGATGAGATTCTGGTGCGCCAGGGCGACGCGAGCGACGCGGCTTTCTTTGTGCTCGACGGCGAGGTCGAGGTCATAGCCGAGAGCAGCTTCGGCGCCGTGCCCCTCGCGCGGCTCCCGGCCCGCAGCCTGATCGGCGACATCGGCGTTCTGGCCGATCTCCCCCGCACCGCGACGCTTCGTGCCGGGGGCCCCGTGAGCGTCCTGCGCATCGGACGCGACAGCCTGCTTCAGGCGGGCCGCGACCATCCCGGATTGCTCATTTCCGTGATCGGACAGCTCGGCCAGCGTCTTGGCGCCGTCAACAAGGCGGTCGGCTTCTATACCAACGCGCTCGCGGCTCTCGAAAGGCATGATTTCGATCCCGCCATCCTCGACACGCTGCTGAACCCTGTGCCCGAACTCGTCGACTTCGCGCAAACCTTCCGGCGCATGGCCGAACAGATCATCCTGCGCCGCCGGCAACACGACGAGATGGCCAGCGCCTCCATCATCCAGCGCGCCATGCTGCCTCACCATACGGCGCTGGAGGAGTTTGCCGGCAAGGCGGACATTCACGCCGAAATGCGCCCGGCCCGCGAGGTGGGTGGCGATTTCTACGATGTCCTGAGGCTGGACGACCGGCGGGTCGGCATTTCCGTTGGCGACGTGTGCGGCAAGGGCGTGCCGGCCTCGCTCTTCATGGCCATAACGCAGACGGTGACGCGGCTTGTCGTGCGGCAGGAGGCGGATCTCGCCGCTGCCCTGGCGCGAGCCAATCTTCTGCTCTGCGCCGACAATGTGTCCTCGATGTTCGCCACCCTCTTCTACGGCATCCTCGATCTCGAGACCGGCGAATTCACCTACTGCAATTGCGGGCACAACCCGCCGCTGCTCGTGCGTGGCGAGGGCGGGCTCGAGATGCTCACGAATACCGGCATTGCCCTGGCCATGTTCGATGAGGCGCCCTACTCAAGCCGCACGATCAGGCTGCGGCCCGGAGACAGGCTCTTCCTCTACTCGGATGGGATCACCGAAGCGCATAACGCCGAAAAGGCTTTATTCGGCGACGATCGCCTGGAGGAAACGGTGAAGCGGGCCGTAGGCCTGCCCGGACGCCAGGCCATCGACAGCATCATTGCCGCCGTCGATGAATTCGCCGGCGATGCGCCTCAGTTCGACGACATCACCTGCCTCAGCCTGCATTATCTTCCCGCCGACTAGCGCCACCCTCATCGCGCACAACCTTGCGTGGCGGTCGGTTGCATCATCGTTGGCAGCGATAAATCCGTGTGCCCATTGTTCCGCACCGGGACGGGTGCCGCGCCTGCGGCCATTCTGGCCTTGCCGCAGTGAATATCGTATTTCACTATGCTGAAAGTGATGAAAATGTTTTCCTCTTGGCATAGGCTGATGCCAAGGTTGCGCAACCGCCTTTACCGACCGGTGCGGCGACGCAAGTGCGCGAGTTGATTTAACCTTCCTCAGAGGACAGCGCATGACGTCTTCGTTTGCAGATAGCGGGCTTCGCAAATTCCTTGCAGCCCTTTCGTTGATCGCAGGCGCCCTTGTCGCTCAGCCCGCCCTTGCCGATGCTCCAGCCAAGGCAGGCATAGCCGCCACCATCCGAAACGATGTGCAGCAATCCTCGACGACGGGCTCGGTCCGTGCGCTTCTGTCAGGCGGCGCTGTGTTCCAGAACGACGTGGTGCGCACCGGCAAGACGGGTTCGGCCGAGCTCAAGTTCCTCGACGAGACGAGCCTCAAGGTCGCCCCGGGCTCCGAAGTGAAGATCGACAAGTTCGTCTACGACCCGAACCGCACGGCCGGCACCGTGGCCATCACGGTCGCCAAGGGTGCGTTGCGCTTCGTGACGGGCAACCAGGACAAGTCCGCCTACAAGATCAATACGGCGGTGGCGAGCATCGGCGTGCGCGGTACCATTCTCAACATCGTGGCAACCGATCAGGGCCTCGCCGTCATCCTTTCCGAAGGCAAGGCGATGGTCACCGGCTCTGACGGCAAGACTGCCGCGATGGAGGCTGTCGGCAACCTCGTGCTTATCGGGCCCGATGGCACCGCGACGACCCAGGCCGCTTCGCTGAAGGACGCCGTGGCTCAGCTCATAAAGGGTTCCGAAGATCCGGCCCGGACTGCCGCGCAGCTTCTCGCCGCCATCGGCGCCGTCGGCGACGCGGCCACCGCTCAGAACCTGCAGGACATTGCGGCGGGCGTCTCTGAGGCTGGCGTCAGCGCCGCGGACCTCGCGCAAGCCGTGAGCGACTATGTGCAGGGTGCCGTCGATCAGGCCTCGACCGCGGGCGATATCATCAACGGCGCCAAATATCTCAACGACGATCTCAAGGGCGGAACTGGCAAGGGCCTCGCCCAGGCGGCAGATGTGATCGGCAAGACCGACCCGACGACCGCGGGCGCGATCGCCGGTGCCGTGGAGGGCTCCAACGATCCCGCCCTGCAAAATGCCTACAAGGCGGAACCCACGAATGGCATTCAGCCAGGCGGAGACAATCTCCTCCAGAACCAGCAGAACCAGCAGGACACGCAGAGCCCGAATTAGCGGCAGAGGCTGACCTGCAAGCAAGGCCCCGGTGAAAGCCGGGGCCTTTTGCCTTTGAGAGCGCCTTCGCCAGAGCCGTCTTCGGCGCTATGCTCCCACCCCATGTCAAAGACCTGGTATCTCTACATGCTGGAATGCGCGGGCGGGCGCCTCTATACCGGCATCGCTATCGATGTCGAAGCGCGCTACAAGGCGCATGCCGAGGGACGCGGCGCGAAATTCACGCGCAGCTTTCCGCCGAGCCGCGTCGTGCTTGTTCAAAGCTTCCCGAACCGCTCCGAGGCATCGAAAGCGGAACACGCGCTGAAGCGGCTGTCGCCCGCGGAAAAGCGCAAGCTTGCCGAGGCATGAAAGGAAATCCGATGTCAGAGATGGAGCTTTTGCGCACGCGCCTCGATAAGCTCGAAATCCACGCCGCTCATCAGGAGCAGATGATCGAAGACCTTCAGAAAGTCGCAAACGATCAATGGAACGAGATCGAGCGGCTGACGCGCAAGCTCGCCGCCCTCGGGGTCCGGCTCGAAGCCGTTGAAGAGCGAACCGACAGCCCCGCCCCCGTCGAGCCTCCGCCGCCCCATTATTGATTTCGAGCCTCCGCCCATGTCGTTCGGTCCGCCGAAACCTTTTCATTACGCGCCGCCGATGGAGCCCTATCTCGAGGTGCTCTACCGCGACGACGACATCCTCGTGCTCTCGAAGCCGAGCGGGCTTCTGCACGTGCCCGGCAAGCCGGTGGAACATGCCGACTGCCTGGAAGCACGCGCGCAAGCGGCGTTTCCGGCTGCGATGACCGTGCACCGTCTCGACAAGGATACGTCGGGCGTCGTGGTGATGGGATTGAACCGCAAGGCGCATGCGCATCTGAGCCAGCAGTTCGAGTTGCGGCAAACGCGCAAGGTCTATGTCGCGCGCGTCTGGGGCCGCATGTCGGAAGACAGCGGCCATATCGACCTGCCCATCGCCTGCGACTGGCCGAACCGCCCGAAGCAGATGGTCGACCGAGAGAATGGACGGCCCGCGCAGACGGATTGGAAAGTCATCGAGCGCGAAGCATCGGCGACGCGCGTCGCGCTATATCCGGCGACGGGCCGTTCCCATCAGCTTCGCGTTCATATGCTGAGCCTTGGTCACCCCATTCTGGGCGACAATTTCTACGCTCATGAGGCGGCCTTCGCCGCCGCGGACCGGCTGCAGCTCCACGCTGAATATCTGAGCTTCCGCCATCCCTCGCAGGGCCGCGACTGCGCCTTCACGGCGCCCTGCCCATTCTGACACCGGCCGCGCGAAACGGCGCGTCAGGCGCCGATACGCAGCTCGATCGAGTTGGAGTTCGAATTCGAATTGCTGTTGCCGTTGGAGTTCGAGTTGGAATTGGAGTTCCAGTTCGAATTGCGGTTCGAGTTGAAATTCCAGTTCCAGTTGGCGTTTGAACCACCGCCAGAACCACCGCCCGACGAACAGGCCAATGCGGGCGTCGCCGTCAGGAACGCATAAGCGATCCCTGCCGCGACGATGGACAGAGTGCCACCCAGAAAATACCAACGCCTCGAAAGAACGATCTTCATCCGTCTCACCCCGTGACAGGCTACGCCCCAATCGGCCCAAAAAGAGACATATCCAGGCCGATGAAGTCAAATTCGCCAGATGAGCCGCAAGGAATATGCCGCTTCTGATGGTTAATTCTTGCGACGGAAACCGGGGTGCTGCGCATCGGCGATCCTGAGTCCGCCGATGCGCAACAGGCTCATTTGCGGTGCGACTGCTCGACAAGCTTTCGCGCCATGCTCCAGCGATGCACCTCGCTCGGGCCGTCATAAATGCGGAAGGCACGCATATCCATGAAGATGCGCATCACGATGGTCTCAGTCGTGACACCCTGCCCGCCGAGCACCTGCACGGCGCGATCGACGACGCGCCACGAGGCTTCCGAGCAAACGACCTTGGCGCGGCTCGACTCATAATTGCCCTTCTCGCCACGGTCGAGAAGCCAGGCCGTGTGCCAGATATGAAGCCGCGCGGTCTGCAGGTCCATGTCGTTGTCGGCAAGCATGAAGCCGACGCCCTCATGTTCGGCAAGCGGCTTGCCGAAAGCCTGACGCTTCGCCGCATAAGCAACAGCGACATCATGTGCGCGGCGCGCCTGGCCAAGCCAGCGCATGCAATGCGTGAGGCGCGCAGGCGCAAGCCGGATCTGCGCATAGCGGAAGCCCTTGCCGATCTCGCCGAGCACATCTTCCTGCGGAATGCGGAGGTTCTCGAAACGCAGAACGCCGTGGCCGCCGGTAAAGCAGGCATCCATCGCATCCATATTGCGTTCGAGGCGAATGCCGGGCTTGTCCATGTCGGTCAGGAACATGGTCGCCGAGCCGTCTTCCATGCGCGCCATGATGATCGCGTAAGAAGCACCATCGGCGCCCGTGATGAACCACTTGGTGCCATTGAGCACATAGTCGGCGCCCTGCTTCACGGCGACGGTCGAGAGCATCGAGGGATCCGAACCCGCGCCCGGCGAAGGCTCCGTCATGGCGAAGCAGGAACGGATGCGGCCTTCGACTTGCGGACGCAGCCAGCGGTCCTTTTGCGCGGGCGTCGCCACCTCTTCCATGAGGTGAATATTGCCTTCGTCCGGCGCGTGAATGTTCAGCGCCGTCGGCCCGAGCGTGGAATAGCCGGCCTCCTCGAAGACGACCGACTTCGCGATATGGCTGAGGCCAAGTCCGCCCATCTCCTTCGAGGCATGGGGCGTCAGCAGGCCGGCCTGTTTCGCCAGAGATACGAGTTCGCGCCGCAGGTCTTCGTTGGGCCCGTGCGAGGTCACGCGGGGATCGCGCTCGAAGGGAATGATCTTCTCGGCGATGAAGCTGCGCATGCGTTCGCGCAATTCGACGAGTTCGGGGGAAAGAGAGAAATCCAAGACGCCTCCGCTACGTGAAGTTCAATGAGCGAGGGTCGTCTGCCGGACGCCGCACCCCCGCGGCACGGCGAGCATCATAACCATTCCTGCGAATGGCGCTCCATTTTCGTCACGAGGCGAAAGCAGGATTGCCTCCGCAGTGTCCACGTTTCCGCAGCGTCAGGCGGCCAGGCATCACGCAAAAAAACATTCGATGCTGCGGCTCTTTAGCCATGAATGCCGGCATCGCCCGGCATGAAAGACCGCTTATCGCCTGCGACCGGTTCAATGAATCCCCGATGCAGAAAATCGGCCATGCGCTCGGCGCTGACCGGCTCGCTGAAGTAAAAACCCTGCCCGACCGTGCACCCGGCGGAAACAAGAAAATCGAGCTGAGCCTTCGTCTGAACGCCCTCGGCCACCACGTCGACGCCAAGGGTCTTGGCAAGACTCAAGGTCGCCTTGGTGATGAGCATATCCCTCTCACTCTCCGGTATGCTCAGGACGAACTGTTGAGCGATTTTGAGCCGCTTGATCGGATAGGCGCTCAGACAGGAAAGCGAAGAGTAGCCCATTCCGAAGTCGTCGATCGCGATGCTTGGCCCCAGATCGTTGATGTGCTCCAGCATCTCGCTGTTGGCGCGCGTGATCTGCATCAGCATGGGCTCGGTGAACTCAAGCTCGACGTCGCCGGGTACGATGTCCCACCTCCTGAAGGTCTCCATCATGAAACGCTCGTAGTCCGGATGACCATTCACCTCGATAGCGGAAACATTGACCGCGAGAAGCGGAGGTGTGAGCCCCTGATTTCGCCACTCCTTGATCTGCCGACAGGCGCGCTCGAGAACCCAGCGCCCCAGAGCAACGATGTTTCCCGTTCTTTCGGCGATGTGAAGAAATGTCTCCGGCATCAGCAGGCCACGCTGCGGGTGAGCCCATCGAACCAGTGCTTCCACCCCCACGATACGGCCGGACGTCAGTTCGACCTGCGGCTGATAATGCAGAACCATCTCGCCATTTGTGAGCGCGGCGCGCAGTTCGTTGCTCAGCTCGACGCGTTCATGCACTTCCTGATCAAGTTCGGACGAATGAAAGCGATATCGATCACGCCCGTCCTCCTTGGCGCGATAGAGCGCCAGATCAGCCTGCGCGAGAAGCGCGTCGGGATCGAAAATTTCCGCATCGTAAAACGAGACGCCCGCACTTGCCGTGAGCTGAATTTCATTGCCATCGATGTGATAAGGCGCCGCAATCGATTTCAGCAATTTCGCGGCCAACACACCGGCATCGGCTGGATCGCGCAAACCCGTCTGGAGGACCGCGAATTCATCACCGCCGAACCTGGCCGCAATGTCGGTCATACGTACCCCGCTCTTGAGACGCGCCGCGACCGCTTGCAACAGCCGATCGCCGACCGCGTGACCGAGCGTGTCGTTCACCTCCTTGAATCTGTCGAGATCGAGATAGATGACCGCAAACGCGCTCGCGCCGCGTCTGCTTGAAGCAAATGCCTGATGCAGACGCTCAACAAAGGCCGGCCGATTGGGCAGCCCCGAAAGTTGGTCGTGAAGTGTGCGTTCGCGCAGTATTTCTTCTGCTTCCTTGTCGTCGCTGATGTCCCGGGCGATAGCGATGGTTTGCAGCTGATGACCTTCATTGTCGAAGGCCACAACCGCTCGGCCGCGCACATAGAGGCGGCTCCCATCCTTGCGCTGCATCCTGAACTCGGATTCCGAGATTCCTCCCGGTTCTTGAGACATCTGTAGACGTGTTTCAGGAGCCTGACGGTCTTCCGGCACCACGAAGTCATTCCAGGATCTGCCGATCAGATCCTCGGGCCTCTCATAGCCAAGTAACGTCGCCGCAGAGGCGTTGGCTGTCTGGATAACTCCATTCCCGTCCCATGTGACGATCGCGTCGGGGAGAATCTCGAACAGGCTGTGATAGGCCCATTCCTCATCACGCATCTTCCTTTCGAGCAGCGCCTCCCTGGCCCAATCCCGCTTGAACGACTTCCAGACGTCCTCGCTGGGAATCTTCTTCGTTCCGTTGAGTGGATGGCCGAGATATCGCTCAACATGCCCGTCGATCCTGTGAGGCGGAGCCATGATGAAGCGACACATATCGTCGCCCTTTGCCCGGCATGAAATTTCGGTCGTGACCAATGGCAGCCCGAAACTTTCTTCGCACCATCCCGAGGAGTAGCCGGCGTTCATGTGGCACACGGCGAAGTCGCTGCGCCTGCCGGCGCGAATCCAGGCGTCGGCCTCGAAGGAATAAGGATGGTCGTGGAGCAGGTAGAAGTTCTCGTCAGGAGTCGGGTTCGATTGCTCATGCAAGTCGACGAAGGCCCAGCCTGCATTGGCGAAGTACACAGGGCCGGCGGAAAGTTTGCTGAGCGGGTCGGTCAGGCCCATCATTCGGTGAAAATGCTCGGCGTCTGCCTTGCCAAGTGCGTGCGCAAGATCGAACAGCACCTGACTCGCCATGCTGACGGCCTCTCTCTCCGACTGTCCGAAGAGACGCCTTATGAAGTCGAAGAATTCGATGGAAAGCGCGGCCCCCCGAACGAGCACAAACCTCTCCCCCGACACCTCAACGGTGCCTTTGGTCGGGTCTCTTCGCCAATTCTGAAAAAATCGGCTGAACTGCTCTTCCGCCCTCTCGAAGATTGCCTCGAACTCCGGCGGCACCTTGACTGTTCGCGGCATTGTCCGACCTCGTCTTTGCAGATCGACGGAACTGGAAGGTGTGATCGACGCTACAGGGCCGGCCATGCCTCGCCGCACCAGCTCTTCGATGCCGGTCAACGCCGTGTGAGTGGCTTAGATGGAAAAGCCCCGCAACCGAGCACGCAACGCAACCTCGGCGAATTCTTACAGACCTGGGGATTTTTTGGTAGCGGAGGAGGGACTCGAACCCCCGACACGCGGATTATGATTCCGCTGCTCTAGCCAGCTGAGCTACTCCGCCCCAAGATTGGCCCCTTTTGGGGGCCGGGGCATGGGCCTGTTGGGCCCGCCTCGAAAGAGACCCGGATATAAGGTGCCAGCGGAAAGCCTGTCAAGCAGGCCGCCGGCCGCAGCGCAAAAACATTACGAAAAAGGCCGGATTCAGCCGCAGCAGCAGGCGCCCTCGCCCGTCGAGGCGCAGGTCTTTTCACCCGGGGCCGGCTTTCTGAAGCGCAGCATGGTGAAAAGGCCCATCGGCTGCAGCAACCGCGTCTCGATGAGATCGAGCTTGGTCATATGGGTGATGGTCTCGATGCGAAAATCGGGATGCCAGCCGAGAGCCCGTGCCGCAGGCGTCATCCAGCGCTCGACCATGCCGCGAATGCCGTGATCCTGGGCGAAATGATTGACGATGACGACCTCGCCGCCCGGCTTGCAGACGCGCTCAAGCTCCGCCAGCACCTTCACCGGGTCGGGCACCACCGTCATCACATACATGGCGACAACCGTATCGAAGGATTCATCGTCGAACCGCAGCTCCGACGCGTCCATTTCGTAGAGACCGGCAATGTTCTTCAGCTTGCGCTGGCGAACGCGGTTGCGCGCCTTGCGCAGCATGTCCGGCGAAAGGTCGATGCCCGTGATGGTGAGATGGGGCGCATAGTTCGGCAGAGCGGCGCCAGTACCGACACCCACTTCGAGCAGCTTGCCTTCACGCTGATTGATGGCGTTGATGGCGCGTTTGCGTCCGAAATCCGCGATTGCTCCAAACGACCAATCGTAAACCGGCGCCCAGCGCGCATAGGCCTTCAGGACCGACTGTTCGTCGATGCGGGCAATGCCGTTCAACTTGAAATCCCCACCTTCTGTTCGTCGCCCCTAATTTGGGGTCGCAAAGCTATGTGTCGCAAGAGTTTTATTCCGCTCGATTGGGGCCGAATTGCGGTCGATGAGGGCGGAAGGCCCCGCATTCCCCTCACTGCGCGGCCATGACGCGGGCGTCGCCCCCCGGCTCGGCGCCCTGCCGCAGCGCTTCGGCAATAAAGCCGCCGCCCAGAACACGGCTCGGCTCAACAGAATCATAGAAGACGCAGGCCTGGCCGGGCGCCACGCCATCCTGCCCCTCGGCAAAGATGACTTCGGCACCCTTCGCCAGCGGTCGCAGGCGTGCCGGCGCCGTGCCGCCGCTCGAACGTACCCGCACCATAATGTCGATGCCCTCGGCCGGGAGCGCCTCGAATGCGCCGTCGCCCAGCCAGTTCACCTCGCGCAGGATCAGCCGCTTCGTCTCCAGCGCCGATTTCGGGCCGACAATGACCTGCCGCCGCGCGGGGTCGAGCTTCACCACGAAAAGCGGCTGCGCCTCCGGCTCACTCGCGCCAAGGCCGAGGCCCCGCCGCTGGCCGATCGTGTAGTTGATGATGCCCTTGTGGCGGCCGAGCACGCGTCCTTCGAGATCGACGATGTCGCCCTCTTCGCCCGAACCGGGCTTCAGCCGCTCGATGATGGTCGTGTAGCGCCCTGCCGGGACGAAGCAGATGTCCTGGCTGTCGGGCTTCTGCGCGACGGGCAGCGACATGCGCTCCGCCAGCGCGCGAGTCTCCGGCTTCGTCAGATCGCCCAGCGGGAAGCGCAGGAATTCAAGCTGTTCGCGCGTGGTCGTAAAGAGGAAATAACTCTGGTCGCGGTCCAGATCGGCCGGTCGATGGAGCTCGCGGCCATTCGGCCCCTGCCGGCTCGTAATATAGTGACCGGTGGCGAGCGCCGCCGCACCGAGATCGCGGGCCGTTTCGAGCATGTCGCGGAACTTCACGCGCTCGTTGCAGCGGACACAGGGAATGGGCGTCTCGCCCGCCGCATAGGAGGAGGCGAAATCCTCCATCACCGAGCGGCGGAAACGCTCTTCATAGTCGAGCACGTAATGCGGAATGCCGATCAACTCCGCCACACGGCGCGCGTCGTGAATGTCCTGACCGGCGCAGCAGGCGCCCTTGCGCTTCACCGCCTCGCCATGATCGTAGAGCTGGAGCGTGATGCCGACGACGTCGTAGCCCTGCTCCTTGAGCAGCGCGGCCGTCACCGACGAATCCACGCCGCCCGACATGGCGACGACCACCCTCGTCTCCTCGGGCCGTCCCGGGAGGTCGAGGCTGTTCAGGCCGGTCGTTTCGTCGAAGGGCTTGCGCATGGTTTCGTCTTGCCGCCAGAACTCATCCAAACAGGGGCGTCTATAAAGAGGCGGCATCATAGGAGCCCCGCCCAGAAGGGCAAGGGCGCCCCGTCTTCCGCTCGAGCCCCGGCAAAAACTGCCGCAGCGGCAGAAACGAGCCCCCGGCGGAGGATGCCGGGAGGGCCCAACTCACTGATTTTCAAAGATATTTATTGTGGCCTACCCCTTGCTACCAGAGGCGCGGAGAAAAATTCTTTTGTAGCGAGGCGCCATGGGTCTGCCGTCTGCCATCAATCTTCGTATCGCACAGGTCGATCCAGCCACGCTGATACCTGCGGCCTCCCGTACGAACGACAATTCGGGCGCTTTCGAGCAGCATCTCGATGCGACGGACACACCGGCGGCGCGCGCCGCGGAGCGGCGGGACGACCAGCGCCAACGCGACAGCGCCGACACGGCCAAGGCCTCGGCGCAGGACAGCCGGTCGCCCTCGAACGCGGGCGAGGACGCAAACCCGGCCACCGCCTCGACTGCCTCGGCCGACGCGACCGTTACGCCCACCACAGCCTCGACGACCGCCGACGAAGCGGCCGCCGCGGATGCAAACGCCGCCGCAACGGCCGGCACAGAGGCTGCAACTCCCACGGCATCGGACGCGGAAACGACGACTACCGCCATCGAAGCCGGGCTTGCCGACGCACGGGCTGCCAGCACCGGCGAGGCGGGCAAGGAAGCGAAACCGCATGACGACGAGGCCGAGGAAAAGAACAAGGCTCCAGACCAGGCCAATGACACTTCCCTCGCCGCTCTTCTCATGGCGCAACCTGCACCCCTGAGGCAGACCCCTGCCTCGAATGCGGCGCCGGTATCGACAGAAGTCGCCGCCGCCGCGTCGAATGCGGCGACCACGCAGCAGCCAGCGGCTCCCGAGCACAGCACGCTCGCGGAGGCCGCCGCGCAGTCCGCCATGGGCGACGCGCAGCCGGATGCGAGCGGAGACGCAGGCGCGACCGGCAGCGAGACAGACCTCGCCGTCAAATCCAAGCTCGAAGGTCTGGGCCATCAGGCCGCCGCCTCGATGGCCGACAAATCCGCCGACCGTCAGGCAGCCGCGCAAGGCGCACAGCCGGCGCCCGCACAGGCGACCAACCCCCAGGCCGTCGCCGCGGCACCGGCCGCCCCAAACATGACGGCCGCCACGAATACGGGTTCAGACAACGCCGGCACGCAGCCAATCTCCGCCACCAGCGGGGCGCTCGCCGCGCAGCTCTCCGATGTTCAGGGCGCGAACACCCCGCAACAGTCCAACGCCAGCAACGCGACGATCCGCATCGGCACGCTGCCGGGCCAGACCACGCCCAGCATCGTGCCGTCCATGGCCATTGCCCTTCAGATCGCCCGCAATGTGCAGAAGGGCATCAACCGCTTCGACATTCGCCTCGACCCGCCGGAACTCGGCCGTATCGATGTGCGGATGGAGGTCCAGCGCGACGGGCACGTCGCCGCGCATCTGACCGTCGAGAGCGCGCAGACGCTCGATCTGCTCCAGCGCGACCAGCGCGCCCTGCAGCAGGCGCTCACCGATGCCGGGCTTCAGGCCAATTCGGATAGCCTGAGCTTTTCGCTGCGCGACCAGAATGCAGGCGGCAATGCGCAGGGATCAGCCGGCAATAGCGGTGGCGGCAGCGGTTCGGAAATCGCCCCGGTCGAGGAGACCACAGCCAGCAGCGGCCCGATCTACAACCTCAACCTGTCCGCTTCGGGCGGCGTCGACATCCGCGTCTGAGCGAGAAGGAGCGTAACCATGAGCGTTGAATCCGTCGCCGCCTCGCAGGCCGCCGCAGCTGCGGCCGCCGCCACGACGAGCAAGGCGGGCGCCGCCTCCTCGGCCCTGTCCAGCAACTACAACATGTTTCTGACGCTGCTGACCACGCAGCTCAAGAACCAGGATCCCACCAACCCGATGAAGTCGTCGGAGTTCACGACGCAGCTCGTTCAATATTCGAGCGTCGAACAGCAGATTCAGGCCAACAAGAACCTCGAAACGCTGATCTCGACCGTCGGCAACCAGAACGCGACCTTCGCGGTCAATCTTCTGGGCAAGCAGGTTTCCGCCACCGGCACGGGCGCCGCACTCTCCAACGGTTCGGCCAACTGGGGTTACAAGCTCGCCAGCGACGCCCCGGCCGTCAAGATCAGCATCGTCAATTCGACCGGCACGACGGTCTACACGACCACGACGACCGGCAAGGAGGGCGACAACACATTTACCTGGGACGGCAAGGACAGCTCGGGCGCGGCCCAGCCGGACGGCACCTATTACATCAGCCTCACCGCGGCCGACGCCTCCGGCGTCGCGGTCGCCTCCTCGACCTCGATTACGGGAAAGGTGACAGCCGTCGACTTCAGCAACGGCACCCCGAAGGTCACCGTCAACGGCGCTCAGATCGACTACGGCAATATTACCGCCGTATTGAACCCATCCTGATCCAAACGTCCCGCAACGACACACCTAAGCCTTTGATTTTTGCCCATTTTTACCATGCGACTTAGGCGTTTCTTAAACGGGTTCCGATAGGGTGCCTCTTAGTAACGAGCACGGAGAACCTGTTCGATGAGCGAGCAGTACACGCACAAGATCAACTACGTGATTGGGCCGGACGGGAGCCCGCTCACCGTGGCTGATTTGCCGCCACCGGACACGAAGCGATGGGTCATTCGCCGCAAGGCGGAAGTCGTGGCCGCCGTCCGCGGGGGGCTCATCAGCCTCGATGACGCCTGCAGGCGCTACACGCTGACGGTCGAGGAGTTTCTGAGTTGGCAGCGCTCCATCGAGCGCCACGGCCTCGCCGGACTGCGCGCCACGCGCGTCCAGCAATACAGGCAGTAGCCCTGCGGATTGCCACATATTCGCTCTCACGAACGCGCCGGTGAAGGTTTCCTTCGCCGGCGTTTTTCGTTTTGTTCTCCCCTTTCCTCCCCCCGCAACCGCTGACCGGCAAATTTTGCCGGGCGCGTTAAGCATCTGTTTAGCTTATGGGCGGTAATTTTTACCTACCGGCACGGGATCGGGATCCGCATGGGCAAATGGGCGCGGGTCTCGGGGGGCAAAGAATTTGCCGAAAACCTGATGTCTTGCATCGACGCATGTCCAAGGAACGGGCGGGCGCTTCGGGGCGGTGACACTTGAGGTGGGTCGTGGGCGGATTCTCGAATCTTCTGAAATCGCTGGGAGTGGTACGGCTTGCGACGCTTGGCGTCGTCGCGCTCTCATTGCTCGGCTTCTTCGCCTATATCGGCCTGCGCATGTCGACCGAACCGATGGCGCTGCTTTACTCGGACGTCGCTCAGGAAGACGCGGGCAAGATCGGCGAGGCGCTCGACGCCCAGAAGGTGCCTTATGAGCTTCGCGGCGAAGGCAACATGATCTATGTGCCGGAAAGCCAGGTCCTGAAGCTCCGCATGGCGCTCGCGTCCAAGGGTCTGCCCTCCGGCGGCACCGTCGGCTACGAAATCTTCGACAATGCCGATGCGCTCGGCACGACGAATTTCCTCCAGAACATCAATCACCTTCGCGCTCTCGAGGGCGAACTCTCCCGCACGATCCGCTCGATCGAGGGTATCGAGGGCGTGCGTGTGCATCTCGTCATGCCTGAGCGTGAACTTTTCTCGCATGACAAGCGCGCCCCCTCGGCCTCGATCGTTCTCAAGGTGCGCGGCACGCTCGCCGTTCAGCAGGTCAAGGCGATCCAGCAGCTCGTCGCCGCCGCCGTGGAAGGCCTGACGCCCGGCCATGTGTCGATCGTCGACGAACGCGGCACGCTGCTCGCGAGCGGCACGGGCGACGACGGCCAGTCGATGATCACCGCGACCGTGGAAGAACAGCGCGCCGCCTATGAGAACCGCCTTCGCACTCATGTCGAGGACATCATTCAGCGCGTCGTGGGCCAGGATAAGGCGCGCGTCGAAGTGACCGCGCAGATGGATTACAACCGCGTGACCCAGACCTCGGATCTCTTCGATCCGAACGGTCAGGTCGTGCGCTCGACGCAGACGGTCACGGACGCCTCCAACAACACCGACGGCAAGCAGGCGCAGTCGGTATCGGTCGGGAACAATCTCCCCAACGCCAATCTCGGCGGCTCGCAGGATCAGGGGATGACCTCGCAGCAGACCTCGAACCGCAACGAGGAGACCGTCAACTACGAGATCTCGCGCACGACCAAGACCGAGACGCTCGAACCGGGCCGCGTGAAGCGCGTCTCCGTGGCCGTTCTGGTCGACGGCGTCTATGCGAAGGGCGCGGACGGCAAGCAGCTCTACGCGCCGCGTTCCGACCAGGAGATCGCAAAGATTCAGGCGCTGGTGAAGTCGGCCATCGGCTACGACGAAGCCCGTGGCGATCAGGTCGAAGTGGTCAATCTCCAGTTCGCTGAAACTGCCGCTCTGGAGCCCGCGGCGGCGCCGGTTGCGGAACCCTTCCTCGGCCTCACCAAGGCCGACTACATGCGCATCGGCGAACTCGGTGTGCTCGCCATCCTCGCCATCATCGCCATGTTCTTTGTCATCCGCCCGATGCTCGGCGGCCTTGCGGCGAACGCCGGACATGTCGTCGTTCCCGCGCTCGGCGCCAGCCCTTCCGCCGGCGCCGCCGCCGCCCTGCCCGCACCGGACGGCATGTTTTCGGGCGACGATATCTCCCGCGCGCTGATGGACGGCGCAACGCAGGAAGCGCTCGGCACCGATGCGATGATCGACATCGCGCAGGTCGCTGGAAAAGTGAAGCACTCTTCCGTCAAGAAGATCGGCGAACTCGTCACCGACCATCCTGATGAATCCATCTCCATTCTCCGCAGCTGGCTGCACGAAACCGCGTAAGGAACGAAGTCCGTGGCAACCGCACCGAAAAAACAGGACGACAAGGCCATGACCGGCCCGCAGAAGGCGGCGATCTTCATGCTCGCGCTCGGCGCGGATGATGCCGCCTCGCTCTGGGAGATGTTCGACGACGACGAAATCCGGGAAATGTCCCAGATCATGTCGACGCTCGGCACCGTCCAGGCCGGGACTGTCGAAAAGCTGCTCGTCGAATTCGCCTCCAAGATGTCCGGCACCGGCGCGCTGATCGGCTCCTATGAATCGACCGAGCGCCTGCTCGCGAAGTTCCTGCCCGAAGATCGCGTCAATTCGGTCATGGATGAAATTCGCGGCCCCGCCGGCCGGACCATGTGGGAAAAGCTCGGCAACGTGAACGAGCAGGTGCTCGCGAGTTATCTCAAGAACGAATATCCGCAGACCGTCGCCGTGGTTTTGTCCAAGGTGAAGGCGGATCATGCCGCCCGCGTTCTGGTGCATCTGCCGGAAGACTTCGCACTCGAAGTGGTGACGCGCATGCTTCGCATGGAAGCGGTGCAGAAGGATATTCTCGACAAGGTCGAACAGACGCTGCGCTCGGAATTCATGTCGAACCTGTCGCGCACCAATCGCCGCGACGCACATGAGCTGATGGCCGAAATCTTCAACAATTTCGATCGTCAGACCGAAGGCCGCTTCCTCGCCGCGCTGGAAGAACGCAGCCGCGAGTCCGCCGAGAAGATCAAGGCGCTGATGTTCACCTTCGAGGATCTCGGCAAGCTCGATCCGGGTTCCGTGCAGACGCTGCTGCGCGCGGTCGACAAGAACAAGCTCGCCGTCGCGCTCAAGGGCTCGTCGGATGCGCTGCGCGATCTCTTCTTCGCCAACATGTCCGAACGCGCCGGCAAGATCCTCCGCGAGGACATGGAGCTCATGGGCCCCGTGCGCCTGAAGGACGTGGACGACGCGCAGATGACGATGGTGAACATCGCGAAGGATCTTGCTCAGAAGGGCGAAATCCTGATCTCCGAGAACAAGGAAGAAGACGAGCTGATCTACTGACGCCCACCGCGCCAACCTCTCGATAGACACAGATGATGATGAAGCAGGCAGTAAAATTCACCTTCGACACGCGCTTCGACACCGACGAGACGGTGTCGGTGCCGCGCGTCCAGCCGTCTGCCCCCGTCTTCACCGCGGAGGACATCGAACGTGCGCGCGCCGAGGGCTATGCGTCGGGCTTCGTCGCCGGCCAGTCGGAAGCCACCGCTCGCGCTGAACACGAGATCGGCGCCGCCATGCAGAATTTCGCGAACAATGCCGCGAGCCTTCTCAATGCGCTTCATGCGGGAACGGCCAGTTCGCGCGCCGAAGCCGCGACCCTCGCCTTCACGGCCGCCCGCAAGCTCGCGCCCGCCCTCGTCGCCAGCCGCCCCCAGGCCGAAATCGAGGGTGTTCTGCGCGACTGCCTGACCCATCTCAACCGCGAGCCGCACATCGTTCTTCGCGTTGCCGACACGCTGGTCGAGCGGCTTAAGGAAATCGTCGACCGCATGGCACTCGAACGCGGGCTTTCAGGCCGCATCATCCTGCTCGGTCAGAACGACGTCGCCGAAGGCGACTGCGTGGTCGAATGGGCGGATGGCGGCGTCGTCCGCTCTCACGCCGACATCGAAGCCGAAATTTCCGAAACCATCGCCCGCTACGTGGAGAGTCTCGGTGCCCCCCGCGCCGACAACAGTCTCGCCATGTCCGAGACGCGTCACACGAATTTCTGAGAGCTAGGAGCTCAAAATGGCTGACCAAGACGACGAAATCGCACTGCCCGACCTCGCAAGCGCCGAACCGCTTTCCGCGGAGCTCGAAAATTCAGGCGAAGACGATGGCGACCGCGTGCGCATGGCGCATGACCTCGAAGCCGTCTTCGACGTTCCCGTGAACGTCTCCGCCGTGCTCGGCAAGACGCATATGGAAGTCTCGAACCTGCTGAAGCTCGGTCGCGGCACCATTGTCGAGCTGGACCGCAAGGTCGGCGAGGCGATCGACATCTACGTCAACGACCGGCTCGTGGCACGCGGCGAGGTCGTCGTCGTCGACGACCGGCTTGGCGTCACCATGACGGAAATCGTAAAGGGCGCCGCGAACTGATCCGCGCCGCACTGAATTCAATTCGCGTTAGAGCATAAGAAAGAAGAGGAGTGCCGCAGATGCGCCTTCTGATCGTCGGAACCCTGAACGGCCAGCTTTCCACCGCCACCAAGATGGCGATGGCGAAAGGCGCCAAGGTCACCCACACCGAAACGACCGCGCAGGCGCTCGACACGCTGCGTGCCGGACGCGGTGCCGATCTGCTGATGGTCGACGTGGGTTGCGACATCGCGGAACTCATCGTCCAGCTTCAGAACGAACATATCTGCGTGCCGGTCGTGGCTTGCGGCGTCGACACCGACGCGCGCGCCGCCGTCAACGCCATCCGCGCGGGTGCGAAGGAATATATCCCGCTGCCGCCGGATGCCGAGCTCATTGCCGCTGTGCTCGCCGCCGTCGCCGATGACGGCCACGCCCTCATCTTCAAGGATCCGAAGATGGGCGACATGATCCGCCTCGCCGATCAGGTCGCGCCGTCGGATGCCAGCATCCTCATCACCGGCGAGTCCGGCACCGGCAAGGAAGTGATGGCGCGCTATCTGCACCGCCGGTCGCTGCGCCGCGACAAGCCTTTCATTTCGGTCAACTGCGCCGCGATCCCGGAAAACCTCCTCGAGTCCGAACTCTTCGGCCATGAGAAGGGCGCCTTCACCGGAGCCGTTGCCCGCCGTATCGGCAAGTTCGAAGAAGCCGATGGCGGCACGCTGCTTCTCGACGAAATCAGCGAGATGGACCTGCGCCTCCAGGCGAAGCTCCTCCGCGCCATTCAGGAGCGCGAAATCGACCGCGTCGGTGGCAAGGCGCCGGTCAAGGTCAACATCCGCATCATCGCGACCTCGAACCGCGACCTGCAGGGCGATGCGCGCGCGGGCCGCTTCCGCGAAGACCTCTTCTACCGCCTCAATGTCGTCAACCTGAAGCTGCCGCCGCTGCGCGAGCGTCCGGCTGACATTCTGGCGCTGGCCGAGCACTTCGCCGAACGCTACGCCAAGGCGAACGGCCTTCCGACGAAGCCCATTTCCGCCGAAGCCCGCAGCTTCCTTACCCGCCACGGCTGGACGGGCAATGTTCGCGAGCTTGAGAACACGATGCACCGGGCCACGCTTCTCGCCACCGGCCCCGAAATCGATGTCGAGGCGATCCGCCTTCCCGACGGTTCGCGTCTCGACGAAGCCGCGCCCACGCTCGGCGTCGCGCAGAAGGCCGCGATGGCGGCCGATGCGGCAAGCCGCGCCTTCATCGGGCGCACGGTCGCGGAAGTCGAACAGGATCTCATCCTCCAGACCCTCGGCCATTGCCTCGGCAACCGCACCCATGCCGCGAACATCCTCGGCATCTCGATCCGGACGCTTCGCAACAAGCTGAAGGAATACAGCGATGCCGGCGTCGCCGTTCCGATGCCGGGCGGCGAGGCGCGCGTCAGCTTCGGCTGAACCAATAACGACTGCGGCAAGAGCCCTGGAGTAATCTTCGATGAGCGATGCGAGCGTGGCTAACGGCAAGACGGGTGGACCGCTGAGCGGCTTCGGCTTCCCGGGGCTTACGCCCAGGGGTGTGCTGGAGAATTTCGCCAAGCGCGGCGACCTCGCGCTCGCGGCAGGCGTGATGACGATCATCGTCGTCCTCATCCTGCCGATGCCGTCCTTCCTGCTCGACTTCTCTCTCGCCATCTCGATCACCTTCTCGGTGCTCGTGCTGATGACGGCTCTCTTCATTCAGAAGCCGCTCGAGTTCAGCGCCTTCCCGACCGTTCTTCTCATTTCGACGATGCTGCGGCTTGCGCTCAACCTCGCCTCGACGCGCCTCATTCTCTCGCAAGGTCATGGCGGCACGGATGCGGCGGGCAAGGTCATCGAGGCCTTCGGCCACTTCGTGATGCAGGGCAATTTCGTTATCGGCGTGATCGTCTTCGCAATCCTGGTGATCGTGAACTTCGTCGTCATCACCAAGGGTTCGGGCCGTATCGCCGAAGTCGCGGCGCGCTTCACCCTCGACGCCATGCCCGGCAAGCAGATGGCGATCGACGCCGATCTCTCCGCCGGTCTCATCGATGAGAAGGTCGCGCGCAAGCGCCGCACCGACCTCGAAAATGAAAGCGCCTTCTTCGGCGCGATGGACGGTGCTTCGAAGTTCGTGCGCGGCGACGCCGTCGCCGGTCTGCTCATCACCTTCATCAACGTCGTCGGCGGCATCATCGTCGGCGTCGCGCAGAACGGCCTGAGCTTCGCCGACGCCGCGCATACCTATACGATCCTGACCGTCGGCGACGGTCTCGTCAGCCAGATTCCGGCGCTGATCGTTTCGACGGCGGCCGGTCTTCTCGTTTCCAAGGCAGGCGTCGAAGGCGCCGCCGATCAGGCTCTCTTCGATCAGCTTTCCGGCTATCCGCAGGCGCTCGGCATGTCGTCGGTCGTCATGGGCGCGATGGCGCTTCTGCCTGGCCTTCCGGCCATCCCCTTCCTGCTGCTCGCGGGCAGCACGGGCAGCCTCGCCTACTACGTCACGAAGGCCCGCAGGACCAAGGCTGCCGCACAGGTAGAGGCCGAAGCCACCGAAGCGCAGGCGGCACCTGTCGCCGAGGAGCCCATCAGCAGCGCTCTCAAGATGGACGAGCTGCGCCTCGAGATCGGCTATGCGCTCCTCCCGCTCATCAACGGCAAGGATCACCAGAAGCTCACGGACCAGATCAAGGCGCTGCGCCGTCAGCTCGCGACGGACATGGGCTTCGTCATGCCCTCCGTCCGCATCCTCGACAATGTGCAGCTCGAAGCGAATTCCTATTCGATCCGCGTCAAGGAAGTGGAAGCGGGCCACGGCGACGTCTATGCGAACCAGCTCCTGGTCATGGATCCGCATGGCGGCCGCATCGACCTTCCCGGTCTCCATACGACGGAACCGGCCTTTGGCCTCCCCGCCACCTGGATCGACGAGAACCTGCGCGAGGAAGCGGCATTCCGCGGCTATACGGTCGTCGATGCGCCGACGGTGCTCACCACACACCTCACGGAGATCATTCGCGACAACATGGCCGACCTGCTCTCCTATGCGGAGGTGCAGAAGCTCATCGACGAACTCGGCAAGGAGCACAAGAAGCTCGTCGACGACATCGTGCCGACGCAGATCACCGTCACCGGCATTCAGCGCGTGCTGCAGACCCTCCTCAACGAGCGCATCTCGATCCGCGACCTGCCGACGATCATGGAAGGCATTGCGGAGGCCGTCGGTCACACGCAGAGCCTCAACCTCATTACCGAGCATGTCCGCGCGCGCCTCGCCCGCCAGATCTGCGCGTCGCATCTCGACGGCAACAACACGCTGCCGCTCCTCACGCTCTCGCCGCGCTGGGAACAGTCCTTCGCGGAATCGCTGGTTGGTCAGGGCGACGAGAAGCAGCTCGCCATGCAGCCCTCGAAGCTTCAGGAGTTCATCGGCACGGTCCGCGAAATGTTCGAGGAAGCCGGCCGCGCGGGCGAGGTTCCGGTGCTCCTGACGAGCCCCGGCGTCAGGCCCTATGTGCGCTCCATCGTCGAACGCTTCCGGCCCCAGACCTTCGTCATGTCGCAGAACGAAATCCATCCGCGCATCAAGCTGCGCACGCTGGGGTCGGTCTGAGCCGTTGTCCGCCGGAGAATAAAGCGTGCGTCTGAGAACCTTCATCGCGGCGGATATGGCGGAGGCCATCGATCAGGTGCGCCGTGAACTCGGCTCCGACGCGATCATCGTTTCGAGCTATGTGAACGATGCGGGCCGCATGGAAGTCACGGCGGCGGTCGAGACACGCATGCCCGCCGCCCCATGCGACGAGCCCGCGGCCACGCCACCGAACATCGAAGCTTCGCTCGAACAGATGCTGCGCGATCGCCTGCGCGAGACGCCAAGATCCACCTCTGCGGGAAAGCCAAAGAATGCGTCCCCGGCGCCGATCCATTCCGGCATCCCCTTCGATGAAACGCTGATCGCTTCGGCGCTCGACAGGCATGCAGTGCCCAATCCCTTGCGCGATGCGCTCGTCGCGGCGGCGGCGGCGCTCGGAAGCGACGATGCGCTGGCGGCTCTCGCCCGTGCGCTCGAAACGCGCTTCACCTTCGAACCCGTAACAACGCGGCCCAAGGCTCCGATCATGCTCGTCGGCCTGCCGGGGTCGGGCAAGACCGTCACCATGGCGAAGCTTGCCGCCAATGCGCTCATCAGCGGCACGAAGGCCGATCTCATCACGACCGATGCAGCGCGCGCCGGCGCCGCCGCGCAATCGGATGCCTATGGCAAGCTGCTGGACCTGACAGTCCGTCCCGCAGCCGATCTCGACACGCTGTCCGTGTTGCTCGACGCCCGCGTCGAAGGCTCTCCCTGCTTCATCGACACGACCAGCATCAACCCCTTCGACCGCAGCGATTTCACCATGCTGAAGCGCATCGTCGAAGGTGGCCGTATCGCCGCCGGGGTCGAGCCGGTGATCGTTCTTTCCGCCGCGACCGATGCGGTGGTCTCAAGCGAGGCCGCCAATGAATTCGCCCGGCTCGGCGTGACGCGCCTCATCGCGACGCAGCTCGACATATCGCGCCGTCTCGGCGCAGTGCTCGCCGCCGCTGACAGCGCCGGTCTTGCACTCGCCCAGCTGAGCGTCACGCCATATCTCGCGCGGGGCCTTGCCAGCATGAGCCCGCTGGTCTGCGCGCGTCTCATTCTCGGCGCGCATGAAATGCGCTCCGAAACCCAATCTCTCGCCGCCGTATAGCAGCAGTCAGGACGAACCCGATGGCCAGCCCGCGCATGATCCAGATCGCCTCCGGCAAGGGAGGAGTCGGCAAGACATGGCTTTCCGTGACACTCGCAGAGGCGCTCGCCGGTCTCGGCCGAAGCGTTCTTCTCTTTGACGGCGATATCGGCCTTGCCAATGTCGACGTGCAACTCGGCCTCTCGCCACATCGCGATCTGGGGTCGGTCATTGCCGGCCGGGCGCGGCTCGACGAAGCGATCACGAGCTACGAGATTCCGTCGGTTTCGGGCGCTGCGGGCGGTGTCAAATTCGACGTGCTGGCGGGCAAGTCCGGCTCCGGCGTGTTAAGCGCGCTCGGCAAATCCGAGATTTCCGGCATCGCCCGCACGCTCGCGGCATTGTCGTCGCGCTATGCCCATATCATCACAGATCTCGCGGCGGGCCTCGACCAGTCGGTGCTGACGCTCTGCATGCCGGGCAGCACGACACTCGTCGTCGTCACCGACGAGCCGACTTCTCTCACCGACGCTTATGCCTTCATAAAGCTTCTGTCGCAACAGGACCCGAAGGCCGACATCCGCGTCGTCGTCAACATGGCCAACGACCGCGAACATGCCTGGCGCACGCATGCGGCGCTGACAAATGCCTGCCGCAACTTCCTGGGGATCAATCCGCCCTTTGCCGGGTTCATTCCGCGCGACGACATGGTGCGCGACGCCATTCGTCACCAGACACCGATCCTCTTCCGCCATCCGCAGGCCAAGGCGAGCGAAGCCGTGCGAAAGCTCGCACGCGATCTCATCTTTTCGGTGCCCCAACCGGCGCCGAAGGAAATGCTGCAACGCGGCGCATGAGTATTTTGCGACGCACACGAATAAATACTGCAGCAGGTTTACGCTAGACCCCTGTGCTATTTTGGGTCACGCTTGCCACCGCTTCGTTCACTGGCAACCGCCCTCAACCGGGCAGGCCGGCATGGCAAAGGTGGGGACCAATGCAGCAGCTTTCCGTTTATCTCGACCAGGCGCTCGCACTCGCGGCCCAGGGCTTCGATACCGTGAACTCGATGCAGGGCATCGTCATCGCGGTGATCGCCGCGGGGCTGATGCGCCGCTACAAGCAGATCCTCGGATGGACGGCGGTCGCGACGCTGTCGCATGAAGCCGTCAATATCGTCCGCCGCGTCATCGCACATGACGCAAGCCCGCTGCCGAACTTCGCCGACCTCACCTACTGGAAGCTCGTAGGCATTCGCCTGGTCGGCTATTTCGTCGCGATCAGCGTCATCTACCTCGTGCGCCGTCTCGTTCTGCGGAGCTGACGGTCAGTCGCGGAAATTCTCGAACTGAAGCGGCTGCTCGATGGGCAGCCCTTTCAGGAATTGAATGGCCGCCTGAAGATCGTCGCGCTTCTTGCCGGTCACCCGCAGCTCATCGCCCTGAATGGCAACCTGCACCTTCAGGTTCGACGCCTTCAGATCCTTCACGATGCGCTTGGCGAGATCCTTGTCGATGCCCTCGCGGATGGCGACCTTCTGGCGAACGCTCTGGCCTGCCGCCTTTTCCGGGTCCTTGTAGTCGAGAATGCCGGATTCGAGCTTCCGGCGCGCAAGATGGCCCTGAAGAAGCTCATGCATCTGCTTCAGCTTCAACTCATCGTCGGCATTGATCGTGATTTCCTGATCCTTGCGCTCGATGGTGCAATGCGAGCCCTTGAAATCGTAGCGCGTCGCAATCTCGCGGATCACGTTCTGGAGCGCGTTGTCGATCTCCTGGAAATCCGTCTTGGAAACGATGTCGAAGGTAGGCATGAGCGTTCGCCCTTTTATTGCAGGCGCACGATCCGCAATGAGCCCATGGCTATGCAGCATGACCGCGCCTGGATGAATCCGGGCGGCTATTCTAGCCGAGCCTGCGCGGGTGGGAAGAGAGAACGGGGACTTTACCGGCGCCTGTGAATGCCCAGCGCGATGTCGTCGAGCTCCCTTTGCTCGACACGAACCGCCTCGCGGCGCAGTCGAAGCTTCCGATTGTCCTCCACAATCTCGTATTTCTTGAGTTCGCGGAAGGCGCCGCTGAGGTCTTCCTTGGCGGCCTCGAGCTGCCGTTCGATATCCTGGATCGAGTTGAGGATGTTCTCGCGGCGACGGATGACGGATTTCGCAAACATCGGATAGGCGAAATGCGCCACGTCCGAAATGCCGGCCTTCTCCTGCTCCAGCAGCACTTGTGCCTCAAGTTCGCGCTCGCGCGTACGGAACTCCTGAAGCATCACTTCAAGCTCGGCGACCTGGCGCCGCTTCTCGTCCACCTGAAAGCGGTGGAGCCGAATAAGGGAGTCACGATTGCGCATCAATTAGCCTCCCTCGGCGCCGGTTTCTGAGCGAGAATGTTTTCAAGCATCGCATAGCCCGTCGCGAGATCTGTCGCTTCGGTCTTCTGCTGACCAAGGAAGGCGTCCAGCGCGGGCTGGTAGAAAATCGCCTCATCAACAAGCGGATCGGAGCCGGGCCGATAGGCGCCGAGCCGGATCAGCTCTTCCATGTCGTCATAAGTGGACATCAGCACGCGGGCGCGGCGGATGAGCGCATTCTCCTCATCCGAGTTGCAGCCGGGCATGGTGCGGGAGATCGACTTCAGAACATTGATGGCGGGGTAGCGCCCACGCTCGGCGATGGAACGCTCCATGACGATATGGCCGTCGAGAATGCCGCGCACGGCGTCGGCGACCGGCTCATTGTGGTCGTCGCCATCGACGAGAACGGTGAAGATCGCCGAAATGCTGCCCTTGCCCACGCCCGGTCCGGCGCGCTCGAGAAGCTTCGGCAATTCCGCGAATACGGTCGGCGTATAGCCCTTGGTCGTCGGCGGCTCCCCGGCGGAAAGGCCGATCTCGCGCTGCGCCATGGCAAAGCGCGTCACGCTGTCCATCATGCAGAGCACGTCCTTGTCGTGATCGCGGAAATATTCGGCAATGCTCAGCGTGAGATAGGCTGCCTGGCGGCGCATCAGCGCGGCCTCGTCCGAAGTGGCGACCACCACGACAGAGCGCGCAAGGCCTTCGGGCCCAAGGTCGTCCTCAAGGAATTCCTGCACTTCGCGCCCACGTTCGCCGATCAGGCCGATGACGGCGACATCGCTCGACGTATTGCGGGCGAGCATCGAGAGAAGCACCGACTTGCCGACGCCGGACCCGGCGAAGATGCCCATGCGCTGCCCGCGGCAAACGGATAGGAATGTATTCATAGCGCGAACGCCGAGATCGATCTTGCCGCGCACGCGCTGGCGAAGATTGGCGGGCGGCGGCGCATTGCGGAAGGGATAGGCCTCCGGACCCTGCGGCAGCGGACCCTTGCCGTCGATAGGCTCGCCCATGGCGTTGACCACGCGGCCGAGCCATGCGCTCGACGGATAGACATGCGGCTCTTCCGCATCGACCACCGCCTTGCAGCCGACGCCAATGCCGGAAAGTTGGCCGAAGGGAAGGCAAAGGGCGCGGCCGTCGCGGAAGCCGACGACCTCGCACTCTATATCTGCGCCCGTGCGGCTCGACACGCTCAGGCGGCTGCCGACGCCCATGGCATGCAGCGGCCCGGCGACCTCGACCATCAGCCCCTGAATGCTGACGACCCGCCCATAATGTTTGACTTCGGCGACAGCGCCGACTTCCGCCAACAAGGCCCGCACTCTTAAGGCTCCCACATTCAGGTCCGCAGGGGAGAAACGACTCCTCCCGACTTGATGGCCTGATGATGGGGCCAAGACTTTAAGACTGCGTAAACCTTGCCGGGTGGAAAGTGCGCTCATCGGTTGCTACAACCGGCCTCGCCCATTGCGGGCGGCAGCCGTTCAGCCTCGTCCGTTTACGCCTCAAAAATCGTGCTGAACGAAGACCTAATCCGACCGGTGAATTTTTCCGAAATTTTTTTACTCCGGTTAACCTTTATTAACCAAATCAGGTTATCGTCCTTACCGTGGATTTATTTTTGGGCCGCAGTGGCGGGGGGCAAACTCCGCTGCGAAGAGGGGGACCATGCGAGTTCTGCTGATCGAAGACGACAGTGCGACCGCGCAGAGCATTGAGCTGATGCTCAAGTCTGACGGTTTTAACGTTTATACGACCGACCTCGGCGAAGAGGGGGTCGATCTCGGTAAGCTTTACGACTACGACATCATCCTTCTCGACCTTAACCTGCCGGACATGAGCGGATATGAGGTTCTGAAGGCGTTGCGCCTGGGCAAGGTGACGACTCCGATCCTCATTCTCTCGGGCCTCGCCGGCATCGAGAACAAGGTTCGCGGTCTTGGCTTCGGCGCCGACGACTACATGACCAAGCCCTTCCATAAGGACGAGCTGGTTGCACGCATCCATGCGGTGGTGCGCCGCTCCAAGGGCCATTCCCAGTCGGTCATCAACACGGGCAAGCTCACCGTCAACCTCGACACCAAGACGGTGGAAGTCGACGGCAGCCGCGTCCATCTGACCGGCAAGGAATATCAGATGCTGGAGCTGCTCTCGCTCCGCAAGGGCACGACGCTCACCAAGGAGATGTTCCTCAACCATCTCTATGGCGGCATGGACGAGCCGGAACTCAAGATCATCGACGTGTTCATCTGCAAGCTCCGCAAGAAGCTCGCGGCGTCCACGGGTGGAGACCACTACATCGAAACCGTGTGGGGACGCGGCTATGTGCTGCGCGATCCCGCGGAAGGCGCGCTGCCCGTCCAGGCTACCGCCTGATCGGACGCATCGAAGGTTTCAAACGATCAAGGGCGCCTCTTGCGGGGCGCCCTTTTCTTTTACCTCAGGTGATCGCCTCAGGCCGCATCGGCCGTTTTCGCCTCGATCACGAAATCCTCGCCCTCCATCCTTGCCGCAATGGCAAGGCCGAGCGAACGCGCGACGAGCCCCGTGAAATAGGGCTGAACCGCGCGCGCATCGAGGAACGTATCAAGCGCACGGCCGCCGAGGAACCTCGCCGTCTCGTCGGGCACGCGGGCCGCCTGCCCCTTCGTCCTGACGGTGAGGCGCGGCTTCGCGATATCGCTCGCAACCACGACCGAAATCTCGCCGCCACGCGGGATCGACGAAATACCTATGAGAAGCATGTTAAGCAGAAGCTTCACATAGTCCTTGCCGATGGTGGCGTGGGGCGCTTCCCAGGTGAGCGACGGCTTTTCGCTCTTCATCAGACCTTCGGCCACCGCCTTCGCATCGCCGAGATCGAGTTCCGCGCTGGCCGATCCGGCAGCGCCGAAGGCGAGACGCGCGAATTGCAGCTTCGCCGACGCCTGCGCCGCGCTCGTGGTAATGAGTTCCATGGCGTGGGCGCGCATCTCCGGATCGTCGTCGTCGGCCAGAACCTCGAGCCCGTTGGTGATCGCACCGACCGGACTGATCACGTCATGGCAAACGCGGCTGCATAGCAGCGCTCCCAACTCAAGCGCCGACACGTCGTTCGCTTCACTCATGATTATCGCCCCGCTCTCTTTTCAGCCCCATATTGCTGATACCATCGCGCCAGGCTGGATTCCAGCCCCGGCCTCGACTCCAGGGACGATGAAATGAACGACGAACATGACCTTGCCGCCTTGACGCTGGAACTCAGGCGGCTCGCCGTCGAGGCGGGCGCGGCCATCATGTCGTATTACGAGTCCGGGCTCGAAGCGATCGTGAAGGAGGACAGCAGCCCCGTCACCATCGCCGATCACGAGGCCGAGCGCATCATTCTCGCCGGTCTCTCCCGCATCGCGCCGGATATTCCCGTCGTCGCCGAAGAACAGGCCGCAGCCGGGCACATCCCGGCCATCGGGCGGCGCTTCTTCGTCGTCGACCCTCTCGACGGCACGAAGGAGTTCCTGCGCGAGAATGGAGAATTCACGGTCAACATCGCGCTTGTCGAGGATCGCGCGCCCATTGCGGGCGTCGTCTATGCGCCTGCGAAAGAACGCCTCTTCTATGCCTACGGGCCGGGCGCCGCCTATGAGCAGGCCGTCTCTCCGTATACGAATGACCCGATCGCGGGCTCCTCGCCGCCTCGACGGATAGCCGTGCGCCGACCCGCCGCCGACGGACTTACGGTTGTCGTCAGCCGCACGCATCGCGACCAGAAGACCGAGGAATATCTGAACCTCTACCGGGTGAAGGAATTTCTGGTGGCCGGCTCCTCGCTCAAATTCTGCATGATCGCGGCAGGCGAGGCGGATCTCTACCCGCGGCATGGCCGCACGATGGAGTGGGACACAGCCGCCGGACATGCCGTGCTCGCCGCAGCGGGCGGCAGCGTCACGCTCCTCGACGGCGCGCCGCTTCTCTACGGCAAGACCGGGCGCGGATTCGACAACCCCTATTTCCTCGCGCGCGGCGGCGCCGAGGTCGTTGGCGGCTGAAAAGAAAACGGCGCCCCCCGAAGGGAGCGCCGCATCCGATGTGCTGTCGAGGCCACGGACTGTAATGAGAGCGACCGGCGCTGCTCCGAAAGGCCCCCCGACCCTCGGTGCCCGCGCCGGCCCCGCCTGCCAGATAGTCGGCGGCGGCAAAGCTGTACCCTCCCTTGAGCAACTGCCGTGCCAGCCATATGGCCGCCTTTGCGGGTCGAAACGGCACGAAATCCGGGGCCGCGCACCGGTCAGCATGTCCCACGAATATCATTTTCCGTATTATTGACCCAAAGCGCCACGATCCTGCCCCCTTGTGTCGGCTAAACTCCGACAGAGAGAATCAGCCGGCCGCGCGAAGAGGAGCCAGAGACGATGACCACGACCGCCCGCAGCCACCGCCGAGGCGCCCTCGCCGCAGGTCTCGCCCTGCTGATCGCAGGCAGCGCCACTTCCTCCCTCCCCGCCCATGCGGCCGAGACGAACCAGGAGGCCCCTGCCGTCCGCAGCCAGTCGCGCGACACCTATAGCGAGCAGGAAATCATCCGCGAGGCCGGCGACGTCTTCGGCGGCACGGCGCAAGGCATGGCCGACGCGGTTCACAGCGTCTTCAAGAAATACGGCGAGCCCAACGGCTACATCAAGGGCGAGGAGGCGAGCGGCGCCATCGTCGTCGGCCTGCGCTATGGCTCCGGCACACTCGTCATGAAGCGCGGCGGCACCGCGCGCGTCTTCTGGCAGGGACCGAGCGCCGGTTGGGACTTCGGCGGAAACGCCGTCAAGGTCTTCACCCTCGTCTACAACCTGCCCAACAAGCAGACGATCTATCAGCGCTTCCCAGGCGTCGAAGGCAGTGCCTATCTGGTGGGCGGCATCGGCGTGAATTATCAGCAGCGGGACAAAGTCATCCTCGCGCCCATGCGCTCCGGCGTCGGTCTGCGGCTTGGCGCTTCGGTCGGCTATCTCAAATACACCAAGAGCCGCGAATGGTTGCCGTTCTGACGCACTTGCCGCACGACCGGCAAACCCGTGTGTTTCGACGATAGAACCGGCCCATATTTTCTGGCAGGGTTTTCGACACCTGCCAGCGCCTCGTCCGCCCTGCCTGAGAGGACCCCATGGTTGAAAGCCTCATGCTCCTTGCACTCGGCTTCCTGACCGCGACGCTCTTCGCGATCATCGCGATCCAGCTCGTGCGGCGCAGAGCCGTGGCGGTGACAACGGCGCGCGTAACGCAGGAACTGCGGAACGCCGATCAGCGCGCGCATGAAGAAGCGGCTTCAGCGGCAACACGCATCTCGGCGCTGGAAGCAAAGATCGCCGAACTTGTTTCGGGCAACTCCGCCTTTGCCGACCGCAATGCCGAACTCGAGCAGGCCGCTGTCGCCGCCGCAACAGAGGCGGAGACCCGGCGCCGGGAGATCGATGAACTCCGCGCAGGGTGCAAAGCGGCTGAGCAGGAAGCCGAAACGCTGCGCCGGACCATCCCCCAGCTGGAGGCCCGGATCGATATGCTGCGGCAGCGCATCAAGAATCTCGAAGCGGCAGGCAGCGCGGAGATCGATCGGCAGGCCGAGGTGCAGCAGCAGTTGAAGGCGCTCGGAGAGAAGGCGGCGCGGCTCGTCCACGAAATGACCGAAACCTTCGAGCAGGTCGCGTCCGCGACCGGCCTTCAGGCGGCCGTCGCAGCCCCGGCGCCGGAAGCGGCGGTCGTCCCGCAGGAACCCGCTGCGCAAGCGCCAGCCGTCGCGAAGCTCACTCCATTTCCCGCCAAGGAGTTGGGTACCGGGTTCGAGGAACTCAGCGCCATCAAGGCATCGCTCTCATCGACATTCGAGAACACCGCTCCGACCGACTTCGACGATGACGAAGACAGTCTTCCCGGCGAGATGATCCTCGCCGAACGCATCAAGGCGCTCGAGGCCGGCGTCACCTCCTAGTGGCACGCCCGCTTATCGCACCCGCCCGTTCGTCGATTGCGCTCCGGCCCGCAGCCAGGCTGCGCCCCACGCCGGGAGCGCCATGTTCCGGCGCGAAACATGCCCTGCAAGAGCCCGTCTGATTGGCGCATTCCTTGCGATGCAGGGATAACGCGGAACTGGCGACCCGCTTTGCGTGCATCTTGCGCGCGAGAGAGGCCGGATCAGCACTCCGCTTAGGCATCTGCCCAATTTAAGGGCCGCACGAAGGAGCCGTGCAAAAGAAAATGGCGTCACAGAGCCGCCTGAGCAGCCGTCACGAATTCGAGATTCTGCTCGAAAACGTCAGGCTGCAGCATAGCGACAATCATTCAGGTGAGGTCGCAAGCTATATCCCCGAACTGAGCAAAGCCTCACCGGATCACTTCGGCCTGGCGATAGCCACGGTCGGCGGCAAGCTCTATACGGCAGGCGACGCGGAAGTCCCTTTCACCATTCAATCCATCTCCAAGGCCTTCACTTTCTGCCTCGCGCTTGAGGTCGCAGGCCACGGCGCGGTTCTCGAACGAGTGGGCGTCGAGCCGAGCGGGGACGCATTCAACGCGATCGTCTTCAATCCCGGCACCAACCGGCCCTTCAACCCGATGGTCAATGCCGGCGCGATCACCATTGCCGGGATCCTCGTCGAAAAGCTGGGCAGTGGCGCGTTCGACTTCGTGATGGAGCGTTTGTCGGCCGCGGCCGGACGGCCTCTCTCGCTTGACGAGTCTGTCTATCGTTCGGAGGCCGAGACGGGCCATCGCAACCGGGCAATCGCCTATCTGTTGCTTGCAAACGGCGCCCTCACCGGCTCGCCGGACGAGGCCCTCGATCTCTATTTCCGCCAGTGCTCGATCAGTGTGACGGCGAGCGACCTCGCGCGCATGGGCGCAACGCTCGCCAATATGGGTGAGAACCCCGCAACCGGCGCTGAAGCCTTCGAGCTGCGCGCAGTGCGCAACACCCAGGCGGTCATGTTTACCTGCGGCATGTACGACTATGCAGGCCACTGGGCCTATGACATCGGCGTGCCTGCCAAGAGCGGCGTCGCGGGCGGCATTCTCGGTGTCGTGAACCGTCAACTCGGCATCGCCACCTATTCGCCGCGCCTGGATGCGAAGGGCAATTCCGTGCGTGGCATCGCAAGCTTCGAATCGCTGGCGGAGGAACTCGGCCTCCACGCGTTCGACTGCACGAACATGGGCTCATCCTTCGTCAGTACGCTCATCGTCTGACGCAGATCAGATCCAGCCGGACTTGCGGAAGCGGTAGTAGAGATAGCCGCAAATGCCGCCCATTGCGCCAAGCACCAGAAAATAGCCATAAGCCCATTTCAGTTCCGGCATGTGCTCAAAGTTCATGCCGTATATTCCGGCGATCGCCGTCGGAATGGCGAGGATAGCGGCCCAGCCCGCGAGCTTCTTCGTCACCTCGTTCTGGCTCGCGGATGAAATCATCACCGCCGCTTCATATGCCGCGAGGAGCGATTCCCGCAGGCTGTCGATCGAATCGTTCACCTGCGTAACATGGTCATATACGTCGCGATAATAGGGCTGAATTTCGCGATCGATCATCGGCAGGTCATAGCGCTCCAGCCGATTGCACAGTTCCAGCATCGGCGTCACGCGGCGGCGGAAGGTCGTCAATTCGCGCCGCAGCTCATAGATCCGGTCGATCTCCTGCGTCGTGAAACTATGCGCGATGATATGGCCCTCGATCTCGTTCACCTCCTCGACGATCTGGTCGATCACGGGGAAATAATGATCGGCGACGAAGTCGAGCAGCGCGTAAAGCACGTAATCCTCGCCATGCACCAGCATGCGCGGTTCGCGCTCGCAACGCTGCCGCACTTCCGCATAGGAACTCGACGCGCCGTGGCGGACGGTGATGACATAGCCTCTGCCGACGAAGATATGCGTCTCGCCATAGACGATCTCGGCCTCATGCAATTGCGCCGTGCGCACGACAATGAAGATCGCATCGTCATAAACATCGATCTTGGGCCGCTGGTGGGCGCGGTGGGCATCTTCAACGGCAAGATGGTGAAGGCCGAACTCATGCTGGATGTGCTGCAGCACCGCCTCGCAGGGCTCATGAAGCCCGATCCAGAGAAAGCTGCCGTCCAGCGTCGCCGAGAGCTTCGCGTCGGCAAGCTTCAGATTGGCGACGCGCCTCCCGTCGCGATACTGCCCGCAGGCGACGACCATGGGCTGGCCGTATTCATTGGTAAGCGACTCAAAATCCATGCTCGGGCCCTTCGATTGTCGCGATGAACATAGCACCGCGGCGAAAAGGCCAACATCGGTCGAATGCAAAACGGCCCCGGTGTTTCCACCGGGGCCGTCATGCATTTCGAAAATCGAGGCGCGGTTAGAAGAGGTAGTTCACACCGACGCGCACAAGGTCGATTCCGTCGATCTTGATGTTCGTCGACCCGTTGCCAAAGATGGCTCCGTGGAAGGTGTATCGGTCCTCGCCGAGATCGACGTGCAGATATTCGAGCTTGGCGGACCAGTTCTGGTCGAACGCATATTCGGCGCCGGCGCCAAGCGTCCAGCCAAACCGGACATGCTTGTCGGTGCTGCTGCTCGTCTGGCAACCATCGCCGCAACTGACTTCCTGCAGCGTCGCCTCGACATTGCCGAAGGCCAGACCACCCGTCACATAGAGCAACAGCGGATTCGTTGCCTCGCCGACATCATATCCCGCGCGCACCCGCGCTGTGCCCAAGGTCTTGAGGTCGGTGCTGACATGACGCGCCGAGCGGTAATAGGGATAGCCCGTCTGGTCGCCGCCCATGTCGGTCCAGTCGTAATCCATCTCGAATCCGAAGATCCAGTCACCGCTGTCGATATTGAAACCGCCGGTCACGCCCGCAAGCGCGCCGTCGGCGCTGTAGCTCTTGTCGAACTCCGGCCACTCGTGATCGCCCCAGGCATATCCGCCGTTCACGCCGACATAAAAGCCACCCCACATGAATGTGGCGCCAGGACCGCTGATCTGTCCGAGTTCAGCCGCATGAGCCGGCGCCGCCATGACGAGCGAACCCATCAAACCCATCGCCACGAGAAGCTTCCGCATCGATCGACCCTCCATCAACCGTGAATTTCTGCTTAAAAACTCACCTCATTCATTGGCCTTTGCAAGCCCATTGACCGGTGGCTATTGGTTCATTCTGAGACCTTTCAATACTGAAACCATATGACTTTGTAATGTTTCACCAGGCGCGCGGACCCCTTCGCGAGCGCCGCACCACGACCGTGGTCGCCCCGCCGATGGCGCAGACTTAGGTCAAAATTCCTAGCGCTAGCGCCGGTTTTCACGCCACCTGCGCCGGAAAACACAGCGCAAATTCACACCGGCTCCGCGACAACCGCAGGCGGCTTCTTTCTATTCCAAAGGGATTGCCTTGCTTGGGTATCGACGTCTTGAAAAGCGGAAACTGTGCCTTGGCGGCAACAGAGTTACTCCGCATAAAGATCGAGGCTGTCTCGCCGGTCGATCAACGCCTTGGCGGCGGATTGGTATCCCCAAGGGGAGTCGAACCCCTGTTTTCGCCGTGAGAGGGCGACGTCCTGGGCCACTAGACGATGGGGACACGTGGCCGGTTCGGGCGCTCCGTATAGGACGGTTGTGGCATGGGATCAAGCCGAATTCGATGGAATCGCCTGCGACCGGCAGCCGATGGACAGCGAAGCGGCAAGGTCTCGATTCAACTCGCTTCAGCAGGGGTGCCCGGAACGCTGGCAGAGGCATCTGAAATGGATATTTTTCATCTACGCAGTGCGGCAAACGGGCGCAGATTTTAAATGGGTGTATTTCATACATTCGCGGAAAATAAAAATAACTTCATAAATAACAATGACTTATGCCTTGCAAGACGATACCGGTCCGCTGAGGGAACATTTTGCACCGCACCATTTTTGGCTTTGACATTTTGTCATGAAGGCGCGATACAAGATTCACGAAAGTTCGATCGATCTCCTCCCCGATCGAAGGCTTTCAGTAGCTGCCGCCTGTGCCCTCCTCCCTCCTCCCCCGGCACAGGCGGCACCCTCCCCCCAAAAAATTGCCGAAATGACGATAGCTGCGCGGTTTTGCGCGTCAGCGCTCGATCGTGAGTCTCAGCGGACGGAATCGGCGCGACGGGCCAAGCCCCAATCGCAGCCAGGCGCGCAGCGGTACCGCGCCCGCCTTGTGCGGCGGCGCGGCGATGAGCATGACGAAGCCTGGCTCGTGTGCGCCAGCGAGATCGGCCCCGGAGGGCTCTGGCTTCCCGCGGGGGTGCGAGTGGAAATAGCCAAGCACCACGTCGCGATGTGGCTTCGCGGCGCCCTCGCGCAGAGCGCGCTGGACGGCGAAAAGCACACCGGGATCGATTTCAAAGCGGCGCCGGCGTTGCGCGCGCGGCGCGACGTTCGCGGCCGGGACAGCCTGCGTTACGCGGGCCCGGCCCGCCCGCAATTTACCGACGAGAAGGCCGCAGCACTCTTCGGGAAAGTTCAGCCGCGCTTGCGCCGCGATGACGAGGCGCGCGCGCCGCGCGATCACCAGTTCGACAGGCCTGCGCGGGCGCTTCATCAGTTCCCGGCTTGGGGCGGCGCAATTTCGCGGGAAGCGAGATCGCTCAACGGGCGCAGCCTGATCCGACCGATCTCCAGCCCGGTTTTGGGGCTGACGATGATGATTTCCTCGTTCTTGTCGCTACCGACATGAATGGCAATCCGGTCGTCCGCCATGGTGACGCTCTTCACCGCATCGCCCGGCGCGACATGAATGTCCGTGACGCCGAAACGCCCGGCAAAGCCCGTCTGCTCGGTGGGATGGTTGCTCCGCTTGACGACCGTCGCGACCACGAAAATGAATCCGGCCACGAGGACGAGGCCCATGGTGACGAGCATCAGGATCGCGGCCTTGACGCTGTTCGACAAAGGCGGCTTTGCCGGTTCCCCGGAGAGAGGCGCGGCTGTATCGTCAGACATGATGTCCTCATTGAAAGAATCGCCAAGCGCAGAGCCAACCCTCGATGAGGGGGAAAGCCACGCCCTGACGGTGCCTCCCGAAGCGGGCGGCATCCGCCTCGACAAGTATCTCACCGACGCGCTGGCGGGCAAGACGCCCGAAGGCGAAGGCACGCTCTCGCGCGCCCGGCTTCAGGCCCTGATCGCCGAAAGGCGCGTGACCATGGAGACCGGCGGCAAGACGCGCCCCGTGGTCGACGCCTCCTACAAGGTGAAACCCGGCGACGCCTTCACCGTGAATGTGCCCGCGCCTGTCCCCGCCAAACCTCAGGCACAGTCGATCCCGCTCGACATCGTCTACGAGGACAAGGAACTCATCGTCGTGATGAAGCCCGCCGGCCTCGTCGTCCATCCGGCGGCGGGCAGCCCGGACATGACGCTCGTCAACGCGCTCATCGCCCATTGCGGGGAAAGCCTTTCCGGCATCGGCGGGGAGAAGCGGCCCGGCATCGTCCATCGCCTCGACAAGGACACGAGCGGCCTCATCGTGGTCGCAAAGACCGACCGCGCCCATCAGGGCCTTGCCGCGCAATTCGCCGCCCATGGCCGCGACGGCAAGCTCACCCGCGCCTATTGGGCGCTGGTCTGGGGCGAGCCAAAGCCCCGGCGCGGCATCATCGAAGCCAATATCGCCCGCTCGACGCATAACCGCTCCAAGATGGCTGCGGTGAAGACGGCAGGCCGGGAAGCCATCACCCATTACACCGTGCTGGAAAGCTTCGGCGAGCCGCCCATCGTCTCGCTGGTCGAATGCCGCCTCGAAACCGGCCGGACGCACCAGATCCGCGTTCACATGACCTCGATCGGCCATCCGGTGCTCGGCGATCCGACCTATGGCGGCAGCCAGAAGACGCGCAAGGCGAAGCTTCCGCCAGAGGCGCAAGCCCTGCTGGAACGGCTCAACCGGCAGGCGCTTCACGCGCATCACTTGGGTTTCGAGCACCCGGTGACAAAGAAGCGGCTGGATTTCGACGCGCCCCTGCCCGCTGACATGGCCGACCTGCTGACCAGTTTGGAAGAGTTATAAAATATTAATGTGAGGGGCCTTTTTTGGCCGCAATCGGCTCCTATATAGAGATCCAATGTCCGAGCGGCGCAGTATGAAATTGCGCCGGAAAGGCATGCGGCCTTCAGGGGGTCTGCCTGCCTAAGAGGGGTAGAGATATGTCCAAGCTCATGCCGGCGCCCAGCCCGGAAGGAAGTCTCTCGCGGTATCTCCAGGAGATCCGCAAGTTTCCCATGCTTGAACCGCAGGAAGAGTACATGCTCGCCAAGCGGTGGAAAGAGCATGAGGACTCGGAGGCTGCCCACAAACTCGTGACGAGCCATCTGCGTCTCGTGGCGAAGATCGCCATGGGCTATCGCGGCTACGGGCTTCCCATCGGCGAAGTCATTTCCGAAGGCAATGTCGGCCTCATGCAGGCTGTGAAGCGGTTCGAGCCTGAAAAGGGCTTCCGCCTCGCGACCTATGCCATGTGGTGGATTCGCGCCTCGATCCAGGAATACATCCTGCGCTCATGGTCGCTCGTGAAGATGGGCACCACGGCGGCGCAGAAGAAGCTCTTCTTCAATCTGCGCAAGGTGAAGGGCCAGATTCAGGCGATCGAGGAAGGCGACCTGCATCCCGAGCATGTGACCTATATCGCCGACCGTCTCGGCGTCACCGAGGAAGAAGTCACCTCGATGAACCGTCGCCTGTCGGGCCCGGACAATTCGCTCAACGCTCCCTTGCGTCAGGATTCGGAAGGTGGCGAGTGGCAGGACTGGCTGGTGGACGATTCCGCAGATCAGGAAACCACGCTCGGCGATCAGGAAGAAATGGGCCTTCGCCATGAAATGCTGGCGCAGGCGATGCAGACGCTGAATGAACGCGAGATGCACATCCTGACCGAACGCCGGCTGAAGGACGAACCTGCGACGCTGGAAGATCTGAGCCAGGAATACGGCATCAGCCGCGAACGCGTCCGCCAGATCGAGGTCCGCGCCTTCGAGAAGCTGCAAAAGGCTATGCGCGCCGCCGCACGCGAACAGTCGGATGCGCGCAAGGAAGCACGGGCCAGCGCCTGATCGCTCCGCTTACGGACAAAGAAAGGCCGCTCAGCAGTGAGCGGCCTTTTTGTTTTGGGCCTCGTGCTAACTAATACCGTCACCCCGGGCTTGTGCCGGGGTCCAGGGGCTGCACACACAGCGTTCATCGCCCCTGGATCCCGGCACAAGCCCGGGATGACGCCGAGAGCGCGGCGAGGTCGCGCCTTAAACTGCGTTGACACCCGTCCCGATCGGGCAGCTCACGCCCGTGCCACCGAGCCCGCAATAGCCGCCGGGGTTCTTGGCGAGATACTGCTGGTGATAGTCCTCGGCGAAATAGAACTCCGGTGCGTCGAGGATTTCGGTCGTGATCGCGCCATAGCCCTGCTTTGCAAGCTCAGCGCCGAACATCGCCTTCGAGCTTTCCGCTGCCTTCCTCTGCGCCTCGCTCGTCACATAAATGCCGGAGCGATACTGCGTGCCGATGTCGTTGCCCTGACGCATGCCCTGCGTCGGGTTGTGGTTCTCCCAGAAGGTCTTGAGAAGCTGCTCATAGGACACCTTCCTTGGATCGTAGACGACGAGCACGACCTCATTGTGCCCGGTGCGGCCGGTGCAGACCTCTTCATAGGTCGGATTCGGCGTATAGCCCGCCGCGTAGCCGACGGCGGTCACGATGACGCCCGGCACCTGCCAGAACTTTCGCTCCGCGCCCCAGAAGCAGCCCAAGCCAAAGATCGCCGTCTCGCTGCCCGCCGGATAGGGCCCCTTGAGCGCCGCGCCGTTGACGAAGTGCAGCTCGGCGGTCGGAAGCGGAAAGTCGCGGCCCTCGAGCGCCTCTTCGGGCGTCGGCATCTCGATCTTCTTGCGCAGTCCGAACATGGCATCCTCCTGAAATCCTGTGCTCCCAACATAACCATTCGCCGGCCTTGCTTCGAGCCCGCTCAACGCATCGTGAAAGCGAGGACGCACAAAACAGGGCCTTGCGCTTTCCGGCCTCCCCGCCTAAAAGCGTGAACATGGTTCACGTTTTTTCCGAGAGTGGCGAGTTCTCGCCCGCCGTCGCCCAGAACAGGACGCGCAAGATGCGCGAAATCCTCGCCTCGGCGCTCGACCTCGCCTGCGAGGGTGGCCTCGACAATCTGACCTTGCATGCGCTTGCCGAGCGCATGGGCCGCTCGGTGGCCGCGGTCTATCGCTACTACCCCTCGAAGGAAGCGGTGGTGCGCGAGCTGCAACGACTGGTCGCGACGCATATCCGGCTGATCTCCGCCGATACCGCCGCCCGCATCGACGTCTGGGCAGCACGGCAGGGCCTGAACGAAGGCGCGCGTGCCCTCGCGCGCCTCATCGGCGCCGCCCAGACCTATGAACTCTTTGCGCAGGAGGCGCCCGCCGAGTTCGGCCTCGTCACGCATTATCTCGGCAGCGCCCGCTATGGGCTTCCCGAGCGCGACGCGCAGGCCGTCTTCGAGGTCGCGCGCGAGACCCTTGGCATGCTGTCGGCCGACATCGCGGCCGCGCAGGCCACGGGCGCGATCACGCCGGGCGATGCGCAGGAGCGAACGCTGATGCATTGGGGCGCGCTGCAAGGCGTCATCCAGCTCCTGAAATTCACGCGGCGCGGCGGCGCATGGGGCCCGGCCGAAAGCCTGCCCGATACGACCATGCGCGCGTTGCTCGCAGGCTGGGGCGCCGACGCAGCACTTGTCGGCGAACTCGCGGACGCGATCCGCATGAAGAAACTCGCCTCTGCCGAGCGGCAGGTGCGCGATCTACTGCACGAAACCGAAACAAATGAATCCGAAGCGCCGTGAAGGCGCTCGACGCGACGGGAGCGAAACATGACGACACATGATCTGGTGATCCGCGGCGGCAAGATCGTCGACGGCACGGGCAATGCACCCTTCATCGGCGATGTCGCCATCGATGGCGGCAAGATTTCCGCGGTCGGCAAGGTCGAAGGCACGGGCCGCGAAGAGATCGACGCGACCGGCCTTCTCGTCACGCCGGGCTTCGTCGACATCCATACCCATTACGACGCGCAGGCGACCTGGGACCCCTATCTCACACCCTCCTCGCTTCATGGCGTCACGACAGCCGTCATGGGCAATTGCGGTGTCGGCTTCGCGCCGGTGAAGCCCGAGCAGCGCAGCGAGCTGATCGACCTCATGGAAGCCGTCGAGGACATTCCCGGCGCCGCCATGCATGAGGGCATCAAGTGGGAATGGGAAAGCTTCCCCGAGTTCATGGATGCGCTCGACAAACGTCCCTTTGCCATCGACCTCGCGGCGCAGATGCCACATTGCGCGCTCCGCGTCTATGTCATGGGCAAGCGCGGCGTCGATAACGAACCGGCGACGCCGGCAGACATTGCCCGCATGCGCGAGCTGACGCTGGAAGCGCTGAAGTCAGGCGCGCTCGGCTTTTCCACCTCGCGCACCGACATTCACAACACCAAGAAGGGTGAGCCCGTTCCCGGCACGATGGCCGCTCAGGACGAGTTGACGGGCATCGCCGACGCGCTGAAGGTGCATGGCTCCGGCGTCTTCCAGATTTCCGCAACCCATCGCGAGATGGACAAGGAATTCGAGTGGATGCTCGACATGGCGAAGAAGACCGGCCGCATGGTGACCTTCAACCTGCAACAGATCGACGAGCGCCCGGACCTCTACAAGAAGATGCTGGGCCTACTCGACAAGGCGCGTGCTGAAGGCGTGACCAATATTCGCGGCCAGCATTCGGGCCGCCCGGTCGGCATTCTGATGGGATGGCAGACCTCCGCCCATCCGTTCCTGCTCAAGAGGGCCTATGGCGAGATCGCCTCGCTTCCTTTCGAGGAGCGCATAAAGAGGCTCGCCGATCCGGAGGTGAAAGCGCGCATTCTCAATGAAGCCAACCCGCAGGGCCTCGGCGCCTTCATCGACAATCTGGTCGGCGGCTTCCACAAGATGTATCCGATGAACGAGCGCGAGGACTACGAGCCCGCGCCCGAGGATTCCGTCGCCGCCATCGCCGAACGCACTGGCAAATCGCTCGCCGAAGTCGCTTATGACGCGATGATGGAAAATGGCGGCAAGGGCTTCCTCTACTTCCCGCTCTTCGGCTACTCGACCAACGACTACACGGCCATCGAGGAATCGCTGCTCCACCCGCAGACGGGCCTCAGCCTTGCCGATGGCGGCGCGCATGTGGGCGCGATCTGCGACGGCAGCACGCCGACCTTCATGCTCACCCACTGGACGCGCGACCGAAGCCGCGGCAGGAAGCTGCCAATCGAATATATCGTCCGCCTGCAAACGAAAGACACCGCGGAGCAATATGGCCTCCTCGACCGCGGCGTCGTCGCGCCGGGCATGAAGGGCGATATCAACATCATCGACTATGAGAAGCTCGCGCTGCCGAAGCCCGAGATGGTCTTCGATCTTCCCGCGGGGGGCCGACGCCTCTTCCAGGGCGCCAGCGGCTACAAGGCGACAATCGTCAGCGGCGAGATCGTCTATCGGGATGGCGAACCCACCGGCGTCCTTCCGGGCAAGCTCATCCGTGGAGCGCAGGCCGCCCCGTCGCATTGAACGGCGTCAGATACCTCCGCAGGCCCTCCCGGCCTGCGCTTCTTTTTCGAGTTGATCCATGAGTTCCCTTCACGAGCTTTTCTCCGGCGCCATGCTGCCCCCGCCGGCTCTCGCCGCTGCCTTCGCCGCCGTCCTTTTCGCGACAACGATGAAGGCCTTTTCGGGCTTCGGCTTCGGCCTCGCCGTCGTGCCGCTGCTCTCGCTCGTGGTTCCGCCTGCGGTCGCGGTGCCCATGTCGCTGATACTTGATCTCATCGGCTCGACACAGCTCATCCCCGTGGCGCGCAAACAGGCCGACTGGAATTCATTGCGTCTCCTCGTGCCCGCTGCCTTCGTCGCCATTCCTCTCGGCGTCTATGCGCTCGGCGCCGTGCCGCCTCATCACCTGAAGGTCGGCATCAGCATCATCCTGCTTGCCACCGTCGCGCTCATGGCAAGCGGCGCCCGGCTTCCGCTTCGCCTGCCCATGCCTGCCGTGCTCGGCGTCGGCAGCGTCGCCGGCCTCCTCTCGGGCAGCGTCGCCATGCCCGGACCGCCCGTCATGGTCTATTTTTTCGCCCGTCCCACCAGCGCCGCGATCAACCGCTCATCGCTGCTGATGTTCTTCTTCTTCACCGATATCGGATCGATCGTCGTCGGCCTCATCACGGGCGTCGTGACGAGCCACACGATCCTGCTCTCACTGGTCCTGACCCCCGCCCTCGTCATGGGCAACGCACTCGGCCATTGGCTCTTCGGCCTTGCGCATGAGCATCACTACCGCCGCATCACGCTCGCACTGCTCGCGCTCATCGCCGTCGTGACGATGACCCAGGCGCTCATGACCTGAGCCAATCGGCGAGTTCCCGCCAGGGACGAATATCCCAATAGCGCGTCGCGGCGCCGGAGGGCGAGCAAAGCACGAAGACCTCGGGAAAATCCGCGAGCGTCTTCGCCTTCCGTCCGAGCGCGATTTTCCCCGTGGATACGCCGAGAAAGACGCTCGCCGCCTTCTTGCTGGTGAAGGCGATGGCACGAGGCCGGAAGCGGCGCATCTTGGTTTCAAAAAGCGTCGCGTCGAAATGCTCGGGCGCGATCTCATGATCCATGCCCGATCCGACTTTCGACATGTCGGTGAAACCGATGCCCAGCTCGATGAGCTTCGGAAACTCCTGCGGCGCATAGAGCCTCGGCGTGAGACCTACCTCATACAACGTCGGCCAGAAGCGGTTTCCCGGATGCGCGTAATACGCCCCTTCCGCCGCCGAGCGATGCCCCGCCGCCGTGCCGACGAAAACGACGTCGAGACCTTCCGCGAGAAGATCGGGCAGCTTTTCGTTCATCGCTCCATCCATTCCGAGCGTCACCCCGGACTTGATCCGGGGCCCATCTTTGCGGCTTCACGAAGAAAGATGGATGCTGGATCAAGTCCAGCATGACGACCGATACAGAGGCAAGCCTTACGGAATCGGATTTTCCCGCTTCGCGCCCAACGCCTGGTTGCTCGCCTTCACGGCAGCCTTACCCTCTTCCAGATAAATCTCCGCGCCGGAATTACGAAACTTGTCCGACATCTCGGCCATGCCGTTTTCGGCATAGTCGCGGACTTCCTGCGTGATCTTCATCGAGCAGCTTTTCGTTCATCGCTCCATCCATCCCGAGCGTCACCCCGGACTTGATCCGGGGTCCATCTTTGCAGCTTCACGAAGAAAGGTGGATGCCGGATCAAGTCCGGCATGACGATGTTCGGAGAAAGACACTTCAGGGGATCGGATTTTCCCGCTTCGCGCCCAACGCCTGGTTGCTCGCCTTCACGGCAGCCTTCCCTTCTTCCAGATAAATCTCCGCGCCGGAATTGCGGAACTTGTCCGACATCTCGGCCATGCCGCTTTCGGCATAGTCGCGGACTTCCTGCGTGATCTTCATCGAGCAGAATTTGGGCCCGCACATGGAGCAGAAATGCGCGACCTTGTGCGCGTCCTTGGGCAGCGTCTGGTCGTGGAACTCCTTGGCGCGTTCGGGATCGAGCGAGAGGTTGAACTGGTCCTCCCAGCGGAATTCGAAGCGCGCGCGGGACAGCGCGTCGTCGCGAAGCTGCGCCGCCGGATGGCCCTTGGCGAGATCGGCGGCGTGCGCCGCGATCTTGTAGGTGATGACGCCTTCCTTCACGTCCGCGCGATTGGGCAGGCCGAGATGCTCTTTCGGCGTCACATAGCAAAGCATGGCGCAGCCGAACCAGCCGATCATCGCCGCGCCGATGCCGGAGGTGATGTGGTCGTATCCCGGCGCGATGTCCGTCGTCAGCGGCCCGAGCGTATAGAAGGGCGCGCCGCCGCAATGCTTCAACTGCTTGTCCATGTTGACCTTGATCTTATGCATCGGCACATGACCCGGCCCTTCGATCATCACCTGGCAGCCCTTCGCCCAGGCGATCTGCGTGAGTTCCCCAAGCGTTTCGAGTTCGGCGAATTGCGCCTCGTCATTCGCATCGGCAATCGAGCCCGGACGCAAACCGTCGCCCAGCGAGAAGGAAACGTCATAGGCGCGCATGATGTCGCAAATCTCGTCGAAATGCTCGTAGAGGAAGCTCTCCTTGTGATGCGCGAGGCACCACTTCGCCATGATCGAGCCGCCGCGCGAGACGATACCGGTGACGCGCTTCGCCGTCAGCGGCACATAGGCAAGGCGCACGCCTGCATGGATCGTGAAATAGTCTACGCCCTGCTCGGCCTGTTCGATCAGCGTGTCGCGGAAGACTTCCCAGGTCAGGTTCTCGGCAATGCCATCGACCTTTTCGAGCGCCTGATAGATCGGCACCGTGCCGATGGGCACCGGCGAATTGCGGATAATCCATTCGCGCGTGTTGTGAATGTTGCGGCCCGTGGACAGATCCATGACCGTGTCGGCGCCCCAGCGGATCGCCCAGACCATCTTGTCGACTTCCTCCGCGACAGACGAGGCCACCGCCGAATTGCCGATATTGGCGTTGATCTTCACCAGGAAGTTGCGGCCGATGATCATCGGTTCGAGTTCGGGATGGTTGATGTTCGCCGGAATGATGGCGCGGCCTTCGGCGACTTCGCGGCGCACAAATTCCGGTGTGATGAATTCGGGAATGTCGGCGCCGAAGCTCTCGCCTTCCGCGAGTTTGTGCGCGGCGTTTTCAAGCGCCTTCTTGCGGCCCATGTTTTCGCGCTCTGCGATATAGGCCATCTCGGCCGTGATGATGCCGGCGCGCGCATATTCCATCTGCGTCACGGGCTTGCCCGCGACGCCCTTGCGCGGCGCGTGGCCCACCGGAAAAACGCGGGCAAGGTGGCTTTCGCCGACATTGCCATTGTCCTCCGGCTTGATCTCGCGGCCCTGATAAATCTCCGCGCCGCCGCGCGCCGCGATCCAGCTCTCACGCATGCGGACGAGCCCCTTCTCGACGTCGATATGCGCCGTCGGATCGGTGTAGGGGCCCGACGTGTCATAGACGCGGACCGGCGGCTCCTTGGCGCTCGGGTGGAGACTGATCTCGCGGAAGGGCACCTTCACATCGGGAAAGCCTTCCGGCGACGTGTGGATCTTGGCGCTGGCCGGAAGAGGACCAGTGGTAACGCTGGGCTTCGCGTGAATGTTCATCATGGATCTCCGTCAGGTTTCGGAAATCCGGGGATAGCGGGGGATGGTTGTCCGTCCCTTCGCCGGCATGACCCGGATCAGGTTCAAAGGGTTCGACCTTTTCGGCCATCTCAGCCCGAACGAATTCGGACACCCCTCGGAATGGCGCGAGTTTACGCCTTGAACCTGCTGCGTAAAGCGCTTTAAGCGTCGAGCACGGATAGCGGCAGCGAAGCGGTGATCGGGAGAATCCAGGGCCTCGGCGCATTCTTGCCCGGAATGAAGGGCCGCCCCGCCACGAGGCACGCATGGCGGAAGTCGCTCTCATTGCGCCAGGACAGAGCAAATCCCTCCTTCCACACGACGACGTCATATCGCGCGCCGGGGTTTTCTTCTGGCGGCAACGCGCCGTGCTCGACAATGAGCCTGAGCATGGCCGGCGGAACGTGAGCGAGGCTCCCGCTCGCAGCGAAGGCGGAGAACTGGTCGCGCGACATGGTCACCAACCCGCCATGCGTGAGCGAACCGCCGTCCCGCGAGACATAGGCATATTGCCCCTTGCCCAAAGGAAGATGCGCGACCGGCTCACGGCGCAAGCCGCCACGAGAAGTGGGCAGAAAGAGCGGGTGCGAAAGCGCCGACTGCCGCCCGGCGGGTGAAAGCGGCAGGAGATTGAGAAAGCCCTCATAGTCTCCGAAATCTTCTTCCATGCGCATCTCTCGATCAGGCTCTGTCCGGCCACGTTCCGTTTATGCCATGCTTGCAATCCAGCCGCGACGGGTTCATCTGGTAGAAAATCGGAGGCGCGCCATGACATTTCCCGCAGATCTGACCAGACTGCTCAATATCGAGCTTCCCATCATTCAGGCGCCCATGGCCGGTTCCGCCACGCCGGAGCTTGCCGCCGCCGTCGCCAATTCGGGCGGCCTTGGCTCGCTCGGCGTCGCGATGATGAAACCCGCCGAATTGCGCGATGCTGTGGCGAAGCTTCGCTCGCTCACCAACAAGCCCTTCAATCTCAATTTCTTCGTACACCGCGAGCCTGATCTCGATGGCTATGACGCGGCGCCCATGCAAGCGGCGCTCGCGCCGCATTACGCGGAGTTCGGACTGGGCCCGGTGCCGGTGCCTGCCGTCCATGCGCCTGCGTTCAATGCCGACACGCTCGCGCTCGTACTCGAACTTGCGCCACCCATCGTGAGCTTTCATTTCGGCATGCCGGATGCCGCAACCCTCGCTGCGCTCAAGTCAAAGGGCATCAAGATCCTCGGCTGCGCGACGACAGTGGCGGAAGCGAAGCGCCTCGCCAGCGACGGCGCCGACGCGATCATCGCGCAGGGCCATGAGGCGGGCGGGCATCGCGGGACATTTCTCGATCATGTCGATCTCGGCACGGTCGGCACCATGGCGTTGGTGCCGCAGGTCGTCGACGCGGTGAGCGTTCCGGTGATCGCGGCAGGCGGCATTGGCGACGGACGCGGCATCGCCGCCTCCTTCATGCTCGGCGCGAGCGGCGTGCAGCTCGGCACGGCCTATCTCGTCTGCCCGGAGGCCGGCACTTCCGCGCTTTACCGCAAGGCGCTGGCCGAAGCATCCGACCATGCGACCGTGGTGACGAAACTCTTTTCAGGCCGCCCCGCCCGGGCCATTCACAACCGGCTCACACAAGAGCTCAGCGCGTTCGAAAGCAAGGCCGCTCCCTTCCCCGCGCAACGCGCCATGCTCGCGCCGCTCATCGCCGCGAGCACCCGCGCGGAAAAGGCGGAATTCATGCAGATCTGGTCAGGACAGGCGGCAAGGCTCGCCAAAGTCGAGCCCGCGGGCGAAAAGACCACCCGTCTCATGCGCGAGGCTGCCGCCCTGATGCGCGGCTGACGCAGCTTCGCGTCAATCGCTAGACTATCCGGTGGCGACTCGATTCCGGGCGCCGTGGAAAGTCAGGGGGAGGAAAGCCATGACTGTCGAACTTTGGGCGCTGGTTTGCAGCGGCGCATTGCTTTTTGCGATGATCGCCATCGCGGCGACGGCGAATATGCTCAACAAGGGTCTCGCCTGGAGCGCAGGCAATCGCGACGAGGCCGCGCCGTCAACAGGCTGGGCGGGACGCGCGAGCCGCGCCTATCACAACATGCTGGAGACGCTGCCGGTCTTCGTCATTCTGGTGCTTGTCGCGCATGTGGCGAATATTCATACCGCCAATGCCGCGCTCGGCGCGCAGCTCTATCTCTGGGGCCGCATCGCCTATGCCGCTCTCTACTATCTCGGCATCGTCTATGTGCGCACGCTCGCCTGGCTGGTAAGCGTGATCGGCATGGCGATGATCCTGATCGAAATCGCGAAGGCGGTCCCTGCCGCCTGACAAAAAAAGGAGGCTCCGCGACAAGGGCCGCGGAGCCTCATATCTTCATCAATCCTCGAAGGGATCCTTCATCAGGATCGTGTCGTCGCGCTCCGGCGAAGTCGAGAGAAGCGTCACAGGCGCCTCGATGAGTTCCTCGACATGGCGCACATATTTGATCGCCTGCGCCGGAAGATCGGCCCAGCTGCGCGCGCCGAACGTCGTTTCCTTCCAGCCTTCAAGTGTCTCGTAGACCGGCTCGACGCGCGCCTGCAGAGCGGCGGAAGCCGGGAGATAGTCGATCGTCTTGCCGTCGAGCTTGTAGGCGACGCAGATTTTCACTTCATCGAAGCCGTCGAGAACGTCGAGCTTCGTCAGCGCGACATCCGTGATGCCAGATGTCTTGATCGCCTGACGCACCAGAACGGCGTCGAACCAGCCGCAGCGGCGTTTGCGCCCCGTGACGGTGCCGAACTCGCGGCCGCGCTCGCCGAGCCTCTCGCCCACCTCGTCCTTGAGTTCGGAGGGGAACGGACCTTCGCCCACGCGCGTCGTATAGGCCTTGGTGATACCGAGCACGGTGTGGATCGAGGACGGGCCGATGCCCGAGCCCGTCGCCGCCTGCGCCGATACCGTGTTCGAGGACGTCACGTAAGGATAGGTGCCGTGGTCGATGTCGAGCAGCGTGCCCTGCGCGCCTTCGAAAAGGATGCGCTTGCCCTGCCGCTTCAGATCGTCGAGCAGACGCCAGACCGTGTCCATGTAGGGCAGGATCTTCGGCGCGACTTCTTTCAGCTGCGCCGTCAGCGCCTTGCCGTCGACAAGCTCCTTGCCGAGGCCCTTGCGCAGCGCATTGTGATGGGCGAGCAGCTTCTCGACCTTGTCTTCCAGCGCGTCGAGATCGACGAGATCCATGACGCGCAGCGCGCGGCGGCCAACCTTGTCTTCATAGGCAGGCCCGATGCCGCGCTTCGTCGTGCCGATGCGCGTGCCGGAATTGGACGTCTCGCGGATTTCGTCGAGTTCGCGGTGAAGCGGCAGGATGAGCACGGCGTTTTCGGCGATGCGCAGCGTTTCCGGCGAAACCTTCACGCCCTGCTCGCTCAGCCGACCGATCTCGTCGCAAAGCGCCCAGGGATCGACCACGACGCCATTGCCGATGACCGACAACTTGCCCGGCCGCACCACGCCCGAGGGCAGCAGCGAGAGCTTGTAGGTCTTGCCGTCGATGACGAGCGTGTGTCCGGCATTATGGCCGCCCTGAAAGCGCACCACGACATCGGCGCGCTCGGAGAGCCAGTCCACGATCTTGCCCTTGCCCTCGTCACCCCACTGAGAGCCGACAACCACCACATTCGCCATGATTTCAATGCCTTAGGAAGATGGGACACAAATGCCCAAACAAGCCAAAAGCCCCCATGCCTTTCGGCAGGGGGCTTTCGCAGTTTCTAACGGATTGGTGACGGGAAGGGAAGGGATTTGGCCGCCCGGCGCCGATCATTCCGGGGAATTGCGCCCCCTCATCGAATAATCACGCAATTGGGATAAGCTGGCCCTGTCGCCATCGGAAACGGGGAAAAACGCATGAGCTGGCTTCCAACCGACGAGCCTCAGCCCGGGGACCGTAAATCCTGCGAGGCGCTGGAACTCGTTGTCGTGCCGAGGGCGCATGACATCGGCAACATGGAGGTCAGGCGCGCCCTGCCCTATGCGAAGCGCCGCATGGTCGGCCCCTTCATCTTCCTCGACCAGATGGGCCCCGCCGACATGGCGCCTGGAAGCGGCATGGATGTGCGGCCCCACCCCCATATCGGCCTTGCCACCGTCACCTATCTTTTCGACGGCGCGATCATGCATCGCGACAGCCTGGGCAATGTCGAGGAAATCCTCCCCGGCGCAATGAACCTGATGACGGCGGGGCGCGGCATCGCCCATTCCGAACGCTCGCCCGATCTTCAGCGGCGGAACGGCCAGCGGGTTTACGGCATCCAGAGCTGGGTCGCGCTTCCCAAGGCGCATGAGGAAACGGCGCCGAGCTTTCAGCATTTCGCCGCCGACGGTCTCCCCATCGTCGAGGACGGAAATATCCGCGCCCGCGTGATCGCCGGTTCGGCCTTCGGCGCGAAGTCGCATGTGACGACGCTGTCCGACTGGTTCTATGTAGACGTGTCGCTCGGGGCGGGCGCGACAGCGCCCCTCGATCCCGATTACGAGGAACGCGCGATCTATATCTGCGAAGGCGAGATCGAAGTCGCGGGCGACCGCTTCGAGGCCCCGCGTCTCCTCGTCCTCCGCCCCGGCGACCGCATCACCATCAAGGCCGTGCGCGACGCACGCATGATGTTCCTCGGCGGCGCGGCGCTCGAAGGCCCGCGTTACATCTGGTGGAATTTCGTGTCCTCCAGCCAGGAGCGCATCGAGCAGGCAAAAGAAGACTGGAAGCAAGGCCGCTTCGACAAGGTTGTCGGCGAGACGGATTTCATTCCGTTGCCGGATAAATAGCTCTAACCCGCATCTCCAGGTAGATGACCGTTGCGACCATGTGTTCCTTCCCCGCATAATTGACCGGCGGCAAATTTCCGGGGGCGACATCCATGATGCGTTTCATCACTTGGGCGGGTTGCGTCACGCTACTCGCCTTTCTGACTTCCTGTGCTACACCCGTTCACAACAACGTAGCGCTTTCGGCTCGAAATATCGGCATCCTGTCCCTTGTCGGCGATCAGGTTCGGTTGTCACAACCGGGCTTCCTCTCGTCCGTCCGAGAAGATCAGCGAATCCCCGATTCGGGCTTCGACGAGACCGCAAGAAAAGCCGCCGCCGATGCCATCACGCAGAAGAATCCAGCGGCGAACCCCATCTATGTGGATATTCCGACAGAGGAACTCATCAAAAGAACATCGACGGGAATGCTCGCCGCATATAATGGCGGACTCAGCGACATCAAACCTGAACTACAAGCGTGGCTGCGCACACACCCGGTCGATCTGGTCGTCATCATCCGAGGCTTGAATAACGTCGTGGATGGGCCGCCCGAACGATACTTCAGAGGCGTCGGCCTCTACACCAACGTCTTCTCTGGCAAAACCTATATCGCTGCCGTTATCGGCGTCGACGTCTGGGACGGCAAAACCCTCACCGAGCTATCCTCGGCAGACGTTGTCGACAAGTCTGATGTCACAGCGAGTTATCTTCCTTCGGTGAAGGACAATTTCTCGGACCCCGCTCGACGAGCCGCGATGGTTTCGGACATAAAGAGAGCTCTGAACTCCCTTGTTCCTCGCTTGGTTCGTGAGGTGGGATTGTAAGGCTCTGAACATAACCACGACACCCGCTCGCCAACCTGCATAATAGGGATGGCCGTTTCCGGCCAGATGGGTTGGTGGACATGGACGCGAAAGTCGACGAACTTCTGGGGCGTATTCACGCGCTTGAACTCGAACTTGAGGCGGAGTTCGCACGGCAAGGTGCAGAACTCCGCTACGGGCTCGAGCACGGCCGCGTCGTTTTCGAGGAGGAAGTCCTCAGGCGGCATCGCGAACTGCAGACGCGGCTGTCGCGCTACATCTTCAACGCCAAGCCAATGGTGGCCATCACCGCACCCGTCATTTATGCGATGATCGTACCCTTCATGCTGCTCGACATTTTCGTCAGCGTCTATCAGGCGGTCTGCTTCCCTGCCTATGGCATCGAAAAGGTGAAGCGCGGCGACTATCTCATCTTCGACCGCGGCCACCTCGCCTATCTCAACGCGCTCGAGAAACTCAACTGTGCCTATTGTTCATACGCCAACGGCCTCATCGCCTATGTGCGCGAGATCGCGGCGCGGACGGAAGCCTATTGGTGCCCGATCAAGCATGCGCGAAAGACCATCGGCGCGCATGAGAAGTATCTCGATTTCGTAGCCTTCGGCGATGCGGAGGCTTACCGCAGGCGGATCGCGGAACTGGAAGCCGCGGCGGAAAAGAAATAAGCGGCGCTCCGGAGAGCGCCGCCCTTGTTTCGTTCTTCCCCTTCGTCATGGCCCGATCAAGTCGGGCCATGAGGAGCAAGTAAAAAGCTCAGAAAGTCAGCGCCTTCGCCTGCACGACATGCGGCAGTGCCTGGATTTCCTTGAGCACGGCTTCCGGCATATTGCCATCGACTTCGATAAGGCAGATCGCATCGCCGCCCGCGGCTTCGCGGCCGAGGTTGAAGTTGGCGATGTTGATCGAGGCCTTGCCGAGGATCGAGCCCAGCGCGCCGATGAAGCCCGGCTTGTCCTGATTGGTGACATAGAGCATGTGGTGGCCGAGGGCCGCTTCCATGTTCACGCCCTTGATCTGGATGAGACGCGGCTTGCCGTCGGAGAAAACGGTGCCGGCGACTGAACGCTCGCGCGCCGAGGTCTTCACGACGAGGCGGATATAGGTCTCATAGGCTCCGCGCTGCTCGCGCTTCACTTCCGAGACCTGAATGCCGCGTTCCTTGGCAATGACCGGCGCGGACACGGTGTTCACGTCTTCGAGCTGCGGCTTGAGGAGGCCCGTCAGCGCGGCATTGGTCAGCACGCGCGTGTTCATGTTGGCGACATCGCCTTCATATTCGAGCGTGACTTCCGTGATGCCCTCTTCCGTGAGCTGGCCGGCGAACGAACCGAGCTGCTGCGCGAGTTCGGCGAAAGGCGTCAGCTTCGGCGCTTCTTCCGCCGAGATCGACGGCACGTTGACCGAATTGGTGATTGCGCCGGTGAGCAGGTAGTCGGACATCTGTTCGGCAACCTGAAGCGCCACATTCTCCTGCGCTTCATTGGTCGAGGCGCCGAGATGCGGCGTCGCGATGATCTGTTCCATGCCGAAGAGGATATTCGTCTTGGCAGGCTCTTCCTCGAACACGTCGAGAGCCGCACCCGCCACATGGCCGGATTCGATCGCAGCCTTGAGATCGGCTTCGACGATCAGGCCGCCACGCGCGCAGTTGATGATGCGCACGCCCTTCTTCGTCTTGGCGAGGTTCGCCGCGTTCAGAATGTTCTTCGTCTGCGGCGTCATCGGCGTGTGCAGCGTGATGAAGTCGGCGCGGGCCAGAAGATCGTCAAGCTCGACCTTCTCGACGCCGAGATCGGCGGCGCGTTCCACGGTCAGGAACGGGTCGAAGGCAATGACCTTCATCTTGAGGCCGATGCCGCGCTCCGCGACGATCGAGCCGATATTGCCGCAACCGATGATGCCGAGCGTCTTGGCCGTCACTTCGACGCCCATGAACTTCGACTTCTCCCACTTGCCGGCATGCGTGGAGGCATTGGCCTGCGGAATGTCGCGGGCGAGCGCGAACATCATGGCGATGGCATGTTCGGCGGTCGTGATCGAATTGCCAAAAGGCGTGTTCATCACGATGACGCCTTTCGCCGTCGCGGCGGGCAGATCGACATTGTCGACGCCGATACCGGCGCGACCGACGACCTTCAGCTTCTTCGCCGCCTCGATGACGGCGGGCGTCACCTTCGTGTTCGAGCGAATGGCAAGGCCGTCATAGTCGCCGATGATCTTGATCAGCTCGTCCTTGTCGAGACCGGTCTTCACGTCGACCTCGATGCCGCGATCCTTGAAGATCTGCACGGCCGCGGGCGACAGCTTGTCGGAAATCAGAACCTTGGGCATGGATGCCTCCGTCTGTTTTGCTCGTCATGCCCGGGCTTGACCCGGGCATCCAGAAGGCTTGTTCGATGATCGAGGCCCTGGATTGCCGGGTCACGCCCGGCAATGACGAAATAAGGATAGGATTTAAGAAACTTACGCTGCCGCGAGCGACGCCTTGGCTTCCGCGAAGGCCCAGTCGAGCCAGGGCATCAGCGCCGTCATGTCGGCAACTTCGATCGTCGCGCCCGCCCAGATGCGAAGGCCGGCCGGAGCATCGCGATAGCCCGCGATGTCGTTGGCGACGCCTTCCTTGTCGAGCATGTCGGCGATCTTCTTGGCGAAGGCAACCTGATCGTCCTCGGACATAGCCGTGATCGCCGGATCGACGATCTTGATGCAGACCGATGTGTTCGAGCGCGTCGCCACATCTTCCGCGAGGAAGTCCACCCAGGGCGTGCGCTGCACCCACTCGGCGATGACGGCCGTGTTCGCATCGGCGCGTCCGATCAGCGACTTCAGGCCGCCGATCGATTCCGCCCAGTTCAGCGCATCGAGATAGTCCTCGACGCAGAGCATGGACGGCGTGTTGATCGTTTCGCCCTTGAAGATGCCGTCGATGAGCTTGCCGCCCTTGGTCATGCGGAAGATCTTCGGCAGCGGCCATTCGGGCTTGTAGGTTTCGAGGCGTTCGACGGCGCGCGGGCTGAGGATCAGCATGCCATGGGCCGCTTCGCCGCCCAGCGCCTTCTGCCAGGAGAAGGTGACGACATCGAGCTTGGCCCAGGGAAGATCCTGCGCGAAAGCAGCGGACGTCGCGTCGCAGATCGTCAGGCCTTCACGGTCGGCAGCAATCCAGTCGCCATTCGGCGAGCGTACGCCCGAGGTCGTGCCGTTCCAGGTGAAGACGACGTCGTTCTTGAAGTTCACTTCGGCGAGATTCGGAATCTTGCCGTAATCGGCCTTCAGCGTGCGCACGTCCTTCAGCTTGAGCTGCTTGACGACGTCCGTGACCCAGCCTTCGCCGAAGCTCTCCCAGGTCAGCATGTCGACGCCGCGCGCGCCGAGCAGCGACCAGAGCGCCATTTCGACCGCGCCGGTGTCCGACGCCGGCACGATGCCGATCTTGTAGTCGGCGGGAACGCCGAGAATTGTGCGGGTTTTCTCGATGGCCTCGACGAGGCGCGCCTTGCCCGGCTTCGAGCGATGGCTCCGGCCGACAAGCGCTTTTTCGAGATTTTTGAGGGACCAGCCCGGGCGCTTGGCGCAGGGACCGGAGGAGAAATGCGGATTGGCCGGACGTGCGGCCGGACGCTCAGTGGCGGTCATTTTTGACTACCCTTCCAGATAGATGCCTCCCGGTGGGGGGAGGTGGCCCGGCGCCGATATAGGCCCGTGAAGGGATGCCTGTCAAATGACGTTTTGGCGCGGGCGCCACCCTCACCCCAGCCACAAGCCGGGGCCCGTCCTCGCCGGGAACGCGGGGAGGGAAGACGGGTACCGGCCCAGGGGCGTAGCCGGCATGAGGTTGGCGGGGGCGCCTCGTCTCGTCCTCGCGGCTGCAAGGACGAATGGAAATCCTGTTGCCTCTCAGAAGGCAAAAGCGGCAGCGACGCTCGCGACCATCAATGTCGATGCACTGCCCGCGAAGACGCGCATCGACCGCGCATTGCGGATGAAGTTGCGGACAGCTTCGCCGCCGAGTCCCCATAGCGTGGTGGCGATCACCATCAGCAGCAGCGAAATGCCGCCGAGCCAGATCGCCTGCGGCACATAGGGCGCTGCGGGCGCAATGAACGCCGTAAAGACCATGACGTTCTGCACATAGGCCTTCGGATTCACGGGGTGGAGCAGCAGCCCCGCCCAGAATGACGGCGGCGCGTCATGCTCTGCCCCTCCGAAGCCTGCGCGGGCAAGCCGCCATGCGAGCCAGCAGATGTAGAAGAAGCCCGCGACCTTCATGACGAGAAAGAGCAACGGCGCCGAGGCGAGAAGCGCGCCGAGGCCCATCGCGCCCGCACCGATGACGACAGCTCCGCCAAGCCAGATGCCGGCGAGATAAGGCAGGGCGCGCGCGATGCCCATCGACGCGCCAACCGACAGACAGCTCAGATTTGCCGGGCCGGGCGTCAGGCTCATCGTCGCAATGAAGACGGAACCAAGCGCAAGAGGTTCGAGCGGCATGACACCCTCAGATTTCTATTTCGCCGTTGAGATAGTCCACACAGCGGCCGCGAATGATGACGCGCTCGCCGGCATCGGTGCACCAGAGCGTTCCGCCGCGCTTCGATATCTGGCGCGCGGTGAGATCGCTGCGACCAAGCTTCTTCGCCCAGTAGGGAACGCTGGTGCAATGCGCCGAACCCGTCACCGGGTCTTCGTCGATGCCATGCGCGGGCGCGAAGAAGCGCGAGACGAAATCATAGCCCGAGCCTTGATCGGCGGGCGCCGTGCAGATGAGGCCTGCATTGCCCTGCGCGATGAGTACCTGCTTCAGCGCTGAAAAATCGGGCGCGAGGGCCGCGACCTCCGCCGCGCTGCCGAACAGCGCCAGAATGTGCGAGGTCTTGGCATAGACGATCGCCTTAGCGCCGAGCGCGCGAGCAAGCCCCTCGGGCTCAGGCATCGGCTTGGCGGCGGCGGCCGGAAAATCCATGGCGAGAATGTTTCCCTCGCGCTTCACCGTCAGGCGGCCGCTGCGGGTCTCGAAATAGATGGATGGCGCCGCGCAACCGAACCTTGTGAAGATCACATGCGCGGTCGCAAGCGTCGCGTGGCCGCAGAGATCGACCTCGACCGTGGGCGTGAACCAGCGCAGCCGGAAGCCGCCATTTTCGGGAGAAAAGAAAGCCGTCTCGGCCAGATTGTTCTCCACCGCGATAGCCTGCAGCGTTGCGTCTTCCGGCCAGGCATCGAGCGGCACCACGGCCGCCGGGTTCCCTTCGAAGGGCTTGTCGGCAAAAGCATCGACCTGAAAGAGCTGCGCTTTCATCTCTGTCTCCATATTGTATCGGTACAATTTGACCGCAAATGTGCTTTTGTTTGTCGTTTTTTTCTGTATTGTACCCGTCACGCGCACTCTATTCCGACAATGTTCGGATTCAATTGTTTTATTGTGACCATGACATTTTCACTGACCGACCTTCTGAAGGAACAGCGCCCCGGCCCCCGCTATCGGGTCATGGCCGATCTGATCGCCGAGGCAATCGCCGACGGGCGGCTCGCTCCCGGCGCCCGGTTGCCCGCATTGCGCGATATCGCCTATGAGCTGGGCGTCACCGTAGGCACCGTCGCCAGAGCCTATTCGCAGGCCGCGAGTCGCGGCCTCGTCGCGGGCGAGGTCGGACGAGGCACCTATGTGCTGGCGCGAACGCCGCGCGAGCCCATGGATGGAGTCGGATCGGCCTCGTTTCATGCAGCGATAGAAGGCGCGGAAGTGCCGATGAAGGCGGCGCTCGCCGCCCCCGTCGGCCAGACGGAAATCATGAGCGCGACGCTGCGCAGTCTTCTCGACGAGTTGCCGAAACGCGAAGGCCCTTCGATCTTCAACACCTATCTCGCGCCGGGCGGCACGGAAGACGAGCGCGAGGCGGCGGCGCGCTGGCTTGCCTATGGCGCTTTTGCGCCCTCGCCCGAGCGGATGCTTCTCTGTTCAGGCACTCAGCAGGCAATCCTGACCTCGCTGCTCACGGCCTGCGAACCCGGCGATCTCGTGCTCACGGAGGCGCTCACCTATCACGCCATGATCGCGCAAGCCTCGCTGATGGGGTTCCGCATCGCGCCGGTGGACCTCGACGCGGAAGGCATTCTGCCCGAGGCGCTGGAACGCGCGATCATCGAGCAGAAACCGCGGGCCATCTTCCTTGTGCCGACGATCCACAATCCGACGACGTCGATCATGGGCGAGGCGCGACGTATCAGAATTGCAGAGATCGCGCGGACCCATGGCGTCGCCGTGATCGAGGACGACATCTACGGCACACTGGTCGGAGACCGCCCCGCCCCCATCGCTCATTATTATCCCGATGGCACCTATTATGCGACGAGCCTTGCGAAGTCGCTCGGCTGCGGCCTCCGCGTCGGCTACCTGATCCCTCCGGCCGACAAGCTCGACCGCGCGCGGGCGATCCTGCATGGACAGGGGCAGACCGTGCCGCCGCTCTCGGCAGAACTCGCAACATCGCTGATCGTAAACGGGGCCGCAGACAAGCTTGTCGCCGCGCAGCGAACCGAAATGGCCGCGCGTCATGCCATCGCGCTCGAACTTCTCGGGACCAGGGACATGCGCCACCACCCGGCTGCGCTCTTTGTCTGGCTGCGTCTCCCGGAGGCATGGCGCGCTCACGCCTTTGTCGAGGCGGCGCGGCAGCGCGGCGTCGCCCTCGCCGCGGGCGAGGACTTCATGGTGGGCAGGCCCGATCGCGCGGCGCGGCATGTGCGCATCGCACTCGGGCAGGCGCAGAGCCGCGAAGCGCTGCGCCACGGTCTTTCCGTAATCGCGGCCCTCATTGACAGCGCACCGGCCGAGATTTCCGCTCTCGCTTGAACGGACAAAGCTGAACTCGTCCGTTCACCGATGAATCACACATCCTGAATTCAGGCGTGTGTGCGAGACTCCTGTGGATAAGTTTTCCGGCTGCGTGTTAACGTGAAGGCCGGAGGACAAGTCAATGGGAGCTACGTTTCGCAGAACGCCTACTCTCTTCCTTCGTCCGGCATGGCCCGACGAAGGACCAGCCCTGTCTGCGCTCGCAATGAAAGCGAAGGCGCAATGGGGTTATGACGAGGATTTCATGGCGCGTTGCCGCGCCGAACTCACGGTCACGCCCTGGCGCATCGGCTCCGAGCATTTTCGCGTCGCGCAATGCGGCCAGAAGATCGCCGGCTTCTCCTGTGTGAAGGTGCATGAAGCGAAGGCGCTTCTGGAACACCTTGTCGTCGATCCCGATTTCGCGCATCTCGGCGTCGGGCACAGGTTGATGTCCGATCTTCTCGAACATGCGCGACGGCACGGCATCCGCCTCGTTCATGTCGAAGCGGACCCGAACGCGGCCGGATTTTATGAGCGCGAAGGATTCCGGCAGCGCGGCCACGTCCCGTCCGGATCGATTGCCGGAAGAAAGCTGCCGCTGATGGAGCTGCGGTTCTAGAACCGGCTATTGCTCGTATTCATCCTCATCGAGCGATTGAACCGTCCAGGCATGGTTGAGAGGCCCGTGGCCCTTGCCAAAGCCCGGCGCGGTGAGGATCGCCATGTGCACGTAGTCGCGCGCCGCTTCGACTGCCTCGCGCAACTCCGCGCCCTGCGCGAGGAACGCCGAAATGGCGGAAGCCAGCGTGCAGCCTGTGCCATGCGTGTGCGGCGTGTCGATGCGCGGCGAGGACATGACCTCGATCGTGTCTTCCATCGCCAGCACGTCGAAGATCGTTTCACCCGGAATATGACCGCCCTTGATGAGCACGGCTTCGCAGCCGAGCCCGATCAGCGCATCGGCGGCTGCCTTCTGGTCCTCAAGCGTCTCGATGCGCCGGCCGGTGAGCGCTGAAGCCTCCGGCGCATTGGGCGTGATGAGGGTCGCGAGCGGAATGAGCGCGCGCTTCAACGCAACCACGGCGTCGGCCTGAAGCAGCGTCGCGCCGCCCTTGGCGATCATCACCGGGTCGACGACGAGCGCGGCGCTGGGCGCGCGCAGGCCGATCTCCTCGGCAACCATTTCGATGACCGCGGCGGAATGCAGCATGCCGGTCTTGACCGCGTCGGCGCCAATGTCGTCGAGCACCACGCGGATCTGATCGCGCACGATGTCGAGCGGCACTTCATGGATGGCGTGTACGCCGAGCGTGTCCTGAACTGTGATCGCCGTGATCGCGGTCGCGGCAAACCCGCCAAGCGCCGTCACCGTCTTGATGTCAGCCTGAATGCCCGCACCGCCGCCGGAGTCCGAGCCCGCGATGATGAAGACACGGCCCTGATCGTCGCCGCTCATGCCGCGTGGCTCTCGATGACGGAAACGATGTCGTTGACGACGGCTTTGACCAGCGAGGCGTCATCGCCCTCGGCCATCACGCGGATCAGCGGCTCGGTGCCCGATTTGCGGATGACGAGACGGCCCTTCTGGCCGAGCCGCGCCTCGCCTTCGCGGATCGCCTCGACGACCTCTTTCTCGTCCAGCGGCTCGCCGCGCTTGAACCGCACATTCTTCAGAAGCTGCGGCAGCGGATCGAAGAGATGGCAGAGCTTCGAGACAGGCGCATTGCCCGTCTTGAGCACGGCAAGCACCTGAAGCGCCGCGATGAGCCCGTCGCCCGTGGTCGAGAAATCCTTCAGCACGATATGGCCCGACTGCTCGCCGCCGACATTGTATCCATGCTGGCGCATGTAATCGACGACGTAACGGTCGCCAACCTGCGTACGCGCAAGGCCGAGACCCAGCGAGGCGAGATAGCGCTCCAGGCCGAGATTGGACATGACCGTCGCGACAATGCCCGGCGCGGAGAGCTTCTCCGCTTCCTTCCAGGAGCGCGCCACGAGACCCATGATCTGGTCGCCGTCGATGATGTGGCCGTTCTCGTCGCAGATGATGACGCGGTCGGCGTCTCCATCGAGCGCGATGCCGATATCGGCACGGCGCTCGCGCACGGTGGCGCACATACGCTCCGGCGAGGTGGAGCCGCATTCGTCATTGATGTTGAAGCCGTTGGGCTCCGTTCCGATGGCGACGACATCGGCGCCGAGTTCCCAGAGCACGGCGGGCGCGACCTTGTAGGCGGCGCCATTCGCGCAATCGATGACGATGCGCAGGCCGTCGAGCGTCAGGTCCTTCGGGAATGTGTGCTTGGTGTGCTCGATATAGCGGGCCTGCGCGTCGTCGATGCGCTTGGCCCGGCCGAGTTCGCGGGGCCCAGCCAGATTGTCGGCGAGCCCGTTATCCATGTAGTGCTCGATTTCGAGCTCCACCTCGTCGGAGAGCTTGAAGCCATCGGGCCCGAAAAGCTTGATGCCGTTGTCTTCGAACGAATTATGCGACGCGGAAATCATCACGCCGAGATCGGCGCGGAGCGAACGCGTGAGCATGGCCACGGCGGGCGTCGGCAGCGGGCCGAAGAGAAACACATCCATGCCCATGGAGGTGAAGCCGGCAGTCAGCGCCGGTTCGAGCATATAGCCCGAGAGCCGCGTGTCTTTGCCGATCACGACGCGATGCTGATGTTCGCCGCGTCGGAAAACGCGCCCGGCGGCCATGCCGACCCTGAGCGCCGTCTCGGCGGTCATCGCGCCCTGGTTTGCAGTTCCGCGAATGCCGTCGGTTCCGAAGTATTTACGCGACATGAAAGATCTTTTCCCGGTTTGTCTCAAAATCGACCGCACCCTTTGGGCACGGCCTTCCCCTCCCAAGGCGCGCAGCAAATATAGGGCCTTATGGTTTTGACGCAGTTAACGATTTCTTGCGAAATCTTTCAGCGCGGCGGCAACGGCCAGCGCATCCTTGAGGGGCGCGGCCTCATGCGTACGAATGAAATCGGCCCCTTTCATGGCAGCAATGAGTTCGGCGGCGAGCGTGGCCGCCCCGACCTCGCCCGGCCCCCTGCCCGTCACCGCGCGAAGGAATGACTTCCGCGATACGCCGACGAGAAGCGGCAGGCCGAAACGGCCCTTGATCTCGCCGAGCCGCGCCAGCACGTCGAAGGAGGTTTGCGGCGACGATCCGAGGAAAAAGCCCATGCCGGGATCGAGCACGATGCGCGCGCGGTTCACGCCCGCCGCTTCGAGGGCGGAAAGCCGCTCGTCGAAGAAGCTGCAGATATGGCCGACAATGTCGCCCTCCGGCGCCTCGCGGCGATCGGCCTGCCCCTGCTGGATCGAATACATGACGATGAGCTTCGCGTCGGACGCCGCGAGCGCGGGATAGATCGAGGGTTCGGGAAAACCCCTGATGTCGTTCAGCCAACCAACGCCGCGCGAGAGCGCATAGGCCTGCGTCTCCGGCAGATAGCTGTCGACCGAGATCTCGATACCGTCGGCCAGCAATGCATCGAGCACGGGCGCGAGGCGCCTGATCTCTTCTTCCGCCGAAACCGACGTCGCATCGGGGTTGCTGGAAGCAGGACCGAGATCGACAACGTCGGCACCCTCGGCGACGAGCTTCCGCGCCTGCGCGATGGCGGCATCGGGGGCGAGGAACTGGCCCCCGTCGGAGAACGAGTCCGACGTGATGTTGACGATGCCGAGAATTCCGGGAACCGCGCTCTTCATCGGCACGTTCTAGCAGGCCGACGATAAAAATGGGAGACCGAAGCCCCCCTTTATCCGTCACGCGCCTTGGGTGATCCCGTCCGGCGCCTTCCGCGCGCGCGGGCGCCGCTGGAACGGCAGCATGAACACCCGCCAATATTGCTCGGAGCGCGGATAAAGCGTCGGATCGTCGACGCCGATCCGCTCGGGCAACCGACCCGGCCTGTAGACGAAAGTGCCAAACACGATGTCCCAGAACGGCGTCACGACGCCGTAATTCTTGCTCTCCTTCGGGTCCGCGCTGTGGTGGAAGCGGTGCAACTCGGTCGAGGTGAAAAAGTAATTCAGGAACCCTGCCCGCACGTCGAGATTGAAGTGCGAGAAGAGCCCGCCGACCGCCGTTATGACGGCGTAGATAAAGATCGCTTCGGCATTGAAGCCGAGAAGCTTGACGAGACCGATGTTCAGCGCCTGCCGGACGATGAGATCGTTCAAGGGGTGCCCCGCCGGATGCATCAGTACATAGACGCGGTCGGGCAAGTGATGCGCCGCATGAACGCGCCACATGAAACCGCCGAGCGGCCATGACGTCTCGTGCATCCAGCGATGTACCCAGTACTGCAAGAAATCGAAGATCAGAATGGCGAGCGGCACGGCCATGTAGAGCGGCAGCCAGGCGAAAGGCCCGTGCCCCGGCCCCGCGACATAGATGGCGATAAGCCCGCCGACATAGCTCGCGACGAAGCCGCCCGTGATTCCGGCGGCAATGTATTTGAGGTCGCGGCCGAACGACCCGAGGGTCATGCGCCATTCGGTCTTCGCCGGAAAGATCGCCTCGATAACGATCAGCGTCAGCGCCACCGTGGCGATGATCGCGCCCGTCGCCGTGCCGAGGTTCCAGCCGTTCCGGATCGCGAGAAGCGCGACGCCGATCGCGCCGAAGAAGAAGACCGGATAGAGGAACCGCGAAATCAGAAACTCGATCCGTGCCGGAGATTTCTCAGCCGCGTGCATGGTTCTCTCCTCTCGGTTCGAGTGCGGGCCAGAAGGCGTCGATCGCGGCGAGCGCGCGCGCGTTTCCGCTCGCCTTGTCGTAAATGCCCAGATGTTCGAAGAGCGCGACGCTATGAAGCGCGAGGACGATGAGATCGGCGCTCGCTTGCGGATCGGGACAATGGATGCGGCCGGCGCGCGCCTCGGATCGAAGCCAGACTTCAAGCGCGCGGATGATCCTGTTGCCCGGATTGTCCTCGCCATGCGCGCGCGCCGCCTCCTCGAGCCGGATGCCCGGATGCGACATGAGCACGAGGGCGGTCCCGATCACCTCGCGAAAATAAACGAGCGCGCCGCGCGCGATACTGGCAAGCGCGGCTCGCGGCTCGCCGGCCTCCGCCGTGGCGCGGGTCACGAGATCCTCGGCTGCAAAAGGCGGCGGCATCATCGCCGCGAAGAAGAGCTTGTCGCGTGTGCCGAAGCGTTGAAAGAGTGCCGCTTCCGAAATGCCGGCACGGCCGGCGATCTCCTTCGCCGCGCCAACGACCCCGCGCTCGCGGAACACGTCGCGCGCGGTCAGCAGCAGCTCCTTGTCCTCGATTTTCTTACGGCGTCCCATGATGTCCGATAATTTATTTGTGAGTACAAACTTATAATTGAAAACAGCCGCCATGTCGAGGTACACACGCCTCTAAAGCCGACAAACGAATGGATACGGAAAGGCGGATCAGCCCGCGGAAGTCGGCGCCTTCGGCCCGGTGACGGGTGCGTCGAGCCCGACGCCCATGACGCAGCGCACGAGCTGGTCGATGAAGATATCGAGTTCGCGCCGGCCCGCGCCCGCGAACTGCATCAGCGCCACCGTATGGCCGCCGCCGTTATAGAGACGCGCGGCGGCCTTCACGTTGAGCTTTTCGGAAATGACGCCCTCCCGTTTGCCACGGGCGAGAACCTTCTGGGCCATGGCATGAAGCTGGTCGAGCACCTCCATGTAATGAGGCCAGACATCGGCGCGCACGCCGGTGCTCCAGTCGAGCCAGACCTTGATGAGATCGGGCTGTTCGATGGCCGCATTGGCGAAACGCCGCGCAAGCGTCATCAGCGCCTCATAGACCGTCTTCTTTCCTTCGAGCGACTCCGCGCTGGCGGCAAGGAGATAGTTCTCGACCACGCCCAGCACGGCGGCGACGAGATCCTCGCGTGTGCGGAAATAGGAATGAACCGCCGAGACGGAAACGCCGGCCCGCTCCGCCACATGGGAATGGGTGGCGCGGGCGACGCCATGCTCGGCGAATGCGGCAACTGCACAGACGAGAAGCTGCGCCCGGCGCTCCTCCGGCAGAAGGCGGGTCCGCGGTTTCGAGCGGTTTTGCGGTTTCCCGGATTTTGGCGTCACGCGGTGAACTTTCGACTCAAAGGGCTGAAACTGGACCGGAGTATAGGCGGAAAGCCGGTTTTGCGGGAGCGCGGCCAATGCCCGCAACAGAAATCTTGACTCCACGCCCCCTTGCTATTGATACTTTACTCAATAGCGGGCCGGACGGGAGCTGGCCCCCAGAACCCAGGAGGAAAACCATGGCCGTAGCCGCGCAAGCGGCGGGGGGCGTTTATGCCCTGCCGCTCGACAAGATCGATGTGAGCAATCCGGACCTCTACCAGAACGATACGATCGAGGCCTATTTCAAGCGCCTGCGCGCCGAAGACCCGGTTCATTACTGCGCGGAAAGCGCCTATGGCCCCTACTGGTCGATCACGAAATATGACGACATCATGCATGTCGACACCAACCATCAGATCTTTTCCTCGGAAGCGGGTCTTGGCGGCATCGTCATCGACGACTCGCTCCAGAACGGCGGCGGCGAGGAAGGCGGCATCAGCTTCTCGAACTTCATCTCCATGGACCCGCCGCGCCATGACGAGCAGCGCAAGACCGTGAGCCCCATCGTCGCGCCGAGCAATCTTGCGAAGCTCGAAGGCACGATCCGCGAGCGCGTCTGCCGCGTTCTCGACAATCTGCCGGTCGGCGAGGACTTCAACTGGGTCGATCGCGTGTCGATCGAACTCACGACGCAGATGCTGGCGACGCTGTTCGACTTCCCCTTCGAGGAACGCCGCAAGCTGACGCGCTGGTCGGACGTTGCGACGGCGGCTCCAGGCAGCGGCATCGTCGATAGCTGGGAACAGCGCACACAGGAGCTCATGGAATGCGCGGTCTATTTCCAGAACCTCTGGAACGAACGCGTCAATTCGAACGAGCCCGGCTCCGACCTCATCACCATGCTCGCCCATTCGCCCGCGACGCGTAACATGCCGCCGCAGGAGTTCCTCGGTAACATCCTGCTGCTGATCGTCGGCGGCAACGACACGACGCGCAACTCGATGACGGGTGGCGTGCTCGCCTTCCACAAGAATCCCGGCGAGTTTGCGAAGCTTCAGGCAAACCACGCGCTCGTCGACAGCGCCGTGCCGGAAATCATCCGCTGGCAGACGCCGCTGCCGCATATGCGGCGCACCGCGCTGAGCGACACGGAACTCGGCGGAAAGACGATCCGCAAGGGCGACAAGGTCGTGATGTGGTACCTCTCGGGCAATCGCGACGAGACGGCGATCGAGCGGCCCGACGACTTCATCATCGACCGCCCGCGTCCGCGCCAGCATCTCTCCTTCGGCTTCGGCATTCATCGCTGCGTGGGCAACCGCCTCGCCGAATTGCAGCTTCGCATCCTGTGGGAAGAGATCCTCAAGCGCTTCAGCCGCATCGAAGTTCTGGCCGAGCCCGAGCGCGTCCGCTCCAACTTCGTGCGCGGCTACGCAGCGCTGCCCGTCCGTGTCCACGTCTGACGAAAAGAGGAAAAACAAGAATGACAAAAGTCAGCTTTGTCGAAGTCACCGGAAAGACATACGCGGTCGAGGCCGATAGCGGCATCTCGGCGATGGAAGCGGCGGTGAGGAACAGCGTGCCGGGCATCGACGGCGATTGCGGCGGCGCAGCCGCCTGCGCGACCTGCCATGTCTATGTCGATCCAGCCTGGCTCGCAAAAACCGGCACCGCAGGCGAAGGCATGGAGAAGGACATGCTCGAATTCGCCGAGGATGTCCGCGAGAACAGCCGCCTCGCCTGCCAGATCAAACTCACAAGCGAACTCGACGGACTGGTTCTGAGACTGCCGGAGAAGCAGCACTGAACCTGACGACGCGCTGAATCGGGAGACGCCGAGGAGAAAGGGAGGCTCATTGAGCCTCCCTTTTTTATTCCCAATCTCCGGTTTCAGGCACCGTGCTCAATGACAACCTTGCCGACATGCGTGCCGGAAGCGAAATAGCACAGCGCTTCCGCTCACTCTTCGCGCCCGAGCCAATTGAAAACGAGGCCCGCGAGCGCCGCGCCCAAAACAGGCGCAGCCCAGAAGAGCCAGAGCTGACCGATGGCATCGCCGCCGACGAAAAGCGCCGGGCCGGTGCTTCGCGCCGGATTGACCGATGTGTTCGTCACCGGAATGCTGATGAGATGGATAAGCGTCAGCGCGAGGCCGATCGGAATGCCCGCAAAGCCCGCAGGCGCGCGCTTGTGCGTTGCGCCGAGAATGACGATCAGGAAACCGAAGGTCAGCACTACTTCAGTGATCATTGCAGATTTGAGGTCATATCCGCCCGGCGAGTGGGGCCCGTAACCATTGGCGGCAAGCCCGTTGACGGCGATGTCATAACCCGGTTTGCCCGTGGCGATGACATAGAGAACACCGGCCGCAGCGATCGCACCCAGAACCTGCACGACGATATAGGGCAGAAGATCCCTCGCCGGAAGCCGTCCGCCCACGACAAGGCCGACGCTCACCGCCGGATTGAAATGAGCTCCGGAAATGTGACCCAGCGCGAAAACCATGGTGAGAACGGTGAGGCCGAAAGCGAGCGCGACGCCCGCAAAGCCGATGCCGAGTCCCGGAAATCCGGCAGCCAGTACAGCGCTGCCGCACCCGCCGAAGACGAGCCAGAATGTGCCGATGAACTCCGCGGATAGGCGCTTGCTTAGTGACATGCGGTTGCTCCCCTAAAAAAGCCCCGGCCGACCCCTCCCGGAATCGGATGCCCTACCAAAACACTACACCATCGCGGCCAATCAAAAAGGGAGGCCGTTGGGCCTCCCTTTGATGTTGTGCAGCGCTCGCCATCAGGCGCCGTGCGGTTCGGGCGTTGCACCCGGACCGGGTTCCGCCGGGCGTCCCGTCGAGGGAACGGAGGACACAGGCCCGCCATCCGCCTTCACCGGCTCGCCCATATTGCGCACCGGCGGCTCGCCCTTGAGCAGGCCCTTGATCTCGTCGCCCGAGAGCGTCTCGTATTCGAGCAGGCCCTTGGCGATGGTGTGCAGCTGGTCGAGGTGATCGGTGATGATCTGCTTCGCCGTCGAATAGCCTTCTTCGACGATGCGGCGCACTTCGCTGTCGATGGCCCTTTGCGTCTCTTCCGACATGTTCTGCTGGCGCGAGACGGAGTGGCCGAGGAACACTTCTTCCTCGTTCTCGTGATAGGCGAGCGGCCCGAGCTTGTCGCTCATGCCCCAACGCGTGACCATGGCCTTGGCCATCTTGGTCGCCATCGAGATGTCGGAGGAAGCACCCGAAGTCACCTTGTCATGACCGAAGATCACTTCTTCCGCGATGCGTCCGCCCATGGCGACGGCAAGGTCGGCCTTGAGCTTCTCGCGCGTTACCGAGAGCTGGTCGCGCTCAGGCAGGCGCATGACCATGCCCAGCGCGCGGCCGCGCGGAATGATCGTCGCCTTGTGAATCGCATCCGACGCCGGAAGGTTCATCGCCACGAGCGCGTGCCCGCCTTCGTGATAAGCGGTGAGACGCTTCTCTTCCTCGGACATGACCATGGAGCGGCGCTCGGCGCCCATCATCACCTTGTCCTTGGCGTCTTCGAAGTCGGCCATGGTGACGAGACGCTTGCCGCGCCGCGCCGCCATCAGCGCCGCTTCGTTGACGAGGTTCGCAAGGTCGGCGCCGGAGAAGCCGGGCGTGCCCCGCGCAAGCGTGCGCGGCTCGACGTCGGGCGCCAACGGCACCTTCTTCATGTGAACCTTGAGGATCTTTTCGCGGCCGACGACATCCGGGTTCGGCACAACGACCTGACGGTCGAAGCGGCCCGGACGCAGCAGCGCGGGATCGAGAACATCGGGGCGGTTCGTCGCCGCGATGAGGATGATGCCCTCATTCGGTTCGAAACCATCCATCTCGACCAGCAACTGGTTCAGCGTCTGCTCGCGCTCATCATTGCCGCCGCCGAGACCGGCGCCGCGATGACGGCCCACCGCATCGATTTCGTCGATGAAGATGATGCAGGGCGCATTCTTCTTCGCCTGCTCGAACATGTCGCGCACGCGGCTCGCGCCGACGCCGACGAACATTTCAACGAAGTCGGAACCCGAGATGGTGAAGAAGGGAACATTCGCTTCGCCGGCGATGGCGCGCGCCAGCAGCGTCTTGCCGGTGCCGGGCGGGCCGACGAGCAGCACGCCCTTGGGAATGCGTCCGCCGAGGCGCTGGAACTTCGCGGGGTCGCGCAGGAATTCCACGATCTCGGTGAGGTCGTCCTTCGCTTCGTCGATGCCGGCGACATCGTCAAACGTGACGCGGCCATGGCGCTCGGTCAGCAGCTTCGCCTTGGACTTGCCGAAGCCCATGGCCTTGCCGCCGCCGCCCTGCATCTGGCGCATGAAGAAAATCCACACGCCGATGAGCAGCAGCATCGGGAACCAGGAAACGAGCGCACTGACGAACCAGGGAACGCTCTCCTCGGCCGGCTTCGCCGTGATCTGCACGCCCTTGTCGTAGAGGCGGTTCACAAGCGAGGGATCTGCGGGCGCGTAGGTCCGGAAGGCGCGGCCATCCGTGTAGTGGCCCGAAATGTTTTCACCCGCAATGGTCACGTCGCGGATGTTCCCGCCATCCACTTCGGAAAGCAGACGCGAGAAGTTGATGTCGGTGGAGGCGCTCTGCTGGACCGGGCTCTGGAAGAAATTGAAGAGCACAACCAGAAGCAGTCCGATGACCACCCACAGCGCTAGATTCTTGTAATTGGACAACGGCTTGACCTTTTGTCACCTGACGGCATTCGAGTAAGGCATCTCAAGCAGGCACCGTGCCAGACGGCGCGGTTCGGCTGTTCCCGCTCTTGAGGCCTTCTAATCTATTGGAAGATAGGGACCTTCCAAGGGTTTACCAAGAGCAGTTTCCCTCAATCGAACCCCTCAAGTGTCGCATCGGGGCGTAAAGGCCGGGTTACGGTGACTGAAACAGCCCTGATTTGACGAGTCGCAGGCGTGTCTCCAGCCCGGCAGGGCCGATCCCGATATGGGGCACGGCAAGCAGGCTCTTGGCCTTCCACAGAGCCGGCAGGCCCGGGAGCGCGGCCTTGGGTGTCCCGGCCGGCAGCAAGGCCTCCTTTTTCAGGATCGTCGTCCCCTCGGCGCCGAGAGCCCGCCACTCGGCCTGCGCTGCGCCGCGCGGCAGCGCGAGAAGCGTGATCTCGAACCGTCCATCCCAGATGGCGCTCTCGTGTGGCTTCAGGCGAAGTGACGGAGCCTTCGCCGCCAACGCGACTTCGCGCACGGCGAGAAGCCTGCCTCCATCGAGTAGAAGCTTGCAGCCGTGCAGCGTTCGCGCGCCCTGGCCAGCGCCCAGTGCCGCATGAAGTGCCGCGCGAAGAGCAGACAACGCATCGAAGCGCGGCGCGTAATCCGCGCCGCTGACGCATTTCAGAATTTCCGCCAGCGCCCGAAACGAAATTTCCTCGGGCGCCTCCAGAAGCGCCGCTGCATCGGCTTCGACATATCCTTCGGGCGCAAGCCGGGCATGAGAGGCAAGCAATGCGCGCGTCTGCGCCTCCAGCGCGCTCCGCGCCCGCGCCATGTTTGCCGCCGTGTCGGCCAGGCGCTCCGGGCCGAGGCCAAGGGCTTCAAGCTCCTTCAACATGCGCCGGACCTTCACGCGATCGAAGCGCGGGTTCTCGTTGCTCGGATCCTGAATGGCGACAAGCCCCGCCTTGCCGAGCGTCGCCGCCAGACGCGCGCGGGAAAAACCGAGCAACGGACGCAGCAGGCGAATGCCGGGCGCGCCGGGCATGTCGCGCGCAGGCGCCATGGCCGCGAGCCCATCGACGCCGCTGCCTCGCGCGAGCCTCAGCAGAAAGGTCTCTGCCTGATCGTCCCGATGGTGCGCGACGAGAATATCTTCGACGCCTTCCGCCCGCGCCGCCTCCGCGAGAAGGCGGTAGCGGGCGGCGCGCGCCGCCGCCTGTATGCCCGCTGCCGGCTTCTCACCCTTCCAGACGAGGATGCGATGGTCGACGCCAAGCGATTTCGCCATGCGCGCGGCGAGCCGCGCCTCCGCCGCCGACTCGGGCCGCAATCCATGATCGACCGTGAACGCCAGAAGCCGCACGCGAGGACGCCGCTTCGCCCAGCGCGCCGCGAGGAAAAGCAGCGCCAGCGAATCGGGACCGCCCGACAGCGCGACCGCGAGCCCATGCGATGGCGCGAGCGCAGCCATGCTCGCGGCAAATTCCGCCGCGCTCACGGGAGATTCGGAAGATGTGCGTAGAGCGCTCATGCGCCGATCATGGCGCGGGTGCGCGCGGAAGGCCAAGCCCGATCAGCAACCGGCCTTCTGACGCTCCTGCTTCGCTCGCGCGACGATGGCGGGCGCGGCTTGCGGGAACTGTTCCTTCAACTGACCGAAGGTCGCGCAGGCCGCATCTTTCTGGCCGAGCTGGTTCAGCGTCATGCCGAGCTTCAGCAGGCTGTCCGGCGCCTTCGGGCTCTTCGAATAGGTCGTATAGCCCTTGAGGAAGCTGTCGGCGGCGTCCTTGTACTGGCCCTGCACGTAATAGGTCTCGCCGAGCCAATATTGCGCATTGCCGGCCAGCGAGTCCTTGGGATGCTCGTCAAGGAACTGTTTCAGCGTGTCGCGAGCCTGCGGAAACTGCCCGCGCTTCAGAAGGTCGATGGCGAAATCATATTGAACCTGCGGCGTCCCGTTGGGGAGGACGGCGGTCGGCGCGGCGGCGGCCTGAGTCGCCGGGGCAGCGGCGCCGGGAGGCGTCAGCTGCCTCGGCGCACTCGCGCCTGCGGGGGCGGTATCGTCATTCATGATGGGACCGGTCGCTGGCGCTGCCGCCGCACCCTGCCCGGCGGCGGGAGCAGCAGCGCCACCACCCTGACGCAAATCCTGAAAGCGCAAATCGACATCGGCCTTGAAGGTCTGCAGATCCTGCGACGTCTGGTCGATGCGGTGGCTCAATTCCTCAACGCGGCCGGTGAGCGTGCGAATCTGGTCTTCGATGTCGTTGAGCCTGACCGAAACGTCCGCCGAGGGAGCACCGCCACCGCCGGCGCCGCCCGATTCGCTTTCGCCGGAATAACCGCCGCCCTGCATGTCGTTGACGGAGCGCTCCAGCCTGTCGAGCCGGTTGTTGACCGCGCGCAGGTCCGAATCATCGGCCGCGGCGCTCAGGGGCGCCAGAACGGGGAGTCCAACAAGGGTGGTCAAACCCGCCATGACGAGGAAGTTCGCTTTTGTCACCTGATCCGCCTCAAGAGGTTTCGGACAATAGGAGGTCGCGCCTCTTATGAAGAGCCTACACGCGAGCCATCGTAACGAGAACTGCGACTAAAATGGGGCGCCTCATTTTTCCGGTTCGAACCCGACAAGGTCGTACCGAAGTCATGCCCCCAAAACACAGAAGCGCCCTCCCGCAATCGCGGAAGAGCGCTCCCGATAATTCGGTGTCGTCAGCGATTAGCTGCCGGCGCCTTCGGCGACGACCGTCACAGCGCGACGGTTCTGGGCCCAGCAGTCCTCGTTCGACTCGAGGCACACCGGACGCTCTTTGCCGTAGGAAATCGTCTTCAGGCGCGAAGCGTCGACGCCATTGGCGACGAGGAAGTCCTTCGCGGCGGTGGCGCGACGGCCGCCGAGCGCGAGGTTGTATTCGCGCGTGCCGCGCTCGTCAGCATGGCCTTCGATCGTGAAGGTCAGGTTCGGGTACTTCTGCGCCCAGGCAGCCTGACGCTGGAGCGTGGCCTTGCCTTCATCCTTCAACGTCGACTTGTCGAGGTCGAAGAAAACGCGGTCGCCAACATTGGCGACGAGGTCAGCCTGCGTGCCGGGCTGCACGGTCGACGTGCTGGAGCCAGCGCCGCCGGCGTTGCCGGTCGTGTCGGTCGAGCTGCAAGCGGCGACCATCAAAAAGGCTGCGGCCACGGTGGCGAACCGGAGGCCTGCATACGGGGACTTCATTCGGGTGCTCTCCTTTTAATCTCTGCGGCCAAAGGTGCCTCAGCGTTCCCTTATTTACTGTTGCATGCCAAACATCCTGGCAAAAAAGGATTCCTCCTTTGCCGGGAAGTCGAGGCTCTACAAAGTGGCCCGAAGCTCGTCCGAACCATGACACGCCGCCCAGAAATTGGCCGACGCTGGGGTTGCCGTACCGCAACAAAATAGTAGCCCTGCCCAAAAACGTCCGCAAGAGCCTTGGAAAGGCTGCGTCTTTTCAGCATGCGGCACGTGATATTTTTGCACCATTTTAGGCCGGGCACGATCTGGTTTCGACCGCGCCCGGCCATGTGCCGGTTACTGGATTCGGGGCGACCAGGCAGGGTCGGAAGCGAAGGTCGGAGTCGAAACCGGACGCTCGTTCCGGCCGGTCAGATCGACCGACCAGAGCGCCGGACCGCCCTGCGCGCCGCGTGTTTCACGGAAGAACATGAGAACGCGGCCGTTCGGTGCCCAGGTCGGGCCCTCATTATGATAACCCTCGGTCAGGACGCGATCGCCGGAACCGTCGGATTTCATGACGCCGATGACGAACTGGCCGCTCACCATCTTGGTGAAGGCGATGAGATCGCCGCGCGGAGACCAGACGGGCGTGGCGTAACGGCCCTGGCCGAAGCTGATGCGGTGCTGATTCGAACCGTCGGCATTCATCACATAGATCTGCTGCGAGCCGCCGCGATCCGATTCGAAGGTGATCTTGGTACCGTCGGGCGAATAGCTCGGCGCGGTATCGATCGCCGCCGTGCTGGTCAGGCGAGTCACCTGCCGGCTGCGAAGGTCCATCGTGTAGATGTTGGAGTTGCCGCCGCGCTGAAGGCTCATGATGACCTTCTGGCCATCGGGAGAGAAGCGCGGCGCGAAGGTCATGCCCTTGAAATCGCCGACGACTTCCTGCTGGCCCGTCTCGATGTCGAGCAGGTAAACGCGCGGATTATTGTTGTGATAGGAGAGATAGGTGATCTCCTGCGAATTCGGGCTGAAGCGCGGCGTCAGCACGAGTTCGGCGCCGTTGGTCAGAGCGTGCGGGTTGTAGCCGTCCTGATCCATGATCGAGAGGCGCTTCACACGGCGATTCTTCGGACCACTCTCGGAGACATAGACGACGCGCGTATCGAAATAGCCTTTTTCGCCGGTCAGCCGCTCATAGATCGCATCGGCAACGAGATGCGCGACGCGGCGCCAGTTGTCGGGCGTGGTGAAGAACTGCAGCCCCGTGAGCTGCTGCTCGCCATAAACGTCCCAGAGGCGGAACTCGACGCGAAGGCGGCCGTCCGACTCCATCTTCACCTGACCGGTGACGAGGGCCTGCGAATTGATGACGCGCCAATCGCCGAAACGTGGCGGCACGTTGATGTCGGTCAGCTTTTCGATGAAGGACGCCTTGGAAAGCGGGCGGAAGAGACCCGAACGCTCGAGGTCGTTGGTGACGACGCCCGCAATGTCCGAACCGGCGGACGCTTCCTGACCGGGCGCACCGAGGAAGTCCGTGATGGCGATCGGCATGGGCTCGGTATTGCCCTGCGTGATGTCGATATGCAGCGCCGCCTGCGCGGGGGCGGCAAGGAACGCGCTCGCCACCAGAACAAGCGCGAGGGGAAGCCGCATCGCCGTCCGTCTCAAGCCGGATGCCGCGCGCCTGAGATCACGAAAATCAAACATCGCCGTCTCTCCTATAAAAAGGTCAATCGCCCAGCGTCAGGACTCATACGCACGACCGGACGCTTGTCGCGCCGCTGGTCGATTTCACATCACAACGCGTCAGGCAGCGAAAACGTAATATCGAGGTCGCGCCACGTACTGTATTTCTCCGCCGGCAGGAAATCGTAAGGCGCACATTTCAGAACCGCCTGCACCGTACGTTCCGCGAAGAGCCTCGATATACTGCCTCCACCAGACTCTTCTATGACAGGACGCCCCGAAAGCGAGCCGTCCGGGTTGAGCGAGAAGCTGATCCGCGCATAAAGCTTGTTCGCATCCGGCGTGCCGGCCAGATCGCTCACGTTCCAGCACTGCGAAACCTTCTGGCGAAGCACGTCGATCTCGCTGCCGGTCATGGGCAGATCGGGATTGTCGGTCTGGTCCGCGTCAGCCTTTTCCTTCGTATCCTTCGCCTCGTCGGGCTGCGTCGCCGAATCGGGAATCTTGTTCAGAAGCGCAGCGATGTTCTTGGGATCGAACTTCTTCTTCGGCTTCTTCTCGTCTTTCTTCTCGACGACGGGCTTCTTCGTCTCCGGCTTCGGAGGTTCTTTCTTTTCTTCTTTTTTCTTCGGCGCGTTCTTGTCCGGAATGGGCTCGGCCTTCTGATCCGGTTGCGCCGGTGCGGGCTTGGGCTCGGCCTTTTCAGGCTCGGGCTGCGGCACGGGCTTGGGTTTGTCGGGCTCCGGCTTCTCGGCCGGCTTTTCGACAGGCTTGGGCTGCTCGACCTTCTTCTTGGCCTGACGCTTCAGATTGGTGACATCGGAAACGGTCAGCAGTTCGACCGGCAGGACGCGCATCGGCACCGGCGGCAGCTCCTTCGGCGAAGGAAGCACCACCACAGTCGCTATCAGCACCAGGGCGTGAAGCCCGGCGGAAATGAGAAGCGGCCTGTTACGCGTCATCGGACCAGTTATTTCGTTTTGCCTTTTGCAGGCGTCGAACCCGTGGCCGAATCGGTGACCAGGCCGACCTTGCTGTAACCCGCGGCGCTGATGCGGCTCATCACATCCATCACCCGCCCGTAATCGATGGTGCTGTCGGCGCGGATGAAGATGCGCTGCTCATATCCGTTCTGCGCGATCGCCTGAAGACGCGCCACGACCTCATCAGGCTCGACCGGCGTTTCCTGCAGGAAGACCTGGCCGCTGCTGTTGATGGTGACGGTGAGCGGCTCGTTGTCGCCGGAAAGTGCTGCGGCCTGCGTCTTGGGAAGATCGACCGGCACGCCGACGGTCAGTAGCGGCGCCGCGACCATGAAGACGATCAGCAACACCAGCATGACGTCGACCATCGGCGTCACGTTGATTTCCGACATGGGCGCGCGCTTGTACTTGCTGCGCCCGCCTCCCCTGCCGCCGCCAACGGAAAAAGCCATGGTTCAGCCCCGCTCGTCCAGCTGACGCGAGAGGATCGCCGAGAACTCGTCCGCAAAGCTTTCGAGCTTCGTACCGAAACGGCCGATCTGGCTCGAGAAACGGTTATAGGCGACCACTGCCGGAATAGCGGTGAGAAGGCCGAGCGCCGTGGTGAAAAGCGCTTCGGCGATGCCGGGGGCGACAACGGCGAGGTTGGTGTCGCGGCTGATGGCGATCGACTGGAAGCTGTTCATGATGCCCCAGACCGTGCCGAAAAGACCGACGAAGGGCGAAACCGAACCGACGGTAGCCAGGAAGAGGAGCCGGCCTTCGAGGCTCAGCATCTCGCGGTTGATCGTCACCTGCATGACCTTGTCGACGCGCTCCTTGAGACCCAGGAAGCTGTCGGTGACGATTTCCTGCGAACGGCGCCACTCGCGCATGGCGGCGATGAAGAGCGCCGAAAGCGGGTGGCCCGGGCGGTGCCCCATCTCCTGATAGAGATCGTCGAGCGAACGGCCAGACCAGAAGGTGCGCTCGAACTGGTCGGCAAGACGCTCGACCCGGCTGAAGCGCCACCACTTGTCGAAAATGATCGCCCATGACCAGACCGAGGCAAACAGCAGGCCGAGCATGACGATCTTCACGATGAAGTCGGCGTGGATGAAGAGACCCCAGATGGAGAAATCCACCGGCGCCGCGTTCACGGTCTGATTGGCGATGACCTGCGCGGTGTTAACGCCGGTCTCAATACGGGTCGTCGGATCCATTCCTTGCCTCTCCGAAATCACAGGCCTTCATCGGAGCGGCGTTCTGCATCCGACGTTTCGCGCCATGCCTGCCGCAGCAGCGCGTATTCGTCTCGCAAATCTGCCTCCGAATTGAAGCCGAAGTTAGTCCACGAATTATGTCGAAACAGTGGCACTTTGTGGGATATCTCACGGATACAATAGCTTAGAAAGCGAGTTGTTGCCCGGCGAGCACAACCGCTCAGGCGCCCACCGCCTGAACATAGTTTTTCAACGCATCGCGCACCCCGGCGGGCATGCGCCGCGGTCGTCCCTTGAGGTCGATGACCGCCGCGAAAACCCTCGCCCGCCAGATCGGATCGAGTGCGCCATCGGCCTGCCGGTAGATCACCTGTTCCGCCTCGAGTCGCGCGCCGCCCGCGCGCGTGTAGCGCGTATGGACCTCCAGCAGATCGTCGATGCGTGCCGGCTTCAGAAAGTCGATCTCCATTCGATGAATGGCGAAGGCGAGCGGGTCTTCACCGTCGAAGAGTTCGGTATGGCTGATGCCTGCGACCCTGAGGAAATCGGACCGCCCGCGCTCGGCGAAGCGGAGGTAATTCGCGTGATAGACGATGCCGGAGAAATCGGTGTCCTCGTAATAGACCCGCACCGGCAGGATATGCGTCTGCCCCTCGATCCGGCCTGCGAGATCGGGCCATTGGCGGGCGCTCATGCCTCATCCTCGCCGGTGAAAAGCGCGCCCTGCCCCGCCACGCCACCCGCCGGCACGGCGAGGCCCAGATGGGCAAAGGCCGCTGCCGTCAGCACGCGGCCCCGCGGCGTGCGGTTCAGCAGGCCCTGCTGGATGAGATAGGGCTCGATGATCTCCTCGATGGCGTCGCGCGGCTCGGAAAGGGCCGCCGCAACCGTCTCGACACCCACCGGACCGCCGCCGAAACTGATGGCGATGCAGCGGAGATAGCGATGGTCCAGTGCGTCGAGGCCGCGCTCGTCCACTTCGAGCCGCTGAAGCGCGCGGTCGGCCTCCTTCGCATCGATCGAGGTCACGCCGTCGACGGCGGCGAAGTCACGCACGCGGCGCAGCAGGCGCCCCGCGACTCGCGGCGTTCCACGGGCGCGGCGGGCAATTTCATGCGCGCCATCCGCCGTCATCTCGATGCCGAGAAGGCCGGCGCCGCGACGCACGATGAGCTCAAGTTCGGCAACCTCGTAGAAATGCAACCGCACCGGGATGCCGAAACGATCGCGCAGCGGCGTGGTGAGAAGCCCTGTCCGCGTCGTCGCGCCGATCAGCGTGAATGGCGCGAGATCGATGCGGACCGAGCGCGCGCCGGGGCCCTCGCCGATGATGAGGTCGAGCTGAAAGTCCTCCATCGCAGGATAGAGGATTTCCTCAACCGCCGGCGTCAGCCGATGGATCTCGTCAATGAAGAGAACGTCGCGCGGTTCGAGATTGGTGAGCAGCGCCGCGAGATCGCCCGCCTTGGAAATCACCGGCCCCGATGTGGCGCGGAAATTGACACCCAATTCGCGGGCGACGATCTGCGCAAGCGTCGTCTTGCCAAGGCCGGGCGGTCCGGCAAAAAGCACGTGGTCGAGCGCCTCGCCGCGCGAGCGGGCAGCCTCGATGAAGACCGCGAGGTTCTCGCGGGCGCGCGCCTGCCCCACGAAATCGGCAAGCGACAGCGGCCGGAGCGAGCGCTCGACCTCGTCTTCTTCCTTCTTGCGCGCGCCGATAAGGCGATCCGTCATGGCGTCACCAAAAAAACGATGTCACCCCGGGCTCGTCCCGGGGTCCAGGGGCGGCAAACGCCGAGCAAGCGGCCACTGGTTCCCGGCACAAGGCCGGGATGACAGAAAGTGTCGAGGCGACGCCCCACGTCCCTCACCGCGCCAACTCCTTCAACCCCTGACGGATAAGCTGCTCCGCCGAGGCGCCACTCTCAAGCTTCTTCACGGCGCCGGAAATGGCCGAGGCTGCCTGCACCTGCGGATAGCCGAGATTGACCAGCGCCGAAATTGCGTCGCGCATCGCGGCGGAATGGGCCGCAGCACCATCGGCCACGCCAAGCGCGGCACCGACATCGAGCACGGCGTTGAGATCGGTCGAGGCCGGCGCCTTGTCCTTCAGTTCGGCGACGATGCGGGCCGCGACTTTCGGCCCGACGCCGGGCGCGGCGGAAACCGCCTTCTTGTCTTCGAGCGCGATGGCGCGGGCGAGATCGGCGGGCGTCAGCGTGCCGAGAACGCCGAGCGCCACGCGCGTGCCGACGCCCTGCACGCTCACCAGAAGCCTGAACCAGTCGCGTTCGAGATCGGACGTGAAGCCGATGAGGCGGATCGCGTCTTCGCTGACTTTCGTTTCGATGGAAAGCGTCACCGCGCCGCCGGGCTCCGGCAACGCGTCGAGCGTGCGGCGCGAACAGGTGACGAGATAGCCGACACCATTCACATCGACGATGACCCAATCCGCGCCGACCTCATCGACGATGCCCTTCAACCTGCCGATCATCGCGCGACACCCGCCTTCAGCAACGCCGCCGCGATACGCTCGTTCGCACCGCCCGAATGCGCGTGGCAGATGGCGATCGCAAGCGCGTCAGCCGCGTGTTCAGTCTGGACACCGCAGCCCGGCAGCAACATCTCGACCATCATCCTGATCTGCGCCTTTCCGGCATGGCCCGCGCCCACGACCGACTTCTTGATGTGGTTCGCCGCATATTCGGCAACCGGCAGACCCGCCCGCGCCGGCACCAGCAGCGCCATGGCGCGCGCCTGACCGAGCTTCAATGCGGCGACGGGATCGCGGGCGACGAAGACCTGCTCCACCGCAGCGCCGTCGGGCGCATAGGTTTCGACGACGGAGATCAGGCCGCGCTCGATCTCGACCAGACGTTCGGCGACGCCGAGCCTGTCATTCGAGGTAATGGTGCCGTTGGCCACATGCACAAGGCGCGCGCCAGCAACGTCGATCACGCCCCAGCCGGTGGCGCGAAGACCCGGATCGATGCCGAGATATCTTTGAGAGGCCGGCATGTGCGGGCGCTGCCTCCATGCCCAGGCCTCAATGGCGGGCGGGTTTACATCCGCCCCGGCGTCATGACGCAGCCCAATCAGGCCGACATCTTGGCGAGCGCCGAATCGGAAATCTCGAAGTTCGCATAAACTTGCTGCACATCGTCGTCGTCGTCCAGCACGTCGAGCATCTTCAGAAGCGTCTCCGCCTTGTCGTCTTCCAGCGGAATCGAGTTCTGCGGCTTCCAGACGATGCTGGCGGCGCGGGGCTCGCCGAACTTCGCTTCCAGCGCGCGCGCGACCTCATGGAGCTGGTCGGGAGCGCAGAAAATCTCGTGGCCCTGCTCGCCCGACTGGCAATCCTCGGCGCCAGCGTCGATCGCGGCTTCGAGCATGTCGTCGGCGCTGGCAACTTCGGGCGCATATTCGACGCGGCCGAGGCGCGAGAACATGAAGGAGACGGAGCCCGTTTCGCCGAGATTGCCGCCATGCTTGGTGAAGATCGACCGGACGGAGCTTGCCGTGCGGTTGCGATTGTCGGTGAGCGTTTCGACGATCACGCCGACGCCGCCGATGCCGAAGCCCTCGTAGCGGACCTCTTCGTAGTTCTCGCCGCCCTGATCGGTGCTCTTCTTGATGGCGCGTTCGATGTTGTCGCGCGGCATGTTTTCGGCGCGGGCGGCCTGAATGGCGGCGCGGAGGCGCGGATTGTATTCCGGATCGGCGAGGCCCTGCTTGGCCGCGACCGTGATTTCCTTCGCGAGTTTCGAGAACAGCTTGGAGCGCTTCTTATCCTGCGCGCCCTTGCGGTACATGATGTTCTTGAATTGCGAATGGCCAGCCATGGCGACTCCGATTCCTGACGGCGCCGCAGCAAGGCGGGCCTGCTAAGCCGCCTCGCGAGGCGGCATCCAATATGCCTGATGCCCGGCTTTATAGGGGTCCGCCTTCCCAAAATCCATAGCCCGCCTGCGGCCTTCGGCCCGGCTTGGCTTCATCGCGGCGCGAATACACGTTATGCGTGCATATTATACATGCCGTACCCAAAAGCGTGTGGAGGTGATAAGATGAAAAATTCTATATGGAATCGGCCATATGGGCTCGTGAGCTTATGGGACATGCTTCGTTTTTATGCGGCGACTTTTGCATCGGCGATTGGCGCAATTCAGCGCGCCGCCGTAATTATTCAAGCGGCGAATTTTCTAAACGTCCAGAATGATGCAATGGCAGATAGGGAGCTTGTTCGTGAAGCGCTTGTCGAGGCTTCTGGGGGTCTTGAGGGGTTGCCTGTCTCGCGCGTTGTAAGTGATCAATTTCAGCGGCTTATCGCGCGCCTCGACAAGTTATCCGGCGAGCAATTGCAGCTGCTTCTGGAAGAGTTCAATAACAATCTTTTGAGCGATATGTGCTCGTCCTGGTTTCTGATGATTCCTGCGCACCAGCGGGAATTTTATGAACAAAGGGAGCCTCCTTTCGGAGTAGCAGTAGCCAATAAATTTCCAGAAGCGGCCAACGATATAGCTGCCGCGAGCCGATGTGTAGCGCTAGACGAATGGACGGCTTGTGTCTTTCACCTTATGCGCGTTCTTGAACATGGCCTTCGTGCAATGGCCAATGATGTTGGTCTGGCCGCCGACGCAGTGGCACATGAAAATTGGAAAAACATCATTGATCAGATTGAGAAGAAGATTCGTGAATTGGAGGCACTCCCTAAGACCAACGATAAAGTGGAACGGATTAGGTCGCTAAGTTCTTCCGCAGCACAATTTCGCTATTTCAAGGATGCTTGGAGGAATCACGTTAGCCATTCCAGAGTTTCTTACGACAAGAATTCTGGCGAGCCCGTATGGCTTCATGTGAAGACTTTCATGCAACAACTTGTCTAAGAAGGTTCACGTCTTCGGCGAACGATCCGGACAAAGGTACTTTCAAATGTCTCACCGGTCTGGTCTGCGTCCGCTTTGCGTGCAGCCTCAATGAACCGCTCCTTCTGCGAAGGCTTGCGCTTCTTGTCAGGCTTTTCCTTTGGGGCCGTATCTTCTTGGGCCATCAGTTAATCGTTCGATAAGTAAGGCGCTTGCCGACGACGCCCTTGAGCGCGTGAGCCGCGCGGGCCACGTCATTTACGCCTAGTGCGACACGGTGATTGTACCGGAAATCGAACTCAGCGAGATAGCGCTGCAAGTGCTTTTCATCGCAATGCTGGTAGGTGCCCTTCATTCCGCGCTTGAACACGCTGAAAAAGCTTTCGACGGTGTTAGTGGTCACGTCGCCACGCGCCCATTCATAGTGGCTGTGGTTCACGCTTTCATGGCGCGCGAAGGGCATGTTCTTTTTATACCAAGCCGCTTGATCGGTCATGACGGTGGAGTCGTGGCTGACTTGGGCCTCCAGAATTTCCCGAACCTTCGGCGCTGAAAACGCACCGATGTTGTAGGAGCGGGCTTTGCCGCCGCGCTCGACAAGCGAGAGAACGGCGTACTTGTGGTAGCCGCCGGGCTTCACTTCGGCCCCTGCGATATGTCCAATGAAAGTTTCGTCGGCCTCCACGATCTTGCCAGCGCCGCCCATAGGTTCGTTATCGGTGGAGCGCATCGCTTCGCGGATACGGTGCGCCATGAACCACGCAGTCTTGAGAGTTACGCCCAAGGTGCGGTGAAGCTGGTTCGCCGAAAAGCCCTTCTTGCTGGATGAAATCAGGAAGATCGCCTGCAACCACAGGTGGAGCTTCACGTGGCTGGACTCGAAGATGGTCCCAACCTTGACGGTGAAGGGCTTCCGGCAGGCATAGCACTTGTAGACGCCAATCCGGGTGCTCGCGCCCTTAAGGGCCCCACTTTCGCCAACAGTGCCGCAATGCGGGCAAACCCGTCCTTGGGGCCAGACATGTGCCTCAACAAATGCGTAGGCGGCTTCTTCATCGTGAAAGTGCTTGGCGCTGAGAACGGACATAGCTGCTAACTCCTTATGAAACCAACATAAGGAACTTATCTGGGTACGTCAAGTATAATATGCACGTTATGCGTGTTGTAAATCGATATATGCTCGTTTAACGTGTGTTTAACGATTCACACCTACTGTGAGGACGTTCCGGTTCACACCGATGGTCGCCCAACCGTCCGACCCGGAACGAATTGCAGCAGGTCCGCCGCCGTGGCCCGCCCAAACCCACGGCTCGGACTGCCCCCGCAGAATGCGGCGGCAAACGCGCCCCGCTCATGGCACCTCACCCACCTCGGAGCCATGAGCGGGGCGTATTGCATTCTGAATAGAGGTCGGGGGAGTCAGCCGCCGTAGATCGTCGTCGGCCAGGCGTAGTCGGGGCTGAGATTGCGGCCAAAGGCGGCTTCCTCGATGAAGCGGGCGACCAGCCGCTCATTGAAGATCGCGTGATATTTCGCATGTCCCGCCTGAGCGATCGCGCGGCGTTCGTCGTCATGCGCGATGAAGTAACGCAACTTTTCCGCGAGATCGGGCACTCCGTCGTAAAAGACGAGTTCACGCTCGGAAAAAATGTCGCCATAGCCCGATGAGCGGGCGACAAAGACGAGAAGCCCATTGCCGACATATTGCGCGATGCGATCCGACGAATAGAGATAGTGATCGTCGCCGCGGCTCAGATTGAGCCCCATCCTCGCGCCTGCGATGGCGTCGAAATAGGCCGCACCGAAGACCGGTGCATGATTGTCGAGTCCATAGAAATCGCAACGCGCTTCCGGCACCGCCGCCTGAAGCGCGCGCATGAAGGCGGCGCGCTGCGGCGTTCCCTTCTCGCTGATGATGCTGCAGACGAGATCGAAGGCCTGATCGGTGCGGGCAAAGCCTTCCATCGCTTCGAGCGAGCGGTCGGCTGGATTGGGAATGAAGGCGATGCGATGCCTGCGCGTCGCAAACTCCGTGAGCGGCTGTCCCGCCGTCGTGATGAAAGTGATATCGGCGACTTCCGCAAAGCGGCGCACACGCGGCGGGTTCACGGCCTCGAACAACGGATCGAGATTGACGACGGCAAGGACAGGCACGGGCTTCAGCGCCTTCAGTTCACGAAGCGTATCGTTGGAAATGATGTCCGCATGAACCAGCAGAACGAGATCCGGACGGAAGTTGCTGCACAATTGGACAAGGCGGCGGTTTGCGCCGCCATCGCCGACACGGCCGATGCCCAATCGTCCCGCTTCACGCGCCACGTCGCGGTCGCTGAAGGGCATGACAAAATGGCCGTTGCGGATGAAGCCATTCATCAGCTTGCGGACGGTCGCATAGAAGTTCGCGCCAGCCTTGCGTTCGTTGAAATTTCCGACGATTGCAATTCTCATGAATGCGGCAAACCTGTTTCCTTCAACCGTCTGGTAGCGCGCGCTTCAAACGACCGCCGATGCGCACGGGCTCGATGCGCGATGCAAGTCCCTTCGCATCCGTTTCGACGAAGACGCCGCATAGCGTCGCCGGACCGAGTGCGGGCTGGAAACGGCCGCTGGGAATCTTCGAGAGAAAGCGGTTCAGCGGTTCGTCCTTCTCCATTCCGATGACGGAGTTGTAATCGCCGCACATTCCGGCATCTGTCTGATAGGCCGTGCCGCCCGGCAGAACCTGCGCGTCGGCGGTGGGCACATGGCTATGCGTGCCGACGACAAGGCTCGCGCGGCCATCGCAGAAATGGCCCATCGCCATTTTCTCCGATGTCGCCTCGCCGTGAAAATCGACAAGGATCGCATCGGCCACTTCGCCCAGCGGGCAGGCGTCGAGTTCGCGCTCGATGGCGGCAAAGGGATCGTCCAGCGCATCCATGAAGACGCGGCCCATGGCATTGATGACGAGGACGCGTTCGCCCTTGGCCGTCTCGAAGAGGCCAGCGCCACGTCCGGGCGTGCCCTTCGGAAAATTCACCGGGCGGATGAGGCGGGACTCGCGTTCGATATGGACGAGCGCTTCACGCTGGTCCCATGCGTGATTGCCGAGCGTCACCACGTCGACGCCCGCGTCGAAAAACTCTTCGCAAATCTGTGCCGTGATGCCGAAGCCACCGGCGGCGTTCTCGCCATTCACGACGACGAAATCGGCGCCGAGATCGGCCCTGAGGCCCGGCAGATCGGAAACAATGGCGTCGCGGGCCGCACGCCCGACAATATCGCCCAGAAACAACAGCTTCATTCAACTCTTCCTGCGAGGGCGCCCCGGAGGGCCTCTATCCAACGCGCGAGGCGCCTCGTTCCGTCACGATCCAGTCCAGACGCTGGTCGTCGGATTCCTCGGGCAGTTCATCGGCCTCCTGGCCTGAAAAGGCGAGACCGACCGCGAGAATGCTCTTTTCGCCTCTGGCTCGCAAAAAAGCCAGCGTCCGGTCGTAATAGCCCCCGCCATAGCCGAGGCGGCGCCCCGCCCTGTCGAAGGCAAGTAGCGGCACGATCAGGACCTGCGGTGTGAGCATGGGTGCATCGGAAGCCGGGGCCCGCGTCCCGTGCGGGCCGTCGACGAGCGGATCGCCGTGCCGCCAGCGCCTGAAGACGAGCGGCTGGGCACGTGCTTCGACCGCCGGCAGGACGCAAGGAAAGCCCCGCGCTTCGGCTTCGCGGAGGATCGCCATGGGATCGGCTTCCGAAGAAATCGGCGCGTAGCCGGCGATGACGGCGCCCGATGCGAGCGGAATCCGTTCGAAGAAATGCCGTGCAAACAGAGGCGCGGCGTCCAGGCCAAGCAGGCCTTGCGCAGCCGACCGCCGGTCGCGGGCGGCGATACGCGCCGCATTCTTCGCCTCGGCGGCGCTCATGGGAGCACCGGCGGGCAAATGGGTGGGGCCACCTCGGCCGTTGGAACGTGGATCCTCGGAGACCTACATAAGTAGGTGGGCGCCGTGTGAAGAGGACCAGGGTCCTCCCCAGGGACAGCTCCCTTAAGGATCGTAAGGCCCCGAGAGAAAGTGTTCCTGACGCACCAGGCAGCACCCAACTTCATTCTATCCGCCTTAAAGTGCCCCGAGGTCAAGCGCGGCGGCGTCGCGGCCGTCTCCAGCCCGCAAATAAGGCTCACGCGGCCTCGATGCGGCGCGCAATGTCCTCAATGCGGCGGGCGGCGCTGTCGAGCACATCGCCCAGCAGGTCTTCCGCCTCGCGCGAGCGCTCCAGCGCCGCAATGCGCGTCTGGGTCAATTGCTCGATGTCGGCCTCGAGGACCTTCACCTTGGCCAATGCCTCGGAAAGCTCGTCGGCGACGAGAAGCGAGGCCATGAGAAGGAGACGGGCTTCGCCGATCTGCCCCACTTCGCGGGAAAGATCCGTGACCCGGAGGTTGATATGGGCGGCGAGATCCTTCAGATGCGCCTCCTCGCCATCGCCGCAGGCGATGACATAGGCGCGATCATTGATTTGAACCGTGACCTGTCCCATGGGCCTCTCCTATTCCGCCGCCAGCACTTCGCGGATGCCCTCGATCGCATTCGCCAGCGTCTCGGAGGCCCTCTCGTTCAGTTCGTTGAGCCGCCGCGCTTCCGACTTCATATGGTCGAGTTCCTCGGCGAGCTTGGCGCGATCCTGCTTCAGGGCGTCGACCTCGCTTTCGAGCCGCGCCGCCGACTGGGCGCGCAGAAGCTGACGGTGGATACCGGCCTCAAGCCTGTCGAGCGCCGCCTTGAAGCGCTCCGTCGCGGAATCGAGTTTGCTCATACGCTGCTATATATCCGGATTCAGGGCCCATAACCCGTCATTTCTCAAGATAGGCGTGCGCCCGAAACAAGGTCAACATTCGAGGGCCGCGACGGCACCTCGCCGAAGGCGGAACATCGATCGCGCTGCGGCTGCGGCGAGCCGTCACGCCGGCCCGAAGGCGCGGAAAAGCGCGGCGTTTTGCGCGAATCCATCATTGACTCTGCGTAACTCGGTGGTCATTGTGGCGCCGCTCGCCAGACCCCCTATACGGACGGATTCGGCCCCGCAAGTTGCAGTATTCGCGGGCCATTTTGAGGTCCGGAGCATGGGCTCCTGACACGGCGCGGTGAATGCGCCAGATCTTCGATCAGACCCGGCTCCGCGCCCGGATTCCGCCCGGGAGTTTGGCGGAGGGTCAAGTTCCGAGGCTCAGAGAGTATAGACATGACGACATCCGATCAGTCGGCCGCCCGGGTTCAAGCCTCGGTTTCGCATCGCGACATGGCCAACGCCATCCGCGCCCTTGCCATGGACGCCGTCCAGCAAGCCAATTCCGGCCATCCCGGCATGCCGATGGGCGCCGCGGACATGGCGACAGTGCTTTTCACCAAATTCCTCAAGATCGACCCGAAGAAGCCGCATTGGCCGGACCGCGACCGGTTCGTGCTTTCCGCCGGCCACGGCTCGATGCTGCTTTATGCCGTCAACTACCTCCTCGGTTATGAGGACATGACGATCGAGCAGATCAGGAATTTCCGCCAGCTCGGCGCGATCACGGCGGGCCACCCCGAATATGGCCATGTCCAGGGCGTCGAGACGACGACCGGCCCGCTCGGCCAGGGTATTTCCACCGCTGTCGGCATGGCGCTGGCCGAAAGGCTCGCCGCCGCCCGCTTCGAAGGCGTGGTCGATCACTTTACCTATGTGATCGCGTCGGACGGCGACCTCATGGAAGGCATCAGCCACGAGGCGATCAGCCTTGCCGGCCATCTGCGCCTCTCCAAGCTCATCGTTCTCTATGACGACAACGGCATCACCATCGACGGCTCGCTCGACCTCTCGGAGTCGGGCGATGCGCTGAAGCGCTTCGAGGCCGCCGGCTGGAACGCCTTCCGCATCGACGGCCACAATGCCGACGAGATCGAAGCCGCCATCGCCAAGGCGCAGAAGTCGGACAAGCCGACGCTGATCGCCTGCCGCACGGTCATCGGCTATGGCTCGCCGAACAAGCACGGCAAGTCCTCCTCGCATGGCTCGCCGCTCGGGCCGGAGGAAATCGCCCTTTCCCGCCAGACGCTGGGCTGGGACGCGGAGCCCTTCGTCATCCCCGCCGACATTCTGGGCGCCTGGCGCGCCGTGGGCTCCGCCCACGCCAAGACCAGCGCCGATTGGGAAGCGCGCGTGGCAAAGCTCGATGCGGGCGTCCGCGCCGAATTCGAGCGCCAGCTTTCCGGCAAGCTGCCGGCCGGTTTCGCCAAGGCGGTCAGCGACTACAAGAAGAAGCTCACCGAGGAAAAGCCCAACTGGGCAACGCGCAAATCCTCGGAAGAGGCGCTCAACGTCATCAATGCCGTGGTGCCCGAAACGATCGGCGGCTCCGCCGACCTCACCGGCTCGAACAACACGCGCTCCAAGGGCCAGAAGGCCGTCACCGCGACGGACTTCTCCGGTTCCTTCATCCATTACGGCATTCGCGAGCACGGCATGGCGGCGGCCATGAACGGCATCGCGCTGCATAAGGGTTTCATCCCCTATTCCGGCACGTTCCTTGTCTTCACCGATTATTGCCGTCCGGCGATCCGCCTGTCGGCGCTGATGGAGCAGCGCGTCGTCTATGTCATGACGCATGACTCGATCGGCCTCGGCGAAGATGGTCCGACGCATCAGCCGGTCGAGCATCTGGCTTCGCTCCGCGCCATGCCGAACCTCTATGTGTTCCGTCCCGCCGATGCGGTCGAGACGCTGGAATGCTGGCAGATCGCGCTAGAAGCTGAAAAGACGCCGTCGATCCTCGCGCTGTCGCGCCAGAACCTGCCGACGGTGCGCAACACCTATACGGAAGAGAACCTCTGCGCGAAGGGCGGCTATGAGCTTTCGCCGGCTACCGCGCCTGCCAAGGTGACGCTGATCGCGACGGGCTCGGAAGTCGAGATCGCGCTTGCCGCGCAGAAACTTCTCGAAGCCGAAGGCATCGGCGCCCGCGTCGTCTCGATGCCCTGCGTCGAACTCTTCGAAGCGCAGTCGCGCGACTACAAGAAGAAGACCCTCGGCGAAGGCACGGTGAAAGTCGCGATCGAAGCCGCCATTCAGTATGGCTGGGATCGCTATATCGGCGAGAACGGCGCCTTTATCGGCATGCCGGGCTTCGGCGCCAGCGCCCCCGCCAAGGACCTCTACAAGCACTTCAACATTACCCCGGAAGCCGCGGCGGCCGCCGCGAAGGCTTGCCTCGGGGCCTAACTCGTCAGGAGATCTCAGGAAATGGCTGTCCGCGTCGCAATCAACGGTTTCGGTCGTATCGGGCGTCTCGTCCTTCGCGCCATTGCGGAGTCTGGCCGCAAGGACATCGAGGTCGTCGCGATCAACGATCTCGGTTCGGTGGAAGCGAATGCCCACCTGCTGAAGTGGGACTCGGTCCATGGGCCCTTCCCCGGCAAGATCAAGGTAACGAAGTCGTCGTTCGATCTCGGCCGCGGCCCGATCAAGGTGCTCGCCGAGCGCGATCCGTCGAAGCTCCCCTGGGGCGACCTCGGCGTCGACATCGCTCTCGAATGCACGGGCATTTTCACCTCGAAGGAAAAGGCCTCGATGCACCTGACCGCCGGTGCGAAGAAGGTCCTGATCTCGGCTCCCGCCGACGGCGCTGAAATCACCGTCGTCTATGGCGTGAACCACAAGGACCTGAAGAAGAGCCACAAGATCGTCTCCAACGCGTCCTGCACGACGAACTGCCTCGCGCCGGTCGCCGCCGTCCTGAACAAGGCCGTTGGCATCGAGCAGGGCTACATGACGACGATCCACTCCTACACGGGCGACCAGAACACGGTCGACACGCTGCATAGCGACGCGCGTCGCGCCCGCGCCGCTGCCCTCTCCATGATCCCGACCTCGACGGGTGCGGCCAAGGCCGTGGGCCTCGTTCTGCCGGAACTCAAGGGCAAGCTCGACGGCACCTCGATCCGCGTTCCGACCGCGAACGTCTCCGTCATCGACCTCGTTTTCACTGCGAAGAAGAAGACGACCGCCGAGGAAGTGAACGCCGCGATCATCGCCGCTGCGAAGGGCCCGCTGAAAGGCGTACTCGCGACGACCGACGAAAAGCTCGTCTCGGTCGACTTCAACCACAACCCGGCCTCCTCGACCTTCGATCTCACCCAGACGCAGGTCATCGACGGCAAGCTCGTGCGCGTGCTCAGCTGGTACGACAATGAGTGGGGCTTCTCGAACCGCATGGGCGACACTGCCGTCGCCATGGGCAAGCTTCTCTGATTTCGGATAGCTCAAGAAATGGCTGGCCATAAAACACTCGACGACCTGTTCAAAGCCGTAGGCCTCAAGGGCCTGCGCGTTCTTGTCCGGGCTGACCTGAACGTTCCAATGGCCGAAGGCCGCATCACCGACGCGACGCGCATCGAGCGCGTCGCGTCGACGATTACCGAACTCGCCGATCGCGGCGCCAAGGTGATCGTGCTTTCGCATTTCGGCCGCCCCAAGGGCGCGCCGGAAGCGAAGTACAGTCTCGCTCCCGTTGCCGCCGCGCTCGAACCCTTTATCGGGCGCAAGGCTTCCTTCGCCTCCGACTGCGTGGGCGAAGTGGCGCAGAAGGCAATCGACGCCCTACCCAATGGCGGCGTCATCGTGCTCGAAAACACCCGCTTCCATCCGGGCGAGGAACAGAACGACGCCACATTCGCAAAGGCGCTGGCCGAGAATGGCAATGTCTATGTGAACGACGCCTTCTCCTGCGCCCACCGCGCCCATGCCTCGACCGAAGCGATCGCGCATGAGCTGCCGGCCTATGCGGGCCGCGCGATGGAAGCCGAACTCAAGGCGCTCGACGTCGCGCTCGGCAATCCCTCGCATCCCGTCGTCGCCATCGTCGGCGGCGCCAAGGTCTCGACCAAGATCTCCCTGCTCGGCAATCTCGTGAAGAAGGTCGACACGCTGGTGATCGGCGGCGGCATGGCCAATACGTTCCTCGCCGCGCAGGGCAAGAAGGTCGGCAAGTCGCTCTGCGAAAACGACCTCCTCGACACGGCGCGCCGCATTCTTGCCAATGCGCGTTCAGCCAATTGCGAGATCGTGCTTCCGACCGATGTGGTCGTCGCTGCCGAATTCAAACCCAATGCCGCCGCGCAGACGATTTCGGCCGATGCCGTGCCCGACGACAAGATGATCCTCGACGTCGGTACCGACACGCTCGCCTATATCGCGGGCCGTCTGGAAACGGCGAAGACCGTCGTCTGGAACGGACCGCTCGGTGCCTTCGAGACGCCGCCCTTCGATCAGGGCACCGTCGCTGCGGCGCGTCAGGTCGCGATGCTCACCAAGATGGGCGCGCTGATCTCGGTCGCGGGCGGTGGCGACACGGTGGCCGCGCTCAACGAAGCGGGCGCCACCGAAGACTTCACCTATGTATCCGCCGCCGGCGGTGCCTTCCTCGAATGGATGGAAGGCGTCGAGTTGCCGGGCGTCGCGGCGCTGGAAAGCTGAGCCAAACCTGTATCGCCCTGAACGGGGCAGTTAATTGCGGGCGATGAGCCCACCCACTCAAGATTGCGAGACCTCCGATGAAAATCACGCGCAAAGTTCGCGACATTCTCTCCTGGTACGAGAGCGACAATCCCGGCACGAAGGCCAACCTCGCGCGCATGCTGATGACGGGCAAGCTCGCGGGCACCGGCAAGATGATCATCCTGCCCGTCGACCAGGGCTTCGAGCACGGCCCGGCGCGCAGCTTCGCGCCGAACCCCGACGCCTATGATCCGCGCTACCACTTCCAGCTCGCGATCGACGCCGGCCTCAACGCCTATGCCGCGCCGCTCGGCATGATCGAAGCGGGCGCCGACACCTTTGCCGGCCAGATCCCGCTGATCCTCAAGGTCAACAGCTCGAACAGCCTCGCCCGTGCGAAGGAAGCGCCGGACCAGGCGATCACCTCGACGGTCGATGACGCGCTGCGCCTCGGCTGCTCTGCCATCGGCTTCACGATCTATCCGGGCTCGGACGCGCAGTTCGACATGATGGAAGAGATCCGCGAAATGTCGGCGGAAGCGAAGGCCGCCGGTCTCGCCACCGTCATCTGGTCCTATCCGCGCGGCGGCAACCTCTCCAAGGAAGGCGAGCTCGCCATCGATATCGGCGCCTATGCGGCGCACATGGCCGCCCTTCTCGGCGCCAACATCATCAAGGTGAAGCTGCCGACCGATTTCATCGAGCAGCCGGAAGCCAAGAAGGTCTATGAAGCGCAGAAGATCGACATCTCGACGCAGGCCAAGCGCGTCCAGCATGTCGTGCAGACGCTCTTCAACGGCCGCCGCATCGTCGTCTTCTCGGGCGGCGCCGCGAAGGGCACGGATGCGGTTTACGACGACGCGCGCGCGATCCGCGACGGCGGTGGCAACGGCTCGATCATCGGCCGCAACACCTTCCAGCGTAAGCGCGAAGACGCGCTCGCCATGCTCGACAAGCTGGTGAAGATCTACCTCGGCAAGGAAGACTGAGTTTTCCACAAGCCCGTGAGATCAACGCCCCGCTCGCAAGAGCGGGGCGTTTTCTTTTGCTTTAACCAAAGTCCCCGTCGCGGTAAAAACGCGGCCCCTTCACCATGAACCTCACGAGTCCCATGAAGTCGATCAATGCGCGCATTGCGGAAGAGCTCGGTGTCCTTGAACGTCAGGTGGAGGCGGCCGTCGAACTGCTCGACGGCGGCGCGACGGTTCCCTTCATCGCGCGTTACCGCAAGGAAGTGACGGGTACGCTCGACGACGCGCAGCTTCGCACGCTGGAAGAGCGCCTCACCTATCTGCGTGAAATGGAAGACCGCCGCGCGGCGATCCTGAAAAGCATCGACGAACAGGGCAAGCTCGACGACGCGCTGCACCACCAGATCATGACGGCGGAAACCAAGGCGCGCCTCGAAGATATTTATCTGCCCTATAAGCCGAAGCGCCGCACCAAGGGCCAGATCGCCCGCGAGGCCGGTCTCGAACCGCTGGCCGATGCGCTTCTCGCCGATCCGACGCTCGATCCGGCGAAGACCGCCGAGACCTATGTGAGCGCGGACAAGGGCGTCGCCGATGCCGCCGCCGCGCTCGACGGCGCGCGCGCGATCCTGATCGAACGCTTCTCCGAGAGCGCCGAACTCATCGGCCATCTGCGCGAGGAGTACTGGACACGCGGCAAGCTCGTCTCGAAGGTGCAGGAAGGCAAGGAACAGGCGGGCGCGAAATTCGCCGACTATTTCGATTTCAGCGAACCGCTGACCAAGCTCCCCTCGCATCGCATCCTCGCCCTTTTCCGCGGCGAGAAGGAAGAGATGCTGAGCCTGACCATGGTGCCGGAGGAAGTCGCGCCCGGTCAGGAGAACCAGCCTTCGAGCTTCGAGCGCCGCATCGCGCTTCATTTCAACATCGCCGACAAGGGGCGCCCCGCCGACCGCTGGCTGCTCGATACGGTTCGCTGGGCCTGGCGCACCAAGATCATGCTGCATATCTCGCTCGACCTGCGTATGCGGCTCCGCCAGCTCGCGGAAGACGAGGCGGTGAAGGTCTTTGCAGGCAACCTGCGCGACCTGCTGCTTGCCGCGCCCGCCGGAACACGCGCCACCATGGGCCTCGATCCGGGATTCCGCACGGGCGTGAAGGTTGCCGTGGTCGATGCGACCGGCAAGGTCGTCGCCACCGACACGATCTATCCGCATGAGCCGCAGCGCCGCTGGGACGAGGCGATCTCCATCCTCGCCCGCCATGCCCGCGCCCATAATGTCGACCTCGTCGCCATCGGCAACGGCACGGCGTCCCGCGAAACCGACAAGCTCGCGACCGAACTCATGCAGCGCCACCCGGACCTCAAGCTCACCAAGGCGATGGTTTCGGAAGCAGGCGCCTCGGTCTATTCGGCGTCCGCCTATGCCTCGGCGGAACTGCCCGATCTCGACGTCTCGATCCGTGGCGCCGTCTCCATCGCACGGCGCCTGCAGGACCCGCTGGCCGAACTCGTGAAGATCGACCCGAAGTCGATCGGCGTCGGCCAGTACCAGCACGACATCAGCGAGCACAAGCTGTCGCGCTCGCTCGACGCCGTGGTTGAAGACTGCGTGAACGGCGTCGGCGTCGATGCGAACACGGCTTCCGTGCCGCTGCTCGCCCGCGTGTCCGGCATCGGCGAAGGCCTCGCCCAGAGCATCGTCGCCCACCGCGACGCCAACGGCCCCTTCCGCACACGCGCGGCGCTGAAGAACGTGCCGCGTCTCGGCGCGAAGGCCTTCGAGCTTTGCGCGGGCTTCCTGCGCATTCCCAATGGCGACGATCCGCTCGATGCGTCGAGCGTTCACCCGGAAGCCTATCCGGTCGTTCGCCGCATCATCGAAAGGACCGGCGACGAGTTGAAGAGCCTGATCGGCAACGCGACCGTGCTGCGCGGGCTGCGCCCTCAGGACTTCACCGACGAGACCTTCGGCGTGCCCACCGTCAGCGACATTCTGAAGGAACTGGAGAAGCCCGGCCGCGACCCGCGCCCTGCGTTCAAGACGGCGACTTTCCGCGACGGTGTCGAAAAGATCAGCGATCTCGAACCCGGCATGGTTCTCGAAGGTGTTGTCACCAATGTCGCGGCCTTCGGCGCCTTCGTCGATATCGGCGTCCATCAGGACGGCCTCGTCCATATCTCGGCCATGTCCTCGACCTTCGTCAAAGACCCCCGCGACGTGGCCAAGCCCGGCGACGTGGTGCGCGTGAAGGTCGTGGAGGTCGATGTTCAGCGGAAGCGCATCGGGCTCACCATGCGCCTCAGCGACGAAGCGAGCCCGGCCAAGGACAGCCCCCGCCAGGGCCGCCCGGCCGGAAAGCCGCAGAGCCGGCCCGACCGCAAACCCGAGGCTTCGGGCGGCGGGGCGCTGGCCGACGCGCTGCGCCGGGCGGGTTTCGACGGGCGGAAATAGACTTAACGGTCCGAGCCGCGGTACAACCCGCTTCCATGAGCATCATCGAAGAAGAACGGGAGCCCTGCCGGCTCTACCTGATCACGCCGCCGCGGCTCGAGCCCCACGCCTTCGCCGACACGCTGAAGGCCGCGCTCGACGCGGGCGACGTCGCCTCGCTTCAACTCCGCCTCAAGACAGAGGCGGCGGAAACGGCGGATGCCGACACGATCCGCCGGGCGACCGAAATCCTGATGCCCATCGCGCAATCCCGCGATGTCGCTTTCATCATCAACGACCGGGCCGACCTCGCCGCCGAACTGAACGCGGATGGCGTCCATGTCGGTCAGGACGACATGCCCTGCCGCGAGGCGCGCAAGATCGTCGGGCCGGACCGCATCGTCGGCGTGACCTGTCATAATTCCCGCCACCTTGCCATGGTAGCTGGAGAGGATGGTGCCGATTACGTCGCCTTCGGCGCCTTCTACGACACCGAAACGAAAGAGCCCAAGACGAAGGCAGAGCCCGAAATCCTGACCTGGTGGACGGAAACCTTCGTGGTGCCCTGCGTCGCCATCGGCGGGATCACGGTCGAGAATGCGGCGCCGCTGGTTCGCGCGGGCGCGGATTTTCTCGCGGTGTCCTCCGGTGTCTGGGCCTATGAGCAGGGTCCGGCGGCTGCCGTCCGAGCGTTGAACCGGATCATGTCCGAGGAAAAGAGAAACACATGAAGCGTCTCGTTGCCGCTCTGGCGCTCTCCGCAAGCATCCTGGCGCCCGGCATCGCCGCGCTCCCCGCCTACGCGGCCACGCCAGCGGCAGACGCGAATTCCGACGCGGGCGAGCTTGCCCCGGTCGAAGCGGCCTTCAACGCCAAGGATTACGAAAAGGCCTTCGCACTCGCCAAACCCCTTGCCGAGAAAGGCAACGCAAAGGCGCAGATTCTCGTCGCCACCCTCTACAACAACGGCGTCGGCACGAAGCGGAACACCGCCGAAGCGATCAAATGGCTCCGCAAGGCCGTCGCTCAGGGCAATGCCGATGGCGAATATGCGCTCGGCCTGATGACCCGCGACGGCATCGGCATGAAGCCGGACCCCGCAGCAGGCCGGAAACTCTTCGAAGCCTCCGCCGCGCAGGGCCATCCGGGCGGCCAGTCGGAACTCGGACTTTGCTTCGCCACCGGCTCGGGCGGGCCGCAGGACGACGCACAAGCCCTCAAATGGCTCCGCGCCGCCACAAAGGCGGGAAGCGCCAACGGCCAATTCTACCTCGGCGCGCTTTATGCGGCGGGCAAGGGCGTCCAGCAGGATCTGAAGCAGGCCGCCCATCTCTATGAACTCGCGGGCGATCAGGGGCAGCCGGACGCCAACTACCAGCTCGGACTCATGCTCCAGGCCGGGAAAGGCATCGAGAAGAACGACTCGCTTGCCGCGATCCGCTTCAAGGCCGCCGCCCGGTCTGGTTCGGCCGACGCCGCGACCGCCCTCGGCTACGCCTATTACACAGGCACCGGCGTCGATAAGGACCACAAGCTTGCCGCACAGTGGTTCAGCCTTGCCGCGCAGCAGGGCGTGCCGGACGCGCAGCACCGCCTCGCCCAGCTCTTTTATGCGGGCGAAGGCGTGAAAAAGGACCCATCCGCCGCGCTATTCTGGCTCACCCTGGCCGAAAAAGGCGGCGTCGAGGACAAGGCCCTGAGGGATACCCTGAAGCCGCTCGTCACCCCGGAGGAACAGGCGAAGATCGATGCCGAGATCGCCCGCATCACCAAGGGCGGAGGCAAACCGGCCGGGAAACCCGCTCCCTGAGACAAGGCCCCACGGCCCCGTGACCTGAAAGCCATTGGCCTTCGGCCTTGCAAATGCTATCAGAGCGCCGGTCGGCCGATCCCGCGCCGCCGGCGCGGTCCATGGCGCGCTTGTCAGCCGCGCAAGCCGGCTCAAACCCAGTCCGAGATAAAGCCTATGCCCAAGATCAACGGTAACGAAATTCGCCCCGGCTACGTCATCGAGCATCAGGGTGGCCTTTGGGCCGCCGTGAAGGTTCAGCATGTGAAGCCCGGCAAGGGCGGCGCCTTCGCGCAGGTCGAACTGAAGAACCTCATCGACAACCGCAAGCTCAACGAGCGCTTCCGCTCCGCCGAGACGGTCGAGCGCGTCCGCCTCGAGCAGAAGGACTATCAGTATCTCTACGAGAATGACGGGATGCTGACCTTTATGGACAACGAGAACTACGAGCAGATCGAGCTTTCCCGCGAATGGGTCGGCGAGCGCGCCGCCTTCCTCCAGGACGGCATGAAGGTGACGGTGGAAAGCCATGAAGGCCGCGCCATCGGTATCTCGCTGCCCGATCAGGTCGTGCTCGAAGTGACCGAAACGGAACCCACCGTGAAGGGCCAGACGGCGGCCTCCTCCTACAAGCCCGCCCTGCTCTCCAACGGCCTGCGCACCATGGTGCCGCCTTTCGTCACCACGGGCGAGAAGGTCGTCATCGACACGAACGAAGTCACCTATCTCCGCCGCGCCGATTAAGCGGAGCTGATCGCCGATGTCACGTCACACGCCCGTCATGGCCGTCATGGTCGCCGCCGCCCGCAAGGCGGCGCGCGGTCTTCAGCGCGACTTCGGCGAAGTCGAAAATCTGCAGGTCTCGCTCAAGGGACCTGCGAATTTCGTTACGGCCGCCGACAAGAAGGCGGAAAAGACGATCTTCGAGGAACTCAACAAGGCGCGCCCCGGCTATGGCTTCCTCATGGAAGAAGGCGGAGCGGTCGAAGGCAGCGACAAGTCGCATCGCTGGATCATCGATCCGCTCGACGGCACGACGAACTTCCTCCACTCGATCCCGCATTTCGCCATTTCCATCGGCCTCGAGCGCGACGGCCAGATGGTGGCGGGCGTCATCTACAATCCCATCACGGATGAAATGTTCATCGGCGAGAAGGGCCAGGGCGCCTTTCTCAACGACCGCCGCATCCGCGTCGCTGCGCGCCGCGAGCTGACGCAGGGCATCATCGCCTGCGGCACGCCGCATATCGGGCGACCGGGCCACGAGGTCTATCTGACCGAGCTTCGCAGCGTCATGAACGAATGTGCCGGTGTCCGCCGCATGGGCGCGGCCGCTCTCGACCTCGCCTATATCGCAGCAGGCCGCTATGACGCCTATTGGGAAGCCAATCTCCAGCCCTGGGACATGGCAGCCGGCATCGTCATCGTGCGCGAGGCTGGCGGCTTCGTCAGCGACCTCAACGGACGCGAAGACATGCTGGGAACGGGCGGCATCATCGCCGGCAACGACCAGCTTCGCAATCAGCTCGAAACCCTGCTGAAGCGCGCCCGCGCCAGGGGCTGACGGCCCTTCAGGGTTAACGTCGCACGTCCAACTTCCGCCTGAATTGCCTCCTAGAGATTCCGCCGGTCGAACTTCGGCCGGCGCGGTTGTTCCCGCGCGGGGAGATGCCTAGACTGTCGGTCGAATTTCAGTTCTCCGGGGCGTGGGCGAAGCTATGCACTTTATGTCGAAGCGTTGGATGAGCCTCGCCTGCCGGAGCGGCTTCGCCGCGACGCTTGCGATGATGAGCGCCGGGCCTGTCTCGGCGGCACCCGTCGACGCCGTGCCGCTTGAGCGACCGGGTACACAGATCATTACGGCGCCCGAAGCGCCCGAGCCCGCTCCCCTTCCGGCCACGCCTTCCACGGGAGCGCCCGACACGGGCACGCCCCAGCCCGTCACGCTTCACGCGGCAGAGCCAGCGCTGCTTCGCGTCACCTTCGGACAGCAGGATACGACGCTGACGCCCCAGACGACGGCGGAGGTGAAGACATTCGCCGCGAGCTTCAAGCAACAGACCGGACGCGTGACGCTGAAGGCCTATGCGGGCACTGCGGGCGACGACGGCTCCAACGCGCGGCGGCTTTCGCTGAAGCGGGCGCTGGCTGTGCGTGAGATTCTGCTCTCCGAAGGGGTCGCCCCTGAACGGCTCATCGTCCGCGCTCTGGGGGGAGCGCGCGACACCGGCCCGCTCGATCGCGTCGACATCGTGCGGCCTGGCCGTTAGGGGCGAGCCGGTTCCAAAGACGGCATAGACGAACATTCAGTGGGGTAAGCTATGGCGAAGGACTTTACGGACGGCGCGGCGCTCTCCAGACCGCGTCCCTATCTCGTGCGTATGGTGATGTTCCTGATCCTTGTCGGGCTCTTGCTCACCATTCTGTCGCCGACGCTGAAGACGGCCTATTTCACGAATCCCGGCCTCAACACGCTGATCCTCTCGGTGCTCGCGCTCGGCATCATCTACGGCTTCCGGCAAATCCTCGTGCTTGGCCCCGAGGTGCGCTGGGTGAACCAGTTCCGGCGCGCCGATCCCGGCCTCGTCATTCCGCCCGCGCCGCGTCTTCTCGCGCCCATGGCGACGATGCTGGGCGAGCGCAAGGGCCGCATGACGCTCAACACGCTCTCCATGCGCTCGCTGCTCGACTCGATCGGCTCGCGCCTCGACGAGCAGCGCGAAATTTCGCGCTACATGATCGGCCTGCTGATCTTTCTCGGCCTGCTCGGCACCTTCTGGGGCTTGCTCACGACGGTCACTTCGGTCGGCACGACCATCCACGGCCTCAATGTCGAAGGCGCCGACCCCGCAACCGTGTTCCAGAACCTCAAGGCAGGTCTCGAAGGGCCGCTGTCGGGCATGGGCACTTCGTTCTCCTCCTCGCTCTTCGGCCTCGCGGGCTCGTTGATCCTCGGCTTCCTCGACCTGCAGGCGGGACAGGCGCAGAACCGCTTCTATAACGAACTCGAGGAATGGCTCTCCACCGTCACCGATATTTCCGGCGAGATGGAGCGCGGCCCCGGCATGCTCGACACGGCGAAGCGGCTCGAACGCATTGAGCAGGCGCTCACCAGCGCCAGTGGCAGCAACGCGCCGCTCATGGCGCTTGCCGGACAGGTGCAGGCGCTCACCGAACAGCTCCGGCAGGAACAGCAGATGGTCCGCAAGCTGGCCGAAAATCAGGAGGCGCTTGCGCCTGTGCTCGACCGGCTGGCTGCCAGCCTCGGCGTGAAGAAATAGGCGGGAGCGGCAGATGGCGCCGGCGAACAGACGCATACGCGGCCGCGCCCCGAGCGCGGATTACTGGCCGGGCTTCGTCGACGCCATGTCGAGCCTGTTGCTGGTGCTCATCTTCCTGCTCACCATTTTCATGCTGACGCAATTCTTCCTGTCGCAGCTCGTCTCCAGCAAGGACACAGCGCTCGAAAATCTGAAAAGCCAGATCGCGGAACTGGTGAGCCAGCTTGCTCTGGTGAAGCAGGAAAAGGCCGACCTGCAGTTGAGCATCGCGAGCCTGCAGGCCTCGCTCGCCGCCGCAAATGCGGAGAAGGAAAAGCTCGGCGCACAGGCGGGCGCAGGGGCTCAGGTCGCCGTGCTTCAGGATGAGCTTACGAAGCAAAAGGATATTTCCAATCAGGCGCTGGCGCAGGTCGAGCTTCTCAACCAGCAGATCGCCGCGCTGCGCCGCCAGCTTGCAGCGCTCGAACAGGCGCTCGACGCCTCGGAGAAACGCGACAAGGAATCCCAGGCACAGATCGCCGATCTCGGCCGCCGGCTCAATGCGGCGCTCGCCCAGAAAGTGCAGGAGCTTGCGAAATACCGCTCGGAATTCTTCGGGCGCTTGCGCGAGATACTCGGCAACAGGCCGGATATCGAGATCGTCGGCGACCGTTTCGTGATCCAGTCGGAGATTTTCTTCGACTCAGGCTCTGCCGAACTCAATCCCTCCGGCGTCGATCAGCTTCGCGAGATCGCGGACGCGGTGAAGCAGATCGGCGCGGAGATACCCTCCGACATTTCATGGGTGTTGCGTATCGACGGTCACACGGACGTCAACCCGATCCACACGGCGCAGTTCCCGTCCAACTGGTATCTCTCCAGCGCGCGGGCCATCGCGGTCGTCGATTTCATGGTGAAGCAGGGCGTGGCGCCGAACCACCTCGTCGCAGCGGGCTTCGGCGAATTCCAGCCCCTCGACAAGGGCGCGACGCCGGATGCGCTCAAGCGCAACCGGCGCATCGAGTTCAAGCTGACGGAGCGGTAAAGGCCGCAATCCTCGCACTCTTCGCGCTGTCACCCCGGGCTCGTCCCGGGATGACAGAATGTAGTTGTCGTCCAATCAGAACGACTTGAATTCCTTCGACTGCTTGCAGACGAGGATCTTCGGCTCGAACACATTGCCGATGAGCATCTGATCGCCGTAACCGGCAGCAACGCTGGAGCCGGAAAGCTGCTTGCCGAGATTGAGGTAGATCGTGCCCGCCTTGCCGCCCGTATCCGTGCCCGGCACGACGCGCACGACCTGGCTCGGCGACAGCTTCTTCGGATCGGAAGCGTGGCTCATGAAGGCGATCATGTTCGGATGCGCTGCGATGAGTAACGAACCGTCCGGCTCGACATCGATATTGTCGAGGCCGGTGCCGAGGCGCGTGTAATCGCGTGGCGTGAGATTGCCGGTCGCCGGGTCGCGCGAATAGACATGCAGAGCCGCGCCCAGCGTCTCGGCGACATAAAGCGTCTTGCCATCCGCGCTGATATTGATGCCGTTGGGGAACAGCAGCATGTCGCCGGCGACACGCATCGCATTGCCGTCGTAATAGACGATGTCGGCATTGCGCAGCAGAAGCAGGTCGCTGAGCTTCGAACCGAGGCCGGTCGAGCCATGATCGTTGGTGGCGTAGAATGAATCCGGACCGACGGCGACGACATCATTGGGCGAAACAAGAAGCGGACTCGCGACGCTCTTCGCATGGGTGAGCGCGCCGTCCTGGGCCACGTCGAAAATCTCGATCGCATTTCCGCCCGCCGCGTGGTTCACGACGAAAAGACGCCGCTTTCCATCCGCGCCGATAAAAAGGCTGATGCCATGCGGCTTGAAATCGGCAGGCTCGTTCGGCGTCACCGGCGCGAGCGCCCACTTCTCCTGCGGCGCCTTGAGATCGATCACATAGATGCCGCCGCGAACGCCCTTGTCGCCACGCATGACCGCGCGCCAGTCGAGCGCCGAAACGAAGGCAAGGCCGCGCTCCTGATCGATGGCGATATCCTCCGGCCCCGAGACCGATGCGAGGTCGTGGCATTCGGCAGGCACTTCCGCCCTGATGCCCGTGAACCACCCCGCGGCCGACAGGAAGCGCCAGCCAAGCACGCTGATCGCGCAAAGGATGATCACAACTCCAATAATGACTTTCTGCAGCGGGCGCGACATGGCTTCTCCGAGTTCGGTCGGTCAAATGTTGTCTATGACGAATTATGTCAGTGTACTGCGACGCTTTTCACGTCGCCGATAATATCCCCGGTGAATTGCAGGCGGGCGAGGCGGCTATAAAGGCCGCCCTCGCGCATCAGTTCGTCATGCGTGCCGCTGGCGACGATGCGTCCCTGATCCATGACGATGATGCGGTCCGCCTTGAGAACGGTCGCAAGGCGATGCGCGATGACGAGCGTGGTGCGGTTCCGCATGAGGCCTTCGAGGGCCTGCTGCACCATGGTTTCGCTTTCGGCGTCGAGCGCCGAGGTTGCCTCGTCGAGAAGCAGCACGGGCGCATCGCGCAGGATCGCGCGGGCGATGGCGATGCGCTGACGCTGGCCGCCCGAAAGCGTCACGCCGCGCTCGCCCACCTGCGTGTCATAGCCGTTCGGCAGCGTCGCAATGAAGTCGTGAATACGCGCAGCCTTCGCCGCCGCGATCACGTCCGCCTCGCTCGCATCGGGACGGCCATAGCGGATGTTCTCGGCAACGCTCATCCCGAAGACGACCGTTTCCTGCGGCACGACCGCAAGACGCCGGCGGAGTTCGGCAGGCTCGACCTTCGTGATCTCGACGCCGTCGAACAGAACGCGTCCCTGCTGCGGATCGTAGAAGCGCAGCAGAAGCTGGAACACCGTGCTCTTGCCCGCGCCAGAGGGGCCGACGATGGCGACCGTTTCACCCGGCCTCACCTGAAGCGAGAGACCGTGAAGCGCCGAGGTGTCCGGGCGCGTCGGGTAGGAGAAGGTGATGTCCTCGAATGAAATCTCGCCGCGGGCCGGCGAAGGCAGTCGCTCGGGTTTCAGGGGCGCGCGAATCTCCGGCTCGATGGAAAGAAGCTCCATCAATCGCTCGGTCGCTCCCGCCGCCATCTGCATGTCTCCCCAAACCTCGGACAGCGCGGCGAGCGCCGTCGCCGCGAAGACGGAATAGAGGATGAATTGCAGGAGCGCGCCGCCGCTCATCTCGCCCGCGACGACGGCATGGGCGCCGAACCACAGCACGCCGACGACACTCGAAAGACCGAGGAAGAAGATCAGCGCGGTAAGCACCGCGCGAGCGACGATACGCGCCTTCGCGGTGGAGAAGCTGCGCTCGACAGTGTCGGCGAAGCGGTCGCGGTCGATATCCTCATGTGTGAAGGCCTGCACCGTCTGAATGGCATTCAGGCTTTCGCTGCCGAAGGCGCTCGTGTCGGCAAGGCGATCCTGACTGGCACGGCTCAGCCTGCGCACCCAGCGCCCGAAAACGATGAGCGGCAGGATGATCATCGGAATGGCGAGCAGCACGAGGCCGGAGAGCCACGCGCTCGTGATCACCATCATCGAGGCGGCGCCGATGAAGAGGAAGCAGTTGCGCAGCGCGATGGAGGCGGAGGAGCCCACCACCGTCTTGATGAGCGTCGTGTCGGCTGTGAGACGCGACAGAACTTCGCCCGTGCGCGTCACCTCGAAGAAGGCGGGCGAAAGCTTCAGCACATGCGCATAGACGGCCTCGCGCAGATCGGCGACGACCCGCTCGCCGATCCAGCTGACGAAGTAGAAGCGCGATGCGCTCGCGATTCCGAGCAATGCAGCAACGGCGATCAGGGCCAGAAAATAGGTATCGATGAAGGCGGCGTTGGCACTGGTAAAGCCATTGTCGAGAAGACGGCGGCCGGCGATGGGTACGGCAAGCGTGGCGAGGGTGGCGGCCACGAGCGATATGAAGGCGAGAACGACCATTCCCCGGTAGCGGGCGATGAAGGGCATCAGCCTGGCGATCGGCCCGACGCCACGGGCGGGCTTGCGCCGCTGGGCCTCCTGCTCGATGGCTTCGACGACGAGGTTGGGTGTCTCGCTCATGGATGGCGGCCCGCTGCAATGGTAATTGAGGGTGCTTCGCAGGAAGCTCTCGGGCGTTCATATAGCAACCAAGCGGCCCCCGCGCCAATGTGGGGCGTGAGGCCCGACAGGAAGGGGGTGCGGCACGTTCGCGCAAGAGGCCATTTCCTGCCCTTGTCAGCACCCTCCGTCTTCGCTATAAGCCCCCATTCCCGGTGGCGCCCCCGAGTCCGGCAGCCGCGGGTTTTCCGTCGCTTTGACCCATTCCGACGCTTGAAGAAGGCGAGAGCCATGAAGAAAGACATTCATCCCGACTACCACATGATCACTGTGGCGATGACGAACGGGACCACCTTCCAGACGCGTTCGACCTATGGCAAGGAGGGCGACACGCTCACCCTCGACATCGATCCGAACACGCATCCGGCCTGGACGGGCGGCGGCCAGCAGCTCGTCGACCGTGGCGGCCGCGTCAGCCGCTTCAAGCAGAAGTTCGGCAATCTCGGCACCAAGGCCTGAGAGAGCTTCGAGCTTTCGAAATGACAAAGCCCCGCGAAAGCGGGGCTTTTTCTTTGTTCGGCCTGCCTCGGCCTGTCAGGCCTCGCCGAAATTCCGGCTCAGCGTTTCGCGATAGAAGGCCTCCACGCGGCTCAACTGTTCCGCCAACGGGTGATGCTCGGCCACAGGCGCCGCCTGTTCGCGCAGCCGGGAATCGAGGCGCTCGACCCGCGCATAGAGCCGCTCCGAACGGCCGATCAGCTCGCGAAGCCGTTCCGGCAGGCCTTCCGCGCCGGCAATTCGCGCCGAACGCGCGATTTCCTTGCTGGCAAGGCGATATTTCTCGGCGCGGGCCTCATCCGGCGTGATTTCGCCCTCATGCACCGCCTTTCGAACGAGGAGCCAGGCGGCAACCTGCATGAGACGCGTCGTCAGGCGCATGCTCTCCCCAGCATAGGCCAGCGAAGCGTCGCGAGAGAGGTTGCGCGAAGCCTCACGCCCCGGACCGTCGAGATAGGCCGACGTCTCCTCGACGAGTTGCATGCCTTCCTGATAGGTGCGCTGGAACAGGCCGGACGTCATGAATTCGGAGAGAGACACCGCCTCTCCCGCAAACTGCACATCCTGATCGATCCGCTCGCCGTTCATCGCCATCCCCTTCATTGGCCCGTGCCGAAACAGCACGCCTTGAGCCGGAAGGATCAACATTCATGCCACGCCTTTGCGTGATCATGACGGGCCTAACGCGCGGGATCAAAAAAAGAGCCGCGGAAAGCCCGCGGCTCAGTTCTAACAGGGAGGCGTCAAACAGAGTGGATAGAAACCACTCAAAATCCAGAGGACTGGATTACGCAAGGTCACCCTAACACTTTTGAATTTACCAAACCATAAATTGCCGCGCAAACAGGCAACGCTCGCAACTGCACACGCATTGGACATCCATTTACTTGTTTTGCGATGGAATATTACAGCGTTACAACATGTTAGCCGGATGCCATTTACTTCTTGAATAATGCTTCCGCGGCCGTTCGGCTTCCGCGTTTTTTCTCGAGTTGTGTCCGTATGCGCACAATCTCGGATTCGAGCGCGCTGATTCGCTCCTCCAGCTCCTCGATGCCGAGAAGGGTCAGATCCTCGCGGGCGAGCGCCGCCAGCGCCTCGCCGCGCCGTTTCCGTGGTTCCAGATCATCGGTGTCCATGTTTCGTCCTCCAGCCGGTGCTGACGCCTTTATTGCCAGTCTGGAAGGGCTTGGATAGACCTTCAACCTTCTCATCTTCTGGAGAGACGCATCATGCCCCTGCCCGCCCAGATGAAGGCCATCGCCATCGCCATCGCCAAGCCCGGCGGCCCCGAGGTGCTGGAGCTTCGCGAGATCGCGCGGCCCGAACCGCGCCACGGCGAAATCCTGATCCGGGTCGAAGCGGCGGGGGTCAACCGTCCCGATACGATCCAGCGCATGGGGCTTTATCCGCCGCCGCCCGGCGCGCCCGATACGCCCGGCCTCGAGGTCGCGGGCGATGTGGTCGCGACCGGACCGGGCGTCACCCTGTGGAAGGCGGGCGACCGGGTCTGCGCGCTCCTCGGCGGAGGCGGCTATGCGGAATATGCGACGGTCCATGAGACCCACGCCCTGCCGATCCCGAAGGGCTTCAGCGCCGTCGAGGCGGCCGCCCTGCCGGAAACCTTCTTCACGGTCTGGACCAATGTGTTCGAGCGCGGCGCGCTCAAGGCCGGCGAAACATTCCTTGTCCATGGCGGCACCAGCGGCATCGGCACGACGGCAATCCAGCTCGCCAATTGCTTTGGCGCGCGCGTCTTCGCGACAGCCGGCTCGGCCGAGAAATGCGTCGCCTGCCTGCAACTGGGGGCCGAGGCCGCCATCAACTATCGCGAGCAGGATTTCGTGAAGGAAACCAAGGCGCTCACCGGCGGCCGCGGTGTCGATGTTATCCTCGACATGGTGGGCGGCCCCTATATCGCCCGGAACATCCAGTCGGCGGCGCCCGATGGGCGCATCGTCTCCATCGCCTTCCTTCAAGGCTCGACCGCAGAGGTCAATTTCATGCCGGTCATGCTGAAACGGCTGACCCTGACGGGTTCCACACTTCGCCCGCGTGGAATTGAGGAAAAGGCGGCGCTTGCCCGGGCGTTGCGCGAAAGGGTCTGGCCGTTGATCGAGGCGGGCCGCGTGCGCCCCCGGATCGACGCCACATTCCCCCTCGGGGACGCGGCCAAAGCCCATGAACTCATGGAAAAGAGCACCCATATCGGGAAGATCGTGCTGATCCCCTGAGGGTTCTGGCTTGAAAAGCGGCAAAGCCCTCCTCTTCAGTCTTTCATTGGGGGGCATTTCACCCTATATAACCGCTATTACCCGCTCATTCCGAGGACAAGGAAAGGGTTCATCCGGTTGATCGCCGGGTGGATCAGAGGAACAGATATGACTCAGCCCCTCATGCCCAAGGCGACAGCCGTCTGGCTTGTCGAAAACACCTCGCTCACCTTCGACCAGATCGCGGATTACTGCGGCCTGCATGTGCTCGAAGTGAAGGGCATCGCCGATGGCGACGTCGCTCAGGGCATCAAGGGCATGGACCCGGTGTCGACCGGCCAGCTGACGCGCGCCGAAATCGAGCGCTGCCAGAAGAACCCGGCGACGCGCCTGATGGCCGCCGAAAGCAAGTACAAGGTGCCGCCTGTCCAGCCCCGCAAGGGCCCGCGCTACACGCCCGTGTCACGCCGTCAGGATCGCCCGGACGCCATTGCCTGGCTCATCCGCAACCACCCCGAACTCACCGACTCCCAGATCGCCAAGCTCGTCGGCACCACCAAGCCGACCATCGAGTCGATCCGCGACCGGACCCACTGGAACTCGGCCAATATCAAGCCGGTCGATCCGGTGACGCTCGGCCTTGCCACCCAGATCGAACTCGATGCCGCCGTTCAGAAGGCCGCGAAGAAGGTCGACCGCGAACGCCGCAAGGCGATGCGCGAAGGCGGCGCCGACACGCTGCTCCCCACCGCCGAAACGATCGCGCCCGAGCCCCAGCACGCAACCATTGCCGCGCCGGAAGAAGAGCGCGAGGAACGCAAGAGCTACGATGCCGACAGCGTTTTCGCGAAACTCAAGGACGTGAAGATCGAGGAGGACGACGAGGAGTAAGAACTCTCCGTCATCGCCGACAAATGCAAATGGCCGGGATATTCCCGGCCATTTTCGTTTCGCGTGCGCGGAAAGAACCTAGTCCTTCTTCCCGTACCCCGCGCCGCCCAGCGCATCACCGATCTCGTTGAGGATCATCGGGTCGTCGATGGTGGCGGGCGACGTCCAGGCCTCGCCGTCGGCGATCTTGCGCATGGTGCCGCGCAGGATCTTGCCGGAACGCGTCTTGGGCAGGCGCTGCACGACGATGGCGGTCCTGAAGGACGCGACGGGGCCGATCTTTTCGCGGATGAGGGCGACGGCTTCCTTCTCGATCTCGGAGGCAGGGCGATCGACACCCTTGTTGATGACGAGGAAGCCGACCGGCACCTGCCCCTTCAGCGCATCCGCAACGCCGATGACCGCGCATTCGGCGACATCCGGATGGCCGGCCAGCACTTCTTCCATGCCGCCCGTCGAGAGGCGATGGCCGGCGACATTGATGATGTCGTCGGTGCGGCTCATCACATAGAGATAGCCGTCTTCATCGAGATAGCCCGCATCCGCCGTCTTGTAGTAGCCCGGATAGTCGGCGAGGTAGGACGTGCGGAAGCCCTCGTCATTGTGCCAGAGCGTCGGCAGGCATCCCGGCGGCAGCGGAAGCTTGACCACGATGGCGCCCGTCGTATTCGCGGGCAGTTCGTGTGACGCCTCATCCACCACATGGATTTCGAAGCCCGGCATGGCGACCGAGGGCGAGCCGTACTTGACCGGCAGCAGCTCCAGACCCACGGGGTTCGCGACCATGGGGAAGCCGGTTTCCGTCTGCCACCAATGGTCGATGACGGGCACGCCCAGCGCACGTTCCGCCCACTGAATGGTGTCCGGATCGCCTCGTTCGCCCGCAAGGAAAAGCGTCTTCAGGGTCGAGAGGTCGTAATCCTTCACCATCTCGGCCTTGGGATCTTCCTTCTTGATGGCGCGGAATGCGGTCGGCGCGGTGAAGAGCGCCTTCACGCCATGGTCCGCGATGACGCGCCAGAAGGTGCCCGCGTCCGGCGTTCCAACCGGCTTGCCCTCGAAAAGGATGGTGGTGCAGCCGTGAAGCAGCGGGCCGTAGACGATATAGGAATGGCCCACCACCCAGCCGACATCGGAAGCGGCCCAGAAGACGTCGCCGGGGTCCATTCCATAGACGTTCTTCATGGTCCATTTGAGCGCGACCATATGGCCGCCATTGTCGCGCACCACGCCCTTGGGCTTGCCGGTCGTGCCGGACGTATAGAGCACATAGAGCGGATCGGTTGCCGCGACCGGAACACAGGCCGGCGCACGGCCTTCGGCGCGAGCCTTGTCCATCTCGGCTTTCCAGTCGAAATCGCGGCCGGGAATGAGCGTCGCCTCCGCCTGCGCGCGCTGGAAGATGATGGTCGCCTCGGGCTTGTGCGCCGAAAGCTCGATCGCATGGTCGAGGAGCGGCTTGTAGGCGATGACGCGGCCGGGCTCGAGGCCGCAGGAAGCCGAAACGATGAGCTTCGGCCTCGCGTCGTCGATGCGGGTCGCGAGTTCCTTGGCCGCGAAGCCGCCGAAAACGACGGAATGGATGGCGCCGAGGCGGGCGCAGGCGAGCATGGCGACGACCGCCTGCGGCACCATGGGCATATAGATGATGACCCGGTCGCCCTTGCCGATGCCGTGGTTCTGGAGCACACCGGCGAAATTCGCGACCTTCCCGGTCAATTCCCGGTAGGTGACGCTCTTGACCTTGCCGGTCATGGCGCTGTCATAGATCAGCGCCGCCTGATCGCCGCGTTCCGCGACATGACGGTCGAGGGCGTTCCAGCAGGTGTTGCATTCGGCGCCGGCGAACCAACGGCTGAGGCCCGACTCTTCGGAGAGGACGGTGTCCCAGGACCGCGACCAGTCGATCTCGCGCGCGGCCTCGGCCCAGAAGCCCTCCGGATCGCGTTTCCAACGGTCGTATGTTTCGCGGTAGCGGCCCATTCCTCGTTCCTCTTTGGTTTCCGGCCGCCTTCAAGCTTACCGCTTGTTAAAGCTGCGGCCCTTAGTCTGGTCAGGCGAAGTCTAGATTTTAATGAGGCCCCGCGCCATGCGCTCGTTCCCGCTTCCGACCGCCCTTGGATGGTGGATCTGCCTTACGGTCGCCCTCATCGACGTGGCGCTGATCGGCACCCTCGACTTCTCCATCAAGGCGGACTGGACGCTGCTGCGGAGCGCGGCGCTTCTTGCCATTCTGGCCGGATTTACCATCTGGTATGCGCGGCGGCCATCGACATATCGTCTCGCCGTCTGCACCTCGGCGATCATATATCTCGCCATATATTCCATCGCCGTCGTGCTGATGAGCTATCTCTTCGCGGCCGCCGACATGCCGCTTGCCGATGCGACATTCGTGCACGCCGACCGGGCGCTCGGCTTCGACTGGATGGGCTGGCTGAGCTGGGTCAACGAACATCCGAGACTCGGCACAATCCTCGCCTATGCCTACCAGTCCTCGATGCCGCAGGTCGCCTGCGTTCTCGTGCTGCTCGCCTTCACCGACCGCCACGAGCATCTCTCCGAATTCCTGACGCTGTTCTGGCTGACCACGGTCACGACAATCACCATCTCGGCGCTGCTACCGGCCATCGGGGCTTATGAATATTTCCAGCCGGCACGGCACCTCTATGAAAATCTCGCCCCCAGCGGCGGCATCGCGCATATCGATCAGGTGCTCGGCCTCCGCAACGGCACGAACCGCGTCGTCGATCTCGCCAATCTCAATGGCCTGGTCGCCTTCCCCTCGTTTCATACCCAGTTGGCAGTGATTACAACCTGGGCATTCTGGCGCGTGCCGTTTGTCCGCTATCCGGCCGCGACCCTCAACGGGCTCGTCGTCATGTCGACGCCGACGCAAGGAGGTCATTACCTCGTCGACATCCTTGCCGGCGGTTCGCTCGCCATTCTCTTCATCCTGTTTCTGCGCCCCTCCATGCGCGGCGTCATCGCCAATTGCTTGTCCCTCTCCCGCCCCTTGGTTACGCTCCGGAACAGATAGGCGGGCGACCATTCTGCGCCCCCTCGGGGGATACATGACCACCAATCCTTATGAAATCGACCTCGACAAGAACCCGGCCAATTACCAGCCGCTGACGCCGCTCTCCTATCTGAAGCGCGCGGCGGAGGTTTACCCGGAAAAGCTCGCGGTCATTCATGGCGGCCTCCGCCGCAATTACGCCGACCTCTATACGCGCTGCCGTCGCCTCGCTTCGGCTCTTTCCGAACTGGGCATAGGGCTCGGCGATACGGTCGCCGTGATCGCTCCGAATACGCCCGAGATGCTTGAGCTTCACTACGGCGTGCCGATGATCGGCGCCGTGCTCAACACCATGAACATCCGCCTCGACGGCGCCGCCATCGGCTTCATGCTCGATCACGGCAATGCCCGCGTGCTGATCGTCGACCGTGAATTTTCGGAACTGGCGAAAGAGGCCGTCGCGCTGGCCAAGGTCAAACCCTTCATCATCGACATCGACGATCCGGAATATGACGGCCCCGGCGAGGCCATAGGCGAGATCGGCTACGAGGAATTCCTCGCCAAGGGCGACCCGGCCTTCAACTGGCAGCTCCCTGCCGACGAGTGGCAGGCGATCAGTCTCAACTACACATCCGGCACCACAGGCAATCCGAAGGGCGTCGTCTATCACCATCGCGGCGCGCATCTTCTCGCCATGGGCAATATCGTCACCGCGGGCATGACGCATCATTCCGTCTATCTCTGGACGGTGCCGATGTTTCATTGCAACGGCTGGTGCTTCACCTGGTCGATAAGCGTTATCGCTGGCACGCATGTCTGCCTGCGCCGCGTGACCGCAAAGAACATCTTCGATGCCATCGCGACCCATGGCGTCACCCATATGGGCGGCGCGCCGACCGTGATGGGCTTCCTCATCAACGCGAAGGATGAGGAGAAGAGGAAACTTCCGAACACGGTGCATTTCTTCGCAGCAGCCGCGCCGCCACCTGCCGCCACCATCAAGCGGCTGGAGGATCAGGGCTTCAACGTCATCCATGTCTATGGCCTGACCGAAACCTATGGCCCCGCCGTGGTGAACGCCTGGCACGACGAATGGGACGATCTGGAGCCTGACGAGCGCGCCCGCGTGAAGTCGCGGCAGGGCGTCAACTATCCCGTTCTCGAAGGCATCTCGGTGCGCGATCCCGAGACACTGGAAGAAGTGCCGCGCGACGGCGAGACCATGGGCGAGGTCATGTTCCGCGGCAACGTCGTGATGAAGGGCTATCTCAAGAACCCGAAGGCGAGTGCGGAAGCCTTCGAAGGTGGCTGGTTCCATTCGGGCGATCTCGGCGTCTGGCACCCGGACAATTACATCCAGCTCAAGGACCGCTCGAAGGACATCATCATTTCGGGCGGCGAGAATATTTCCTCGATCGAGGTCGAGGACGTTCTCTACAAGCATGCCGACATCATCGAGGCCGCCGTCGTCGCGCGACCCGACGAGAAATGGGGCGAAACCCCATGCGCCTTCATCACGCTGCGCTCCGGCGCGACGGTGACGGAGGCCGAGATCATCGCCTGGTGCCGCAGCCATCTCGCGCATTTCAAATGCCCGAAGACCGTGGTTTTCACAGACCTGCCCAAGACGTCGACCGGTAAGATCCAGAAGTTCAAGCTGCGCGACATGGCCGGAAAGATCTGACGGGCGCGAAGTCGCCACAAATAACAAAGCGCCGGGCGTTGCCAGCCCGGCGCTGTCGCAGTTCAGACCCTGTTCGGGGAAATTCGTCAGGCGGCTGACTTTTTGCCTTCCAGACGTTCTATTTCTTCCTTCAGCCGAAGCTTGTGTTTCTTGAGTTGTGCTATTCGGAGGTTGTCACTCGATGGGTGGAGGATTTCGTTTTGGATTTCCCGTTCCAGGGACCGATGCCGATCGCGAAGCTCGGCAATATGCGACTCCAAAGCCATGTCTACCTACCTTCCGTTAAGACGGTATCACGACAAAAGCATGACTCTTTTTTGAAGCCTTGTCGAACACCTCTCGCCATTAGTGCAAAGAGATTGTAAATCAAGACCTATGAGCGAACCCAAACGCATCATCGTTGGAATTTCCGGCGCATCCGGCGTCGCCTATGGCGTTCGCCTGCTTGAAATCCTCAGTTCGCTCGATATCGAAACACATCTCGTCATGACCAAGGCGGCAGAGATGACGCTCGGTTACGAGATGGATATCGCCGCCTCAAAAATCGACGCGCTCGCGCACACGCGTTACCAGATTACGGATGTCGGCGCGGCCATTTCCAGCGGCTCGTTCAAGACGCTCGGCATGATCGTCGCGCCCTGTTCCATTCGCAGCATGTCCGAAATTGCGACGGGCGTGACGTCGAACCTTTTGACGCGCGCCGCCGATGTCGTTCTGAAGGAGCGCCGCCGCCTCGTGTTGATGGTGCGCGAAACGCCGCTTCACACCGGTCACCTGCGCACGATGACGCATCTCTCGGAAATCGGCGCCATCATCGCGCCGCCGGTGCCCGCTTTCTATACGAAGCCGAAGACTGTCGACGACATCGTGACGCAGTCCGTCGCCCGCGTGCTCGACCTCTTCGACATCGATGCCGGGAAAACGCGTCGCTGGGGCGAGGACGTCAAGGGCGGCCGACGGAGCCCGGTCCGGGTGAAGAAAAAGTAATCAGGGAAACGCCTGCGCGATCAGCACGGCGAAGCGCGACCGCCGCCACTCGGTCATGGCGAGGTTCCTGCAAGCAAGCCACGCCGCGAGGTTCCGCTCCGCAAGCGCTCGTGCTTCGCCGGCGACGCTCCACTCTTCCGGCAGAAGCACTTCCAGCGCGGCATGCATGGCGCGCTCCGCATCGAGCTCCAGCCGCTTCACCTCCACCCGCAAGGCGCTCTCGGGCGCAACGCTCTTGAGCCCCCGCCGCGCGGCGCGGAGCGGCGCGATTATGCGAGCACCCCAAGCCTCGCCGATGGCGGTCATGGAGGCGGCGAGCCGCGCATCCACCGCTACGCCGCGCGCCGCCGCATGAAGGCAGAAGAGCAGAAGCGAAACGTCGAGCCCATCCTCATCCTGCAGCGCAAGAAGCGCCGCCTCGACGCCGGGCCGGGCATAGAGATCGCACGAAAAGCGCCAGAACTTCTCTCCCTCATCCGTCGCCATGTGCCCTCTCCAAACTTCGCTTCATGCGTCATATCATCGGCTTGCCCTTGCGCGCCATTGAAGCGATAAAAGATGGGGAAGCGAAAGAGGGAGGAGACACCGTCTCTTCCGGATGGGCGTGTGCCCTTCATCGTCGGACGACAATGACCGAGCAGGAAGAACAGGATCTTCAAATGGCGCTGGCGCGGCTCAAGGAAGAGCATCGCGACCTCGACACCGCGATTCTTGCCATCGAACAGACGCCCAGCCCCGACCACCTGCAGATCAAACGTCTCAAGAAGCGCAAGCTGTTCCTCCGCGACCGCATCCGCGAAATCGACGACCAGCTCTTTCCCGACATCATCGCCTGAGGCGTTTCAGCCCGCCTGGTGCTTCGCGCGGTACATGGCCTGATCGGCCCTGTTGAGCGCGGCCTGAGGCTCGTCTTCGCCGGAGAAAGCAATGGCACCCACGGAGATCGACAGGGGTATCTTCACCCCGTTGAGGACCAGCGGGTTGTCCGCGACGAGCTTCGCCAGCGCATTGGCCTTGCTCTGCGCCATCCTCTCGTCCGCACGTGCGAGGATCACGCCGAACTCGTCGCCACCGAGCCGGCCAACGATATCGGACTCGCGCACATGCTGGCTGAGCAGGTCGGCCAGATGGCGCAAGGCGGTATCGCCCACCGCGTGCCCGTAGGTGTCGTTGACGCTCTTGAAATCGTCGATATCGAAATAGGCGAGGCCGGCGGACTCCCGGTAGCGACGCCCGTGGGCGATGGCTCGGGAGAGTTCCCGGATGAAGGCGCGCCGGTTCAGGACCGGGAGGAGCGGATCGCGGTCGGCGAGATCCTCGGCATCCTTGAGACGCCGGCGCACTTCGTTCATCTCACGGCGCAGGCGCTCCACTTCCGCCATGATGGACATGAGCGCGTCGCGGACGCTCGGCGTCAGTTCGGCCTCCGGAATGCCGAGGAAACTTATGGAATCGGCACTCGCACGAGCGCCGTCGGCCACGGACCTGCCCGCCACATCGCCGCGCTCACCACCTGCCGACGAAGACCTCACGCCTCCGAGAGGCCTGCTGTCGCCGATCTTCATGCCCGATCCTGTAGGTATTGTCTCTCGGCCACCGATTCCTGCCCCCGCTAGGTACCGATCCTTGATAAAACAACCATGCCATTATTCGGCGTAAAGCGCCACCAAACGTTCCGCTGCGGGACAGTCCGCCTTGCCAAGCGGGGCTTCATGCCTATACTCCCTCGCTTTCCGCGCCGGAGGTCCATCCGGCGGACCTGATGGAAGGCGCAAATGACAGCTCAGGCCCTGGTCGGCATCATTATGGGAAGCCAATCCGATTGGCGGACCATGAAACATGCCGCGGACGTGCTGGAAGCGCTCGAAATCCCCTTCGAGGCGCGCATCGTCTCGGCCCATCGCACGCCACAGCGGCTTGTCGAATATGCAACCCAGGCGCGCGGGCGCGGCCTCAAGGTCATCATCGCAGGTGCAGGCGGCGCGGCCCATCTGCCGGGCATGACGGCCGCCATGACCCCCCTGCCCGTCTTCGGCGTGCCGGTGCAGAGCAAGGCGCTGAGCGGCCAGGACAGCCTGCTTTCCATCGTGCAGATGCCGGGCGGCATTCCGGTCGGCACCCTCGCCATCGGCGAGGCGGGCGCGAAGAATGCAGGCCTTCTCGCTGCCGCCGTGCTCGCCCTTTCCGACTCGGCGCTCGCCGGACGCCTCGACGCCTACCGGGCCGCGCAGACGGATGCCGTCGGCGAAGAGCCCGTTGACGAGTAGTCCCTTGGCCATCATCGCACCCGGCGGACGTATCGGCATTCTGGGCGGTGGCCAGCTCGGCCGAATGCTCGCGACCGCAGCCGCCGAACTCGGTCTTTCCTGCCACATCTATTGCCCCGACGAAGAGGCGCCCGCCGCCGATGTCGCCGCCGCTGCGACACGCGCCGCCTATGACGATGCCGAGGCACTGGCCCGCTTCGCCGACAGCGTCGACGTCGTGACCTATGAGTTCGAGAATGTGCCGGCGGAAACCGCCCGCATTCTTGGCGAGCACGCTCCGGTGCGCCCCGGCGCCCTTGCGCTGGCGACCGCGCAGGACCGCTCGGTCGAAAAGAGCTTCCTCGCCTCGCATGGCATACCCACGGCTCCATTCGCGGACGTCGACGACGAAGCCTCGCTCGCGGCTGCGATCGCCCGGATCGGCACGCCCGCCATCCTGAAGACGCGGCGCTTCGGCTATGACGGCAAGGGGCAGGCGAAGATCGCGAATCCCGCCGAGGCCCGGGCCGCATTCGAGAGCATCGGCCGCCAGCCCGCCATCCTTGAAGGCTTCGTGCCCTTCGAGCGCGAGATTTCGGTCATCGTCGCCCGCGGGCTCGATGGCAAGACGGCCGCCTACGACCCCGTCGAGAACGTTCACAAGCATCACATCCTCGACCGCACCTTCGCGCCGGCGACCCTTGCGCCCGCGCTTGCCGACGAGGCCCGCGCCATCGCCTCGAAGATCGTCGAGGAGCTCGACTATGTGGGCGTGATGGGCGTCGAAATGTTCCTGCTGCCGGAAGGCGCGAGCCCGCGCATTCTCGTCAACGAGGTCGCGCCGCGCGTCCACAACTCCGGCCACTGGACGCAGGATGCCTGCACGGTCAGCCAGTTCGAGCAGCACATCCGAGCCATTTGCGGCTGGCCACTCGGCGACCCGAGCCGCCATTCCGATGCGGTGATGACGAATCTCATCGGTGCCGACGCAAATGACTGGCTGAAACTGGCGGGCGAACCGGGCCTCGCCATCCATCTCTATGGCAAGAGCGAAGCGCGCGCCGGCCGCAAGATGGGCCATGTCACGCGCCTCTATCCGCTCGGAACATTGCCGCCGGATACAGCCCGTTAATCCGCTTGCGCGAAACTTCTCCGTTCCTGAAACGGGGGAGATTTCGACGCCATGGAAAGCGCGGCAAGGGAAGCGGATCGACCGCTTCGCCAATTCGAATATCGCGGATTTTCCGACCTCTTCGCCTATTGGCAGGATGTGCGGAACGGCATGCCTGTGCCTGCGCTCAAGGATTTCGACCTGCTGCGCCTGCAGCATCTCCTGCCCGACATCCTCATCTCGGAGGTCCGCTCCGCCGCCGACATCCATCTGCGCTTCGTCGGCACCGCCATCGTCGAACGTTTTGGCTATGACCCGACGGGGCGGAACAGCCTCCTCAATCAGCGCGAAGATATGCGCGACACCGTGGGCCGCTGGTATTCGATGCTCGTCAACCAGCCCTGCGGCGCACTCTCGGCTTACAAGAATATTTACAGCTCCGGGCGGGAGGCCGTCGCGGAATGCCTGTTTCTCCCCTTGCGGACAGCCGAATGGCCCTGCTTCGTCAGCCTGGTCCGCCTGACGGAAATCCTCAACTGGCAGACTGTCAGCCCCCTGACCATAACGGCCGCCAATATTCTCGACCTCGAATGGATCGACCTCGGCTTCGGCATACCCGCGGCGTCTCAGTCAGCCATATGAAAATCGGCGCGACTTACCGGTCGTTAACCCCTCCTGCGCATCATCCACCGAATGTCGCTGGCGCGGAGCCGGAAACAATTTGAGGCTGCGTATGACCGCCGAACCGACAGATGAACTCGACTCATTCTTCGCCGCCCAAGCGCCCTCTCCCGGCCGCGTCGCGGCACGGCCGGAGACCGAGTCGACTGCCATCGCGGAATTCTTCAACTACTGGACGAGCCTGCCCCTGCGCGACGGCATGCCGGACGCCAGCGACTTCGCGCCTTCCGCAATCGTCCGCTGGCTGCCCGAAGTCATCCTGTTCGAATTGAACGCGCCCACCGTCGCGACCTACCGCCTAGCCGGAACCGCCGTGGTAGAGCGCCTTGGGCACAATCCGACCGGCTCGAACCTGATCGACCTCCTGCCGGAGGAACGCCGCGCGGAAGCAGGCCGCACACTGCACGAAATCGCGCTCAGGCCCTGCGGCCTTCACATGCGCTATGTGAACAATTATTCGACGGGACGCATCGGGCAGGTCGAAAGTCTCTATCTGCCGCTTCGACCGCCCGCGGGCGGCAAGCCCCGCGTCATCGCCATGAACACGCCTGCCCAGACGCTGGCCTTCGAGGCCAACCGGCCGCGCACGACGGTCGTCGCCGGCGTGACCGAAGTGACCTGGATCGATATAGGCTACGGAACGCCCTGCGGCTCTCAGCCTCGTCCGTAGCGCAGGCGACCGAGCAATCCGATCGGATCCGGCAGCGCCTTCGCAACTTTTTTCACGCTGGCTTTCACTCTCTCGAAGCTCATCACATCGTCGATGCGCCGGTCGAGAAAGGCCCATGTGTCGGCATAATCGTCCGAATGGTCGGCAAACCAGTGGAGCGTTACCGCGGAATAGACCGCGGCGAGCGTCGCGCGCTTCGTATAGAAATTGAAATCCGCCGAGGTGTCGCCGACGGCGCGCCAGATGGCATCGACGGTGCGGTAGAGCGAGCGCGGACCGTGCGTGCCGGAGGTCGGCAGCGAGAAAAGCGTCACCGCGCGGCGCACCGCCTCGCGTCGCATGAAATCGACCTCGATACGTGTGCGGACGGCAAGCGTGATCCTGTCGCGTATCTTGAGCGCGGCGAGGTTGCGCCCCGCCAGCGCCTCTTCCATGCGCCTGTCGCCATCCGCGAGGAAGTAATCGACGAGATCGAGCATGCCGCCGGGGAAGGCGAGCCGCATCTCGCCATGGGCAACGCCCGCCGCCTTCGCCGCGTCGCTCATGAGCCGCGTCGTCCAGCCGTCGAAGGCGACATTGGGCAGAGCGGCCGCGAGGATTTTCTCACGCGCGATCTCGACATGATCGGCGCGGGGGCGGGTCTTCTTCGCATGGGCACGATCAGGCATCTGCCTTCTCCTTCTGCCGCGCGGCTTCGGCTTCCATGCGATGGCGCGCTTCGGATTCGAATATGAGGTCGCGGAGATCGGTCATCCGCTGCGGATAGAGAATCCCGTCGAGATGGTCGCATTCATGCTGAACGACGCGGGCGTGAAAGCCCCTCGCCCGCCGCTCGATCGGCTGGCCGTCGAGCCCGTAGCCGCGATAGACGATATCGGTATGACGCGGAACGAGCCCGCGGAGCCCCGGCACGGAGAGACAGCCCTCCCACCCCATCTGCATTTCGCTCGTAAGGATCTCGATCTCGGGATTGATGAGCACGGTAAGAGCGGCGGTGTGGTCGAAAGCTTCTTCTTCGTCGACACCTTCGGGCATGCGTTCGGGAGGCGCCTGGAAGATGACGACGCGCCGGGGCACATAGACCTGCGGCGCGGCGAGACCGGCGCCGTTGGCGTCGATCATGGTCTCCACCATGCTGGCGACCAGCGCACGCGCTTCCGGCGCCCTGGGATCGGCCACGGGCTCCGCGACGCGGGAAAGAACGGGGTGCCCCATCCGGGCAATTTTCAATATGGCCATGGAGGGAATATGATGGCGTTCCGCTTTTCCGGCAACCGGCCCCGCCTGCGCCGAGACGTCCCGCACCGAGACGTCCCGCACCGAGACGTCGCTGCCGGGGTGGACAATTCGCCCCGCCTTTGCTAGATAAGCGGCTCGCGCGTAGAGGGAGATTCCCCGCTTCGCCCAACCCATTGATTCTACAGGATTTTCGCTCGTGCAGGTACTTGTTCGCGACAACAACGTCGACCAGGCCATGAAGGCACTGAAGAAGAAGCTTCAGCGTGAAGGCGTTTTCCGCGAAATGAAGCTCCGGAACTTCTACGAGAAGCCCTCCGAGAAGCGCGCCCGCGAGAAGGCGGAAGCCATCCGTCGCGCCCGCAAGCTGGCCCGCAAGCGCGCCCAGCGCGAGAGCGGCGTCGCGGCGAAGCCCCGCGCCATGTAATTCTTCGGCTCCGGCCGAAATGAAGACGCCCCCGATATTCGGGGGCGTTTTTGTTTGTGCTGGCCGTTCCTTCAGAAACTCTCCTCGCCCTCCTTGCGGACGGCGTCGGGGAAATCGCGGTAGAGCGCGAACTGGACGTTCTGGACGAGCGAATTGACGCTGTGGTGCTCATCCTCGATGGGAGCGGCCCGGGTCGCCACGAAGGAGAATGCGGCGTCGAGCTGCGCCAGATCCTTCACCTCGATCATGAAATGAAACTCGCCGAGATGAGCGGGCCCAAGCCCGAGCTTGCGGCGCGTGAGCCGGTAGCTCTCGACCTTCCCGTCGCGCTTCAGATGCTCCATGTAGCGCTTGAAGGCCTCGACAAAGGTCATGTCGCGGACGCCGGGCTTCAGGTCGCACCAGCCATGATAGATGTCCATTTCCCCTCCAAATGAAACGGGCGGCGCCTCTTTCAAGGCGCCGCCCGACTCTAGCCGAATATCCGCCGATCAGAGCGCCTTGATGATCTGCTCGACCATTTTCTTGGCATCGCCGAAGAGCATCATGGTGTTGTCGCGGAAGAAGAGCTCGTTCTCGACACCCGCATAACCGGATGCCATGCCGCGCTTCACGAAGAGAACCGTGCGCGCCTTTTCCACGTCGAGGACCGGCATGCCGAAGATGGGGCTCTTCGGATCGGTCTTGGCCGAGGGGTTGGTCACGTCGTTCGCGCCGATGACGAAGGCGACGTCGGCCTGCGCGAACTGGTTGTTGATGTCTTCAAGCTCGAAGACTTCATCGTAAGGCACGTTCGCTTCCGCGAGCAGCACGTTCATGTGGCCGGGCATACGGCCCGCGACGGGATGGATGGCGTAGGAAACCTTCACGCCTTCCTTCTTCAGATGGTCGGCCATTTCCTTCAGCGCGTGCTGCGCCTGGGAGACCGCCATGCCATAGCCCGGAACGATGATGACCGAGCCGGCATTCTTCATGATGAAGGCCGCATCGTCCGCCGAACCCTGCTTCACGGGGCGCGTCTCGACCTTGCCGCCGCCCGCAGCGCCCGCTGCCGCGTCGGCACCGAAGCCGCCGAGGATGACGCTGATGAAGGAGCGGTTCATGCCCTTGCACATGATGTAGCTGAGGATCGCGCCCGAGGAGCCGACCAGCGCACCCGTGATGATGAGCGCGAGATTGCCAAGCGTGAAGCCGATGCCGGCCGCAGCCCAACCCGAATAGGAGTTCAGCATCGACACGACGACAGGCATGTCCGCGCCGCCGATCGGGATGATGATCAGGAAACCGAACACGAACGAGATCAGCGTGATCGCGAGGAAGAGTTCGGTCGACTGATGCGACGGGTCGGCAACGATATAGCCCACACCGCCGACGATCAGTGCGGCGAGCAGCGCATTGATGAGGTGACGGCCCGGCAGCATGATCGGCGCGCCGGACATGTTCCCGTTGAGCTTGGCGAAGGCGATGATCGAGCCCGAGAAGGTGATCGCGCCGATGGCGACGCCAAGCGACATCTCGACGAGATTGCCCGGATGGATCGCGCCCAGCTCGCCGATGCCGTAGGCGGCCGGCGAGAAGAAGGCGGCCCAGGCCACCAGCACGGCGGCAAGGCCGACGAGCGAGTGGAAGAAGGCGACGAGCTGCGGCATGGCCGTCATGGCGATGCGCCGCGCGACGACGGCGCCGACGCCGCCGCCGATGACGACACCGACGACGACAAGCGCCCATGTGGTCTGGTTCTGCGCCTGAAGCACCGCGAGCGTGGTGGCGATGGCGATGGCCATGCCGATCATGCCGTAGCGGTTGCCCTGACGAGAGGATTCAGGAGACGAGAGGCCGCGCAGCGCCATGATGAACAGGACGCCGGAGACGAGATAAAGAAGGGCCGAAAGATTGGCTGACATGTGCGTGGCCCCTCAACGATCTTTTTTCTTGTACATGGCGAGCATGCGCTGTGTGACGAGGAAGCCGCCGAAGATGTTGACCGAAGCCAGGATCACGGCAACGAAGCCGAGGCCCTTGGACATCCAGCCCGCCTCGCCCGCCTGCATCAGATCGACGCCGACGGCGATCAGCGCGCCGACGATGATGACCGACGAAATGGCATTGGTGACCGACATCAGCGGCGTATGCAGCGCCGGAGTGACGCTCCAGACGACGTAGTAGCCGACGAAAATCGCGAGCACGAAAATCGCAAGCCGAAAGACGATGGGATCGATGACTGCCGCTTCCATCTCAGTTGCCCTCGCGAAGTGACGGATGAATGATCTGGCCGTCTTTGGTGAGACAGGTGCCGGTGATGGTTTCGTCTTCCCAGTTGATCTTCAGGGATTTCGTCTCCTTGTCGATCATGGGCGTGATGAAGTTGAGCAGGTTCTTCGCATAGAGCGCCGAGGCGTCGACCGAGAGCTGCGCGGCGACATTGAGATCGCCGATGATGGTGACGCCATGCTTCTGCACCGTCTTGCCCGGCTCGGTGAGCGGGCAGTTGCCGCCTCGCTCGGCCGCGAGATCGACGATGATCGAGCCCGGCTTCATCGTCTTCACCATTTCCTCCGTCACGAGGACCGGCGCCGGACGACCCGGAATGAGCGCGGTGGTGATGACGATGTCCTGCTTCTTGATGTGCTCGGCGACAAGCTCGGCCTGACGGCGCTTGTAGTCGTCCGACATTTCCTTGGCATAGCCGCCCGCCGCGTCGCCCGACTCTTCGGACTCGACCATGACGAAGGTGCCGCCGAGGCTTTCGACCTGCTCCTTCGTCGTCGAGCGCACGTCGGTCGCCGAGACGATGCAGCCGAGGCGCTTCGCCGTGGCAATCGCCTGAAGGCCCGCGACGCCGACGCCCATGATGAAGGCGCGGGCGGGCGCGATTGTGCCTGCCGCCGTCATCATCATCGGCATGGCGCGGGTAAACGCCGCCGCCGCGTTGATGACCGCCTTGTAGCCCGCGAGGTTCGACTGCGAGGACAGCACGTCCATCGACTGGGCGCGGGTGATGCGCGGCATGAATTCCATGGCGAAGGCATCGATGCCCTGCGCGGCCAGCTTCTGGATGCGCGGCCGGTCGCCATAGGGGTTCAGGATCGCGGCGAGGAAGGCACCCTTCTTGAAAAGCGGAAGTTCCTCATCCGAGGGGCCGCGCACCTTGAAGACGATGTCTGCGTCTTTCAGGGCGTCTGCCTCGGAAGCGGCGATCTTCGCGCCCGCTTCCTGATAGACCGCATCCGAAAAGCTCGCATGAGCGCCGGCGCCGGTTTCGACGACAACCTCGAGGCCGAGGCCGACGAGCTTCTTCACTGTTTCGGGCGAGGCTGCGACTCGCGTCTCGCCGTCCAGCCGCTCTTTGGGAATCGCGAGTTTCATGGGTTTTTGTCTGCTCCTGGCGACAAGCAGAACGCCCGGCAGAGCCGGACGTTCGTGCTAATTAGAATTAGTCTAATTAGTTGGCCTGAGATGTGCTGTCAACCCGGACCCTGCCGGGCTCAATCTTCAGAGAAGGAAGATCGCCATCAGAATGAGAAGAACGACGAGCGCGCCGATGCCCCACTTCGAGCCTTTGATGAATGCGTCATAGGTGCCGATGTGCTCCTCGGCATTCATTTCCGCGCCCCAACCCGACTGAGCCTTGCTCTCCGCCATTTTACAGCCCTCCTGAAAACATGAACTTTGCGCGGACTATAACAAAGGTCCGCGCTGGGGCAAGCACATGCAAGGCGCCGTGCGGTCCAGCATTCTACAGCTGCGTGGCGCACTTTTGCAAAGCAATGGCCTACTCAGACCTTGAAGGGTGCCTTCGCGATGAGATCGACGCGGCGCGTCGGCTTCGAATGATCCCAGTCGGCAAGGAGCGCGCGCAGCGCGGCGATGAAGGCCAGCGGCTGGTCGAGCATGACGTGATGATGCGCCAGCGGAATTTCGATCACTGGTGCAGAACGGCCGAGCAGCGTGAACATGTAGTCGCCGATCTCCGGCGGCAGTAGCGCGGAGAATTCGCCGCGCATGATGGCGATGCGGCAGCGCGTGGCCGCAAGCCGCGCGCTCATGTCGCCGATGTCGAAACGCTGCCAGATAGCCGGATCGAATTTCCACGTCCAGCCCTGCCCGCCCTCCGGGTTCGGCACTTCCTTCAGCGAATGCCGCGCGATGAATTCCATGATGTAGCGATTGGCGCAGGGCTGCGGCGGCGCGAGGCGGAAGCGTTCCAGCGCTACGTCCATCGACGGATAGATGCGATGCGGGCGGAAGGCGCGATCGGGCGGACCGCTCTTGCGATCGGGCGGATTAACGGGACTGTCGACAATGATCGTTCCCGCCAGCCGGTCGCCGTAAAGCGAACCTGTGACGATGGTAACGAAGCCGCCGAAGGAATGTCCGACAATGATCGGCGGTTCTTCATTCTTGAAAAAGCCCGCATCCTCGCAAACGGCGATCTGCTCAGCTGCGAAGGTTTCCAGCGTGTAGTGATCGCGCCAGCCGCTGTCGCCCATGCCCGAGATGTCGATGGCGGCGACGGAATATTCCCGTGCGAGAAAGGGCGCGATGAAGGACCACCAGTGCGCATGGGCGCCATTGCCGTGAACGAGCAGCAAGCCCGGCTTTTTCGGGTCGCCCCAGTGGAGATAGTGAACCGGAGTTCCCTCTACCGTCACATGGCGGCTCTCGGCAGGCGTGGCGATGGCGCGCTCGAACCAGAGCGGCGGCGTCTCGATGAAGGGCCCGAGTTCGGGATCGGGTTCCTTGTCGAAAGGTTCGTTCATTTCGCCTCCGGCTTGGCGGGCCGTTCGCCCAGCGTCTTGAAGACGCCCGTGCCCGTCATGATCGTCCGCTCTCCACACCATATGCGGCCCTGCACGGTGTAGAAATCCTCTTCGCGCCCGATCACCTCGCCGGTGCCTTCCACCCATTCGCCCACCTTGGCCGAGGAGAGGAAGTCGGTCAGCAGCCGCACCGTCACCCAGTAGCGATGTTCCGCCATGCTCACCGCATGGCCGAAGGCCACATCCGCGAAGGCCATCAGCATGCCGCCATGGCAGTTGCCCATGCCATTGGTGTGATGGTCCTGCACGAGGAAGGCACGGGTATAGGTGCCGTCAGCGTTGATGCGCTCGTAAAGCGGACCGACCTGCCGCCCGAAGCCGCGCACCCAGTTCATGGACTCATAGCCCTCGGGCAGGCGAAAGGCGGATTCTTCAAGGAGATCGTCGGTCATGTCAGCTACTCGATTGGGGAAGGTTCTCTACCGGGGTTTCGGCACTCCAGCCTTCTTTAGTGCGGCGCTCTGGCGCTTATCAAGAGCGCTCGGATCGAACTTGTCGATCGCCTCGTTGAAGAGCCGGTAAAAATTGAGTTCCGCGCCGAGATGCAGGAAGACGCCGCCAAGGCCGATCGCCGCGCGGTCCATGAAGACAAATTCGCGCGGCGGCGTAACAGGGCCCAGCTTTCGCAGCGCCTGGTGAACGCGAAAGGCTTCCTTGCGGCCATACTCGGCGGCGCTGACGCCATCGGCGACGGACCGTACACGATTGTCCAGCATGGGTGCATAAATGAACCGCGCCCAGACATTGAGCACGTCGATGAGTTCGCTCGAAAGATTGCCGAAGCCCCAGCTTTCATAGGCTGCGGCCGCGCGGTCGCGATCGTCCGTTTCGAGCGCGCGGTAGAGCTCGACCACGCCGGCGACGAAGGCGGCGGGAAAGACGCGGATGCAGCCATAGTCGAGCAGATTGATCCCGAGATCGGGCCGCACCGTGTAATTGCCGAGATGCGGGTCGCCATGAATGACGCCGTAATGGCTGAATGGAAACCACCAGGCGGCGAACATGGCCTCCGCAATGCGGTTCCGCTCCTCGAGTCCATGCTCGCGGAAGGACAGCAGCGGCGCGCCGTCAAGCCAGGTCATGGTGAGCAGGCGCGCGGTCGAAAGCTCGTCGATCACTTCCGGCACAGCGACGCGCTTGTCCTTCGCGAAGATCGCCGCGTAGAGGCGCATATGCGCGGCCTCGCGCGCATAGTCGAGTTCCTCGCGCAGCCGCTCGCGGATCTCGGCATAGATCTCGCGCGTGTCGATGGCGGCATCGATGCGGCGATAAATGGAGAAGATCATGCCGAGCTGCGTGAGATCGGCATCGACCGCTGACTGCATGTCCGGATATTGGAGCTTCACCGCAAGCCTGGTGCCGTCGAGCCCCAGGCCCCGGTGCACCTGTCCGAGAGAGGCGGCGGCGGCTGCATCATGCTCGAATGTCGCGAAGCGGCTTTCCCAGTTCGGCCCCAGTTCGGCGCGCATGCGCCGCTTCACGAAGGGCCATCCCATCGGCGGCGCGGAGGATTGCAGCTTGGAGAGCTCGGCGGCGAATTCCGGCGGCACGACATCGGGAATGGTCGCCAGCATCTGCGCGACCTTCATGATCGGGCCCTTGAGCCCGCCAAGCGCCAGTTTCAGCTCGCGGGCCGTGCGGTCATTGTCCGAGGCAAGGCCCAACATGCGCTGGCCAGCGAACTTCGCTGCAAGTCCGCCGACGCCGGCGCCGACCTGCGCATAGCGCTTCACGCGCCGCCGCAGCCGGTTGGCCTCGTCGTCGGGCTTTTTCGTCACTCACCCCGCTCCAGCTCATCGATCAGACCACTGATCACAGAAAGGCCCTTGTCCCAGAACGTCGGATCGCTGGCATCGAGGCCGAAGGGCGCAAGCAGCTCCTTGTGGCGCATGGTTCCGCCGGCGGCCAGCATGGCGAGATAACGCTCCGCGAAGCCTTCCGACGCCTGCTCAAAGGCCGCATAGAGCGAATTCACGAGGCAGTCGCCGAAGGCATAGGCGTAGACGTAAAACGGCGCATGGATGAAGTGCGAGATGTAGCACCAATAGGTCTCGTAGCCCGGCGCGAAATGGAAGGCGGGCCCAAGGCTCTCGCTCTGCACGTCGAGCCAGATCCTGCCGATGGCTTCCGCCGTCAACTCTCCTTCGCGGCGGGCCGTGTGGACGCGCCGCTCGAAGGTATAGAAGGCCGTCTGCCGGACGACGGTGTTGAGCATGTCCTCGACCTTGCCCGCGATCATCGCCTTGCGCCGCTTTGGATCGGTCGTATCGGCGAGGAGCTTTCTGAAGGTCAACATCTCGCCAAAGACGCTGGCGGTTTCGGCAAGCGTCAGCGGCGTGTCCGCCATCAGCGCGCCCTGCCGCGCGGCGAGCACCTGATGGACGCCATGGCCCAATTCATGGGCGAGCGTCATCACATCGCGCGTCTTGCCCTGATAGTTGACCAGAACGAAGGGGTGCGAGCTCGGCACCGTCGGATGCGCGAAAGCGCCCGGCGACTTGCCCGGGCGCAGCGGCGCGTCGATCCAGCCGCGCTCGAAGAAGCGCTGCGCGATCTCGGCCATCTGCGGCGTGAAGCCCCGATAAGCGGAGAGCACTGTCTCCTTCGCGCGCTCCCATGGGATCGTCGCGTCGTCTGCCTCCGGCAGCGGCGCATTGCGATCCCAGTATTCGAGCTTGTCGAGGCCGAGCCACTTCGCCTTCAGCGCATAGTAGCGGTGAGACAGCGCCGGATAGGCGCGCTGCACGGCGCCGACCAGCGCAGCCACCACCTCGGGCTCCACGCGATTTGCAAGATGACGCGAGTCGGCAATGTCCTTGAAGCCGCGCCAGCGGTCCTCGATCTCCTTGTCCTTGGCGAGCGTGTTGGTCACCAGCGCGAAGGTGGCCGTATTGGCGGAGAAGGTCTTTGCCAACGCTTCCGCCGCCGCCTTGCGCCGCGCGGGATCGCGGTCGGCAAGCCGGTGCAGCGCGCCTTCGGAGGTGAGGGTCTCGCCATCCACATCGAAGGTCAGGCGCGCCAGCGTCTCGTCGAACAGACGATTCCATGCGGCATGGCCGGTAACGCTCTTCTCATGCAGCAGAGTCTCGATTTCGTCCGACAGCTGATAGGGCCGCATGGCGCGGAGATCGCGCAGCCAGGGCTCGTAATGGGCAAGGCCGGGCGCTTTCAGCGCCGCCTGCAAGGCAGCCTCGTCGATCCTGTTCAATTCCAGCGCGAAGAACAGGAGATCGGTCGTGATCTGCGTCACGCGCTCCTGCATGTCGCCATAGAATTTCGCGTAGACCGGATTGGTGTTGTCGGTCGCATAGAGCAGGCCGGCATAGGACATGATGCGGCCAAGCGTGTCTTCCAGCGCCTCATAGGTGCGAATCGCCTCGGCCAGAGCCTCGCCACCCTTCGGCTCGGCGATCAGGGCAGCGAGCTTGCCCCGGTAGCGCGCGGCAAAATCCTTCGCCGTTGCCGCAGCCCGCGCAAGGTCGCGGGCAATTTCGGGCGCTTCAGGCGAGGCATAGAGGTCACTCAGATCCCAGACGGGCAGCTCGCCGAATTGATCGGACCGGGCGGCCGCTGCGGCGGCGCCGGCGGCGCCGGCGGCGTTCCGAACGACGGGCGTGGAGGCGTGAGTGACAGGCGCGAATCGGGGGGAGAAGGGCATGGACTGCAAGGCTCCGGAGGAGGTCTTTGACGCTTCCAACCTATATCGCGCGCCGCCCCCGCCCAATCAACCGGATACCCCGGAAAGAATCGCCCAAAAGCAGAAGCCCCGGCCTTTCGGCCGGGGCTTCATTTCGTAGCCGATCGTCAGACTTATTTGACGACGGTAACAATCGCACGGCGGTTGAGCGGCTCACGCACGCCGTCGCCAGTCTGAACCGCGAGGTTCGTCTCGCCGTCCGAGGCCGCGCTCTCGACCGCCTTGCCGTTCGCCGTCAGGGCCGTGGCCACCGACTTCGCACGACGCTCGCCGAGGGCCTGGTTATAGGCCTTGCTGCCCGAGGTATCGGTGTGGCCGACGACAGCGAACGTGCTGGCCGACGACTTCGCGATTTCCTGGATCACAGCCTGCGCTTCCTGCGTCAGGTTGAACTTGTTGAAGCCGAAGTAGATGGTCCAGGGTCCGCCTACGACCTTCGCAACTTCGCACTTCGTCAGGGCTTCGTAGAAGGCAGCCTTCTCAGCCTTCACACGCTCCGGCTGTACCGGGCCACCCTCACCGCCGAGCCAGGAGCCATTCTCGCCGAGCTTGTTATCGCTCGCCTGCTCCACCCAGCCGTCATAGTAGCGCTGCGCCTTGGCGCAGGCGCAAGCGCGCGCCGGATCGGTGCGGCCGCCATTGTCGAGCGCCGCGAGCAGCTTCGCACGGGCGTCCTGCAGTTCAGGCAGATCGCTCGGCAGCACGCCGCGCGTGGCCGGATCCCACGGCAGAACCGTTTCGCCAGCAGCGGCGGCACGGCCCTTTTCGACGATCGTCGCCGTGTCGGCCCAATTGCAGTCGACATAGGCTTCCGAGGTCGCTCTTTCCTGATATTCGCGCGCCAGGCACGCGTTGAAGGAGTCGCCGCTGATCGTCTCGTGCAGATACGATTCAGCAGTCCAGGTGCCGCAACCAGCCAGCACGAGGAAGGTCCCCAACGCTACAAGCCGGGATATGATTTTCATCCCAATCTCCGTCGTTATTTTGCTCAACCCCCCGACATAGCAACGGGCGGCCCGGACCCCACCGGTAATCCTTATCCAGTTCATTTAATCGCACGGATGCCGTTGGGCCATCAATACGTATTGCCACGGATGCTTAAGTTCGGCCCCCAAAGTTACACGATGGCAACACCATTTCGGGTCCGATACGGCCAGGAGTTTGATCCGTCGGCGGTCCTTTCTCTTCTCGGTATGAGCGAACGTAGGAGTAAAACCGTCAACGATCGCCCCATATCGCGACGATTAAGGGCACCTTTACCAATCCGCCCCATTATGGGTCGCCAAAGCTGCTCTGCGCGGCACCCGGAACTCAAGGCGACCTTAGAAATGACCCAGGCCATCCTGATTGTGGACGACGATCCAGCGCAGCGCCGCATCCTCGAAGAGGTGGTGAAGCGCGATGGCTACCGGCCTGTTTCCGTCGATGGCGGCGAGGCCGCGCTTGCCTATCTCGACGGGCCATCGGGCGCCGAAATCTCCCTCGTCATTCTCGACCTGGTGATGCCGGGCGTCGACGGCATGGAGGTGCTGTCGCGCGTTCATCCCTCGAAGCCGAACCTGCCCGTCATCGTGCTGACAGCGCATGGCGGCATCGAAACGGTCGTCAACGTGATGCGCGAGGGCGCGACGGACTTCGTCATCAAGCCGGTGAGCCCCGAGCGACTTCATGTCTCGATGCGCAACGCGCTCAAGGTCAATGCGCTGACAGGCGAACTGACCCGCCTTCAGAAGCGCCAAAGCGGCCGCCTCACCTTTTCGGACATCGTCGCGCGCAGCGCCCTGATGAATCAGGTCATCCGCTTCGGCAAGCGGGCCGCGCAGTCGAACATTCCGATCATCATCGAAGGCGAGTCGGGCGTCGGCAAGGAAGTGATTGCCAGCGCCATTCAGGGCGAGGGCGACCGGGCGGGCAAGCCCTTCGTCACCGTGAATTGCGGCGCGATCCCCGAAAACCTCGTCGAGAGCATTCTCTTCGGCCACGAGAAGGGCGCCTTCACCGGCGCCTCCGACAAGCATGCCGGCAAGTTCCAGGAAGCGTCGGGCGGCACGCTCTTCCTCGACGAAATCGGCGAATTGCCGCTCGACATGCAGGTGAAGCTCCTGCGCGCCCTGCAGCAGGGCGAAGTCGATCCCGTGGGCTCGAAGAAGCCTGTGAAAGTCGATATCCGCCTCATCTCGGCAACCAATCGCGACCTTCTGCAGATGGTGAAGGAAGGCCGCTTCCGCGAAGATCTCTATTATCGCCTCAACGTCTTTCCGATCCATGTGCCGGCGCTGCGCGAGCGCAAGGAAGACATTCCCGATCTCGTGGCGCATTTCATCCGCCGTCTTGCGGCTGAGGAAGGCAAGCCGGTCATGGGCATATCGCGCGATGCGCTCGCCATGCTCTGTGCTTTCGACTGGCCGGGCAATGTAAGGCAGGTCGAGAATGCCATCTTCCGCGCCATCGTGCTTTGCGACGGCGAGCTGCTTCAGGTGTCGGACTTTCCGCAGATCGCGAGCATGGTCAACGGCTACATGGCTGCACCCGCGCGGATGCCGGTCGCAGATTACGCGCCCGCATTCGAACGCGTCGCCGAACGTCCTGAACCGTTCGCCCAGCCGAGCCGTCCGGATGGCCGGCTGACACTCGCCGAATTCGCGCGCTCGAATTTTTCCGACGGCATCGCCATCACGGACGCCGCCGGCAACATGCGCAAGCTCGAAGATGTCGAGGCCGAGATGATCCGCCTCGCGATCGACAAATATAAGGGCCACATGACCGAGGTCGCGCGCCGTCTCGGCATCGGCCGCTCGACGCTCTATCGCAAGGTCCGCGATCTCGGCCTTGAGGTTCGCGAGGGCTGACCTCGCCGCCCTATCAACTTTGCATCGTGAAACGGCGCGGGGGCCCCTCCCGCGCCGTTTTCCATGGGGCCCAGGGGCACCGCGCCCCCGCCGGGACCGGCCATTGATCGCCCCGGAGGTCGATGCTATTGGACTCTGGTATCCACACCCGTGGCAGCGCCCATTCGGCAGCGAGAGTTCGTTTTATGAAGCTTGTCTCCGCCCCTTTCATGCTGGGGCTCGCCGCTGCGGCGCTGGCAGTTCTCCTTGTCTGGAAATATCTGGGCGCCCCGGTCGTCATGGTCGACGCCCCGTCCGGCAAGGTTCACTGCGTCAGCTACACGCCCTATCGCGGCAGCGAAACGCCGTTCGATCAGACCTACATGGCCGATCCCAAGCGGATCGACGAGGACCTGACGCAGTTGGCCCACGTCACCGATTGCGTGCGCACCTACAGCGTCGATCAGGGCCTCGACCAGGTGGTTCCGATTGCGGAGAAACATGGGCTCAAGGTGCTGCTCGGCATCTGGATCGGGCGCGACGATGAGGTCAACCGGGCGCAGATCGCGGATGCGGTCAAGCTCGCCAACGCCCATAAGAAGACGATCAAGGCGATCATCGTCGGCAATGAGGTTCTCCTGCGCGGCGAGCAGCTTCCCGACGCGCTCGTTGCCTATATCAGCGAGGTGAAGGCCGCGACCGGCCTGCCCGTCACCTATGCCGATGTGACGGACTTCTGGGTCAAGGCGCCGCTGAAGCTCGCGCAGACGGTGGATTTCATCACCATTCACATCCTGCCCTATTGGGAAAACGATCCGACATCTTCGGCGGAAGGCGTCAACTATCTGAAGAGCGTCATTGAAGAGGTCGGGCCGATGTTCCCCGGCAAGGAACTCTTCATTGGCGAAACCGGATTCCCCAGCGCCGGACGCGAACGCGCCGAGGCCACTCCGTCGATCATCGCGCAGGCGCGCTATCTTCGCGACCTCGCCGCCTATGCGCAGGCGACCGGCCTCGACTACAACCTGATCGAAGCCTATGACCAGCCCTGGAAGCGGGCGCTGGAAGGAACGGCGGGCGGACACTGGGGCATCTACACCACCGACCGACAGGAGAAATTCCCCTGGACGGGCCCGGTCTCGAACCATCCCGAGTGGCGGCTTGAAGCGGCCGCGAGCTTCGCCTTCGCGATCCTCATCCTGCTGGTGATGGCGCGCGGCGGCGCCGAACTCGATCCGCTGGCGGGTCTTGCGGCCGGCATCGGCGCTGGCGTCGCCGGCGCCCTTCTGCTGCTGCAGATCGAGCATTCATGGCTCGCATGGCGCAATGTGCTTGAAGGCCTCATCGAGCTTGTCATCCTCGCGCAGTCGCTCGGCATCGTGCTTTTCGTATTGCCGGAAGCGATCCGTGGACGGCGCTGCCTCGCGCCGCTACCCATCGCGCAGACTCTTGCATGGCTGCGCGCGCCGGATCGCGCCGCACTCGGTGCGCCGCTTTATCTCGGCCTCGTGCAGCTCCTTTCAGCCTTCACGGCGCTGGTCATTTCGCTCGGCCTGAGCTTCGACGCCCGTTATCGCGACTTCCCTCTCGCCGCTTTCAGCCTGGCCGCAGTGAGCCTCGCGCTGCTCGCGCTGAACCGCGGCGATCACAAGAAGCAGGTCGAAGATCGGCGTGAAGAGGCGCTGCTCGCCGCGCTCTTCATCGCCACAGGCTGCGTCACCGCCTTCAATGAAGGCACGCAGAACATTCAGGCGATGACCTGGGCGGCGCTGGATTTCGCCTTCGCGCTGCCCTGGCTCGGCATCCTTCGCGCCTCGATCCGCACCACCGTTTTCAGAGGCGCGGCAACCGAAGAAGCGTGAGCGCAAGACCGACGGCGCCATAGTCCGAATTGTAGAGGACGACGGCGAAGGCGCTCAGGGTGAGTGCGAAGATGACCGTCACCCTCTCGCTGGCAAAAAAGACGAGCAGCGCCGCGACACTGGTCATGCAGGCCCAGATCCAGATCGCGTGAATGCCGGCATTGGGCCAGATGTTGTAGACGGCCACCACGGCGATCGCGAGAGCCAGAACGCCAAGCCGAACCGGCGTGGCCCACTCGCGCGTCATGGCCGCGAGACCGCCCGCGAGGCCAAGGCCTCCCCACACATAGGCGATGTGAAACCAGACAATTCCCTGCCGCGCCGTGCACCACCAGGGGGCCGCCGCCTCGCCGCAGGCCAGACCGATCGAATGGGGCTCGATCAGCGCATAACGCAACAGCAGCGCGACGGCGAAAATCCCCGCTCCGCCATAGAGCCATGACAGCAAACGGCCACGCGTCCATGCGGGCTCGGCAACACTCGATCGGGCTTCCATCGGACCTTCCAAAGGCGTGATCTCCGCGGGGGCGCAAGAGCTTGCGCTACCCAAGCCTATAGCAGGTCGCCGCGCCGGGATGAAGATGGGGCGGGCAGCTCTCAGCCGCTCGAAAGGTGATCGACTTCCCGCAGGATCGTGGTGAGCGGCGTCCGGTCGAGGTTCGCCTTGGCGTTGCGGGGCGAAAGGTGCCCGTCCAGGAGCATGCGCTCCACCGCCACGCGGGCCCGCGCGACGCGGCTCTTCACCGTCCCGATCGCGCAGCCGCAAATCTCGGCCGCTTCCTCATAGGCGAAGCCGCCAGCGCCGACCAGGATCAGCGCCTCGCGCTGCGCCGGGGGAAGCGCAAGCAGCGCCCGCTGCAGATCGGACAAATGCATGTGATGTTCCTGGTCGCCATTCGCGGAGAGCAATTCCTCCGCCCTTGCGTCGTCCCATTCGCCGACGAAGCGCGACCGGCGCATTTGCGAGCGGAAAATGTTGCGCAGGATCGTGTGCGTCCAGGCCTGCATGCTGGTGCCGGACTCGAAGCGCTTGCGCGCCGACCATGCCCGCAGCATGGCCTCCTGCACGAGATCGTCTGCCGTGTCGCGATTGCCGCAAAGCCCACGCGCGAAGGCGCGCAACTGCGGGATCACGGCGGCGAGTTCGACCTTGAACTCGCCATCCTCGAGAGGGATCACATCCTGCCGCGGTGCCTCTCTCTCCATGCTCTCCTCGTTCGAACTGCGGTTCTGGAGAACGGATACGACGCAACAAGCTTCCCGTTCGGTTCGGCTGAAGAGAGCGTGTCAGATGCTCATTCGAATACGGACGAACGGAAAAGCGGGCACTCAAGAACCTCAAGTCTTTCACGTTCGATCACTTAGGTCCATGCTCCTTTACTATTGCAAAACTTGCGTTTTGCACCTGTTTCACAAAGAAACAAATAATATTTGGAAAGTTTACTTGGCGCTCGGGCGACCGGGCGCGAGGCTTCAATCGGCGGTTGCCGCCGGGTTGAAAAACAGCGCCTGGCTGATCGCGGCCCGGAGCGCCATGCGCTGAAAGGGCTTCGTAACGAGAAAGGTCGGCTCGGGCCGTTCGCCGGTCAGCAGACGCTCGGGAAAGGCGGTGACGAAAACAACCGGAACGGAGGCGAAGCCGAGAATGTCGTTCACCGCGTCTATGCCGGAACTTCCATCCGCAAGCTGAATATCTGCGAGAACGAGCCCCGGATGGCGCGTCCTCGCCATCTCCACTGCCTCATCGCGCGTAACCGCGTTTCCAACCACGCCATGGCCCAGCTCGCGGACGATTTCCGCGAGATCCATGGAAATGATCGGCTCGTCCTCGATGATGAGAACGTCGGTGGACGTCTGCTCGTCGATATCGGCAAGAGCCATCTCAAGCAGGGGTTCGACCTCCGCTTCGCCGATGCCCATGATTTCGGCCGCATCCGCATTGCCGAATCCCTCCATCGCCGTCAGAAGCAGCGCCTGACGGGATTGCGGGGTCAGATGTGTGAGCCGCTCTTGTGCGGTTTTTCCAGGCGCCGTTGCGGCTTCCGGCGTGGCGTCTCCGCCAGCCCTCGACCAGACAGCGTGAAAGAGCTTGTAGAGGCCCGTTCGCGGATTGAGGTGGCGAGGAAACGACGCGGGGTTATCCACAAGCGTTTGAAGCGTTCGGCCAATGAGAGCGTCTCCAAGTGCCTGATCCCCCGTCAGGGCACGCGCATAGCGGCGGAGATCGGGAATATGCGAACTCAGTTCGCCGCCAAGTGACATACCGTGCCGCCCCTCTTTGTTCGCCGAAATTTTTCCGTGGAGATCGGGACCGGAATAAGGAACCTATGAGCGGCGAAAGAGTTTCATCGGCGCCGCAGCAAGTTTGTGGCCTTCATCCAAACGCTGGCGAGCGGTGATCGAGTTTTCGAAATGACGTCAAGCAAGGGGAAATGGATCGGCACTTCCGAGCTGGAAGCCCGCCTCATGGCGAACAAGGATGACGCCGGGCTCAGGCGTGACGCATTGGGGCAAAGCCTGCGCCGCATCTACCAGGATGTCGTGCGGGAAAAAGTGCCGGACGAACTGACCGAGCTGATGCGCAAACTCGACCACATGCCCTGACTGAAACCTGACCGTTGCATTGAAACAGGCCTCACCCGAGGCCGGGACGGGGCGATCTGAACATTTACGATCAACATCCGCCAACCGGTCCGCTTCGGCGTGAAGACATGGTCTACAAGGAGCGCGACGAGAGCCTTTGGCTGACGCGCCGGATCAAGTCGCTCAGGGCCCGCCTCATCTTCATTCTCTGCCTTGCGCTGCTCCCCCTCGTCGGGCTTGCCCTTGCAGACATCTGGCTCGGCCACCTCCATCAGCGCGGACAGCAACCTCAATCGGTCGAGATCAGCGAACTGCTTTTCGGCAACGCAGTCCTGGCGCTCGTTATGTGGCTCGCTGCGGCGCTGGCCGCAGGATGGGGTGCCGGGCGTTTGGTCACGCGACCGCTGCGTCGGATAAGACGCGGGATCATTGCCTTTTCGGAAGGCGACGAGCGGGCGCGTATCCGCCACATAGCGGAATTGCCGGAAGAAATCCGCCTGCTGGCAGAAAGCTTCAACCGCATGGCGGATGCGCTCGCCGCGCGCGACGCGGCGCTGCTGAAAGCGGTCGCGCGACAAAAGGCCCTGACGCGCGAAGTGCATCATCGCGTACACAACAATCTGCAGATCGTGAACAGCCTGATGAACCTGCAAAGCCGCAAGGCGGAAACATCGGCCGAGAGCACCATCTTTGACGAGGTTCAACGCCGCGTGACGGCTCTCGGCCTGGTTCATGGTGCAATTTATCAGGGCGACGATCTCAACTCCGTCAAACTCGATCTGCTGCTCAATGACTTATGCGCCTCGATGGAGCAAAGCCTGCGCAATGCCCGAATGCCAGCATCGATCTTCGTCACCGCGGACAAGCTCATTGCGTCGGCGAACCTCGCCGTGCCGCTTGCATTCCTCATTACAGAGATCATCGGCGAAATCGCCTTCCCTCGCGAGGGATCGCCGACCGCAACGGACGTCCGCATCGCACTTCGCGGGAGCGGCTCCGGCGCGGTCCTTACGGTCGAAACGACGCGGCCTCTCCTGCCAGAGCCGTCAGATACCGGCGGCAGCCACGGCCTGATCGATGGGCTGGTGCGTCAACTGGGTGGGCGCTACACGATCTCTCCCGACCGCAACCGGATCTCCGTCTCGGTTCCCAATCTGGACATGGCGGGCCGATAATTTTTCAAGAGGGATGGAACCCGGCCTCAAGGGCCGCGTTTTTCCTTATGTGAGATTGGCTCCAGGCTGCCCATCGGCGTCGCGGAGCCGACGGACCCCGACCCGGCATCTATCGTCCCCCCGTGCCCCCCCGTGCCAGGTTGGGGTCCACTCCCCTTTCCGTCAGAGACACAACGAACGCCTAAGAAAAAAGCCCGCCTCTTTCGAGGCGGGCTTTTCAGTCCCCCGGCGCAGAACTCACGGTTTTCCTTATTCGACCATCCCGAGCGCGTGCAGATAGACCTCGAGGATCGCTTCCTGCTCCTGCCGCTCGGCCTTGTCCTGTTTGCGGATGCGGACCACCTGGCGCAGCGTCTTGGTGTCGAAGCCGTTGGCCTTCGCTTCCGCGTAGACTTCCTTGATGTCGGCGGCGGTCGCCGCTTTCTCTTCTTCGAGGCGCTCGATGCGCTCGATGATCGAGCGCAACTGGTCATGCGCGACGCCACCGGAATTCACAGGGGTATTGCCATCCGCCATGACGCGTCGCTCCAGTTCAATTCTGCAATGGTGAAGAGTGTGGACAGTACCGACGCCCCGGCACGGCGGCAAGTTCGGCACCCCAGAAAGCTGTGGATATCGCCTCAGCCATGGCTCTTCTTCTGCGCCGCTTCGAAGGCCGCAAGCTGCTCTGGCGTTGCTTCGGCCTGATATTTTCCCTTCCACTCCGGGAAAGGCATTCCATAAATCGACATGCGCGCATCGTCCTTCGACATCTGGATGCCTTTCGCTTCGGCCGCTTCGCGCAGCCAATCCGCGAGGCAATTGCGGCAGAATCCGCCATGGATCATCAGATCGATGTTCTGCACGTCGGTCCGCGTCCGCAGATGATCGACGAGACGACGAAAGGCGGCCGCTTCGATCTCGGTTTGCGTGGTCTTGTCCATGTGGTGTCTCCTTGTTCTATCTGTTGCCGGCTGCATCGGCATGCGAACCATAATGCCGCACCTGCCGCAGGCCCGGCAGCGCCTCGGCTTCGCGCAACCACTGCGCGATCCGCGCCGCCCATTCACGTTGACCGGCTTCGTCGGTGATGAGGTCCTGCCGGATTTCGATCAGCACATGCGGCAGGCCCCGCGCCGTCGCGTGGCGGTAGAGGCAGTCGCCCTTGAGCCTGCCTGAATAGGGTTCATTGTCGCCAATGCAAAGGCCCGGTTCCAGCCTCATCAGACGCAGAAGCTCGGCGGGAAGCCTGTCATCCTTGTCCCAGAGGATGCCCGCATGCCAAGGCCGGGCCCTTCCGCGCCAATGAGGCGTGAAACTGTGGATCGAGATGATGGCAGGCGCTCTATCGCCCGCCCGCGCAAGCATCGCCTCGATAGCGGAGTGATAGGGGCGGTAGAATTGCGCGAGCCTGTGCTCGAACTCGGCGCGGTTCTGAAACGGATCGACGTCCCGGTTTCCCGGCACGATGGCGCCGTCGGAGAGTTTCATCACCAGCGTCGGATCGTCGGGCCCGCGATTAAGGTCGACGAGAAGGCGTGAAAAACGCGCCAGCACCGCCGGACAATCCAGCGCCGCCGACAAGGCACGCGAGACGTTCGCCGCACCAATATCGTAGGCGATGTGCCGCCCGAACTCCTCCAACGGCAATCCCAGCGTGCCATAGCCCTGAGGAAGCGCATTCGAGGCATGGTCGCAAAGGACGAGAAATCCCGAATCGCCTTCAGGATTGATAAGCTCGAAAGGAAGGAGGTCGCCTTGGGATGATGTCCCGTCGCGTGTCTGAGACTGCATCCCCGCACTATACTCAACAGACGAAATGCAGAGAATGACTTCCCTCACACCCAGCCTCGCACCGGGCAATGAAGCAGACCAGCGCCGCCGCCTCATGGAACTCTTCCAGGAGGCCATGCGCTCGGCCTTGCCCGAACATTGCCTGGCCGCGCACCTTCCGGCCGCGCCCAAAGGCCGTCTCGTCATTTTCGCCATCGGGAAGGCCGCCGCCTCCATGTCGGCCGCCGCCGAAGCGCATTACGCCAGCTCTGCCCCTGAAGCCCGCATCGAGGGCATTGCCCTCACCCGTTACGGGCACGCGCGGCCGACCGCTCATGTGGAGGTCATCGAGGCGAGCCATCCCGTGCCGGACGCAGCCGGGATCGCCGCCAGCGAGCGGCTGCTCGCGCTGGCCGCAACGCTCGACCCCGACGATCTCGCGCTCGTGCTGTTGTCAGGTGGCGGCTCGGCGCTCGCAACGCTGCCCCTCATCGGCGTCACGCTCGCCGACAAGCAGGCGCTCACCCGCGCCCTTCTCGTTTCCGGCGCGCCCATCGCGGAGATCAACTGCGTCCGCAAGCATCTTTCGCGTATCAAGGGCGGGCGTCTCGCCGCGGCAATCCACCCGGCCCGCATGGTCACGCTGGCCATATCCGACGTCGCGGGCGACGATGCGAGTGTGATCGCATCGGGCCCGACCGTTCCCGATCCGACGACGCGTGAGATGGCTCTCGCCATTCTCGAGCGATATGCCATCGACCTGCCTGAGCGTGTGCGCCTTGCGTTGGTTCAGGGCGGAGAGAGCCCCAAGCCTGGCGATCCCGCTTTCGCAGGAAGCTCCTATGAGCTCGTTGCCAGCGGCGCCCAAGCGCTCGGCGCTGCCGCGAAGCTCGCGGCGGCTTCAGGCTACGAGATCGTCAATCTCGGTGATCGCGTGGAAGGCGAGGCGCGGGACATCGCCGCCGAACACGCAAGACTCGCGCTCGACGCGAAAGCAGCGGGCCGGCGCGTCGCGATCCTTTCCGGCGGCGAGACGACGGTAACTTTTGAAAGAGGCGCCGAGGGCGGTCGCGGCGGACGCAATCAGGAATATGCGCTGGCCCTCGCCCTGGCCCTGCGTGCCGCTCCGGGCATTTCGGCGATAGCCGGCGACACCGATGGCATAGACGGCGGCAGCGCAGCCAACGACCCCGCGGGGGCGATCATCACGCCCACGACACTCGGTCGCGCCTCCGCGCTCGGAATCGATGCCGCCTCGTCGCTCAAATGCCACAATTCAGGTGGATTTTTCGCCGCGCTCGGCGATCTTGTCGTCACAGGCCCGAGTTACACCAACGTCAACGACTTCCGCGCCATTCTGGTGGAAGGCAAGCCAGCATAAGGAGAGCCGTCCAGTGATACGCCGGCGCAACGTCAAGATCATCGCGACCCTCGGGCCCGCATCCAGCTCCAGGGAAATGATCCGCGCGCTTTTCGACGCGGGCGCGGATGTCTTCCGGCTCAACATGAGCCACCTCAATCACGAGAATCTCCGCAAGGTTCATGGCCTCATCCGCGAAGTCGAAGCCGAGGTCGAACGGCCCATCGGCATCCTCGCCGATCTGCAAGGCCCCAAGCTCCGCGTCGGCGAGATCGAGGGCGGCGGCGTGATGCTCGCCGCGGGCGACAGCTTTCGCCTCGATCTCGACAAGACGCCGGGCACGAAGCTGCGCGCGCCGCTGCCGCATCCCGAAATCTTCGCCGCGGTCACCGCAGGCCAGAGCCTGCTGCTCGATGATGGCAAGATCCGCCTTCGCGTCACCAAGGCGGGCCCCGACTTCGCGGAAACGGAAGTCGTGGTCGGCGGGCGCCTTTCCAACCGCAAGGGCGTCAACGTGCCCGAGGCGGTGCTGCCGGTGAAGGCGCTGACGGAGAAGGATCTCTCGGACTTCGAGGCCGCTCTCAACCTCGGCGTCGACTGGGTGGCGCTCTCCTTCATCCAGCGGCCGGAAGACATGGCCGAGGCCCGCAAGATCGCACGGGGCCGCGCAGCCGTTCTCGCCAAGATCGAGAAGCCGCAAGCGCTCGTCCATCTCGACGAGATCATCGACATTTCCGACGCCATCATGGTCGCGCGTGGCGACCTCGGCGTCGAACTTCCGCTGGAGCAGGTGCCCGGCTGGCAGAAGCGAATCATCCGGGCCTCGCGCCGCGCGGGCAAGCCCGTCGTCGTCGCGACGCAGATGCTAGAATCCATGATCTCGTCTCCGGTGCCGACGCGCGCCGAAGTCTCCGACGTCGCCACCGCCGTCTTCGAAGGCGCCGACGCGGTCATGCTTTCGGCGGAGTCGGCCGCAGGCCAATATCCGGTCGAAGCCGTGCGCACCATGAACAAGGTCGCGGAGTCGATCGAATCCGACCCCACCTATCCCGGCATCATCTACGCCCAGCGCAATGAGCCCGAAGCGACGGGCGCCGACGCGATCAGCGCCGCCGCGCATACCGTTGCCGATACGCTGAAGGCGGCCGCCATCGTCTGCTGGACGAATTCAGGCTCGACCGGACTTCGCGCCGCACGCGAGCGGCCGCTCTTCCCGATCGTCGTGCTGACGCCCATCGTCGCCACGGCGCGGCGCCTCGCCCTCGTATGGGGCCTTCATTGCGTCCTCACGGACGATGCGAAGGACCTCGACGACGTCGCCGAACGCGCCTGCCGCATCGCCTTCCGCGAAGGCTATGCCCAGCCCGGCCAGCGCATCATCGTCACGGCCGGGTTGCCGCTCGGAACGCCGGGCGCAACGAACATGCTGCGTGTCGCCTATGTCGGACGGAAGGGCGGCTCGGCGGAATAGGCAGGGCTCAGAAGAGCGCGGCCGGCGCTTCGGGCTCCACGACATGCGTTCCCGCCCTCGGGCTCTCGCGGCGAGCGAGGCGTTCCAGCGCGTCGATCACCACGTCGGCACGGACGTAATGCGGCATATGGCCGACGCCGACAAGCTTGATGAGTTCCGAACCGGCAATCTGGCCGTGCAGCGCATAGGAATGGAGCTTCGCCCAGACCACCTTGTCGCGATTTCCCGTGATGATGATCGTCGGCACACGGATGTCCTGATAGTGCTGACTCTGCGTCACCAGATGTTCGCGCAGGCGGCTCGAATCCGTGCTGTTCGCGCGAAAGTGCCGTGGACGAAAGAGCAGAGGGAGGCCGATGCGTTCCGCATAACCCTCCGGCGCGGTATCGGGCGCAAAGACACCCGCGACGCTCGCTCTTGCCAGCAGCAAGCCGCCGGGAAGCGCCAGCAGGCCCAGAAAGATCGAGCCTATGACGGGCGTGGTCACGATGCGGTGATACCAGGCGACCTCGCCCTCCCATGGATGGGTCGCACCGGAAAGCACGAGCAGGCCCGAAAGGTCGTCCGGAAAATCGAGCGCCCATGCGGTCGCCACCGCACCGCCCCAGCTATGGCCGAGAAGCACCGGCTTTTCGAGCCCGATCTTCGCCGCCGCTTCGTGAAGAATCCGCGCCTGTACGGAGGGATCGCTGACATCGCCGTTCGACGGCCTCTCGCTCCAGCCATGCCCGGGCCTGTCGAAGGCGACGACACGATGGCGCCTGGAAAGCTCGGGCATCAGGCTTGCGACCATGTCGCCCGCATTGCCGCTTGCGCCATGCACCAGAACGATAGGCGCGCCTTGATGGTCCGCGGGCGCCGCTTCGACATAATGGATGAGCGCCCCGTCGACCTCCACAAAGCCGCCGCTCGGCGGATAGGCTCGCTCGATCCGAGCCGAGTAGAGGGCCGTGTAAAGCCCCAGCGCCAGGACGAGACCGACGAGAATTTCGAGGAGGATCATTGGCCTAGATTCCCCTGCCCTCGACATCGAGAGCGAGTGCCTTCTCCGCGTCGGATGCTCCCTGCAGCCACGGGTTGATCTTCAGCGCGCGGCGATAGAGATCGAGCGCGCCTTTCTTGTCGCCGAGATCCTCGAGAATGACGGCAAGCGCGCCCATGGCGCCGAAGTGGCGCGGTTCGATCTTCAGCAGGCGCTCTATGTCCTTCAGCGCGGCGGCATAATCGTCTTTCAGGATATAGACCGAGGCCCGCTTGTCCCAACCTTCCACGTAGCCGGGCGCGAGCGTGGTGACCTCGTTGAAATAGAAAAGCGCGCGGTCGAACTCACCTGACTTGAGGGCATCCACGCCTCTGCTCATCAGAACATCGACACTTGGACTGCCGGACTCCATCCAGATGCTGAAGATCGCGCTTTCAAGCGCGCGGGCGTCGCCGGCGCTCTTCGCATGGGCGAGCTTGTCGAAAAGGGAATTGAGTGCCGCCTCCCGATCGGGCGCCCCCTGTTCCTCCGCCTGCGGCGCAGGCGCCGGCTCAAGCGGCAAGCCGGCGGCAGATGCCGCTCCGCACAGCGCGAACTGCGAAAGAAGAGCGGCCGTCATGAAAAACCGGCTCATTCGGCGCAACCGCTCAGCTGTTCAGGTCCTGCAGGGTACAGCCCTCGAACTCCGCAATATAGCCGGAGCCATAGGCACGCGACGGCGTCTGGAAGCCCGGCTGGAACTGGCCGCCAAGCACGCGGCGCACGGTTTCGAGGCTCGTCATTGCGGTGAGCGTATAGCCCTCGGGAGTCTTGAGCCTGGAGACGACGCGATCGCCTGCCGCATTCACCGCCTCGCCGAGAAGCACGGCATAGCCTGCCCGACGCTCTGCATCGGTCGGACCTTCGGGCTGCGCGTCGATCTGCGCCTTGAGCCGCTTCTGCATGAAGGCGCGACTGGCAAGCCAGCGCTTGAAGCCGCCCAGATTGGCCATCTGCTCAAGTTGAGGGCTCGCCTCGAAATAGACGGTGATGTTCGGAATGCCGGTCGAGTGATAGGCGGTCGAGACGTCGCCCCAACCGATCGCGATGCCGTGTTTCGAGCCTTGGCCAAAATCGAAGTCGCGGCGCGGAGGCTTCGGCACCACGACGATCTCGCCATCGCGGCGAACCCGCGTGCCAAGGCCGACGCTCTCGACACCGGTCTTCGCCGTCCCGCGCGACATGTGGCCGAGGCCCGCAATCGCCAGCGTCAGTTCAACCGCATCCGGCATGCGCGTCTTCATATGCGCGGCAAGACAATCGCTCGGCACGACGTCGAAGCCGACGCCCGGAAGAACCATGATGCCCGCCTCGCGCGCTTCCGCATCGCGCGCCGCGCAGGCTTCGAACACATCGATCTCGCCGGTGATGTCGAGATAATGCGTCCTGGTCCTGATGCATGCATCGAGCATGGGCTTCGACGTATGCGAAAAAGGCCCGGCGATGTGGAGCACCGCATCGACCTGCGCCAGCGCCGCGGTCAGCGCCGCCGTGTCGTCGAGTGCGATAGCCTGATATTCGAAGCCGTGCTGGCCCGCGACAGACTTGAGCCGCGCCTCATTGCGTCCCGCGAGCACCGGCCTCATGCCAAGCGCCTTGGCGGTACGCGCGATGAGCTTTCCCGTGTAGCCGGTCGCGCCATAGATCATGAATCGGGCCGTCATAGCTCGCCGCCTCCCTGCTTCGATTCGCTTCGACTATAGCGCCTTATTGCGCCCCGTCGACCAATCCGCGAGCGGCAAGGTCGCCGCGAAGGGCGTCCGCGTGTTCGAAACGATGCGCGTGAAAGCCGAGCGACGCGGCCGCCTCCACATTGCGATGGGAATCGTCGATGAAAAGCGTCCGATCCGGCGCAAGGCCGGCACGTTCGATCAGAATCTCGAAGATGCGCGGATCGGGCTTAACCACCCCTTCGGCGCCCGATACGACGGTCGTCCGGAAGCGCTTCAGCTCCGGATAGGCTTCGCGGAGATAGGCGAAGGTGGCCGTCGGCATGTTGGTGAGGCCGTGGAGAGCGATACCGCCATCGCCAAGCGCATGAAGGAGATCGGCGGTGCCCGGCACACGGCCGGGGATCATCTCGTGATAGCGATTCCCCCACATGTCGATGAGATGGGCCTGCTCCGGATGCTGCGCCTTCAGCCGCGCAGCGTTCTCCTCGAAGGAAACGCCGTAGTCATGCGCCAGATGCCAGTCGAGCGTGCAGACATTTGCGAGGAAATGCTCGACCTCCGCCTCGCTGGCAAAAATCTTCCGATAGAGATGGCGCGGGTCCCATTCGATCAGCACATTGCCGATGTCGAAGACCACGGTGTCGATGCCACTCATATGCCCCCCGAAAACGAAAAGGCCGCGCCCCAGGGCACGGCCTTTACTCGATTCTGTTCAACGCCAAGCCCTTCGGGCCCATGCGCCGATCCCCGATTAGCCCTGGCGGGCCTTGTAGCGGGGATTCGTCTTATTGATGATGTAGATGCGGCCCTTGCGACGGACCAGGCGGTTGTCGCGGTGGCGATTACGCAGCGATCTCAACGAGTTACGGATCTTCATGATAAACCTTCGGGCGCTTTGTCTCGGATGGGGGCAGTGCGATCGGCCAATAATGGCCCCGCCTCCGGTCCCCCGGAGCGCCCTTGGATTGGCGCGGAACCTAAGGGGCAGACCCTTGCCTGTCAACTGGAAGCTGGGGTCTTTCGGCGCCCATGGGCCTGCCCCCGGAAACGGCCCCATTCCGCCGCTTTTCCTCGCGGGAAAATCGGGCTAGACCATGGCCCAACTCGAAAATGGCGCGGGCGTCACTTTGGCGTCCGCCAAGCACATCCGGTTCCCATGGCGTTCGAAAAGCCCAACACCTATCTGACGGACCCAGCTGTCCGGTCCATCCCGGATGAAGACGTCATCCGTCACCAGCCCCTCTGGTTCCGCGAAGCGCTGGCCGCGCCCCGCGAAAGCCGCAGGCTGACCGTCGACGGCGCGAGCATCCACTACCTGCGCTGGGGCAATGACGATCCGAACCGGCCCGGCATTCTCTTCGTGCACGGCAACGGCGCTCACGCCGAATGGTTCTCCTTCATCGCGCCGCTGCTGACCGATCGCTACAACGTCGCCGCCATGGATCTGGGCGGCATGGGCGACAGCGACTGGCGCACGAGCTATTCGCGCGAGAGCTTCGCGCATGAGATCGGCCAGGTGGCGCTCAATGCCGGGCTCGGGCCGAAGCCCGTCGTGGTCGGCCATTCCTTCGGCGGCTTCGTCACCCTGATTGCCGGCAAGCATTACAGCGACAAGCTCGGCGGCCTCATTCTCGCCGATTTCACCGTGCGTTCGCCGGTGCGCGAATGGTTCCTCAACGATCCGCTCCGCAGGCCGACGCGCATCTATCCCGATTTCGAGACCGCGAAGGCGCGCTTCCGCCTCGCACCGCTTCAACCCTGCGCCAATGGCTTCATCGTCGATTACATCGGCGGCCTGAGCCTTCGCGAGGTGAAGATCGGCGAGAATCCCGGACGCCGCTCCTCGACCGAGGCCGGCTGGACGTGGAAGTTCGACGCCGAAATGTTCAACGGTCTGCGCATGGGCGACGATCACGCGGATATCTACAAGAACCTCGCCTGCCCCTCCGCGACGATGTTCGGCCTCGAAGGCAGGGATTACGATCCGGAGAGCGTCGCCTTCCTGCGCGAACTCGCGCCGGAACGGCCGGTCTTTGCCATTCCGGGCGCGCAGCACCACATCATGCTCGACCAGCCCCACGCCTTTGCGGGCGGCGTCGCCGCCATGATGGCGCTGTGGGAAGCGCAAGGGTCGCTCGGCCCGATCAAACGCTGACGAAACCGCAAAGCCCGATCAAAGGGGGATGAACTCGCCCTTTTCGGCGGCGTAGTCTTCGCTGGTGTCGCCCCCCTCGTCGTTATGCGTGAAGCGGTAGATGGTTGCACCGACAATGCCGTCGCCATGCTCTCCATCCTCCGCGAGCGGAAGGATGATCCGTTCACCCATGACGATACGGCGCGCATGGGAAAAGACGGCGCCTTGACCATGATAGAAGGCAGGCTCGGTGACGACGCGCCGATGACGGGAGATCAGGGCCTCGCCACCGCGATTCCTGAAGAACTCCTCGGCGGTCTTGCCCCGCAGGTTCTCGCCAAAGGCCTGGATGATTTCCTCGCCGGCGAGCCGCCCGACGAAAACATCCGTCGCCGGGTCATATTTCCAGGACCAGATCAGCGGCAAATGTCGTGCGAGAGCCCGCGGACTGATGTCGGACCACCCCGGCATCCGGCGTGCACCGCGCGCTTCGTTCCAGTGGATCGCAACATCCCGCAGCGCGGCATCCGAAATTCGGCTCAATAACTCGTCAAACGCCACATCGACTCACTTAATTGCTCTTCAATATCGATAAATGATAGCAGGCGAATGGCCCCTTGGCGCGTGTGGCGATTTGCACGCCCATTACTGCAGACCGATCCCCTCCTCTTCATCCTCATAATCGTCGGCCGATTGCTGCAAGCCCCGCATGAGCGGGTGAAACAGGGCAAAGACGAGAATGCCGAGGACGAGCAGTGCACCAACGATGAAGGGTGCCTGAGGCATGCGCTCATAGACATTGAAGCCGATGAACGAGTTCAGGAAGATGAAGGGCGTGAGGATCATGCCCGTGGCGGAGGTGCCTGCGATGAAGCCCGCCATGGCGCCCTGGTCGCGATGCGACACGGAGAGCGAGGCCCCCGCCTGAAGGCCGGGGCGCAGCAGGCCGAAGCCCAGACCCGACAGGGTCAGCGCGGTCACGAGAATGCCGTATGAGAAACCTGCGATCAGGCCGAGGAACGAGAATATCGTGATGATGGCGCCCCAGCGCAGCAGCCACTGAACCGAAAGGTTGAAGCGCTGGATAAGGCCGATCTGCGCGAAGAGCGCGGCAATGGCCATGGCCATGAGGCCGACGCTGACCATCTGCGTCGCGTCGTCGAGCTTCAGATGCAGCATGTCGATGAAATAGAAGGCGCAGAGCTGCATCACGATGGATTGCGCAAAGCTCAGGGTAATGCTGATCGCAACCCAGGGCAGCGCCCGCCGGTCATACCACTTCAGGCCTGCCTTGCGTTCCTGTCTCTCTGAAACGCGGTTCGAAGGCCGCATGCGCTCCGGCAGATAGAACCAGATGAGCGCCGCGCTGACATATCCGAGCAGGGCCACGGCGTAGAAGGGCGCGACGACATGGATGACGGCAAAGGCCGCGGCAACGCCCGGCCCGATCGCCGTGCCGATACCGAAAGCCGCGCCAAGCGACGCAACGCCCGAGGCGCGCTCCGACCGCGTGGTGCGGTCGGCGACATAGGCCTGCGCCGCCGAGCCGTTGCCCGAGCCCAGACCGCCGAAGATCGAACGCGCCACCAGCAGCATCGGAAAGAGCACACCGACCTGTATCCAGCCTTGCAGACCGACGAGCACAAGAGTTGCGAAAATCGTCGTGGAGATGGCGAAGGCCAGCAATCCGACCATCATGATCGGCTTGCGGCCAACAACGTCGCTGCGCCGTCCCCAGAAGGGGCTGGTCACGATCCAGAGGAACGATGACAGCGAATAGATCATCGTCGTCTCGAACTCGCTCATGCCGAGCCTGCGGGCGATGGGCGGCATGACGGCATAGACGAGCGTCTGCCCCATGCCGCCTGCAAGCTGGCAAAGGAAGAGTATCTGAAAGGCGCGCTTTCGCTCCGCGGGCGTGGAGACGCTGCCGTCGGAATAGGTGATTGCCGAACTGGCGGGGATCGGCTCCGCCTTCGCGGCTGTTTCCTCTGTCGTCATGGGGGCCTCTGCCGGGCCTTTGGAATATCCGCCTCATTTACGTGAATTGCCGAGCCGCGCCAATGGGGCATTCAACTTTTTGTGTGCGCCGACAGCCGATCGCCGCTTGTCATCCGGCCCGGCTGCCCTAACCTCCGGCAAAAGACATCCGATACCCGGGGAGGGGACTTATGGAACTGTCACTCAGCGCGCGGGATTCCGCATTCCGCGACGAAGTACGCCGCTTTCTCGACGAAAAGCTGACGCCCGACCTGCGCGAGACAGGCAAGCTGATGACCAGCGTCTATGCCGATTACGACACGACCATGCGCTGGCATGGAGCGCTTTATGAAAAGGGCTGGGTGGCCCCCGCCTGGCCGGTCGAATATGGCGGCTGCGACTGGACCGTCATGCAGCACTACATCTTCGCCAGCGAATTCGCGACCGCAGGTGCGCCGCCCCTTTCGCCCATGGGCGTCGGCATGTGCGGACCGGTGCTGATCGGCCACGGCTCGCCGGAGCAGAAGGCCTATTACCTGCCGCGCATCCTTTCGGGCGAGGATTTCTGGTGTCAGGGCTATTCGGAACCCGGATCAGGCTCCGATCTCGCCAGCCTGCAGATGAGCGCCGTCGACATGGGCGACTATTTCCTTTGCAACGGCTCGAAGATCTGGACCACCCATGCGAATTACGCCAACCGCATCTTCAACCTCGTCCGCACCTCGAAAGAAGACATTCCCCAGCGCGGCATCACCTTCCTGCTGATCGACATGGACACGCCCGGCGTGAAGGTGGAGCCGCTCATCATGCTGTCGGGCGAGCACATCCAGAACCAGGTCTTCTTCACCGACGTGAAGGTTCCCAAGGCCAATGTCGTCGGCAAGGTCGGCCAGGGCTGGACAGTGGCGAAATATCTGATGGAGTTCGAGCGCGGCGGCCATGCCTACGCGCCCGGTCTTCATGCGCGGCTGAAGCGCATCCGCGCGATGGCGGCGGAGGAACGCGGATCGGATGGGCTTCGCCTCATCGACCAGGCGGATTTCGCCGCGAGGCTCGCAAGTGCGGAGGTCGAGATCACCGCGCTCGAATTCACCGAGCACCGCATCATGTCGGCGCTTTCGCAGGGCGGCGCGCCGGGACCGGAATCCTCGCTGCTCAAGACGCGCGGCACGGAACTGTCCCAGCATCTCACCGAACTCGCGCTCGAGGCCATTGCGCATTACGCCCTGCCCTATCAGCCCCATGCGACGCATCCCGGCGGCCCCGTGCCGGGCTTCACGCCGCCCAAGGGCAACGCAACGCCTGTCGGCCCACAACATAGCTGGCCCGTCACATCGAAATATCTGAACGACCGCGCGGGCTCGATCTATGCGGGCACGAATGAAATCCAGCGCAACATCATGGCGAAAGCCGTACTCGGACTTTGAGGCAGTAACCCATGCATATCGACGACGCGCTCAAGGCGCGGAAATCCATCCGCGCCTTCAGGCACGATCCGGTCCCGCTCGACCTTGTGAAGGAAATTCTCGAAACCGCTTCGCTCTCTCCCTCCGGCACCAATGTCCAACCCTGGAAGGTGCATGTGGTCGCAGGCGAAGCGCGGCAGAAGCTCATCGAGGAAGTGCTCGCCCATCGCGAGACCAGTCCGGCCGATGCGGGCGCGGAGTTCACCCGCGTCTCGAAGCGCAAGGAGCCTTTCCTGTCGCGCATGAGGAAGCTCGGCAAGGACATGTATTCGCTGCTCGGCATTCCCAAGGGCGACCAGGCCGCAAACTGGCGCCAGTGGGGCCGCAACTACGAGTTCTTCGACGCGCCGGTCGGCCTCATCTTCTCGGTCGACAAGGATCTCGGGCCCATGGGCTTCGTCGATATCGGCATCTATATGCAGACGCTCATGCTCGTCGCGAAGTCGCGCGGCCTCGACACCTGCGCGCAGGGCGCATGGAACAATTACTGGTCGGTGACGCGCCGTATCCTCGATATACCCGAGGAGGAATACATCGTCTGCGGCATGTCGCTCGGCTATGCCGACGAGACGGCACCGGTCAACACGCTCGTTTCCGAGCGCGAACCGCTGTCGAGCTTCGCGAGCTTTCGCGGCTTCGATTGATCGGGATCGGGAAGGATCAGTGCTGCCCGATATGCGTCGTCGTGAGGGTCTTTACCGGGGGTGCCGCATGAGGCATGGCAGGCGAGGCTTCCGCCGTCTCGGGCGTACCGACGACGAAAAGAGCGGGGCCTGAAGGACTCGCGAAGAGCGGTACGGGATCTGCCATGCCGCCCGCGAGATTGCTCATCACCACCTGACCGCTCATGTCGACCATGGTCGTAGGGGCCGCTGGCGCGGCTGCCCCGGCGGCATGGGCGCTCGCAACGCCCGCAAGGGCGAAGGACAGGACGAGGGAACCGGCAAGGCGCGTGATGCTCATGTCTGAGATATAGAGGTTCCGGCCGAAGCTTCAAGCCGCTCAAATACGATCAAACGGCTGTTCACCGGTTCACCTTGGCCCCGCCCGATCTCGCGCCTATCCTCACCGCAATGAGACAATCACAAAAGGGAGGTTCTTCATGGCGGAATATCCGCGCCCGCTTCCCCTGCCCACGCCCGAAACCCAGCATTTCTGGGACGGATGCAAGGCAGGCGAGCTTCGGCTTCAGCGCTGCACCGACTGCACGCATACCTATTTCCCGCCGCGGCCCTTCTGCCCGGCCTGCTCCTCGCGCAAGGTCGAGGTCTTCAAGGCCTCCGGCAAGGCGACGCTTTACAGCTACATCATCAATCATCGCCCGAGGCCTGATTTCGGCGACCAGCCGCATTCGATCGCGGTGGTGACGCTCGAGGAAGGCCCGCGCATGATGACGAATATCGTCGAATGCCCGCAGACGCCGGAGGCTCTCCAGCTCGACATGCCGCTCGAAGTCATCTTCGAGAAGGCGAGCGAGGAAATCAGCCTGCCGAAGTTCAAGCCGGCCCAAACACCGGCGAAGGGATAAGACGATGAAGCAGAAAACAGTGGCGGTCGTCGGCGCAGCCGAAACGACCGAGATGGGCAAGATTCCCGGCACCTCGCAGCTCATGCTTCATGCCGATGCCGCATTGAACGCGATGCGCGATGCGGGCCTCACCGCGAAGGACATCGACGGCATTGCGACGGCGGGCGACAGCCCGGTCGAGATCGCGCAATATCTCGGCATCACGCCGACATGGGTAGACGGCACCAGCGTCGGCGGCTGCTCCTTCATGCTGCATGTCCGCCACGCGGCGGCGGCGATCAACGAAGGCCTCTGCAACACGGTTCTCATCACGCATGCCGAATCCGGCCGCTCGCGTGTCGGCGCTCGCAAGTTCAGCCGCGATCCGGCGAGCCAGATGGGCCAGTTCGAAGTGCCCTATGGCGTGACGACGCCGCCGACCATGTTCACCATCCCTGTGCTGCGCTACATGAAGGAAGTGGGCGTCACCGAGGAAGACCTCGCCATGGTCGCCGTGATCCAGCGCGAATGGGCGGCGAAGAATCCGCGCGCGACATTCCACGATCCGATCAGCGTCGATGATGTGCTGAACTCGAAGATGATCGCCTGGCCCTTCCGGATTCTGATGTGCTGCCTCGTCACCGATGGCGGCGGTGCACTGATCCTGACCAGCGCAGACCGCGCGAAGGACTTCCCGCAAAAGCCGGTCTATATCCTCGGCACGGGCGAAAGCTGCGAGACGCCGCTGATCAGCCAGATGGAAGACTTCACCACGTCGAAGGCCTTCCGCGTTTCGGGCAAAAAGGCTTTCGCGGAGGCCGGCATCACGCATAAGGACGTCGATCATCTGATGATCTATGACGCCTTCGCGCATCTGCCTCTCTACGGCCTCGAAGATCTCGGCTTCTGTGAGCGCGGCGAAGCGGCGGCCTTCATCCGCGAGCGCAACACCGCGCCGGGCGGCAAGCTGCCGCTCAATACTAATGGCGGCGGACTCTCCTACATGCATTCCGGCATGTACGGCATGTATGCGCTTCAGGAAAGCGTGCGGCAGATGCGGGGCATTGCGCCCGCGCAGGTGCCGGGCGCGAAGATCTCCATCGCGCATGGCGTCGGCGGCATGTTCGCCGCGTCGGGCACCATCGTCTTCTCGAACGAAGCGCCATAAGGAAAGAAGAGGCCGCCATGAATCTCACAAAGCCACGTATCGATGTCGGCCTCCTCACCAACAATCTCGAAGCGATGCTCGCCTTCTATCAGAAGGAAGTCGGGCTCCCCTTCGATCATGTGTTGCCACTCGGCGGCGGGCGTCAGCAGCATCGCCACGATCTTCTGGGCTCCGTCCTCAAGATCAATGCGAGCCGCGAGCCCATCGCCGAACGCGCGCCCTCTGGCTATCGCGAATTGCTGATTGCGCGGGAAGGGCTTCTCGGGCCGAAGCGCCTCACCGATCCAGACGGAAACCTCGTCACGCTGGTGCCGCCGGGCGCCTTCGGCATCACGCGCATTGGCGTGAAGCTCGGCGTGCGCGATACCGCCGCTCATCGCCGTTTCTATGCCGTAGCGCTCGGGCTTCCCGATGTGCCGGAAGCGGGAGGCGACAGCTTCCTCTGCGGAGACAGCGTCATCCTCATCGAGAACGATCCCAAGGCTCCCTCGGACGCGAGCATGGAGGGAACAGGGTTTCGCTATCTCACCATCCAGGTCTTCAAGACCGACGAGGAGCATGCGGGGATTCTCGCGCGCGGCGGCCGTGAAGGTCTCGCGCCCCAGACGCTCGGCAGCGTCGCCCGCATCTCTTTTGTGCGTGACCCTGATGGAAACTGGATAGAAATTTCGCAACGTGCCTCACTAACGGGCAGCCTCGACTGAAAGCGCAGCCAAATCCTCTCACGCGGCATTTTCCGCTAGACTGTCCGCCATCGACGAGCGAAAGACAGGCGACATAAGCGCGAAGGAGCAGAGAAAATGGAAGGCGTCACAGTCATCACGCATCCGCTGGTTCAGCACAAACTCAGCATCATGCGTGACAAAAACACTTCGACCGCCGGCTTCCGCCAGCTCCTTCGCGAGATCGCGGTTCTGCTCTGCTATGAAGTCACGCGCGACCTCAAACTCACGACCCGCGCCATCGAAACACCGCTGGTCGAGATGGAAGCGCCGATGCTCGCGGGCAAGAAGCTCGTCTTCGCGTCGGTGCTGCGCGCGGGCAATGGCCTCCTCGAAGGCATGCTCGAGCTTGTGCCCTCGGCACGCGTCGCTCATATCGGCCTTTATCGCGACCACAAGACGCTTCAGGCGGTCGAGTATTATTTCAAGGCGCCGGACGATCTCGGCGACCGACCGGTCATCGTCGTCGATCCGATGCTCGCCACCGCCAATTCGGCGATTGCCGCCGTCGAACTGTTGAAGGGCCGCGGCGCCAAAGATGTTCGCTTCGTCTGCCTGCTGGCGGCACCCGAGGGCGTGCAGAAATTCCGGGCGGCGCATCCGGAAGTGCCCCTTTTTACGGCCGCTATCGATAGCCATCTCAACGAAAATGGATATATCGTTCCGGGGCTCGGAGATGCGGGGGACCGGCTTTACGGAACGAAATAATCCCCGCCCAAGAGGGAGAACAGCGTGGCCTACAACAAGATCGAGGTGAACCGCATCGCGGGCGCACTTGGCGCGGAAATCGTCGGCGTCGATCTCTCGCGTGAACTCGACAACGAGACCTTCGACGACATCCACCGGGCCTTCCTCGACCATCAGGTCATCTTCTTCCGCGACCAGCAGATCAGTCATGAGCAGCACAAGGCTTTCGGCCGCCGTTTCGGAACGCTCAACATCCACCCCTATGTGAAGGGTATGGACGGGCATCCGGAGATCATGCAGATCGTCAAGGAGCCGGACGACAGGGTGAATTTCGGCGGCGGCTGGCACTCCGACATGTCCTTCCTCGAGGAGCCAGCACTCGGCTCGATCCTCTATGCGAAAGAGGTTCCGCCCTATGGCGGCGACACGCTCTGGGCCAACCAGTATCTCGCCTATGAGACGCTTTCGGACGGCATGAAGGCGATGCTCGAAGGGCTTCGCGCGGTCCACACCGCCAAGGGCGAATATAGCGAGCGCGGTCATTCGGCACAGAAGCGCAAGTCGATGGAAGTCGCGACCGCCGGCGACGACGTGCCGTCCTACGAGCACCCCGTGGTGCGGACGCATCCCAAGACCGGACGCAAGGCGCTTTACGTCAACCCCGCCTTCACCGAGAAGTTCGTCGGCATGACGCGCCGCGAGAGCAGGCCGCTCCTGAACTTCCTCTTCGAGCACTGCACGCAGGAAGGCTTTACCTGCCGCTTCCGCTGGACGAAGAACGCCATCGCCTTCTGGGACAACCGCTGCACGCAGCATTTCGCGCTCAACGACTATCATGGCCATCGCCGCCATATGGAGCGCGTCACGGTGAACGGCGACCGCCCCTTCTGACGAGGCCCCTTCGCCAAATTCACTTTGAAACACCAAGTTCAGCCTGCATCATGCGGGCGGGCGAGTCGCGCGTGACAGAGGCTGCGTGGCTCTTTGGGGGTTCAAGGCCGGGGATGGGCATGACCGGACGCATATATCGGGCGGCACTTTGCGCCGCCGCCATTTTCACGCTTTCCGTTATTTCCTTCGGTCCGTCGCGTGCTGAAGCGCCGGGCCTTCCCACAGCTGCGGACCCGGCGGCGCGCGGGCTTGCCATCGCGCAGGAGAGCGACAAGCGCGACCGGGGCTGGGGCGACGCCAAGGCCGATATGAAGATGGCGCTCACCAACGCCTCCGGCGAGACGAGCGAACGCGCGTTGCGCTTCATGATGCTCGAAAATACCGATGGCGACGGCAACTGGAGTCTGATGACCTTCGACAGGCCCGCCGACATCGAAGGAACTGCGCTTCTCACCTATCCCCATGTGAAGGAAGCCGACGAGCAATGGCTCTATCTGCCGACAGTGAAGCGCGTGAAGCGCATTTCCTCCGCGAACAAGTCGGGCCCCTTTGTCGGCAGCGAATTCGCCTTCGAGGATTTTTCCGCGCAGCAGGTCGGCAAGTTCACCTACAAATGGCTCAGGGATGAGCCCTGCGGCGACCGCACCTGCCACGTCGTCGAACGTACGCCGCAATATGAGGATTCCGGCTATACGCGCCAGATCGTCTGGATCGACACGACCGACTATCTGTTCCGCAAGACCGACTTCTATGACCGCAAGGACAGCCTCATCAAGACGCTCACCTATCAGGACTACAAGCTCTATGACAACAAGTTCTGGCGGCCCGGCGAACTCGCCATGGCGAACCACGAAACCAAGAAATCGACGCGCCTCATCTGGCAGAGCTATGCCTTTCATACCGGCCTGACGAAGGATGATTTCTCCACGGCGAGCCTCGAAAGGGCGCGCTGATGGCGAAGTCGAGCCGGGCGGCATTCTTCGCGGTCATCGCGGCACTCGCTCCCGCCTGCGCACATGCGGATGATCTCTCGCTGCGCGGCACGATCGAGCCGGAGCTACGTCTCTTCACGCAATCGGCGAGCAGCGCCCGCCAGAAGGACACGGATATATCCGTGTCCGGCGAGGCAACCGGCAAATACATGTGGGGCGACGGCGACCAGTCGCTCATCGTCACGCCTTTCGCGCGGCTCGACCAGCGCGACAGCCGCCGCACGCATTGGGATCTGCGCGAGGCGCGCTACGGCCTCGTCATGGGCAAGTGGGAGGTGCGGCTCGGCTTCGACAAGGTGTTCTGGGGCGTTACGGAGGCAGTTCATCTCGTCGACGTCATCAACCAGACCGACCTCATAGAAGATCCGGTGAAGCAGGAAGCACGGCTCGGCCAGCCTATGCTGCGCCTTCGCACGACGCAGGATTTTGGCACCTTCGACGCTTTCCTTCTCCCCTATTTTCGGGAGCGCGACTTTCCGGGTACGAACGGGCGGCCTGCCTATGACATTCCCGTCGACATGGACCTCACGCGCTATGAAAGCTCGCGCAAGGAGCGGCGCGTCGATGGCGCGTTCCGCTATTCGCATCATCTGGGCGATATCGATTTCGGCGTCAGCTATTTTCAGGGCACAAACCGCGACCCCATTCTCACGCCTGCGCTCAGCTCGGGTGGCGACCTCGTTCTCTCGCCCTATTATGCCCAGATGAAGCAGGCTTCCATCGACGCGCAGGCGACGAAGGGCGCATGGCTTTATAAGTTCGAAGGCTATTGGCGCCGCGAACTCGGCCGCGAATACGAGGCGGCGACCGGCGGCGTGGAATATACCTTCTACGGCGCCCTCGGCACCGAAGGCGATATTGGCGTCGTCGCCGAATATGCACTGGACAGCCGCGGCCTCATGGCGCGCGATCCTTATGAAAACGACGGCTTCCTCGCATTGCGCTGGACGGCGAATGATGAAGCCTCGACGAGCTTCCTTGGCGGCGCGGTCGTCGATGCCGAGACCGGCGCAATGGGCTTTCGCTTCAAGGGCGAGCGCAGGCTCAGCGATGACTACCGCCTGTCGGCCGAAGCCTATTTCTTCGGCAATGTGCCACGGCGCGATCCGATCTACAGCATCGCCGACGACAACTATCTGCAATTCCGTATCGCGCGTTTCTTCTGATCGGCTCCGTTGCGAACAAGTTTCCGACGGCACGCGGGAAAAAGCGTTTAGACTTTCGGTGCAGGATATCCCCTCCTCTTCTGTCGCTCATGCAATAACGAGCCGATGCAGCTGACCGAGCTTCTTTATTTCATCACGACCTTTGGCGATCAGGCAGTCACCCTGCCCTTCGCCGTGGCCGTCGCCATCGTGCTTTTCGCCACGCGCGCGCGCCAGACCGCACTCATCTGGTGTCTCGCGCTCGTCGCCGCGTGGGGCGGCGCGCTCATCGCCAAACTTGTCTTTCTCTCCTGCGGCCACCTCCTGCCCGCTCTCGACATCAGAAGCCCCAGCGGTCACACGACCGCCGCCATCGCAGCTTACGGCGGCTTTGCGATGCTCTGGGCGAGGGATATGCCCGAGCGCTGGATGCGCGTGCTTCTTGCTGCCGGGGCGCTGTTGGTGTGCGCCGGTATCGCGCTATCTCGCGTTCTTCTCCACATGCACAGCATGCCCGAAGTGCTGCTCGGCGCGATGATCGGGCTTGCCGCGCCGATCATTCTCTACCGCACGGAACCGCCTGTCTCCGAGCCCTGCTCACGACCGACGCCGCTCTTGCTGCTTCTGCCCCTGTGTCTCGTTTTGTCCTCAACGGAACAACCCTGCCAGTCGAAGGGATGATCGGCGTGATTTCGCGGGCTCTCGCGGACTTGCTTGGAATTTGCGCCTGACTTCTTCGCGAAGCGTCATGGCGGGTAGCTCTCTCGTTTCTATTTCGATAAACCAGTGATCCAGACTTGAATCCCGGCTGTATCAGCAAAAGTATCGCGAATGGCGAGCCGTCCAGAAACGGCCCCGGAGAGGCGGATCATGGCGAAAGCAAAGACGAAGAAACCCCAGAAGATTGCGAAGCCGACGCAGGCTGAGGTCGAAGAGGCCGTGCGCACCATGCTGCGCTGGGCGGGAGAAGACCCTACTCGCGAAGGGTTGATCGACACGCCGGGACGCGTCGCGCGTTCCTATCGCGAACTCTTCTCCGGTTATGACGTCGACCCGCGCGCCTATCTCGAGCGCGTCTTCGAGGAAGTCGGCGGCTATGACGAGCTGATCGTGATGCGGAACATTCGCGTCGTCAGCTTCTGCGAGCACCACATGCTGCCGGTAACCGGCTATGCCCATGTCGGCTACCTGCCGTCGAACCGCGTCGTCGGCATCTCGAAGCTTGCCCGCGTCGTGCATGGCTTCGCGCGACGTTTCCAGATTCAGGAAAAACTCACTGCCGAGATCGCGCGCACGATTTTCGAAGTGCTCGAACCGCGCGGCGTCGGCGTCGTCATCCAGGCCGAACATGCCTGCATGACCATGCGCGGCGTAAACTCACCGGAAGCAACACTCAGCACCAGCCATCTCATCGGTGCGGTGCGCGACGATCCGAAGACGCGCGAGGAGTTCCTGCGCATGACGATGGATCATCATCGCTGAGAAAATAGGAAGGCCCCGCACTGTCGAAACAGGCGGGGCCTTTCGCGTTTCAGCCAATCGGCTTTAGCGTTTGATCTTCGATATCTTCGAGCCTTCGATGCTGACGCCTGCCATCAATCCCTGCTGATTGAAGATGAAGGCATAGGCATCGTCCTTCAGCGTCGAAGTTGAAAGATTTTTCGCCGCGCCCGCGTCGACAACTACCACCGTCGGACCGACGCCGATTTCCCAGCCCGACGACTTGTCGAGATAATCGACCGCTTTCTTCGTCATCAGGAAGACGACATAGCCATATGACTGCGCGCCCGCCTGCAGGCCCCATGAGCCGGTAACGGAGTTGTAGTAGTCGACGACGCGCCCGTTCTTGCGCAGCACGCCTTCGCCATAAGCGCCGCCGAAAACGAGGCCTGCCTTCACGATGTTCGGGAAGACGAGAATGGCGCGGGCCTGCCTGCCGATCGCCTTCGCCGTCGCATTTGTGGCGTAGAGATTGTTGAGCGCTTGCAGCGAATCCCTGTTGAGATCCTCTGCCGTCGCCGCCGTTGCGCGGTCCGCCAGACCGACCGAAAGAACCATGCCGGCGGCAAGAAGCAGCGAGAGGAATGCCCGTCGAGATTTCATCATGATGGTTACCTTGCTGTGCGTGTGCCTGTGCATAGGCTTGCGCGTGACTGGATAACGCCCGGACAGGAGAAAAGTTCCGTAGGGCGACCATTTTGGCAAGGAACCACCCGAGGTCACAAGCTCACACAAAGCTGGCCTCGTCAGCGCTCCGGTGCGGAGCTGCCTCGATGTGGGATATGTCAGTTTCGAGCAAACGCCCCGAAGGGGCCGGCAATGGTGGGCGCGACAGGGATTGAACCTGTGACCCCTACGATGTCAACGTAGTGCTCTCCCGCTGAGCTACGCGCCCATTGCCATTGCGGACGGGGCGGGGCCGAACCCGGCGCCCCGGTTAGAGGCAGTCCGTATATCGGGGATGCAGGCGAAAGACAAGATGGAAGACGCCGGGAATTTCACCGAAGCGTCGTGAAATTTCACGCAGCCATCAGCCGCTCGACCTCGGCGACCAGATCCTTCAGGTGGAAGGGCTTGGAAAGCACCTTGGCGTCCTTGGGGGCCGCATTCTCGGGATTGAGCGCTACGGCGGCAAAGCCGGTGATGAACATGATCTTCATCGTCGGGTCGAGCTCGGCGGCGTGGCGCGCCAGCTCGATGCCATCCATTTCGGGCATGACGATGTCGGTCAGGAGAATGTCGAATATATCGTGCTTGAGCTTGTCATGGGCCTGGTCGCCGCGACCATAGGCGATCACTTCATGCCCGGCATTTTCGAGCGCCTTCGCCAGAAACCGGCGCATGGAATCATCGTCTTCCGCCAGAAGAATGCGTGCCATCAGCCCAAATCCACCTGTTCACTGCCCGGTTCGCGGCCCATTTTTCCTCGGAATCGCCAGGACCGTCCTGTCCGGCACTCTAGGTTTCCGGGGTAAACGCCCCGTGAATGGCCGCCTCTTATCCCTTGGGACATTGGGGACAAAAACGCGACTTGTTCGCAAGCCTTCGTCTCCGCATGTTATCCTGATTGAAGTAAAGGGCCGGTCCGGCGCCGTCGCCGGGACCGCCTGCCCTTGAAAAGCCGACCGGGCGGGTGAATATCCTTGAGTCTCATGGCTACCAATCCCCAGCAGCTTGACGACGATCGGCAAGGTCTGTCCGCCACGGACGAAGCGGAGCTTTTCGCGCACCCCGTCGCGATCGAAAGGCCGGCGAAACCCCGTATCCCCTTCGTCTTTTCCTCGCCCCATAGTGGCCGCATCTATACGGAGGCCTTCATCGCCGCCTCCAATCTCGATGCCATGACGCTTCGCCGCTCGGAAGACAGCTTCATCGAGGAGGTTTTCAGCGGCGTCGTGCCGCTGGGGGCTCCGCTGCTCCATGCCCGCTTTCCCCGCGCCTATCTGGATGCGAATCGCGAGCCCTATGAGCTCGATCCGGCCATGTTCACCGATCCACTGCCCCCGCATGTGAACACGCGGTCGCTCCGCGTCGCGGGCGGCCTCGGCACCATCGCCCGGGTCGTCGCCGAGTCGACCGAAATCTATCGCGCGCCTCTTTCCTATGCGGAAGCCGAGCGGCGCATCCGCCTCCTTTACATGCCGTTCCATGAGGCGCTGCGCAGCCTGCTCGAAGAGGCGCACGAGCAGTTCGGTTGGGCCCTGCTGGTCGATTGCCACTCCATGCCCTCGGCCGGGGCTCCAAACGAGGATGATCGGGGCGCAAGCCGGCCCGACATCGTGCTGGGCGACCGCTACGGAACATCCTGCGCCAGCGAGATCACCGAGGCGGCGGAAGGTCTGCTGCGGCGGCTGGGCTACCGCGTCGCCCGCAACAACCCTTATGCGGGCGGCTTCAACACCGAGCATTACGGGCGGCCACAGGCGGGGCTCCACGCCCTCCAGATCGAGATCAACCGGGCGCTCTACATGGACGAAACCCGGCTGGAGCGCGGCGCAGGCTTTGCCAAGCTCCAGGCCGACATGACCGCCTTCGCCTCGGAGCTCGCCGGCCTCGACTGGTCGACGCTCTCCAATGGCGGGCGTCACGCCGCCCAATAGGGCCGAAAATCCCCAAATCCCGTGCGCCGGGCATGGCTTGGCACAAAAAAAGGGGCCCTGGCGAACCAGGGCCCAAGTTTAGGGAGGAAACGCCCAGGAAGGGCTACGTCATCAGGAGTAAACTCAACCGATGACGCAATGCACAATATACATTGCAGCGCACAATAAACAAGGCCCTTGAGCAAAAATTTATCATGCCGCGCGATGCGGCATTTTTTATCTAAATTACCGTCTTTAAAGGCAATTTGTCGCACGTTCCCGGCCCGCTGCAGTGCAGCGAACCCCGAAGTTGAGCGTTAATTTCTGCCTTCGATCAAATCTTCGTTAAGGGAAGGCGATGCAGGATGGCAGCGCTCGCATCTCTGCGAGGCGCTAGATCACGCGCTTCGCGGCGAAAGACGGCAGGGGCTGAACAGAATGCATCGACAAGACCGGACGACCAGAAGCGCCGCCAGGGCCGGAACCATCCGGGCCGGATTGGCGCTCGCGCTCGGCTCGGCGCTCTCATTGGCCTCCACGCTGGCATATGCCGAGAGCGCAACCAAAGCACCCTCCGCGCCTTCCCCCTGGACCTATTGCGAGCGCGCCGCCATCGCCATCGAGGCGACACAGAAAATGCCGCGCGCGCTGCTCGTCTCGGTCTCCATGGCGGAAACCGGCCGGCTCGATCCCGAGACACGCAAGACCCGGCCCTGGCCATGGACGATCAATGCAGAAGGCCAGTCCTTCTATTTCGATACGAAGCGTGAGGCTGTCGCCGCCACGAAGCGCCTTCTGAAGGCGGGCGTCCGGAGCATCGATGTGGGCTGCATGCAGGTCAATCTGCGCTACCACCCCGACGCTTTCGCAGACCTTTACGACGCCTTCGACCCCCTGACCAACGTGACCTACGCGGCCCGATTCCTGACGCGGTTGCATGGTCAGGCACGCTCCTGGCCGAAGGCCGTGGCCAACTACCATTCCGAATTGGCCTCCCGGAACAAACCCTACTTCGCCAAGGTCATCCGCATCTGGGCGAATGAACGCGACCGCGTCGCCGCGCTCACCGAGGCCATGAAGGCTGAAGCCGCCGCCAGCATCGTCTCGACGCTGGAGACGCCCGCAAGCGTCCCGTCGGTGGCGCAGGTCGCCATCGTGGAGCCTCAGCAGCGCCCAGCGCCGATGGTGCTCGATGCGCAACCAAGGCACGATCTGCGCGAAGGTGCATCGGCCACGGTGGGCTTGCGTCTTTCCATCGCCGACAATGATTTTGCGGCTGGCGCCGACTCCAAGGGCAAACGCCCGGCGCCGCGTGTGATCGACCCCGCGCCGAACACCATTGTCGCCGACGCGTCCACGGACCTGAGACTACCCTGAAGTCGGGTCAGGCCTTCCAGCCTGCCGGGACGACGAGACGCAGAAAGCGCGTCCCCTGCTCGACGGACTGAGGCAGCGTACCGCGCGCATCGCCATCGACTTCCACCGCCAGCCCCTCGGGTTCCAGAAAGCGCACCTGCCGCACCGGCACGATCTCGACATCGGGCAATCGCCCGACGCGACCGAGCCCCAGCGCGACGAGATAGCGGATCAACGCGAAACGCCCGCCGTTGCGGAAGAGATAGAGCAACAGGCCCGGCTGCGATATGTCGCCTTCCGACGCGAGAACATAGGGGCCGGCAAAATAACGGCCGTTCACGACAATGGCCCATTGCGCGCGCTTCTCGCGCCCATCGGCGATCAGGCGAATGTCGCGGCCGGGCCCCTTGAACCATGCCTTGACGCCAGCCCAGACGAAGGCGCCCTTGCCCCAGAGTTTCTTCAGCGCCGGATTGATGTCGTGGACGACCACGCCGTCAAATCCGACGCCGACCATGAGCAGAAATATTTCGCCGCCGACCAGACCCGTGCCGACAAGCTGTGCCGGACCTGTGAGCAGCATGTCGGCAATTTCGCCTGCGCGCGGACGAAGCGAGAGTTCGATGGCCAGGACATTCGCGGTGCCGAGCGGAATGATCGCCAGCGGAACGCCCTGCCCCAGAAGACCACGCGCCACTTCGTTGATGGTGCCGTCGCCGCCCGCGGCAACGATAACGTCTGCCTGTCCGCGCTCCGCCGCGCGCCGGGCCAGCTCCGTCGCATGCCCCGGACGCTCGGTCGGTTCGACGGTGACCTCCGCCCCGCCGCGCCTCAGGCGTTCGACGACTGCGTTGAGCAACCTCGAACGCCGGGCGCCTGCGATCGGATTCACGATGATGTGGAACGAGCGACGTAACGGCACGGATCCCCCGGCGCATGTGTCATCAAAGCGTCTTCAATCCGTCACGAGATCTTGTCGACTACCACCGAATATGGGGCAGTAGCGGTTCAGATGCCCCGCTTATAGCGGTTAACTGTCGAGCTGGCGAGCGCCGGCAAAATCAGTTCCCGCGGCGCATCCGGTCCGCGGTCGAATGTCGGCGGATTGCCGTGACTGGCGTGCCGACGTAGCCGATAAGGACAAGACGTTGCTCGCTACGGCCTGGAACCAGCTCAGTACAACCCTCGCCTTCGGCAAGGCGAAACAGGGTCCCTTCATGGCCGACCTGCCGGCGGACACAAGCGTTCCCCGCAAGCGCGACATTGCACGGCGTGCAAGGCGCGGCGGTCTCGATGAACGCCTTACGGGCCCAAGGCCGAAGCACCGGAAAAAGCACCGCACGCTTTTCCTCTCGGACATTCATCTCGGCACGCCGGGCTGCAAGGCCGATCTCCTGCTCGACTTCCTGCGCCACAACGATGCCGAAACCATCTATCTCGTCGGTGACATCATCGATGGCTGGCGGCTGAAGCGCTCCTGGTACTGGTCGGCGGCGCATAACGCCGTCGTGCAGGAAATCCTGCGCAAGGCGCGCAAGGGCGCGAGCGTCGTCTATGTGCCCGGCAATCACGATGAAGCGCTGCGCGACTATACCGGCCTCAATTTCGGCGGCATCGACGTCATCGGCGAAATGATCCACGAGACGGTGGACGGCCGCCGCTTCCTCGTCATTCACGGCGACCAGTTCGACAGCGTCGTCAAATATGCCAAATGGCTTGCGCATCTTGGCGACCGCGCCTATGGCGCAGCGCTGGCGCTCAACAATTGGCTGCACGAAATCCGCCGCCTGTTCGGCCTGCCCTACTGGTCGCTCTCGTCCTATCTGAAGCACCGGGTCAAGAATGCGGTCGAATATATTTCGAGCTACGAGGTCGCCGTCGCGCGCTCGGCCCGCGAACGCGGCGTCGACGGCGTGATCTGCGGCCACATCCATCACGCCGAGATCCGCGAAATGGACGGCGTGCTTTATTGCAACGATGGCGACTGGGTCGAAAGCTGCACCGCGCTGAGCGAAGACGACGAGGGCATTCTGAGCATCATCACCTGGCATCGCTTCTCCTGGGAACAGGATGGCGGCGCGGCGTCACATGAAACGGAAGTCGACGACGAGACTTCCGCGGTGTTGAACGCCGCCTGATGGGAGCCTACAGCACGATAGCCGACTTGAGCCGGGCACTCCGGTCACGCAAGGCCTATCGCGTTTCCGAGCCGGCGCTTGGGCGCGATGCCGCGAAGCTGAAGCTCGTCATCGTGTCGGACGCAGCGCCGCCGCAGGTGAATGGCGTCGTTCGCACACTTGGCGAATTGAAGCGCAATCTCGAGCTGATGGGGCATGAAGTCGTCTCGATCACGCCCGACCGCTTCCCCACAATCCCGATGCCGAGCTACCCCGAAATCCGCCTTGCGCTCTTTCCGGCACGCCGTCTGGCACGCCTCATCGAAGAAGCAAATCCCAACGCCATTCATATCGCCACCGAAGGTCCGCTCGGCCTTGCCGCGCGCAATTACTGCGTGAAGCGCGGACTGCCCTTCTCGACCTCGTTCCACACGCGCTTCGGCGAATATCTTTACGCGCGAACAGGCTTTCCCTTGAGCTGGAGCTACGCCTTTCTGCGCTGGTTCCATGCCAGGGCCACGAGCGTCATGGTGGCAACGCCCTCTCTTCAGGCGGAGCTTGAGGCGCGCGGCTTCGGCAAGCCCATGATCTGGTCGCGTGGCGTCGATACGGAGCTTTTCCGTCCCCGCCCCAAGCTGGCCGGCGAGCACTATCTCGACCTGCCGCGCCCGGTCTATCTCTATGTCGGCCGTGTCGCCATCGAGAAGAACATCGAGGCCTTTCTGGAACTTGATCTCCCCGGCTCGAAAATGGTGGTGGGCAATGGCCCGCTACTGGAGGCACTGCGGAAGCGCCATCCCGAAGTGCATTTCGCCGGGGCGCTCTTTGGCGAGGACCTGGCCAATGCCTATGCCGCCGCCGATTGCTTCGTCTTCCCGAGCAAGACGGACACTTTCGGCCTCGTCCTCATCGAGGCGCTGGCGTCGGGCACACCCGTTGCGGCCTACCCCGTGCAAGGCCCCCTCGACGTCATCGGCGATGCCCCGGTCGGCGTTCTCGACAACGATCTGGGCAAGGCCTGCCGCAAGGCTCTGGGAATAGCCCCTGCCGCCTGCCGCGATTTCGCGATGAATTTCTCCTGGGAGGCCTGTACGAGGCAGTTCCTCTCAAATCTGGCGTTGGCGGAGGTTTCGGAACCTGCCGCTTCGATAGGTCAGGCGGAAGAGCCCGCCCCCTGCTGAACCCTGCGGAGCGGGCGCTCACCACCGCCGTTTGCCGCAAATGCGAAGGAATCCTTGTCGCGAGGCCCCCCGCCGGGCTATAAGGCGGCCAGATTTGGCTGCCCCCGTGCGCGATCATCCGTCCGGCCGGGCCCCGAAAACACCCGGCGGTAATTCATGTCTCTTCGTAATATTGCGATCATCGCCCATGTCGACCATGGGAAAACCACACTGGTAGATCAGCTTCTGCGCCAGTCCGGCACGTTCCGCGAGAACCAGCAGGTTGCTGAACGCGTCATGGACTCGAACGACCTCGAGCGCGAACGCGGCATTACCATTCTGGCGAAGCCCACCAGCGTCGACTGGGTCGACGAAAGCGGCAATCACACCCGCATCAACATCATCGACACGCCCGGCCACGCCGACTTCGGCGGCGAGGTGGAGCGTATCCTCTCCATGGTCGATGGCGTCGTGCTTCTGGTCGACGCGGCGGAAGGCCCCCTTCCCCAGACCAAGTTCGTGACCTCGAAGGCCCTGGCCCTCGGCCTGAAGCCCATCGTGCTCATCAACAAGGTCGACCGTCCGGACGGCCGCCCCGAGGAAGTCCATATCGAAGCCTTCGATCTCTTCGCCGCGCTCGGCGCGACCGACGAACAGCTCGACTTCCCCTGCATCTTCGCCTCGGCCCGTCAGGGTTGGGCCTGTGAAGACCTCTCGGCGCCGGATGCCAAGGAAAACGGGCTGAAGCCCCTCTTCGCCAAGATCATCTCGCATTTCCCGGAGCCGGCGGCGCTAAATGACGGTTCGCAGGAAGAACCCTTCGCGATGCTCGTCACGACCATTGAAGCCGATCCCTATCTCGGCCGCATTCTGACCGGCAAGATCGAGAAAGGCGTGATCAAGACGAACCAGGCCGTTCAGGTTCTCCGCAAGGATGAAGGCGTCGTCGAAAAGGGCCGCATCAGCAAGGTGCTTGCCTATCGCGGCATTCAGCGCATTCCAGTCGAGGAAGCAAGCGCGGGCGACATCGTCGCCATCGCCGGTCTCGTACAGGGCACGGTTGCCGACACGATCGCCGATGCCGCCGTGACCGAGCCCCTGAAGGCGCTTCCGATCGACCCGCCGACGCTCTCGATCACCGTCGCCATCAATGACAGCCCGCTCGCTGGCCGCGAAGGCACCAAGGTGCAGTCGCGCGTCATCCGCGACCGCCTGATGCGCGAGGCTGAAAGCAACGTCGCCATCCGCGTCAGCGACAGCGAAGGCGGCGACGCCTTCGACGTGGCGGGCCGTGGCGAACTTCAGCTTGGCGTGCTCATCGAAACCATGCGCCGCGAAGGCTTCGAGCTTGGCATTTCGCGCCCCCGCGTGCTCTATCGCGAGGACGAGAAGGGCGGCCGCCTCGAACCCATCGAGGAAGCGACCATTGACGTCGACGACGAATTCACCGGCGTCGTCATCGAGAAGATGTCGCAGCGCAAGGGCGAACTCGTCGACATGCGCTCCACGGGTGCTGGCAAGACGCGCATCATCTTCCATTGCCCCTCGCGCGGCCTCATCGGCTATCACGGCGAATTCCTGACCGACACGCGCGGCACAGGCGTCATGAACCGCCTCTTCAAGGCCTATGAACCCTATCGCGGCGAAATCGAAGGCCGCCGCAACGGCGTCCTGATCTCGACCAGCGATGGCGAGGCGGTGCCCTATGGCCTCTGGTACATCGAAGAGCGCGGCACACTCTTCATCTCGCCCGGCGACAAGATCTATCGCGGCATGATCATCGGCGAGAATGCGCGCCCCGACGATCTCGAAGTCAATCCGATGAGGGCCAAGCAGCTCACCAACATCCGCACGACGTCGAAGGACGAAGCCGTCCGCCTGACGCCGCCCCGCCCGCTGACGCTCGAACAGGCGATCGCCTATATCGAAGCCGACGAGCTGGTCGAGGTGACGCCGAAGTCGATCCGTCTGCGCAAGCGCTGGCTCGACCCGAACGACCGCAAGAAATACGCGCGTTCGGTCGCCTGAGGCATCGACGCTCCTACATGACTGCAAAGGCCGCGCCCCTCGGGACGCGGCCTTTTCGTTTGGCACATGGTTGTATCGTCGCGGGGCCAATGCCACTCTTTCCCAAAACAACAGGGAGGAGACCATGGCGACCAATGACGAATGGCTGAAGAAGGTCCGCGAAGAGATCATCGAGCCCGATCTGCCGATCATCGACCCGCACCACCATCTCTGGGACTTTCCCGGCTCGCGCTACATGCTGGACGAGCTGAATGCCGACACGCAGAACACGGGCCACAATATCGTCGCCACGGTCTTCGTCGAATGTACGGCGATGTACCGCGCCGAGGGGCCGGAACATCTGAAACCCGTCGGCGAGACGGAATTCGTGAACGGCATCGCCGCGCAGTCGGCGAGCGGGCTTTACGGCAAGATGCGCGCCTGCGCGGGCATTGTAGGCTTTGCCGACCTCGCCCTCGGCGCCGCCGTGGACGAGGTGCTCGAAGCGCATATTGCAGCCGCGCCGCAGCGCTTTCGCGGCATTCGTCACGCCTCCGCCTTCGACGACAGCCCGGAAGTGCGCCCGTCGCATACCAATCCGCCTCCGGGCCTCTTCGGCATGCCGAAATTCCGTGAGGGCTTTGCGCGGCTCGCGAAATACGGCCTCAGCTTCGATGCCTGGCTCTATCACCACCAGATCCCCGAACTGACCGAGCTTGCCCGCGCCTTCCCGGAAACACCGATCATCCTCGATCATTTCGGCGGGCCGCTCGGCATCGGCAAGCATGCGGGCCGGCGCTCCGAAATCTTCGCGCAATGGATGACTGACATCGTCGAGCTTTCGGAATGCCCGAACGTCGTGGCCAAGATCGGCGGCATCAACATGGCCGTGAACGGCTTCGACTGGCACAAGCGCGACATACCGCCGACATCCGACGAACTCGTCGCCGCGACGCAGGACTATTACCTCCACACCATCGACGCCTTCGGCCCCGACCGCTGCATGTTCGAAAGCAATTTCCCGGTGGACAAGCTTTCCTGCTCGGCGCCCGTGCTCTGGAACGCGTTCAAGAAGATCGCCGCAGGCTTCGACGCCGGGGAGAAGGCCGCCCTTTTCCACGACACGGCGAAGCGCGTTTACCGGCTGGGTTAGCCGCGCGACGAGATGGACCCCGGATCAAGTCCGGGGTGACGGTTGTTGTTTGGCGAACGCGCGCCCATGACGTCGTCATGCCGGACCTGATCCGGCATCCATCTACCTTCTGACCGGCCGCAAAACGCGGTATAAGCTTCTGCCCATAGCAAAGAGCCGTTCATGCTTTCCTCTTCCGAAATCGACGAACTCTCGACCTTCGCCCAGCGTCTCGCGGATGCCGCTGCGAAAGTCACGCTGCCGCATTTCCGCTCCGGTCTTTCGGTGGACAACAAGCGCGGGGAATATGTCTTCGATCCGGTGACGGCAGCAGACCGCGATGCGGAACACGCGATCCGCGCGCTTATCAAGAACCATTATCCCGAGCACGGCATCTATGGCGAAGAGCACGGCAAGGAAGCAGGCACGAGCCCGCTCACCTGGGTCATCGACCCGATCGACGGCACCCGCTCGTTCATCTCCGGCGTGCCGCTCTGGGGCACGCTGATCGCGCTTAACGACGGATCGAAGCCCGTCATCGGGCTGATGGACCAGCCCTATATCGGCGAACGCTTTCTCGGCCGGCCCGGCGGCTCCGAACTCATCGGCCGCCACGAGCGCCGCGCCCTCAGGACAAGCAGCTGCACCAAGCTTGAAGACGCGCTGCTCGGCAACACCGACCCCGCGATGTTCAAGGACGAGGCGAGCAAATCCGCCTTCCGCGAAATCAGCAGCAAGGTGCGCCTCCGTCGCTTCGGCGGCGATTGCTATTTCTATTGCCTGCTCGCCGCGGGCACTCTGGACCTCGTCATCGAGTCGAGCCTTCAGCCTTACGACATTCAGGCGCTGATGCCGGTGATCGAACATGCGGGCGGGGTGGTGACGAGCTGGACGGGCGGCGATCCGCAATTGGGCGGCTCGGTCGTCGCGGCGGCGACGCCGGAGCTTCACGCGGCGGCTCTGGAAATCCTCTCGAAGGCTTCAGCCTGAGCAACGGCCGATAAAGGCGTCGAAGGCGCGCCAGAATTGCGCCCTCAGATCGTCGGTCTCGATCAGCACTTCGTGATCGGAGCCTTCCACCGCAATGAGTTGAGCGTCGGGCAGCATCTTTGCCGCCGCTTCCAGCGACGAGCGCTCGATCAGTTGATCGTGCCCCGCAACTGAAATCAGAACCGGCACCTTGATCGCACCGAGCCATGCAGGCGTCATGACCTGCTCTATGGATCGGAAAGCCGCAGCAAGCCAGCCGAAGGTTGCCGAACCGAGGCCGAGCTTCGGCTCCTTCCGCGTCAGCGCCTGATAGATCGCATAGCACCGCGCGTCATGCGTGAGCACCGTTTCCTCGAACGGAAGTTCATGCGCGGCCTTCGCGTTGCCGCCCGGCACATATCGGTCGCCAAGGCCGAAGCGCGTCGCGGCGATAGCGAGCATGCGGATCAGTCTGATCGTCTTGCCGAGGCGCAGCCCCAGCATGGGCGCTGAAAGCACAAGCGCGGAAAACCATTCCGGATGGTCGTGCGCGCCGCGCGTCAGAATATTGCCCCCCATGGAATGCGCGAGCGCGATCCATGGCTTTGGGAAATCCGGAGCGACCGTGCCCATGAAGCTCGCGAGATCGTCGTCGAATTCGGTAAAATCGCCGACATGACCCTTGCGCGGATCGGGCAACGCGCGATCGGAGAGGCCCTGCCCACGCCAGTCGAGCGTCGCAACCGCGAAGCCGCGCGCGATCAGCTCGCCGATCACCTCGAAATATTTCTCGCTAAATTCCGTGCGTCCGCTGAAGACGAAGACCGAGCCGCGCGGTTGCGCGATGCCGGCCGCCTCGGGCGTCCAGGTGAGCGCACGCAGGCGTGTGCCATCTCGCGCCTCGATCCAGAAGGCGGCGGCGCCTCGCGGCGCCGGATTGTCGGCAATTTCGACGATGGGAGCGGGAGAGAGCACAGCCGGCATCAGGCCTGATTTTTTCTGGCGACGATAGGCGTGAGTCCCACGGCGACACCCACGTCGCCCATGACGCGCATCTTGCCCTGCCGGAAAGCGGTCGTCAGATCGACTTCGGAATGCAGAATGCGCAGATGAAGAAGCGGATCGATCTGCACCGTGCAGTCGGCTTCCTCATTGCGGTTGTGAACGTCGTTGGGCACCTTGCGCCCATCCACCACCACGCATCCTGCCGCGCCGTAATCGAATTTGAGCTTGGCGCCCAGATTCTCGCCTTCAAGCACATGGCGCAAAAGCGCCGTGATTTCGGCAACGGCCGCTTGGGCATCGACGGGGATGGACTTGGCTTTCATGCGGGGTGCGCCTGCCGTTTCTGATTGTCACCATATCAGCACCTTGGGCGCCCTCGCGGCAAGGCCGCAAACAAAAGGCCCCGCCGAAGCGGGGCCTTCCTTCCGCCGAGCACCTGGCGGAGTCGAGCGCCTAGCGGAAGCTGACGGAGAGGATCGCTCCCGTATAGGCGCTCAGCGTCAGCATCACCATGCGGCCCCGCTCGTCGCGGCAGGGAACGCGGTAATAGTCGTCATAGAAAGCCGGACGGCCGAAATGGTGGTAGCGGGCGCGTTCCAGATGCGGACGCCAATAGCCGAAGTCGCGGCGCTCCATGCGGTGGTAGTCGCGGCGATCCGGACCGTGGCGTCCCCAGTCGCGATCCCCGTGGCGATCCGGACCACGGCGTCCCCAATCGCGGTCTCCGTGGCGATCCCCGTGGCGATCCCCGAGGCGATCATTGTCGCGATAGACATCGCGCTCGTAGTGGCCGCCGCGCGGGCCGTCACGCTCAACATGGCGGTAGCTGTCGGCCTGCGCCGCCATGGGAACCGCCGCGAAAAGAGCCGTCGCGAGACCGGCAAGGGCGAGAAGCTTTTTCATGGTCTGCCTCCTTGGCATGTGGACCGAATATCGATCCTTGAGGCGAAGAATGCGCCCATGGGCCTGAACGAAGGCTGGGCCGGCCATTCAGGCTGCATTCACGAAAAGTCGTGATTCGGGGCGGCGCAAAGCCGCTCGCCGCCGTCTTGAATCCGGCCTGCGGCCTACCTAATTCAAATGCACCGGACGCCGCCTGGGCGGGTCCGGGGGGCGGAAGGCGAGCCGGCCAAATGGCGGCGAGGGAGCCTTGCGCCCGTGGAATCGCCATCGCTTCAAGAGGATGTCACACCATGCGAGCCTTCGATTTTTCCCCGCTCTACCGTTCCACCGTCGGTTTTGACCAGCTCCAGTCGCTGCTCGACTCGGTGACGCGCGACGCGAGCCAGCCCACCTACCCGCCCTACAACATCGAACGCCTCGGCGAGAGCGACTACCGCATCACCATGGCGGTTGCAGGCTTTGCCGAAAAAGATCTCTCCATCGAGGTGAAGCAGAACGTGCTCACCATTTCCGGCAAGCGCACCGAACCTGAAGCCGCGAACTACCTCTATCAGGGCATTGCCGGGCGCAGCTTCGAGCGCCGCTTCCAGCTCGCCGACCACGTAGAGGTAAAGGGCGCGCATCTCGAGAACGGCTTGCTGCATGTCGATCTGGTCCGCCAGATTCCGGAACAGATGAAGCCGCGCCAGATCGCAATTTCGACCGCCGCGCCGGCGCGCAAGACCATTGAAGGCAATCTCGCCGCTGCCGAATAAGCGACGACATCGACCGACGGATACCGGGAGCGCCCACAAGGGGCGCTCCCTTTTTTGTGCCTATTTCGCCTTGGGAAGCGCAAGCCGCATCTCGACCACGCCCGGCTCGCCTTCGAGACGTTCGCGCACAAAGCCCAGCGCCTCGCAGAGATCGAGCATGTGGCCATTCTCGCGCAGCACATGGCCGAATATCTCGCCGACGCCGCGATATTCCGCATAGGCAATCAGGTGCTTCATCAGCGAATGACCAAGGCCGATGCCCTGCTTGTCGGTTCGCACCAGAATTGCATATTCGGCACGCTCGCGATCAGGGTCTTCCGAGAGACGGCCAACGGCGGCGAGTTCCTGTCGGCTCTCGTCGGTGAAGACGACGAAAGCCATCTCGCGGTCATAGTCAATCTGCGTCAGACGCGCGGCAAGCTGGCGCGGCAGGCGGCGAAGCGGCGAGAGGAAGCGCATGCGAAGATCCTCCGGATCGGTATGATCCAGAAGAACGTCGATGAGTGCCGTGTCCTCGGGCCTGACCGGGCGCAGCGGGAAGACATGGCCCTTGCGATCGTGAAGCTCGCCTTCGAGATTTGAGGGGTAGGGCCGCACGGCAAGACGGCGTGTGCCCGCAAGAAGTGGCGGGCGCACGCGCACCCGGGCGTCGACCGCAATGACACCCCGATGGTCCGCCCAGAGCGGGTTGATGTCGAGTTCATAGACCTCCGGCAGATCGGCGACGAGATCGCCCAGTGCCATCAACGTGCCGGAGATCGCATCGAAGTCGGCGCCCGGCCTGTCGCGATAGCCTTCGAGCAGGCGCGAAATCCTGGTGCGGCGAATGAGGTCCTCGGCCAGCGCCCGATTGAGCGGCGGCAGCGCCATCGCCTTGTCGCGAATGACCTCAACCGCCGTACCGCCTTGACCGAACAGGATGACCGGGCCGAAGGTCGCGTCGTCCACAATGCCAAGAATGAGTTCAAACGCGCTGGGGCGGCTCACCATGGCTTCCACCGTGAAGCCCTCGATCTTCGCATGGGGCGCGGCCTTCGCGACATCGGCGAGCATCCTCGTGGCTGCGGCGCGCACCGCATCGGCATTTTCGAGGCCGAGGGCCACACCGCCGACGTCGGTCTTGTGGGTGATCTGCGGCGAGAGAATCTTGATCGCCGCGGGAAAGCCGATCTCCTTGGCGACGCGCGCCGCCTCCTCGGCATCGCGCACGATCCGGGTATCGACCACGGGGATGCGGTAAGCCGCGAGCAGCGCCTTCGATTCCATTTCGTTCAGCCATTCGCGCTTCTCCGCGAGAACGGTATCGACGATGCGTCGTGCGGTCGTGAGATCGCGGTCGGGCCAGGCGGGGCCGGCAGGCGGAATTTCCATCAGAAGCCGCTGGTTCCGCTGATAGCGCACCTGATGCATGAAGGCAGTGATCGCCTGACTTGGCGTATCGAAAGTCGGCACCTTGCGGTCGAGGAAGACTTCGCGCCCCGCCTTCGCCCCTGCATCGCCAAGCCAGCTCGTGAATACGGGCTTTCCGCTCTTGAGCGCCGCATCCGCCACGACATGCGCCGCAGCCACGTTGTCGACCACCGCCGTCGGGCAGTTCATCACCAGCAATGCATCCGTGTTCTTGTCCTTGAGCAGCAGATCGATAGCCGCCGTATAACGCTCGGCGGGCGCATCGCCGATAATGTCGACCGGGTTGCCACGGCTCCATGTGCGGGGCAGAACGGCGTCGAGCGCGGCCACCGTTTCAGGCGTGATCTCGGCAAGCCGTCCACCAAGATCGAGCAGGAAGTCGGTGGCAAGGACGCCGACGCCTCCGCCATTCGTCAGAATGCTGAGCTTCGTGCCGGCGAGCGGCTTACGTTCCGGCCGCGTCGACAGCGTTTCAATCGCCTCGAAAAGATCATCGAGGCCGTCGACGCGCAGCATGCCCGCGCGCTGGAAGGCGGCTTCGTAAACCGCATCCGATCCGGCCAGCGCGCCGGTATGCGATGCGGCAGCCTTGGCAGCTGCGGCATGCTTTCCCGACTTGACCACGATGACGGGCTTCAGGCGCGCAGCCTGCCTGCCCGCCGACATGAACTTCCGCGCCTCGCGCACGGATTCGACATAGAGAAGAATGCTGCGCGTCTTTGGATCCTGCGCAAGGAAGTCGAGCATGTCGCCGAAATCGACATCGGACATGCCGCCGAAGGATACGACGTGCGAAAAGCCGATGCCGCGCGTCGTCGCCCAGTCGAGGACAGCGGTCACGATCGCGCCCGATTGCGAGACGAAGGCGATGTCGCCCTTGAGCGGCGTCAAATGCGCGAAGGATGCGTTGAGCCCCATGCCCGGCACCATGATGCCCAGGCAGTTCGGACCGACGATGCGCATGAGGGTGGGCTTCGCGGCTTCCAGAATCTTCATCTGGAGCGCCTTGCCCTCTTCCCCCAGTTCAGCAAAACCCGCCGTGATGACAACGGCGGCGCGCGTACCCTTCGCGCCCAGTTCCGCGACCACGCCGGGAACGGTCTGGGCCGGCGTCGCAATGACGGCGAGATCGGGCACCTCGGGCAGGCTCGCCACATCGGGCACCACCTCCACGCCGCCGAGGCGTCCGTTCATCGCCCCCGCCTTGGGATTGACGGCCATGATGCGGCCCGCAAAGCCCGCACCGGTCAGATTCTTGAGCACCACCTGTCCGATGCTCTTCTCCCTGGCGCTTGCGCCGATCAGCGCGACCGAGCGAGGGGCAAACATCTTGTCGAGATTACGGATTGTCATGCGGGAGAGGCCTTTGTCGTAAGGGCGCGAAGGACCGGCGGATTATCGCCTCGTACATATTGTTCCAACACTATGAAGGAACGACAGGAGGCATGCGCCACCTTTTGCCGCGGCGCAGCAGGAAGAGCTTCGTAAGGTTTCGTTAAGTCTGAAATGGTCATTTTAGCAAGGCCTTAACCCGGCGAGTTTAGAAGGATATCTGATCACAGGAGCAGAGGGGCATGCCGCTCGATTTGCGCTTAGACAGGGGGAGCATTCGTCCCGGTCCCCGGCCGGAGCCATTGCCATGCCCCGTCCTGTTTCCCGGCGGCGTGGCATGAGCGTCGCCATTGGCCGAAGACGACGGCTGTCGCGCGAATTCGCAGCCGGGTTCCTGCTTGTCAGCTTCCTTTTGACGAGCGTGCAGATCGCGCTCGACTACCGCGACGCAGCCGACCGCCTGCGCGACCAGGTGTCTCTGCGCGCGGGCGCGGTGACCGACGGCTTCAGCCTGATCGCCGAGGCCAACCCGTCCTTCTCGCTTCGCCAGGCCGAGCAATGGATGGACCGCAACGCGCATACATTCCCCGACCTTCTCGGCCTCTACATCGTCGATCCTCAAGGCCGCAGGCTTGCGGGCACGGAACGCAGCCCCGATGACGGCGCGCTTCTGAACGAGCCGCGCATCCGCGCAGCCCTCTCCCTCAGTTTCGACGACCAGTCTGTGCACGGCTTCGACGTCGGCCTCGACCGGAAGCAAAGGTGGATTCGCATCGCGCCGCTGACACGTCTCGGCAGCGTCATGGTCGCCGTGATCGACCTCGATTCCGTGCGCAGGGAAATGAGCCATACGCTCATCATGTCCGGCCTGCGCCGCTTCGCAGCTCTCATTGTGCTGCTCGGCACAATCTACGCGCTCGTTCGTGGCGGCGTCGTGCGGCCCATAACCAGGCTTGCCGATGCAATCCGGCGAAGCAACTCGGAGGGGCATTTCGAACCGCCTTCGGACATGCCTCCAAACGAGATCGGCGCACTCGCCGACATTTTCAGCGACACATGGTCGAGATTCACCGACAGCCTGCGCGCGAACAGGATGCTTGCGCTCGTCGCGAACGGAACACAGGCCGGCGTGTTGATCGCGGATGCCACCGGCCGGATCGTGTGGAGCAATGCGGGCTTCGTCGCGCTGACGGGCTTCGAGCGGTCGGAAATCGAAGGCCATACGGCCGAGGAAATCCTTGCCAGCTATGCGCGACCGATCGGCGCCGTAAAAGCGCTCTGCGAAAGCTGGCGCCGTGCCGAACCGTTCAACATCGAGATGCACAACCAGACCAAGGCGGGACACGCCTATTGGGCCTCCATCGAGGCACGCCCGATCTGGGGCGATGATCGAGAGATCGAACACTTCATTGTGGTCGAAACCGACATCACGCATGTGAAGGATACGAAATACGCGCTGCGCAGGAGTGAGATAGAACTCGCCGCGCGGGTAACGGAATTGCAGGAGACCCAGCTCGAACTCGAGCGCGAACGCGCGAAGCTCGCGCAGACGGCAGCGGCGCTCGCGCAGGCCAGACGGGACACGGAACGCCGCCCTCCCGCAGGGATTTCATCTGTTCACGACACAACGGCCAAAGCCGAGCAGGCGGAAGGTCAACGCGGCGAGACGGGCCTCAACGTGCTTCTCGCTGAGGATCAGGCCGTCAATCAGAAGCTGGTGGGCGCCGTCATAGAACGGCTCGGTCACCGCCTGACCATCGCCAATAACGGTGCGGAAGCGGTCCGCGCGCTGCATGCCGGCCGCTTCGATCTCGTGCTGATGGACATTCAGATGCCCGAAGTCGATGGCATTCTTGCGACCAAGATCATCCGTTCCGTAGACGAACCATGGCGGACGATCCCGATCATCGCCCTGACCGCCCACTCGACCGAGCGGCATCGACAGAGCTATCTTGCCGCGGGCATGGACGGGTTCGTTGCCAAGCCCTTCAAGATCGACATTCTCGTCGGAGAGATGGCCCGCGTCCTGACCACGAAGACGGCGACGGCGGAATCCGGAACGGAAGCGACGGATCGCGGGGAGAACGAGCCGAGCCACGCGGCGCTGCTTGAAAATGTTCTGGACGATCTCGCCGATCTCATCGACTAGATCCGCAGCCCCAGATATCGGTCAGCTCGTCAGCGTGCGCAGTTTCTCGACAACGCGCTGCCCCATCTCACCGCCCGTCCCCGCAATATCATTGTCGCTGACGAGCTTCAGAAGCCTGAGATGCGCATGGACGATATCGCGCTCTTTCGCCGATACGCGATGCCCGCTGCGCAGGTAATCGCAGAGAGACGCGCCAATCGAGGTGACGAGATCATAGCCGAATGAACCGCCCTGCCCCTTGATATTGTGAGCAAGGGCGTGAACCTCGTCGAGGGTTGCATCGGGAGCGTTCGGATCGAGCCGCGACCAGATGTCGGCAAGAGCCGCTACATCTTCGGTCAGCTGCTCGCGATATGCGCCGCGCAAGCTCGCGATCGCGGCTTCCGCCTGCGCGATCATCTCGTCGTAGCTTGGTGCAGAGTTCGGATTCGTCATGCCTGACCCCGGATGCTGCCGGGGAGACTCCGGCTCCGCGAGCCTAGCGGCCGTAGGCTTAATGAAGGCTAAAGAGCAGAGACGCCAGGGCGCTCAACCGCTCACAACCTGCAGGAACTGATCGACATCCTCGGCTCGCGTGGCGAAGGATGCGACAAGCCTGATCGTGCGGTTCTCGGCATCGTCGCCATCCATCGGCCAGGGATGAAAGCCCGCACCTGCTTCGCGCAGACGCTTCAGCATCCCGCGAGGCAGGCGAACGAAGATTTCGTTTGCGTCCACGGGCGCCAGCAGCCGTGCCGAATTGACGAGAGCCAAACCCGCCGCCATGCGTTTCGCCATCGCATTGGCGTGGCCGGCATTGCGAAGCCAGAGCCCGCCGGCCAGATAGGCTTCGAGCTGCGCCGACACGAAGCGCATCTTCGAGAAGAGATGCCCCGAACGCTTGCGGCGAAAACCGAAGTCGGTCGCGCGGGCCGGATCGAAGAAGACGACGGCCTCGGCGGCCAGCGCGCCGTTCTTGGTTGCGCCGAAGGAGAGGACGTCGACGCCCGCCTTCCAGGTCATCTCGGCGGGTGTGCAGCCGAGCGTTACCAGCGCATTGGCGAAACGCGCGCCATCCATATGAACGGCAAGCCTCCGCTCCCGCGCCACGCCGGTCAGACGGCGCAACTCTTCGATACTGTAGACCGCGCCGAATTCGGTCGACTGCGTCAGCGTCAGCGTCGACGGCTGCGCATTATGGACATTGCCCGCGGGCATCGCCGCAAGGGCGATTTCGAGCGCCGCCGGATCGACCTTGCCGGCTGCGCCCGAGACGCCGACGAGCTTCGCGCCGCCGGTGAACATCTCCGGCGCGCCGCATTCGTCCGCATTCACATGCGCATGTTCGTGACAGAGGATGGCGCCGTAGGGCGGCGTCAGCGTCGCAAGCGCCAGCGCATTTGCCGCCGTGCCGGTGGCCACGGGAAAGACCGCAACCTCGTGTTCGAAGATTTCGGCAAAGCGCCCTTCCAGCCGCTTCGTGATCTCGTCTCCACCATATGAAACAACAGCGCCTTCGTTGGCGCGCGAGATGGCTTCGAGGATTTCGGGCGCCACGCCGAATGCGTTGTCGCTGGTGAAGATCAAGGGGTCGGACCTCGGTGCTTTGATGTCAGGTGGGACGACGAAGCCGGGAATTTCGCATGGCGCCCGGGAGATAGGCCAGCCCCCCCAAGGGCGAGGGTTAAGGGCGAGGCGTTTTTGCAACGCCCGGAGAGGAAACCGGCCTGCGTCATTTTTAGGTCAGCAATCCTGCCATATTTGCTTGATTCAAACCGGCGCATTGGGCATGATCCACTCGCTGAAGTGGGCTTGCCCCCTCAACATAGGGTGCAATCTCGCGAGCAGCAGCGGACCAATCCGCGATGTTCGCAGATTTACCTTTAATTTCAAAGAGTTAGAGTCTGTCGGCGAACTGAGCGACGGGGCAACGAGCGCCCTGCGGGTCAATTTTGCAATTAGGCGTGCGATCCGATAAGCGTTCCGCGGCCTCTGGCGCCCCGCAAGGGCGCTCGGCAGGCATCAGAACGTAAATGGCAACGGGAACGGTCTGCCTCCAGACGCACATGGGGACAGACAGGTGAGGATTTTGGATATGACGGAGAAGCAAGCCATGGTGGCGCTTCCTGCGGGCGGTCTACCCGACGCGCAGGGTCTCTATGACCCCCGGAACGAACGCGATGCCTGCGGCATCGGCTTCGTGGCGAATATCCATAACCGAAAATCGCACAAGATCGTCGAGGACGGCCTGCGCATTCTCGAGAATCTCGAGCATCGCGGCGCGGTCGGCGCCGACCCCAAGGCGGGCGACGGCGCGGGCATCCTCATCCAGATTCCGGACGGCTTCTTCCGCGAGGAAGCTGCGCGTCTCGGCTTCAGCCTGCCTGCCATCGGCGAATATGGCGTCGGTCATTTCTTCCTGTCGAAGGACGATGCCGAGCGCAAGCGCGTGATGGACCTTGTCGAGCATATCGTCGCCGAGGAAGGCCAGGTGTTCCTTGGCTGGCGCGAAGTGCCCGTCGACAATTCGGATCTCGGCTACTCGGTGAAGCCGACCGAGCCCGCGCATCGTCAGGCCTTCATCGGCAAGGGTCCGTCGACGACGGATCAGAACCATTTCGAGCGCAAGCTTTTCGTGATCCGCAAGCGTATATTCAACACGCTGTTCCACGAAAGCCAGACGATGCCGAAGGATTTCTACATTCCTTCGCTTTCGTCGCGCACCATCGTCTACAAGGGCATGCTGCTCGCCGCGCAGGTGGGTTCCTATTACAAGGACCTCAGCGATCCGCGCGTGGTGACAGGACTTGCTCTCGTCCATCAGCGCTTCTCGACCAACACCTTCCCGACATGGCGCCTCGCGCACCCCTTCCGCATGATCTGCCACAATGGCGAGATCAACACGGTGCGGGGCAACGTCAACTGGATCCAGGCGCGCTACTCGTCGATGGAATCGGAGATTCTCGGCGACGACCTGAAGAAGCTCTGGCCTGTCGCTGTCGAAGGCCAGTCCGACTCGGCCTATTTCGACAACGCGCTCGAACTACTCGTCATGGGCGGCTACTCGCTCTCCCATGCGATGATGATGCTCATCCCGGAAGCCTGGGCGGGCAACCCGCTCATGGATGAGGACCGCCGCGCCTTCTACGAATACCACGCCGCCCTGATGGAGCCGTGGGACGGCCCCGCCGCCGTTGCCTTCACCGATGGCCGCCAGATCGGCGCGACGCTCGACCGCAACGGCCTGCGCCCTGCGCGCTATTTTGTCACCGACGAGGGCAATGTCATCATGGCGTCGGAAATGGGCGTGCTGCCCGTTCCCGAGGAGAGCATCGTCGAGAAGTGGCGCCTCCAGCCGGGCAAGATGCTGCTCATCGATCTCGAAGAGCACCGCATCATTGCCGACGACGAGATCAAGGCGAAGCTCGCGAAGCTTCACCCCTATCAGACATGGCTCGACCGCACGCAGATCGTGCTCGAGGACATGCCCGCGCCCGTGAAGAAGGCGCCGCCCGCGGCATCCGACGCGGCGAACCTGCTCGATCTGCAGCAGGCCTTCGGCTACACGCAGGAAGACATCAAGTTCCTCATGTCGCCCATGGCGATCGAGGGGCAGGAAGCGATCGGCTCGATGGGCACCGACACGCCCATCTCCGCGCTCTCGTCGAAGTCGAAGATGCTCTACACCTACTTCAAGCAGAACTTCGCACAGGTGACGAACCCGCCGATCGACCCGATCCGCGAAGAACTCGTCATGTCGCTGGTGTCTTTCATCGGCCCGCGCCCGAACCTGCTCGATCTCAAGGGCATGTCGAAGGTGAAGCGCCTCGAAGTGCGCCAGCCGATCCTGACCAATGAAGACCTCGAAAAGATCCGCCAGATCGGCGAGGTGGCGGACAATCACTTCCGCGCCGAGACGCTGGACATCACCTACAAGGCCGAGCGCGGCGCGCAGGCCATGGAAGTGATGCTCGACCGGCTGTGCGAACGCGCGGAAGAAGCGGTCACCAAGGGCTTCAACATCATCATCCTGTCGGACCGCGCGGTTTCGGCGGAGCGGATGGCGATCCCGGCGCTGCTGGCAACTTCTGCCGTTCATCACCACCTGATCCGCAAGGGTCTGCGTACCTCGGTCGGTCTCGTCGTCGAGACGGGCGAGGCGCGCGAGGTGCATCACTTCGCCTGTCTCGCGGGCTATGGCGCGGAAGCGATCAACCCCTATCTCGCCTTCGAGACGCTGGAAGCGATGCTTCCCGACCTCGACGAGAAGCTGACGGCCTATGAGGTCAACAAGCGCTTCATCAAGGCGATCGACAAGGGCCTGCTCAAGGTCATGTCCAAGATGGGCATCTCGACCTACCAGTCCTATTGCGGCGCGCAGATTTTCGACGGCATCGGCCTCAACTCCGCTTTCGTGAAGAAGTACTTCACGGGCACGCAGAGCGTTATCGAAGGCGTCGGCTGCAATGAGATCGCGGAAGAGACGTTCCGCCGTCATCAGGCAGCCTTCGGCGACACGCCCTACCTGCGCAACATGCTCGAGGTCGGCGGCGAATATGCTCATCGCATGCGTGGCGAGGAACATGCCTGGAATGCTGACAGCGTGCGCGATCTTCAGCACGCCGTGCGCGGCAACAGCCGCGACAAGTATCGCGACTTTGCCGAGCGCATCAACGACCAGAGCCAGCGCCTGCTGACCATCCGTGGCCTCTTCGAGGTCAAGACCGCCGAACAGGACGGGCGCAAGCCCGTGCCGCTCGACGAGGTCGAGCCTGCCGTCGATATCGTCAAGCGCTTCGCAACGGGCGCCATGTCCTACGGCTCGATCAGCCGCGAAGCGCATACGACGCTTGCCATCGCCATGAACCGCATCGGCGGCCGCTCGAACACGGGCGAAGGCGGCGAGGAAGCCGACCGCTTCGTGCCGATGCCGAATGGCGACTCGATGCGCTCCTCCATCAAGCAGGTGGCGTCCGGCCGTTTCGGCGTCACCACCGAGTATCTCGTCAACTCGGACATGATGCAGATCAAGATGGCGCAGGGTGCGAAGCCCGGCGAAGGCGGACAGCTGCCCGGCCACAAGGTCGACGCGACCATCGCCAAGGTGCGCCACTCGACGCCGGGCGTGGGCCTCATCTCCCCGCCCCCGCATCACGACATCTACTCGATCGAAGACCTGGCCCAGCTCATCTACGACCTCAAGAACGTCAATCCCGACGGTCAGGTGTCCGTGAAGCTCGTTTCTGAAATCGGCGTCGGCACGGTTGCCGCCGGCGTCTCGAAGGCGCGCGCCGACCATGTGACCATTTCGGGCTTCGAGGGCGGCACGGGCGCTTCGCCGCTCACTTCGATCAAGCATGCCGGTTCCCCCTGGGAGATCGGCCTTGCCGAAACGCATCAGACGCTGGTGCTGAACCGTCTGCGCAGCCGCATCACCGTGCAGGTCGATGGCGGTCTGCGCACAGGCCGCGACGTCGTCATCGGTGCGCTGCTCGGCGCCGACGAGTTCGGCTTCGCCACCGCGCCGCTCATCGCGGCCGGCTGCATCATGATGCGCAAGTGCCATCTCAACACCTGCCCGGTCGGCGTCGCAACGCAGGATCCTGAACTCAGGAAGCGTTTCGTCGGCGCGCCCGAGCATGTGATCAACTACTTCTTCTTCGTCGCCGAAGAAGTGCGTGAATACATGGCCTCGCTCGGCTATCGCTCGTTCAACGAGATGATCGGCCAGCTCCACATGCTCGACAAGCGCAAGGTCGTCGAGCATTGGAAGGCGCATGGCCTCGACTTCTCGCGCCTCTTCCACGCGCCGAAGGTCGATGGCGAAGTGGGCATCTTCAAGAGCGAAAACCAGCACCATCAGATCGAGACGGTGCTGGATCGCAAGCTCATCGCCGAGGCGAAGACCGCCATCGAGACGAAGAAGCCCGTTCAGATCGAAATGCCGATCACCAATGTCGACCGCACCGCTGGCGCCATGCTCTCCGGTGTCGTTGCCAAGGCCTATGGTCATGCGGGACTGCCTGACGACACGATCCATGTGAAGTTCAACGGCACTTCGGGCCAGAGCTTCGGCGCATGGGTCGCGAAGGGCGTCACGCTCGAACTCGAAGGCCAGGCCAACGACTATGTCGGCAAGGGTCTTTCGGGCGGACGGCTCATCGTCTATCCGCCGAAGAACACGCGTATCGTTCCCGAGAAGTCGATCATCGTCGGCAATACGGTGCTTTACGGCGCGATCTCCGGCGAGAGCTACTTCCGCGGCGTCGCGGGCGAGCGCTTCGCGGTTCGCAACTCCGGTGCCATCGCCGTCGTCGAAGGCACGGGCGATCACGGCTGCGAATACATGACCGGCGGCATCGTCGTCGTTCTCGGCCAGACCGGCCGCAACTTCGCGGCCGGCATGTCGGGCGGCATCGCCTATGTCCTCGATGAGGACGGCATGTTCGAGAAGCGCTGCAACATGGCCATGGTTGCGCTCGAGCCGATCGAGGCCGAGGACGATGTGCTGGAGAAGGTGCACCATCAGGGCGGCGATCTCGAAGCCCATGGCCGCGTCGACGTGATGTCGGACATGACCCGCTTCGATGCCGAGCGTCTTCGCCAGCTCATCGAGAACCATGCGCGCTACACCAACTCGTCGCGTGCGAAGGACATTCTCGCCAACTGGGCCGCGATGCTGCCCAAATTCCGCAAGGTCATGCCGGTCGAGTACCGGCGCGCCCTGAAGGAAATGGCGCGCGCGCAGGAAAGCGCCGCCGAGGCAATCGCCGTGGCAGGAGAGTAACGTGGGAAAGATCACAGGATTCCTGGAAATCGACCGGCAGGATCGCAAGTACCTTCCGGCCGCGGACCGTGTCCGCAACTACAATGAGTTCGTGATTCCGCTGGGCGAGAGCGCCACGCGGGATCAGGCCTCGCGCTGCATGGATTGCGGCATTCCCTACTGCCACAATGGCTGCCCGGTGAATAACCAGATCCCCGACTGGAACGATCTGGTCTATCACGGCGAGTGGCAGGAGGCCTGCCGCAACCTGCACACGACGAACAACTTCCCGGAGTTCACCGGCCGCATCTGCCCCGCTCCCTGCGAGGCATCCTGCACGCTGAACCTTCAGGAAGCGCCCGTCACGATCAAGACCATCGAATGCGCCATCGTCGACCGCGGCTGGACCGAAGGCTGGATCGTGCCGGAGGCACCGAAGCGCAAGACCGGCAAGAAGGTCGCGGTCGTGGGCTCCGGCCCCGCGGGCCTCGCCTGCGCTCAGCAGCTCGCCCGTGCCGGCCATGACGTCCATGTCTTCGAGAAGAACGCGAAGGCCGGCGGCCTACTCCGCTACGGCATTCCCGACTTCAAGATGGAAAAGCACCTGATCGACCGTCGCGTCGCCCAGATGGAAGCCGAGGGCGCGACCTTCCACTATGGCGCCCATATCGGCGTGACGCAGAAGGCCGCCGATCTCGTCGACGATTTCGACGCCGTCGTGCTGACCGGCGGCTCCGAGAAGCCCCGCGATCTTCCGGTCGAAGGCCGCGACCTTCGCGGCGTTCACTTCGCGATGGAATTCCTGCCGCAGCAGAACCGCCGCGTGTCGGACGAACCGCTCCTCAATGCCGAGCCCATCCTTGCCGAGGGCAAGCATGTCATCGTCATCGGTGGCGGCGACACGGGCTCCGACTGCATCGGCACCTCGCTCCGTCAGGGCGCCGTCTCGGTGACGCAGCTTGAAATCATGCCTGCGCCGCCCGAGAAGGAAAACAAGCTGCTCACCTGGCCCGACTGGCCGCTCAAGATGCGCACCTCGTCGAGCCAGGCCGAAGGCGCTGTCCGCGATTTCGCCGTGATGACGAAGCGCATTATCGGCGAAGCCGGTCAGGTGACTGCGATCGAATGCATGCGTCTCGACGACAAGATGCAGGCGATCCCCGGCAGCGAGTTCGAACTCAAGGCCGACCTCGTGCTGCTGGCGATGGGCTTCGTCCATCCGGTGCATGAAGGCATGCTGACGGAACTCGCCATCGACCTCGACAAGCGCGGCAACGTCGCCGCCGACACGGCGACCTACAAGACCGCCAAGGACAAGATCTTCTCGGCTGGCGACATGCGCCGCGGCCAGTCGCTCGTCGTCTGGGCGATCCGCGAAGGCCGTCAGGCTGCGCGCGAAGTCGATCTTTTCCTGATGGGCGAGACGACGCTTCCCCGCTGAAGACGGCGGATAGACGCAAAATCAAAAGGTCCTGCCGAATTCGGCGGGGCCTTTCCTTTTGCGGTCAGCCCTTCGCGTCACCAAAGGCACCGCGCAATTCGACCGAGCTGTCGCGCAACTCGCTCCAGGCCGCACCGCGCAACCTTTCCACGAAAGTGCGAATGGCCGCCACTGGCGCCGAGAGGCCGTTCTTCTCCGCCTGTTCGTTCCAGGTCGCAGCCAGGGCAACCGCCGCATCCTGAACCGGGCCGACACCGAATCCATTCACCACCGTAACGAGCTGGCCGCTGCTGAAAAGAAGCAGCATGGCGAGGGCGATCCACATGGCGCGCGCGAACCTAGCGACGCTGCGCCGCGTCGTCTCCTCACGCTCCAGATCGGCGATACGCACCGTCTCCAGCCTGTCGTCGTCGGTCGTCGTGCCGTCGAGAAGATCGAGCATGACCGCTTCCTCAGAACTGGAAATAGATGAAAGGCGCAACGCCATCCGGCGCCACGGCCCAGATGATCAGAATGCCCGCCCCAAGCAGCAGCCCGAGCAGCGGCGAAGGAAGAGCCCGGATTGCCAGCGCCAGTTCGCGCCCCAATCCCCTCGGGGTGAACTGGAAGACCATTCCCAGCGCAATGAGCCCGACAAGGAACGGCGTCACATGATCATGGCTTCCCGTCCAGTCTGCCAGGCCCTTGAGATAGTCCTGCGCGGTGGCGAAGCTGCCGGCACGAAAGAATATCCAGGCGAAGCAGACGAAATGGAATGTCCAGAAAACGCCGACCGCACGCTGCGCAAAATTTCCGAGCCGGGAGAGAACAGGCACATCTTCATCGGCCTGAGGCGGCGCCAGTTCGTCGAGCTTGGCGCGGACGAAGCGCTCGATGCCGAGCATCGCGCCGTGAAGCGCGCCCCAGATCACGAATGTCCATGCCGCGCCGTGCCAGATGCCGCCAAGAAACATGGTGAGGAAGAGATTGCGATAGGTCTTCGCTTCGCTACCCCTGCTACCGCCCAGCGGAATGTAGAGATAGTCGCGCAGCCAGCTCGATAGCGAGATGTGCCAGCGCCGCCAGAAGTCCTGAAGGCTCGACGCGCGGTAGGGCTGATCGAAATTCTCGCGGAACCGGTAGCCAAGCAGCGCCGCGACACCGATGGCGATGTCGCTATAGCCCGAGAAGTCGCAATAGATCTGCACGGCGTAGCCATACATGCCGACGAGCAGATCGAGCGCGCCCACCGCCGTCGGGTCGAAGAAGATCGGGTCGACGAGTTCCGTCGCCAGATAGTTGGCAATGACCATCTTCTTGGCGAGGCCGGTCAGAACGAGCACGGTGCCCACCGCGATATGCTCCCGCGTCAGCCGGGCCGGCGCATGGAGCTGCGGAATGAAATCGGCCGCGCGCACGATGGGCCCGGCGACGAGCTGCGGAAAGAAGGATTTGAAGAGCATCACATCGAGCAGCGACTTCTCGACCGCGATATGACCGCGATAGACGTCGACGACGTAAGAAATGCCCTGGAAGGTGAAGAAGGAAATGCCGATCGGAAGAATGATCTCGAGAAACGGCAGATCGCGATGCAACCCCAGCGCCGTCAGAAGCTCGTCAAGCGAGGTGAGGAAGAAGCCGTAATATTTGAAGAACGCCAGCACGCCGAGATCGACGGCGACGGTCATGCCGACGATGAATTTGCGAAACCCGACACGCTTCGTACCGCCGAGCGCAAGACCGCCCAGATAATTGATGAGCGTCGTCGCAAAGAGAAGGCCGGTGAACCGCCAGTCCCACCACCCGTAGAAGACGTAACTTGCCGCGACGAGGAAATATTTGCGCCAGAGAGGAGTCGCGCGCAGGCCCCATCCGACCGTGAAGACGATCAGAAAGAAGATCCCGAACTCGAGGGTCGGAAACAGCATGCCCGCCAGCGCCCAATTTTGCCCCACACGCCGCCTGGCGTCGGACTAGACGCGCCGCCGGTTGAGGCCGGCGGCGCGTCCCAATATTGGACAGTGTCGATGAAATCTCAACGACAGGCTGAACTCATGGTTAATGCCCGCGCCATCAGAACTTCATGACGAAGGTTGCCGTCGCCTGATGCGAGGACAGCTTGGAGCCGAGCTGTCCCGTGTAGTCGAGATTGAGCCGCGCATAGCCGCTTCCAATGCCGAGCCCCGCGCCTGCGAAAGGAATGTCCTTGTCCAGAGGATCGCCTTGCAGCGCGAAGGCGCCGCCGGCGACGAAGTGACCGTCCGCCACAGGCGTCGCATCAAGAAATTCGTGCGTAACGCCGCCACGCAGATAGGGTGCAACACCGCCAAGTTTTCCGCTGGCGCGCAGCTCCGCCGTCGTTCGGAGCGACTGGAAATTATTCGCGTCGACGGCGAGATCGACACCCTCTCCGCCGCCCTCTTCCGTGTAGGAGGCCTGGCGCAGGAAGGTGTAGGACGCACCGAGCGAAGGCCGGATCGAAACGGGGCCGAGCGCCAGATTGTAACCCACCTGCGTCGCCAGTCCCGCCTGATAGCCCATCCAGTCCGCGTGAGGATTGCGCGTGACATTGCCAGCCGTCACCTGCCTGTAGCCCTTGTAACTGTCGAGGCCGAGGCTCCCCATTGCGTTCCAGTAGAAAGGCCCGCGGTTCAGCGCGTGATAAAGCTGGAAGAGATAGGCCTGGTTGACGTTGTCTTGCTCCGGATCGCCCGCGCCATATTGCATGGCTGAATAGGTGAATGAAGCGCCCCAGATATCGCCCTCGCGATCGCCGGCATCGTAACCAACGGCGAGAGCGTAAAGCGTGCCGTCATATGCTGCCGATTTCTCGCCAGCGGCTCCCGTCTCGGCCGACACTGCTTCCTGCGCCCAGAGCCCGGTGTTCCGGTGGCGGCGATATCCCCTGGTCTCGTCGCCCTGCTCGTCGCTCCGCAGCAGGTCGAGGCGGCTCGATACGATACCCGACGAAGTATCCTGGACCCGCCGCGCCTGTTCCTCGCGCGCGCCGCTCAGATCGGGCAGCAGTTCCGCATAGAGCTTCCGGATCGCGGCAACTGTCGAGAGATTACCGACCGCCGCGCCAAACTCGTCATCTGCCGCGAATGCTGTCGGCGCGACCTCGTATATGGCCGCCGCATTGCCGGTAATGCCAAGTGCCGTTGCCGTCTTGCGTGAGAGCGTGATGTAAAGTCCGTTTCCGGTCGTGCTCAGCACCGCGTTGTAGCCCGCGCTCACCCCGCCGACGACGAGATCGTCCACGCCACCAGCCGAGAGGGAGAGCGCCCCCGCGTCGACCAGATTGATGGTCTTCGTGGTGTTCAGATAAGAGGAAAACGTGACATCGACTGTCGCGCCCGCCGCGAAGCTCGTCGTGCCAGTCGTCGTCAGCAACGCGCTCGTACTGGCGATGGAGTCATAGGCAACAGCGAAAATCGAGTCGCTCCCAAAGGACGCGGTCGTCGCGTAATAGCCGGAGCCCCCGCTGCGGAACGTCGCGTCCTGGACGTCCAGCGTGCCCGCCGCCCCCACATTCGTTCCGCCCGTGAATTCGGCGCCGCCGGACAATGTCATGTCGAGGCTGCCGCCCGAAGCGACATCGATATTTCCGGTGATCGCGCCATCATCTGAACTTATGGTCGATGCGCCGCTGCCGAGATAGATATCGCCGATGATCGTGCCGCTATTGGTCAGCGAGAACGCCGATGTCGATGTCGAGACGTCGATTGCCGTCGCGCTGCCATCGGTCGCCACCGCTCTGATGGTGCCGGAATTGTCGATGCTCGAAAGCGTGCCCGAGGCATCGATGATCGCCACCGCATCTCCAACGGTATTCGCCAGCGCCTCGATGGTGCCCGAGTTCTTGATGCTGTTCAGCGTGCCGCCCGCCTCAACCGAAACGGCCACGGCCTTGCCGCCCGTCGTGCCGAGCGTTATCGCCGAAAGCTTTCCCTGATTGGCGATTGTATCGACAATGCCGCCCGATCCGATGCCGATGCCGGTCGCATCCGCATCAATCGCTCGGGAGAGAATGACTGAGCTTGTGCCCGCGTTGGAAATGCCGCCCGACAGATTGGTTGTGTGGCCGCTGGCAGCCTCGACACGAATCGCCGTTGTCGCTTCGCCCGAATTGCTTCCGTAAGTGTAGATATATCCGGCGTTATAGAGGCCGTAGGCTTTCGCGTCCGCGCCGACATTGCCAACGGTAATATCCGCGGGGCTCGCCGCAGACGTGCCGATGAAGATCGTGTTGTTGCCATAGGTGACAATAGTGGAGCTTGCGGCGTTGGAAATTCCTCCGCCAACACTCTGATGAACCTCGATGGCGGGTCCGCCGATCAGGCCGTCATCCGCAGTGTCCGACGATGCCGCCGTGCCCGTGGCGATCGTACCCTTATTCGCAATGGAACCGCTGGTCGCGGACGTGACGCTGACGCCAATTCCGCCCGCCTTCACCGCCGTGGTCGATCCCTCATTGGAGAAGGAATTGTTGCTGTCGATCGTGACCGCCGTACCGGTTCCGACCGCGAGCGTTCCCGTCACCGTTATGTTGCCACCTTCCGAAGTCTTCTGTGGCGTGGTCGACGATGTAATCGTCGTGTCGGCGTTGGCAATCCCGCTCCAAAGGGAAAGCGGAAGAATGAACGCGCAAAGCTTTGCTGCGCGGCGCTGCGTACGCCGCACATGAACGACCGATTGGAACAAGGTGAACGACCCCCCAGTGAGTAATTGACCCAACTCAAACGGGAGGAAAAATGAAATCCGTCGCCATGGACGAAGAACAAACGGCAGAGCGATGCACTTTCGCACAACCGTTTGAAACTTCCGTTTAGCGTGGGCTGCATATTCTCTTGGACGAAGGCATTAATGCCGCCAACAACGCGGCGCCCGCGCGGCGCGCTCCATCCGTACGAAGATGAACGCGATCCGGCCATGCAAGAGGCGGCGTTGCGCTGGCCCAGCGCGAAATTCCGCACGCTCCATTCATAATGTGCGATTGATCGAAATAGAAAGCGCCGTGTTCGGCAGCGACGGACTTCTGCACGTCACGCAGGAGCGCCAGCTTTGGCGGCGTGGTCCAGCTGCCGCCGCAGGCCGCAGACGCTCCGGGCTGCGCCTTGCGTGCGCCGTCGAGGGGACCGAGCAACGCGATGGATGCATCTGGAGACAGGCGTTTCAAACGTGTGATCAATGCCGCGAGCTTCACCTCATAGGCGCGAAGATCAAGCCGGTCGTTGAATCCTTCATTCGTTCCGTAGCCGAGAATGATGAGGTCGGGCTTGAGTGCGGCAATTTCGGCATCCACGACGCTCCGGTCCCAATGATCGACAACATCGAGCGTCGCTCCACTGATGCCATAGCTGTCGTAACGGATGCCCGCATGTCCGGTGATGAGCGCCCAGCCGAGAAGCGTCACCGCTCCATCGCCCGCAGGGCGAACCTCCACGCGATGCGCCGATACGGCCGGCACATGAATGCGCACCAGGCCCGGCTGGGGCCTTTTCGTGGAAAAGGTCTGTGCGGTCGCACCATCGAATGACACCAGCAACGAACCGGACGAGGGCCCGCCCATTGCGTCGATCTCGACCGCGTCGAACTTGCCGGAATCCCTTTCGATCGAAGTTCGGGCCGTGGGGCTTTCCGCTGAAATTCGATAGCCCGAAATGCCGAACGGTCCATGCGCATCGGCCCTGAGGCTCGACGCCACCGTCCACGCGCCCGTCATCGCAACCTTGTAGCCTTGCGGCGCGTAATAGCGATAGGAATTGCCCGGCGGCAGGCCCCGCCCCGCATCGCCATAGGCTCGCGCCCAACTGCCCCGCAAGACGCCCGTCATGTGATCGAGCGCGATGTGGCTGTCGCCGAGATGGAGAATGCTGACGGTCTGCCGCTTCCCCTGCGCCAGATCGTGGAGAGCGGCGTGAAAGTCCGAGAGACCCGCCGGTGCCGGCGGCTCGGCGCAATGCGGTTCGGCGGCGCAGGCGGACACAAGGACAAGCAGCGCGCCCAGCGCGAACCTCGCGCCGCGCAGGGCGAACTTCAGGCGATCACCGCGAGCCACCGGTCCAACGCCAATCATCGCTGCGGCCGGTCCGGATTTCGGCAATCCTGCCCTCCGGCTCGCGGGCAACCGTGCCACGCAGCTCCCCGCTGCCCGTGCTTGTCATGACTGCGGCGGAAACCGCCGTCGACGTCGCCTGCTGTGCCACAAGGCCCTGATCGGCATCCTCGCGGATGACGCCGGCGACGTCTCGCGCGAGAAGCTCGTAGCCGTCCATCGTGAAATGAATGCCGTCCTCGGTACGTAGCTGCCGCTTCTTGCCTGCGGCGTCGGTGCCATAGGCCTGGTAGTTGCCGTCCTTGTCGGCGGCAAGCTGATGCATGGGGACAAAGGCGACGCCATTGGCCTTGGCGCGCTCCTCGAAAATCGAGGATATTGTCTCCATATCCGCCTCGAAGCCGGGGCTCCTCATGACCGGCAGACCCAGCCAATAGATGCGGGCGCCAGCCGTCTTGAGCGTCGCGGTGAAATCATCGACGCGAGCCGCATATATCTCGCGCCATTTGGGTTCGAACAGCGCATGGCGCTCGCGGCCCTCGACGATCGTCTGCCGGTCATTGGTGCCCATGATGACCACGGCGATGTCGATCTTCGTATCCGTCGCCGCCTTACGCACGGCATCGCTCCAGTCGTAGTAATCCCTGCGCACGAAGCCCGTGGCGACGCGCGACTTGCGAATGACGCTGAAGCGCTTGTCCTTGTGGAACACGTGATAGAGCCCCGCCCAGACGCCGTCGCCGAGGGAATCTCCGAAGATCACGATGTTGTAATGGGCCTGCTCCGCGTCCGCCTCGGCCTTTGCGGCCTCTTCCTGGCGCATGGGAACGGTCAGCGCCGCGCTTGTGACAGACGTTTCCGCCGGCGGCTCAGGCGTGACGGGGCGCGGCTCCGCTCGCGCGGGCAACGCAAGGCCCGCGCCGAGCATCAGCGCGAGACAACAGCCCCTGACGATGGAAGGCGCCACCCTTTGCCCCCGATGCACAAACGCCCATGACGCGGGTACCGCAAGGCCCCGCGTCCGGGAATTGGAAAGATGGATACCCCCTGCAGGCCCCATGCCCATTCAGGGCACTGAACTATGCCCCAAAACGAGACAATCCGTCCAGAAGGACGGACTCAGGCGGCGTGGCGCAGAAGTTCGGAAATGACCCGCTCCAGATCCTTGAGCGAGGCGCAGGTCTTGGCCGTATCGCAATAGGGCGCGAGGCGCTTCATCTCGCTGTCGCCGGAGTTCCATAGCGACCGGGGCTCCGGGTTCAGCCAGATGACCCGGCGGGCGCGTGCATGAATCTTCTTCAGAATGTCGCCGCGCGGATTGCCGTAGTTCGAGCGGGCATCGCCGAGAATGAGGACGGTCGTGCGGTGATCCACGTCGTCGAGCGCCAGACGTTCGAAATCAAGGAAGGCCTGGCCGTAGTCGGTCGAACCGCCGCCATGTTCCATCAGCGCGCGGGCAAGCGCCTTTTCGATATCGCGTTCGCGCTCGAACAGCTCCGTCGTCTCGCCAAGCTGCCCCGAAAATGCGAAGGAGCGCACACGCGGCAGCACTTCCTGAAGGCTGTAGAGAAACATCAGGAGAAAACGCGCCACTTGCGCCACCGAGCCGGAGACGTCGCAGATCGCCACGACCTTGGGCCGGTCGATCTTCTGCTGCTTCCAGATGGTATGAAAGAACAGCCCGTCGAATTCGACATTGGCGCGGATGGTGCGGCGCATGTCGAGCTGGCCGCGCCGCTCCACCTTCCTGCGGCGCGAATGAAGCGCGACGAGGCGTTTGGCCATTTTCGCAACGAGCGTCCGCATGACTTTCATGTCGCTGCGGTCGACATTGCTGAGGCGCACTTGGGAGAGCACTTCCTCGCGCAATTGCCGCCCTGCATTGGCTGTGAAGATTTCAAGCTGCTTCTCCACATAGTCGCGCACCTGCTCGCGCAGCGCGTCGCGCGCCGCACTCAACCGCTCCGCGCCGGCGGGATCGCTGCTCTCGCGCCGCTCGATCTCGTCGTTCAGCGCGTCGAGCCCCATGATCTCCATCATGCGGCGCGTATACATGCCCCGCTGCGTGAAAAGCCTGATGCGGTTGAGCTGCGCCTGACGTGCGGCTTCGGCAAGCGCCATTTGCAGCGCGGCCTGATCGCCACCTTCGAGCATGGCGACGAGGTCTTGCGGCGCAGGCGCTCCACCCGAAGGCTGGCCTTCCGTGCCGCCACCGCCCGGCCCCGGCATTCCGCCCGAACCGTTTTGCGTCTCGCCGGCATTTGGCTCGCGTTCCGCATCGCCCTGCTGCTCTGCAGTGGCCTCTGACTTCGCCTTGAATTGATCGAAGGCGAAGTAGCGGTCGAACGTGTCGCGGAAAGCCTGCTTCTCGTCCTCGGTCTTCGCCAGCACCTGACTCAACGCATGGCGCAAAATCTCGCGCTCGCCAAGCCCGACGAGATCGACCACGCGCCCGGCATCGATCGACTCCGAGGTCGAAACCCGGACGTCCGCCGCTCTGAGCGCGCGTATGAAATCGCCGAGGACTTCGGTCATGCGAGTCCGCTTTCTTACTGCGCGGCCTGAAGCGCCTTGGTCGTCAGCGCATTGATTTCGGAATCGACATTCTCGATGTCGTCCTGGAACTTCAGCAGCACGTTGAGCGTGTCGCGCACGAGTTCGGCATCGAGTTCGCGCGCATGAAGCAGAACCAGCGTGCGCGCCCAGTCGATCGTTTCGCTCACGGCCGGCAGCTTCTTGAGGTCGAGCGTGCGAAGCCCCTGCACGAAGGCGACGAGCTGCTTGCGCAGGCGCTCCTCAACCTCGGGCACACGGGCGCTGATGATGCGCTGCTCAAGCTCCGTATCCGGGAACGGAATGTAGAGATGCAGGCAGCGCCGCTTCAGCGCGTCGCCGATCTCGCGCGAATTGTTCGAGGTCAGGAAGACGATGGGCGTCGTCCGCGCCTTGATCGTGCCAAGCTCGGGAATCGAGATCTGATAGTCGGAGAGAATTTCGAGCAGAAAGGCTTCGAACTCGTCATCCGACTTGTCGAGTTCATCGATGAGAAGCACCGCGCCACCCGGCTGCCACAAGGCCTTCAGCAGCGGACGCGGCTCCAGAAATTCCTCATTGAAGAACGTGTCGTCGAACTCGTGCAGACGCGAGATGGACTCTTTCAGCCCCTGCGCGCCGGACATGAGGTCGCCGAGCTTCTCCTTCAGCACCTGCGTATAGAGAAGCTGCTTGCCGTATTTCCACTCGTAGAGAGCCTTCGCCTCGTCGAGGCCTTCGTAGCACTGCAGCCGGATGAGCGGCTTGCCGAGAAGCTCCGCCGTCGCCTTGGCGAGTTCGGTCTTGCCGACGCCAGGAGGGCCCTCGACGAGCAGCGGCTTCTGCAGCCGCTCTGCAAGAAAGATCGAGGTCGCGATCTGGTTGTTGCAGATATAGCCGCTGCGCTCGAAGCCCTGCCGGATGGAAGCGATCTGCGACGGCGCATCGCCGTTCACGTCTGGAACTGCCTTGTTCAACACTGTCCAGGGGGTTAAAGCGCCCCCTTCCCTGTTTGCGTTTCCTGTTGGCAGCGAGACTACCACAAGGCGACAAAGCAAGGACAAGCCGAAAGCATGCAACCCGTCCTGCGCGAACGGCTGACGCGAGGGAAGGCTCAGCCGCGCGCCAGTTGATCGAGAAGCCATATCTGATGCTGATGGATCGCGGCTTCCAGATGACTCAACCGCGCAGGGCCCGCCGTTCGGCTCTTCAGCCCCTTCGTCGCCCCCTCACAAGCGGCGATGTCTTCGGTATGAACGGCGAAGGTCGCCTGTCGGAAGATATCCTTCAGCACTTCGACATCGGGCACATCGAGCGATTTCGGATGGACGAGCAGATAGGCCGTGAGCTTGAACTCTTCGACGCTCCGGATCTCCATGCGGTAGTAGATGAGCGAGTCCGCCAGCACCGCGAATATATGCGCAGGGAACACATTGAAGACCGAGAATCCGCGCCGCGCCTTGTCGGGGATGCCATCGAGCGGCGGGAACAGCGTTGCCGAAAGCTCGTCTCCTTTATGCGGAATGCGAAGCACCGCATAGGGCCCCACCGCCGGATCGATCGTCGTGTCCGCGCCTGGATAGTCGCGCTCGAAGGTCTCGGGGTGGATGGCGAAGTGGTGATAGGCCTCCATGAAATTGTCGACCAGCGTCTTCCAGTTGAAAGCCTGATCGAATTCCACGCGGCCAACGATCTCCATCTCGTCCATCTTCCAGGGTGCCAATTCCTGCGCGAGCGGCTGCAGTTGGGGTTCCAGAGTCGCGGCCTTGCCATCGAGATTGACGAAGATGATGCCCTGCCAGACTTCGCAACCGAAATTGGGCAATGAGCAATTCCTGCGATCGAAGTCAGCCGCCTCGTCCATGAGCGGCGCTGCCATCAGCGATCCGTCGAGCGCATAGGTCCATTTGTGATAGGGGCATGAGAAGGTGCCTGTATTGCCTGCGCCCTCCACCACCGTCATCCAGCGATGGCGGCAGACGGCAGAAAGGGCGCGCACCGCGCCGTCGCGCCCGCGCACGATGACGAGAGGCTCGCCCGCGAGATCGAAGCGGAAATAATCACCCGGATTGGGAATTTCCGCGACATGACCGACCGAATACCAGTTGCGGCGGATAACGCGCTCCATCTCGGCCGCGAAGATTTCCGGCGACGTGTAGAACTCGGGCGGCAGCGTCGAGGCTTCCGCAAGCGGCTTCACAACCGCGGCACGCGCGGCCCGCAGCGCCTCCTCGATATTCTTTGACCTCATGGCTCCCTCCCATTATTTCGACCGATCGGTCGAAATAATGGGAGGGCCAACCCGAGCTGTCAATGGAGGCTGTTCATGCCTGACCTTCGAAGGCCGCGGCCTCGCGCCGCACGGCGTCCAGACTCATGCGCGGCGCCAGCACGCCCCGGACGAGCAGCGACGCCACTTCCTCCGCGGTCGCCGCAATGCGGGTCGCGTCCTGCCGTTCAGCCCATGTGACCGAATATTCGGTCGCCGCGATCATTGCCTTCGCCACCATGTCCCTGTCGCAGGCGCGGAATTCTCCAGCGTCCATCCCCCGCTTCAGCCGCGCCATGATCCAGGCGACGAGCTTGTTCCGATCCGCCCAGAAGGCCGCCATCTGCGGATCATTCAGGTCGCCGTGATGGATGAGCCATGTGCAGTCGTAGGGCGCGGCGCAGAGCTGCGCGACGTCGAAGCGCAGGTAGAGATAGAGCCGGGCCGCCTCGGACAGCACCGCCCGCCCAAGCCGCCTCTGCATGACCAGCGCGGGCGTCAGCACCCCCTCGATCATTGCGTGGACGATCTCTTCCTTTGATCCGAAATAGTAATAGAGCGAGGCTTTCTGAAACCCCGCCTCCGCCGCGATTTCGCGCACCGATGCCCCGGCAATGCCCTTGGCCCGGAAAAGCCGCGCGGCGGCCTCCAGGATGTCGCGCCGCGCGTCGTCCGAAGGTGGTGCGGCATTGGCCCTTGGGCGGCCTGCGCCACTCCGGGGTTTACCCTGTGCATTTTCTAACGTCCCGCTCACAACCAATCCCACCCTTGCCGCTTTATCCCCCCGCCATTGGGCTATAGGGTACCACATCCAAAAATCTGCTCGCAGAAGCAACCACCAGAAACGTCTCAGGGAGAGCCCCATGACAGCCATCAACGAAGTCGGCGATCTGACCATCGAGGGAGATGTCGGCGTCCTGACGCTGAATTCCCCGCCCGTGAACGCGCTCTCGGCGCCCGTCCGCACGGCCATCAATGACGGCATCAAGGCGGCGATCGAGAACCCCGCCGTCAAGGCCATCGTGCTGATCTGCGACGGCCGGACCTTCATCGCCGGCGCCGACATCACCGAATTCGGCAAGGCCCCCTCGGGTCCGAGCCTCTTCGACGCGCAGGCCATGATCGAGAATGCGCCGAAGCCCGTCATCGCCGCGATCCACGGCACGGCGCTCGGCGGCGGCCTCGAAGTCGCGCTGACCTGCCATTACCGCGTCGCCGTTCCTTCGGCGAAATGCGGCCTGCCGGAAGTCAATCTCGGCCTGCTGCCGGGCGCGGGCGGCACGCAGCGCCTGCCCCGCATCGTCGGCGCCGAAAAGGCGCTCGAAATGATGACGGCGGGCAGCCATGTCGGCGCCAAGGCCTGCAAGGAAATGGGCCTCGTCGACGAGCTGGTCGAGGAAGGCAAGCTCCGTGAAGGCGCCATCGCCTTTGCGAACAAGATCGTCGCCGAGAAGCGCCCGCTGAAGAAGGTGCGCGACCTCAACGACAAGGTCGCGGCGGATCGCGGCCATCCCGAAATCTTCGCGAATTTCCGCAAGGCGAATGCCCGCAAGTTCCGCGGCTTCCTCGCGCCGGAATACAACATCCAGTGCATCGAAGCGGCCGTGAACCTGCCCTTCGACGATGGCATCAAGGTCGAGCAGAAGCTCTTCCGTGAACTCATCACCGGCACGCAGTCAGCCGCGCAGCGCTATGTCTTCTTCGCCGAGCGTCAGGTCTGGAAGCTGCCGGACGTCCCCGCCGACACGCCCACGATCCCCGTTGCCAAGGTCGGCGTCATCGGCGCCGGCACGATGGGCGGCGGCATCTCGATGAACTTCCTCAATGCGGGCGTTCCCGTCACCATCGTCGAGACGAAGCAGGAAGCGCTCGATCGCGGCATCGCCACGATCCGCAAGAATTACGAGAACACGGCGAAAAAGGGCCGCCTGACACAGGAAGACGTCGAGAAGCGCATGGCGCTCCTCACCGGCACGCTCTCGCTCGAAGCGCTCGCCGATGTCGACCTTGTGATCGAAGCCGTCTTCGAGAACATGGACATCAAGAAAGATGTGTTCGCCAAGCTCGACGGCATCGTCAAGCAGGGAGCGATCCTCGCCTCGAACACTTCCTACCTCAATGTCGACGAGATCGCCTCGGCAACGAAACGTCCGGAATCCGTCATCGGCCTCCACTTCTTCTCGCCCGCGAACGTCATGAAGCTTCTCGAAGTCGTGCGCGGCGACAAGACCTCGAAGCCCGTCATCGCGACCTCGATGCAGATCGCCAAGAAGATCGGCAAGATCGCGGCCCTCGTCGGCGTCTGCCCCGGCTTCGTCGGCAACCGCATGCTGTCGCAGCGCCAGCGCGAAGCGCAGAAGCTCATCCTCGAAGGCGCGATGCCATGGGATGTGGACCGCGTTCTCTATGACTTCGGCTTCCCCATGGGCCCGTTCGCCATGTCGGATCTCGCCGGCCTCGACATCGGCTGGTCGAAGGAGAAGTCGACCGGCTCGACCATCCGCGAAGTGCTCTGCGAGATGGATCGCCGCGGCCAGAAGACGGGCTCCGGCTTCTACGACTATGACGAGAACCGCAATGCGAAGCCGTCGCCCGTCGTCGAGAAGATCATTCTCGATTTCGCCGCGAAGCAGGGCATCAACCGCAGGACGATTTCCGATCAGGAGATCCTTGAGCGTTGCGTCTATCCGATGATCAATGAAGGCGCGAAGATCCTCGAAGAGGGCAAGGCCATCCGCGCGTCCGACATCGATATCGTCTGGATCAACGGTTATGGCTGGCCGGTCTATCGCGGCGGCCCGATGTTCTATGGCGACACCGTCGGCCTCGACAAGGTGCTGGCGAAGATGAAGGAATTCCAGGCGCAGATGGGCGACGACTTCAAGCCCGCCGCCCTTCTGGAAAAGCTCGTCGCCGAAGGCAAGAAGTTCCAGAGCCTCTAAAGGCCAACACAACAGCGGGGCGGCTCAGGCCGCCCCGTTTTCGTTTCGGGAGGGACACATGAACAGACACGAAGAACTCATCCGCAATTTCGTCGACGCATGGCCAAGCCTCGACGTCGATGCCATCGTCGATTACTTCGCCGAAGACGGCATCTATCACAACATGATGATCGACCCTGTGCAGGGGCGCGCGGGCCTCACCGCCTTCATCGGCGCCTTCCTCAATGGATGGAGCGACGTGAAGTGGGACATTCTCAACATCGCCTCGGCGGGCAATCTCGTCTTTGCCGAGCGCGTCGATCATTTCAAGGTCGGCGGCAAGCCGGTAGACCTTCCCTGCTGCGGCGTCTTTGAAATCGAGAACGGCAAGATCAAGGCCTGGCGCGACTATTTCGACATGGGCACCTACATGAAGGCGCTCGCCTGAGACGCGAAGGAAAAGACCATGACCATTCTGCTTCATGAACTCGTCAACAAGGACGGCCGTGCGCTCAGCCCCTTCGTCTGGCGCATCAAATATGCGCTGGCGCATAAGAACCTCGCCTATGAAACTGCGCCTGTCGGCTTCATCGGCATCCCGAAGCTCTGCGGCGGCAAATTCAAGACCGTGCCGATCATCGAGGATGGCGAGACGACCGTCTGCGACAGCTGGGCGATTGCCGACTATCTCGACAAGGCTCATGCGGATCGTCCTCTCTTCTCCTCTCCGCAGGAACGCGCGATGGTGAAATTCTTCGACGGCTGGTTCGGCCTCGAAGTGATGAACCGCATGTTCCAGATTTGCGTGCTCGACATCCATGATCACGCGCGCCCCGAGGATCAGCCCTATTTCCGCGAGAGCCGCGAAAAGCGCCTCGGCGGAAAAACGCTGGAGCAATTCACCGAAGGCCGCGAGCAGAAGCTCCCGGAACTGCGCCACGCTATGCGTCCGATGCGTGCGGCGCTCGCCAATGCACCGTTCCTCGGCGGCGATCAGCCGAATTACGCGGACTATATTGCGCTCGGCGGCTTCCTCTGGGCCGGCGCGATCTGCACACTGCCCATTCTGGAAAAGACCGATCCGCTCAACGACTGGCTTGCCCGTGGCTTCGATCTCTATGGCGGTCTCGGCCAAGTTCCGCTCTATCCGCTGGCGGCCTGAGCCTCGGTCACCAGGCTTTGTGCGATAAGGGCGAGGTCGGCATCCACCTCGCCCACCAGCCTGATCTCACAGAGCCATGAGCCGGTTGGAACCGGCGTCAGTTCCCCGGTCTCGGCGTCGGCCACGCCCGGTGCCGTCTCGGGATAGGGCAACCGGACTCGGGCTTCGTCGAAACGATCGAGCCCCCACGCAAATGGGCGGCCCTTTCCTGCACTCGCATCGACAAGTGCCGCATGAAGTTCGCCCGCGCTCGCTCCACGAAGGAGATAGGTGTTGATCGCGCTCATGCCGTCACCGCCCATGCCTGCGCTTCGGACTGATCCATTGCCCGGCAGATTTGAATTTGTTCAAGCACCGAATTGAGGTAGTTGCCCGCCAGCGACGAACCAAGTCGTAGCGCCGCGAGGCCGGTCGGCAGCGTAATCGCGCCGATGCTCGCGGCATTTCCTGCTCCGTCGGCGACATATCCGCCCGCCGCTCCCCATTTGAAGATGAGCGGCTTCCGGCCGAGCGCAATCGGCGCGCTCAGTGCCGTGTCCGTCTGCGTCACGCCGCCGGCGACGACCAGCAGCGCGGGCCTGTCGGACGCATTGGCATAGGCGCGGACGAGATTGTTCGTCGTGCCGTCGCTCAACTCGAAAAGCGTCCGGCTCACACCATGTCCGGTGCTGCCCCAGTTCGGGATGACAAGCCCCGCGCCACCTCCCGCCAGACCGGCAGCGTTGAACCAGTCCATATTCGTCGCCTGCACGTCGCTGGCATAGCGCGTCCCCTTTACGCGCAATCGGGGGCCAGGATAGGGCCCTGCGATCATGTGGGGCCACGAAAACGAGGCAGTGCCTGTCAGCGTCGCGTCAGCCGCCGTCGCGGAAAGCGAGGTGTTGAAGCAGGGATTGATATAAAGGTCTCCACGCGTATTGGTGCCGTTGTTCTGGATCACCAGACCAACGCGCCATCTGTCGCCCAAATCGTAGAAGAACGGCGTGCCGTTGCCGGTACCGAAATGGTAAGCGCCTGTGGACGTATTGACGGCGCAGCTGCGCGACTGCGTGGTGCCGCCAAAGAGCCGGAAGGTGACGCTCCGCATCACGGTATTTTCAGAGTCTTTCTTCAGATCGACCCACATGGCGTAGCTCGCCGCGTTGGCGGCGATGCTTCCTGTTCCGAGCAGTTGCTCGGTCGCCGAGGAGCTGTCATCGGCTACGGCGCAGAAATCGCCATCAGCGAAAATGACAGGCGTATTCTGTTTTGCCCATGTTGCGGTGTCGTCGAGATTGTCCGGCGAGCCCCAGCAATTTGTGACCTGCCCGCCAATATAGGCGCCGACGCCCGCAAGGGTTGCGAGCGCGTTGGGCGCGAATGTCCGATAGATTCCAGTCGCGTCGGCAAGGAGGTGCGAGGACGAGCGGACTGTCGCCGCGAAGCTGTCGAGTGCGACATCGCTCCCGCCACGCGCGAATTTTCCTCTGAAGAAATCGGCCGCGAACGCCGCCTTCGGATGCCACCAGCCGGTCCTGGTCTGGAAACGGCCTTCATCGGGCGCGTAGCTCGCCCCCCATTGAACCGGAATATCGCTCGATCTTGCCGCCACCGCCACAGCCGGTCTCCTTTCGCCAATTGCCTGATCTGCAATATGCGCGAAGCGGCGGAAGCGGGGATAAGTTCGGACGGGACTACTTCACCATCGGTCCGGCCTGGTTCGTCAGCTTGTAGGCAAGAAGAACCGGCAGGAAGGTCAGCGCCATCACGAAGAGCACGACCACGTTGACTTCGGGCAGGCGCTGTCCGAGGCGGATCGCGCCGAAGATCCAGAGCGGCAGTGTGTTCTGCGCGCCCGCCGTGAACGTCGTGACGATCACTTCGTCGAAGGAAAGCGCGAAGGCAAGCAGCGCACCCGCAACGAGCGAGGTCGAGATCATCGGCAGCGTGATGCGGCGGAAGGTCTGCCAGGCATCGGCGCCGAGGTCCATCGACGCTTCCTCGAGCGAGCGCGGTACACGGCGCAGCCGCGCGATGACGTTGTTGTAGACGATCACGATGCAGAAGGTGGCGTGGCCGATCACGATCGTCCAGAAGGAGAGCCCGAGCCCCCAGAAGACAAAGAACGAATTCAGCGCCATGCCGGTGATGATGCCCGGCAGAGCGATCGGCAGCACGACCATGAACGACACCGTTTCCTTGCCGAAGAATTCGAAGCGGTGGACGGCAAAGGCTGCCGCGGAGCCGAGGAAGACCGCGACCGAGGTCGAAAGCACACCCGCCTTGAACGAGAGCGCAAGCGCTGTCCTGATCTCCTGATTTTCCCACGCCGACGCAAACCAGCGCAGCGACAGACCGGAGATTGGCCAGGTCTGAATGTTCGAGGCATTGAACGCGTAGACGAAGATCAGAGCGATCGGCAGGAAGAGAAAGGCCAGCACGAAAACGACCCATGCCGCGAGAGCGATTCTTGCGAGTTTCGTTTCCATGCGCCTCTCCTCACATCACGTCGAATGCGCCGCTGCGCCGCGCAGCCATGAGATAAAGCCCCATGACAAGGAGCGGAATCGACGCATATGCGGCCGCGAACGGCACGTTGTTGGCGATGCCGACATTCGCATAGACGACATTGCCGATGAAATCCGATCCGGGTCCGCCGACAAGAACCGGCGTGATGTAGTCGCCGAGCGTCAGCGAGAAACTGAAGATCGAGCCCGCAACCACACCCGGCATGGAAAGCGGCAGGATCACCTTGAAGAAGGTGCGCCATGCCTTCGCGCCCAGATCCTGCGAGGCCTCGAACAGTGAATAGGGGATTCGTTCCAGCGCCGCATAGATCGGCATGATCACGAAGGGCAGCCAGATATAGGAAAAGACGACCCACATCGCCCAGTTGGTATAGCCGATCTCAATGCTCTGAAAACCAAGCCCGTGCAGAACCCAGTTGATCACGCCGTCATGCGCGAAGATGAGACGCCACGCATAGACGCGCGCGAGATAGCTCGACCAGAGCGGAACGAGCACCAGCGTGAAGAGCGCCACGCGCTGCCGCTGGCTCGCAAGCCGCACCATGTAATAGGCGAAGGGAAAAGCGAGGACGATATCGGTAATGGTCACCGCCGCCGCCATGAATATCGTTCGAACGGCGATCAGCCGATAGGTTTCGCTGCCGAGAATTGCCTGGAAGTTCGACAGCGTCCATGTGCGGTCGATCTCGCCGGTAAAGCTGTCGGTCGTCCAGAAGGCCGAGATGAACAGCGCCGCCAGCGCCGCGATGTAGATCAGAAGAAACCAGCCAAGCGGCGGTGCGAGCAGAAGCCCGGCACCGAGGCCGGGCTTCCGCCACAAAGCTACAGAAAGGCGACGGGCCGCCCCGGAGAGCACCGCCGAAAGGCGGCCCGTCATAGGCACAGTCACAGTATGTGGACGGTCGTTCAACCCTTGACCTCTTGCCACTTACGCTGCCAGACGCTGTAGTCCGTGCAGGTCTTGGAACCGTCGCTGCAGGTCGTCTGCGGAGTCTTCCAGAACTTGATCTTCTTGATATACGTCGTCGCCTCGTCGAGGTGATAACGGGCGCAGGAGCCCTTGTCGGCCTTGTCCATCTCCTCGCAGGCCTTCAGGTTCGCCGGCGTCTCGCCGAAGTAGAGCGCCTGCTGCGCCTGCACGGCGGGCGTCGAGACATAAGCCATGAACTTGTAGGCGCAGTTCGGATGCTTCGTCTTGGCCGACAGCATCCAGCTATCCGCCCAGCCCGTTGCACCCTCGGCCGGAAGGGTGTCGGCCACCTTCGCGCCCGCGGCCTTCAGCGTGATCGTCTGATAGGGCCAGGCCGCGCCGATGACGACGTCGCCATTCTTGAAGAGCTCGATTTCATCCGAAGCGAGCGCCCAGTACTTCTTCACCAGCGTGCGCTGCTGCTTCAGAAGCACGACAACGGCGTCGAGCTGCTTCTCGGTGAGCTCGTAGGGATCTTTGATGCCGAGGCTCGGGTCCTTCACCGAGAGATAGAGCGCCGCGTCGGCAATCTGGATCGGATTGTCGGGAACGGTCACCTTGCCCTTGTACTGCTCGTCATAGATCGCGCTCCAGCTCGTCGGCGCGGAAGCGATCTTGTCGGTGTTGTAGAGCAGGACGTTCGGGCCCCATTCATAGGACAGGCCGTAATGGATGCCGTTCACCGTGTTGTGCGCCGGCGCCTTCAGGTCCGGCACGAAGTTCTCGAAGTCCGGAATGAGCTTGACGTCGATCGGCTGCACGGTGCCGCCATAGATGAGGCGAAGGCTCGCGTCGCCGGAGGCCGAGACGAGATCATATTCGCCGCCGCCGCCCTGGCGCATCAGCGTGACCATCTCGTCGGACGAACCGGCATACTTGCGGTTGACGATGCAGCCCGTCTCCTTCTCGAAAGGTTTGATCCACGAGTCTTCGGCGTAGCCTTCCCAGGCGACGATGTTGAGAGCGCCCTCGCCCTTGCCGATGGTCTGCGGATAGTTCGGCGCTACCGGCGCGGCGAATGCCGAGGCGGAAAACGCGATCGCCGTGCCGAGGCTGATGCCCGCGGCCAATGTCCGTGTCAATTTCATCATCTTGCAGCCCTCCATTCCTGAAACGATTTCACTGAAGCTCGAACAGATTGTCCGGACGCCACGCCACTTGAACGGTCGTGCCCGCCGCGTCACGGAAGCGGGCTGTAGTACGGTCGAAATTCTGACGCACGGCGGTCACTTCCGTGCCGTCGGCCAGCGCAACCACATAGCGCGTGAACATGCCGACATAGATCGCTTCGAGAATGCGCCCTTCCTCGACGTGAAGGCCGGCCTCGTCGAAGAGCTGGCCAAGCGGCGCGATGCGAATCTTTTCCGGCCGGAGCACGAAGCGCTTGCCCTGGCGGTGAAGAATATTCGACGTGCCGACGAAACCCGCGATGAAGGCATCGGCCGGCTTCTCGTAGACCTCGGTCGGTGTGCCGATCTGCACGATGCGCCCATGATTGAAGATCGCGATGCGATCGCTCATGGTCAGCGCCTCTTCCTGATCATGCGTCACATAGAGGAAGGTGATCTTGACCTCCGCCTGAATGCGCTTCAACTCGGACTGCATCTCCTGACGCAGCTTGAGGTCGAGCGCGCCGAGCGGTTCGTCGAGCAGCAGCACTTTCGGGCGATTGACGATCGCGCGGGCAAGGCCGACGCGCTGGCGCTGGCCGCCGGAGAGTTCGGCGGGTTTGCGCTCACCGAAATTCTGAAGCCGGACCATGCGAAGCGCTTCGGTCACGCGCTCCCTGCATTCGTCCTTGGGCACGCCCTTTGTTTGCAGTCCGTAGGCGACATTTTCCGCAACGCTCATATGCGGGAAAAGCGCGTAGTCCTGAAAGACGGTGTTGATGTCGCGATCATAAGGCGGAAGCCCGGTGACGTCTGCGCCGTTCAATTCGATGAGTCCCTGATCGGGCTTTTCGAAACCGGCGATGAGACGCAGCGTCGTCGTCTTGCCGGAGCCCGAAGGCCCGAGCAAGGTGTAGAATTCGCCGCGCCGCACTTCGAGATCGACATGCTCGACGGCGACAACATCACGATACTTTTTCTTTACAGCCGAAAGCCGGACGATCACCGGCTCCTCGGCGGAGCCAGCCTCTTCCGTTACAGCTTGCTGCGGCACGATCCCGTTCAACGGCATACCTCTCCCGTTGCAGTACGGATCAAAGCTTCACCATCACATGGCGAGCGACCGAATAGTCTTCGAGCGCGTAGGCGGAGAGATCCTTGCCATAGCCCGACGACTTCATGCCGCCATGCGGCATTTCGCTGACCAGCATGAAATGCGTGTTGATCCATGTACAGCCATATTGAAGCCGCGCAGCGGTCTGCATGGCCTTTGAAATATCCTGCGTCCAGACCGACGAAGCGAGGCCGTACTGGCTGTCGTTCGCCCAGTCGACGGCCTGTTCGACTTCCGTGAAGCGTGTGATCGAAACGACCGGACCAAAGACCTCGCGCTGCACGATCTCATCTTCCTGCAAGGCGCCGGCAACGACAGTCGGCTCGTAGAAGAAGCCGTTGCCCGCGCCGGGCTTTCCGCCGGTGAGGATTTCGACATGGCTCTGCGCCCGGGCGCGCTCGACGAAGCTCGAAACACGGGCGCGCTGGCGCTCGCTGATGAGCGGCCCAAGCTCGACGCCCTCGACCTCGGGCGTGCCGAGCTTGATGGTCGAAACGGCGCTGGCAAGATCGGCGGCGAGCTTGTCGTAAACCTTGGCCCCGGCATAGATGCGGCAGGCCGCCGTGCAATCCTGACCGGCATTGTAATAGCCGAAAGTGCGTACGCCCTCGACGACCGAGGCAATGTCGGCGTCGTCGAAAACGATGACGGGCGCCTTGCCGCCGAGTTCGAGATGGGTGCGCTTCAATGTACCGGTCGCGGCTTCGAGCACCTTGCGGCCCGTCGCGATGTCGCCGGTGAGCGAGGTCATGTGAACGCCCGGATGCGAAACGAGCGGCGCGCCGACATTCTCGCCACGACCGAGCACAAGGTTCCAGACACCGGCCGGGAAGATATCGGCCATGAGTTCAGCGAGCTTCAGCGCGGTCAGCGGCGTCTGCTCGGAAGGCTTCAACACCACGACGTTGCCAGCGGCGAGCGCCGGGGCGATCTTCCAGGCGACCATCATCAGCGGATAGTTCCACGGCGCGATCGAGGCGACGACGCCCACCGGATCGCGGCGGATCATGCTCGTATAGCCCGCGAGATACTCGCCCGCCGCGCTTCCCGACATGCAGCGCGCCGCGCCCGCGAAGAAGCGGAAGCAATCGGCGATGGCCGGTATTTCATCTTCCAGAACGCGCGGATAGGGCTTGCCGCAATTGAGGCTCTCGAGCTTCGCGAAGGCTTCCGCCTCGGCCTCGATCCGGTCCGCGAGTTTCAGCAGCATGCCGGAGCGCTCGGCGGGCGTTGTCCGCCCCCAGGTCTTGAAGGCGCGGGTCGCGGCGGCCACCGCCTGGTCGATCTGCTCCTTGGAGGCGGAGGGAATCTTGGCGATCAGCGCACCGGTCGCAGGATTGAGGATCTCTTCCTCGGCGCCCGCGCCAACGACGAACTGGCCATTGATGAAAAGCTTGGTCTGCATGGTAGCTGCCCTCCCCTGTCGCGACGGCTTTGGCCGCCAACCCGGCTTTGCAGGTTTAAAATCGGCGATTTCGAAGGAAGTCCCTTCAAAATCAGAGCCTTAACAGATCCCGCCAAGATCGAGCGGACACTCGTCTCGGCACTACAAAAATGTTAGGGCAGCAATATGGGAATTGAAAATCGGAAAATCCGTATCGCCCGTTCTGAAAATCAGATACCTGAGCGGTCGGTGCCGGGGAGGCGGCGGCGCGTATTGGGCGGGCTGTATTCGCGGCACATGTCGAGGAATTGGCTCGCGGTCGGCCGCAAGGGCGCGCCGCGCCGCCAGGCGAGACCGACATCGACGGTGGGAATGGGGTTCGCGAGTTCCCGCGCCTCCAGCCTGTCGCCTTCGAGCGACCAGGGGCGATAGGCCATGTCGGGCAGGGTCGCGAGGCCGACGCCCATGCCGACGAGGCTGCGTACAGCCTCCACCGAAGCCGTCTTGAGGACGATGTTGGGCGACAACCCTTCCTCTCGCCAATAGGCGGTCGTGGTTTCGATCAACTCGTCGACCGAAAGCATGATGAGCGGCTCGGCAGTGAGGTCGGCAAGTGTCAGCACATGCTGCGAGAGAAGCGCATGGCCAGCAGGCAGCCAGATGCGCCAGGGCGAACGGATCAGCACTTCGGATTCGAGCGCCTGCCGGTCCTGGAGGTTCGACACCAGCAGCAACCCGACATCGAGCTCGCCATTGACGAGGAGATGTTCGAGATAGGTGCGCTCGTCCTCCACCACGCGGACATCGACCTGCGGAAAGACGCGGCGGAACCGCGCGAGCAGATCGGCGAGGTAGTAGCCGGATACCATATGGGTGACGCCGACATTGAGATCGCCCGACATGGCTTCCGGCCGGACGCTGACCGCACGGCGGGCATCGGCGACTGCCGCCATGATGCGCCGCGCATGAAGCACGAGCTGGTGGCCCTCATGTGTCAGGCGCACGCCCTTGGCATGGCGCACGAAGAGGCTCGCCCCGGTCTCGTATTCGAGCGCCTGGATCGCGGAGGTGATGGCCGATTGGGATATGCCGAGTTCCTGCGCGGCGCGGGAGACGGACTCCGTCTCGGCGGCAGCGATGAAATATCGAATCTGGCGCAGGTTCATGGGCCGGCACTATAGCAGCGCCGGCCCTTCGCTCACGCGATTTTAAACGAGGGGCGTTCCCTCGATGGTGATGCGGTGCATCACGCGGCGCCGGCCGTGATAGTCGTTGACCGCGGCATGCCAGGTCGAGCGGTTGTCCCAGAAGGCGATGGAACCTTCCTGCCACTGAAAGCGATAGGAAAACTCCGGCCTCGTCGCATGTTTGTAGAGATAGGCGAGCAGAGAAGCGCTCTCCTCCGCCGTCCAGCCCTCGAAATTCACCGTGAACCCGGGGTTCACGTAAAGAATCTTCTTGCCCGATTCCGGGTGCCTCAGCACCACCGGATGGATCGCATCCTGCGTCGCGGCGTCGGGATTTCCGATGCGGTTCTTGAGGTCGGCAACCTTGTCCGGCGCCTTGGCCGCCGCCTGATATCCGAAGACATGGCGGCTTGAATGCACGGCGTTCAGCCCTTCGAGGGTGCGCTTGAGACCGTCGGAAAGCGCGTCATAGGCGAGCGCCAGATTGGCGAAGATCGTGTCGCCGCCCAGTTCGGGCAATTCGCGCGCGACGAGAACGGACCCGAGGGCCGGGATCTGGTCATAGCTGTGATCCGTGTGCCAACCGCCGCCCACATTGATCTTCTGCTCGGGCTCCTTGCGCACTTCCGCGATCTGCGGATAGCCGGGCACATGGGCAAAGAAGCGGTTGATGTTGATCGGCCCGAAGCGCTCGGCAAAGGCGATGTGCTGTTCCGGCGTCAGATTCTGATCGCGGAAAAAGACCACGCCATAGTCGAGAATCGCTTGCCGGATGGTCAGGCGATCGGCCTCCGACAAGGGGCGAGACAGATCGATCCCCCCGATCTCAGCCCCCGCGGAAGCCGAAACCGGCTTCACGAAAGCGGTGCCCTCACCTTCCCGAGCCTCGACCCGATCCCTTACGCCAACTGCATATGCCATGATCTACCCATAAACTATATCAAGTTGATGGGATTAAATCGCATTAGAGCGATGAAGGCAACTGCGTCAGTTCGTCCTCATCCGCTCAAGCAGCGATGCCGTCGGATATCCATCCGGCGGCAGGCCGACCGATTGCTGATAGGCGCGGATCGCCTTGCGCGTGTTGAAACCGATGATGCCGTCGGGCTTGCCATGGTCGAAGCCCTTGGCCGTCAGAAGTGCCTGCAGCTCCTCGCGCTCGGAACGGCTGAGCGGCCGCTCGTCATAGGGCCATTCGCCCTTGATCTCGCCCCGTCCGACAAAACGATCCGCCAGCAGCGAAACCGCCAGCGCGTAGGAGGTCGAGGCGTTGTAGACGAGGATCGAACGGAAATTGTTCATCACAAGGAAGGCCGGCCCCTTGTATCCGGCGGGCAGCAGCAGCGACGCCTTCTCCTCCGTGTCCGTCGCCGGGAAGGCGCGGCCATCGGCGCGCTTCAGCCCGAGCTTCTTCCACTCGGCGACAGTCTTGGTCAGCGACATGTCGGCCAGCGCATAGTCGAAATGCTTCGGCATCGCGACCTCGAAGCCCCAATTTCCGCCGGTCTGCCAGTTCGAGACCTGCAGGTAATGCGCGGTCGAGGCCAATGTGTCGGCGGTCGAATGCCAGATGTCGCGCCGTCCATCGCCATCGAAGTCGATCGCATGGGCGAGATAGGTCGTGGGAATGAACTGCGTCTGTCCCATGGCGCCCGCCCATGAGCCGACCATTTCCTCCGGCTGAATGTCGCCCGCCTGCACGATCTGCAGCGCGGCGATGAGCTGGTTCCGACCGAAATCCGGGCGGCGGCCTTCGAAGCCCAGCGTCGCCAGCGAGCGCACGACGCTCTGCGTGCCCATGTGATCGCCGAAATTCGACTCGAGCCCCCATATCGCGGCGACGAAATGCCGGTCGACGCCATAGGCCTTTTCGAGGCGGTCGAAGAGGGCGCTGTTTTCAGCGAGCAGCGCCCTGCCCCGCGCCACGCGCTTCTCAGACAGCGCACCGCGCAGATATTCCCACACAGGCTTCACGAATTCCGGCTGGTTCTGGTCGGCCTCCATCACATCCGGATCAGGCGTCACACCGCGCATTGAGCGGTCGAAAGTCGCCGGCGTAATGCCCGCCTTGATGGCGTCGAGGCGGAAAGCCGTGAGCCAGTCCGCGAAGCGCTCGCTATTGGCGTTGACGGGCGGCGACACGGGCATACGTGTTTCGGGCACGCGGACATGCGTACGCGCATCCGCGCAACCTGCGAGAACGAGTCCTCCCAGAACGATCAGGCTGCCGAAGCGGAGGCCGAAACGCGGCGAACGAAGAGTAAGGGACATCGGTATCGAAGGCTCCTGCGCGAATTTCGGCGAGGTTAGCATGAGGCCCGGAGGAATGCAGAACGCTGCGCGGCGCTTCGTCAATTTCCCGAACCGTCATGCCAAACGGCAACACCGCCCACGGGCAACACATGTTCGCCGATGATGAGTTCGCTACGCGCGACACCCGAAATATCCGCAGGCCCGGGCCCATAATTGAAAAGGAAGCGATAAGGCCCGCGACGGCGGGTACGCAGACCAGCCGCGAGGCTTTCCGTCGAGAGGCCCGCCTTGCCTGCAACACGGCGCAGAATCAGCGGGAGCAATTTTTCGTCCGGCCATCCGGCCGCATACCAGGCATTGCCCTTGCGGGTCAGCGCCGGACGGCCGTCGTCGGTCCGCGCCACGATTTCCGCCTCGGTCGCGGTCACGAACTCGCGCCAGCGGTCGAAGGCACAATGCTCGCCATCGAATACGAGCTTGATGGCGGAATGAGGGCGGAAGCTTTCTGCGCGCGTGACCTTGATGCCGAGAAGTCCGGCAAGCGGCCCCGGCGCGAGATTCGCCGGCGTGCGATGCGACACCGTGCGGCTGCCCGCGCGCGGCATGACGAGCAACTGCCCTTCGAAGCCTTCGAGCGCGGCCACGAGGCGCGGCGGCACATAGGGCATGGAAGGCAGAATGACCATCGCATAGCCGGAAAGATTCGCGTTCGGGCCGACGATATCGATGTCGAAGCCCATCATCCGCAAGGCCCGATAGACCGAAAAGATCTGCTCGATATAGGAGAAGTTCTTTCCCTGCGGCTGGATGGAGAGAAACCATCGCGCCTCGTAGGAATTGACGATGGCAATTTTTGTAGGCGCGACGGCGCCGAGATCGCCGAGCTTCACCAGATCGCGGGCAAGCTGCTGCACTTCGCCATAGGCGCGGTCGGTCTCGCTGTTCGGCAGGAGAAGGCCGGCGTGAAACTGTTCCTGCGCGAAGGGCGCCTGACGCCAGCGAAACCACGAAATGAGTTCCGCGCCATGCGCGATGGCCTCCATGCCCCAGAGTCGGGCGAGGCCCGGCACCGGATCGGGATTGTAGTCGGCCCAGTTCACCGGCCCCGGCTGCTGCTCCATGACGCCGAAACGGCCCCGCCCCGCGCCACGATAAAGATCGTGATGAAAAGCCTGCATGTCGGGATCGCCGGTCCGCGCGAATTGCGCCTTGTGCGCGGGATCGGCGGGAAAGACGTCAAGGCTTCCAAGCGGATAGGAATCCCAAGTCGCAACGTCCAGATCTTCCATCACATCGTAGTGATCGAAGTCGTAATGGAAGGTCATGAAATTGTGGACGATGTCGCGCCCCGGCGAGAGCGTGCGGAGAATTTGCGTCTGCACGCGATTGAACTCGCGCACCTGATCGGAAGAATAGCGGTCGAAGTCGGCGCGATGCGCGGGGTTTGTTTCAGTCACCGCGCCGACGGGCAGGTCGATCTCTTCGAAGTTCCGATACTCCATGCTCCAGAACACATTGCCCCATGCTTCATTGAGCGCGGCGACGGTGCCATAGCGCTCCTTCAGCCAGTGGCGAAAGCCGAGCATCGCGGATTCGGAATAAGAGCGCACCGTGTCGTGACAGCCATATTCATTGTCGGTCTGCCAGGCGACGACGCCCGGATGCTGCCCGAAGGCGGCGCCCAGCGCGGTCACGATGCGCGCGCATTCGCGCCGGTAGCCCGCATGGGAAAAACAGTAATGCCTGCGCGAGCCGAAGCCGCGCGGCCTGCCATGGCGATCGATGGCGAGCATGTCCGGCATGCGATCCACCAGCCATTTGGGCGGTGTTGCGGTCGGCGTGCCGAGAATGACGCCGAGGTCTTCGGCATGAAGCGTGTCGATGGCACGGGCGAGCCAGCCGAAATCGGAACGTCCGAACTCGGGCTCCAGACGGCTCCAGGCAAATTCGCCGATACGGACCCGTCGGATGCCGGCCTTGTGCATGCGCCGCGCATCCTCGGCCCACATGTCCTCGGGCCAATGCTCCGGATAGTAGCAGACGCCGATCTTGGCTTCGCTATGGACGGCCACGCGCATCTCCTCCCCAAGCCCCCACCCGGGTATGCTCAAGCTTGCCGGATTTTCGCAAAGCCGCAAGCCTGCTGCGCGAAATGCGCCGATAGGCTAGGAAGGACGATCTTCCCCGGAGAATCACATGCTCTTTCTCGACATCCTGAAATATGTCCGCCCCATCGAAGAGATCGACGCGCTTCTCGAGCCCCATCGCGACTGGTTGAAGCGAGGTTTCGCCTCCGGCCATTTCCTGATGGCGGGCCGCCAGGAGCCGCGCATCGGTGGCGTCATCATCATCAAGGCGGAAACCGTCGAGGAGGCGCAAGCTCTCGCCGCGGCCGATCCTTTCATCACGGAAGGGGTCGCGCAATTCGACCTTATCGCCTGGGAGCCGACCATGCGCTCCGCAGATGCGCCGGAAGCCTGGGGCCCGAAGGCCGCCGTCATCCGCTGAGTTTCTCGACCGTCTTCGTGGTGCTGAACCCCGGAACGAGGTCGATGACAACGACCTTGCCGCCATGCGCCTGCACGAAATCGGCACCGACAATCGTTTCGACCGTGTAGTCCCCGCCCTTGATGAGAACATCGGGGCGCAGGCTGCGGATCAGATTTTCCGGCGTATCTTCCTCGAAGATCACCACGAGATCGACGCTCGCAAGGGAGGCGAGAACCGTTGCCCGCGCAATATCGGGCTGGATCGGCCGCGCCGGGCCCTTGAGCCGGGACACGGACGCGTCGCTGTTGAGCCCGACGATCAGCCGGTCGCACAGCGCGCGCGACTGTGCGAGCAGCGCCACATGGCCCGGGTGCAGAAGATCGAAGCAGCCATTGGTGAAACCGACCGTGAGCCCTCTGGCGCGCCAGGAGGCGGCAATGTCCTGCGCCGTCTGTTGGGTCGCAACCTTGCTCTCGATCGTGGAAAGTTCGTTCTCGCGCAGCTTGGCGACAAGTTCGTCCTGATAGACCACGGCCGTGCCGACCTTGCCGACGACGATGCCCGCGGCCGTATTGGCGAGGCTCGCCGCCTCGACAAGAGAAAGCCCGCCCGCAAGAGCCGCAGCCAGTGTCGAAATCACCGTGTCTCCCGCGCCGGACACGTCGAAGACTTCGCGCGCCTCCGCCGGCAGATGCGTGACGTCGCCCGCCGCCGTCACGACGCTCATGCCTTCCTGGCTTCGGGTCACGATCATGGCGTCGATACCCGCCTCGCCGATCACCTTGCGGGCCAGCGCCACGATGGTCTCATCGCCGCTCGCGTTCTCGCCCGTCGCCTCCGCAAGCTCCTTGCGGTTGGGCGTCACCACGCTCGCGCCGCGATAAAGGCTGTAGTCGCGCCCCTTGGGGTCCACGACTGCGGGAATGCCCGCGTCTCGCGCCGCATCTATGACCGCGCGGCAGACCTCAGGCGTCAGAACGCCCTTGCCGTAATCCGACAGCACGACAACCTGCACACCTGAAACGAGGCCGCGCACCCGCTGAATCAGCACTTCCTGCGCCCCATGAGCGAGCGCGGAACTCGTTTCATGATCCGCGCGCAGGACCTGCTGCCCCATGGCAACGAAGCGCGTCTTCATCGTCGAGCGCCGCAGAGGCTCCATGACGAGACTCGCCTGAAGATGCGGCACGTCGCCAAGCATCCGCTTGATTTCCTGCCCCACCTCGTCGGCGCCGACGACGGAGGCAAAGGTGACATGAGCGCCGAGCGCCGCGAGGTTTCGCGCGACATTGCCCGCACCGCCAAGCATCGAGCGCTCGTCCTTCACGCGAAGAACGGGGATCGGCGCTTCCGGTGAGATGCGCTCCACATCGCCATAGACATAGCGATCAAGCATGACATCGCCGACGCAGAGGATTTTCGTTCCCTCAAGCGACTCGACCTTGCCCGCCAGATTCTGTTTTCCCGTCATGCTCGACCCGGTCGCCCTATTCCGCAGCCGAGGCCTTGGAGCTGCGCCCATAGACATCGTCGTAACGCACGATGTCGTCCTCGCCCAGATAATCGCCCGACTGCACTTCAATGATACTCAAGGGTTCGTCACCCGGATTTTCCAGGCGGTGCTTCACGCCCACGGGGATATAGGTCGACTCATTCTCGCGCAGAATCCTGATCTCCTCGCCGACCGTAACCCGCGCTTCGCCGCTGACGACGACCCAATGCTCCGCACGATGATGATGCATCTGCAACGATAGCGCCGCACCGGGATGGACCATCAGATGCTTCACCTGATGGCGCTCGCCGGAATCCAGCGCCTCATAGAAGCCCCAGGGCCGGTAGACGCGATTATGCGCCTGATGCTCGGTGCGTCCTTCGGCGGCGATGCGTTCGACGATCTTCTTCACGTCCTGAACGCGATCCTTCGACGCAATGAAGAGAACGTCACCCGTCTCCACGACGATCAGATTCTCGATTCCGAGCGTCGCGACGAGACCCGTTTCGGCGCGGACGTAACAGTTGCGCGTATCGAGCGCCAGAACGTCACCCGACAGCACATTGCCGTCCTTGTCCTTGTCGCCGATCTCCCAGAGCGCCGACCAGCTGCCGATGTCGCTCCAGCCCATTTCGACCGGCACCACCACGGCGTCTTGCGTATGTTCCATGACCGCATAGTCGATGGAATCCGACGGGCAGGCGTTGAAGGCCTCCGGCTGGAGCCGGACGAAATCGAGGTCGCGCGTTCCCTTGTGTACGGCCTCGGTCGCAAGCGAGGCGATGGCAGGGCAGTGAACGCGCATCTCGTCGAGGATGCGATCGGCGCGGAACATGAAGATGCCTGCGTTCCAGTCGAAGCCGCCCTGTTCGAGATAGGCCTTCGCCTTCTCGATATCCGGCTTTTCGACAAAGCGCTCGACGGTAAAGGCGCCACCGCCCAGCGCGGCGCCACGCTTGATGTAGCCATAGCCGGTTTCCGGCGCCGACGGCACGATGCCGAATGTGACGAGCTTGCCCTCGCGCGCAAGCTCCGCCCCCCGTTTCAGGGCCTCGTGAAATGCGGCGACGTCGCGGATGTGATGATCTGCGGGAAGGAGAAGGAGAATGCCCTTCGGATCGTGGGTCTGAACATAGGCAGCGGCGGCGGCGGCGGCGGGCGCCGTGTTGCGTCCCTGCGGTTCGAGCAGGTGGGCGAGCGGCGTGAGCCCCGCATCGCGCATCTGCTGGGCGATGATGAAGCGGTGTTCCTCATTGGAAACGATGACGGCCGGGGCGAACAGGTCCGGATCGGTCACACGCAGCGCCGTTTCCAGCAGCATGGCCCGCTCGGAAACCAGCGGCAGGAGCTGCTTGGGATAAAGCGCGCGGCTGGTCGGCCAGAGCCTTGACCCCACGCCGCCCGACAGGATGACCGGATATATCGTCACATCGACCTCGTTTCTTGGCGCCGGAACCTAGCACATCCTCCGGAGTCGCACGACAGGACCGAGGGTCCCACGGCCTGGAGCACCCCCGGCCCGGGCCGCGAGGCGGGGTGGCCCGGTAGCGGCTTTTTGCCAGTTTAACAGCCCCGAGGCCTCGGGCATCATCCCGGATGGACAAATCGGGAGCGGTTGACCTCTCGCCAACCGGGTGCCGCGCATGGACAATGCTGCTCCTCCGCCGATTCCTTGCGAGGCGGGCCGCATTTATGCGAAACATCGGCGGTCGGCGGTACGCTTCGGCTGCCTCCGACATGAAGAACAGCGCGCGCGAAAGGAACGGCATCAGCATGGCGCCCAAGAAACTCAGGAAGGTCGTTTTCCCCGTCGCCGGACTCGGCACGCGCTTCTTACCCGCGACCAAGGCCATCCCCAAGGAGATGCTCACGGTCGTCGACAAGCCCGTCATTCAATACGCGGTGGAAGAAGCCATCGAGGCCGGGATCGAGCATTTCGTCTTCGTGACCGGCCGCGGCAAGGGCACGATCGAAGATCACTTCGACATCGCCTATGAGCTGGAAGCGACGCTGAAGGCGCGCGGTAAAACCGCCGAATTCGAAATGCTGAAGGCGAGCCGCCCGATCGCAGGCGCCGCGAGCTTCGTGCGCCAGCAGGAACCGCTCGGCCTCGGCCATGCCGTCTGGTGCGCGCGCGATGTCGTCGGCAACGAGCCGTTCGCACTTGCGCTGCCGGACATGCTGATCCACGGCAAGCCTGGCTGCTTCGCGCAGATGGTCGATGTCTATGAGAAGCATGGCGGCAACATCGTCGCGGTCGAGGAAGTGCCGCACGAGCATGTGAACCGCTATGGTGTCGTGGCCCTCGGCGAGAGCTTCGGCCCCGCCACGCATCGCATCACGGGCATGGTGGAAAAGCCGAAAATCGAGGAAGCGCCCTCCGATCTCATCATATCCGGGCGCTATATCCTCCAGCCGGAAATTTTTGAAAAGCTTGCCGCGCAGAAGCCCGGCGCAGGCGGCGAAATCCAGCTCACCGACAGCATGATCGCGCTCTGCGCGGAGCAGGACTTCTTTGCCCATCGCTTCACCGGCACGACCTATGACTGCGGCGACAAGGTCGGTTATCTGACGGCCAATCTGGTCCTCTCGCTCGACCGTCCGGACATTGCTCCGAAATTCCGTCCGATTGCCGAACAACTTCTCAAGCGGTAACAGGCGAAGGCGGCGGAGACACATGACCGCCGCCGCCTTTCATGTAAACTTCCGCCCATCGGCCCGGCCACCCGGCCGACATTTTCGACCGATGGGCGAGGCTTCAATTTGAAAGCGGAAGCAACCAGCGCGAGGCTGTCCCGGGTCGATGGCGGCCTGCTCGCCCTTGTCGCGCTGGCGCCCCTGCCGCTCGCAAGCAACAGACCGCTGCCTGCCGCTCTCCTTGCCCTGGGCGCAGGGCTGCTGCTGATCGGCTGGTCCGTCGCGATCTGGCGCGGCGCAGCCATCGCAGTCAAACCATCGAAGATTGCGGCGCCGCTCGCACTCTATCTCGGCACCTGCGTCTGGATCGGCCTGCAGTGGATGCCCGGCCCCTGGACCGATCCCATCTGGGGCGTCGCAAGCTCGGCGCTCGGCACGCCATTGCCGGGCCGGCTTTCAGTGAACCCCGAAGCCACGCTGACCGGGCTCATGCATCTTCTCTCCTATGGCGCCGTCTTCTGGCTTTCGCTGCAGCTTGGCGCCAAGGCGGAGCGCGCCTATTTTTCGCTCGCCGTCGTAACCGCCGTTGGAACGATCTATGCCCTTTACGGCCTCGTCGTCTGGATGGCCGGCAATGAATGGATTCTTCTCTATCGCAAATGGGCCTATCAGGACGCGCTTTCGAGCACCTTCGTCAATCGCAACTCCTTTGCGACCTTTACCGGCCTCTGCCTGCTCGCGGGCTTTTCACTTTTCCTCAAGCGCATCGAGCCCGCGTTGAGCGCGAAGCGCACCTGGCGGCAGAAGACGGTTCTCGTGTTTGAAGGCATGACCTCCGGCGCCGGCGCATGGCTCGCGGGGGCCGTGCTTGTGCTGACACTGGCGCTTCTGCTCACGGGATCGAGAGGCGGGTTCCTTTCGAGCCTTGCCGGCCTGTTTGTCCTTGCGCTGGCCCATATGCGCGGAAAGGTCTCGCGCCGCGCCGCCCTCCCGACCCTTGCGCTCGGAACGGCCTTTTTCGCCATCATCTTCGGCGCAGGCGGCGGCATGGTGGTCGACCGTTACCATGCGAAGGGCGCCGAGCTGGGCGACCGCGAGGACATCTATCGGCTGACGCTCGACGCGATCGAAAGCGCGCCATGGACCGGCAGCGGCTTCGGAACATTTGGCGACGTCATTCCCGCCTATCAGCCAAAGACAGAGGGGATCGAACCCGTCTGGGACAAGGCGCACAATACCTATCTCGAGAATGCGCTGGAGCTGGGCATTCCCGCGGCTGTTGCGTTGAACCTGTCGATCCTGTTACTGGCGGGCCTTGCCCTGCGCGGCTTGCGGATGCGTAAACGCGACTGGACCATTCCGGGCATCGGCGTCGCGGCGACCATGCTCGTGGGCCTGCATGCGCTTGTCGACTTCAGCCTGCAGATTCCTGCCGTGGCCGTTCTCTACGCCTTCATGCTTGGCATTGCCGTCGCTCAAAGCTGGAGCACGCGGCTGGCGGAGAAGAACGGCGGGGCCTGATACGACGGCGCGGACCTCTGCACCTGGCAAAGGTCCGCGCGTCAGTGCGTCAGATTTGTTCCCTAAGCGCTCACTCGTCGCCGTAGTAGGGGCCGTCGCCGCAGCCGCATTCATATTCGCAAGGGTTTGGATCGTATAGCTCAATCGTATGGGTGATCGCTTCTTCCGTCAGGTCGACATGGCTGCTGTCGCCGCCGTCAAAATCCGGCCTCTCGCTGGAGAAGCGGTGGCCATAGAGCGGGAATGAAGCCGCCTGCACGATGTTGCGATAGGTGCCGTCCCAGGTCTTCGGTCCCTGAACCGTGCCGTCCTTGGAAATCTTGATGGCCGTGCCCGGCGTCGTCAGCCTGACGATCTGGCCGCCCGGCAAGGTGATCTCCGACCAGCCTTCGACAAGGATCACGACCAGCTGGTCGCCCTGCACGAGAAAGTCGATGATCGTGCCGCGCACACCGATCGAAGCGACAGGCGTCTTGAGGGCATAGCTATGCGGGTCCTGTGTGCCGGAGACGAAGCGGAATGCGCCTTTGGTCGCCTGAAGCACGACATCGCCCTTGCTGCGATTCGGGTCATAGACGAACTTGTCGAGCGTCACTTCCGATTTGGGACCAACGCTGAGACTGGTCTGATCGAGGAAGAGCAGCTGCGCCGTATCGGACGGCCCCGTGCGGACCGTTTCATTGGCGACAAGCGCACTTCCGGCGACAAGCGCACGCGTCTCACCGCCGATGATCGATTCCGCCTTCGTGGCGACGGCCGCCGCGACGCCAATTCGCGCGTCGGCATGGGCAGGAACCGCCAGCACCTGCACCATCAGCCCCGCCGCAAGAAGTGCCCCATTCATGAATTTCATCTGTAGCCGGACTTGCCGCCCGCCCCTGTCTGCCTGCGCTTGCGCGATCACATCCTCGATATTGGCCCAATGCCGACGCATCGCGAGGACGGCGCCACTATTTCACCGGCACCCCCGTTATGACAAGTCGTCTTTACCCGGCACGATCACAAAATTTGTCAGTTTGCCATGCCGTACCATTCATAAAAGCGACATGCCCGCCCTGCAATCGGCGTCGCACAAAATGGAGGCACTTTTTTCGGTATATTTTCCGCACAAAAACCATTAGAGGAATGCAACCGACATCGAAGGTGGGGCAAAATCGTGTTTAATCGGCTTTTTCTGGCTTCGGCTTGCGTTGTGGCGCTGACCAGCGGCGCCTTCACCGCCGCACATTCGGACGAGCTCTCGTCAGCTTACGAACTTGTTCTGAGCAATCCGACCGACGCCGCAAAGAACCTGCAATACGCAAAGGTGGCGGAGCAGAAGGGCAAGCCGCGCCTCGCGCTGGCCGCCTATGAACGCATCCTCCTCAACGATCCGAACAATGCGGAAGCGCGTCTCGGGCTGCAGCGGCTGCGCCGTGTCCTCCAGCCCTCGTCGACCGAGTTCAAGCTCGAGGTCGGGACGGCCTGGGAATCCAACCCGGACAATGTTTCAAACAACGCGGAGAGCGCGCCGAGCGTGTTCGCGAATCTGGCCGTCCGCGACGAGCGTTCCGCCGGCACATTCGGCTGGCGCACTCTTGGCTCAATCGGCTTCGATTACATCAACAATCACAGCGACCTGAATTATGAGCACATCAGCGTCGGGACCGGTCCGGTCTTCGACCTGACGCCCGGCCTTTCGGTGCATACGGCTGTGGGCGTGGCGGCGACCAACCTCTCGAACAAGCTCTACTATCGCGAAGCCAATCTCACCGCGACATTCGAGGGCAGCTTCGCAGGCGCTTACGAATCACTGCGTATTCGCGGCGGCGCCCGCAGCTTCGGCTCTTATTTCACGCCGGACAGTGGCTATTACGCCGAAGTGCGGGGCCGCGTTGCAGTGCCCGCGATTCTGACCGAAAGCGACGTGATCTCGATCGGCCCATGGTTGAAGTGGAGCGGCATCGACGGTTCCGTAACGGACGTCTCGCAGGAAGAAATCCAGCCCGGCCGCTACCGTGAATGGGGTGCGGAAATCGCCTATTACGTCCCCGTCGCGGACAGCATCGTCGTGGGCCCGACCCTGACCGGCTGGCAGCGGTACTATTCGGAGCACCTGGTTGGCGGCGATACCCGGACCGACAATCATCTTGAGCCGGGCCTCTCGCTCGTGGTCAAGGACGCGCTGATGTTCCAGTCGGACGTGAAGCTCGACTACACCTACCAGATGAACCGGTCGAACGACGACACGCGCGACTATCACGACAACGAAGTCCGGCTGACCTTTATCGCCAACTTCTGACGTCGCAGACTGACGGGAGCGAAACGCGCCAGGCGAACCGTCTAGCGGTTTCGCTCCCTCAATTTCATTTCCCAGGCAAGAGCGTGGCTGACGATCGTGTCGAGATCGTCGTAGTTGGGCGCCCAGCCAAGCGTCGCCTTGAGGCGCGCCGGATTTGAAACGACGGATGCCGGGTCGCCCGGTCGCCTCGGCGCCCGACGAATCTCGATTTCACGCCCCGCCGCCCGCTCGACCGAGCGCAGGACCTCACGCACCGAAAAGCCGTGGCCGTAGCCGCAATTAGCGACAAGGCTCGCGCCGCCGTTTCGGAGATAGGTCAGGGCGGAGGTGTGGGCCGCGGCGAGATCGCTCACATGAATGTAATCCCGTATGCAGGTTCCGTCTTTCGTCGGATAGTCCTCGCCGAAGACCTCGATATAGGGCCGCTGCCCCAGCGCCGTCTGGCAGGCAACCTTGATGAGATGCGTCGCATTGGCCGTCGACTGGCCGATGCGGCCCTGCGGGTCGCCGCCCGCGACATTGAAATAGCGCAGAGCGACATAGGTGAGATCGTGCGCGGCGGCAGTGTCGCGCAGCATCCATTCCGTCATCAGCTTGGAGGCGCCATAGGGCGACATCGGATTGAGCGGCATGTCCTCGCTGACGGCGGCTTCGCCAGTCATGCCGTAAACGGCGGCGGTCGACGAAAAGATGAAATGTCTGACGCCACCCTTCACGCATATCTCGATGAGGCTGCGCGATTTGGCCGTGTTGTTCAGATAATATTTGAGAGGATCGGCGACGGATTCGGGAACCACAACCGAACCGGCAAAATGAACGACCGCCTCGACATTGCGCTCTGCAATGATGCGTCCGACGAGGGCTCCATCCGCAATGTCGCCGATATAGAGATTGTCAGGCACCTGCACGGCCCAGTCGAAGCCTGTCGACAGGTCGTCGAGAACGATGACCTCTTCGCCTGCCGCCGACAGATCGATCACCGCGTGGCTGCCGATATATCCGGCGCCGCCCGTTACCAGTACGCTCATTCCACCGACTCCGGATCAACCGGGCGCTTGGCCCCACAATTATTCAATAGGCGTTCCTGTGGAATAGCCCAAGAAACGGGGTCAGCGCCAGAATCCTGATGTCGAACCAGAGGGACCAATTCTCGATATAGTAAAGATCGAGCTCCACCCTTCGGCGCATCTTTTCCTGCGTGTCGGTTTCGCCGCGGCACCCATTGACCTGCGCCCAGCCGGTCATTCCCGGCCGCATCTTGTGCCGGCGCGCATAATGCTCGACCAGGGTCGAAAAATGCTCGTTATGCGCCAGAGCATGGGGCCTCGGCCCGACGAGCGACATCTCCCCCCTGAGCACGTTGATGAGCTGCGGGAGTTCATCGAGGCTCGTGCGGCGCAAGAACCTTCCCACGCGCGTCACGCGCGAGTCATTCGGCTGAGCCTGCCGCACCACCGGACCATCTTCGGCCACTCGCATGGTGCGGAATTTCAGCACCGTAAAGACCTGATGATTGAAGCCGTGACGGCGCTGACGGAAGAGAACAGGCCCCTCGCTTTCAAGGCGGATGGCCATCGCGATGAGAAGCAGGACCGGCGATACCGCGGCAAGCAGGAGCGCGGCGAGAATTCGGTCTTCGATCACCTTGATCACCGGCCCCCAATTGTCGAGCGGACGTCGAACGACTTCGAGAACCGGCACGCCGTCGTAGTGGACGACCCCCGTCGGCCGTGTGCTGAAGGCCGTCATGTCCGGGCAGAGACGAATATCGGCCGGAAGTATGGCAAGCTCTTCGACAAGACGGCCGATCCGGCGGTCTTGCGCAAGCGGAACCGCGATCACCACCTCGTCGATGCGCTCGGCCTGGCCGAGGCTGATGAGGTCTGAAAGTCCGCCGGATATGGCAACAGGCCGGGGGCCGGCGGACGGCTGGTCGTCGAACACGCCGATCAGGCGAGGCCCATCGCTTCCGAAGTTCAGCCGCTCAATCAGTCGCCCGGCTATCTCGCCCCCGCCATAGATGGCGATACGGCGCGCGAAATATCCGGCCCGCGTCCAGCGCCGCAGCAAGGCGGAAACCACCAGATGAACCGAGAGGAGCAGCGCCGCCGAGAGCGCGAACCAGATGATGAACCAGCCGCGAGAAAAATGCGCGGAAATCTTGAATACATAGGCAGCGCTGATGAGGCTGACGGCTGCAATCGCCAAGCCGAGCACGATGCGCCTCACCGTCCCTCTCATGCTGACCAGAGTGTCAAAAATGTAGAGGTTCTGGTTTCTGAGCGACAGGAACGAGATCGAGGCGCCGATCAGCCCGGCCGCCAGATAGGTGCCGATATCCTGCTCGCTACGGAGAAACCGATCGACGTAAGCCCATTTGGCCATGACGCAGGTGACGACCACCACGAGGAAGTCGAAGGCCGCAACGCTGTCGGCAATCACGCGCTTGGAGCGAATGAAGGGGCGTGAGGAGCGGCTGGCGGTCCGCACCGCATTCAACGACGCATGACCGACGGCCGCGGCGCTCAGGACTTCACGTTCCGCCCACGACGCACGCCCGACGGCCCATCCGGTACCCTGTTCCCTCATGCCCCCACCGCTTTCAGGCGCAACAATCGCAAGCCCGCTGAAAACACCCTTCGGGGATCGCCCCCTATGGTGAATTGGTGCATTTACCATAGCCAAACGCAAGCGCCGATTGCCTGATTGCCAATCGGCCGCACGCCGTTGGACGATCCCACGTTCTGCGCGGCGCCGCCTCAGGGAGTTGCTCCGAATAGGAGCAAAGTCCGCCCCCGAAGCATAAGACGTGAAAGGCCCGTCAGCCGCTCGAGCAGGCGCAATCTTGCCGTTCTATGCCGGACGCAACGCCGCGGTGCGGGGCGCTGCTTCGAGACGGCGAATATCTGCCTCCACCATCTCACGCACGAGTTGCTCGAAGCTGGTTCCAGACGTCCAACCGAAAAGCCTCCGGGCCTTGCCTGCATCGCCGAGCGTCGCGTTCACATCGGTCGGGCGGAAGAACATCGGATCGATGGCGATGAGGCGACGGCCGCTGGCTGCGTCGAAGCCTTCTTCCTCAATACCGCTGCCACGCCATTCGATCACGCGCCCAACCTGACGGAAGGCGGTCTCCACGAATTCGCGTACGGACCGATTGACGCCGGTCGCCAGCACATAATCTCCCGGCACGGGCTGCTGCAGCATGAGCCGCATGCCCTCGACATAATCGCGCGCATGGCCCCAATCGCGCCGGGTGTCGAGATTGCCGAGCTTCAGACATTCCTCGCTACCGAGATGGATCGCCGCGACCGCCTGAGAAATCTTTCGCGTCACGAAGGCCGCGCCACGGTACGGGCTTTCATGGTTGAACAAAATGCCGTTCGATGCGTGAAGCCCATAGGCCTCGCGAAAATTGATCGTCGCCTCGAAGGCGGCATGCTTGGCGACCGCATATGGATTCAGCGGATGAAACGGCGTCTCCTCGTTCTGCATTCCGCCCGTCGCGTGGCCGAACATCTCCGAGCTTGAAGCCTGGAAGAAGCGCGTTCTGCGCTCCATGCCGAGCTTGACGATTGCTTTCAGCAGACGGACCGTCCCCGTCGCGTTGACGTCGATCGTGTAGTCCGGCTCCTCGAAGCTCTTCTGGACATGACTTTGTGCGGCGAGATTGTAGATCTCATCGGGCGCAATCATCTCCACAAGCTCATGAAGCCGTCCGCCCTGCGCCATGTCGCAGACGTGCAGGACGAGGTTGGGATTGGTCCCGACGAGTTCCGTCAGGCGACTGTCTCTCAGTTTCTCCGGATCGCGGCCGAGGCCATGCACGACATAGCCTTGCCGCAGCAGCAGTTCGGCGAGGTACCCGCCATCCTGACCCGTGATCCCGGTAATCATGGCGACCGGCGGCCGACGCAGAGGCTCAGACATCGGCGCCTCCCTGCGTCTGGCAATACCAGCGATAGACATCTGAAATGCCGCGTTCCAGCGAAACGCCCGGGCGCCAGCCCCAGCCTTCGAGCCGCGAGACATCGAGCAGCTTTTTCGGCGTTCCGTCGGGCCTCGTCGGATCGGTCAGTATTTCTCCTTCGAATCCGACAACGCGCCTGATGAGCTCCGCGAGTTCCCGGATCGTCATATCCGTGCCCGAGCCCACATTCACCTGGTCTTCGCCGGAATAGTTCTTCATGAGGAAGACGAGCGCGTCCGCGCAGTCTTCGACACTAAGAAACTCGCGCCGCGGCGCGCCCGTGCCCCAGATGACGACGGATGGCGCATGCGCCAGCTTCGCGGCATGCATCTTCGCGATCAGCGCCGGTACGACGTGAGAGGATTCGAGATCGAAATTGTCGCCGACGCCGTAAAGATTGGCGGGCATGGCCGAGATGAAATCGCATCCATACTGACGGCGATAGGCCTGGCACAATTTGATGCCCGCAATCTTCGCCACCGCATACCATTGGTTCGTCGGTTCGAGAGGTCCTGTCAGCAATGCGTCTTCCCGCAGAGGCTGCGGCGCGAGCTTTGGATAGATGCAGGATGAACCGAGAAAAAGCAGCTTCTCGACACCAATACGCCAGGCTGCGTGGATGATGTTCGCCTCGATCATCATGTTGTCATAGATGAATTCGGCCGGCCGTGCGTCGTTGGCCAGAATTCCCCCAACCGTCGCCGCCGAGAGAAAAACCGCCTGCGGCTTTTCCGCAGCCATCCAGTCTTCGACTTCTGCCTGACGCCGCAGATCGACTCTCTCACGCCCAACCGTCAGCACTTCACAGGATTCGCCGCCGAGCCGACGCAGGAGGGCCGAGCCGACCATGCCACGATGGCCGGCGACAAAAACCTTCTTGCCCTCGAGCTGGTAGCTCGTCTGCTCAGTCATGCCGCGCTTTCCGGCTTTCCTCGTCCGCCACGACCTTGAGATCTGAGGTCACCATCTCCGCAACCAGTTCGCCGAAGGTCGTGGTGTGCGACCAGCCAAGCTTCTGATGCGCCTTGCGCGCATCGCCGATCAGCACATCGACCTCGGTCGGGCGGAAATAGCGCGGGTCGACCCGGACCAGCGTCTTGCCGCTATCCATATCGATGCCCACCTCGTCCACACCCTCGCCCTTCCAGACGATCTTGCGGCCCGTTTCGGCGAAGGCGAGTTCCACGAACTCGCGCACCGAATGGGTTTCGCCCGTGGCCAGCACATAATCGTCAGGCACGTCCTGCTGCAGAATACGCCACATGCCCTCAACATAGTCGCGCGCATGGCCCCAATCGCGACGCGCATCGAGATTGCCGAGATAGAGCGTTTCCTGAAGGCCAAGCTCAATGGCCGCAACGGCACGCGTGATCTTTCGCGTGACGAAGGTCTCGCCGCGCGTTGGCCCTTCATGATTGAAGAGGATTCCGTTCGAGGCATGCATGTCATAGGCCTCGCGGTAATTCACCGTGATCCAGTAGGCGTAAAGCTTGGCGGCGGCATAAGGCGAACGCGGATAGAAGGGCGTACGCTCATTCTGGGGCGATTGTTGTACGAGGCCGTAAAGTTCGGATGTTGACGCCTGATAGAAGCGCGTCGATCTTTCCATGCCGAGAATGCGGATCGCCTCAAGCAGGCGCAGCGTTCCCAGCGCATCCGAATTGGCCGTGTATTCCGGCGTCTCGAAGCTCACCTGAACATGACTTTGGGCGGCGAGATTGTAGATCTCGTCGGGCTTCGTCTCCTGCACGATGCGAATGAGATTGGACGAATCCGTCAGATCGCCATAATGGAGGAAGAGGCGCGCGCTTTCGATATGCGGATCCTGATAGAGATCGTCGATACGCCCCGTGTTGAAGGACGACGAGCGCCGCTTCACGCCATGGACGACATAGCCCTTGTCGAGAAGAAGGCGTGCGAGATAGGCGCCATCCTGGCCTGTGATACCCGTGACAAGGGCTACGCGAGCGGAGGATCTGTCGGCACTGGACGAGAGGGATGACACTATTCGGCCTCTGAATTCAGGGATGTTGTGGCGGAAAATATCCTTTTGTGACGGCCCTTCATACCCTTGGGCGGAAGGATTTTTGGCCTCCCCCTCTGTTCCGGCACCGGTCGATGGGCAAGAATGGACCGCCTTCAGCAGAATGCGGGCAGGAGCAGGCAGATATCGTGATCCTTGCGAATATCCTCATCACCGCTGACGACCGGGGAAACCACCCCCTGCCCGAACTCGTGCAGGCCAACATTGCGTCGTTCAGGGAGCAGCACCGCGGACTTGACCACCATTTCTTCGACGGGGAATCCGCGCGCGCCTTCCTGCAATCGCGCTACGGCTCCGAGGTGCTCACCGCCTTCGACAGCCTGAAGCCCTACGCCTACAAGGCCGACCTCGCACGCTACTGCATTCTTCACGAATACGGCGGCGTTTACGCCGATCTGTCCTTCTTCTTTCAGAAGCCCGTGAACTTCGACGGCAAAAGGCTCGCGATCTTCCGCGACTTCATGTCCTCGACACCCTGGGATACGAGCAACGGAATCTTTGCGGCACCGCCCCGGCACAAGGCGCTCGCCAAGGCTATCGAACTCGTCTGCGCGAATGTGCGCAGCCAATATTACGGCCCGTCATCGCTCTGCCCGACAGGACCGACGCTTTTCGGCAAGGCGATCGCGCTGACATGCGAGGCTGAGGAGCTGATCATGGGTCGCGCCATGTGGCGCGAGCCGACGCGCCCCGGCGAACCGAAATATCACTGCATGACGTCTTTCGGCCAGACGATTGCCATCAAGAGAAAGACCGTACCAGGAACGATTGCCGAACTCGGCATCTCGACGGGGAACAATTACCACAATCTCTGGGTGGCGAAAGACATATACCGCCCCGCCTATTGAAGGCGGCTTTCAGGCGAGGCAGCGCGCTTCCACCATCTCGCAGAGATAATGGTAAAGACAGATATGCGCCTGCTGAATGGCTGGCGTCGAATGCGACGGCACGTCGAGCAGAATGTCGGAAAGCGCCGCCAGCTTGCCGCCGCCGCGCCCGGTCATGGCGATGGTCGTCATGCCGATCTTCTTCGCCTCTTCGAACGCCTTGACGACATTGACCGAATTTCCCGATGTCGAAAGACCGAGCAGAACGCCGCCCGGTTCGCCGAAGGCCTCTACCTGACGCGAGAAAACCGTGTCGTAGCTGTAATCATTCGCCCAGGCCGTCAGAACCGCCGGATTGGAACTCAGACAGATCGCCTTGAGCGCGCGGCGCTCCTTCAGGAAGCGCCCGACGAGCTCGCCCGTGATGTGCATGGCATCGGAGGCCGAACCGCCATTGCCGCAGACGAGCAGAGCCCTGTTCGCCCGAAGCGCTCCGGCAGTCGCCTCGATCGCCGCCTCGACAGTTGCGTCGGAGACATGGTTCGCCGTCTCCTCAAGCAATCGCGCGCTGTCGAGACAATAGGTCCGGAAGCTCATCTCAATATCCCTTCAGGGGGCGAAGTTCGGTCGGGCGCCCCATCCGACACATAACACATGGATTGCATTTTCGTCTGTCAGGCAGGGTTGAACAATGGGCTGCCGCTTCGGACAAGGTTCGGATCCCCGCCGAGCATCGCGATCAGCGTCGGGACCACGTCGAAGGAACTGGCGGTTCCATTCGCCCCCCTCGGAACGCCTGGCCCCGCACCGAAAAGAAAGCCCCAATCGCCCGAATGGCCTCCCGTCCGGCGCCAGGGCAGCGGGCCGACGGTTCCGAGGCCAGGATGCTGGAGCCCCACCAGATTCGGTTCAAAGAGCACATAGAGGTCGGCCTCGTAGGGTCCGATTTCCTGCGCTGCTTTTGCCGGTCTGTAGGTCTCACGAATGGCCGCCCCCCCGGTCAACGGATTGCGGCATTCCGAGAGAAGCGCTTCGAGCTCCGCCAGAAGCGCTTCATAATGCGATGCGGGCACGCGGCCCTGCGCCTCCCTGCCTTCGAGATTGATGCGAATCTGGCCGTCATAGAATGCAGGAAGAGCGAATGCATCCATGCGCGGCCAGAAGGGCCGATAGCGCGTCGCCGGCATCCAGCCAATGCGGCCGGGCGCGTGAAGCCGACGCAACGCTTCCATCCCGCCTCTCGGCCCAAGGCCCATTTTCGCAAGCGTCCTTCTGAACCCGCGCGGCGCATCCGGCGAAGGCACAAGCCTGCGAAGGAGCTGCTCCCATGTCTCGTCTTCGCGCAAGAGCGGCGTCCCGTCCGGGAGCCGCTCCTCGGGAATGAACGCCCGCATCCATGGCTTGCCAAAGGCACGGCGATAGAGAAGCTCCGGCAGCAGCGCCATGGCCGGCACGTCGGCCTCGTTCGCGCCCATGCCATGCATGGAAAAGGCAAGCAGGGCCGCGTCGGGAAACGCGTCGGCGAGGCTCCCGACCAATCGGTCAAGCGCTTCATATATCGCGATGAGGCCATCCCGCGCCGCCGTGGCGGAGGGATGGGCATGGAGAGGATGAGCCGGATCGACCCCGTGCCAGAGCGGCTCCGCGCCAGAATGCGCTTCCGAGGGAACGATGATCGCGAGGTTCCAGTCGGGCAAGCGCTCGCCAAGGAGCCAGAGTGCGATCTCCTTGCGCTTTTCGACGGCGGCGACCAGCCCCGCGCTCAACGCCTCGGTCTTCGCGACCGAAGGCCAGCAAAAGCCATAGATGAAGTCCGCAGCCGGATACGGACCGAAACGCGCTTCGATCTCCTCCGCAAGGCCGGGGGGATTGGCATGGGTCGGAACGCCGGGGTCATGCGCGCCCCAATTCGCCAGTCCCATCACCTTCCCGTCCCTCGGGAGATGGCAATAGGGAAGGTCGAACGCGACGACCGGCTGATCGAGCAGCGGCAGAAAAGAAGGCGCCCGCCCCTCATCCTGGAACACATCGCAGGCATCGGCATCGAAGCGGACCGCCGACCAGCGCCCGCCATCCGACGGCGCGAGACCGCTCGCCACATGCTCCCAGGCAAGGCCCGAAAGCTTGTCGCGCCCATGATCGAGCAGGAATGAAGCTCCGTCCGCGCGCAGGCGTTGCAGGTTTGGCAGACGGCCTTGCGACATGAGGCGTTCTCCCAGCCCTATGTCGAAGCCGTCCAGACCAATCGCCAGAACACGCCTCATCCCCGCCCCTCATGCACACCGGCCCCCGCCGGATTGCAGAGAGTTTAGGGTTTGTACGGCTGTGAAACCAGCAACGTCTCAGATGTCGAAGTAGTCGCGATACCAGGCAACGAAGCTGGTCAGCCCCGATTGAAGCGAGGTGCTCGGCTTGAAGGAGAAGTCGCGTTCGAGCGCGGAAATATCGGCATAGGTCCGAACCACATCGCCCGGCTGCATGGGCGACAGGACGCGCACCGCCTTCACGCCGATGATCTCTTCGAGAATGTCGATGAACCGCGACAGGTTTTCGGGGCTGTTGTTACCGATATTGTAGATCCTGTGCGGAACGCCGTCGCCGGAGGGCGGACGATCCAGCACCGCCACGGTTCCCTTTACAATATCGTCGACATAGGTGAAGTCGCGCCACATCTCGCCATGATTGAATACCTCGATGGATTTTCCCTCGAGGATTGCCTTGGTAAATTTCCAATAGGCCATATCGGGCCGGCCCCATGGTCCGTATACGGTGAAATAGCGCAGGCCCGTCTGCGGTATGCCGAAGAGATGCGCATAGGCGTGCCCCATCAGCTCATCGGCCTTCTTCGTCGCGGCATAGAGCGAAACAGGCGTATCGACGGGGTCGCTTTCATGGAAAGGAACCTTGTCGTTTCCGCCATAGACGGAGCTCGATGACGCATAAACAAGATGCTCGAGAGATTTGAGATGGCGGCAGAGTTCGAGGATCTCGAGCTGTCCCGCGACGTTCGAACGGATATAGGCGCGGGGATTCTCAAGCGAATAGCGCACCCCGGCCTGAGCGGCGAGATGCACCACCTTGACGATGTTTCGCCCGCCGACCGCCTCCGCGAGAGCGGCGGCATCCGCAATGTCGCCCTTGAGAAAGGTAAACCCCTTCGAGCCGACGAGCCATTCGAGCCGGGCATCCTTGAGCTTCGGGTCGTAATAGGCGTTGAGATCATCGATCCCGACGACTTCCTCGCCACGGTCGAGAAGGTGCCGGCACACATGGCTCCCGATGAAACCGGCGGCTCCAGTGACCAAGATCGTCATGCTTCCCTCAAAGGCTCATCATCGTCGACCGGGTGCGCCTCGATGCATCGGTCCAACCGGGGTGAAATGGTCGCCCGACAGGTCCACTACGGTGGCGACAGCGTTTTCTACATTCGCCTGACAGCAAAGACATGGCAATATGCCGGCCGGCGGCGGCGCCCCTGAATTTGGTCCAGCGATGGACCGAAAGCAGGAAGCGCTGCCGCCGGAGCGGAAGATGAAAGGACGAGACACGTTATGAAAGTCGCGATGATCGGGGCCGGATATGTCGGGCTGGTTTCAGGTGCATGTTTTGCCGATTTCGGTCATCAGGTCGTGTGCATCGACACCAATACCGCCAAGATCGAGGCCCTGAACCGGGGTGAGATCCCGATCTATGAGCCCGGGCTCGACGTGCTGGTCAATGGCAACCGTTTCGCAGGCCGCCTTTCCTTCACCACCGATATTGCCGAAGGTGTCGCGGGCGCCGATGCCGTGTTCATCGCCGTGGGCACGCCGACGCGGCGAGGCGATGGCCATGCGGACCTCTCCTACGTCTATGCGGCTGCCGAGGATATCGCCCGGGCGATGACGGGCTATACAGTCATCGTCACAAAATCGACCGTGCCGGTCGGAACGGCCGACGAGGTCGAGCGCATCGTCCGCCGCGTCCGGCCCGACGGCGATTTCTCCGTCGCCTCCAATCCCGAATTCCTGCGCGAAGGCGCGGCAATCGACGACTTCAAGCGTCCGGACCGCGTCGTGGTCGGCGCAGAGGACGAGCGCGCGCGGGAGGTGATGCGCAAGCTCTATCGGCCGCTCTATCTGAATGAGACGCCCCTTCTCTTCACGAACCGCCGCACCTCCGAATTGATCAAATATGCGGCCAACGCCTTCCTCGCGACCAAGATCACCTTCATCAACGAAATCGCCGATCTTTGCGAGAAGACAGGGGCGAACGTGCAGGACGTGTCGCGCGGCATCGGCCTTGACGGCCGCATCGGCAAGAAGTTCCTCCATGCGGGCCCCGGTTATGGCGGCTCCTGCTTCCCGAAAGACACGCTGGCGCTTGTTCGCACTGCGCAGCAGTTCGGCGCGCCGATCCACATCGTGGAAACGGTCGTCGAGGTCAACACCAAGCGCAAGCTGAAGATGGTCGACAAGGTGATTGAGGCCTGCGGCGGTTCGGTCGACGGAAAGACCATCGCCGTGCTCGGCCTGACGTTCAAGCCGGAGACAGACGACATGCGCGATGCGCCGTCGCTCGACATCGTGCCTGGCCTCATCGCCAGAGGTGCGAGGATCCGTGCGCATGATCCGCAAGGCATGAAGGAGGCAAAGCATCTCCTGCCCGAGTCCATTACCTATTGCGACGGCCCCTATGACGCGGGGAAAGGCGCCGATGCCGTGGTCATCATCACCGAATGGAACGCCTATCGCGCCCTCGACCTGCCGCGCCTGAAGCAGGCCCTCAAGGCGCCGGTCCTGATCGACCTGCGCAACATCTACGAACCCGCCGAAGTGGCACGACAGGGTTTCACATATGTGAGCGTGGGGCGCTGATCGATGAACAGGTTTGCAGTACTCGATGGATGGCGCGGAATTTGCGCCATTCTTGTAGCGCTGTTTCACCTTTCCGCGGCGAGCCACATTTTCTACTTTCCACCAATCCGAAATGCTGGAGCATTTGTCGACTTCTTCTTTGTTCTCAGCGGCTTCGTGTTGGCGCACGCATATAACGATCGGGTCACAACGCCCGGCGACGCGGCTGACTTTCTTGTCCGTCGCGTAGGGCGTCTGTGGCCCCTTCATATCTTCATGCTAAGCCTCTTTGTCGGCCTTGAATGTGTGAAGTGGGGCACGATGGCGTTTCTGCACGTCACCGCAGGCGACGCGCCGTTTACAGGCCCGACGGAGCCATTCGCAATAGCCACCAATATTTTACTGGTTCACTCGCTTGGGCTTCATTCCACCTACACATGGAACGGCCCAAGCTGGAGCATCAGCACCGAACTCTGGGCAAACGTCGTTTTTGCCCTGACACTTGTGGCATTCCGGCGCCATCTCCTTCTTTGCTCGATACTCATCATTGCGCTGTCGATCGGCACTCTTGAGACATTCAACCATGGAAGCCTTGGCGCCACTTATGACTACGGCATATTCAAATGCCTCTACGGCTTCTTTGCCGGCGTGATCACGTACGCACTCCATGAAAAACTCCACAAAGGTGACATACCGCTATCCAGCCTCGTAGAAATCGCGACACTCATCGGGATCGGCGCTTACGTCTCCTGTTTGCATCTCATGGTCACCGATATGTTCACGCCGGTTGTCTTCGGCTTCTCGGTCTTCCTGTTTGCCCGAGAGAGAGGTTCCGTCTCCCGGCTTATGAAGACAAAGCCCTTTCACTACCTCGGACAGTGGTCATTTTCGATTTACCTGGTGCATGCTTTTGTTCTGGCCATCATTGGTGGGACGAGCCGCGTCCTGCAGCAATTGCTCCACATCAACCTCATGATTCCGACGGCATATCAGAGCCACAAGTTTGAAATGCTGACGCTTGGAAATGCGTGGATGATGGACCTATTCACCATCGCCTACCTGGCGCTCGTCGTCTCCATATCGGCCCTCACTTACCGCTACGTGGAGGAGCCAGGGCGCGCGTATTTCAACGGCCTGGCCAAGCGGCGCGTCGCACGGAGACAGCCGCAAACGAATATGAGATGAGCCGCCGATCCGGTCTGATGCCGCCTCTGATATCTTGATCGTCGCGGGCTTATCTCGGATTGAAGTCAGAATATTCCGCACCGCGCCGGCTATAATGATGGCGCCGGTCCAGATTGAACAGCACAACCTCTACAAGCCCGCGAAAGCCGCGCGACAGGGCTTCACATATGTGAGCGTGGGGCGATATCGGCCTATTGCGCGAGACCGGACCGCTTCACCTTTTCCAACACGTCTTTTCGCAGATAAAACCTTGTGCCACCAACGACCAGCGGCTCATAGCTCTCTGCGAACGGGCGGGTTTCATAAATCTTCGAATCCGTCGCCCAGACCTCGTGCACTTCGATGACATCCGGCCGCTCATCCTGCAACACCGAAGGCAATGCGCCATAACCTCCGCGGGCCAATGTACGATTGGTCAGCATGGCTATGTCGACCACGCGAATATTCGAGCAGCAAAGACCTACGCCGCCTACATCAGGCGTCATGTAGACGATCACCGGCTTGTCCAGTACCTGCCGGATGTCTTCGACTTTCAAGCCGACATCCCGGAAAGTCGCCGGCGTAACGAGCGATCTCCCGGCCTCAAAATATGCGCTGCCGGTCGCCTCATAAAACATCTCGGAAAAATGGATTCTCGCGCTGTTCCACCAGGAAAGGCCGATCGTCACGATGAACAGCGAAATGGCAATGCGCCTCCTGCTATCGGCAAAAAGCCCCATCCGAAGCAAGACCTGAACGATCAGCAGCAGCGCAAAAGGCAACGCAAAAAACTGCATCCTGCCGGCATAGCCCCAGTTCTTGCTGCTTACGAACGAAAAAATTTCCGCAGCAATGACGGGCATCAGCAACAGGTCGACATGGCCTGCCTTCCAGTCCGCAGGCCATGTCAGACGACGCTGGCGCTTCCATTGAATAGCCGCTCCGACGCCCGTCGCCAGAAGCAACGGAAATACGAGCCTCGGCAATTCAAACGCCGCTTCTATTCGCCGCGTAAAGCCTCGCAGACCATGCACGCTATAGGGCTCATGCATCTTTGCCCAAATGGTGTTGGGCAGGATGTCTGAGAACATGATCCACCTGAGGCCCGCCAGGCCCAGAAATACCGCCCCACCAAGGGCCGCCCACAGAAGCATTTCGATGCGCCTGCCGCGAAACCACAGGGGAAGCAGCAGGAAGGCAAGATAGAAGATCGCCTCGAACCGCGTCGTCACAAACAGGATGAGAGCAAGTATCGCCAAGGCGCGATGCGGCACGAAATAAGTCGCATGAACGAGTGCGAGCGCGGAGGCCGCGAGCAGGGTCATCTCCATGCCGTTGGCGGTTTCCGCAATGGTGGCGCCGGATATTGCGAAGCAGACCAGCGTCACCCCCTCCGCAAGTGGTGGAAAGGCAAGCGCACGACACAGCTTGCTCAGAAAGAACAGAGAGACCGTCACAAAGGCAGCTGCGAATAGCTGGCTGATTGCGATCGCCTGCTCAAATCCCGGCCGGAACAGGGCGGCAAGGGCATTAAGAAGGAACCACGAAATCGACGAAAATCCCTCGACCTGCTCTGAAGAGGCGGTCAGCGCGATGCGGCCTGTTTCGGCAAAGGTCTTTGAAAACGCAAGGGTGATGGCGCCATCGTCCCAGGCGTGAATGCCGATGAACCGAAGCACCAGAAACACCGACGCTACCTGCGCGATTATCGCAAGGGCAATGCCTTCGCTACGGCGACCGGAAAGCAAAAAGCTGGAAGAATCCATCACGCCTCCCCAAGAACACTGCCCCCGCAGCTCGCGATTGCTTCAGCCGAATAATCGCGACGCATGTCGACGCGGCCACGCTCACCCAAACGCCGCCTGAGGGCCTTATCGGCAACAAGCTGCCGGATCGCCGACACGAGCAAGGACGATTCGACGGCTGGCAGCTTTAGCATATTCAATCCATCGACGCCGTAATCTCGAATTCCGCCCACATTGGTAGCAATGACCGGCAGACCGACAGACAGGGCCTCCGCGACCACGATGCAGAAGCCCTCCGTGTCGCTCATATTGACAAAGACATCGCAGCCGGCGGCCTGCGCCAGCCAGTCGCCCCTATAGCCGCGAAGCCGGACCGCTTCCGCCAACCCTTCGGCGTCGATCTTCCGCGCCAGTGCAGCTTCCTCCGGTCCGTCGCCGAAGATATCGAGCCGAGTGTCCATCCCCTCGCCTCTCAAGCGCGATACCGCGTCGATAAGCACGTCGAAATTCTTCCGGTCGACGAGACGACCGGCGCCCGCGATCCGGATCGGACCGGCGATTTCGTAATCGGTCTTTTCCACTTTTGCGTCGGCCTGAAAGAGCGGCACCACTGTCTCCCGCCGGCGACGCGGAATGAAGTAGCGGCGCGTCTCGCGCAGCGTCTCCTGACAATCGGCCCAGATTTCATCCACCCGAAAGGAGAGCAGCCAGAGGAGATAGCGGTAGATGCGCTCCGCCCGCCGCGCCCTGTACCGCGCTATGTGCTCGAACGAGATGCAGCGGATGCCAGGGAACGCACAGAGCACCGCCCGCCCGACAACATTTGCCTGCTTCAGGGAAAGCACCACCAGGTCGGGCCTCTGCCGTCGCAGCGCTTGCCACAAGGCAATCGCCCCGCGATAGCAGCCTCTGAGCGTGAGGACCTTGCCCGGCGTCACAATCTCGAGTCGGGAGGCCCCGAGCGCCGCTGCAATTTCCTCCGCCAGCGCACCGCGCCCATGACAGAAGCCCATCACTGCAAGTTCATGCCCGGCGAAGAACCCGTTGCGAATGAGCATGAGAAGTCCGTGCTCGGCGCCACCCGGATCAAAGCCATTAATCACATAAAGGATGCGCGCCATTGCCGTTCAGACCTGCGTCCCGTCAGTTCGCACCTTCAGTCTTGCACCCGCCTCCGCGGCGAAGACAAGTATGGCCGGCAGGGCCAGAACTTCATAGACGATCTTGAACCGCGTATCGGGAAAGGTCAGGAGAATAACGGGCGCGACGAAGAACATCGGCAGCAGCAACGGGAGATATGGACTTCGAAGCGCATATCGCGGCGCCATTGCGGCAAGGAACAAGGCAACCGCAAAGAGGAGATTGTAGAATATCTTGTAGACGATATAGGCGGCATCGACCGCGAGCCCGTGGCTTCTCAGCGATGCCACAACAACCTGTTTCCCATCTTTCGACAGATAGAAGTCGCCCGACAGGTTCGGCACCTTCTCGAAGTTGAACAGCCAATTCTCGAGCTTGATGGCCGAGATGTAGATAAAGCGCTGCGGATTTTCGGCGATGAAGGAAAGGCCGAGGCTGCGATATTTCTCATCGAGCTGCTTCTCATTCGCCAGCGTACGCGGCATCCCGAAAAGCGCATTGGGATCGCCATGCCCTTCACGCTCGAAGAATTTATCAATGTCATAACGCGGATGGGCGACCGAATAGAGCGGGTGCTGGCCGAGAAAGACATTATATCCGCCGTTCAGCGACGGCGACACGCTGCCGTACTGGGCAAAATTGAACATGATGACGATTGCATAAAGAGCCGGAAAGAGAGCCCAGATGGCGCGCCGCTCCTGAAAATACATGAGCAGCGCCAGTCCGGCGAAAACGAAGATGTCCGTCGAACGAACGACCGACGCAAGCACGGCGAGCAAGCTGTAAGCCACGAGCCTTCGCGCGATGAGGCATCTAAGCGCCGCCGTGAGAAGCGCGAATTGCAGCACCGTGTCCTGAGAGGATTTCAGGAGCCAGAAAAAATAGGGATTAAGCAGAATAGCCAGAAGCGCCATCCTGCCAACGAACCTGTTCTCAATCCGCCAGCAAATCTGCGCGTAGAGAAAGAGCCCAATGTTGAAATAAAAAAAGAGCGGCCAGACGGCATTCAGGCCCAGTATGTGAAATGGGAAGAAGAGCAGCGCCGGACCGATAGGGTAGAAGTTGCTCTGAGGCAACGAGAACGCGGCAAGCTCCGCCGCTTTCGACGTCCATGCGGCGAGCCCGACAGGCCGCGAATTGAGGCCGAGCACTGCGACAAGGAATCCATTGGCGATGAGGAATACCGACGCCTCAAGCCAATATCGCCTGGCTAAATCCGCAATTCGCTCGCCCCCCATCAACGCTGCGCTCCCCGGTACTCGGCAATGACTTCCCCCACCGCCAGAGCATGAGAGCCCTTGCGGCCCAGAAAATAGGCTCCGTTCGCACCATCGACCCTATGTGCTTCCGGAATGAGCCGGTCGAGCAGCGCGAAGACACCGAACGGAATGCTCGCCACATCCGCGACAGCCTTGCTGCGTGTCAGTCCGCGCAGGAAATATTTCACCGACCAGTAGAGCGACAAGCCCGGCCCGCCGAGAGCGCCGCGCTCCAGCGTCTCGAAATTCCGCCAGAGCCATCGGTGCCCCAGCTCGGTAAACCGCGTGAAATCATAGGCACCCTCATGCACCTGCTGCATGAAGGGTGTCTCGGCATATACGAGGCCGCCGGGCTTCAACACTCGATCGACTTCGGCCACAACCTGCCGCGGATCAAGCACATGTTCGAGCACCGCCTGGATGCACACGGCGTCGACGCTATGGCTTGCGAGGGGGATCTTATGCGCGTCGGCAACAAAATTGGTGAGTGCCGATGGATAGACGTCGAACGCAATCTGCCTGATGGCGGCGTCGGAATAGAGGATATCCGTGCCCATCCCCTTGGTGGCCGCGCCGACCATGAGCACCACCGGCCGCTCCGCCAATGCGGATTCAAGAAGATCGCGAAGCCGGGCGAAATTACGCGAACTGACACCCGCCGTTCCGAAAAGCCGCCCCTTTATGATCCGCGACACCTTTCTTCGCGTGCCGATCAACGAATAGCTCTCCTGCACCTTCGCGAACCATTCAGGCCTCACGACGCTATCGGAGAAATCCACGAGAACGGGCTGCCCCTGCACAACCGGGAACGCCTCGTCATTTGCCGCCGCAGCCGTCACAGAACCATGCGCGCATTGGAGTTCGACAGGCTCCTCGGGCGAGCCCGGCTTGCGCAGCAGATGTTCGATTTCGGCAAGTGAAGCAAGCATGGGCATCGCCTACTGGAAGTGAGGTCCCGCGAATCTAGAGCGCGGATTCAGGCTTGGACGAAATACGACGGAAATGAAATACCGCTTTCGCAGCAAGGCGAAGGAAGCCACTCAGGCGGCGGGGCACAAGCGCAAGCACGAGATAGACATATGGACGCCAGAAAAGCGGATCGAGACGGATCGCCTTGATGAGCAACGTAATTGCCTTCCGCTTCTCCCCGTGCTGCGCGCAGTCGTTTCCGGTCCGCGCGTAACGCCGCGCCATACGGCGGTCAGCTAACGGGGCCAGCCGGGGATTGCGCGCGACGAAGCGTTCCGTCATACGCGCCGCTACGGGCAACAGGGTGTCCAGACGCCGGGTGAGATTGGAGCTGTGGCGTCTCTTGAAGCAGAGAGCACCCGGCACGTGCCTGAACTTCCATCTCTCTGCGAGGCGCAGGAACATTTCCGTATCTTCGCCGAGACGAATGTCCTCGTCGAAAAGCCCGACCTCGTCGAGAGCCGCGCGTCTCAGAACGACGGCAGACGGCACGATCGGCCCATCATGAACGAAGTACTCCGCAAGCATGTCAGGAGTCGTCTCGCTGAAGCGCCGCACCGCAATGGGCTGCGCATCAGAAAGATCGGCCCGAGTGAAGTCGACATAATCGCTGTAGACAAGCCCTATCCTCTCGTCGAGATCGAAGGCCGGGCACTGGCGCGCAAGCTTATCCGGCGCCCAGAAATCGTCACCATCCAGAATGGCAATCAGATCGCCGCGCGTTTCGCGGATGGCGCGATTGCGCGCGGCCGGCAGCCCAACCCCGGAGAGCGTAACAATCCTGAGTTCCGGAATTTCGGTGGCGAGCTTCTTCAGCAGCGCTGCCGAGCCATCTGTCGACCCATCGTCGACGACGAGGATCTCGTCGATGTCGCCGCGCGCCGTCTGCGCGACGACGCTACGGATTGCCTGCTCTACGAAGCGCTCCTCATTGTGACAGGTCATGATGACGGAGATATGCATCTTCACTCCGCAGCAAGCGGCTCGGCGCCTACGCGCCGCACGCCCTCTTGTCGTGCACCTGACGGCACCGCCATCTTGACCGGACGCTGACGCAGCGCCGCAAACGCGAGATCAGGCATGAATGTGACAATAGTCAGGACCGCGAAAGATGGCGTCCCCGAGGCGTCAAACGCGAGATACATGAATGGTGCCGTGAACAGCACAAAAGGCATCACGTATTCCTGCGCCTTCGTGATCCGGCCAACGGATCGGAGATGGCGCAAGCAACGACGCAACCTCACCCAGGAAAAAATCAGGATCGCCGCATAAAGAACAAGGCCGACAATGCCATTCTCCGTAGCAACGCGCAGGAACTCGTTGTGGATGCCGAGCCGCATATAGGCGGGCAGATAGGAATATTGCTTCTGTACCCTCTCAAAATAGCCATTGGTGCCAATGCCTATGACGGGCGACTCTCTGAAGTAGCTGTTCGCCACATTGAAAGAGAATGTCCGTTGGGCATTGCTGAGCGATTCCGGCGTCACACCGCGGGCTACCAGCGCCGCGGAGGCGCCAGCCTCGATCGGATTGAACAGGGTGCGAAGCTGGCGCGTAAAATCCTGCGCCGCAAACAGGTTGATAATCACGACGAGGCCCATCACACCGAGCCCAACCACCGGAAGCGCGGCAAGAACGCGTCCGCGCGCAAGAAACATCGCGGTCAGAATGAGGTAGATGATCAGCGCCTTGCGCTCTGTGGAAAGGACAATGATGACCAGAAGTCCTGCCCAAAGGAGCCAGTACAGACGGCGCTGCGCCGGAGCCGCAAAGAGAAGAAGACATCCAAGCGCCATCGGCAAATAGCCGAAGACCGCCTTTGGATTGTTGAGGTGCTTCCAGCCCACCCCGTAACCATGAGAGACGTGCCAGATGATGTTGTAGGCAAGAACGAAAGCAAGACCGGCGATCATGACCCTGCCCGCAATCCGATAATCTATGCGCTCGACACTGAGCATGATCGTCGCTGCAAAGCCGGTCATCAACGTGATCTGCAATGCCTCCCGAATGCCATTTCCCGCGCCGAGCGTGAGCGCGGAGAGCACATGCCACACAAAAAACGGCAGGAGAACGAACAATCCAAACGGGCGCGGCCGCAGGCCGGACAGCGGCGTTACCGCGACGGCGAGGGCCATAAGCACCACGACAGCATCGAACGGGCGCAGCACGACGATGCCCGTACCTATTTTGAGCGCCGTGAAAAGCGTGAGAAGACTGATGGGCAGAAGATAGGTCATGCCACATCTCCTGTCCTTTGCGCGTCGCGGCTCCCGCGCCCGCCCCGCGTCCTCCCCGACAGCAGCTTCCGGTATACCGCTTCCAGCTGCCCCGTCATGCGCTGGCCATCCCAATCGGAGAAATCAATGGATTGGCTCTGCGCCGCCATCCTCGCCCGCAAGTCACGATCGAGAATGAGCGCTTGCAGCCGGGTGGCAAATTCGTCGAATGCATCGGCGCTCACGACGTAGCCGTTGGATCCGTCGCGCAGGACGCGCTCGATACCCGGAAGCCGGGTTGCAACGATCGGCTTTCCCGCCAGCGCATACTGTATGAGAGCGCGCGGCAGCCCCTCGCGCTCGGAGGTGAAAACGCAGATGTCGCTGGCGGCGAGAACGGATTCGATATCGTCGCGGAATCCAAGAAATTGAACCTGGCTCTCGATGCCAGCCTCTCTCGCCGCAGCTTCGAGCCCGGCACGCTCCGGTCCTTCGCCCGCCAATATCAGTTCCACATGCGGATACATACGCAGAAGCGGGACGACGGCCTTCAACAGTTCCCGGTGGCGTTTGCGCCGCTCCAGCGCCGCTACATAGCAGATGCGGATGGGGCGTTCGCCGCCAGAACGGGCGGACGGAAAGTCGGCAGGCGACGCTCCGCGAAACCGGTCGACCTCCATGCCGCTTGCAATCACCCAGTGGCGCGCGGCCTCGCCAAGGCCATGCTGAAGACATTCCTCCCGCATACCCTCGCTGACATTGATGAAGGCATGCGTGACAGGCGCCACCAGCCTTTCGAGGCCGAGATAGAGCCGGCGCCTGACACCGCCTTCCGCATTGAAGGAGAGAATATGGACGCCGTGCACGATTGCCGCGCCCGGCGCCGCCAACGCCGCCATGCGTCCGATGACGCCGGCCTTGCTCGTATGGGTGTGAACGATATCGGGCCGCAACCGGCGCAGGTGAACCGACAACCGGGCCAGCGCCGCAAGATCCTTTGCCGGCGCAATCTCGCGAACGAGCGAGGGAACGCAGATCCTGCGCACCCGCGCATCGAGCTGAGCGATCATGCGGCCTGAGTTCTCGGCGCCATGGATCAGCGTCACATCATGCGCCTCCGCCTGCGCATTACACGTCAGCAGCGTGTTCTCGTCCGCACCGCCATTCACGAAACGGGTAATGATATGGACGATTTTGGGCATCGACGCCTGAACTGAGCCATTGGAGATATTCCTGACAATGATAAAGTGCGCCAGTTCGAGGCCGAAAGCCATAATGAACCCAAATGGGGGCTAATTTACCGGCGCCCGGCCTTGAGACGCGATCGCTTCCTCGCCTCCGCAATCACCTCACCGTTCCAATTCAATCCATGAGAGCTCCTTTGCGCGTATTGCTGGTCCTGCCCACCTATCTGCCGGAGACCTTCGGCGGTGCGGAACAGCAGACTCGCAAGCTCAGCGCGGCGCTTTCGGCACGCGGCGCGGAAGTCACCATCCTGACGCCTTGCATCGGCAAATTGACGCCTCGTCAGGAATCCGCCGGCGCCGTGCGCATTCATCGGCTCAGACAACCCCACCTCCCGAACCTTGGCGGGCGGTACATGCTGTCTTTCCTGACATGGACGCTCAGGTCGGCCGCGTGGATCGCCAGGCGCGGCGGAAGCTACGACGTCGTGCATGTCATTCATGGTCGCCTCCATGCCGTCGGCCCCTTGCTCGGCGCGGCGTTCGCGCGCAAGCCGTCACTGGTCAAGATCGGTCGCGGCGGCGGCCATTTCGATCTCGGCGTCGTGCGCAAGAAAAAGCTCATCGGTCCCTTGTGCGCCTGGCTCATCGAACGCCTGACGACGGGGTTCGTTGCCAATAGCAGGGAGATTGCCGAAGACCTGGAGGCTCGCGGCGTACCGCAGTCGAAGGTTCATCGCATCCCCAACGGCGTCGTGATGCCTCTGCCCGAGACAGCCCGGCGACGCAACGAAGCGGTTCGGCGCTTCGTTTATCTAGGACGGCTGGATTCGGAAAAGGCGCTCGACCTGATGATCGACGGCTTCGCAGAATTGCCGGGCGACGTGCCGGCAGAGCTTATCCTGGTCGGCGAAGGGGATTGCGGCCCGTCGCTCAAGGCGCAGGCGGCGCGGCGCGGCATCGAGGGCAGGATCAGGTTTGCAGGCAGGGTCGAAGACGTGGCCCCCTGCCTTGCCGAGGCGGATTTCTACGTCTCCACGTCGACGTCCGAAGGCATGTCGAATGCCCTGCTGGAAGCCATGAGCCATTCAGTGCCGCCGCTGACCTCGCATGTCAGCGGCGTAAGCGACATTGTCGAGGATGGCGTTACAGGCCTGCTTTTTGCTCCCGGAAACCGGCACGCATTTGTCGATCGGCTCCGCGAGGCGCTCGCCTTGTCGCGCGAAGAACGCGAAGCAATGGGCCGCGCCGCCGCGGAACGCGTAAGAATGCATTACGGCATGGACCATATCGCCGACCTGCACATGAAGCTCTATTCCGCGCTTGTGCGTTAATCACAAGCGCTGCGGCGCGATGCGGAGGCTGCATACGCAACATCCCAACACATCGCAATTTGGACACTACTGAACTTGAATCAGGCCTCTCGGGATCAATAATCGCCATGAAAGCGCATGCTCAACAGGGCGGAAGCTGTAGCGCGCGCCGATACGGGTAATGCATCGTCGCAATTTCCAGAGTTATAGTGGCTCGACTTGGCGAGTGCGGCATCGACGAGAGCCGTGACCGACGGAACGGAAAAGCCTGATCATGAAGGCGCAGGACCTCTATGTCGGTGAACGCGGGCAACGCTACCACCTTCTACGCGCCAAACGCCGCGCCGCCCCCATCCAGGAACGCCGCGCTGCTCTGTTCCGTGACGTCGTGAGGCCAGACGCGACCGTCCTCGACTTCGGCTGCGGAACCGGCGGCGTTCTGCGAGCTCTCAATGTAAAGCGACGGATTGGAATCGAGATCAACGAGGCGGCGGCGGCAGAAGCCGCGCGGTGTCTCGACGAAGTGCACGATACCCTTGGCAAGGTTGCGGATGCGGCCGTCGATACGGTCATCAGCTTTCATGCCCTTGAGCATGTTGACGCCCCCGCCGAGATCATTCACGAAATCTTCCGGGTTCTGCGTCCCGGCGGCATCGTAAAGATCTTCGTACCCTGCGAAATGCCATTCCTGCTTCCCTTGCATCGAAAATGGGCCGCAGAAGATATAGACATGCACCTGTTCAGCTGGACGCCGCTCACGCTCGGCAATCTGGTCCATGTCGGCGGGTTTCAGAACATCACGGCAGAGATGATCCCCTACTCCGAAGGCGGCAGGCCTGGCGGCTTCTTCGCACCAGGAACGAAGGGGCGATATTTGGCGTCACTCCTGAAAGCTCTTCGCACCGGACGTTTCCACACCCGCGTGACCGCCCAAAAGCCCTGTCTTGTATCCGCTGACTCTCCTTGACGCCATGTTATCGGAACGTGACATACTTCATTCCTGCCCCCTCACGGCCTCCGAGACGCCGAAGGGAAATGCAACACGTCTAATTCGTTGAAAGTCGGGCCGGATTGCGACGCGGCGAGATCGAGTCCCGACGCAATCCAGACGATCTCCGGGAAACTCGATCTGATGAGCCCGCCAGAACCGGAAGCAACCACGAACAGTCAGCCCGCGGCGACATCCCTCACGCATCGCACCATTGCGGGGATGTTGTGGATGTTTACAGGTACCGGCATTCAGGCGGTCCTGAAGATTGCCGTCCTCTCCATTCTGGCGCGCCTTCTCACTCCGGCCGACTTTGGCGTCGTCGGTGCAGCCATGATTATCGTCAGCTTCGTCGAGATATTCGGCCTGCTGGGCATATCGCCTGCGATTGTGCAGCGGCCGAACCTGACCGACACGCACATCAAGACTGGGCAAAGCGCGTCGATACTCCTCGGCGTCCTGATGGGCGCGATCCTGTTCCTGCTGGCCCCGATGGTGGCAGCACTCTTCCGCGTCGATGCGCTCGAACCCATTGTGCGACTGCTCTCCGTCATCTTCCCGCTGAAGGGTCTCGCCTCGGTCCCGGAAGCCCTCATGCAGCGGCACATGCGCTTCAGGGAAATGGCCGCGGTGAGCGTCGCAAGCTATCTGCTGGGCTATGCCGTCGTCTCGATTGCGCTGGCTCTCATGGGCTTTGGAGTGATGGCGCTTGTGATGGGTGTTATCGCCCAGGCTATCCTCACAAGGCTGAGCTACTTCTTTTTCATTCGCATCCCATGGGGGCTTTCATTCGATATGCTGGCGCTCAGGCAATTGCTCGCCTTCGGCGGCGGGCACACGCTGGCGGGTATCGGCAATTTCTTCGCGCTCAATCTCGACAATTTCATCGTCGGTCGCTGGCTCGGCGTGGAAGCGCTCGGCATATATTCGCGCGCCTATCAGTTTCTGATGCAACCGACCAACCTCATCGGCAGCACGATTGACCGCGTCCTTTTCTCGGCCATGGGTGAGGCGCAAGACGACAGCGCGCGCATCGACAGGGCCTACCGGCACGCCCTTGCCGTCATGGCGATGGTGACTCTTCCGCTCAGCGCCGCACTCATCGTCCTCGCGCCGGAAACAATACAGCTTCTCCTCGGCCCAAAATGGGCCGCCGTGATCGTTCCGTTCCAGATACTTGCGGCCTGCCTCGTATGCCGTACAGGCTACAAGCCCGCCGACGCGGTCGCGCGGGCAAAGGGCGTCGTCTATCGCGCGGCATTGCGGCAATGGCTTTATGCCGGCGAAATCGCGGTGGGGGCGTTCGTCGGTCACTACTGGGGCACCACAGGCGTCGCCTCCGGCGTTGCCGCGGCCATTACCGTTCAGTATCTCGTCATGCTTCACTTCGGACGCAGCCTGACGAACATCCGCCTGACCGAAGTGGCATCGATACACCTGCGGCACCTGGCGGTCGCGCTTCTCGTCGCCGCCGCCAGCATGGCCGCGAAACTTGGCCTGCTGGACCTGAACGCGCCTGCCTACGCCATCCTCGCAGGCGGAGCCACGGCAGCCGGCATCAGTTTTGCGCTGGCGTGGTGGATGTTGCCGCAGCTCTTCGGCCCTGAGGGCGCATGGCTTTCCGGCCAGCTCGAACATCTGAGGTCGCGCATCCTGAACCTCAGGAGCGTCTGACGCAGCGCATACCAGGGCGCTCAGACCGGCATGACAGCATCCAGAATAAGGCGTGCGCGCTGGTTCCAGGAATAACGGGCGGCAAGGTCCAGCAGCGCCTGCGTGGCAATGCGTCGGCGCAATTCGTCATTCGATCGGAGGGCGTTCAAGGTATCGGCCCATGCGCCGACGTCGTCCGGATCGCACAACATTGCGTTCTCACCATTGCGGAGCACTTCGCGCAGCACCGGTAGGTCAGAAGAAAGAATGGGCTTTCCGGCGGCCATATATTCGAAAATCTTGAGTGGCGACATGCCCTCCGCAAGATTGACCTTGCCGCCGCCCACGCCCTTCACAACCCGCAGGTATGGCGCCACGACGACGTCCATGCCTGCCAGATAGCTTTTCGTCTGGAGATGGGAGACATGGCCGTGAAACACGACGTTGGGCGCAGATGTCAGCCGCGCTTTCCATTCTCCGAGATCAGGCTCGACGCCGCCAACGATGTGGAAGGTCGCCCAAGGGCATAGATGCGCCAGAGGCGCAATGATCTCCATGCCTTTGCCCGGATAGAGATGTCCGACATATCCAACCGTGAATTCGCCCTGCAGCCTCTGCGGTGCGCTCAATGGAGCCTCGTTCAGCGGATCGGCGCCGTCATGGGCGACCACGATCTTGCCGGCCACTTCAGGAAACTTGTCAACGTAATCATCCTTGAGCTTTTCACTGATGACGACGAGCGCCTTGAACCGCGGAGAGCGAAGAAGCCGACGCAGACGCCCCACTAGCAGGAAACGATGCGCCGTTGCCGGAACATGAAGCTCCAATGCCGTTGAGTAGCCGAGCCGTGCCGCCAGAGCGCATGCGGTGATGGACCTTGTATAAATGAGATCGGAGCTGCCTCCCGTCGAACGCAAGGCGGACCAGGCAAACATGAACTCCGCTCCCGGCAGGCGCGTGAGCGGAAACCTCTCAATGGCAAGTGGCGATGAGAGACCGTATAGCTCTTCTGTCTTCTGCATCCCGAAGTCGTTCGGCCCTTGCGAAGGCACGCCGAGCGTAACTTGTGCGCCGGCGTTTTCGAATGCCGCACACATCTTTGCGACCTGCACCGCGTTCGCCGCGGAACTCGGGAACGGCGCAGGATGCAGGTACAAAATTTTCATCCTGGACCCAGTAGAACACACCACTTTCAGGACCTTTGACTGACGGTCTCTCCTTGTTGATGCATCTGAGGCTACATCACAGGAGAGGTTTCTGGACATCGCAAAGCATCAATCTGGACAAGCTTCCGCGGCAGAGGCAAGGAGACACTGTTCCTATTTTAGACATCGATATTTTCAACACCGTCTCCAGGAAACAACTCCTGTTACTTCATCAGGCAACGGAGCGTATTGGCCGTGCAGCACCTGACGATCAGGCCAGCTTCCGAAGCAGAACACATGAGACTGAATATGGCCGGAAGAGCCATAAGTAGCGGTGGAAATGCGCCACCCAGACGGCGCGCCCTCGCCAGAACATGAAGAATTTCGCCGCGCTTCGAAGGAGATGGGCGGCCATGCCGAGAGCGCCAAGATCGCGGAGAAGGTCTTCGCCATAGGTCGTGTCTGTAACCACTTGCGACTGCTCCACCTCGAAGGCCGAAAACATTTCCGCAAGCTCTCCGGGCGAAGGCCTGAAGCCCGTATCGATCGGATCGAAATGAATCGGATATGAGCGCGGCACCGTTACGATCAGATAGCCCCCGGCAGGAACCAGTTCCGTCAGCACCGAAACCAGCCGCTCGGGATCTTTGACATGTTCGAACATGTTGCAGCAAAGAGCCGACCGAGGCTTGCGGCGCTCAATCTCTCCGAGTATGGCCGCATCGAAGATATCGCCCGCGATATCGACTCCTGCCTCACTCTTCAGATCGGAATGGATGACCTCCACACCACGCCTTTCCAGCGGCGCAAAAATGAACTCATGGATGTGCGGCTGGCCCTGGCGGCGAAACTCCTCCGTCGACGATCCGATATTCAAACAGGGCGAAAGCTGGTCGACAGGGAGTCCGTCGAGAATCCCGCCCACATATCGTGCCTCGTTCGGACGCATGACTCCTCCACAGAAGCGATCGGTCCCGGTCGAGCGCCCGCCCAGATCGCCACTCAGCTTGCTGCTCCCCATGCGCGCTTTCAAGTAGGCCCGGCCAACCGACTCGTTCAGCATGGAATTGAATTCGTCGCAGACCGTTCCATCGAATGCTTGCGGACCGTGTGAGTTCCTTTCAAAGTGGCGATGCGCGTCTTGGCGGCGGCCAACCGCGCTACGGGAATTGGGCCTGACGAGGGGATTTGATGACGCGCATTTTCATTGGCACGCCGGCCTATGGCGGGCAGGTAACGACCGCCTGGTTTCATTCGATGCGAAACCTGCAGGTTGCCTGCCAGGCGCGGGGAATCGAAATTTCCGTGATGACGCTGGACAAGGAGTCGCTGATCAGCCGCGGACGCAACTCCGTGGTGGCGGAGTTTCTCGGCCGGGAGGACCACTCGCACCTCCTCTTCATCGATGCCGACATCGGCTTTCACCCCGACACGGTGTTCCGTCTGTTGAGCCTGAACAAGCCCGTCGTCGGCGCCGCCTACCCCAAGAAGGGTGTCAATTGGGAAAAGGTTCTCAAGGTTGCAAAGACCACCGAGGATCCGAACGTGCTGCGCGAAAATTCAGTCGAATTCGCGATCAACGTCTTCGACGAGGACATGCCCAGCCCCGGTGTCGACAAGCCGCATCAGATCGTCAACGGCTGCATCCGCGTCAGCAAGATCGCGACCGGCTTCATGCTGATCCAGCGCGGCGTCTTCGACATCATGCGCGAGCGTTTTCCGGACAAGCGGTACACCAACGACATCACCGGATATGAGAACCAGTTCTCCAAGGGGAATTTCTGGTCCTTCTTCGACGTCATCATCCATCCAGAGACGAAGCGCTATCTCAGCGAGGATTACGGCTTCTGCTATCTCTGGACCAAGGGCTGTGGCGGGGAGATCTGGTGCGATGTGTCGAGCCGCATGACGCATTTCGGCGTCTACAACTATTCCGGCTCCTTCCTCGCCGGACGGCAGCCGACATAGGGCTCAGCGGCTCGCGGCCAGCAACAGGTCGAGCAGGCCGAGAATGATTTCCTCGCGCGGGCGGCGGAAGTTCGACAGAACCCAGCGCATCGCGACATGGACGATGGCCCCGACAAGACCCGCCGCAAGGATCTCCGTCCGTCCCTTGTCCTCGCTCAGGCGGGGAAAGAGTTCCGCCGCATCGCTCTGGAGATGCACCGAGAAAAGGTCCATCGCTTCGCGATAGACGTAATCGAGGTTCGGCCCAAGGCTCAGCACCTCGATGAGCAGCACACGTGCAAAAAGCGGATCGCGCTCGATCTCGCCGAAATAGGCGCCGAGCACGGCACGGGCTTTCGCTTCCGGCGTGTCGTCTGCCGCCTCCAGCGAAACCAGCAGGGCCGCCCCGACGCGCTCTACGCAATGGGCATAGACCGCGATGAACAGGTCGTCCTTGCTGGCAAAGGATTCGTAGAAATAGCGCTCCGTCAGCCCCGCCTCGACGCAAATCTGGCGAACGGTTGCCGCGCGATAGCCGATGCTGGCAAAGACCTTGAGCCCCGCCGCGACAAGGCGTTCCCGGCGGCCGGACTGACGTTCCGCCTGGCTTTCGCCGCGATAGCGCCGGCTCGGCTTGCTTTCGGGTTCATCCAACATGGCCGAATATTGACAGCATTTCTTGTCACATACAATTCCGGGCCGTCCCCGTGCCGCCGGACCTTTTGCCGCATAAATTGGAGACGTACACGGACAAAAAAACCCGGCGCGGATCGCTCCGGCCGGGTTCTTCATGTCGAGGCAGTGGGCAGGCGCGACGTTCGCGCTCGCCACTCGCCCGCGCTTCAGCTCAGAGGAGCTGGAGGTTCGCGGCCGAGGTCTTGCCCTTTTCCGTCACGAGCTCGTAGGAGAGCTTCTGACCTTCGTTGAGGTTCGACAGACCGGCGCGTTCAACGGCCGAGATGTGAACGAAAACGTCGTTGCCGCCATTGTCCGGCTGAATGAAGCCGAAGCCCTTCTGGCTGTTGAACCACTTTACCGCGCCCTTGTTGGACATGGTGTCTCCTTGAATGAATAAAGGTGCCGCCCTCGCAATATCGCGCAAGCGTGTCAACTTTCACTGAGAGTAAGGGATAGCCCGGCGCTCGATCTTGAGCGTAGAGAGCATGCCGAACCAAAACGAAATGACACCCCATAAGTGGGGGCCGCCGGTGAAATAGCAAGGGGAAAAGTCCGGGCACCGCAAACTGCGCCGCCAATCCGGATTTTTCCCCCGTTTTGCGCCGTTTTTTGGTCCGCCCGAAATCAGCTGGCGAGCCGCTTTTGCTCGGCCGACGCGGGGCGCGGGTTCGAAAACTCCATCGCGCCGTCCTCAATGCGCCCGAATTTCAGGCTCACAATGTCCAGCGCGTAGTTCTGATAGAGCTTCCAGGGCGCCTTCGATCCCTGCTTGGGGAACTTGTCGATCGTTCGCTGCACATAGCCCGAGGAGAAGTCGAGGAAGGGCTCTTCGCCGAGGGTCGGGTCGTTGCGGCGCGGCGTACACTGACGAAGCCCCGTCCGGTCCATGTGATTGATGAGCCTGCACACATATTCGCAGGTGAGGTCGCATTTCAGCGTCCAGGACGCATTGGTGTAACCGAAGGCCGAAGCGAAGTTCGGCACGTCGCTATACATCATGCCCTTGTAATAGAGCGTCTTCGACATATCGACGGGCGCGCCATCCACCGAAATCTGCAGATCGCTCAGCACCTGAAGATTGAGGCCGGTCGCCGTCACGATGAGATCGGCCTCGAGTTCCGTTCCGGATTCGAGCTTGATGCCCTTTTCCGTGAAGGTCTCGATGCGGTCCGTCACCACCGAGGCGCGCTTCGACCTGATCGCGTCGAAGAGATCGCCATTCGGCACGGCGCAAAGACGCTGATCCCACGGGTTGTATGAGGGGGTGAAATGCCTGGCCACGTCGTAGTCGGGGCCAAGCTGCTCGCGGACCTGCTTCAGAAGGAACTGCTTCACGCCCTCGGGCTTCCGCCGCGAGAGCTTGTAGAAATACATGCTGAGAAGCACCTTCTTCCAGCGCGTGAGGCCATAGGCGAGCTTGGCTGGAAGATAACGGCGCATCGCGTTGGCGAGCTTGTCTTCCGCCGGAACTGTAGCGACATAGGTGGGCGAGCGCTGCAGCATCGTGACATGCGCCGCCGTCTTCGCCATCTCAGGCACCAGCGTCACGGCCGTCGCGCCGCTGCCGATCACGATCACGCGCTTGCCGGCATAATCGATGTCGTCTGTCCATTTCTGCGGATGGACGATGCGGCCCTTGAAGCGCTCCGCACCCGGAAAGTCCGGCGTATAGCCTTCCGCATAATTGTAGTAGCCGCTGCACATGAAGAGGAAATTGCAGGTGAAGCGCACGGGCTCCTTCTCCTCGCCCCGCTCCACCTCGACCGTCCACAGCGCATCCTCGGTCGACCAGGACGCGCGCTTCACGAAATGGCGGAAGCGGATCTTGCGGTCGATGCCGTTATCCCTCGCCGTCTCGCGAAGATATTTGAGGATCGACGGGCCGTCGGCGATCGACTTCGCCTCGGTCCAGGGGCGGAAGGAATAGCCCAGCGTGAACATGTCGGAGTCGGACCGGATTCCCGGATAGCGGAAGAGATCCCAGGTGCCGCCCATGGCGTCCCGCCCTTCAAGGATCGCATAGGTCTTGGAGGGGCAGTTCGCCTGCAGGTGATAGCCCGCGCCGATGCCGGAAATGCCGGCGCCCACAATCAGTACGTCGAAATGCTCAATCGCCATGACGCCGCCGAACTCCCCAAATCTGAAATGTCACGTTGTCTGTTTAGAGATTTAGTCGCAATCACCTCTGCATGCCAACCCAAAGTGACGCATTTCGTCGTCCAGTCATGCTGCGCGCCCCTGCGCGAGTGAACGGGCAATGACAGGGGCCGCGCCACAACGAACGAATCTCGATTACACGCAATGCGCGCATCCAGAAGTTATTAAGCTCGTTATAGTTGTGTTAACGGTTATATGTGTCACTATGGTTGTAGCGATTGACGATTCGCGAACGCAAATCGCGCAGAAATCCACTGCTACCGCGAGATCGGCGCGGGTGTTGCTCAACCGGAGATTGTATCATGTCCATGCAGGCATTCACTGATCGTCAGACCTGGGCTACCCGCCCTGTCCCGCAGGAAGGCCCTCTCACGCGCGGCCGGGCGCGCATGCTGCTCGACCTCTACAATGCCCGGATGAAGTTCTTCCCAACCGGCCTTTTCGCCGACCCTGCTTGGGACATGCTGCTCGACCTCACCCATGCCCGGCTCGCGGGCAAGCGCATCTCGGTTTCGAGCCTCTGCATCGCCGCCAATGTTCCGGCAACCACCGCGCTCCGTCGCATCGGCGATCTCGTGGGCAGCGGCCTCGCGGTCCGCGTCAAGGATGAGACCGACGGGCGGCGCGTCTTCGTCGAGTTGACGGATGATGGTTTCACCCGCATGGGGCGCTATCTGGAAAGCGTGTTGAAGGCGATGAGCGCGGATACGAGCCTTCCGCTCAAATGACCTCAGCCGACGAGATCGCGATACTCGGGATGCTTCTCGATATAGGCCGCAACGAAGGGGCACTTCGGCACCAGCTTCAGCCCTTCGGCGCGGACCATGTCCAGCGCCCCTTTGACGAGACGCGAGCCGACGCCCTTGCCGCCCAACGCGTCGGGCACGATCGTGTGGACCATGACGATCCGTCCCGGCGTCCGCTCATAGTCGATATGGGCTGTGATGCCCTCGACCGTCAGCTCGAAGCGGTTGCGGGCAGGGTTGTCGGTTACGACATCGGACATGGACTCGCCTTTTGCGAAAGAGGCTGAGATCAGAGAGCGGCGCGCGCGGCGTCCTCGCTGTCGAAAAAGCGGAAGATCTGCGTAAGGCCGCTCGTTTCCAGAGCGTGGAGCACATCCTCTGAGCCGGGTGCGATGACTCCGAGTTTCACGTGACGCTGCGTGAGCGTCTTGCCCGCCGTAACCAGCAACCGGATGCCCAGCGAGGAGAGAAACTCGACGGCCGAAAGATCCAGCAAGGCCACGTCGCCCGCCTTCTTGATCGCGCCCACTTCTGCATAAAAGCGCGTCTCGAGTTCGCCGACCCGGCTCGTATCGAGGCGGCCGGAAAGCTTGATGCTGTGGAATGCTGCGCTGTCGGTCATTTGAATACCCGGTGAGGCTGTTTCATGCGCCGCAAGTTATGAGCGCAGTGTAACGGAATCGTGACATCGGTCTGCCGCCGGTTGCGTCAGCCCTTCAGCGCAGCAGCCGCCTGCTCGACCGTGTCGTGCATGCCGAAGATCGTGGCGAAGCCGCTGACGTCGAAGACTTCCTTCACATTGCTGCTGACACCGCTCAGGGTCAGCACGCCCCCCGCCGACTTGGCGCGCTTGGCAGTCGTGAGCACGACGCGCAGGCCTGCCGAACTGATGTACTCGACCGCAGAGAAGTCGATGATGACATTCTTCGGGCCCGCATCGACCAGCGCATTGGCCTGCTCTTCAAAGGATTTGGCTGTGCTGCTGTCGATCCGCTTTGCAGGGCGCAGGACCAGGACATCGCCCCGGATATCATGGGTCATTTCGATCATTGCTTCATCCCAGTCTGGCCGTCAGCCGGCCGCATTCACATTCATCTGCATCTTCAGGCGGTTGAACCCGCCCTCGCGGCGATAGTCGAGCCGGTCCATGTGAGTCCTGACGAGCTTGATCCCCAGGCCTCCGATCCGTCGCTCCTCCAGCCCTTCGCCGAGTTCAGGCAATTTGGCCTCCACCGGGTTGAAGGGCTTGCCGTTATCGACCAGCTCGGCCTCGACGACGCCACCCTTCAACTCCACGGCCAACTGGATACGGCACCCGGAGTTGTCCACAGAATGGCCTTCAAACGCATAGGACACAACATTCGTGATGAGTTCGTCGAGCGCCAGATTGAGCCTGAAAATCGCCTTGGGCGGAAGGTCATGCGCCTCGCCGAAGGCCTCGATGGCATCGAGCACGCGCCCGACCTCCGAGATATCCTTGCGGAGCGTCATTTCGATCTTGTCGGACAAGAGGTTCGCTCCACCAAAAGATGTCCGGGCCACCGTCAGCCCCTTGCGGCGCCGGACCGGATGTCTCTTAACATCCTGCCTTCTGCCGTCAAGCGGCGCCTCACGGCTTCAAGTATGCGCCTTTATGCGACAACGTCATCACATTGACGAAGCGAGCCTGCCGCTTTTTCGCCCCCCATTTCGCCGGGACTTCCGCGTTGACACCCTCAGGGGGCCTCGTAATATCCGGCTCTTGGGCAAACATGGGGAGCGGGATAAATGCTGACAGTACCTGAGGAATTCCTGCTACTGACGGTCAAGGACGAAGAAGGCGGCTTCGTGGATATTCCCCATGAGGCGGTGAGCGCCGGCTTCATCGGCGCCGCGATCATGGAGCTTGCCCTCGAGAATCGCATCGACAGCGACCTCGACCGGATCTGGATCGTCGACCGGACGCCCACCGGCGAGCCTTGCGTCGATCTCGTGCTCAGCCAGGTTGCCGCACCCGACTTCGACCTCAGCGCCGCGAAGCTCATCGACCAGCTGGTCTTCTATGGCACGCAGGTCCGCGAGCTGGCGCTGGAAAGCCTCTGCAACAAGAATATCCTCGCCAAGGAAGAAGGCCGCATCCTCTGGTTCCTCAAGGCGCGGCGCTATCCGGTGGTGGACGGCAAGGAAATCCGCGAGGTGAAGATTCGCCTGCTGGAAATCCTGCTGCGCGACGAGCTGCCCGATCCGCGCGACGTCTGCCTCCTGTCGCTCGCCGATACCTGCGGCATCATCCGCCAGATCGTTCCGGCCTCGGAGCTTCATCGCGCGCAGGAGCGCATCGCCACGCTGGCCAAGATGGACCTCATCGGCCAGAACGTGACGCGCTACATCAACATCTTCCAGGAGGCCGTTGCCTACGCCTCCTACACCTGGCCGATGTAAAAGCGGCTGCATGCCAACGAAGAAGCCCGGCCATTGAGCCGGGCTTTTTGTTGCTCACGTGCCCGCATGGCCGACGAGGAGGGAACGCCCGGCCGCCTCGACATCGGTGCAGCCCGTCAGCGCCATCGCGACTTCGAGTTCCGCCTTGAGCGTCTTCAGCATGGCGCTCACGCCCGCCTCGCCGCCACCGGCCAACGAATAGGCCCAGGCGCGTCCGATGGCGACGCTCTTCGCGCCCAGCGCCAGCGCCTTCAGCACGTCGAGACCCGAGCGCACACCGCCATCCATCACGATCTCGAGACGCGAGCCCACCGCCTCGACGATGGGCGGCAAGGCATCGATCGACGCCGGCACGCCGTCGAGCTGCCGGCCGCCATGATTGGAGACCACAATGCCATCCGCGCCCACCTCTGCCGCCATCCGCGCATCCTCCGCATCGAGAATGCCCTTGATGACGATGGGACCGCTCCAGCGCTCGCGCACCCATTCGAAATCGCGCCATGTCACGGTCGGATCGAAGTTCTTGCCGATCCATTGGGCGAAATCATTGGTTCCCTTCGCATTGGGCATGGCATGGGCGATGTTGCCGAATGTATGCGGCCGCCCGCCGAGGAAAACCTCGCGCATCCAGCGCGGATGCGAGAGCACGTTGAAGCCGCGCCGGAGCTTGTCGGCCAGCGTGAGCTCTCCCGACAGTCCCGAGCGCACATCGCGATACCGCGCCCCTGTCACCGGCAGATCGACGGTGAAGACGAGGACCGGCGAGCCGACCTCCTTTGCGCGATCGAGAAGCTCCGCCATGAAGCCGCGATCCCGGATCATGTAGAGCTGGAACCAGAAGGGCTTCGACACCGCCTTGCGCACTTCTTCCAGCGAGCAGATGCTGACCGTCGAAAGGCAGAAGGGAAGGCCCGCAGCCTCTGCGGCGCGCGCCACTTGCGTCTCGCCGCGATGTGCGTAGAGACCGGCCATCCCGACCGGGCCGAGAATGACCGGCATGGCAAGCTTCTGCCCGAAGAGTTCGGTCGAAAGCTTGAGCTTCGACACATCGGTCAGCACGCGCTGGCGCAGCGCGATTTCCTCCATGGCCGCAACATTGCGCCGGAGCGTCGCCTCCGCATAGGCGCCCCCGTCGATGTAGTCGAACATCATGCGCGGCAGGCGCCTTTGCGCCAGCAGACGCCAATCTGATACGGATGCCGGTCGTGTCATCGGTTCCCCCCTCACAAGACTTTGGTCCAGTCTAGCGCAACTGCCCGGAAAACGATCCGCCCTATCGCCACAAGGTGGAATTTTCTAAAGTCCAGCCATCGAAACTCGTATCTCAGGAGACAATGATGGCCGGAACGGGCAAGGGACGACTTGCAGGAAAGCGCGCCGTGGTGACGGGTGCGGGCAGCGGCATCGGACGCGCCAGCGCCGTGCTCTTCGCGCTGGAAGGCGCGAGCGTCGTCGCCGTTGACCGCGTGGAGGAAGCGGTGGACGAGACGGCGGCGATGATCCGGGCCAATGGCGGCACGGTCCTCTCCGTCGCCGCCGATGTGGGCGACGAGGAGTCGGTCAAGACCTTCATCAATCTCAGCGTCGAGAGGCATGGCGGCCTCGATGTCGTATACGCCAATGCCGGCATCAGCGGCGGCCTCGTCCCTCTGGGTGAGCAGACGCCGGAATACTGGCTCGAAATCCTGCGGATCAATCTGATCGGCCCCTTCCTCGCCATCAAGCACGCCTCGCCCATCATGGCGAAGCAGAGTCACGGCTCCATCCTCTGCACGGCCTCGGTAGCCGGGCTTCGCGCCAACGCAGGCGGCCTTCCCTATAGCGCCAGCAAGGCGGGCGTCATCAGCCTGGTCCAGACATCGGCGAACGAACTCTACGGCACGGGCGTGCGCGTCAATGCGATCTGCCCCGGCCTCATCGAAACCGGCATGACGAAGCCGATCTTCGACAATGCGCGCGCCCGCGGCACGGAAGGCAAGATCGGCCAACTCAATCCGTTGAAGCGCAATGGCGTTCCGGAGGAAATCGCCAACATGGCGCTCTTCCTTGCCAGCGACGAGGCTTCCTATGTGAATGGACAGGCCTTTGCCGTCGATGGCGGCCTCTCGAGCACGCATCCATTCGCGGGCAAGCGCTGAAGATGATGAGGGATGCCATCGCCTTCGACGGTGGCATCCCCCAAAAAGAATTCATGCGGAGTGATCAGAACTCCGCGTCCAGCTCCTCAAGCTCTTCGGGTTCCGCCTTCGCGCCCCTGGTCCACTCGACCATGTGCGGCAAGGCGGTGATGCGCTTGCAATAGGCCGCCGCCTGCTGATCGAGTTCGACATCATAGGTGATGAACCGTGTGCAGACGGGTGCATACATCGCGTCCGCCATGGTCGGCTTCTTGCCGAAGAGAAATGGCCCCTTGTAGCGCGCAAGCGCCTCGTCCCATATCTCGAGGACCCGGTCGATATCGGCCTGCGCGCCCGCCCAGATCTTGAAATTCGGATAGCGCGCCTTGAGGTTCATCGGCAGTGCCGAGCGCATATTCGCGAAGCCCGAATGCATTTCGCCGGAAATGGACCGGCAATGGGCCCGCGCTTCCCGATCCTCGGGCAGGAGCCCCGCCTCCGGCTTGATCTCGTGGAGATATTCGGCGATGGCCAGCGTATCCCAGACCTTGATGCCGTGATGTGTGAGGCAGGGGACGAGAAATGATGGCGAGAGCAGCAGAAGCTCCGCCCGTGTCGAGGGGTCGCTGGCGGAAAGCTGCTCCTCCTCGAAATCGAGCCCGGCCATCTTGCAGAGCAGCCAGCCCCGCAACGACCATGATGAGTAGTTCTTGCTACTGATGGTCAGAGTGGCCTTGGTCATGGCGGTCCCCTTTTCCCATGCAGCGCCATCACGCGCCTGCAATAATTATCTCGCAGTGCAACATAACTTGCACTAGCCTTCTAGGGGTGCGGCCAAACTTTCTGCGGCCGATGACAGTGACTTTCCGGGGGCTGGCGCTGGCATGATGTACTACGCCTATCAGGCGCAAGCCGACCTGATGAAGCCTTGGCGGGCCGTGGCGGACGCCGCTGTGTCTTTCCTCAACGGTCCGCTGGTGAGCCAGTTCGACTCGGCGACAGTGCGGCACTGGTCCGCCACGCTCGAGCTTTTCTCCCGCGCCGGCCTGACCCATGGGCGCCCGCCCTTCGGCATCGACACCGTGCATGTCGATGGCGAGGACGTACCGGTTCATGAAGAGGCGACCTTCTCCACCCCCTTCGGCACCCTGCTCCGTTTCAGAAAGGAGCATGTGCCCGGGGAGCAGCCCCGTGTGCTCGTGGTCGCTCCCTTGTCAGGCCACTTCGCCACCCTGCTCCGCAACACCGTCGCCGTTCTCCTGCCGGATCACGACGTCTATATCACCGACTGGCACAACGCCCGCGACGTGAGCACCGAAGCAGGCCGTTTCGGCTTCGACGAATATGTGGATCACGTCATCCGCTTTCTCGAAGAGATGGGCCCCGGCGCCCATCTCGTCTCGGTCTGCCAGCCTTGCGCCCATGCCTTCGCGGCCGTCGCCGTCATGGCCGCCGCCGACAATCCCGCCCAGCCCGCGAGCATGACGCTGATGGCCGGGCCCATCGACACACGGATCAACCCGACGACCGTCAACGAGCTTGCGACCACGCATTCGATCGAATGGTTCGAGAGCAATCTCATCTCGCGCGTCCCTGCCGGTTTCGCCGGCGCAGGCCGCCGCGTCTATCCGGGTTTCGTGCAGCTCACCGCCTTCATGAGCATGAACCCGAAGCGCCACATCGACACGCATGTCGATCTCGTCGGCCATGTCGCGACAGGCAACATCGAACGCGCCGAGGCGACAAAAACCTTCTACGACGAATATTTCGCCGTGCTCGACCTCACCGCCGAGTTCTATCTGGAAACCGTCAACCTCGTCTTTCAGCGCCACCTGCTGCCGCAGGGTCTGCTCACCTGGCATGGAGAGCGCGTCGAGCCCGCCGCGATCCGGCGTACGGCGCTTCTCACCGTCGAAGGCGAGAAGGACGATATCTGCTCCGTCGGGCAAACCCTTGCCGCGCAGGATCTCTGTACGAACATCCGTCCCTACAAGAAGCGCCACCACCTGCAGGCAGGCGTCGGCCATTATGGCGTCTTCTCAGGCTCTCGCTGGGCATCGCAGATCTATCCGATCGTGCGTAACGTCATCCTCGCCAACGACTAGCCTGTTTCGGCAGGCCGTGCGAACTCGGCGAGTCGGTTGCCGAGTTCCGGCAATTCGCGGCGCATTTCCTCGAAGGCAAATCCCAGCGTGAAAAGCCCGCCGACCGTTTCCGGCGAAAGCTCCGTCATGAGCGGATCGGCGCGCAGCCGATCGAGCTCGGCGCCGAATGCGTCGATCGCTGCGATGAAGGCATCGGCCGAAGGCGGCAATGCCCGGTTGCGTGCCGCTGTTGCCGCAGCATGCAACTGCGCTTCAAGCGCCGAGGTCACCGCGGCCAGCGATATTGCCAGACGCAGACGCACGGCTTCCGGCCATGGCGTCACGGTCGCGCGTCCAACCAGAATGAAATCGTGGCGGAAACGGCGCAGCGAACGCAGCAGCGCGTCCGTGTCCCCATATTCCGTCAGCCGCGCCGACCACTCGCGCTTCATGTCCTCGCCTGCCGCCTCTGCTGCGGCGATCTTGCCGCGAAGCCGGTCATTCAGGTCCTGAAGCCCTGCCTTGAGCGAAGCGGCGTCCGACGCCGGATCGAGGGACGCAACTTCGAGCTTCCAGAGTTCTGCGAGCAGCGACAGCACCGCTCCCACGCGCTCGGAGAGATCGGAATGCGCGCGCGCCGGAAGCACGACCAGCGCGACGGCCACGCCGATGAACCCGCCAAGCAGGATTTCACCGACGCGCTCCACGGCAAGCCAGAAGGCCGGATCATTCCCCGTGCGGCTCAACACCACGATGATCGCCGTGATCGGCGCGATCTTGAACTTTGGATTGGCTGCCGAAAGGAAAGCGAGCGGGCCCAGCACCAGCGCGATGACGAGCCCCTCCGCGACAAGGCCGTTTGCCGCCACGAGCGTTGCGAGAAACCCGCCAAGGGCGCCGACCACCGTTCCGGTGAGCCGGTCGCTCGCTGCCTTGAGCGAACTGCCGATATTGCTCTGCATGACGATAACCGCCGTCAGCATCACCCAGTAGCCCTGCGGCAGTCCCAGCGTTCGCGCGAGCATGAATGAGAGAAAGCTCGCCACCATCACGCGAATGGCGAAGCGCTGCTCGGCGCGCCGCGATGCCACGAAGCGCCACGCCGCGCCCGCCCGCGCTCTCATCGTCGAGATGAACCCGTTTCCGCCCATGATCACTCCGGCACCGCTTCGCCTTGCCTCTTCCCACTCATCATAGGCCGCTCAGAGAATGGCCGAAACGGAGGTCGTTCCCGAGGCACCGGAAACCGAAGCCCTGAGCTTGCATGGCCCGAGGACGAAGCCGCCGACGCCGTTCTGCGTGAAGCTCACGGACTGGCCCACGGAAAACCAGTTGGTCCCGTCCGGGCTCGCCTCCAGCGCCACGGTCGCGCCGCCGAAGCTGCCCCATGCCCAGAAGGTGCCGGTGCCGCCGGTCCAGTCCACCGTGGCCGAACTGCCATTTGCCGTCGTCGCATTCAAGATGGTCGCCATGATCCCGTCCTTGCTCTATCGCGCCATGCGCTGTTGATCGCCGACAGTCTGCAAGAGCGATGAAGGACGGGGATAAGTTCGACATGAAAAAAGCGCCGCTCCATCTGCCGGAGCGGCGCTTGACATGTTCTGTTCTGGCCGCCCGCCTACTGAACGACGCGCCAGTCGCCATCCTCGCCGAGGCACGCCGTGCCGTAACTCTGCTGCAACCGGCCGCCGACGCGGATCGTTGACTGGTATTCGCGGCAATACTGGCCGGAGGTGCTGCGATAGACATCGGAGGTGGGAACCGCCTGAAGGGGCGCCTGCCCGTAATAGCCACTCGGCGCTGGCGCATAAGCGACCGGCGGCGGAGCGTAATAAGCGGGCTGCGACATGACGGCCGCGCCGAGGAGCAAGCCGACACCGGCCGCCACAGCAATTGCCGCGCCGTCATCATCGTCATCGCGCCCGCGGTCCCAGCCGCCATGATGGCGGCCCCAATCGCGGTCACGCTCCCACCCACCATGCTCCCAGCCATGCCGATCCCCGCCGTGCCAGCCATCGGCCAGGGCCGGCGTCATGGGAAGCGCAACAGTGGTGAAGCCCGCCAGTGCGAGCATGGCCGCCTTGGCCCGGAACGAACTGCGTGTCTTGGTCATCGGTATCTCCCTGGGACGCGGGTGCCCGAGCTTTCGAGCCACGAACCGCGTCGTCACATGCTGAAAAGATATGGCTTCGCGGCTGAACCGGGGATGAACGACGGCCGCCCGAAAGCCGCCACAATCGGTTCAGGTCGCGTTCAATCGCCAGTGGCCATGATGCGCGAACCGGCGGCACTCCGGGAGGTTGCCGGGACAGATGGAGAAGCCCATGTCCAGACTCGCCGACATCGCAATGAGAGCATTCATCATCGTCGTCCTAATCGGCAGCCTGCTCGAAGCGCGCAATACGAGGAAGACGCGCCGATCCGCGCGGCCGGTACACGCCTGACGCTCCCAATCCGACCCCGGGTTAGCGTGCCTCGCTCTGACGGAGCCGGTCTGCGTCGGTCACTTCCTTGACGAAGCGGTCCATCCAGGCCCTGTCGCCCTTTCCGTCGGAAACGGCGCTGATGATGAAGGCCCTCACGCCCTGAGGCGCATCCCGATAGATATAGGCAAGTTCGCGCCGCATCCGCGAATGCCACAAGCCGCGCAGATCCGCTTCCGCATAGGCTTTCATATCGTCCGGGACCCTTTGGGGCAGCGACAGAACCGCTGAAAGACGGAGCGCCGCGCAGGCCGGCGACGGCGGACTGAGAATATAGGCAAGCCGCACCGCGGGTTCGACCGAAACGGACGGCAGCGCGTAGCGGCTTCCGGCATAGGCATAGATTGCCCAGGCGCAAGCGCGGTTCGGAGCAGCCGCGACGGCGGCGCGCAGGCCGGACGCGGCTTCCTCCTTCATGCTTGCGTTTTTCGAAGGATCAGGCCGAAGCGCCAGCAGAGCAAGGCGCCCGCGAAACTGTTGAAGCAAGGCGTCGTCCGGAAGCCAGGCCGCAGCGCGGCGATATGCGGCTAGCTGCGCGTCGGTTTCTTCCAACGTGTCAGTGGGGGTCGGCGCCAGCTGCGAGAGGTCGCGCCAGGAGACGATCTCGAAATAGGCGGCCGCTCGCGGAAGGGCGAGTCCGATCAGAACAATACCGATCAGAAACGCCGCGCCGGATGCCAGAAAACGCGTGAAGCGGGAAACCTGTCCATCCGGCGAAGCCATCGCCCGCCTCAATCGGCATAATAGTGGCGGTACTTGCCGTAGTAGTAGCCGTCGCTCGCGCCGTAGCCATATTTGGCAAGCTTGGCGGTGTCGACCTGTGCGAGCACGGCGCCCGCCAGATCGGCATTGTAGCTGCGAAGCTCCTTGATCGCCGAGGCAGCCGCATCGCGAGGCGTCGTATCCCACTTCACGATGAAGACGGTCTTGTCGGCTTGCAGGGCGAGAACGCGGGTATCGGCAACAGGCAGCACCGGGGCGCTGTCGATGATGACGAGGTCATAGATTTCCGAGACCTGATCGAGCAGGCGGCGCATCTGGGTCGAGCTCAGAAGGTCCGGCGGATTGGCTGCGCCGGAAGCGACCGGCAGCACATCGAGCCCCGTGCTCTCGTCCCTGCGAATGACGTCCTCAAGCTTCGCTCTGCTCGCCAGGCATTCGACGAGGCCGTTCTCCGCCTTCTCCCATCCCATGGCGCGATGCGCCGAAGGGTGCCTCAGATCGCAATCGATCAGCAGCGTCCGAATGCCGGCATAGGCGGCAGCGCGCGAAAAGCTCACGGCCGTCGTCGTCTTGCCCTCGTCGGGCAGCGCCGACGTGAAAAGAATAATGCGCGGCGGCTTGTCGACATTTGAAAGCGCCAGAGCCGTACGCAAGCCGCGCAGCGCCTCCGAGAAGCCCGATAGCGGCTTCTGGATGACATAATCCTGCGGCTTCAAGGGCTGTCCATCCGGACCCTTCTCACGCGGCGTGCGGGGAACGGTGGCGAGATGCGGCAGACTCAACAGGGCCTCCAGCTGTTGCCCCGTCTGTATGCCGTTGTCGAGATGATCGAGCAGGAAGGCGAGGCCCACCCCGAAAACCATGGAGAGCGCAAAGGCGATCTCTATGATGAACGCCTTTTTCGGGAATGACGGCACGAGCGGAAGCGCGGCGCGCGCCACGACGCGCGCGTCCGAACTCTGAAGATCCTGCTGCTGCGTCGTTTCCTTGAAGCGGCCGAGGAAGGATTCATAAAGCGTCCGGTTCGCGGCGGCCTCGCGCTCGAGCTCATTCAGCCGGACTGTCGCCTGATTGCTCTGGCCGCTGCGCTGCTGAAGATCGTCGAGGCTCTTTTGCAGGGCGCTGACGCGCGTGTCGGCCACCAGCGCCTCGTTGGCAAGGCTCCCCACGATGCGCCTCACCTCGCTCTGGACCTGGCTTTCGAGATCGCGCCGCTCGGATTCGAGATTGAGGATCGACGGATGCCGCGGGCCATATTTCGCCGAGAGATCGCCCTGCTTGCGCGCCAGTTCTGCTTCCTGCTTTCGCAGATCGCCAATGACCGAGGACTGCATCACATCGCCGACGGATTCGATGCTGCCTCCGCTCTGCAGAATCTGGCGGGCGCGGTCATATTTGGCATGCTTTTCCGCGCGATCGGCGCGAGCAAGGATCAGCTGCGCGTTAAGCTCGGAGAGCTGCTGCTCGGTGAGCGTGCCCGACTGGGTGGAGACGATATTGTTCTGGGTCTTGTAGAGCTCGACGGCGCGCTCCGAAGCTTCCAGTTGCTTCCGCAGCTCATCGAGACGCCCGGAGAGCCAGTCATTCGCCTGCTTCGTCGCGTCGAACTTGGTCTCGAGCTGGCCGACAATATAGGCATCCGCGATTGCATCCGCGATCTGCGCTGCTTTGGCCGCGTTTGGCGAGGTGTAGGATATGTCGATCACATAGGTGAGCCCACGCCTGTTGACGCCTTGTCCCGCCACAACGGCGTCGATGGCGGCATCAATCGCAGCCTCCTTTTCGTTAGCCGGGTTCGCCGTCGCGCCGGAGGACGAGAAGAGCCACGAGACCCAATGCGCGGGATTGACCGCGTCGATGATGGAGGAGGAAGCGCCGCGAAGCGCCGGGTTGAAGTCCGGATCTTCGGTAAGAGAAAGTTTCTCGACGACGCGCCGCGCTGTGGCCCGTGACCAGATGATTTCGACTTCCGTATCGATGGCAGCGGAGTCGCCGCCCAGACCCGACATCACCTCATCGAAATTGACGAGGTTCTTCCGCTGTGGGTCGATCATGACCTGGGTGCTGGCGGTATAGCGCGGCGTCAGCTGGAAAACCGCCACCGTCGCCAGAGCGGTCAGCGCGATCACGACGCTCAGGATGACGTTCAGGCGCCGGCGGAGCGTGCGGAACAGCCTGACGAGGTCAAGCTCCATGAATTTATGATCCTCGGGATCATTGAAGCCCCCGGGCGCGGTCGCCGGCACGCCGGGCCGCTGAAGCGGCGCATTCATGAAGTCACCCCACGAGGCGGTTCCGCCCCGTCACAGTTGCACCGGCTGAGAGCGGTCAATCCTCCGCTCGCCACGCCAGCAAAGGCCTCACAAGGCGCAAGCGCCTTAAAGCTGACCGCGCAGGGTGAACCCGACCTGGTTCTGCTGGTAGTCCGCTCCGGAGACATTCGAGTTGCGATCCACGATGCCATAATTGATGCCAACGGCGAAAAAATTGTTGAGGAGATAGCTCGCGCCAAAAAGCACCGAGGTCACATCATCCTGACGCGACGTATCACCGAAATCATCATTTTCGTATGAGACGTCTCCACTGAGGATCAGGTTCCGCAGCAGCTCGTGATCGATGCCGACACCGACCTTCTGGCTCAGATAGCCCGACGCGGCAGGATCGATCGATTCCTCGATCATCGACGCCGCCGAGAGACGGACCGTCGTCAGTGGCGTCACGAACCAGTTCACCTTCGCGCCATAGGCAAGGCCGCTTGTCGCAGAGTAGTAGGCAGCGTCGTAGGTCTGACGCTGATAGCCGGCGTAGATCTCGCCCTGCGCCAGACGCGAAAGCTTGAACTCCGAACCGATGACAGCCTCATAGCCGTTCGAGTTCCGGTCGACCGGTACAGACACGTCATAGGAACGCTTGTTGAGCTTTCCTTCCGCATAGACATTCGTGTCGGGGGAAATGTCGTATGCGAGGCGCAGCCCGCCGCCATATTCCTTCCGGTCGCGCGCGCTCTCATCGAGCATTCCACCGCCGATCAGGGCGACATCCTTGTAGCTATACTGATCGAGAGTTCCGGTCAGGCGGGCAGTGACCCGATTGAAGCGCTGAAAGAGCCCGAGCGAACTGTTGAAGAGGTTATACTCGACGGGCTCCGCCGCAGAGGTCGGCGAGTTCGCAGAACCGCGATCCTCGTGCGCCTGCCGGTAGCCCACCTCGCCCGTGATGTTCGTATCGCGCAGCACGTCCAGACGGCCATTCGCACCGACATTCCAGTCGAGGCGGTCTTCTGTGGCGTTGCTGCCGTACCAATATTTGCTGAGCCCGGTCTGGAGCCCGAGGGCATGGCGCGACCAGAGCGACTGAACCCTGATCGACGGGGAAACGGCGGTGATGAAATCACTCTCGGTGTTCGTATCGGTTGCGTAGATATTGTCGTTATAGGTTTCGGTGACGTCGACCTTAGGCAGGATCATGAAGCTGCCGGCGCGAATGCCCACCGCATCGTAGCCTGGCCTTGCCCGGTCCCGAACGCTCTGACCGCGCACATCCGTGATCGGCGTTTGCGAAGAAGGCGTCGCATCGTCGGCGAGCGCGACAACGCTGGACGCGACCAGCGCGGCGGCCGGAACGATCAGATAAAATGATGCCTTCTTCATTGACCTCTCCAACAATCTGAACGCGCCTTGAGAAAAATCGCACGACGCATATCTCGTCCCCGGCGCCCCCATGGCAGGTATCGGTAAGTCGGGGCCCAGTGCCGCCCTCAGAGGCGACGGCTGTTTCGGCCGATTGCCTCCCGCTGGGTTTCCATGCCGGCGATTCTCATCTCTACAGCCCGCCAGCTAAATGCAGCCTTAACTTCCACCATCGGCCGCCCGGCCATCTCCTCGAACGCCGACAGACTTGCAAGTCGACGCCGACGGCTTCTCATCGCATCTCTGTCTCATTCAGGCACGTCTCGCCGCCGACGCCCACAAATGAAACGACAATTTTTATTATTATCACAGCCGCCCAGTCCAAAAAAGTTGCCAGAGCCGGATCACCCGTTCGCCGGCCGAAGTTTTTCGCTACGCAACATTTTTTCTCGCGCCTGTGCCCGGACGGCATCAGGACCCGCGCTCAAATGTTCCAGCGAGAGACAGACGCGCCGCGTGACATTCCGCGGTCAGAAGAAACGCTCCGGCACGCGGACGACGTCGCCAGGCAATACCTTCACCTGCTGTGAGGCGGGATACTCGACTTCCGAGCCGCTGCCGCGCGTGATGTAGACGGAATTTTCATTGGCTCGATAGGTGTAGCCGCCCGCAACGGCGACCGCATTCAGAACGGTCATGTCGCTTGTGTAGGGATACTGCCCCGGCTTGTCGACTTCGCCCATGATGTAGAAGGGCCGGTAATTCATCACCTCGGCGCTCACCTTCGGACTCGTCAGATAGCCCTGCGACAGCCGGCCGGCGACTTCCCTTTCAAATTGCTCGAGCGTGAGCCCTGCCGCCTGGACCTGACCGATCAGGGGCAGCGACACCTTGCCGGCGCCGGTCACATCGAACTGGCCCGACAGATCGTCCTCGCCATAGACGATGAGGCGCAGCTTGTCGCCAGCGCCCAAGACATAGGCGGCCTCGGAACCCGCCGCGGCCGCCGGCGCCGAAACGGGCGCGGATGCCGGCGACGACACCTGTCTCGTTCCGGATGTTGCGCAAGCCGCAAGCAGCATCATTCCTGCCGCCGCCACGACGTTCAGGACAGCTCGACGAACCAGATGCGCGCTTGCCGATTTCATTTGCCCACCCTCGACTTCATTTCAGGCCACCTCAAGACAGAAAATTTCAAGACGCACAGACTACCCGGCAGCGTTGCCGGCAAAATCCGGCACCATTACATCCGCCGTCTGAATGATGCGCGCTTCCGTACCCTGCAGAACAAGACACGTCAGAACATTGGTCATATAGGCGCCCGTGTCTATCCCGATCCGGTTGTGACGGAAAACGGGCCTCTCCTTTGGAGTGTGGCCATGCACGATCATCTTTCCAAACCACGTGTCAGATTGGAGGAACTTGTCGCGGATCCACAACAAGTCGTCCTCGACCTGCCTCGAAAGACTTATGCCGGGCGCGACGCCCGCATGAACGAAGAAGTAATCTCCAATCTCGATCGACGGCTGCAGCGTCTCCAGGAAATGCCGATGAGCGGGCGGCAGAACCCTCTGCAAGTGCTGCTGCGCCTGCTCGAAGTCGTCGGGATTGTCGCTCAGCGTCAACTCGGTGATGCCGTAGGAATGGAGCGTCTCCAGACCGCCGTAATATTTCCAGGTGCGCCCGAAATTCGCGTCACGAAGAAATTCGAGCATCGCGGCTTCATGATTGCCTTTCAGATAGACAGTCTCGAAACCGGAAAGCGGATGCGCGGTCAGCCTGTCCAGCACCTGCTTCGACTGCAATCCGCGATCCACATAGTCGCCGAGAAAGACAAGAACGTTACGCGCAGGCGGATACGCGTGGGCGTCCGCGTCGATGCGCCGAAGCATGTTGCCGAGCAGATCGTCGCGGCCATGGATGTCGCCGATGGCGTAGACTCTCAGACCGTCGGGAATTGCCGCAGGCTTGCGCTCGGCAACTCCAACCGCTTCACGGACCCGCTTCAGGATCTCACCAAACACGTCAGGACCTGGGTTTCAGCATCAAAAAAGGACGGCGGTTCCATTTCGCCAACGCAATCCGGCACGCCTCGAAAAGACCACCGGCACATACTATACTGCCGAAGCGCAGCGGCCAAAGCGTCGGCGGCGCAGCCTCATAAGGCAACGCCATTGACGAAATATCTGTTAAGGTGAAATCCATTATACTCGCGGTGGTTCCATCGCCCGTGCATGGCAGTCAACTCCTAAGGCCCTCCCTTGTCATCCGTAAATAAATCCAGCGCGCCTACGACCTCCAGCGATCTGGCGTCGGCCCGGCGCACCCTCGAACTCGAAATGGCCGGGCTCAAGGCACTGGCCTCCTCGCTCGATGGCGCCTTCTCCGAAGCCGTCGACCTTCTCTATGCCGTCAAGGGCCGCGTCGTGGTGACGGGCATGGGCAAGAGCGGCCATATCGGACGCAAGATCGCGGCAACGCTCGCCTCAACCGGCGCGCCGGCGCAATTCGTCCATCCGGGCGAGGCCAGCCATGGCGATCTGGGCATGATCACCCGCGACGATGCGATCCTCGCCCTTTCCTGGTCCGGCGAGTCGGCGGAGCTCCACAGCATCATCTCCTATGCCAAACGCTTCGCCATTCCGCTCATCGCCATTACGGCGGTGGCGAAGAGCGCGCTGGCCCGGGCAGCCGACATCGCGCTTCTTCTGCCCAAGGCCGAGGAGGCCTGTTCGAACACCAATGCGCCGACCACATCCACGACCATGCAGCTCGCCCTGGGCGACGCGCTGGCCGTCGCGCTGATCGAGCGGCGCGGGTTCACCGCAAGCGATTTCCGCGTCTTCCATCCGGGCGGCAAGCTCGGCGCGCAGCTTCGCCATGTCGGCGACATCATGCACAAGGGCGCCGAACTTCCGCTGGCCAAGGCGAGCACGCCGATGACCGAAGCCCTGATCGAGATGTCGCGCAAGAGCCTCGGCTGCATCGGAATCGTGGACGATGCAGGCAAGCTGGTCGGCCTCATCACCGATGGCGACCTTCGCCGTCACATGGGCGCGGACCTGCTTGAGAAGCATGTCGGCGACATCATGAACCGCTCACCCAGGACAGTGCCGCCGACTATGTTCGTGTCGGAAGCGCTGAACTTCCTCAACGAGCAGAAGATCACGAGCCTTTTCGTGGTCGAGGACGGCAAGCCCGTCGGCGTCGTCCACATTCACGACTTCCTGCGCGCGGGCGTCGCCTGAGCGCTCGTCAGATTTTGCTGACGACAAAGCCCGGCGCGAAGCGGATGACCAGCATGATGAACCGCCACCAGAATGGTGCATAGATCACGCCGCGCCGGCCTTTCCGTACCGCTTCCACGATTCCATCGCCGACCGATTTCGCCGAGGCCCACAGGGGGCCCTTCGGAAAGGCCGCGGTCATCGGCGTGTCGACAAAGCCCGGCTTCACAACCAGCACGTTGACGCCCTTGCTGCCGAGCGCCAGCGCCATGCCCTCTCCCATCACCGAGAGAAGCGCCTTCGAGGCGCCATAGACGTAATTGCTGGGCCGGCCGCGATCGCCGGCCACCGAAGAAATGACGACAAGCGAGCCCGAACCCTGATGCCCAATGATTTCTCCGAGGCGGGTCATCAGCGCTGCGGGACTCATCGCATTGACGCGCAACGCACCGAGCGTCGCATCGACCGAATTCTCGCACGCCTTCTGATCGGGCAGTATGCCGTGCGCGATAACTGCGACATCGATGCCGCCAAGTGCGTCTCGCCCCTCATCGCACAGATCTGCGAGCGTATCGAGAACGGCCAGATCGGCCACGCGCGTCATCACACTCGCCGCACCGCGCACGGTGAGATCGGCGGAAATATCGCCCAACGCGACCGCGCTCCGCGCAACCAGAAAAAAGCTCGCGCCCTCCTTCGCAAGGTTTCGCGCAACCTCCTGCGCGATGGCGGAGGTCGCGCCGAAAATCAGGATGCGGTTCATCAGGCGGTCTCCATGACACGGCGCGCAAAGCTCGAACTCATGCGCGGGTCGACAAATTTTCGGAAAGTCTCGATATCGGGATAACCACGCGCGAATGTTTCAGGTGCCATGCGTGCATCCTTCGCGGCATAGATGCGCCCGCCCGCCTCTACGACGATGGCATCGAGTCTGTCGAGAAGCTTGAATGTCGCCTCGCCGAGAATCGGAAAGTCGAGCGCGAGTGTCGTTCCGGGCATCGGGAACGACATCAGCCCCGGCGACCGCCGGTCGCCGAAGACCTTGAGCACGACGAGGAAGGAGCCTTGCCCGCTGCGCGCGATCTCTTCGAGCAGCGCCTCGGCCACATCCCGCTGATCGCGCGGCGGCACCACGGCCTGATACTGGAGGAAACCGCGTGGCCCATAGATGCGATTCCAGTTGGCGATGGCGTCGAGCGGATAGTGAAATCCGTCGACTCCCCAGGTCTTTTGCGCCACGCGGACCGATTGCCGGTTGTAATACGCGGCGTTGAAGGCCTTCAGCGTCAGGCGATTGACGAGCGAGACTGGTGGTGTGACCGGCACCGCCAGCGGCAAAGAGCGCCGCGATCTCATTCCCGCTGCTTCTTCCGCGGACAGGAAATTCGCGCGCAGAAAATGCCCGCGCCCCAGCGTCTCTCCTTCGCCAAGGCAGTCGATCCATGACACGACATATTCGTGGGTCGCGGCAGACTCGGCGCTCAGATCGAAGAACTCGTCGAGGCTGCCGAACTTGATCGATTGTCCGCCGAGAAACGCAGACCCGACACGCTTCAACTTCAGCGTCGCCGTCGTGATGAGGCCGGTGAGGCCGAGGCCGCCAATGGAGGCGGCGAAGTAATCGGCATTTTCCTCCGGCGAGCAGCGGAGCCTCGTTCCGTCTGAACGCAAAAGCTCAAAGCTCTTCACATGAAGACCGAACGTACCGTCGCGATGATGGTTCTTTCCATGCACGTCATTGGCGATGGCGCCGCCCAGCGTCACGAATTTCGTGCCGGGCGTCGCCGGCAGGAACCAGCCATGCGGCAGCGCCACTTCGATGATTTCGGCGAGGGAAACGCCTGCCTCGCAAGTGATTTCGCCGCTCTCGCGGTCGAAGGAGATGAAGCGATCGAGACCGCGCGTCGCGATCAACGTACCGCCGCCATTGAGGCAGCTGTCTCCATAAGAGCGCCCCAACCCATAGGGAAGAATTGAGCCTTCGGCAGGAAGCGGCAGCGCGCCACGCCGATCCGCCATGTGCACGACGCGTTGAGCAAGACGTGGATAGCGCCCCCAGCTCATGGGCATTGCGACATCGCCCGCCATCAGAGCGATGCTCCCACGATGATGGCGATGGCAAGAAGGCCGATCGCCCGGCTCGTGCGGTCCTTCAGCGCAAAAACGATCGGATCGTCATGCATCTCTCCGCGATGCGTCAGGAGCCAGACACGGCTGATCCAGTAGAGCATCAGCGGCGCAAAGAGCCAGAGGAAGTGGTGGTGCGGATAGAGAGCGCGGCTCCCCGGCGCGCTGACATAGAGCGCGAGCACGACGACGCTCGCATATCCTGCCGCGACGCCGAGCATCTGCAGGATGAAGAGATCTTCGGAGCGATAGCCTCGGCCGTGCAGGAGCTGAACGCCGCGCCTGCGGCCAGACTCGATCTCGGCCACGCGCTTCACCACGCCAAGGCTGAGGAACAGGAAGATCGATACGCCGAGCAGCCATGGCGACAGCGCAACTTTCGCGACGACACCGCCGGCAAGAATGCGAAGCGTATAGAGCGCGGCGAGCGTGAAGACGTCTACCAATGCCCGCCGCTTCAGATCGAGCGAATAGGCAAGGGTCACGAGGTAATAGACGCCGAGCACTGCGGCAAAAGGCATATCGACATAAACGGCGAGAGAGAACCCTGCCGCAAGAAGGATCGGAATCGCGACGATGCCCTGCTCGAGCGGCAGAGACGCCGCCGCGAACGGCCTCAGACGCTTCGTCGGATGCTTGCGGTCAGCCCCGAGATCGAGAAGATCGTTGAGCAGGTAAACGCTCGACGCGCAGAGGCTGAAGGCAAGAAAGCCGAGCCCGACGGACAGGAGTTTGGCCTGATCGAAAACCTGATGGGCCAGAATGAGCGGAGCGAAAAGAAGCCCGTTCTTCACCCATTGGTGAATGCGCAGCGCCTTCAGCCACAGCCTGAAAGTCGAGGGGCGCGCATCGTCGCGACGAAAGACGCGATCGAAGCTCACCTGCTTCGACAACTCGCGTTCGACCGCTTCCGAATGTGCGGCAAGCATTGCCGCCTCCGCCTGCGCCCAGACAGGCATGTCGACGGATGCATTTCCGACATAGGCATAGCGGCCGAATTGATCCTTGAGCGCCGCCGCCTTGGCTTTTCCCGTCATGTTGACGACGCCGTCGCTCGCGATGACGTCGCCGAAAAATCCGTGATGCGCCGCAATCGCCTCGACGATCCGCCGGTCGGCACCTGAGGCGAGCACGATCTTCCGGCCCGACGCGTGTTCCTCACGAAGCCAGCCGACCAGCTCATCATTATAGGCGAGAGCCTCCGGATCGAAGGAAATGCGCCGCGCGATCTCCGCCTTGCAATGAGCCTTGCCGCGCAGGAGCCAGAAGGGTAGCAGGAAGAGCGCCCAGGGCCGCTGCTTCAGCAGCAGCAGAACGGCTTCGGTCAGCGTGTCCGTGCGCGAGAACGTCCCGTCGAGATCGACGCAGAGCACATAGTCCTGGGCCAGGATCGTCTCATTCATGCGCGCCCTCCAACCCCTCGAGCGTAGCGGGCCGCGTTGCCGGCGCAAGTTTGAGTTCGACCAGCGTCAGCGCGGCAACGCCGAGCGCCACCGCGAACCAGAGTGTCGCAAGGCGGCAGACAAGAGTGATGGCGATGGCCGAAGCGAGGGGAAGCCCCGCCGCCGCGAGCGCGCCGGTCATGACCGTTTCCGTTCCGCCAAGCCCGGCGGGAACGAAGACCGCCATGGCGCCCGCCAGGATCGCGAGGCCATATATTCCAATTGCCGGCCCCACGCCGAGATCATGGCCGATTGCCGAGGCGAGCAGCCAGACGCCATAGCCCTCCGCGCCCCACGCGATCACCGAGAGCACGAGGCTCACCGCCAGCCGTTTCCACGTCAGGAGCTGGCGCGAATGTTCCAGCGTGTCCGCGGTCCATTCGATCATGCGGCCCGGACGCCCTCCGAGCCTCTGCCCGGCGCGCATAAGGAAAGCGGGACTCCGCTCCCGCGTGACAAGAAAGAGCGCCGTCACGGCGAACACCAGCGGGATCGCGATGGTCCAGGCGAGATCGGCCCTGCCCCAAAGAACGAAGGCCGCGAGAACCACAATGGCAAAGAAATCCAGCAGCCGCTCGACGAAGAGCAAGGCGACGCTCGCCTTGTAGGGCACGCCCTCATGGTTCAGGTAGAGGCAGCGCACGCCCTCGCCCGCCTTGCCGGGGCTCACCGTCAGCGCAAAGCCCGCAAGGTAGATCAAGAGGCTTCGCAGGACCGGAACCTCAAAGCCGCGCCAGCCGAGATAGAGCTGCCAGCGCGTGAAGCGGAGCCCGTAGTTGAAAAGCGAGAGGAGCAGGACGAGCGCCACGGTGCCGGCGCCGATATGGGTTATCGATTCGAGGATCTGGCCGCCCTGCGCCGACAGCGCAACGGCCAGATAGGCCGCCATGGCAAGCGCGGTCACGCCCGCCGCGCTGCGTCGCCACTTTGCCGGTACCTGCACCCCTGACCTCTCCGCTTTGCCGTCTCGCAATCTTAATGCACCACGGCCGCTTAACGGGCGAAGAATGCCCCAGATTGATGAAGGCTTCTCGAATCCCGGCCCCCTAAAAAGCCATTTGCATACTATATCGATATGGTATAGATTAATGATCTGCAAAACCCGGCCCCCCCCGGATGGAGCCTGCCATGATGAAACGCATTGCCGACCTGCCACGCACGCCGATGCACGGCCTCGTCATGCCCCTCATGTGCCCCGGCCGCATGAGCTGTTGTCGCGCCTGATCGCGGCATTGCCAGGCCGTCGCTCCGGCTGAACAGAAAAATCTTCACAAAATTTTCGTCGCGCCGACAAGGCACGAACCGCCAATGCGCGCTATACGCGCTCGGCGACAGGAGTTCTCATGACCGACGCTTATGTAATCGAGATCAACGATGAGGCCGCCGGCATTATCGTCAGAACCGGACGGGATTATTCCTTTTACGCTTCCAACCCCTATTACGCCGAGCTTGAAGGCGTAACCTTCTCCTCCCCTTCGAAGGCCGAGCATGCGGCCCGAAGGCTGAAGCGGCCACCGCTTGCGCGCGCGAGCTGATCGCCTCGAAATGGAAAGCGCCGCGCGCGCAATGCGCGGCGTCTTTTCACCGCTGCCATTCGCACAACAGGCATCGCCCGGACATCAAGGCGCTGGCGGCGTGGAGCTCTAGTCCCAGGGTCCGCGACGGGGACGTTCATCCCGGTCGCGCCGCGCGTCGTAAACGCGAACGCCGCCGCTCTGCAACAACGAGACATCCCTTCTCTTGAAGAACGGCACAAAGATAATTCCGGCGAGGAAGCCGCCGACATGCGCCCAGAAGGCGACGCCGCCCTGATCGCCATTGCTCGACAGGCCGCTGAGGAACTGGAGCACGAACCAGAGCCCCAGAACCACAAGCGAGGGCACGGAGATCACGCGAATGAAGAAGGGGAGCGGCATGATCAGGACGCGAACGCGGCCAAAGGGATGGATAAGCAGGTAGGCGCCGAGCACGCCTGAAATCGCGCCGCTCGCGCCCACCAGCGGCACTGTCGATTCCGGCGCTTGCAACGACTGCGCAAGCGCGGCGATGGTGCCGCAAAGAAGATAGAAGACAACAAACCGAACCCGCCCCATGGCGAGCTCGACATTGTCGCCGAATATCCAGAGATAGAGCATGTTCCCGCCGACATGGCCGAGACTTGCATGCAGGAACATCGACGTGAATATCGTCATCCAGGCGGGAATCGGCGCGCCGCCGCCCGGACCAAAGAGCGCGGCTGGAACGGCGCCGAATTGACGGATCGCGCCTTCCGCCTCACTGGCGGGCAGCGACATTTCCCAGAGGAAGACCGCAACGCAGACGGCGATGATCGCCCAGGTGACGATGGGCTGGCCGGGCTCCGGATTATCGTCCGATATGGGAAACATCGAGATCGGCTCGCGCGCTAAAGGACACTGTCGTGGCGAGAGGCGAGCCCGGCATCACGCTAGCGATGGACTTCCGGCGCCTCGAATTCCGCTTCCTTGGTCCGCTCGAGCCGGTCCGTCTCCGCCTTTGACGCATCGCCAAGCGGCCGGGCGGCGGCTACTTTCTCCGCATCTGCTGACTGCCGGAAGAAGGAGTAGGAAAGCGTGATGGTGCGGATCGACTTGGCGGTCGCATCGGTCAGCATTTCCGGGTCGACATAGAATACGACCGGCATCCGCGCGCTCTCGCCCGGCTTCAGCGTTTCTTCGGTGAAGCAGAAGCATTGCGTCTTGGTGAAGTAATAGCCGGCTGCCTCGGGCGTCACATTATAGGTCGCGCGCGCGACAATCGTTTCCTTGGACAGGTTCTTTGCGACGAAGAAGACCGTCGTCGGCAGGCCGATATGCGTCTTGACCGAGCCGACTTCCGGCTTGAACTCCCAGTCGAGCGACGGTGCGACGTTGGTGTCAAAACGGACCGTAATCTCGGGCCCGATGGCGTCCGTCTGGCTATAGGCCTCGGGGTCCGTGGAGCGCTTCTCCGTTACCGAGCCGCCATAGCCGGTGGCCGCGCAGAACCAGCGGTAAAGCGAGGGAGAATAGGAAACGGCTGCCGTCATGACGGCCAGCATGATGACCGAAAGCGCAACCGACGGAAGCTTCTTGGACCGGAGCCATGTGAACATGCCGGGCACCCTAAGGTGCCCGGCATGCCGTGATCAAGTCCTGAATGCAGTCCGGTCGGTCGAGGCTGCGGGGGCCTACTGCCCCTTCACGCCCGCGACCAGCTTATCGAATCCCTCCATGGGAATGGCGAAAGTGGTCGTCTTCCCATTGAGGCCGACAATGGCCAGCTTCGACTTTCCGGCGGCCTTCGCCCGCGCAACGAAATCGTCGGTCAGTGGCGCGGAGGCCAGGCACCCGCGCTGCGAGCAGCTCTCATAGACGAGCTTCTCGGGCTTGCCCTGGTCCAGCGAAATTTCAACGCCACGGGAAAGCAGCACACCGCCAGGCGTCTGAACCGTCATGCCTATTTCGCCCCGGCCGTTCCGGCCGACGACCCAGGCGAGAACGATCTTCCCCTGCTTGGTGTCCTTGACCTCCAGTATCCCGAAGCAGCCCTTGGCCGACGCCGGCGCATCCTTGCGGCACCGCAGCTCCCAGACTCCGAAATTGGCCGTCTTCTCCCAGCGCGGCGCCTGGCCCTGCGGCTGACCATTGGCGACCGCCCCGCCACTGGCACCAGCACCCGCACCCGGCACCCGAGATGCTGACGCGCCGGACGCCACACCTTCGGGGCTGCTCCTGCTGCTCAGACGATTGGCTGCAAAAATTCCCAGAACAGTGAGAGCCAGCAACACAAAGACGATAAGGCCGATGGTCTGCTGGTCCTTGAATTTCCCGGTCGGGCGTTCCGCCATCTTGTTTCTCCCCGAAGCTTCGGCAATGAAGCGCCAACGGCGCCCCTCTAAAGCAGAATGGACCGGCCTTTTGGGCCGGTCCATCCCTTCTTTCAAAGTCTGGAGCGTCTTACCACTCGTAGCGGATGCCGGCCGTCAGCTCGCCGCTGGTGTAATTGCTCTTGAACTTGGCGCCGCCATTGACGAAGCCCGACAGGCCGTCGCCAAGACCGAAGATGTTCACGCTGCCGACTACTTCGCCGAACGTGCCGTCGAACTTGTCGGTCATGGTCAGGTCAGGCCCGCCGCTGCGGATGACCATCTTGTTGTCGCCCTCGAACTCGTTCCAGAGGCGGCCTGTCAGCGAGAGATCGACCTTCGTTTCCGACGACTGGTAGGCCGTCGCGCCGCCGCGGAGTCCGAGGCTGCCACGGAAGCTCGTGGCGTCCTGGAAGTCGAACTGCGAGTTGGCAACGGAGAACGTATCGATCTGCGTCTTCGCGTAGGTGAGCGAAGCGAGCGGCTCGATGAAAGCACTGTCCGAGAGCGGGAAGCGCTGGCCAGCATCGACTTCCACGCCGTAGGACTTCACGTCCGGGCTGGCGGTGGCGCCGCCGAGCGACGGTGCCTTGTAGTCCATGGTCAGCAGGTTGGCCTTCGCCATCGCATCGATGAAGAAGCCGCCCTTGAGGTAGGTGCCATAGACGCCGAGGACCGCACCCTTGTACTCCGCCGTCGTGGGCGAGGTCTTGAAGTTCTGATCCGAGGTCACGTAACCGGCCGACACGCCGCCAAGAAGCGTATCGCCCTGGCCGAGCACGTTGCTGCTGCCCGTGTCGACACCAGCCACGAAGCCGTAGGTGTCCTGATCGTAGTCGACGTTGTTGGTGATCGAGGTGCCACCCGCCGAGACGGTCTGGCTGAGATCACGCGAAGCCCAACGGCCGAGCGCCTTGCCCCAGATACCCGGCGTGACCGAACCTTCGCCGCCCTTCAGCTGGTCGCGGAGATCGGCCTGGCGGTCAAGCCAGGGCGAGGTGTCGTACCAGATGCTCTGGGCAGCCGTGAGGAAGGTCGGCAGCTGGGACGCTTCCTCTCCGGGCAGGGAGATCAGGCGCTCTTGGCCGCTATTGAAGACGAGCTTGTAGTTGAAGAGGCCCGCATCCAGCGCGTCGATCGAGGCATCGTAAAGCTCCTGCGTCGTGTCGAGGTGGAAGCTTGCCGCAGAGGACGAACCGTCGACCAGCAGGATGCCATCCATGAAGTCCGACCCGAGCCAGGCGCCGAAGCCGCTCGCGACATTGTTGATGCGGATGGCCGTCGAGCCGGTGGTCGAACCGACCGTCAGCAGGTCGGCAGACGCCGGCCAGCCGAGAGCCGCATCGAGAACGAGCTCGCTAACTCCGGTGCCGTTGAACGCACCGTCGATGGTGACGGTATCGGTCGTGACGGTGTGATCCGTACTCAGATCAAGAATGCCCGAGTTGTTGAACGCCTCGAGCCCCGTGAAGCTCGTATCGCCCGACACGAAGAAATCGCCGGCATTGTTGACCGCATCGGTACCCGCGCCGAAGGCGAAGGTCGTCGTACCGCTGGTGTGGATGTCACCCGTCGACGTGTTGGTGAGCGTATCGTTTCCAGCGGTGAAGTTGTTCACGCCGCTGGTGTACCAGGTGTTGGCGGTGTTGTTGAACGTCGCGCCGCCAGTGCTTGCGAGGTTGAAGTCAACACGGCCGGTGATGTTGCCATCGTTCTGTACAGTGACGGTCCCGGCTCCAGTCGATGTCTGGATCGCAAGGGCGTCCCACGCCGGCGTCGCGCCGGACGCAGAGATCGAGCCGCTGGCCTTGTTGTTGATGGTGACGCTGCCACCATTGGTTGCAGCCAAGACCACGGGGACGATGGAAGAGGTTGTTGCCGCGCCGTAATTGGTGATGCTGATGCTGCCGGTGTCGGACCTAACGTCGATGGCGCTGCCCACGGTCGAGGTGACGTTGCCATTGGCGGTGACGGTCGCGGTGGCGCTGCCGCTCAACACTTCCGCATGGATGCCATCATCGCCGCCGGTCACGGTGCCCGTGCCGGTCGTGATGGTGACAGAGCCGTTGGCCGCCTGAGCATAGATGCCGTAGTCATAGAGGTTATTGCCGGCCGAGATGGACTTCGTGCCGGTGTTGATCTCGATGTCGCCGGTGCCGGTCTGCTTCGTCCAGATGCCGGATTCATTGTTCTGGCGCGTGCTGCCATTGGCGCCCAGGTCGCCTGCCTTATTGGCGATCGTGCCATAGGCGTTGACCGTGATCTTGCCCGAACTCGAGGTCTGCGCCTCGATGCCGTTGCCCGCCGCCGTGATCGAGGCATCGACGTTGCCCGTGCCGAAGTCGATGGTGATGGGCGCGCCGCCGGCAAGGCCGATGGCCGTGATGCCGTCGTCGCCGCCATTGTCGCCGGCGGTGATCGTGCCGTTCGAGGTGATGTGGATCAGGCCCGTGCCGGTCGAAACCGCCTCGATGCCGTCATCGGTCGTCGAGTTGACCGTCGTACCCGCATCCTGGGTGATCGTGATCGTGCCCACATCGCCCGTCGTGGCGTAGATACCTTCGCCACTCGAGCCCGTGCCCGTGACGGTGCCGCTGTTGACGTCGACGACGATGTTGCCAGTCGTGTTCGACGCCTGGATGCCGACCGTGGAGCCGGTGATGCTCGTGCCGTTCGCCGTCACGGTGACCGTGCCGCCAGCGCCCGAGGCGGTGATGCCCGCGCCACTCGTCGCGGCGATGACGGTGCTCGCGCCCGCCGTCACATCGACCTTGCCCGAACCCGCATTCGAGGCTGCGATGCCGTCGTTGGTGGCATAGATCGAGGCGTTCGCCACGACGGTGACGTTGCCCGTGCCGCCGTTCGTGTTCGTGGCCACGATGCCGCTGCCGGCCGTCGCCGTGGTGCTGTTGCCCACGGTGCCATTGTTGGTGACGGTGATATCGCCCGCGCCGCCGCCGGAGTAGAGGGCGTAGATGCCGATATTCGTCAGCGAGGTGACTTCGCCACCCGTGGTGATGTCGATATTGCCGTCGCCGCCCAGCACTTCGGCGTGGATGCCGTCGTCGCCGCCAGTCACTTTGCCCGTGCCGGTCGTGATGTCGATGGAGCCGCCACCAGCCTGAGCATAGATGCCGTAGTCATACTGGCCAATGCCGGCCGAGATGGACTTCGTGCCGGTGTTGATCTCGATGTCGCCGGTGCCGATCTGCTTCGTCCAGATGCCGGATTCATTGTTCTGGAGCGTGCCGCCATTGGCGCCCAGGTCGCCTGCCGTATTGGCGATCGTGCCATAGGCGTTGACCGTGATCTTGCCCGAACCCGAGTTCTGCGCCTCGATGCCGTTGCCCGCCGCCGTGATCGACGCGTCGACATTGCCCGTGCCGAAGTCGATGGTGATCGGCGCGCCGCCGTTGAGACCGATGGCCGTGATGCCGTCGTCGCCGCCATTGTTGCCGGCGATGATCGTGCCGTTCGAGGTGATGTGGATCAGGCCCGTGCCATTCGAAACCGCCTCGATGCCGTCATCGCTGGTGGAGTTGACCGTCGTGCCGGCATCCTGGGTGATCGTGATCTTACCCGCGCCGCCCGTCGTGGCGTAGATGCCCTCGCCGCCCGAGCCGGTGCCCGTGACCGTGCCGCTGTTGACGTCGACGACGATGTTGCCGGTCAGGTTCTGGGCGTAGATACCGTCCGTCGAGCCGGTGATGCTCGTGCCATTCGCCGTCACGGTGACCGTGCCGCCAGCGCCGGCCGCGGTCGCGGAGATGCCTGCGCCGCTGGCACCGCTGATGACCGTGCTGGCGCCCGCCGTCACATCGACATTGCCCGTGCCGAGCGTGGTGGCGATGATGCCATTGTTGGTCGCGTAGATGGACTTGTTCGCAGTGATGCTGATCGCCGAACCGTTCACGGCGTTCTGGATGTCAGCCTGGATGCCGTCATCACCGACCGGGTCCAAGGATGTGCCGATGGTGCCATTCGACGTGATAGTGATGGCGCCAGTGCCGGTGTTGGACGAAACCGCGTTGATGCCGTCGCCATCGGCTGCAATTGCGCTGTCCGTGCCGGTGACAATTTCGATATTTCCACTGCCGGCCGAGGTGGCGCCGATGCCCTTGGAGCCAGCGTCGATATTGCCATTGGCCGTGACCTTGATCAGGCCGTTGACGCCGTTGGCGTTGATCGCATCGCTCGCACTGGTGACATCGTCATTCGTGGTGATCGTGACGGTGCCCGACCCGCCAGCATAGGCGTCAATGCGACCGTTGACCGCGTCGTTGGTGGTGATGCCGATATTGCCGGAGGTGCTCCCGGCATAAATGCCGCCGGCGCTCACCGTGCCGTTAGTCGTGATGCCGATGTTGCCGCTGCCGCTGTTCGCCTGAATGCCAAAGGAGCTTGAACTCGAGACGTTCGATCCCGTGCCGGTCGTGATGGTGGTATTGCCGCTGTTAGCCGATGTGTTAATGCCGTCAGAAAACGTGCTGCTGACCGTGCTGCCGGCACCTGCGGAGATATTGATATTCCCCGACCCGGCATTGACCGCCCCAATACCAGCGTCCGTGCCACCCGACACAGTGTCATCACCGATGGTGACATTGGCATCACCAGACGAGGCACCATTCGTCTGCGCGACAAAGATGCCGTATTCGCTTCCCGAAATGGTGTTCTGCTTATCGTTGGCGCCGTAAGGCAGGACCCAGTTGATGTCGGCAGTATTGACGCCAACGCCGCCGCCATTCGAGACCACCGAGATGGCCGTGCCGTCCGTCGCCGACACATTGGTCGTGTTTCCATCCGTCATGAAAACGACCTGCACGGGATGACCGTTGCCATCAACCGCAACGCCATTGGTACCAGATTGGGTTTCGGTGATGTTCGCACCGATAAGCTCAACGACAAGGCTTCCCGTCGCCGTATAGTCGATGCCCTGATCAGTGATCGTCCCGTCGCAAGTCGCGGTGCCGGATGTGTTGCCGGTGCAAGCCGCGAGCGCCTGCGTCGAACCGAGCGTCAGGCCCGCCGCGCCGACCAGAATGCCCGTTCCAAGCGCCGTGGAGAGAAGAAGGGGCCGCCCCGCATTGCAACGGACACCGATGGATCGAGCCGAAGGAGCCTCGCCGGCGCCCGACGAAACCTTACCGACAGCACCGAACATGCGGCGCAACACAATACGGCCAACCATGGAATCCCCCACCTAAATGTATTGGAACCGGCAATCGAACGTTCGCTCAAACCGATTCGCGCGAATTTGAAACAAATTAAGCATGTTCCAGATCGGCCCATGCTGCAACCGCCAGTTTCACGAAAATTCCATGACATACGGAGGAAAATGCAAAAAATGGCCTGTTCCGCGGCGGCGTAGCAGGCCGAATGGATCGGCGCGACACGGATTATCCGAAGACAGCGGAATTTCAGCCGGGGGCGCGCTGCGACAATCCGCGCGCCGACGAGCGCATGACGGCGCGCCGGGGGGGCGCCCCTCGCCCTGCCCCAAGGGCCGCTTCCGGGCAATTTTCACTGGCTTTCCGGACGTGCTATCCAGTCTGGGAGGCGCGCCAAGACGCCCGTGCACAAGAAGACAAGAAGTCCAGGGGAGGACAGTCGTGAGTTTGAAATTTCGCCCCGCAGCTGCGGTCCGCATCGGGCTTATCGCAGGGTTTCCCTGCGTCATGGGGATGCCCGCACTGGCCGAGGAGGCAAAAAAGCCGACGCCCGAACCGAAGGTCGAAGAGATCGTCGTGACGGCCACGGGCTATGGCGAGAAGCGCAAGACCCACCCGAGCAACATCTCCAAGATTTCGGGCGACGAGATCGACTTCGTAAAGGCCGCCCAGCCAGCGGCGCTGCTCAACCGCGCACCGGGCGTCGATATTCAGCAGGGCAGCGGCGTCGAGCACCTGACGGCGATCCGCTCACCCGTGCTGACCGGCACGGCGGGCGCGGGCTCATTCCTCTTTCTGGAAGATGGCGTGCCGATGCGCGCGGCGGGCTTTGCCAATGTGAACGAGCTGATGGACGCCATGACCGAAGAGGCCGGCGCCATCGAGATCGTGCGCGGCCCCGGCAGCGCGCTTTACGGCTCCAATGCGGAGCATGGACTCATCAATGTGTTGAGCCGGGTGCCCTCGGATGTGCCGGAGACTGAACTCACCGGCATTATCGGCCCGCATGGCGTGCGCGAACTCGATGGCACCGCGAGCACGACCATTGCGGACGGCAATGCGAAGCATGGCCTCCGCGCGAGCTTTGCCCTGAAGGATGATGGCGGCTTCCGCGACAATTCCGGCTACGGACAGCAGAAGGGGCAATTGCGGTATGACTACACCGCCCCGGACACGAGTGTCCGCACGACCGTCACCACGATGAACCTCAACCAAGAGACGGCGGGCTATGTGCTGGGCCCGAACGCCTACAAGCTCGACGATGTGCGGACCTCGAACCCGAACCCGGAAGCCTATCGCGACGCCTGGGCGATCCGCGCTGCCTCGCGCATCGAACGCGACCTGGGCGACGGGCAGAAGCTCTCGCTGACGCCTTACATGCGCACCAACGGCATGAACTTCCTCATGCACTTCCAGCCGGGCAAACCGGTGGAGGAAAACGGCCACTGGTCGGGCGGCCTGCTCTCAAGCTACGCGCTGACGCTGACCGGCGGGCACCAGATCATCTTCGGCGTCGATACGGAATATACCGACGGCGTCCTGAAGGAGGCCCAGACCGGCCCGACCGTTCCCGGCCCCGCCGGATATGTGACCGGCACACATTACGACTATGACGTGAAGGCGCTCGTCGTCGCGCCCTATCTCCACACGGTATGGAAACTCGACGAGGCGACCGATCTCACGGCGGGCCTGCGCTACGAGTTCACGCGCTACGACTACACCAACAACACGGCGACGGGCACGACCGGACGCTTCCTGCGGCCTGCGAGCCGTCGGGATACATTCTCCAATCCAACGCCGAAGCTGGGCCTTACGCATATTTTCAGCGATGCGTTCATCGGCTTCGCCAATCTCGCCCGTTCGGCGCGCGCGCCGCAGACGGCCGATCTCTACCGCCTCGTGAATGGGCAAGACCCGAGCGCCATCAAATCCGAAGTGCTGGACAGTGCCGAACTCGGTGCGCGCGGCACGATCGACCGTCTGCGCTATGAGGTCTCCACCTATTTCATGAAGAAGCGCAACTTCGCCTTCCGCGACTCGAGCGGCGGCAACATCACGGATGGGCGCACGAAGCACATGGGCGTGGAGGCCGAAGTCGCCACGCCGCTCGCCTGGAACTTCGATCTCGGCGCCTCGGTTTCATACGCGCACCACACCTATGACTTCAATCATCTGGTGACGAAGCCGCCCTATCAGGCGGAGACGATCCGCTCGGGCGACGATATCGACACCGCGCCCCATACGGTCGCGGATGTCCGCCTCGGCTACAGCTTCAACGAAGGCCTTGGCCGCGCCGAACTCGAATGGGTCCATATGGGCGCATACTGGATGGATGCGGCGAACACCGCGCGCTATCCCGGCCACGACCTCTTCAATCTGCGGGCCGAATATATGCTGACGGAAAACCTCTCCATTTTCGGGCGGCTCGAGAACGTCTTCGATAAGCGCTATGCCGACCGGGCGGATTATTTCTGCTCGCCGTCGGTTTCGTCCTGCTACCGCTATTTCCCCGGAGACGGGCGCGGGCTTTATGCAGGGGCGACAATACGCTTTTGATCCTGCGGGGCGGCGGGGCTGGACGCGCCGCCCACTTCCTCTAAGCTCGCCGCCATGCAGTTTCTCGCCGATATATGGCCCTACCTCGCGGGCACCGCAGAATTCGCCGCCATGGTCGGGGCGGCCATCCACGCCATGCTGACCAAGAGCGACGTCCGCTCGGCGGCGGGCTGGGTCGGTTTCATTCTCCTGGTCCCGGTTCTCGGCTGGCTGATCTATCTCCTTTTCGGGGTGAACCGCATCCAGCGCCGCGCCCGGGAGTTGCGCGGCGTGCGGCGTGGGCGGGCTCTGCCCGCGCCCGGCCCGTCGCAGCACGAACCGCTGCCCGTGGAGCCGGAGGAACAGCGCAAGGAACTCGAAAGCTTCGCGCGGTTCGGCCAGAAGGTGCTCCCGGAACATTTCGAAGCCGGCAACGACGTCGATGTGCTGACAAATGGCGATGAGGCCTATCCCGCCATGGTCGCGGCGATCGACCGCGCGACACGCTCCGTCGCTCTTTCGACCTATATCTTCAACAACGACAAGGCGGGCCGCCTTTTCCTCGATGCGCTGACGCGCGCGGTCGAGCGCGGTGTGCGCGTGCGCGTTCTCATCGACGGCGTGGGATCGTGGTATTCGCGCCCCTCGCTCATTCCCCTTCTCAGGGAACGCGGCATCAATTATGCGCGTTTCCTGCATTCGTTCATGCCATGGCAGATGCCCTATCTCAACATGCGCAACCACCAGAAGATCCTGGTGGTGGATGGCGAGCATGGCTTCACCGGCGGCATGAACATCTCGATCGGCAATCTGCTGGGAGAAAATCCGAAGAAGCCGATACTCGACCATCACTTCCGGGTGAAAGGCCCTGTCGTCGGCCAGCTCATGCGCACCTTCGCACATGAATGGGAATTCACGACCGGCGAGATCCTCGGCGGGCCGGACTGGTTTCCGCATATCGCGCATGCCGGCGAACTTGTCGCGCGCGCGCTGCCGGCCGGGCCCGACCTCGGCTTCAACCCGATCCGCTGGACGCTGCTCGGCGCGCTCACCGAGGCGCGGCAGAGCATCCGCATCATGACGCCCTATTTCCTGCCCGACACGACGCTTGCGACAAACCTTTCGCTCGCCGCCATGCATGGCGTCGAGGTGGACATCGTGCTGCCCAGCAAGAACAACCTTCCCTTTGTGGACTGGGCAGCGACGCCCTCTCTCGGCTGGCTCATCGAGGCGGGCTGCCGCATCTGGAAGACCGAGAGCCATTTCGAGCACACCAAGCTCATGACGGTGGACGGCATGTGGTCGACCGTCGGCTCCGCCAATTGGGACGGGCGCAGCCTGCGGCTCAATTTCGAGCTGAACCTCGACTGCTACGGCAGGTCTTTTGCCCATAAGCTCGACCGCATCATTGACGGCAAGATCGCCGGTGCCCGCCCGGTCACACTGGAAAGCATTGCCGGACGCCCTTTCCCGGTAAAACTCCGCGACGCGGCGATAAGGCTCGCCTCGCCCTATCTCTGAGCCGCCGCCTGCTTCGGTTTCCCCGTATTTGCGCGTCCGCGGGCCCGGGCTAAGCTCTGATGCAAGATTCCGTTCAGCAAGGAGCGAACATATGGCCGACAACACCGCCACGGCGGCGGAGATCGCCGAGCTTCAGGCCGAGGTCGACCGGCTGACCAAGGCGTTGGAAGAGGCCAAGGCCCTTCTGGGTGAGCAACCCGGCGAGCAGGCGCACACGGCGCGCGAAACGGCGGAAGAGATCGGCGAACGCGTTCAGGAGGGCCTTGCCGACCTTCAGAAGCAGATCGGGGAAAATCCCGTTCCGAGCGCGCTCATCGCTTTCGGCATCGGCTTTCTCCTCGGCCGCGTCTTCACGCGATAGGAGCCCAATCATGCTCGACCCCACACCCAACATGCGCCGTCTCGCGGAGGCGGAATTGCAGCGCGCCGAACTGGAAGCGCGCCGTCTCGCGCGCCGCGCCGGATGGATCGGCATTGGCCTGCTCTTCGCGGGTCTCGCCATCACGATGCTGACGCTCGCGGGCTTCCTCGCACTCTCTGAAATCTACGGCTACACCTGGGCAGCGGCGATCAGCGGCACGGCGCTCGTGCTGCTTGCCCTCGTCTCGCTCGTCATCGCCAACCAGAAGCATCAGGGCCGCGCGGCGCAGCTTGAAATGCAGCTCGCCAATCGCTCCGTCGAGGACGCACGGCGCGAAATCCGCCGCGATTTCGACATCATCGAAAAGCGGCTCGACGAACTGAGCATGGGGCTTCTCGGCCTCTTCAAGGGCTCGACGTCGAACCTGCCGATCCTGACGCTGATCCTCGGCGCGGTGGCAGCTCTCAGCCCGGCGCTTCGCCAGATCATCATGCCATTCCTGAAAAGGACGGAACCATGAGAGTAGCAGCCCCCCTGCTCTGCATTGCCCTGACGCTTTCGGCCTGCGCGCAATCGACGCCGCCGCAGCCGCAGGTGACGCTGAAGAAGCCCGAACCCCTCGTGCACATTCCGGTCGACGACCGCGGATCGGGCATTGTCGGGCCGGGCGGCGGCGCATTGCTCGGCACTGTCATCGGCGCAGGCCACGGCGCCGAGATCGCCGTCATTGCAGGGCTCGCCATCGGCTATGCGGTCGGCGGCTCCAACGGGCCGACGCTTTCCGGCTTCCCCGCCTCCGAGCAGCGCCGCGCCATGGCGCGGGTGATGCAGGTGCCGGTGGGAGAGACGGTACGCTGGTGGACTGCGACCGAGCAGGCCTCCGGCACCATCAGGCCGACGCGCGAATACACGGACAAGGATGGCCGCCGCTGCCGCGACTTCACCGAAACACGGACGGTGCGCGCGACGCACGGGCTGTTCAGCGGAACGGCCTGCCTCTGAGCTAGTGGACCGCCTCGACCTTCAGCACAGCGCCGTCGACGCCCGTGACATGGACGGTCGTGCCCGCCGGCAGGTCCGGCCCTTCGGCGAGCCATAGCGTATCGCCGATGCGGATCTTGCCGCGGCCATTCAGGATCGCCTGTTCCAGCGTGAAGCTGCGGCCGACATAGGTCTGGGCGCGCTGGTTCAGAAGCGGATGGTCGCTCGGAACCTCGTGCCGCGCGAAATAGCGCCGCGATGTCCAGACCGCAATGACCGAGAGGACCGCAAAGAGCGCGACCTGCAACGTCAGCGGAATATCGACGGCCATCACCACGACGGCGACAACGGCTGCGGCCGCGGCCAGCCAGATGAAGAAAATGCCGGGCGCGATCAGCTCGACGATGCCGAGCACGGCAGCGATGATCCACCAGACCCAGAGCCCGAACTCGCCGAGCGACAGGCTGTCAAGCATGGCTCAGTCTCCGCTGGTGACGTTGGGCACCGTGCCGGAAGACCGCGGACGGAGCGGCGCGCCGCCGCCCGTGCTGCCGCCACCAAAAGCATCGCGCGCGAGTTCGCTGATGCCGCCGATGGCGCCGATGACGCTCGCCGCTTCGAGTGGCATGAGAACCAGCTTCTGGTTCGGCGCGCTGGCAACGGCCTGCAGCGCATCGACATATTTCGTGGCGACGAAATAGTTGAGCGCCTGCACATTGCCGCCGGCGATGGCGTCGCTCACCACCTGCGTCGCCTTCGCTTCGGCTTCAGCGGCGCGTTCGCGGGCCTCGGCATCGCGGTAGGCTGCCTCGCGCCGACCTTCGGCTTCAAGGATCGCCGCCTGCTTCTGGCCTTCGGCAGCGAGGATCGCGGCCTGACGCTTGCCCTCCGCTTCGAGGATCGAGGCGCGCTTGTCGCGCTCGGCCTTCATCTGGCGGGCCATGGAGTCGACGATGTCGCGCGGGGGCGCGATGTCCTTGATCTCGATGCGCGTGACCTTGAGACCCCAGGGATGGGTCGCCTCGTCAACGACAGAGAGAAGCCGCGCATTGATCGAATCTCGCTGCGACAGAAGCTCGTCCATATCCATGCTGCCCATGACGGTACGGATATTCGTCATGATGAGGTTCAGGATCGCGATCTTGAGATTGCTGACTTCGTAGGAAGCCTTGGCCGCATCGAGCACCTGGTAGAAGACGACGCCATCGACCGTCACCATCGCGTTGTCACGCGTGATGATCTCCTGGCTCGGCACATCGAGCACCTGCTCCATGATGTTCACCTTGGCGCCGACGCGGTCGATGAAGGGCGTGATGACACCAAGACCGGGCATCAGGCTATGTGTGTACCGCCCGAAACGCTCGACGGTGTAGACATAGCCCTGCGGCACGACCTTGACCGCCTTGGCGATGAACACGATCGCGAGGACCAGAATGACGACGACGAAAGTGCTTCCGCCTAACATGGGTGTCTCCTTGCTGCGCGAGGGCTCTACCCAAGACTATACATGAGAACCGGGCATGCGAATGCCTCGAAAGGGGCAATGCTAACTGTGCCTCGCCAGACGGGAGAGACGCCCCTTGTGTGCATTACCGCGCCGATGGGACAAGACGAGCACCCGCAAGGAAGAAAAAATAGACGCCCAGTCCAGCCGGCGCTGCCCATGAATAGAAGTACAGTCCGAAAAACCCTCCCCCTCCGAAAGCGCTGTTCAGATTTCGTCCCGAGTAAATCGACGAAGGCCCGAACACGAGCAACATGAGAGGAGCAACAATGAAAATTACGGCCAAAAAGAACTTCAGGAACACCAGCTTAAAATCGCCTGATGGTCTCGGTGGGAGCTTTGCCGCCACCATCCAGAAGACATCAAGCGCAAGCACTACAATGAACAGAATGAGATCCTTCAGATAAATGACCGACATGTACACATAACGAGACTCCAGGCCCTGAGCCAACATATATGGCTTAACCCGATGTAATAGCGGCCAATAAGGCTCAAGTCCGACCACCAATGGTGTGAAAACCTCAGGCCTCACGAAATACAACAGCAAGGACGAGAACAGCGCCAGCGATACATGTCCAAGCGTGACATAGTAGATTTTCTTAGCCAGAGCTTTAAGTTCACTTTTCTCGACATCGTCCATGGCTACACTCATCATTCAAGCGACATCCGCCTTCAACCATATGAAAGCGTTCGCTAACACATTCATAAAGATGCGTGGTCGCCGCTTTCCAAAGACCAGAAAGGGCAGTGCAACATGAAGCTCTTCGCCTCCAACACCTCGCCCTTCGTTCGCAAGGTTCGCGTCGTTCTTCGCGAGAAAGGGGCGGAAGGCCTCGTGACCGAGGAGATCGTCGCGGCGCGGGAAGACCCGCCGGCGCTTCACGCGGCCAACCCGCTCGGAAAAATTCCGGCGCTCATTCTCGATGATGGCATGGCGCTCTTCGACAGCCCGGTCATATGCGAATATCTCGACACGACACTGCCGGGACCGTCTCTGCTGCCAGCCTCCGGTCCGGAACGCTGGAAGGTGCTGCGGCTTCAGGCGACCGCGGATGGCATACTCGATGCGGGCGTCGCCTCCATCTACGAAAGCATGCGGCCCGAAGGAGAGCGGAGCCCGGCCGCTATCGAACGCTGGCGCAAATCCATCATTCGCGCGCTCGATTTTCTCGACCTTGAAGCGGGGGCGAGCTTCGCCTCGCTCGATCTCGGCCTGATCGCCGTCGGCTGCGCCCTCGGCTATCTCGATTTCCGCTTTCCCGACCTCGACTGGCGCGACACGCGGCCCGCGCTCGCCTCACATTTCGAGGCATTGAGCGCGCGGCGTTCGTTCAGCGAAACCAAGCCGCGCGCCTGATGGTCTCTTAACGCCAGGGTTCGACGAGGATCTTGGCGTGAGCTTCCGGATTGGCGAGATCCGAGAAAGCCTGCTTCACGCCTTCGACACCGACCTTGCCCGTCACGAGCGGCGCGACCTCGATGTCGCCTTCCGCGATGTGGCGCAGCGTCAGGGCAAATTCGTCCGGCGTGTAGCCGAGCACGAATTGCAGGTTGAGTTCCTTGTTGATCGCAAAGAAGGGCTCGAACCGATCCTGCTCCATGCACACGCCGACGACGACGATGCGCGCCTCGCGCGGTGCGCCTTCCAACATCTGCTGGATGATGCCGGGAACGCCGACGCATTCGAAAATGACGGCGGGACGCATCTTCGGCCCCATGCCGAGGATCGAAATGACGCTTGTCGGATCGTAGCCTTCGGGCGTCGCTTCTTCGGCCCAGCGGGTGTAGGGCGAATGCTCGGCGGGATCGATGATGATGTCGGCGCCCATGGTCTCGGCAAGCTTGCGGCGCGCCGGGCTGAAGTCGGCGGCAATGATCGGGCCGACGCCCGCGATCTTCAGCGCCGCGATGACGGCAAGGCCGACGGGGCCGCAACCGATGACGAGGGGCACGTCTTCCTTGGTCAGACGCGCCTTCTGTACCGCGTGCCAGCCGACCGCCATCGGCTCTGTGAGCGCCGCATGTTCCGTGGACAGCCCATTCGGAACCTCGATGAGCATCATCTCGTTCAGAACCATGTTTTCGGCGAAGCCGCCCGGCATGTCATTTGAATAGCCGAGGGGGTGAATATTCGCCTTCTCGCCCGCGAGCGTGATCGCAACGGGAACGGAGCAAACGCGCGTGCCGACCTTGTGAGTCTTCTGCGTGTTCGGCCCGTGATCGACGATTTCGGCGCAGAATTCGTGGCCGAACACGATGTCGCGCTTCACATCCATCACGAAACTCGACCCGGAGCGCTTGGCCGCGTCGACCATCTTGGGCGCGTGATGGAAGGCATGAAGGTCCGAACCGCAGATGCCGCAGGCGAGCGTCTTGACGACGACTTGCCCGTCGGCCGGCTTCGGCTCCGGCAATGTATCGACGACGAGATCGCCGCCGCGGAAAATGGCTGCACGCATGATGTATCCTCCCGATATGTCTTCGCGCATCTTCGGCGCATTATTCTGGATTGCAGACATGCAATCAGGCCGCGCCCTCTCGCGCAAGCCCGGCATGCGTTTTCCCTAGAAGCGCCTGCCCTCGCGCCACGCTTTCAGATCGTTGATCGCGACAATGATCAGAATCGGCAGGGCCAGCACGAGCGTCACGCCATTGCCGAGGATGAGCGCCATGTCGCCGAGCATCAATCCGTAGACCAGCCAGCATGCGACGCCGATGACGAAGGACAGATACATCAGGACGGAAAGCCCGGCCGTATCGCGGGTCTTGATCGTCTTTACCGCCTGCGGAAGAAAGGCGACGGTGGTCAGGAAGGCGGCGACATAGCTTATGTACATTTTCATCCCCGGCGTGGGTTGCGCAGCCCTCCTTACAGGAGATCGCCCGATCAGGGAATGACCAGCCCCGCGAGGCCGCAGGCGATGACAAGCGCCCATGCCGGAACCTTGGCCAGCGAAAGAAACGCCCATGCCGCAACGGCAAGCAGGCCATCGGCCGCCGTATGAACGGCGGCGGTCACGACCGGGGTGTAGAGCGCCGCACCAAGAATGCCGACGACAGAAGCATTGACGCCCATGAGGGCGGCGCGGGGGCCAGCGAGATGCGATAGGCGCACCCAAAAAGGCATGACGCCAGGCACCAGCAGGAAGGAGGAGGCGAACATGCCCGCAAGGCAGATCGCCGCGCCCGCGAGCCCGCGCGGCCCCTGATCGAGAGCGGCGCCCACATAGGCCGAAAACGTGAAAAGCGGTCCGGGAACCGCCTGCGCCGCGCCATAGCCCGCGAGGAATGCATCGCGGCTGATGAACCCGCGCGGAACGAGATCGGCCTCAAGCAATGGTAGCACCACATGGCCGCCGCCGAAAACGAGAGCGCCGGCACGATAGAAAATCTCGAAGAGTTTCAGGCCTGCGCCGCCATTCGCTGCAAAAGCAGGCAGCAGAAACAGCAAGGCGAAGAAGATGACGATGAGCACGGCGCCCCAGCGCCTGCCGATGGGACTGACCAGAGGGACGTGTTCGCCGAGATCGCCCGGCTTGACGAAGGCCAGGCCGACAAGCCCGCCCGCGACGAGAACGCCGATCTGCGTGAGTGCGGACGGCATGACAAGCGATATGACGGCAGCGAAGAGCGCAATGAGTCCGCGCTGCCAGTCGGGCGTCAGCGTCCGCGCCATGCCCAGCACAGCCTCGGCGACCACCGCGACGGCGGCGATCATCAGCCCGTGCGTCATTCCCTGCGCGGCCGGCCCCTGAAGCGCCGACGCGCCATAGGCGACGATGACGAGGATCAGCGCCGATGGAAGGGTGAAGGCCGCCCAGGCGGCGAACATGCCGGGCAGACCCGCCCGCATGAGGCCGAGCCCCATGCCGACCTGGCTGCTCGCAGGGCCGGGAAGAAACTGCGCCATCGCGACGAGATCCGCATAGGCGCGGTCGTCGAGCCAGTGGCGCTTCCGGACGAATTCCTCGCGGAAATATCCGAGATGGGCGACGGGGCCTCCGAAGGAAGTAAGGCCGAGCTTCAGAAAAGCCCGAAAGACTTCAGCCACGTTTCCCAATTTTTTCCTCGTTCACCGCCCCGGATTTCAGTGCATGAAATCCGGGGCGGCGACAAGGTTCAACCCAAATATTTATCTCAGTCAGCGGCCCAACCCTGCATCACGGCCGCTTCATGCCGCACGCGCTCCGGCGAGCCGAGAAGCTGACGGTCGAGGCCGATGCGCTTGAACCAGTAATGAAGGCCCAGGAGATCGGTGAAGCCCATGCCGCCATGGACCTCGGTGGCGGTGCGCGCCACGAAACGGCCGACCTCGGAAAGATGCGCCTTGGCGTGAGCCGCCATCAGCGAGCTTTCCTCCGGGATCTCGTCAAAGGCATGCGCGGCATACCAGATGAGCGAGCGGCCCGGCTCGAGTTCGGCTGCCATTTCGGCGCACATATGCTTCACCGCCTGGAAGGAGCCGATGACGCGGCCGAACTGCTTGCGCTCCTTGGAATATTCGACGGCCTTCTCGATCATGCGCCAGCCGGCGCCGAGCGTGTCGGCGGCGAGCATGACGCGCCCCGCATCGAGCATGCGCCGGGTCGTCGCCTTCGTGTCGCCGGAGACGAGCGGCTCGGCCTCGACATTCACGAAGTCGAGTTCGCCGATCGAACGCGTGAGGTCGATCGTGGTCAGTTCCGTGCGCGCCAGCCCTTCGGCATCGGCCCAGACGAGATGCAACCCGCCGGCCTTGTCGCCGACGATGTAGAAATCGGCACCGCCGCAATCCAGCACGAAAAGCGTCTTGCCGTTGAGCTTGCCGCCCGACGCCGTGATACCGGCGCCGTCCCGCGCGCCCGATCCGCGCTCGGAAATGGCGACGCCCGCGATCGCCTCACCACCCGCAAGCTTCGGCAGGAAGGCTTCCTGTTGCTTGGGGCTGGCTGCGCCGATGAGCGCGAGTGGCGCCATGACGGCACTGGCGACAAAGGGCGCGGGCGCGACGTGGCGGCCAAGCGCTTCCGACACGAGCGCCGCGTCGAGGAGCTTCAGGCCCATCCCGCCTTCGTTTTCCGGCACGAGAAGCCCCGGCACGCCGAGATCGACAAGTGCCGCCCAGACATCGCCCGCATAGGCTTCGCGCTTTTCCGCCGCCTTGCGAACGCGCTCGAGCGGCGAGACCTTTTCCAGCGTCCGGTTGACGCTGTCCTGCATCATCCGCTGGTCTTCCGACAATCCGAATTCCATGTCCCGCTCTCCCTTACGCTTTCGCGAGCTTCGGCTCGCGGGGCATGCCGAGGCCGCGCTCCGAGATGATATTCTTTTGAATCTGCGCCGTGCCGCCGCCGATGATGAGGCCAAGGTCGAACATGTAGCGATGCTGCCACGACCCCTTCGAGCGCAAATGCGGGCTTTCGCCGTAAAGCACACCCAGTTCCCCGAGCGCGTCGATGGCGAGCGCCGCGAGGTCGTGGTTCAGATCGCAGCCCTGAAGCTTCACGATGAGACGCGCAATACCGGCATCCTCCTTCTTGGCGGAAGCGGTCAGAAGCCTGAGCCCGTGGAACTGCATCGCGAGGACACGGGCCTGCAATTTCAGAAGACGATCGCGGAAAAGCGGATTGTCGATCAGCCGCTCGCCGTCCACCGTCTCGCTCTCCATCAGCTCGACGATATGCTTCAGGCGCGAGTCCGCCGCATTGGGGTCGCCCAACATGCCGCGCTCATGCTTCAGCGTCGCATTGGCGACGTACCAGCCCTGACCGCGACCGGCGACGATGTCCTTCTGCGGCACGCGCACGTCGGTGAAGAAGACTTCGTTGAATTCGGCGTGGCCCGTCATGGTGACGAGCGGGCGGACTTCGATACCCGGCGTCTTCATCGAGAAGATGAGATAGGAAATGCCTTCATGCTTCTTTGCCTCGGGCTCGGTGCGCACGAGGCAGAAGATCATGTCGGCGGCATGGGCCGTCGACGTCCAGATCTTCTGACCGTTGATGATGAAGTCGTCGCCATCCTCGGTCGCCTTGGTCTGAAGCGATGCGAGATCGGAACCGGAACCCGGCTCCGAATAACCCTGGCACCAGACGACCTCGCCACGCAGCGTCGGCGCAATCCACTTCAGCCTCTGTTCCTCGGTGCCGAGCTCCAGCAGCGTCGGCACCAGCATCGAGATGCCCTGGTTCGACAGGCCCATGGGCACACGCGCAGTCGAGAATTCTTCCGCAATGATGCGCGACTTCAGAATGTCGGGCTCCGCGCCATAACCGCCATATTCCTTCGGGATCGTGCGCGCGGCATAGCCATGTTCGATCAGCAGCCGCTGCCAGGCCAGAGCCTCTTCTGACGGGCGGTTGACGCCGAAATTCCGCGGTGCCTTGTCGCGATGCGCAGCGATGAAGTCGCGCACCTGCTGGCGAAAGGCCTCGTATTCCGGCCCAAAGGCAAGATCCATGAATTTACTCCTGTGTCGGTATCGGCGGCGCCGTAACGGCCCTACCCTCGAAGCGACCTACATCGCTTCGAGGGCGGAGTTTAACGCCGTATGGCAGCGCGTCCAGCGGAGCGCGTTCGCTCGATGCGCGAGCAAGGCAAACGCTGCGTCAATAACGATGGGTGAATGTCAGGCCGCGGAGCCCGGCACGGCGCGGAGACCGTTTGCCTTCGACGGCTCGACCGACACCGCGTGGCGGATCGCGGCGTCGGGATGAAGGCCGTTCGGCGCATGGCGCAGGAACAGCTCGAACTCGACCGCCGGCATGGGGCGTCCGAGGAAATAGCCCTGCGCCTCATCGCAACCAAGCGCGCGCAGGATATCGAGCTGCGCCGCGTCCTCGACGCCTTCGGCCAGCACGTCGACGCCGAGGCTGTGTGCAAGATCGATGATGACCTTGGGAATGACCTTGCCGTCGCGCAGGTCCGCTATGTCGCGGACGAAACTGCGGTCGATCTTCAGACGCTTGACCGGGAAGCGCTTCAGATAGGCGAGCGACGAGTAGCCCGTGCCGAAATCGTCGATGCCGATGCCGACACCGAGACTCCGCAGGCGCCGCAGGGTGCCGATGACGGAGTCGACATCCCGCATGACCATGCTCTCGGTCACTTCGAGTTCAAGATATTGCGGCGACAGCGCATGACGGACGAGCGCGTTCGCCACGATGTCGGTCAGATCGGGACGGCGCAGATCGACGGCCGAGACGTTGACCGCGACGCCGATCCGCGGAAGCCCGGCCGACTGCCAGACGCTGTTCTGCCGGCAAGCCTCGTCGAGAACCCATTTCGAGACTTCGGAAATGAAGCCGCAGCGCTCAGCCACCGGAATGAAGAGATCGGGCGACACGAGGCCGCGTTCCGGATGCTGCCAGCGGATCAGCGCCTCGGCGCCGTTGATGCGGCCCGTATTGATATCGACCTTGGGCTGATAGAAGAGAACGAATTGCCGCTGCGCCAGCGCGACACGCAGATCCCGCTCGATGGAGTTGCGCTCCATGGCGCGCAGATGCAGCTCGTGCCGGTAGGGCACGCAGGCGCTCGGCCCTTCGACCTTGGCGCGGGAAAGCGCGAGGTCGGCGTTCTTCATCAGCACGTCCGGGTCGCGCCCGTCCTGCGGATAGATCGTCAGTCCGACACAAGCCGTCTGATGCAGTTCATGCGCGGCGAGGCGGAACGGAACGCCAACGGCGCGAATGAAGCGGCTCGCATATTCCACCGCCTCGTCCGCTCCGGAAATGCCGGCCAGCACGATGCCGAACTCATCGGCGCCGAGGCGCGCCACGGCATCGCCCTTGCGCTGGCAGCTTTTCAGGATTTCGGCTGTGCGCTGCAGAATGACGTCGCCGGAATCGTGCCCCAGCGTGTCGTTGATGTCCTTGAACTTGTCGAGATTGAGGACCATGACGCAGATGACGCTGCCATGGGCTTCCGCATGCGCGATCTCCTGCGCCAGCCGCGACTTGAAACAGGTGCGATTGCCCAGACCGGTGAGGCTGTCGGTGCGGGCCAGATCGGCAAGCCGCGTCTCGGTTTCGCCCGTCGCCTGGAACGCATCGCTCAGAGCCTCGGCGACGACGGAAATTTCATCGCGAAGCCCCATGGCGGATGCGTAGCCGCCGGCGCCGCGACGCTCGGCATAGGCGCGAAGCATTTCTATCGGCGCAATGAATATCCGCTGCATCAACAGCGAGAGCGTCAACACCGCGACGGTCGCCGCGGTCGCGAGCCAGACAACGACGGCCCATGCGGTCTGCTGCAAGCCGCTGAGTGCCTCGCTGACATTCGCTCGGAAGAAGAGCGTCCCATCCTGCTTATCGATGTCGATGCGAAGTGGCGCAATGAAGTCGGCACGGGCGGGATTGGACGAAGGCAATCGTTCGAGGGCATGCGGCAGATGCGAAAGGCTTGCCCGCGCGACGGGATCGGGCAATGAATCGACGGATTTTCCTCGCCAGTCGCTACGCGAGGCGGCGGCGACCCGCCCCTTCGCGTCGATGATCGCCATGATCTCGACGCGAGAAGTGTTGCCGATTGCGTCGACTATGAATTGCAGATCGTCGACCGTGCGCGCCTTTGAGACGGAATGGATGACGACATCGCGGAGCCCTGCGGCTCTCACCTTGACGATCGTGTCGATCTGGTCGCCATAAAGACGGAAGACGAAGACGCCGCTCAGCGCAACGAGCACCGCGCCGACCACCGTCATGAACCCAAAGACCTTCAGGCGGATTGCGAAGAAGGAGCCACGCATGCCGAAGCCAAGCAGGGCTTTCGCGAGCGCGACCAGGCCGCCGGGGGATTCACCGGCAGCATCCGGCGACGCGACGGTCTCGTCGTGTCCGGCCTCGCCCTGTGCGGCTGCCCGTTCCATATAAGCCCTGACCATATTCGCCGTCCGGCCGAGCCTTGGCTTCGACACGTACGCAAACTGAACTAGCCCTTATGTAAGTATGCGAGCCCTAAGAATAGGTTACGTCCGAAATGGCCTTATTCGAGATGGGCCGAAATAGCGGGCCGGGCGGGTGCGCAAATGGTTACCGCGCCTGCGGGAGCCATGGGACGCGCGACGAGAGGTACGCCCTTCAGCCAGAGTTTCAACGCTTCCCAGTGAATGCCGGCCATGATTTTCAGCGTCAGCAGTGGATGCGTTAGGAAGGCGTTAAGAAGTATGGCATCGGTGAAGGGCTGCGCTTCGCCTGCGAAGGATGCCGTGAGCAGCGCGCCCTCACGATCGCTTTCGCGAATGGTAAGGCCGATGCGACGTTCCGGCAGCAGGACGGTGAAGTCGTAGCTGCCCGCAACCTCGATGAATGGCGAGACGAAGAACGCCTTGTCGCAACTCTGGCGCAGAACCGTCTCATCGGCATCGTCCACCGGGATGAGATAGGAGTGGCGATCTCCGAACGTGTTCGACACTTCGTAAAACATCGCCGCCAGCCCCCCCCTGCGTCATGGCAGAAATAGACGGTCAACGGATTGAAGACATAGCCGAGCACGCGCGGCAAACAGAGCGCGAGAATGCGCCCGCCCGGCGCGAGACCGGCGCGCGCGAGCTGCGCCTCGATCCATGGGCGGAGGGGCCGCCCGTCGCGAGGCCCGTAATCGCGATCATGAAAGCTGAAAAGCCCGAAGCGGTTATGCGCGAAGAGGCGCGAGCCACGGTCAAGCGCCCCCAGTTCGTCAATGTCGATGAGCATGTAGAAAACGCGATAGGAAAGCTCGTGCCGCCGCGGCCGCAGCCGGCGGTGAAAGACTTTGCCGAAATAGAGACGGGAACGCGTCTCGCCCTCAATCATGAGGCGCCGACCTCCACCGGCTGGACCTCGCGCGAGCCGCGCGGAACGAAGGAAATGCGGCTCGACGGGTTCTCGACGGCCCAGGGCCGCGCGACGCCGCCCAGTTCCTCGGCGACGGCAAGCCCCGCCTGCAAGCCATCCTCATGGAAGCCCGAACCGAAATAGGCGCCGCAGAACCATGTGCGCCGCGTGCCCTGCAATTGCCAGAGCGCGCGCTGAGCCTCAAGCGCACCTGCATCGAAGAGCGGATGGTCATATTCGATGCGCGAGACGACTCTGGCGGGATCGGGCTCATGCGAGGGATTGAGCGTGACGAAAAGCTCGCGCGACGTGGGAAGCCCCTGAAGCCTGTTCATCCAGTAGCTCACGCAGACGGGCTGAGCATGACCGTCGCTCCCCATGCTGCCGCCCATGTAATTCCAGCTCGACCAGACGCGGCGCGAGCGCGGCATGAAGCGCCGGTCCGAATGAAGCCAGGCAATGTTGCGCTGATAGGGAATGGCGCCAAGAAGGCGGCGCTCGTTCGCATCGGCATCGGCAAGCATGGAGAGCGCTTCGTCGCTATGGGCGGCGATGACGACATGGTCGTAACGCTCGCTTGCGCCTTTCGCATCCGTCACCGTCACGCCGGTTTCGTCGCGCAAGACCGAGGCAATTCCAGTGCCGAGGCGCAGACGATCGCCCAGCGGCGCGGCAAGCCGCTTCACATACTCTCGCGAGCCGCCGGAAACGGTGCGCCAGAGCGGGCGGCCGGTGAGCCGCATCAGTCCGTGATTGTCGAAGAAGCGCAGAAGGGCGAGCGCAGGAAATTCCTCGACCCGCGCGAGCGGCAACGACCAGATCGCCGCGCACATGGGCAGGAGATGATCCTCGCGCAGCGCGGAGGAGTAGCCCTGCTCACGCAGGAATTCGCCGAGCGGCTTGCGGTCGAGACCGCTCTGATCGAGAAGACCCGGCGCGAAACGATAGAGCCGCAGAATCTCCGCGAGCATGCGCCACATGCGCGGTCGCAAGATGTTGCGCCGGTCGCCGAACAACCCATTGAGGCCGGAGCCCGAATATTCGAACCGACCGCCCTTCGCATCCGAAATGGAGGCGGCGAAAGACATTTCGCTCGCCCGCGTCTCGACGCCCAGCGTTTCGAAAAGCGCCGTCAGGTTTGGATAGTTGAGTTCGTTATAGACGATGAAGCCGGTATCGACGGGAACGTCCCCCTCGGGACATGGCGCGACCAATGTGTTCGAGTGGCCGCCCGGCCTGTCGGCCTTTTCGTAGACGGTGACGTCATGCGCGCGCGAAAGCAGCCAGGCCGCCGAGAGACCGGAAATGCCGGAGCCGATGACGGCAATTCGCAGGCCACGGGCGGCGGGGCCGATATTGTCCTGAAAGGGGGCCATTCGGTCCTTTACCTTTGGGGGAGCCTCATATCGATACGGCGATACGCGCGCGGCGGATCACGCTGTTTGCTCATCGCGCAACTCGGCATAGGATCATGGCGGAGGCGGAAGAGTGATCCGGGCTTCTCTCGCGCGCGTAGGACCAGCTATGCGGCAGCCAAGCGCCATGATCCTCGATCACACCCGTCCGATCCGTGCCCCGCGCCGGATGCAACGGAGGAAGCTTGGCCTGATGGCGCAAGACCCGCGAGGGGAGCATGACCTTTCCGGCGATCTCGAACAGGCGCAGGAAAAGCGCCCTACGGCGCTGACCGAGGCCAATCCAGCCGAAATGGCGCTCCTCGTCGAAGCGATCGCCGGGCGCCGCGACAAGACCGCCTTTGCGAGCCTCTTCGGCTATTACGCGCCACGCCTAAAATCCTATCTGCGCCGATTGCGCGCCGACGAAAAGGAAGCCGAGGATCTCGCCCAGGACGTCATGCTGACCGTTTGGCGCAAGGCCGAGCTTTTCGACCCGGCCAAGGCATCTGTCGGCACATGGATATTCACCATCGCGCGAAATCGCTTCATCGACGTCAAGCGCCGCCAGAAGAGGCCGGATTTCGACATGGAAGACCCCTCGCTCCAGCCTGAGGCGCCTCGCCCCGCAGATGCCGAAATCGCCGCCGTGCAGATCGGCGCGCGCGTCCGCGCGGCGCTGGCGGAGCTTCCGCCCGACCAGGCGCAAGTGGTGGCGCTCTCATTCATCGAGGCGCTTCCCCATTCCGAAATCGCCGCGCGGCTTTCGATCCCGCTCGGTACCGTCAAATCGCGGCTGAGGCTCGCCTTCGCCCGCCTGCGTCCGGCGCTGGAGGACATGCTATGAGCATCACGCATCCTCTCGGCGACGAATGGATCGCGGCCTATGCGGCGGGGAGCCTGTCGGAAGGCCAGTCGGTTTTCGTCGCCTCGCATCTGAGCCTCCTGCCGGATGCACGAAAGACAGTGTCCGCTGCCGAGGCCGTGGGCGGAGCGCTGCTCGAAGACCTCGCGCCGGATGTCATGGCGCCCGACGCGCTCGCCCGCACGCTCGCCCTTCTGGACGAGCCCGTCGCCGAAGCCCCTCGTCCCGCCCCGCGGAAGCGCGACGCCATCCTGCCCGCGCCACTCCATGACTGGCTCGACCGCGATCTCGACGCGCTCAAATGGGGCCTGCTCGGGCCGGGCATGCGCAAGGCCATGCTCTGGCGCGGCGAAAACGCCGAACGACTGTGGATGCTGCGCGCCCAACCGGGGGTCCGGATTCCCCGCCACGGCCATAGCGGCGCCGAAATGACGCTCGTCCTCAAGGGCAGCTTCAGCGATCGCTTCGGCACATTCCGGCGCGGCGATGTCGAGGTGACGGGCGTAGACGACCTGCACGGGCTCACGGTCGGCACGGAGGAAGAGTGCATCTGCCTCGCCCTCGCCGAGGGACCGATCCGCTTCGAGGGGTTGATCCCGCGGCTGCTTCAGCCCTTCATCGGCCTCTGAACGGCCCCCGCGACTCTCCCGGACCCGAGGTCGCGGCTTCATAAGGGAGCGCGAAAGGGTTAATCTCCGGGAAAGCCGAGCCACCCGGGAGCGTCCATGTCCACCAAGGGCCACAAGAGAAGTCGCGTCGCCGACGACGAAAATGGCGGCAATGGCCAGTACAAGAAGGACTTGTACGAGTTGCAGGTGGAGCTGGTGAAGCTTCACAAGGACATCATCGCGAACAATCGCAAGTTCCTCGTCATCCTCGAGGGCCGCGACGCCGCCGGCAAGGACGGGACGATCAAGCGCCTCACGGAACATCTGAGCCCTCGCGAAGCGCGCATTGTCGCCCTCGGCAAGCCGTCGGATCGCGAGACCTCGCAATGGTATTTCCAGCGCTATTCGCGCTATCTACCGGCGGCGCAGGAAATCGTCTTCTTCAACCGAAGCTGGTACAACCGGGCAGGCGTCGAGCCCGTGATGGGGTATTGCTCGGACGCGGAGCACGAGGAATTTCTCTCCACCGTGCCCGCCTTCGAGGAAATGCTCATCGGTGCGGGCATCACGCTCTACAAGTATTATCTCGACATTACGCGCGATGAACAGAAGAAGCGGCTGGCCGACCGGCGCAAGGACCCGCTGAAGCAGTGGAAGCTTTCGCCTGTGGACAATGCCGCGATGAAGCATTGGTCGGATTACAGCAAGGCGCGCGACGTCATGTTTGCGCGCACGCATACGCTGCACGCCCCCTGGCATATCGTCTGCGCAAACGACAAGCGCGAGGCAAGGCTTAACGTCATCCGCGACATGCTCAACCGCACCGACTACGAAGGCAAGAAGCAGAAGCTGACGATCCCCGACACAGGCATCGTCTTCCCCTTCGATCCCGCGCACCTCAAAACCAACCGGATCGCGAAGTGATGCCAACCTTCTCCTTTCCGGCGATCGACCCGGAACGCTTTGCCGTCCTCATCGCGCTCGGCTTTTTCCTCGGCCTCGCCTTCGAGGAATATTTTGCGAAAAGCCACATCAAGCCGCCGGGCGGCGTCAGGACCTTTCCGCTGCTTTCGCTCACCGGCGCGCTGCTCTATGCGCTGGAGCCGGAGCACGGACTACTGTTTCTGGGCGGTCTCGCCATTCTGGGCACCTGGCTTTCCATCTATTACCGGGAACGTCTGACGCATCAGCTCACCGAAACCAGCGAGCCCGATGAAATCCCGACGCGGCTCGATGCCGGCATCATGGCGCCGACGGGCAACATCCTCGCCTTCCTTCTCGGGCCGATCACGCTCGCCGCGCCGCTCTGGATCGCTGTCAGCGTCGCCGTTGCGGCGGTACTCTTCACCGGCGCGCGCGAAAGGCTCCACGCGCTTGCCGCGAAGCTCGGCCCCGAGGAACTCAGCACACTTGGAAAATTCCTGATCGTCACCGGCATCATCCTGCCGCTCGTGCCGCATGAGCCGATGACGACGCTCACCGACATCACGCCATATGAAGTCTGGCTCGCCGTTGTTGCCGTCTCGACGCTCTCCTATGCGAGCTATCTGATGCAGCGCTTCGTCGCGCCGCGTCATGGCGTCCTCATCTCGGCGGCGCTTGGCGGCCTCTACTCATCGACGGCGACCACGGTCGTGCTGTCGCGCCGCGCCCACGCGAGCACGGCCGCGCCCGCGCGCACGCAATCCGCGATCGTGCTGGCCACCGCCATCATGTTCCTGCGCATCATCACGGTCGTCGGCATCTTCAGCATGCCGCTCGCGCTGCAACTCCTGCCTTCCATCGCCGTTCTTTGCGCCGGCGGATTGCTCATAAGCGGCGCGCTCATGTGGTTCGCGCCGAGAACTGCCAATGATGCGCCGGAGGCCACGACGCCGACCAATCCGCTCGAACTCTCGACCGCCATCATCTTCGCGATCCTCTTCATCGCGCTGTCTATCGCCGTGACATGGGCGAAGGCACGCTATGGCGAGAGCGGCATCTTCGCCCTCGGTCTTCTGGCCGGGTTCACCGATGTCGATCCCTTCGTCCTGAACATTGCACAGGGCGCTGCGCGCGCCATCGACGTCAACGTCGCGGGTCCCGCCATTCTCGTCGCCGCCTCGGCCAATAATCTGTTGAAGGGCGGCTACACGCTCGCCTTCGCAGGCCGCACCAACGGGCTCAAGCCGGCGCTTGCGCTCTTCGCGCTCGCAGCCGCAGGTTTCCTCGTCGCCTTCCGCACGCTCGGATGGATATGATGGACGGCTCGCGACCGGCGCAACCGCGCAGGGGTGGCCTGCCTGCGAGCATCTGGGCGCTCGGCATCGTCAGCCTGTTCATGGACATGTCGTCCGAACTCGTTCACGCCCTGCTCCCCGTCTTTCTCGTCTCGGGACTCGGCGCGAGCATGGTCGCGGTCGGCTTCATCGAGGGCGCGGCGGAGGCGACCGCCTCCATCACAAAGGTCTTTTCAGGGGTCATCAGCGACTGGATCGGCAAGCGCAAGCTTCTGACCGTGGTGGGCTACGGGCTCGCGGCATTGACGAAGCCGCTCTTTCCACTGGCAACGACGGTCGATGCCGTTTTCGCCGCGCGCTTCATCGACCGCATCGGCAAGGGCATACGCGGCGCGCCGCGCGATGCGCTGATCGCCGACATCGTTTCGCCCGAGCAGCGCGGCGCGGCCTATGGGCTTCGGCAGGCGCTCGACACGGCAGGCGCGGTGGCGGGGCCGCTGCTTGCCGTTCTTTTCATGTGGCTGCTCGCCGACAACATCAGGGCCGTTTTCTGGGTGGCGACGGTGCCCGCCATCGTCGCCGTTCTCGTGCTCATCTTCGCGGTGCGCGAGCCTGAACATCACGACGGGAAAGCCAAGGCGCCTTTCCGGCTTGCAGACCTCCGCGAACTCGACAGGCACTATTGGGGTGTCGTGGCAGTCGCCGGCGTGCTGACGCTTGCCCGCTTCTCGGAAGCCTTTCTGGTGCTCCGCGCACAGTCCTCGGGCCTTGCCATCGCCTATGTGCCTCTCGTCATGGTGGTGATGAGCGGCGTCTATACGCTGGCGGCCTATCCGGCGGGGCTGCTCGCCGACAGGCTCGACCGGCGCTCGCTCCTCGCGCTTGGCTTCGCAGTCCTCATCGCCGCCGATATCGTGCTCGCAGAAGGCACGACGCCCATCATCGTCTTTGCTGGCGTGGCGCTCTGGGGCCTCCATATGGGCCTCACGCAAGGACTTCTCTCGACGCTGGTGGCCGATGCCGCGCCGTCCGCGCTTCGAGGCAGCGCCTTCGGCATTTTCAATCTCATCTGCGGCGGCGTCCTTCTGGCCGCCAGCGCCATTGCCGGAATGCTCTGGCAGGGCTATGGACCTGCGGCGACATTTTATGTGGGCGCGATCATCACGGCCGGCGGCCTCGCCGGTCTTCTCGTCGTCAGGAGCAGGTCCGCTTGAACTACCGTCACGCCTATCACGCCGGAAACTTCGCCGATGTGATGAAGCATTCCGCGCTCGCACTGGTCATCGAGCACATGAAGCAGAAGGAGAAGCCCTTCTTCCTGCTCGACACGCATGCCGGCACGGGCCTCACCGACCTTCACGGCGAAGAGGCGCAAAAGACGGGCGAATTTCATGACGGCATCGCGCGCATCATGGCGGAAGCGGCGCCCCATCCCGCGCTCACGCCCTATCTCGCGGCACTCACGCGGCTCGGCTGCATCGGCCCCTCCCCCTCGTCCTATCCGGGCTCGCCCCTCATCGCGCGCGAACTCGCGCGGGACGGCGACCGCTTCGCCTTTTGCGAGCTGCACCCGGACGACGCGGCGAGCCTCAAGGCGCTTTTCAGCCGCGACCCGCAGGTCAGCGTTCACGAAATGAACGGCTACACGGCGCTGAAGGCGATGCTGCCTCCGAAGGAACGCCGCGGCCTCGTCCTCATCGATCCGCCTTTCGAGGCGCGCAACGAATTCGACGTGCTGCTCGAAGGTCTCGACGATGCGACGGCACGATGGGCGACGGGCACCTATCTCATCTGGTACCCGGTAAAGGACCCCAGCGTCTCCGGCGCATTCCTCGACGCGCTCGAACGGAGCGGCCCCGCCAAGACACTGATGGCCGAACTCTATATCCGCGCCGTCGATCCGGCGCGCATGTCGGGCTGCGGCCTCGTCATCGTCAATCCGCCCTGGACGCTGAAAGACACGCTCGCCGATCTTTATGGCTGGCTCGCGGAAAGACTCGCGCAAGGCCCAGGCGCGCGGGCCCGGGTCGAATGGCTGAAGCCTTGAGATAAAGAAAAGGCCCGCCGCGTTTCCGCGGCGGGCCAACTCATTTCAGCGGCAAAGATCAGAACGCGACGTTCAGACCGGCCGAGAGAAGGCTTGCAACGCCGCCTTCCTTGCCAATGCGCGCGTCATAGCCAAGGAACCAGCCGACCGGCTGTCCCTTGCCGATGCTGCCCTGTGCGCCGACGCCGAGGCGCACATCGTCCTCGTTCTGCGTCGGAACCGTAACCGACGCGCCGCCGAGGCCCCCGGCCACGCTCGCCAGAGCGAGATTGACCTTGTCCGAGGTCTTGTTGAGCACGAAGTCGTAAGCCGCATGGCCCGTCAGCGTCACATCGTCGAAGGGAACGATGACTTCGCCGCCGAGACCGAGCGTCGTCTGATCGACCGAACGGTCGGCATAGGCGACATTGCCACCAGCCGCGCCATGTTCGGTATAACCGTCGATGTCAGCCTTGAGGTAGCTCAGCGAGGCGACCGGACCGAGCTTCGTCATGCCGCCAACGCCGACCATATAGCCGACTTCGCCGTAAAGACTATGCGCGGTGCCGCCAGTGTCGCCCGTCGCCGTGAGGCCATAAGCCGCCGGACGCTCGATCTTGTTGAAGTCGATCCAGGGCAGGTAGGTGTAAGCCGCCGAGGCGAAGAAGCTGCCCGTGTCGTAGGTGCCGTAGAGGCCGAGCGAGACTGAGCGCGACTCGGTGCGGAAGCCGTCATAAGGCTCCATGTGGCCGCCGCCGAAGCCGACCGCGCCGCCGACGACAACGCCGCCGCCGAGATTGGCATCAACGCCCGCCGTGCCGCGCAGATCCTCGACATGGTTCACATAGTCATGGTGACGGTCGTCCGAATTGTAGAAGCCCGCGCCCCAGAAATTGAGGGCACCGATCGTACCGCCGCTCGCCGCCGCGCCCCGCAGAACGCCGAGACGGTTCTGAACCGAGGTGAGGGCCTCTTCCGCCGCCGAGATGCCGGCGTCGCCAACCATCGTCGTCGTCGCCGCGCCTTCCGTGACCATGTAGCTGTAGAAGAGCGGATCGACGGCCGTCGGCAAGGTCACATGATAGACGAGGATCATGTTGTCGTTGTCGTAGGAGGATGAGCAGTCCGCGCCGCTCATCGTGCAGGTCGTCGAGACATAGTCATTGTCGTTCGACACGAAGAGCAGGAAATCTTGCGGGTTCTCCTCGTCGAGCGTGGGCATCAGCGACATGCCCTCCCACTTTTCCGACATCGAGAGCGGATTTGTCGAACTTGCAGTCGAAGTGGTGAGCCCGAAGGTCGCAAGCTGCGTCGGGTTCAGCATATTGATGAGTTCGGTTTGGGAAACCGGCGTGATCGACGGATCGAGCACGACGCTGCCGCTGACCAGCGTATCGATCGGCGTAGTGCCGGTCTCATAGACGGTGCCCGCCAGGTTGGTCGCGCCGCGAATGTCGACGAGAAGGACGCTGCGATAGACGAGCTGCGAGGTCGAATCGGTACCGAGACCGGCTCCGCCGTCGCGAGACAGGGTCAGGAACTGGTAGTCGTTGATGGCGAGGATTTCGCTCTGCGCCGCGGTGCGGTTCACCGTCCCGCCCGTCCCCCCGGACGTATAGGTGGGAAGTTGCAGGACATAATGCCCCGTCGGATTCTCCGGCGTCGCATTGCCGGAAATGTCATAGACGAGAACGCGCGTGTTGGTGCGGTTCGCCTGGTTCGAGTTTGCGGTGTCCTGCACGGTCGCACTCTGCAGCACGGCAATGAGGTATTTGCCGTCCGGCGTCGTCGAGAGCCCCTCAAGACCCTGGTTGTTGCGGCGACCCGTGTTCGGCGCGGCGAGTGAGTTGTAGTTGATAACGCCCGCCGTATGGGGGAGCAGCGCCTCCGGCGGCTGGATCACGCCTTGAAGACGGCCATCCTTGTCGAAGTAATAGATGCTCACCGCATATTCGTCGGAAATGTAAAAGCTGCCATCGGCGAGGAAAACCACGGCTTCCGCGTCGAGCGAAACCTTGCCCGCGCCGTCGCCCGAGGCCGGGCTCGGCAACAGGAAGCCATTTTCGACAATCGTGCCAGTTCCCGGATCCCAACCGGTGAAGGGGCTGCCGTTGAAATCGGTGAGCAGAATGCCACCGGTCTGTTCATAGATGAGCTGGTTCTGCGAACTGGTCGAGGCCGGAAGATCGGCACCCGAATAGGGCGTGAAGGTCGCGTCGAAGGCGTTGAGGCGCGCAGCATAATCATAGAACAGGCTGACCGACGGATCGTTGCGGCCACGGTCGGGCAGTGTGTACATCGAGAAGGAGTAATTGCCGCTGGAGTCGACCCGCCAGGTCGAGCGGTCGATGGCCATGCCGGAGAACGAGCCGAGCGTATCGCCCAGGAAATCCACCGTCTGAGCGGAAAGCCGGCCCGTGCCCACAAGGCCCCGGCTCGTGAAGGTAATGCCGCCCAGCGTCGTCGTCTCCGCGACACCGCTCGGCGTCGTGTCGATATGCGGCGTGGTGTAGGAAGAAGCCGCGGCGAGCGCGGGATGCGCAGCAAGCACGGCAAGACTGGCGGCCGCGAACAAGGCGCGGCGAACGAAAGGTCGCATGAAAGCCCCTATGGTGAAAAAACCGTTCCCATAGCCTTCATGCCCAGATCACATTACAGCGGAGCAATGTGTTGGTAACAATTCAGCGAATGATTTTTGACACCGCTGTTACAAAACGGAGTGGCCGCTTTCAGATATGGCGACTGTCAAGACGCCTCCCGGTCACATAAAAGAGGCCCGCAAGGAGGAGCTGGGTGATGAACGACGGGCAGAGCGTTGCGCAAGCGGGCACTTCCGATGCGCGGCTTGCAGCGGAAGTGGCTTATCACGCTGAGGTCGAAAAGAACCTCAAGCGCAACTTTGCCGCCAATCTCGCCCATGGCCTTCTCGGCCAGACCGGGTTCCGCCTCGTCACCGCGCCGACCTTCGTTCCGGCCTATATCTATCTTCTCTCGGGCTCCGAATTCGCGGTCGGCCTCGCGCTCGCCTCGCAATGGCTCGGCAACGCGCTCTCCTCGACGCTTGGGGCGACGCTGGTCGAGCACAGGCGGCGCGTGCTCTCAATGGGCCTGCTGGTCGGCTGGGGCATGCGGGGCGGCGTGCTCGGTCTGGCGCTCAGCGGCTATTTCCTGCCCGACCATTGGGCGCTGATCTTCGCCTGCGTCTTCCTCTGCATGTTCGGTCTTTTCAACGGCGTGCAGTCCGTGATCTTCCAGATCCTGCTCGCCAAGGTGATCCCGCTCAGGCTCCGCGGACGGCTCACCGGCTTTCGCAATTTCGCGGCAGGTCTCACCGCTTCGGGTGTCGCCTATCTGGGCGGCAAGTATTTCGTCGAGGCGCATGCGCTCGGCAACGGCTACGCCACGACCTTCCTCGTTGCCTTCATACTGACGTCGATCGGCCTTTCGACGCTCATGTTCGTGCGCGAACCGGAATCGCCCGAGGTGCGCGCCCGAACGAGCTTCGCGCTGCGCATGCGCGAGATTCCCAATCTGCTGCGCGAGGATAAGGAACTCACACATTTCTATATTGCGTCGGCGCTCGCGGCCCTCGGCACGCTCGCCGTTCCCTTCTATGTCCTTTATGCGGGCCGCTCCATCGGCCTGTCCGGCACGACGCTCGGCATACTCTCGACCGCCTTCCTGCTTTCGCAAACGGGCGCGAACCTCATCTGGGGCGCGCTCGCCGACCGCGCGGGCAACCGCATCGTCTTCCTTCTGTCGGTCGGACTCTGGGCCATCTCGACCGTCACGCTGATGACGGTGGATCAGCTCTGGCCGCTGGTCGTCGTATTTGCGGGGCTTGGCGCAGGTCAGGCGGGCTTTCAGAACAGCACGCAGAACATGATCCTAGAGTTCGGCGTGCGCGAGGATCTCGCCATGCGCATCGCCATCATGAATACGGCAACCTCGGCGATGAACGCGCTCGGCCCGCTTCTCGGCGGCCTGATCGCGCATGGCTCGTCATTCACCACCGTCTTCGTCATCTCGACACTGACGCTGGCGCTGTCCTTCGGCATCGTGCTCGGCTTCGTGAAGGAGCCGAGACAGCGCGGCCTTTTCCGCTGATCCTCACGCCACGGCGGCGGATCGCCGCCAGTTCTCGACCTCCGCGAGAGCCGCCTCGGGCCGCTCGCGAACGACGGAGAGGCTACCGGCAAAAATGCGTCCGGAGTCGCCGTCGAGCGTCAATTCGTCACCCTCGCGGAACTCTCTGCCGCCGATCGTGCAGGAACCCTTCTCGGGCAGGATGCGCAGCGCCGAACAGCCGACGAGGCAGACCTTGCCGAGTTGCCGCGCCACCACCGCCGCATGCGAGGTGCGCCCGCCCGCCGCGGTGAGCACGCCTTCGGCGGCCGCGATGCCCTCGATATCGCCAGTCGAAATGTCGTCGCGGACGAGAATGGCGCGCTTGCCCTCGGCCGCGAATTCCGCAGCGCGCTTCGGATCGAAGGCGATGCGCCCAACGGCGGTGCCGATGCTGGCAGGAACCGCCTCTGCGAGCGGCGAGACATCGTCACCCGCAAGGCGAAGACGCTCCAGCCTGTCGAGATCGACGCCATCAAGCCGCTTCAGCGCATCCGCCGGCGTGATCAGGCCCTCATGCACCATGTCGACTGCCATGCGCAACGCCGCCCACGGCATGCGCTTGCCGTTTCGCGTCTGAAGAAGATAGAGCCGCCCCTCCTCGACGGTGAACTCGAAGTCCTGCATGTCGCGGAACTCGGCCTCGAGCGCATCCTTCATACGCATGAGCTCATCCGCGACAGCGGGAAGGCGCTGCGGCAGGCGTTCGGTATCGTGGACCGCGTGGCGCCCCGATACGACATCCTCCCCTTGCGCGTTGAACAGGAAATCGAGATAGGGCTGCTTCTCCCCCGTCGCCGGATCGCGCGTGAAGCCGACGCCCGCGCCGGATGTCGCGCCCATATTGCCGAACACCATGGCCTGCACGGTGACGGCTGTTCCCATATGTTCGCCGATGCCATTGAGCGCGCGGTAGCGTTTCGCCTTGTCGCTCGTCCATGAGCGGAAGACCGCCTCGACCGCCGAGACAAGCTGCTCCATGGGGTCCTGCGGAAAGGGCTCTCCGGTCAAGGCGAGCGAAAGCGACAGAGATTCCTGTGCGATTGCGGCCAGCGCGCGGCTGTCGAGATCGCGCGTGCTGACAAGCCCCTCCTCCGTCGCGCGTGCTTCCGCCAGCGCCTCGAACGGGGCGGCGTCCGCCTCCCTGACGACTTCCGTGAAGTCGCGCACGAGGCGGCGATAGCTATCCTGAACCTGTCGCGGATTGCCCGTCATGCGCAGGAAACCCCGCACCGTCTGGTCGTTGAGACCGATATTGAGCACCGTTTCCATCATGCCCGGCATGGAAACGGGCGCGCCCGACCGCACGGACACAAAAAGCGGTCGCCGCCTGCCGCCGAAGGTCCGGCCCGTGGCGCCCTCAAGTTCACGCAATCCCCGGGCAAGAAGTTCGCGCGTCCCGCCTGGAAGTTCGCCACGCGCGAGATATGTCCGGCAGATATCCGTCCCCAGCACGAAGGCCGGCGGCACGTTGAGCCCCAATCGCACCAGCCGCATGAGCCCATAGGCCTTCGACCCCATAGTGTCGGCATTCGCCGAAGCAGGCACGGGCATTCCAGGCAGGATGAAGAACAGATGCTTGTCGAGGGACATCGGCTACCCGGCCATGACATCGTTGACGAGATGATCACGCAGTTTGAGCGCGGTCCGCAGCATCGCATCGGCTGCCTCTTCGAGGAGACGGGCCAGCGTTCCGACGAGTTCGAGCACGCGAAAATCCGGCGCTCGCATCAGCAAGAGGCCGCGTGCCTCGCGCTCGATCCGGTCCGTCTCATGCTCGATGCGCGTGAGGCGATCGACAGTCTGAAGAAAATCGTCGAAGTCCTCGCGCGCGCCATCGCGGCGCACCTGCCCCGCGGCCTCGAACATCTTCACCATTTCCTCCGCCCCTTCGACGAGCAGATCGGCCAGCCGCGCGACAGGCACCAGAAGCTCGGGCGAAGTGTCGAGCTTCGGCAAGAAGGACGCCACAAAAGCCGCCTCCTCCAGCGCATCGGCAGCATCATCCGCCTCATGCAGAAGGTCGCGATAGACTTCAGGCTTGTGCATGCGGCGCACCAGAGAGCGCACGCGGCTGACCAGCGCATCGGCTTCCTGCTCCCAGTGCTGCGCACGCGTGGCAGCCGCATCGAGATCGGCACGCCTCTCACTGAAGGTGAGCAGACCGTCGCGAATGCCCGTTGCCAGCTCGAAGACGAGCCCGGCATGAGCAGACGCAAGCGATAGCAGGCTCTCCTGAGCACCGTGAAAGCGGCGAACCAGCTCGGTCTTCACTTCATCGCGAATGAAGCGCTCCGAGCGTCCCTGCGCCAATCCCTCGGTGGAGAGACGAAGGACGAACTTCATGTAATCGAGCGCCTGTTCAGCGCCCAGCGCCTCATGAAGCTTCTCGCCATAGCGGAGCGCCTGCTGCGCGAACTCGATCGCGTCGTAGAGAAGCCGCTCGCCACCGAGCTTCAGAAAGCCACGATGGCCGATATTGTTTTCCGCCGCCCATTTGAGCAGACGGATGCCATCATGCTTGGGCAGAAATTCGCGCAGAAGCTTGCGCGTATGGTTCCAGTCGATCAGGAAGACGATGCGCGAACCGAGAAAGCTCAGATAGCGTTCCAGCGCGGCCCGATCCGGCGCATCGTAATAGCCGACGCAGAGATAATAATTTTCCTTGCCGTTGACCTGCTCGCCCTGGCGCGTGCGCGTGTCGTCCCAGCGAACGCCGAACGGCTTGAAAAGACTCTGGAAGAAAGCCGCTCGCTGGGTGTGGATGTCGGTATAGGTCAGCGTGACGCTCATGTCCTCGACATGAATGACGAGGACATGCGCATCATTCGTGCCGATGTCGTTCTGAATGACGAGCTTGCCCGCCGCACGCGTCGCAGTGGTGCCAAGACCCGGATGGTCGAACTTGAGTGGCGCAGTCTCGTTGAGTCCGCGCATGAACGCCGCAACGAGCGGGCGATCCGCATCCTCGATGCGCCAGACACGGGCGCCGTCGATGCTCTCTTCCGACAATTCGCCCTGAAGCGCATTGAGCGCCTTGTGAAGATCCATGACGAGAATGTGGAGACTGTCGCCCCGCGCACGATCTGCGGAGGTGATGGCGTCGACGATACCGTGTGGAACCCGATCATCGGAAAAGACCGGCAGGGCGACCGAGAGCGCCGTCTCGCGCGATGCAAGTTCTTCGCATGACTGGACACCTGCAAGCGCCAAAGGCGCCCGCATGGTCGCGATACCATCGAGAATGGACTGACGCATGATGGCAGCGCCCGGGAGATAGAGGGTGCCATCCGTCTCGCGCCCCACATCCGCAAGCGCCCGGTCGAGAGTGCCGTCGGTGAGGCCCGCCGCGCGGCGCTCGGCGGAAAGATCGGGCCCGGGGCCCTCTGGCCGATCTGCGCGGCGCTCCGCCGTTTGCAGCAGCGTTAGCAGAAACTTCACGCCATCATTGGCCGCAAGCGCCTTGGAAAGCAGGTCCGGCAGGAGCAGCGCCCGCTCACCAAGCTCATCCACTATCAGACTTTTCGTGGGCACGAGCGGAGCCCTCTCTGTTCAGGGGAGAAGCGCCATCAATATCGGCGTCGGAGCCGCCTCGATCTCTCTCAACCTCGGCGCCACCTTCGCTAGAGCTAAAGCGGCAACATGACGATGCGGTGACAAAGCCCGCCCGGTACCTCCGGCCAATTGCCGCAGGAGCCAAAGAAAAACCGGCGCCCTTGCGGGCGCCGGCTTCACATCTCGTTCCCGAACAGGAAATCAGGCGGCGCTGTAGCCGAGGACGGCCTTCACCTCGAGGAACTCCTCGAAGCCGAACTCGCCCCACTCGCGGCCGATACCCGACTGCTTGTAGCCGCCGAAGGGCGCGTTGAGGTCCGGGCCGGCGCCATTCAGATGGACATTGCCGGTGCGGAGCTGCGAGGCGACCTTGCGGGCATGCTCGACCGAGCCCGACTGCACATAGCCCGACAGGCCATAGACCGTGTCGTTGGCAATGCGGATCGCATCTTCCTCGTCCTTGTAGGGCAGGATCGTGAGGACCGGGCCGAAAATCTCTTCGCGCGCGATCGTCATGTCGTTGGTGACGTTGGCGAAGACAGTCGGACGAACGAAGTAGCCCTTGTTCACGCCTTCCGGACGGCCGAGACCGCCGGCGACGAGCGTCGCGCCTTCCTCGATGCCCTTCTGGATGAGGCCCTGAATCTTGTTGTACTGCACTTCCGAAACGACCGGACCGATCGTGGTGCCTTCGGCCAGCGGATCGCCCGCCTTCACGGTCGCCGCCGTCGCACGGGCGATCTCGATCACTTCGTCCTGACGCGCGGCCGGAACGAGCATGCGCGAGGGCGCGTTGCAGGACTGACCGGAGTTCGACATCATCGTGTAGATGCCGCCGGCGACAGCCTTGCCGAGGTCGGCATCGTCGAGAACGATGTTGGCCGACTTGCCGCCGAGTTCGAGCGCAACGCGCTTGACCGTGTCGGCAGCAGCCTTCGAAACGAGGATGCCCGCACGGGTCGAACCGGTGAAGGACACCATATCGACATCGGGATGGGCCGAGAGCGGCGCGCCGACATCAACGCCATCGCCATTGACGAGGTTGAAGACGCCCGCCGGGACGCCCGCCTCATGCAGCACTTCAGCGAAGAGATAGGCGTTGATCGGGGCAACTTCCGACGGCTTCAGAACCATCGTGCAGCCGACGGCGAGCGCCGGCGCAACCTTGCAGGCGATCTGGTTGATCGGCCAGTTCCAGGGCGTGATGAAACCGCAGACGCCGACAGGCTCGCGCACGATGCGCGTCGTGCCCTTGTCATGCTCGAACTCGTATTTCTTCAGGAGTTCGAGGTTCGTGTTGAGATGCGCGATGCCCATCGCGGCCTGCGCGACCTGCGCGAGCTTCACCGGCGCGCCCATTTCGGCGGTGATCGCCGCGGCGATATCGGCATAACGCTTCTGATAGACGGCGATGATCGACTGCAGAAGCTCGATACGCTCCTGACGCGACGTGGCCGAGAATTTCGGGAAGGCGGCCTTGGCGGCGGCGACGGCCTTGTCGACATCGCCCTTGCTGCCCATGCTGATCTTGCCGATCGACTCTTCGGTCGCCGGGTTGATGACGTCGAGCGTCTTCGGCTTTACCGGGTCGACCCACTGGCCATTGATGTAGAATTTCAGGTAATCGGTCATTGTCGTCCTCCTTGTGATGGCGTTCCCAAGCCCGGTGCCTTGCGGCCTCGCCGCCCGGATCGAGGGCGATTCTCAACGAGGTCGTCGGCGCGGGCAGCCCTGCCAAGGGGCCTGCCCTACCAGCCGGGAGGGGGTTTTTCTTTGGGGAGAAACCTGACACAGAGCCTCAAGCCCGGTCCAGTCCAAATCGCCTCGCAAACCGGCGATTTCGCGGCGGCACCCTGCGCAAATACCCACACCCTGCCGCTGGAATTCCGTCCTTCGGTCGTAAAATTGACACGTGCGGAAAAGATAGGAAACTAGACCGCAGATCAGCCATTGGCGCGCCGACCTGCGAGAGCCGAATGGACGGTCCCCGAGGGGGCCACCAATGCTAACGCTGAAAGGGACGAGTAGATGTTCATCGATGGCCGCAACGTCCCCGACGGCACCATCGTCGAGGCCGAAATCGCCATCATCGGAGCGGGCGCGGCCGGCATTTCGATCGCCCGCGCGCTACGGAACATGGATGCGCGCGTCGTTCTCATCGAGAGCGGCGGCTTCGACTTCGACCCCGACACACAGGAACTCTATTCCGGCGAAAGCGTGGGCGTTCCCTATACGCTCGACACGTCGCGGCTTCGCTATTTCGGCGGCTCGACCAATCATTGGGGCGGCTGGTGCCGGCCCCTCGAACCCATCGACTTCGAACAGCGCGACTGGGTGCCCCATTCCGGCTGGCCGATCACGCGCGCCGATCTCGACCCCTACTATGTGAAAGCCAACGAAATCTGCCAGGCCGGCCCCTTCATCTATGACGATCCGGTCGCATTTTCGGAAGGCGGCAAATACAAGCCGATCGACCTCGGCAAAGACGTCATAACGCGCTGGTTCGAATACAGCCCCCCCACCCGCTTCGGCTGGACCTATCGTCAGGATATCGAGAAGGCCTCGAACATCAGGACCTATCTCAACTCCAACGTGATGGAGATCGTGCCCAATGCCGAGGCGACGAAGGTGGAGCGGCTGCGCATCGGCACGCTGACGGGCCGCCGCTTCGAGGTGCATCCGCAAACGGTCATCCTCGCGACCGGCGGCATCGAGAATGCGCGCATGCTGCTTCTTTCGAACAGCGTCGAGAAGGCGGGGCTCGGCAACAGCCGCGGTCTCGTCGGGCGCTATTTCATGGAGCACCCGCATATCGAGCGGCCCTGCGAAATCATGGTCACCGACCCGTCGTTCGTTGCGCCCTATTACCAGACCTATACGAAGTCCGCGGGCGCAAGCATCCGCGGCGTCTTCATGTTCACGGCGGACTATCTGCGCAAGAACCGGCGCCTCGGCACGGTCATGACTTTCTACCGGCAAAAGGAGATCCGCACCGATATCGAGGTGGAGGAGAAAGACGTCGAGACCGCGCGCGATATCGAGCCGGGCCTGGCGCAGCTCATCCGCTCGACCAGTTCGATGGCCGATGCGAGCCCGCTGCTCGCCGTGCGTTACGGCACGGGCTGCGCAACAGAGCAGGCGCCAAACCCGGACAGCCGCGTCATGCTTTCCACGGAAAAGGACGCGCTCGGTCTCAACCGCACCAGGATCGACTGGCGCCTCTCGTCGAGCGACCGCGCCAATCTTCGCCACAACATCGAAGCCCTTGCCCGCGCCTTTGGCGCCTGGGGCGAAGGCCGCGTGCGCATTCGCCTGCCCGACCGCGACAAGTGGGACGAGGCCGAAGGCTGGGGCAACCATCACATGGGCACGACCCGCATGGCCGCCGATCCGCGCAAGGGCGTCGTCGACGCGGACTGCAAGGTTCACGGCGTCGACAATCTCTATGTCGCGGGAAGCTCCGTCTTCACAACCTCAGCGACAGTCAATCCGACGCTCACCATCGTCGCCCTGGCGCTGCGTCTCGCCGATCACGTCCAGACGCGCTATGTGAGGGGAGTTTGACGATGTCGAACACCATCTCACGCCGTCAGCTCATCGTCCTTGCCGGCGCAGGCCTCGCGGCCGCAGCGCTGCCCGCAGCGCTGCCCCTGCTCGACCGCGAACGCCAGACGCTGGCCGAGGAACTCATTGCAACGCTCGCCGATCCGGCACGGGCCGCCGAGATCGGAAGGCAATGGATGGTTTCGACGGAACGCGGCGGTAACGCCTCCATTTTCGCGCAGAAAATCGCCAAGCGGCTGCGCTCGCATGGCTGGCGTCCCGGTGACCCGACTGACGTCACTCGCACCGCGATCGGCGCGCGGGTACGCGACGAATTCCGGCATGACGACATGGTCGAGATATCAGGCTGGCAGATATCCCGCACCGAGGCTGAGCTTTGCGCCCTCGCCGCCGCGAGCCTCGGCACCGCGCCCGCCGAAGTCGAGCAGCCAAGCCAGGGCTGATCGCGCCGCCGCCATCAGGGACAGGGAGTGCCCTTGCCGAGCGCCACGCTCTGCATGCGCGCCTCGATCGTATAGGCACGCGCGCGCGTCCAGTCGCCCGGCTTGTCGGGATGCCATTTGAGCGGGTTTGGCAGCACCGCCGCCAGAAGCGCAGCCTGATAGGGCGAGAGCCGGGCCGCGCTGACGCCGAAATAGGTCTGGGCCGCCGCTTCCGCGCCGTAGATCCCCGGCCCCCATTCGATCTCGTTCAGATAGAGCTCGAGTATGCGTTTCTTCGGCAGCAGCGCTTCGAGCCAGACGGTCAGATAGGCCTCGCCGCCCTTGCGCAGGAAGGTGCGCCCCGGCCAGAGAAACAGATTCTTCGAGGTCTGCATGCTGATGGTGCTGGCACCCAGCACGCGCCGATGTTTCTGCTGCAACCGCTCGATCGCATTGTCGACCGCGTCCCAGTCGAAACCGCGATGCCGGCAGAATTTCGCGTCCTCGGAGGCGATGACGGCGCGCTGAAGATTGGGTGAAATCTGCGAGAGCGGCACCCAGTCCTTCGAGATGCCATAGCCTTCGACAAGGCGAATGAGCATGAGAGGCGTCACCGGCGGCGGCACGATGCGATAGAGAAGAATGACGAACGCCGGAGCGACAAAAAGCAGAAGCAGAAGATTGCCGACCACTCTGCGAAATCTGCTGCGGGGCGCTTTGACGGGCCGCCGCGCCGCAGGGCCGGGCCTTGATGGAGATCTTGATCTGGTCACGCCGGGAGTTTCCGCGAGCAGGCGCTTCAACACAAGCCCGCCTTATTGCCAGATTTCAGCCACATTCTCGACCCGAAGCCTTGCAAACCTTTCGGCTTCGCGAAGCGATGGGCAGCGATTCGCGTCGTTGCCGGTTCGCGCTCTGAGGGGGGCGCATTGACGGAGGTTTCTATGAGGAAAGCAGTGACAATCGTGGCGGTGGCGGCACTCCTGGGTACGACTGCCTGCACCAATCAGAACAACACGACCCAGGGCGCCCTTTCGGGCGGCGCCATTGGCGGCGCAATCGGCCTCGCGGCAACGGCGGTCGCCGGCACGAGCCTCGCCACGGGCGCAATCGTCGGCGGCGCAGTCGGCGCGGCGGCAGGTGCCTATATGGGCTGCAAGAAGGACGGCAAGTGCAGTTGAGCTTGCGCTGAGCCGACCGTCTCATGACAAAGAGGCCCGCCGGAAATCTCCGGCGGGCCTCTTCATTGCGTCATATCGCGAGACGTCAGTAGCCGCCCTTCTTGCCCGTACCGACATAGGCGAAGTCCCAGGACACCTGGAAGGGCTCCCACCATTCCTTTGTGCCCGTCTCCTTGTCGACGTGATGGTAGAAGCCGTTATAGGCCGGCGGCTGGATGTTGAACGTGACCTTGTACTTGCCCGCGCCATCGAGCTTGACGTTGTCGCCATAGTGCGGCCCGTCATTGGCGCACATGGGCAGGAAGAGGCCCGATGACTTCCAGTTCGAGCCGATCTTCTCGATCGTGTAGGTGACCGTCAGATAGGGAATCCACGAATCCTCGCGGAAACCGTTCTCGTTGCCGTGCAGCGCCTTGATATCTGCTTCGAGATGAATGTCGGTCGGCTTGTCCATGCCCGGCAGTTCAGGCGCCATCTTGACCGATTGCAGATAGACGGCGGCGATGTTCATGCCGTTCTTCTCGACCGGGTTTCCGACAGGGACTTCCGCCGCGAATGCCGGCGTGGCAATCGCCGCGAGCGACAAGGCGAGCGGCAGAGCCGCGAGACGCTGCTTCATAGAGGTCATGGCATCGGTCCTTTTTGATCTGATCGAAAACTCAGGCGCCCACCACGGCAGGCCACCACGAAAGAACAATGAAGATGCTGCCCGCGAGTCCGGGAGCGAGCGCAAACATGCGGGAATGGAAAGAGACGCCCTGACGCGCGAGAATGCGCGCACCGAGCCAGAGGCCCCATAGCGTCGCGCCAGCAAGCAATGCCGCCTTGAAGTCGCCAACGAGAGCAGCAGGTGCGCCCGCAGCCACGGCAGCGTCGAAGAGCTTGCCGCCGAGGCCGAGAAGAAGCGAAACCATCGCCACCGGCGCGAACTGATAGCCGAGTTCGACGAAGCGGGCGCGAAAGCGGCCCTCGCCACCGAGGCGTCCGGCGATCCAGGCCGAAAGACCGGTCGCAAGCGCAAGACCCGCCGCGAGAAGCGCGGCCCAGCCGAGCATGTAGCCGACGATCATCGTGAAATCGAGCCAGGTGAAGACCTCGCGCGCCTCCGGATGCACGCTCATCAGCCACCAGGGGCCCGCCTCGCCGACCCAGAACATGTTGTGGTCGATCGCCCATGCGCCGAGCGCCATGCGCCATGTCTGATAGCTGGGCAGGATGAGCCAGAGGAAGCCGCCCAGCGCCGCGCCGGTACCGACGAAAAGGAACCAGACTTCGGCAGCGTTCGGATTGTGATCGCGGATCTTCGCGACCTCCTCGCCGGGCGTACGCAGACGCAGGAAGAGGCCGCCGGGCGAAGAGGGCTTCACGCAGCGGAAGCATTCGATGCAGTGGCGCGACTCTTCCTTGCGCGGAATCGAAATCATGGTCGGGCAGATGCCGCGCTCGGCATAGGCGTCGCCGCCGGGGTGCTTGCTCTTGGGCGCGAACTGCACCGCGCCGAGCCGCGAGAAGACGCCGAGCAACAGGCCGATAGGACAGGCATGACGGCACCAGGCGCGCTTCTTGCGACCATAGATGAAGCCCATCGTGATGGCCGCGAGCAGCGTGCCGCCGAAGACTTCGGCAATGCCTAGCGGATGATCGCGCACGCCCACCGTCTGCCCGAGAATGGTGATGATGAGAAAGCTGACGATGGGCGTGCCTTCCCATTTGATCCAGCGCGGAATCTGCCGCTGCAGACCGATCTTGTTCGCCCATTCCGACGCAGCACCCATGGGACAGAGCACGCCGCACCAGCTGCGCCCGGTGAAGATCACGGACAGAAAGACGAGCGGAAACCAGATGCCCCAGAAGGCGAAATTCACCGCGACCGTGAAGTTGTTGAGCGGCGTCGCGTCTTCCGGCGGAAGCGGCAGGAACAGCGGAACGATGATGGCAATGAGGAAGGCGACGAACATCGCCGCATGAACGTAAGGCAGGTATCTGCGGTAGCGCGTGAAGAAGGCCTCGAGCGCGCGGGCGAGCCCCGGGAACAGGCCCGGCCTCGGCGTGCCCGAGCGGAACCAGATCTCCGGCCCCTGCCCGCCGACGCTGCCGCCGGTGATCCCGCCCCTGCCTGCCCTGGTGTCGATGATGACCATGACCCGTAACCAACCAAATCGGGCTCTTCGCACCATGTGGCGCGCAGCCCTTCCTGATCCTGTTGGTTATCGAGTTTGCGAATGATTTTCAATATCTATCGACGAGCCGGGACAATCCGCCGCGCGTCAGCCCTCAAAACGGCCTGGTTACGCCTGAGCGGAACGGCTCCTCGTCTGCGGCGCGACGAGGCGCCGGCGCAAGCCGTCGATGGCCCGGTCGAAAGCTCCCGTATCGCCCAAGGCCTGCGACAGGACGATGGCGCCCTGAATGAGGCCGACCGCCTCCTCGGCCAGAATGGCGGCATCCTTTCGCCCGCCCCGCGCCAGAGCTTCCGCAAGCGCCGCAACCCATCGCGCGAAATAGCCCCGGATACGCTCCGGGAAGCGGCTGCGGGCGTCGTCGAGGGCAAATGCCCCGACGAGGCAGACCCGGCGGCCCGAGTGAAAATAGGCGTCGACCGCGTCCAGCATGCTCGAAACGGCCTTGTCCGCGTCGGACTCCTGGCGCAAGGGCGCGAAAACATGCTCCTCGAACCAGGCATCCACATCGGCGAGGACAGCGGCAGCCATCTCCTCCTTTCCGCCGGGAAAGAAGTTGTAAAGGCTGCCTTTGCCGAGCCCCGTCGCCTCGCTGATCAGAGCAAGGCTCGCTCCCTCATAGCCGTGCTTGCGAAAGACCTCGGCAAGCAAGGGAGGCAGATCGGCGCGGTCGACGGGTTTTCTCGACATGAAATCAAAGCCCCAGTTCGGAAAGGCCGGGATGATCCGATGGCCGGGCACCCAGCGGCCAGTGAAATTTGCGCTCCTCTTCCGCAATGGGAAGATCGTTGATGCAGGCGAAGCGGCGGCGCATCAGACCGTCGCCGTCGAACTCCCAGTTCTCATTGCCATATGAGCGGAACCATTGGCCGGAATCGTCGCGCCATTCATAGGCGAAGCGCACCGCGATGCGGTTGCTCTCATATGCCCAGACTTCCTTGATCAGCCGATACTCGATCTCCTGGCGCCACTTGCGGCTGAGAAACGCGACGATCTCCGCGCGCCCGGTGACGAACTCGGCCCGGTTGCGCCAGATCGAATCCTCCGTGTAGGCGAGCGCGACGCGCGACGGATCGCGGCTGTTCCAGGCGTCTTCCGCCATTCGCGCCTTTTGCGCGGCGGTTTCAGCGGTGAATGGCGGCAGGGGCGGACGCGGCGACATGAAATCTCTCCTTTTTGTACCGTTTGGTCAAATTATGTACCGATTGGTACAATACAGAATCGAACCCGTCAAGCGCCATTCGCCCCGCGCACCGTCCATGACGTTTCAATGAAGTCGCGGGGCTGTCCGCTCATCGCGATTGACCGCGGCGCGCAGGGCGGTCAATAACGAAAACATGGCGAGCGCCCATCGGCGCGCGACGGGAAGCGAGCGGTCTCCGCGTTCGAAGCGTGGAAGCAGCCCAACACGGCGCAGAAAGACCAATGACCAGTAATAAAGAGAGTACCGGCAGCCGCAGGTTTACGCCGCGCACCGTTCTTCTGTTGGCGGGCGCAGTCCTCGTCGCAGGCGCCGCAGTCCATAATTATTTTGGCGGCGAGGCGACGCCGAAGGGCAAAGGCACGGACGCGCCTTTCGTCACCGTCGCCGCCGCGCAGCAACGAGACCTGCCCGTCTATGCACAGGCAGTCGGAACGGTCATCGCCAACGCCACCGTGCAGGTGAAGTCGCGTATCGACGGGCAGATCGTCGGCGCAGGCTTCAAGGAAGGGCAGCTTGTCCGCAAGGGCGATCTCCTCTTCCAGATCGACCGAGCCCCCTATGAGGCTGCGCTGCGCGCGGCGCGCGCGAACCTTCAGCGCGACGAGGCGCAGCTTGCCAATGCGCAGCTCGATCTTGGACGCGCCAACAAGCTCGTCAAGAACGGCTATGTCTCCGAACAGACCCGCGATGCAGCCATTGCCCAGTCGAAAGCGCTGGCCGGGACCGTCGCTGCGGATCGCGCGGCCGTGGATCAGGCGGAGCTTCAGCTCGGCTATACCGAAATCCGTTCGCCCATCGACGGCAAGACGGGCCCCATCCTGATCGACGTCGGCAATATCATCACCGCCGCAGGCGGCGCACCGCTCGTCACCGTGACGCAGATTCAGCCGGTGAAAATCTCCTTCGCCCTTGCCCAGCAGAACCTGCCGAAACTTCAGCAGGCCTTTGCCGCGAAAAGCCTCGTCGCCTCGCTCAAAACCCATGGCGAGAAGGACGGTGAGGTCGTCGCGCCGATCGACTTCATTGGCAATACGATCAACGCCGCGAGCGGCACGATCGAGCTTCGCGCGACCTATGACAATGCCGACATGCGGCTCGTGCCCGGCGAATATGTCGATGTGCGTGTGCGCATCGACGATCTCAAGAGCGTGATCGCCGTGCCGCGCGATGCCGTGAATACCGGTCAGGACGGACAATATGTCTATGTCGTCACCCCGGACATGAAAGTCGAACTGCGCGCCATCACCACTCTTGCTCAGGCGGGTGACATCACCGCCATCGACGGCCCGGTGAAGGATGGCGAGAAAGTGATCGTCGACGGACAGCTGCGCGTCGCACCGGGCAGCACCGTCAAGATCGCCGCGAAAGGACCGGCGGCCTCATGAATATCTCCGAGGTCTTCATCCACCGCCCGGTCATGACGACGCTCGTCATGGTCGCCGTCGTGCTCTTCGGCGCCTTCGGCTACACGCAATTGCCGACAAGTGAATTGCCGGCCGTCGACTTCCCCACGATCTCGGTCTCGGCCTCGCTTCCAGGCGCCGATCCGGAGACGATGGCATCCGCCGTCGCCACTCCGCTCGAAAGCCAGTTCTCGACCATCGCCGGCATCGATCAGATGACCTCGACGTCGAGCCTCGGCTCGACCCGCATCACGCTGCAATTCAAGCTCGACCGCAACATCGACGCCGCCGCGCAGGACGTGCAGTCGGCAATCTCCGCCGCCCAGCGCCAGCTTCCCGATGGAATGCCGAGCCCGCCGACGATCAGGAAGGTCAATCCGGCGGACTCGCCCGTTCTCTTCATCATGATGAGTTCGAAGGTCCTGCCGATGAGCGAGGTCAACCGCTATGCGGAGACCATTCTCTCGCGCCGGATATCGACCATTGAGGGCGTTGCGCAGGTGAATGTCTACGGCTCGCAGAAATACGCCGTCCGCATTCAGGTCGACCCCGACGCGCTCGCCGCTCGCGGCCTAGGCATAGACGAGGTGACGGCAGCGGCACGGGCCACCAACGTCAACAATCCGACCGGATCGCTGAGCGGTCCGACCCGCAACACCGTCATCCGCGCGGAAGGTCAGCTCGTCGACGCAGAGGCTTTCCGCCGTCAGGTCGTCGCCTGGCGCAACGGCGCCCCCGTGCGCTTCGACGACATCGGCAATGTCGTGGACAGCGTGGAGAACGACCAGGCCGCCAGCTGGTCGGGCAAGGATCGCGCCGTGATCCTCGGCATCCAGCGCCAGCCCGGCGCGAACACGATTGCGGTCGTCGATGCGATCAACAAGGTCCTGCCGGATTTCGAGAAGCAGCTTCCCGCCGCGATCTCGCTCGACATTCTCTATGACCGCAGCCAGTCGATCCGCGCTTCGGTGCATGACGTGCAATTCACGCTGGTGCTGGCAGCCGCGCTCGTTGTGCTGGTGATCTTTCTCTTCCTGCGCACCCTGTCCGCGACGATCATTCCGTCGCTCGCCCTGCCGATCTCGATCGTCGGCACCTTTGCGGGCATGGCTCTTTTCGGCTACAGCCTCGACAATCTTTCGCTCATGGCGCTGACGCTTGCCGTCGGCTTCGTCGTCGACGACGCGATCGTCATGCTCGAAAACATCATGCGCCATGTCGAGAATGGCGAGCGCCCCTTCGAAGCGGCATTGAAGGGCTCGAAGGAGATCGCCTTCACCATTCTTTCGATGACGGTGTCGCTCGCCGCCGTCTTCATTCCCATTCTCTTCATGGGCGGTATTGTCGGCCGGTTGCTGCACGAATTCGCCGTGACCATCGTGCTCGCCATCGTCGTCTCCGGCATCGTCTCGGTGACGCTGACGCCGATGCTTTGCAGCCGCATGATCCGCTCAGGGCATGGTCAAGGCCGCCAGCTTGCGATTCTCGACTGGAGCGAGCGCGCCTTTGCAAAGCTCGAAGCCGGTTACGAGCGCACGCTGCGTGCGGGAATGATCCATCACCGGGCGGTCTTCGCGGTCTTCCTGCTGAGCATCGTCGCGACCGTCATGCTCTTCAACTTCATGCCCAAGGATTTTCTGCCAAGCGGCGATATCGGCCAGCTTCGAGCCAACACGGAAGGACCGAACGGCATTTCCTTCGACGACATGGCGCGCCACCAGAAAGAGGCCGTGAAGATCATCATGGCCGATCCGAACGTCGCGGCGGTCATGTCCATCCTCGGCCCGAGCGGGTCGCGCTCAAGCATCAATGCCGGCACGATCATCATGCGGCTGAAGCCGCGCGACGAGCGCAAGCTCAGCGCCGACCAGATCATTCAGGAACTCCGCCCCAAGCTCGCGAAGATCACCGGCTTCAAGGTCTATCTTCAGAACCCGCCCGCGCTTCAGGTCGGCGGACAATCTTCGAAGGCGACCTATCAATACACGCTGCAGGATCTGGACGTCGCGACGCTCTATGGCAGCGCGGCGCGGCTGCAGACAGCGCTGTCATCAGCGCCGGGGTTCCAGGACGTGACCAGCGATCTCGATCTTTCGACGCCGACGCTGAGCGTCAAGATCGATCGCAACCGCGCGGCCGCTCTCGGCGTCACGCCCGAGCAGGTGCAGAGCGCACTGTCCTCCGCATTCGGCGGCATCCAGATTTCGACGATCTACACCTCGTCCGACCAGTATCAGGTCGTACTGGAACTGCAGAAGCGCTATCAGCAGGACGAGTCGGCATTGCAGCGGCTCTATCTGCGGTCGGACACGGGCAATCTCGTGCCCCTCACCGCCGTAACGCAGACGAGCCATATCGCCACTTCACTGACCGAAAACCACCTCGGCCAGCTTCCGGCGGTCACCATCTCGTTCAACCTCGCGCCCGGCGTCGCGTTGAGCGACGCGGTGAGAACCATCCAGAAGGTGCAGGACCAGATCCAGCTTCCCGCCACCATCGCGACGAGCTTCCAGGGCACGGCGCAGGCTTTCCAGAGCTCCATGAGCGGGCTCGGCCTGCTTCTCGGCCTTGCGATCCTCGTCGTCTATATCGTGCTCGGCATTCTCTATGAGAGCTTCATCCACCCGCTGACCATTCTCTCCGGCCTGCCCTCGGCGGCGGTGGGTGCGCTGCTCACGCTCTATCTCTTCGGCCTGCCGCTCACGCTCTATGCCTTTGTCGGCATGATCATGCTCATCGGCATCGTGAAGAAGAACGCGATCATGATGATCGACTTCGCGCTGGAGCGGGAACGGGGCGAGGGCATGGCGCCCGACGAGGCGATCTTCCGCGCCGCCGTGATCCGCTTCCGTCCCATCATGATGACGACCATGGCGGCCCTCATGGGCACGCTCCCCATCGCCATCGGGTTCGGCGAGGGTGGCGAAGTGCGCCAGCCCCTCGGCCTCGCGGTCGTGGGCGGCCTCATCCTTTCGCAGCTGCTCACGCTCTACATCACGCCGGTGCTCTATGTGTATCTCGACCGGCTGGGCAGGCGCTTCAGCCGTGACCGGACTAACGCTGCGGTCGCGGCGGGGGAGTAGGCGGCGACGCTTTATCGCTTCGGCAGGTGACAGCCCGAATGCCAGCCACTAATGTTCCCCGCCGGGTGAGTTCCGGCTCGAAACGGGGGATATCATGGCAGACGAAAACAACGACGCACGCCCGCACAAGCGCCGCTGGCTTGTGCCGCTCATCTTCCTGCCTTTCCCCGCGATGCTCTGGGTGCCGTTCTTCAATTCGGCGGAGCCAGCGCTTGCCGGAATTCCCTTCTTCTACTGGTATCAGTTGCTCTGGATCGCCCTCGGCGCAGGGCTGACCATCGCCGTCTATTTCGCGACCGAGTAAGCCCATGACCATCAACTGGACCGCGCTTTACGTTTTCACGGGCCTCTTCGGCTTCATCACCATTCTGGGCTTCCTTGCCGCGCGCTGGCGCCAGGGCGACCTCAGCCAGCTTCATGAATGGGGCCTTGGCGGCCGACGCTTCGGCACCATCATCACCTGGTTCCTGCTCGGCGGGGATCTCTATACGGCCTACACCTTCATCGCCGTGCCTGCCCTCGTCTTCAGCGCGGGCGCGATGGGCTTCTTCGCCGTGCCCTACACGGTGCTCGTCTATCCGATGGTCTTCGTGATCTTTCCGCGCCTCTGGGCCGTCGCGCACCGCCACGGCTATGTCACGGCGGCGGACTTCGTGAAGGGCCGCTACGGCTACCGGCCGCTTGCGCTCGCCATCGCGGCGACGGGCATGGTCGCCACCATGCCTTACATCGCGTTGCAGCTTGTCGGCATGGAAGTCGTGATCGGCGCCATGGGCGTGCATGGGCATCTGCCGATCATCATCGCCTTCATCATTCTTGCCGCCTTCACCTATACGAGCGGCCTTCGCGCCCCTGCCATGATCGCGGTGGTGAAAGACCTGCTGATCTACATCACCGTCATTGCCGCCGTGATCATCATTCCGGCAAAGCTCGGCGGCTATGGCGCAATCTTCGCGTCCGTTGCACCCGAAAAGCTGACGCTCACGCCGCCGGCCGCGGGCAGCCTCGGCGGCTACAGCGCCTATGCGACGCTGGCGCTCGGCTCCGCCCTCGCCCTCTTCCTCTATCCGCATTCGATGACGGGCGTGCTGAGCGCAAGCTCCGGCCATGTGATCCGCCGCAATGCCGCGCTGCTGCCGGCCTATTCCTTCGTGCTCGGCCTCATCGCGCTTCTCGGCTATATGGCGCTCGCCGCCGGCGTTTCGTCGAAGCCGGAATTTGCCGAAGGCTTCAAGCTCTACGGCGCAAATTTCTCGGTGCCCGCCCTCTTCCTCGACCAGTTCCCAAGCTGGTTCGTGGGCGTTGCCTTCGCCGCCGTCGGCATCGGCGCGCTGGTTCCCGCCGCGATCATGTCGATCGCCGTCGCGAACCTCTTCACGCGCAACGTCTACAAGGAATTCATCGCGCCGAATTGTTCGCCGGAAGCTGAATCGAGCATGGCGAAGATCGTGTCGCTGGTCGCCAAGGTCGGCGCGCTCGTCTTCGTGCTCAACCTCGAACAGCGGCTCGCGATCCAGCTCCAGCTTCTCGGCGGCATCTGGATCATCCAGACGCTGCCGGCGATCTTCTTCGGCCTTTATACGCGCTGGTTCGATCCGCGCGCCCTGCTCATCGGCTGGGCCACAGGCATCGGCACGGGCACATGGATGGCCTGGTCGCTCGGCTTCAAGACCTCGACTTGGCCGCTGACGATCTTCGGCGTCACCATGCCCGGCTATGCTGCGCTCTACACGGTGATCCTGAACCTCGCCGTGGCGGCGGTGCTGACGCTCATCCTCCGCGCCTTCTCGGCGACCACGCATGAGGACGCAACCGTGGAAGCGGATTACCGCTGAGGCTCAGAAGAAGTCCCGATCGACGGGCGCGAAGGAACCGGCGACGAGGACTTCGTCTTCGCGGCGTGCTTCGTCGGCCGCGAGCGCCCGGTCGATGCGTGCGACCTGCAAGCCGGCCGCCTTCGCCGCCGCGATCTCGCCCGGATTGTCGGAAAGGAAAAGAATGTTGGCCGGTTTGATGCCGACCTCCCGCGCGATGCGTTCGTAGGACGCCCTTTCGAGTTTCCCACCAACGGCGGTGTCGAAGAAACCCGAGAAGAGCAGCGCGAGATCGCCCTTGTCCGAGTACCCGAAAATCAGCTTCTGCGCCGCGACCGACCCGGAAGAATAGACGAAGAGGCTGAGCCCGCTCGCATGCCAGCGATTGAGATAATCGGCGGCATCCTCATAGACCTGGCCTTTCAGCACGCCCTCTTCATAGCCCTTCTGCCAGATGAGGCCCTGCAGCGTCTTCAACGGCCCTGCCTTCCTGTCCTCGTCGATCCAGCGGATGAGCAGCGCGATCGTCGCGTCGAGATCGATCTCGGGATGACCGTCGAGCGCGCGGGCGGCGGCAAGCGCCGCCGCGACCTCGGGCTCCGCCTCATGCGCCTTGCAGAATTCCGCAATGCGGGCGCGCGCATAGGGAAACAGCGCCTCATGCACGAAGGAGATCGGCGTCGTCGTTCCTTCGATATCGGTCAGGATAGCCGCGATCCTCATGCGGCGCTCTCGAACAACGGAAAGCGCGTTGCAATGTCGTCGCCGGTGAAATGACCGACCCAGCCGTCCGGCGAGGTGAAGATGCGGATGGCGCAGAAATGCGGGCGCTCGCCCGTGTCGAACCAATGCGTCGTGCCGGCGGGTACGCTGATGAGATCGTTGCGCTCGCAGACGAGACGATAGACCTTGCCCTGCACATGCAGATAGAAGGCGCCCGCGCCTTCGACGAAGAAGCGCACCTCGTCATCGTCATGCGTATGCTCGGCAAGGAACTTCTGGCGCAGCGCGGCGCGATCCGGATGGTCGGGTGTCACGCGCGCGACATCTACCGACTTGTAGCCGCCCTTTTCCATGATGCGCTTCACATCGGCCTCGTAGGCCTTCAGCACATCTTCCTGAGCTGCCGCGTCGGGCAACAGGACCGAAGCATTCCAGCGCTCGAACACGACGCCGATGTCGGAGAGGAGATCGGCGATCTCGGCGGCCGCGCGTGTCTCGATCAGCACCTTCGACGGATCGGTATCGGCGTAAACTGTAAGCTGCGTCATCGCGCGCTCTCCTCATGCAGTTCGGCGGTCAAAAGAAAATCGAAGGCTTCCATGTGGCGGATCGCGTCCTTCGCGGTCGCGCCCCAGACATAGAGCCCATGGCCCGCAATCAGATAACCCGGAACCGGACCCGAAGCCTTCAACCGCTCTTCGACGAGAGCGGCGAGGCGGTCCGTATCCTGATCGTTGGGCACGATGGGAATGTCGAGCGCGGTTTCGTGGGTCTTGATGCCGGTGAATGCCTTGAGCAACTCCCAGCCTTCAAGGCGAAGCACGCCCTTCGCGGCATGCCGCCTGGAAAGCAGCGTCGCCGGCAATGTGTGGATATGGGCAATCGCGCCAATCGACGGATCGGAGGCATAGCGAACGAGATGCAACGGCGCTTCTGCGGAAGCGCGCGGATGCTTCGGTCCCGAAATCTCGGCGGCAATCACCTCTGCCTCGGTCAGATTGGCCTTGTCGGCGCCCGTCGCCGTCACCGCGGCGAAGCGATCATCGATCCGCACAGAAAAATTGCCGCTCGTCGCGGGCACCCAATGACGCTCGCCTGCGTAACGCGCCATGGCAATGACGCCCGCAGCAGCGGCGGCGAAAGCTTCGGAACTGGGCGCGCTCGGCATCTCACTCTCCGGATTGGCGAATGTTCGAGGCCATATAGCATATCCCGACCATATTTGTAGCCTTGGCGCCGTGACAGCGCGATTGACTCAGCTTGCCCCTATCGCTCTCAATTGACCGATCGAAACCCAGGGAGACGCTCATGGCGGACATAAGGACGGGACGGCTTGCAGGCAAGGTGGCACTGGTCTCCGGCGGCGCAGGCGGCTGCGGCGAAGCGGCTTCGCTTCTGTTCGCGGCGGAGGGCGCCAAGGTCGCCATTGTCGACCGACAGGGCGAAGCGGCGCGGAAGCTCGCCGAGAGGATCGTCGCCTCGGGAGGCAGAGCCATCGGCGTCAAGGCAGACGTTTCCATCGCGGACGAGGTCAACGCCGCGGTCGCCCAAACGCTGGAGGCCTTCGGCACGATCGACGTGCTTTTCAACCATGCGGGCACCATCGTCGTGAAACCCTTCCTGGAGACGACCGAGGAAGAGTGGGACTGGCTCCATGACGTCAACGTCAAGAGCATGTTCCTGATGTGCAAGGCGGTGCTGCCCACCATGCTCAAGGCGGGCAAGGGCTCGATCGTCAATACCTCGTCGATTTCCGCCGTCACGGCGACGCCGCTTGAAGTGCTCTACTGCACGACCAAGGGGGCGGTGCACCAGTTCTCCCGCGCGCTCGCCGTCGAATATCGCGACAAGGGCATCCGCGTGAACGCCGTCTGCCCCGGCTTCATCCGCACGGCGCATGGCATCCGCGAGGTGACGGAGCTTTCCGCGCAAGGGGTCGACGCCTCGGAGGCCGCGATGAAGGCGATGCAGGGCCGCTTCTGCGAGCCGGAGGAGGTGGCGCAAACCGCGCTTTTCCTCGCCAGCGACGAGTCGAGCTTCGTGAACGGCAGCCATATCTTCGTCGACAACACCTTCACGGCGGTCTAATTCACAAAAAATATCCGCAAAACTATTTTATTGCCGATGCATTTTTGTTGTTTACATATTCTACTAATTCTATAGAGTTAAATCATAGATGTTTCGTCGGTCAGCGATCCTCCCTCCGCTGACCACCCTCGCAGTCTCTGTCCCCCGCTTATGGTTCCTCCCTTAGCGGAAACTCATAAGGCCGTGTCTCGCGACACGGCCTTTTTTTTATTTCTCTTCCGGCTCATCGCCTGTCGCCTCGTCCCACTCGTCCGGCGGCTCGACGGCCGGGATCGCATAGGAGCCCTTGAGCCAGCGGTTGAGATCGACATCGGCGCAATGCTTCGAGCAGAAGGGATGAAAGCTCGGCGCCGATTTCTTGCCGCAGATCGGACAGGGACGGCTCGACCGTAGAGGCACGACATTGTCGTTCATGATGCGAACCTACTGCACCGCACCGACATCGATACGCTCGCGGGTGAATGTCGGTTCCGCAACGAACTGCAGATTTACCGCAACCTTCTCGCGGAGCCGGTCGATAAGATAGGAATTGCCGCGCTCCAGCCAATCCACGACGTCGGGCGAAGCCCGCGCGACGATGGCGCGGCCGGGCGTCGCATGCGCCTCGGCGGCAATCTTCCGCAGCAACTCATTGGCAACCGTCGCGCAGGTCTTGCGGCGCGGGCGGCCATTCGCATAGGCGGGCTCGGTCAGCAGCTTGTTCAGCGGCTCGCGAACGCGCTTTCGCGTCATCTCGACGAGGCCGAATTCCGACATGCCGGAAATCTGCGTCGGTACGCGATCATGCGCAAAACCGGTGTTCAGCGCGTCGAGTACCTTCTCGATATTCGTCGGATCGTTCAGATGAATGAAGTCGATGACGATGAGGCCGCCGGTGCCGCGCAGGCGAAGCTGATAGATGATCTCGTCCACCGCTTCGAGGTTGATCTTGGCGCTCGTTTCCTCAAGCCCCGTCGCCGCCGTGTAGCGCCCCGAATTGACGTCGATGGCGGTCAAGGCCTCCGTCGTCTCAATCGTGATCCAGCCGCCCGACTTCAGCTCGACGCGCGGCTCCAGCGCCTGTTCGATCTCGCCATCTATGTCGTAGAGCGAGAAAAGCGCACCCGGCCCGTTGAAGAGCTGAATGCGGTCGAGCAATTCCGGCATGGCGCGGCGCGCGTAACGCTGCGCCTCGCCGAAGGCGTCGGCATCGTCGATGAGGACGCGGGCGGTATCGGAACTCACATAGTCGCGCAGCGTCTTCGACACCGGGTCGAGGTCATGAAAGACGACACAGGGCGGGTTCGAACGCTTCTCGACTTCACGAACTTTCCGCCATTCATCGGCAAGCATCCGCGCATCCGCTGCGATGTCGTCCACCGTCGCGCCGATGGCCGCCGTGCGCACGATGAAGCCGGCGGGCTCACCGGTGACGCCCATGGAGCCGAAGCGCGCGACCATTTCCTCGACCAGCGCCGTCAGCCGCGCGCGCTCTTCCTCATCTTCGATGCGGCGCGAAAGCGCGACGCCCGACTGGTTCGGAACCAGCACGAGAAGGCGGCCCGGAATGGTCACATTCGCAGAAAGCCGCGCGCCCTTGTCGCCGATAGGATCCTTCGTCGCCTGGACAAGGATCGTCTGGCCCTCGGTGACGCAGGCGCTGATAGGCGGCAGCATGTGTTCGTCGAGATGGGTGAGTTCGCAGAGGCACTTGGCTTCGCGCGCGCCCAGAAAGCCTGCGCGTTCAAGGCCGATCTCCACGAAAGCGGCCTGCATGCCGGGCAGCACGCGCTGCACACGGCCGAGAAAGATATTGCCGAGCAGCGAATGCCCCGCGCGGCCCGTCTTGCTCTTGAGATCGTCTTCCATCCTGCGCTCGAGGATGATCTCCACGGGCCGGCCATTCTCGACGACCGCTACACGCGTCTCGCCGGGCCCAACATTGATCAGCACTTCCTCGGACATGAAACCCCTTGAACGACCGGCCTATCCCCCGACATGCCGGTCGACCTCCCTCTCGATGCCTGTATCGATAATCCTAACACCCTTGTCAGCGCCGTGGGTAGAGCGGGAAGCCAGCCCCGGTCAGCAGCGCCGCCGTCTCGTAAAGCGGCAGACCGATGACCCCGGAATGAGAACCGGTCAGCAATCGGACAAAGACGGCGGCATGCCCCTGAATTGCGTAGCCGCCCGCCTTGCCGCGCCATTCACCATGCTCGACATAGAGATCGATTTCCTCTGCGGAGAGGCGCTTGAAGGCCACACGCGTCTCGCTGACGCGCTCCATCTGCTTTCCATCCGGCCGGATCAGCGTCACCGCCGTATAGACGCGATGCGCACGACCCGAGAGCAGCGCGAGGCATTGCCGCACCTGACTTTCGCTTTCGGCCTTGGGAAGAATGCGACGGCCGCAGGCAACGACCGTGTCGGCGGCAAGCACCAGCGAAGCGGGTTCGAGCTTGGCCACGGCCTCCGCCTTTTCGCGGGCGAGACGGCGCGCATGTTCGCGGGGAAGTTCGCCTTTAAGAGGCGTTTCGTCGATGTCGGAAGGGCGCACCTCGTCCGGATCGACGCCGATCTGCGCAAGCAGCGCGATCCGGCGCGGCGATGCGCTGGCGAGGACGAGGCGTTGTCTGGCGGGAGCGGTCATGACGGCGCTGCAGGGCTCGGGCTCGTAAATGGCACGGGCTGGCAGAACCCCGCCGTCCGCTTACTTGAAGCGATAGGTGATCCGGCCCTTGGTCAGATCATATGGCGTCATTTCGACGAGCACCTTGTCGCCCGCCAGAACGCGGATGCGGTTCTTGCGCATCTTGCCGGCGGTGTGGGCGATGATTTCATGCTCATTCTCGAGCTTGACGCGAAACGTCGCGTTCGGGAGCAGTTCCGTCACCACGCCCGGAAACTCAAGCAGTTCTTCTTTGGACATTCATATTCCTTCGAGATTTGGCGGGAGAATGAGCATAAACCCGGCCAAAATCAAGGGCCGTGGCCCATTTCCTACTGCGGCACGGGGTCAAACCCTTGATTCGGTGCTGAAATTCGGGGCGTTTTCCCCCGACAGCCCCGCCCGCGTCAGCTCGCCTTCTTTTCGGCGGCGCCGAAGCGCTGCTCGATGCGGCGGCGCAGGTCGTCGCGGAGACGGCGATAGGCCTCAAGCTTCTGCTCGCGGCTGCCCTGCTCGCCACCCGCGAAGGGGTCGATGGTCGGCCAGAAGTCGATGTCGACCGCCTGGCCGCGCGTGAGTTCGGCGACGCGGGCGCGGGCCTCCTCGGTCAGGCAGATCACGAGGTCGAAGGAACCGATATTGATCTCCTCGACATCCATCGGGTGATCTTCGGCCATGTCGACGCCGATCTCGGTCATGACATTGATGACGAAGGGGTCGCGGGGATGAGGTTCGAGGCCTGCGGAATCGATGAACATCCGCTTGCCGTAAAGCGATTTTGCCAGCGCCTCGGCCATGGGCGAGCGCACTGCATTCAGATTGCATACGAAGAGGACGGACCCCGGAAGCTTCTCGACTGACGCCACGACATCAACCCTTGATGTGAAGAACGCAGATCAGCGTGAAGAGACGCCGCGCCGTATCGAAATCCATCTCGACCTTGCCCGAGAGCCGCTCCTTCAGAAGCTGCGAGCCCTCGTTGTGGAGCCCACGGCGGCCCATGTCGATCGCCTCGATCTGGGCGGGCGCCGCCGTCTTGATGGCGTCGTAATAGCTTTCGCAGATCAGGAAGTAGTCCTTGATGATCTTCCGGAACGGCGTGAGCGACAGCATGATCTTGCCATGCGGCTCGCCGCCGTCGAGACGGACATCGAAGACGAGCCTGCTCTCCTCGATGGCCAGGTGGAGCACATAGGGACCGCCGGGACTGCCCAGGGGGGCGAAGCTGTTTTCTTCCAGCAGGTCGAAGATCGCGACCTTGCGCTCATGCTCCACGTCCGGACTGCGGCGCACGACCGTCTTCTCGTCGAGCACGAGCTCGGCGATGCGGAAGTTAGACCTGTCGTCCGTTCTGTCCATGGACCTGTCTGCAAGCGTTTCGGCGCGGCCACTTTAAGCCGATTTGGGCGGCAGAGGCGAGCCGGGCGTCGACCGGATTGCTACTTGTTGAGCCGGATCGAGACCGACCGGCCATGAGCGTCGAGCCCCTCGGCGGCGGCGAGCGCCACTGCGGCGGGACCGATGCGGCCGAGCGAGTCCGCGTCGCAACGCACGATCGAGGTCCGCTTCATGAAATCGAGCACGTTGAGGCCCGAGGAGAAGCGGGCGCTGCGCGCCGTCGGCAGCACGTGGTTCGAGCCCGCCACATAGTCGCCCACCGCTTCCGGCGTATAGCGGCCGAGGAAGATCGCGCCGGCATTGCGGATGCGCGCCGCCAGCGGCTCGGGATCGTCCACCGCGATTTCGAGATGCTCGGGCGCGAGCCGGTCGACCAGCGGCACGGCATCGTCGAGCGACTTCACGACGATGACCGCGCCGAAATCGGCCCAGCTCTTGCGAGCCGTCGTCTCGCGCGGCAGCAGCTTCAACTGCGCGGCGACCGCCTCCTCGACGCGGGTCGCGAAAGCGGCGTCGTCGGTGATGAGGATCGACTGCGAGCTTTCGTCATGCTCGGCCTGCGAAAGCAGATCGGCGGCGATCCAGTCCGGATCGTTCTCGCCATCGGCAACGACAAGGATTTCGGAGGGGCCGGCGATCATGTCGATGCCGACAATGCCGAAGACCTGGCGCTTGGCGGCGGCGACGAAGGCATTGCCGGGACCGACGATCTTGTCGACGGGACGGATCGTCTTCGTGCCATAGGCGAGCGCGGCCACAGCCTGCGCGCCGCCGACGCGATAGACTTCATCGACGCCCGCGAGCCGCGCGGCGGCCAGCACCAGCGGATTGACCTTGCCGTCCGGCGTCGGCACCACCATGACCACACGGGCGACGCCCGCGACCTTCGCGGGCACAGCGTTCATCAGCACGGAGCTTGGATAATTCGCCGTGCCGCCCGGCACATAGAGACCGACAGCACCAACGGAGGTCCAGCGATGGCCAAGTTCAACGCCTTGTGCGTCGGTGAAGCGATCGTCGGAAGGCTTCTGGCGTGCGTGATAGGCCTCGATGCGCGCCTTCGCCATTTTCAGCGCGTCGAGCGTCTTCGCGTCGCAAGCCGCAACAGCAGCATCGAGTTCGGCATCGGGAATGCGGAGCGTTTCCGCCGTGAGCGAGAGCCGGTCGAACCTGTTGGTGAGCGCAATCAACGCCGCGTCGCCATGCTCGCGCACATCGGCGATGATCTTCGCCACGGCGTCATTGACGTCGACGGAAGATTCGCGCTTCGCGGTGAGAAGCACTTCGAAGGCCTTTTCGAAGCCATTGTCGCTTGCATCGAGTCTGACGGCCATGGATCAAATCTCCTTATGCGTCATGGCCCGGCTTGACCGGGTCATCCACGTCTTGGCCGCCGCCACGAGAGGCGTGGATGGCCCGCATGAAGCAGGCCATGACGGCAAAGGCATGGCGCGGAATATATAATGCGGACCGGGCATGGAACCTCAGCCCAGATCGTGTTCGGGCAGATGCGGCGTTTCCCAGACGAGGCCGAGATCCGAGAGATGCGCATCGAGCGCCTCGACTTCAAGCCTGAGCTCGCCGCCGCCCGAGAAGGTGAGAACCACGATGCCGGACGGGGCGTCCTTCTCCTCGAAACGAATGGCGAGAAGATTCAGCACGCCATCGGGATGATCCCGCCTGATCCCACGGGCCTGCGCCTTCAGCACATTGTCGAAATGGAGCCCCGAGCGTACGCGCTCATGCGTCCGGCGCGCGGAGGCCTGCTTGCTGGTCGATGTCTCGCCTTCCCAGCGAAAGCGGTTGAGCACCATGGCGAAGCGCCGCGCACTCGGCAGAAAGGCGAGATCGCCGACGCGCGTCACCGCATCCTGCAAGAAGGCCGAGATCACTTCGAGATCGGCAGCGTCTTCCGCACTCAGCCGCAAATCGCTCATCGGTCCCCTGCTCTCACGATGCCTTGGCGCGCCAGATATCGGCGCCGCAAGCCCTGAGCTTTTCCTCAAGACGCTCGAAACCGCGATCGAGGTGATAGACGCGGTTGATCGTCGTCTCGCCCTCGGCGGCAAGCGCGGCGACGACGAGCGCCGCGGAGGCGCGCAGATCGCTCGCCATGACGGGCGCGCCCTTCAGCTTCTCGACGCCGCGAACCAGCGCCTTGTCGCCATGAAGCGAAATATCCGCGCCGAAACGCGCCAGCTCCTGCACATGCATGAAGCGGTTTTCGAAAATCGTCTCGGTAATTTCCGACTCGCCGTCCGCCGTCGTCATCAGCGCCATGAACTGCGCCTGCAGATCGGTCGGGAAACCGGGAAACACCTGCGTGACGGCATTCGTCGCCTGAAGCCGCTCGCCATTCCTGAATATACGCACCTGCCCCTGCTGGACATCGACGCCCGCGCCTGCCGCGCGCAGCACCGACAGCGCCGCGTCGAACGTCTCGGCATCGACGCCTTCGAGCGTGACCTCGCCGCCCGTCATGGCGGCGGCGATGGCATAGGTGCCCGCCTCGATCCGGTCGGCGATGACGCGGTGGGTCGTGCCATGGAGCTTCTCGACGCCTTCGATGCGCAGCGTCGAGGTGCCGATACCCTCGATCTTCGCGCCCATGGAAACGAGACAATGAGCGAGGTCGGAGACTTCCGGCTCGCGGGCGGCGTTTTCGAGCACGGTCTCGCCCTCGGCCAGCGTCGCCGCCATCATCAGCGTATGCGTGGCGCCTACGGAGACGATGGGCGAGCGGATGACCGCGCCCTTGAGGCCCTCGGGCGCCCTGGCCAGCACATAGCCTTCCACCAGATCGATCTCGGCGCCCATCTTCTGGAGGCCCTTGATGTAGAGATCGACCGGCCGCGCGCCGATGGCGCAGCCGCCGGGCAGCGACACCTTGGCCTCGCGGCAGCGAGCGACGAGCGGCCCCAGCACCCAGAAGCTCGCGCGGAACTGGGAAACGATTTCATAGGGCGCCGTGGTCGAGGTGATTTCCGGCGTATGGATCGACACCGAATCGCCGTCGCGCTGGACGTCCGAGCCCATCACGCCGAGAAGCTTGGCCAGCGAACGCACATCGGTCAGCGCCGGAACATTGGTGAATTTCACCGGCTCGGCGGTCAAAAGGGCAGCCGTCATCAACGGCAGGGCCGCGTTCTTGGCGCCGCTGATCGGAATGGAGCCTGACAGCCGGCGTCCGCCGCGAATGTGAATAGTGTCCATGATGGGTCCGCTGGGCACGGGGCCTGAATGCCCCGGGCGACCACGGATTTATAGGGGCGCGCGCCCGAAGAGTCACGGGGAGCCGGTCATTTTGGCCCCCGAACCCCTTCGCTCCATGGGGAGAAAAGGCTTATTTGTCGCCTTCGGCGTCGCGGGCCTTGGCCTGCGCCTTGCGCTTGCGGAGATTGGCGCGCAGCGCCTCGGCGAGGCGGGCTTCCTTGGCCTGCTGGCCCCGGGCGGGACCCTGGCCGTGGGGGGCGCGGGTACGGTTGTCGTCGGCCTTGTTTTTCATGGCTCTCGGCCCTTTCGAGGCGTCATCTGAGCCCCGCATATGGCCCATGTGAAACCGGGCGTCAACAGCATGGCCTTAACCTGCCATTCCCTGTTGCATGAAGGGGGCAGGCTGTGGCACTTTCCGCGCGCCCGAAAGAGGTTCGGCTTCTGCCAGACCTTCCCTTTCGCTCCCCGGCTGTCGGGGCAACAGAAACGGCCCACGTAGCTCAGTGGTAGAGCACTCCCTTGGTAAGGGAGAGGTCGAGTGTTCGATCCACTCCGTGGGCACCAGTTTCCTCTCGAAAATCCAGCGCAACAAACGCCGTCCCGGCCTGCCATCGCCGATGGTGCGAGCCTAAACGCCCTGTTCACGAGCGGTTCAGCCAGCAAAGTCCATGCTTCATTCGCTGGCTTAGGGGGCCTTGCGTCGGAGTTTAGCCATGAACGGATCGAAAAGACTCACACTGCTCGTCGCAATCGCCGCGACGGTCACCATCGGCTCGTTGAGCTTCGGCGCCGGAGCCGCCCGCGCCGACGATGACGAAGAGGACTATCGGCCCCAGGTCCAGTGCGATTGGGATGGCGACGACTGCCGCTATGTCGAGCCCGAACGGACCGTCAGAACCGAATGCGACTGGGACGGCGACGACTGCCGCCAGCTTGTCTGCGACGAAGACGGCGACCGCTGCCGCCCGATGGCCGAGCGGTATGAGCGCCATGCCTATCACCACAGAGGATGGTGGTAGGTACACAAACGCCGCCGCCCGTTTCCGAGCGGCGGCGCAATGCGTCGTAAAGTCGGATCAGATCAACGCGCGATGTTGATGATCTTGAGCTGCGTGAATTCAGCGAGGCCTTCTTCGCCGAGTTCGGTGCCGATGCCGGACATTTTCGAGCCGCCGAAGGGAATGTTCGGGGCGAGTTCGGCGTGCTTGTTCACCCACACCGAGCCCGACTCCATCTTCTCGGCCAGCTTGTAGGCGCGGTCGAGATCGGTCGCCCAGATCGAGCCGCCAAGCCCATAGGGCGAGGCATTGGCGCGGGCCACCGCATCTTCCGGGTCGGAATATTTGATGACCGGAAGCACGGGGCCGAACTGCTCCTCGTCCACGAGGCGCGCACCGTCGGTGATGTCGCGCACGATGGTCGGCTTGATGAAGTAGCCGGCCTGATCGGGAACCGTGCCGCCCGCGATGACCTTGCCGGTCTTCTTCGCGTCGTCGAGCAGTTCCTTCACCTTCTCGAACTGCATCTTGTTCTGGAGCGGCCCGAGCTGCGTGCCCTGTTCGAGGCCGTTGCCGACGATGGCGGCGTCGGCGATCTTCGCCAGCTCGTCGCACATCTCGTCATAGATCGACTCATGCACATAGAGCCGCTTCATGGCGATGCAGACCTGGCCGTTGTTCTGGAAGGCGCTCTGGAAGAGCTGCGGCGCCGCGGTCTTGGGGTCCACGTCGTCGAGCACGATGCCCGCGTCGTTGCCGCCGAGTTCGAGCGTGATGCGCTTCAGCGTCGCGGCGGCGCCCGCCATGACCTTCGCGCCGGTCGCGGTGGAACCCGTGAACGAGATCTTGCGCACATCGGGATGCGCCGTCAGTTCGCCGCCGAGATCGTTCGCGTCGGTGATGAAGTTGATGACGCCCGCAGGCAGCGCGTCCTTGATGAGCTCGCCAAGCTTGAGCGTCGCGAGCGGCGTCGTCGGCGCGGGCTTCACGACCAGCGTGTTGCCGGCGAGAAGCGCGGGCGGCACCTTGAAGGCCATGAGGATCAGCGGGAAGTTCCACGGCACGATGGCGCCGATGACGCCGAGCGGCTTGCGATGGGCTTCGACGCGGCGGTTCTCGCTGTCGTCGATCACCTTCACCGGCAGATCGAGCATGGTGAAGTAGCGGAAGAAGGCCGCCGTGCCATAGACCTCGCCGGTCGCATCGCCGATGGGCTTGCCCTGTTCCTGCGTCAGCAGGCGGGCGAGTTCGGCTGCATTGGCCTCGATGATGTCGGCGATGGCGCCCAGCGCCTTCTTGCGCTCGGCGATCGGCGTCGCGGCCCAGGCGGGGAACGCGGCCTTCGCGGCGGCCACGGCCTCGTTGAGCTGCGCTTTGGAAGCACGCGGGCATTTCGCCAGCACTTCCTCGGTCGCGGGATTGATGACATCCATCGTCTGGTCGCCGGCAACGAGCTTGCCGCCGATAAGGAGCTTGAAATCGCTCATCTGCTTCTCTCCCTGTACGCGGACCTTGAGGCCCGTCGCCTTCTGTTCTGTGCCGACACTATGCCAGAACGCGGCAGATCGGAAAGCGGGGAGAATGGGAGCGGCGTGGAAGCGCCGCTCCTTGACCCAGCGTCAGCGGATCGGAATCACGACATTGAGCGAGGGCGCCCCATAATAGACCGGCGGCGGTGCGTAATAGACCGGCGGCGGAGGCGCATAGAAAACCCGGGGCGGCGGCGGCGCCCAATAGATGTCGGGACCGTCGTAATAGCGCACCCAGCCCGGATGATAGTGGCGATCCCAGCGGCCATGGTGTTCCCAGCGTTCGTGCCGCCCATGTCCGTGGGGATCGGCCAATGCGGGCGTCGCGGCAACGCCGCTCGCCAAAGCCATTGCCGCCATCGCGGCGAGGAAAAACCTTCGACCCCGCGCAGGCTTCCCGGCTTGCTTGCAAAGACTGTTCATGTTCCCACCTTCCAGATTTTTGCCGGCAACCGCGACGGGCGATGAGCCCCGCCGCACATGCAGCCGTTCTGCTGTCGAGGCTAGTTGGGCATCGCGTCAAAAAAGCGGCATAATTGAGGGACTTTCAGGGGAATTTGGGCGAGAGTGCCGCTCCACATGATCGAGGTTGAGGCAGGATGAGCGGCGGCACCTATTGGCGCGTGATCGAAAGTTTGCATAACCCGCAAGCCAGGCTGTGGGAGCAGATCACCGAGAGCCGGGGCATCAAGAAACACGGCGAGTTCCTGCTCGCCGGCCGAAAATCGGTGCCGGAAGCGCTGGCGCTCCACCCCATGCGTTTTCACGCGCTGCTCGCGCTCGATCCCGCCCAGATCGAGGGCTGGGACATTCCCGATCACATCGAGAAATATCGCCTCTCCCGCGCGCTCTTCGATGCGCTCGACGTGTCGGGCACGGGCGTTCCGCTTCTCGTCGGCAAGGTGCCCGCCATGTCGCAAGCCGATCTCGCAGCGGCGCCGAAGGGGCTTGAGCTTGTTTGCGCGCTCGGCGATCCGAACAATCTGGGCGCGGCGCTGCGCAGCGCTGCCGCTTTCGGAGCGAAGCGCATCATTCTGATGAACGAGGCGGCGCACCCCTTTCACCCCAAGGCGCTGCGCGCTGCGGCGAATGCCCAATTCGAACTGACGCTTCTGCGCGGTCCGTCATGGGAAGACCTCGATCAGGCTACGGGGCCGATCTTCGCGCTCGATGCAGGCGGCGAAGACATGGGCGCGCTCGACTGGCCGCGCGACCTGCGGCTCGTTCTGGGCGAAGAAGGTCGAGGCATACCGGGGTCGCTTAACGTCAGGCGCCTGACCATCCCGACGACCGGCGCGGTGGAGTCGCTCAACGCAACGGTGGCCGCGAGCCTTGCGCTCTACTCGCACTATCTCGCGACGCGCTGAAGATCAGCCCTTCTTGATGCTGGCAAGAGCCGCAAGCGCGCGCTCACGCGCCCGTGCGTGATCGACGATCGGCTTCGGATAGGTTGCGCCCAACTCGATCCCCGCTGCGGCGAGCGTTGCGGGCGGCGCCTCCCATGGACGATGGATATGGCGGTTGTCGAGCCTGGCAAGCTCCGGCACGTAACGGCGAATATATTGCCCGTCCGCATCGAACTTTTCGCCCTGTGTCACCGGATTGAAAATACGGAAATAGGGCGCGGCGTCGGCGCCGGAACCCGCCACCCATTGCCAGCCCGCGCGGTTATTGGCGAGATCCGCGTCGACCAGCGTATCCTCGAACCACTCCGCGCCGCGCCGCCAGTGAATGAGAAGGTCCTTGACGAGGAACGAGGCCGCTATCATCCGTACACGGTTGTGCATGTATCCTGTGGACCAGAGCTCGCGCATGCCTGCGTCAACGATCGGATAGCCGGTTCGCCCGCGCCGCCAGGCGGCGAGAAGCGCGTCGTCATGCGCCCATGGAAACTCCTCGAATTCCGGTTTCCATGCATGATCGACCATCTCCGGCCAGTGATAGATCAGGTGATGGGTGAATTCCCGCCAGCCGACCTCACGCAGGAACGACATGACGCCGCTCGCTGCGTCAGGCGTCGCATGCGAAGCGGCATCGGCCGCCGCCCAGACCTGCCGCGGCGAGATTTCACCAAAATGAAGGTGCGGAGAAAGGCGAGACGTTCCTTCCATTGCCGGGAAATCGCGCATGGTCGCGTAGCCGGCGACCAGCTCATCAAGAAAAAATGAAAGACGCGCCGCGGCATGTTTCTCGCCGGGCCTCCAGGCGGCGCGCAATCCTCCCGCCCAGTCCGGCTTTGCGGGGCGCAGATTCCACCGGGAAAGATCGTCCGATGGAAAATGCGCGGCAGCACGGAGCTTCTTCGGGGCGGGCAATGGAGCCGCAAAGGGCGCGCGAGCGGCGAGAGAGCGCCAGAAGGGCGTAAAGACCTTGTATGGTCCGCCGCTCCCCGTCTGCAGCTCCCACGGCTCCGCCAGCATTCCTCCATTGAAGCTCTTCACCTCTATGCCGGACGCGACAAGGGCCTGCTTCAGCGCCTTGTCCCGCGCAATCGACAAAGGCTCGTAGCAGCGATTCCAGAAGACGGCGCTTGCCTTCGTCTCCGCAGCAAGCGCAGGCAGCACGTCAGCGGCCGGCCCGCGCCGCAGCACAAGCGGCGCCGCGCGCCTTGCCAACTCACCGGCCAGCGCATCGAGGCTTCCATGCAGCCACCAGTTCGACGCTCCGCCGAGCGAAGTCGCATCATCGAGGATATAGAGCGGCAGAATCTCATCACCCGTTGCGACGGCCGCAGCAAGTGCCGGATTGTCGGCGAGGCGGAGATCATGACGGAACCAGACGATGACAGGCATGCGATCCTCTGCGGGAGAGTTTCAGTATTCTACGCCGTGCCTCGATCGCCGGATCAGAGCGGTTCGCTTCTCTGCATCGGCGGCTCCTTGGGGCCGGGCGCGTTGAAGACGGTGATGTAGTTCCAGGCCTCGTCGGCGCTTTCCACGAAATGGAAAATCTCGAGATCCTTCGGCGCGATCGTACCCTCGTCCACCATGGCCTCGAAATTGATGATGCGCCGCCAATATTCCTCGCCGAACAGCAGGACCGGCATCGGCTCGATCTTGCCCGTCTGGATCAGCGTCAGTGTTTCGAAAAGCTCGTCCAGCGTGCCGAAGCCTCCGGGAAACACGACGAGAGCCTTCGCACGCATCAGAAAGTGCATCTTGCGCAGCGCGAAATAGTGAAACTGGAAGGTCAATTCCGGCGTGATGTAGGGATTGGGCATCTGCTCGCGCGGCAGCTTGATGTTGAGCCCGATGGAAACGCGGTTCGCGTCCGCCGCCCCGCGATTGGCCGCTTCCATGATGCCGGGTCCACCGCCCGTCATGATGACGTAGTCGCGCCCCTGCCCGTTCTGCGCCGCTTCGGAAACGAGGCGGGCGAACTTCCGCGATTCCTCGTAATAGCGGCAATGCGCGAGCTGATGCCTGCTGGCCCGGGCCGCACGCTGCAACTCGGGATTTCCCGGGTCGGCAGCAAGCGCCGCCTCGGCCTCGTTGCAATGACTGTCCGCTGCCTCCGGCGAGGGCACACGCGCGCTGCCGAAGACGACGATGGTCGAGCGGATATTGTGCTCCTCCAGAATGATTTCGGTCTTCAGGAGTTCAAGCTGGAGGCGTACGGCGCGGAGGTCATCGCGCAACAGGAAATCGGCGTCCTCGAAACTGAGCTTGAATGAGGGCGAAAGGGTCTGTGGCGTGTCGACCGTACTGTCGTGGGACGGCTTGTTCATGCTGGCGCTCTTCGTCTGGACATCCGGCGCTGAAGCTCTCTCCGCGCGAGGGCCTGAGGATAAAGAGTTTCGGCGGACGATACGAGGGCCTGCGGCGCCTTATTCGACGCGCTTCAGAAGCCGGACATGGAAGCCCTGCCCCTCGCCGTCGACCAGAGCCTCGACGTGATAGACCTCGCGCAACGTCTCCGGCGTCAGAACCTCAGCGGGCGCGCCGTCGGCGCGAATCCGGCCCTCATCGAGCAGGATCAGCCGGTCGCAATAGCGCGCGGCGAGCGACAGGTCGTGCAGCACCGCAATCACCATGCGCCCCTGATCGACATAGGCGCGCAGCACTTCCATGACGCCGAGCTGATGATAGGGATCGAGCGAGGCGACGGGTTCGTCGACGAGCAGAAGCTCCGCCTCGACGGCGAGGGCGCGGGCGAGCAGGGCGCGGGCGCGCTCACCGCCGGAGAGCGTCAGCACGTCGCGGTCGCGGAAGCGCGTGACCTCCGCAAGCTTCATCGCCCGTTCGATGGCGGCTTCGTCGGACGGTGTCGGCGCCCGGAAAGGTTCCAGATGCGGCAGGCGCCCCAAGGCGACCACGCGTTCTACGGAAAGTGGCCAATGGCTTTCGGCGCCTTGAGCAAGATAGGCGATCTTCCTCGCGCGGATGCGGGGCGCGAGTGCGTCGACATCCACGCCGTCGAGCGAGATGCTTCCCTCGAAGGGAATGAGGTTCGCAACCGAGCGGATGAGCGTCGTCTTGCCGGCGCCGTTGGGGCCCACAAGTCCGATGAAGCTCGGCCCGCACGCGGTGAAGGACGGTCCGCGCAGCACACGCGCGCCGCCGAGCGATGCATGAAGATTTTCGACGCGGAGTTCCATCACGGCGCCTCCCGCCGGGCGCGGAGGATCAGCCAGAGGAAAAACGGCGCGCCGACGAGCGAGGTCACCACGCCGAGCTTCGGCTCCGGTCCATCCATCGGCAGACGCACCAGAAGATCGGCGGCGAGCAACATGGCGGCCCCCGCAAGCGCGCTCGGCAAAAGCAGCTTGCCCGGCTGATAACCGACCAGTGGCCGCACGAGATGCGGCACGACGAGGCCGACAAAGCCGATGACGCCTGTGACGGAGACGGCGGCGCCGACCGCCAGGCCCGTTCCGATGACCGCGCGGGCCTTGATCGACTCCTGATTGAAGCCAAGCGTCGCGGCCGTGTCCTCGCCCAGCGTCAGCGCGTCGAGGCCGCGCGCCGTCGAAGCGACGAGCAATGCGCCAAGTGCCATGAAAGGCGTGGCGAAGCGCACCTGATCCATGCTGCGATCGGTGAAGGAGCCGAGGAGCCAGAAGATGATTTCATAAACCGCGTAAGGCGAGGCCGCGAGGCTGAGCGCAAGCGAGGTCAGCGCGGAGGTGAAGGCGGAGATCGCAACGCCTGCGAGAATGAGCGTGACGATGGAAGGGTTTCGCCCGCTGAGGAGATAGAGGACGCCGAGCGAAACAAGGGCTCCCGCGACACCACCCAACGGCACGAAGATGGTGGAGCCCGCCGCGAGACCGAAATAGAACACGAGCACCGCGCCGAGCGCCGCGCCAGACGACGCGCCGATGAGACCGGGCTCGGCAAGAGGATTGCGCAACAGCCCTTGCAGCGCTGCACCGGTCAAGCCAAGCGTCGCGCCGACGAGGAGGCCGAGCAAGGCGCGCGGCAGGCGCACTTCCTTGAGGATCAGCCAGGCGAGCGAGCGGTCCGTCTCGTCGACAGCATGAAGCTTTCCTACCAGCAACTCACCGCCGCGCCCGACATAAATGGAGGCGACAAAAAAGATCGCGGCAAGAAGCGCAAGACCGAGATTGATGAGGAGATAGTCGCGGGCGCGCATCAATTCACCTCATGCCGGTCGAAGCCGTCGCGAGCCGCCGCCAGCCTGTCCGCAATATCGGCGACGAAAGGCGTGCCGCAGGTCCAGAGCTTGGCCGGAAGATCCACGGCATGCGCATGACGGGCGACATAATCCCGGAGTGCGGGATGCGCCAGCACCGCATGCGCGAGCGAAGGCTCATTCGCGCGATAGACGCCGACGGCGACGAAGTCGGGGCGCTTGTCGATCAGCTCCTCAATCGTGAGATTGACGAAGCCGCCGCTCGATGGCGTCTCGACGACATTCTCGAAACCTGCATGCTCCAGCAACGCGCCGAGAATGGTGTTCGCCGCGGCGGCGCCGCCGAGATCCTGATAGATGACGCCGCGCAGCGGATGCGCGGGGGGCACACGCTTCGACGCGGCGAGCGAGGCGTTGAACCGCGCGATCCACGCCTCGCCGCGTTCGGGGTGGCCAAGCGCTGACGCGACCGCGCGCACATTGCCGCGAATATCCTCGAAGCTCGAAGCGTCCTTCACCTGCACAACTGGCACATGCGCGCGCGCCAGCAGGGCCAGTGTGAAGGGCGATGAATAGCGATGCGCGAGCACAAGATCGGGTTTCGCGGCGAGAATGTCCTCGGCAGTCGCGTTGTTCAGCGGCAGCTTCGCGGCGAGATCGGCGACGGGCGAATCCTCCGGATCGGCGGCAACGCGGAAAACGGATTTCACCGTTCCGGGATCGGCAAGCTCCAGCGCCAACACATCCGAGCAAAGATTGATCGAGACGATGCGCTGCGGACGCGGTCCCGCCGACGCAGCGTCAGCCGCGATCAGCGCCATGAGGACGAGAGAGGCCGAAAAAGCTTTCATTTTCCGCTCTTGCCGGAGGTGAACAAACCGGGCGAAATGATCGAAAGGGGCAAGCAAGGCCCCACGCCCAAGCTTTACCACGCCGGACGCCAAGGCTCCATGCATAGGGCCCGCCGGCGCCGAACTCATAAAAAGCCCGCGGAGAAGACGACCATGAGTGAAGTGCAAACCGAATTCCTGTTCGAGATGGATGTCGAGCTCGAAGAAAACTCGCTGGTCATTGGCGGCACGCCGGAGGGAATGCGGCTGGTCGCCTATGTGACGGGAGGCACCTTCGAGGGGCCGCGCCTTCGCGGCACCATTCCGCCGGGGGGCGGCGACTGGGCGACGATCCGCTCCGACGGCTCGCTGAAGGCAGATGTTCGCGTCTGCCTGACGACGCATGACGGGGTGAACATCTATGCGACCTATGGCGGGCGCATCGTCATGCCGCCCGAGCTGATGGGCGTGCTCGGCGACCGCGAGGCGGCGGCGGCGACCGATCCGTCGAAATACTATTTCCGCACCGCGCCCATGTTCGAAGTGGCGAGCAACTCGCCCTATGCCTGGCTCAACGGCATCGTCTCAGTGAGCCTTGGCCGGTTGACGCGGAAGGGCGTCGCCTATCGCGTCTTCGCCGTCAAATGATCAGGCGTTCAGCGTCCTGCGGGTGAGCTGAAGCCGTACGACGAGCGTCAGCACGCCCGCAGCGACGAGGGCGACGGCGAGTGCAAGCATGCCCGCCGAATAGCTCTGCGTCGTATCCTTCACCCAGCCGACGATGGAGGGGCCGACAAAGCCGCCGAGATTGCCAGTTGAGTTGATGAGGGCGATGCCGCCCGCCGCAGCCGTGCCACCGAGAAATGTCGGCGGCAGCGCCCAGAAGGGCACGATGGCGACATAGGTGCCGACGGCGGCGAGCCCGAGCGACAGGATGACGAGCGCAGGCGAATGAAGATAAGCGCCGCCGATGAAACCCACCGCACCGATGAAGGAGGCGATCGAGGTGTGCCAGATGCGCTCCTGCGTCCGGTCCGACGACCAGCCCCAGAGCGGCATGGCGACGGCCGCGACGACATAGACGGCGGAGACGATCCAGCCCGTCTCATGATTGGTGAAGCCCATGCCCTTCACCATCTGCGGCAGCCAGAGGCTTATGCCGTAAAGGCCGATCACGATGCCGAAATAGATTGCAGCCATCAGCAGCACGCGCGGATCGCGCAGCGCTGGCCAGAGCGTGTGATGCGCGTCGCTCGCTCGACTCTCCTCGCGGTCGCGCTTGAGACAGGCGGCAATGCGCGCCTTCTCATCGTCGCTGAGCCAGCGCGCTTTCGCAGGGCCGTCGGGCAGGAGCCAGAGCACCGCAATGCCGAGAAGAAGCGCTGGCACGGCTTCGAGAATGAACATCCACTGCCAGCCCTTGAGTCCGAGATGGCCGTCGAAGCCGAGAAGATAGGCCGAGACCGGCGCGCCGATGACGCTCGCCAGCGGAATGGCGATGAAATAGGTGCCGTAGTATTTCGCCCGCAGATCCGCCGGGAACCAGTAGGTGAGGTAGAGGATCATGCCCGGCGCGAAGCCCGCCTCCGCTGCGCCGAGCAGGAAGCGCAGAACATAAAAGCTCGTCTCGCTGCTGATGAAGGCCATGGCGCCGGAGATGAGGCCCCATGTGAGCATGATGCGGCAGATCCAGAGCCGTGCGCCCACCTTCTCGATGACGACGTTGGAGGGAATTTCGAAAATGAAATAGCCGATGAAGAAGATGCCGACGCCCCAGCCGAAGACTGCGGGCGAAAACCCCAGATCGGCATTCATGGTGAGGGCGGCGAAGCCGACATTCACGCGGTCGAGAAAACTCACCATGTAAAGCAGGATCATCAGCGGAATGATCCGGCGGCTCGCGCGCGCAAAAAGGCTGCGTTCCTCGGCGGTCAGCGTCGTCATGGGTTCCCCTCCCCGGTCTGTGGACGCGACCATAGGGGAGCGGACGCCGCGTGGGAAGTGTTCGCTAGGGCAGCTTTTTCAGACCCTGAATGGCAGGCTTCGGCGCGCGGGCTTCGGTGAAAAGGCCCCAGAAGGCTTCTTCGGGGTGGCTGCCCGCAACCGGGTTGAAATCAGCCGTCCGCCAGGGGGCATCGAAAGCGGCAAAGTAGGAGAAGGCATGGGCCTTCGAGGGCGGCATCTGGCGCTCCAGCGCGCGCCAGAAGGCGGCCTGTTTCGCCTCGTCATAGCCCATGTCCGCAGGACCAGTGGGCAGGCCCGTTTCCTTGATGAGGATGGGGCCGCAGAAGGAGCCCGCCAGCTTATCGACGATCTTCACGTCAAAGTCCGCCCAGTTCTCCGGGCCGGCCGTCTTGAACCAGCTCTCGAAGATCGGGTGCACATTCACCAGCAGGAAATCGAGATCGTCGCGCACATCGCTCGCGCCGCTTTCGAGGAACTGCGCGAAGGGTTCGGAGACGGTGATCGGAAGGTCGGGCACACGCTCACGGGTGAGCTTCACATAGCGGGCGAGCTGCTCCCATGTTCCGCGCTTGCCGAAGACGATTTCGTTGCCGAGCGAAAGGCCGACGACGAGCTTCGGATAGCGCCGCGCCAGCGTCAGCGCGTTGCGAAGTTCCTCCGGGTCGCCCGGCGTCCAGATGCCGATGATGATGGCCTTGTAGCCAAGCTCCTCGGCGATGCCGGGAATGAGCTCGCCGCCATCGCGCGCGGTGTAGGTAACCAGCGCATCGAACCAGGGGCGCAGGGCCTTGAGGTCGGCGCGGATGCTCTCCGCATTGGCGGGCTTCACCTCGCCCTCGATCACCTTCAGCGAAGTCGGCGTGTAGGTGACGAAGCGATCCTTCGTCATCGCGGCTTCAAGCCGATGCAAGGCGGGCGCGACCTTCGCGCGCGGCTCGCAAGGCTCGGCCGCGAAGGCGGCGCTTGAAACGAAAGACAGAATGATGACGGCGATGAATGTGCGCATGGGCGAAAGCCTATGCCAGCGCGTCCGGAAATAACAGGGGGTCAGAGCGCGACGCCGTGCCTGCCAGCGTTGATATCCGCCATCCCCAATCCGTCATGGCCCGATTTATTCGGGCCATCCACGTCTTTCTATCACTTGCTGAGGGAACCAATGGATCCCGGCTTTCGCCGGGATGACACCGGTGGGTGATGTCAGTCGAAAGCTTCGTCCCAGGTGCCCTTGGTCGAGGCCTTGGAATATTCCGTCGCGCGGTTCTCGAAGAAATTCGCGTGCTCGATGCCGTTCAGCATCTCGTCCATCCAGGGCAGCGGGTTCTTGTCCGTGCGGTAGATGGCCTGAAGATTGAGCTGCGTCAGGCGCCGGTCCGCAATGTAGCGAATGTAGCTCTTCACTTCGGCGGCGGTGAGCCCTTCGATGGCACCCATCTCGAAGGCGAGGTCAATGAAGGCATCCTCGTGGTGGATGATCGTCTCGCAGGCCTTGTAGATGTCGCGCTGAAGTTCTTCGGTCCAGACTTCCGGGTTCTCCTCGACGAAGGTGCGGAAGAGCTTGATCGCCGAATTGGTGTGCAGCGACTCGTCGCGCACCGACCATGTGATGATCTGGCCCATGCCCTTCATCTTGTTGAAGCGCGGGAAGTTCATGAGGATCGCGAAGGAGGCGAAAAGCTGCACACCTTCGGTGAAGGCGCCGAAGACCGCCAGTGTCTTGGCGATGTCTTCCTTCGTATCGACGCCCCATTCCTGCATGTAGTCGTACTTGTCCTTCATCTGCTTGTATTTCAGGAAGGCTTCGTACTCGGACTCCGGCATGCCGATCGTGTCGAGCAGATGGCTGTAGGCCGAAATGTGGATCGTCTCCATGTTGGAGAAGGCAGCCAGCATCATCTGCACTTCGGTCGGCTTGAAGACGCGCGAATAGTGCTTCATGTAGCAATTGTTCACTTCGACGTCGGCCTGAACGAAGAAGCGGAAAATCTGCGTCAGAAGATTGCGCTCGCCGTCGGTGAGCTTCTTCGCCCAGTCCTTCACATCGTCCGCCAGCGGAACTTCCTCCGGCAGCCAATGAATACGCTGCTGCGTCAGCCATGCCTCATAGGCCCAGGGATAGCGGAAGGGCTTGTAGACGTGACGTTCTTCGAGCAGCGACATGGGTTTATTCCCTATTCACCTGGTTCGTCATGCCCGGACCTGATCCGGCATCCGGAGCAGGAGGCCCTGCGCCTCCGGCTCCGGATTGCCGGGTCGAGCCCGGCAATGACGCTATAATTCAATGAAACGCTTTTTACCCGACGCGAATACCCTGCCTCACTGGCAGGCAAGGCACTCTTCGTATTCGACCGTTTCGCGGCGGGCTTCCGTCGCGACCTGATCGAGCGTCTTCACGTCGAGCTTCTTCGCCGGCACGAGCGAGACAACCTCCGCCTTTTCGGCGCGCTGGATCGAGAGCGAGCGGCAGTAATAGAGGCTCTTCACGCCCTTCTTCCAGGCCTGGAAGTGGAGCTGGTGCAGGTCGCGCTTGTGAATGTCGGCCGGCAGGAAGAGGTTCACCGACTGCGCCTGGTCGATCATCGGCGCACGGTCGCCCGCATGCTCGATCACCCAGCGCTGGTCGAGTTCGAAGGCGGTCTTGAAGACGTCCTTCTCTTCGTCCGAGAGGAAGTCGAGATGCTGCACGGAGCCGCCATTGGTGACGATGGAGGACCACACGTCATCCGTGTTCTGGCCCTTCTCTTCCAGCAGCTTCATCAGGTGACGGTTGCGGACGTTGAAGGAACCGGACAGCGTCTTGTGCGTGAAGCTGTTGGCCGCGATCGGCTCGATGCCTGGCGAGGTACCGCCGGTGATGATCGAGATCGAGGCAGTCGGCGCGATCGCCGTCTTGTTCGAGAAGCGCTCGTTGAAGCCGTAGTCCGCCGCATCCGGGCAGGCGCCGCGCTCTTCGGCGAGCTTCTTCGAGGCTGCATCAGCTTGCGTCTTGATGTGCTGGAACATGCGCTTGTTCCAGACCTTCGCCATCACGCCCTCGAAGGGGATCATGTTGGCCTGCAGGAAGGAGTGGAAGCCCATGATGCCAAGGCCGACCGAACGCTCGCGCGCAGCGGCATATTTCGCCCGCGCCATTTCGTCCGGTGCGCGGTCGATGAAGTCCTGCAGCACGTTGTCGAGGAAACGCATCGTGTCCTCGATGAAGCTCGGATGATCCTGCCACTCGAAGAAGGTTTCGAAGTTGAGCGAGGAGAGGCAGCAGACGGCGGTGCGCTGCTTGCCGAGGTGGTCGATGCCAGTGGGCAGCGTGATTTCGGCGCAGAGGTTCGAGGTCTTGACCTCAAGGCCGGCGAGCTTGTGATGCTCCGGCCGCGCATTGTTCACGGTGTCCTTGAAGATGATGTAGGGCTCGCCCGTCTCGATGCGCGAGGTGAGCATGCGGATCCAGAGCGAGCGCGCGGAAACCGTTTTCTGCACCGAACGGTCCTTCGGGCTCTTCAGTTCCCAGTCGCCATCAGCCTCGACCGCGCGCATGAAGGCGTCGGAGACGAGGATGCCGTGATGCAGGTTGAGCGCCTTGCGATTCGGATCGCCACCCGTGGGGCGGCGGAGTTCCATGAACTCTTCCACTTCCGGGTGATCGACCGGCAGATAGACGGCGGCGGAACCGCGGCGGAGCGAGCCCTGGCTGATCGCCAGCGTCAGCGAGTCCATGACGCGGATGAAGGGAATGATGCCGGAGGTCTTGCCGTTACCGTGGACCGTCTCGCCGATGGAGCGCAGGTTGCCCCAATAGGAGCCGATGCCGCCGCCCTTGGCAGCGAGCCAGACATTCTCGTTCCACAACCCGACAATGCCTTCGAGGCTGTCGGATGCTTCATTGAGGAAGCAGGAGATCGGCAATCCGCGCTGCGTGCCGCCATTGGAGAGGACGGGCGTCGCGGGCATGAACCAGAGCTTGGAAATATAGTCGTAGAGGCGCTGCGCATGGGCCTCGTCGTCGGCGTAATAGGACGCGACGCGGGCGAACAGGTCCTGGAAGGACTCGCCGGGCATGAGGTAGCGGTCGCGGAGCGTCGCCTTGCCGAATTCGGTCAACAGCGCATCACGGCTGTGGTCGAGCTTCACGCGATAGCCATGCGCATGCTGCACGGCCTGATCCATCTCGCCGAAGGGCATTTCCGGCTCGAGGAGGTCGGCGCGCGGACGCCGCGCCTCGCCACGCTTCGGTGCCAGTTCGCCCGTGATGAGACCGGAAAGCGCCGCCTCGATCTCGTTCGCATCGACAGCTTTCGACGTATCGTTCAGCATTGAATTCCCCTTCAGCCCCATTCGCACTCACCTCCGCCGCCACGGAAAAGCGCGACATATCCCGCCGGCGAAGGCATAAGCCTTCACCGTTCATCTGCCCGAACCGTGGGCAGAACCCAGATTTCGATGAATGCGCCGGCTTCTGCTCTATCTAGTGTTTCGCCGAAGCGCGACGCGTCCAGATATAGTAGCTCAGCTTTGATTCTCGTCAACGACTTGTGTCGGGCCGACGACAAAAAAGTAGTTAACATCTTACAGACGGACGTAGGGTCCGGGGGAAAAGCCGAGCCTTATCAAAGCCTTGATTCCGGTTGACGGCGCGCGGCCGGAAGCGCCGAATGCGCCCACGGGATTCACCCCATTTGCCAGCAGCGAAATCTCAGGATTCTACATGTTCGATACTGCCGCACGACGGACGCTCTACCCCGAAATCGAGCCCTACAAGACCGGCTATCTGAAGGTTTCCGACCTACACACGATCTATTTCGAGGAATGCGGCAACCCGGTGGGCAAGCCCGTCGTCATCATTCATGGCGGTCCCGGCGGCGGTTCGAACCCGACCATGCGGCGGACCCACGACCCCAAGGCCTACCGAATCGTCCTCTTCGACCAGCGCGGCAGCGGCAAGTCGACACCCCATGCCGAGCTGCGCGAGAACACGACCTGGGATCTCGTCGCCGACATGGAGCGGCTGCGGGAGCATCTGAAGATCGAGCGCTGGCAGCTCTGCGGCGGCTCATGGGGCTCGACGCTGGCGCTGGCCTATGCCGAGACGCACCCCGACCGCGTGACCGAGATCATCATGCGCGGCATCTTCACGCTGCGGAAGCGCGAGCTTCACTGGTTCTATCAGGAAGGAACGGATGCGATGTTCCCGGACGCCTGGGAGCACTTCATCGCGCCGATCCCCGAGGCCGAACGCGGCAACCTCATGGCGGCCTATTACAAGCGCCTGACCGGCGACAACGAGGCTGAGAAGCTCGCCTGCGCCAAGGCCTGGAGCACGTGGGAAGGTACGACCCTGTCGCTGCTGCCCGACGCCGACCGCGTGTCGCGCTTCTCCGACGGTCATTTCGCCATCGCCTTCGCGCGCATCGAGTGCCACTACTTCATGAATGAGGGCTTCTTCCGCCCACAGGATCAGCTCATCCAGAACGCCCACCTCTTGAAGGGCATTCCGGGCGTGATCGCGCAAGGCCGCTATGACGTGGTGACGCCGATGTTCACGGCCTGGGAACTCGCCAAGGCCTGGCCCGACGTGGAATTGAACGTCGTCCCCGATGCGGGGCACACGGCGACCGAACCCGGCATCGTCGATGTGATGGTGCGCGCCAGCGACCGCTTCGCTAAGGTGTGACGCCTCCCACGAAGAAGTTCTCCGCATGCGTATCCTCTTTCTCGTCAACGACACCATGTCGCCGCCCGGCGTGCTGCTCGATGAAGCGCGCGCGCAGGGGGCAGACTGCGAAGTCCGGGTCATCCATTACGGCTTCGGGGATCCTTCCCGGCCGCTCGACGAAGTGCCGGAAGGGCATCACGCGCATGACGGCCTCGTCATCATGGGCGGGCCGATGGGCGTCTACGAGGCCGACAAATACCCGTTCATCGACAAGACGAAGTCGCTCATTCGCAGCTTCCACGGCGCGGAGAAGCCGGTCATGGGGGTCTGCCTCGGCTCGCAGCTCGTGGCCAGCGCCTTCGGCGCCGACGTCTACAAGATGGGCGATACCGACGAGTTCGGCTTCCTGCCCCAGACCTGGCTCGACGCGGCGAAAGAAGACGCGCTGCTCCACGACGCGGAACCGGAGCTGCCCATCGTGCAGTGGCATCAGGACATATTCGAGATTCCCGCCGGCGCGGTGCAACTGTCGACGCGGCCGGTCTGGACCAACCAGTCCTTCCGCATCGGCGACAAGACTTATGCATTCCAGTTCCATCTGGAACTCACGCGCGAGACGCTCGAAGAATGGATGGCCCAGAGGGCGATCCATGAAGGCGTAGCCCTCACCGAGATCGAGGCCGCGATCGGACCGATCGAAGATGTGCTGAACCCGCAGCAGGATTTCGCGCGACGCGTGATGGCGAGGTGGATGGGGCTCCAGGGCCCCACCCCGGCCTTCCTCAGAAGTTCACCCGGCTCGTGAACGCGCCGTCGACCACCATGTTGATTCCGGTGGTGAAGGACGACGCCGGGCTCGACAGGAATACCGTCGCGTTCGCAATGTCCTGCGGGGTCGCCATGCGGCCCGTGAGGTTGCGATCCATCGCGCCCTTGAAGACGTCGGGCATGTGCTGCTCGATCATGTCCCAGACGCCGCCCTTGAAATAGACCGTGCCCGGAGAAACCGTGTTGACGCGGACATGCTTGCCGGCCTTCTCCTTGGCAAGCCCCTTGGCGAAGTGGATCTGGGCAGCCTTCATGGCGCCATAGGAATTGGCGCTGGTCGTCTCGGCAGCAGATATGGACGAGATGATGACGACGGAGGCATCGCCGTTCTTCTCGGCCGCTTTCTCGAGAAACGGCATGGCCGCATCCGTCGCGCGGACGGCGCCGAGAACGTCGATCTCGAAGCCTGCCTTCCACGCCGCTTCCGTGTTGCCGTTCTGAAGCGCCGAGGCGTTGGAAACGAGAATGTCGATACCACCGAGAAGAGCTGGCCCGCCTCGGCGATCCACGCCTTGAAAGCCTCGCCGTCGGCGATGTCGACCACGCCGCCAAAGGCCTTAACGCCCCGCTTCTGAAGGGACTCGACCGTTTCGTTCACCTGAAGCTGGTTGCGCGCGCAGATGGCAACGTCGGCACCTTCGGCGGCAAGCGTCTCCGCGATGGCCCGGCCAATGCCGCGCGTCGCGCCGGTGACAATGGCCTTCTTGCCCTTGAGATTGATATCCATGGCGTCCTCTCCCTGAGTTTTGTTTGGGAGAAGTGTAGGCAATTATTCCGCCGACACCAGAAACATCAGGAGAGAAACAGATCCTTCACAGAGTTCCTGATCTCGGCCAGACGAAGGCGCATGCGCGTCGCGGCGCTTTGTGGCGGCGGCGGGTCGAGGTCGAGGCCGATGCGCCGCGGGCTCCCCTCCTCGCCGATGGAGAGCGCGACGAGTTCGACCGTGCCGGCGCGGATGCGGGCGCCTTCATCGATATCCCGGCCAAGGCGCGCATGCATGAGGCTCGCCAGCGTGTGGTCGCGCTCATGCGGCGTGACGAGGAAGCCATACATGTCGGCAACGCTGCCCGCATTGGCGCTGCCATCGAGCTTGAAGTCGACCGAGCCTACATCCTTGACCCGCGCCCGCGCCTTGCGGGCGGCGAACAGGCGGTCGAGTTGCGAAAGCGCATCCGACTCGGTGAGCAACATGACGATGTCGCCCTCCCTGACGCCGTCGGACGGCAGCGTATTGCGCACCTGCCCATCGCGCATGATCGAGATGATCTCGGTGCCCTGCGGCAGCGGCAGGCGCGCCATGCGGCGGAGCGCGGCGAGGCTCATCGGATCGACCGTATAGGCAACGACCGTCTGCCCGACACCGGCCGGCAGATCGAGTTCGACGCGGGCGCGGGCGGCGGGGCGCGGCGGCAGCTCGACCTCCGTGAGCTTCGCGGCCCATGAAATCGTCCAGCCCTGCACGACGAGCGAGGCGATGACCACCACGAAAGCAACGGAAAAGATCGTCTGCGCATGGCGGACATGCTCAAGCACAGGGATCGTCCCGAGGAAGATCGGGACAGCGCCGCGCAAACCTACCCATGAGATGAAGCTCCGCTCGCCGCGCGCATATTTGAACGGCGCGAGCGAGAGAAACACCGCGACCGGACGCGCGACGAGGATCAGCACCGCCGCTATGGCCAGCGACGGCACCAGCACGCCGACGAGCCTCGACGGCGTGACGAGAAGCCCCATCATCAGGAACATGCAGATCTGGGCGAGCCATGAGAGACCGTCCGAAAAGCGGCTGATCTCGGCGGTGGCGCGGTGCGGATTGTTGCCGAGCGTGGTGCCGACGAGATAGATGGCAAGGAACCCGGACGCCTCGACCGTCTGCGCGGCGGCGAAGACCACAAGAGCCAGGGCGCCGGCGAAGATCGGATAGATGCCCGCCGAGAACTTGAGCCTGTTCACCGCGCGCAGCACGACCTGCCCGCCGACGAGGCCGAAGAGCAGGCCGCCCCCCATCTGCCAGAGAAAATCGAGGCCGAGCTGAAGCGCCGTCTCGCCCCATCCGCCCTTGGGAAAGCCATGCGCGGCAAGACCGACCAGCGCCAGAGTCATGAAGATCGACATGGGGTCGTTGAGACCGGATTCGACTTCGAGCGCTGAACCGACGCGCGGCTTGAGGCGCAGGCCCCGCAAATGGAGGAGCAGGAAAACGGCGGCGGCGTCCGTCGGACCGACAATGGCCCCGAGCAGCAGTCCCTCTACCCAGTTGTAGCCAAGCAGGTAATGGGCAGCGACGCCCACGATCCCCGCCGTGACGGCGACCCCGACCGTCGCGAGCACGATGGCCGGGGAAAGCGCATGGCGGAATTGCTCGCGCGTGGTCCTGAGGCCGCCGTCGAAGAGAATGACGGCAAGCGCAAGCGAACCGGTGAGGTAGGCCACCCGGAAATCCTGGAACTGGATACCGCCCAGGCCGTCTTCGCCCGCCAGCATGCCGAAAGCCAGAAAGACGAGCAGCAGGGGAGCCCCGATCCGCGAGGAAAGCACGCCCGCGAAGATCGAGAAGGTGATCAGTCCCGCTGCGATGAGAATGATGTGGTTGGCAAATTCCATGAAGTGGGGACGACATCCGGCATTAGGGGGAGAGTCTCGGGCGGCGCCAGGTCGGAATTGCGCCCACCGCCCATAAACGAACGGGCGGCGAGCGGCGAATGAACAGACCGACTTCTGGACCGGCTTCGGCTCGGGGATATAGTGTAAGGAAAAGAGCCGGCGAAACGAGAAAAAACGCGCCCGTTCGCCGATATCAGGGAGGATGAAGATGGATCTCGCCATGCGGCCCGAGGATGTCGCCTTTCGCGACGAGGTGCGGGCCTTTCTCGACGAGCAACTGACGGACGATCTGAAGGCCCATGCGAAGCTGACGCCGGGCATCCTCGCCGATCACGATCTCCGCGTCGAATGGCTGAAGCGGCTCCACAAGCGCGGCTGGTCCGCCCCCTCCTGGCCGAAGGAATTTGGCGGGCCGGGCTGGAACGTGATGCAGCGTTTCATCTGGGCGTCGGAATGCGCAGCGGCCGGCGCGCCGCAGGGCTCCAACATGGGCATCTCCATGGTCGGTCCGACGCTCATGGGTCACGGCACGCCTGAACAGCGCGCGAAATATCTGCCGCGCATCCTTTCCGGCGAAGACTGGTGGTGCCAGGGCTATTCGGAACCGGGCTCGGGTTCGGACCTCGCCTCGCTCCAGTGCCGCGCGGTCGCCGATGGCGACGACTATGTCATCAACGGCACCAAGCTCTGGACGACCGGCGCCCATATCGCCAACAAGATGTTCTGCCTCGTCAGAACCGATCCGAAGGCAAAGCCGCAGGAAGGCATCTCCTTCATCCTGATCGACGAGTTTCCCGCGCCGGGCATCAAGATCGAGCCGATCATCACGCTCGCCGGCGACCATGAGGTCAATCAGGTCTTCTTCGACGATGTGCGCGTGCCCCGCGCCAATCTCGTCGGCGCCGAGAACAATGGCTGGACGGTCGCGAAGTACCTGCTCGAATTCGAGCGTGGCGGCGCGGCGCATGGCGCGAACCTCCGCAATTCGATCAACCGGCTCAAGGCCATCGCCACGACCGAGCGCGATGACGGCGGCAGGCTGATCGACGAGCCCGCGTTCCGCCGCAAGATCGACGAAACCGATGTTGAGGTGACGGCGGTCGAGTTCACCGAGCACCGGATCATGTCGCAGCTCTCCAACGGGCAGAACCCCGGCGCGGCCGCCTCCATGATCAAGCTGCGCGGCGCCGACACCAACCAGCGCATCACCGAACTCTGCGTCGAGGCCATCGGCTATTACGCCGCGCCGCATGTGCTCGAAGCCCGCAACTGGGGCTCCAACGTCGCCCCGGTCGGCCCGGAGCACGCGCTCATGGTCATGCCGAAATATCTCAACACCCGCGCGACGACGATTTACGGCGGGTCGAATGAGGTTCAGCACAACATCATGGCGAAGCTGGTTCTGGGTCTCTGAGGTTCCAGCCCGTCACGTCATCCCGGCAAAAGCCGGGATCCACCTTCCTTCGCACCGAACGGCGAAGATGGACCCCGGGTCAAGCCCGGGGTGACGGTCTTTGCCGGTGACGAGCTACATCGCCATAAGAGCCATGGCGCGCTTTACGTAGCGGCGACCGTGCGCGATTCCAAAATCCGCGCACGGACACCACAACAGCCTTGCTCCTCCCCTTCCCCCTCGACAGACTGCCCCGACAAAGCCAAGGCCGGCGCTGTTTCGGGCGCGGTCACGACAAGAAAAGACGGGGAAAATGGATCTCAATTTCACGCGCGAGGATGCGGCTTTCCGCGACGAAGTGCGCGCCTTTCTCGACGAGAAGCTGACGCCGGAACTGAAGGAGGCAGGCAGCCTTACCACCAGCGTCTTCACCGACAAGAAGTGGAATCTCGCCTGGCAGAAGATCCTCTACGAAAAGGGCTGGGTCGCGCCCGCCTGGCCGGTCGAATATGGCGGCACGGGCTGGACGGAAATGCAGAAATATATCTGGGCGTCGGAATGCGCGCGCTACGGCACGCCGCATCTCTCGCCCATGGGGCTTCGCATGTGCGCGCCGGTGCTGATGAAATACGGCACGCCGGAGCAGAAGGCCTTCTTCCTGCCGCGCATCCTCAAGGGCGAGGATTACTGGTGTCAGGGCTATTCGGAGCCGGGCTCCGGCTCCGACCTCGCCTCGCTCCAGCTTCGCGCGGTTTCCGACGGCGATGACTATGTGCTCAACGGATCGAAGATCTGGACGACGCATGCCCATTTCGCCAATCGCATGTTCTGCCTTGTACGGACGAAATGGGACGGCAAGCCGCAGGAAGGCATCACCTTCATCCTGCTCGAAATGAATACGCCCGGTATCAAGATCGAACCGATCATCACCCTTGCGGGCGAGCATGAAGTAAACCAGGTCTTCTTCGACGACGTGCGCGTGCCCAAGACGAACCGCGTCGGGCCGGAGCATGAGGGCTGGACGGTGGCGAAATATCTCCTCGAATTCGAGCGCGGCGGTGCCTATGCGGCGGGCCTCGCAGTCGGGATCGAGAAGGTGCGCTCCATCGCCTCTGCCGAGCGCTCGTCGGATGGCGGCCGGCTGATCGACGATCCGACCTTCCGCCGCAAGCTCGACGAGACGGAGATTGCTGTGAAGGCGATGGAAATCACCGAGCACCGCGTGATGTCTGAACTCGCGGGCGGAAAGAACCCCGGCCCCGCCTCGTCGATGCTGAAGACGCGCGGCACCGAGACGACGCAGGCGATCGACGAACTCGCGGTCGAGGCCATTGCCTTCTACGCCAATGCCGACCAGCACGACGCCCGTCAACCCGGCTCCAACGTCGCGCCCATCGGCCCGGCCCACGGCCTCACCGCCGTGCCCCGCTATCTCAACAACCGCGCCGCCTCGATCTATGGCGGCTCGAACGAGATCCAGCGCGGCATCATGGCGAAGCTGGTGCTGGGGCTTTGAAACGCCACCTTCAATCGTCATGCCGGACTTGATCCGGCATCCATCTTCTTTCGTGCATTGGACAAAGATGGATCCCGGCCTGCGCCGGGATGACCGCTTGGGAGTGTGGAGACGGTTACGCCTTCCGCGCGATCAGAAGCGTCGTCGTCTGGGTAAAGACCGTCTCGCCGTTCTGGTTCAGGAGCGTGTGGCGATTCTTCACAACGCCGCGGTCTGGCTTCGATGAGCTAGGCTTCGTCTCGATGCATTCGATGACAAGGCGGAGCCGGTCGCCGAGTTTTGCGGCCTTGTGGAAACGCACTTCGTCATAGCCCAGCGCGCCGATGACAGCGGTTTCTTCCGGCAGGCGGGCGGCGAGCCAGAGCACGACCGACTGGATATGCGAGCCGCAGGCGGTGAGCGTGCCATAGACGGATTTCGCGGCAGCAGCCTTGTCGATGTGGAAGGGCTGCGGGTCCCACTTCTTCGCGAAGGAGACGATCTCGTCCTCCGTCATGTCGTAGACGGCATCGATCTCGTGCCGTTCGCCCACAACGAAATCGTCGAAATAGCGCATGGTTTCCTGCCTTCTCGCAAATTTCGTCATGCCGGACTTGATCCGGCATCCATCTTCCATCGGGATGCAAAGGTGGACCCCTGCTCAAGGCCGGGGTGACGTCTGAATATGCGCGAGGTTGAAGGCTAATAAAAGAAAAAGGCCCGCCGTTTCCGGCGGGCCTTTCATATTCAGTCGTTTCGAATTACGCGAATTCGAACAGGCCGGCAGCGCCCATGCCGCCACCGATGCACATGGTGACGACGCCGTACTTCACGTTCTGACCGGCTTCGCGACGGCGACGGCCTTCGAGCAGGATGTGGCCGGTGCAGCGCGCGCCGGTCATGCCGAAGGGGTGGCCGATGGCGATGGAGCCGCCATTGACGTTGTACTTCTCGGGGTCGATGCCGAGGCGATCGCGCGAATAAAGGCACTGGCTCGCGAAGGCTTCGTTCAGTTCCCACAGGTCGATATCGTCAACCTTGAGGCCGTGGCGGGCGAGGAGACGCGGCACGGCGAAGACCGGGCCGATGCCCATCTCGTCGGGCTCGCAACCGGCAACCGCGAAGCCGCGGAACACGCCGAGAATGTCGGACCCACGCTTCTCGGCTTCCTTGCGCTCCATGATGACGACGGCAGCGGCGCCATCGGAGAGCTGCGAGGCGTTGCCTGCGGTGACGAAGTTGCCTTCGCCGCGCACGGGCTTCAGCGAGGCGAGGCCTTCCAGCGTCGTCTCGGGACGGTTGCACTCGTCCTTGTCGACCGTGTAGTCGACGATTTTCTCTTCGCCCGTCGCCTTGTCCACGACCTTCATCTTGGTCTGCATCGGGACGATTTCGTCCTTGTACTTGCCGGCGGCCTGGGCGGCGGCAATGCGCTGCTGGCTGCGGAGCGAGTATTCGTCCTGATATTCGCGGGAGACGTTGTAGCGCTTGGCGACGATGTCGGCGGTCTCGATCATCGGCATCCAGAGAGCCGGATAGGTCGCGAGCAGCTTCTCTTCCGTGATGTGGTTCGTGTTCAGGCCGCCCATGGAGACGAGCGAGATCGACTCGACGCCGGCGCCGACCGTGATCGGCACGTCTTCATTGAGGACGCGGCCCGCCGCGATGGCGATGGAGTTGAGGCCCGACGAGCAGAAGCGGCTGACCGTGAAGCCCGAGGTGGTGACGGGGCAGCCGGCCCAGATGGCGGCGAGACGGCCCGTGTTCATGCCGGTCGCGCCTTCGGGGCTACCGCAGCCCATGACGACGTCTTCGACTTCGCCCGGCTCGATGCCGGCGCGCTCGATGGCATGCTTGACGGCGTGGCCGCCCATGGCGGCGCCATGGGTCATGTTGAAGCCGCCGCGGCCGGACTTGGCAAGGCCGGTACGCGCGGTGGAGACGATGACTGCTTCTCTCGACATGAAGTTCTCCCGAATGGGGTTGGTTCCTATCGCCCGTGCAGCCTTATGATTTTTGTTGGCAGCCACCCCGGCGAATTGAGGCGCACCATAAACGGCGGCTCACGGGTTCGGAAAGAAGAATCTCCCGGAAGCCGCTGCGTCCGCCGGTGGGAAGACGACCACCCCCAATTTAATATTATGAAAAATAATCGGAGCTATTCGCCGACGAGATGGCAGGCGACTTCGCGGCTATGCGGCCGGTCGCGATGCTCGGCAATATAGATGCCCTGCCAGGTTCCGAGCGCCAGATGCCCGCCGATCAGCGGTATCGCTAGGCTTGTCGCCGTCAGGGCCGCCTTGATATGGGCCGGCATGTCGTCCGGACCCTCGGTCCTGTGCAGATAGGGATGGGTCCGGGGCGCGAGGCGGTCGAGTGCCTGGCCGAGATCCGCCAGCACGTCGGGATCGGCATTTTCCTGAACAAGAATGGAGGCCGATGTGTGACGGATGAACAGGGTAAGAAGCCCCTCCTCCATGCCCTGCGCTTCGACCCAGTCGCCTATGCGCGCCGTCGCGTCGAGGAAGCCCTGCCCGCTCGTCCGGAAGGATAGGGTGGTGGTCGCCTGACGCATGAGAACAATCCCGGTGGACGAGCCGCGCTCTTGCCCCTTTTCGCGGTGCCGCTTGCCCTTTAAGTAGGGGGCACCTTCCCATTACTCCAATGCAGGCAGTTTTCCCATGAGTGACGTTCCGCCCGGCTTCGCGCCCGTCCAGACGAAAGGCTTCGGTGGCTTTACGGGGCCGGTCCTTCGGGGACATGACGCCAGGGGTGAGGTCTTCATTTTCGACATCGCGGCCCAGCACCTCAATGGCGGCGACAGGCTCCATGGCGGCATGATGATGACGCTGGCCTCCGTGGTGCTTGGCGAAGCGGCGAAGTCAGCAGCGGAAAAGGGCGAGGCGGGCGCGGACGCCCGCGTGCTGTCGCTCAATTGCGATTTCGTCAGCGCGGGCGAAAGGGGCGAACGCGTCGAAGGCCGCGCGACGATCACGCGGGCGACGCGCAGCGTCTTTTTCATGGCGTGCGAACTCCGCGTCGGCTCGCGCATCCTGATGAGCGCGACCGGCGTCTATGCGATCAAGCGGGCTGAAGCGTGACCGAAACCAGCCCAAAGAACCTGCGCGGGCCCGGCCCGCTGAAGCCGTTTATCGACGCAGCAGCGCCGGAAGGCTTCACACCCGTCGAACTCTTCGATCCGTTCGAAGCCTTTGTCGGCCCCTTCTTCGAGCGCATCGAGGAAGACGGTACGCGCGTCGCCGCCTTTCGTATCGACGAACGGCATGTGCGGGAGGACGGCACCGTGCATGAAGGCATGATGCTGACCTTTGCCGACGCCTTTCTCGGCGGTGCGGCCTGGCGCGCGAAGGGCGACCGTCCCTGCGTCACGCTGAGCCTGCAGGCGAGTGTGCTTGCCGACGCGAAGCTCGGCGACGTCGTGACCTGCCGCGCCAAAGCCGATCACCAGACGCGCGCCATCGTTTTCGTTTCGGCCTCGTTCTGGGTCGGCGACGACAAGGTCATGACAGCGACAAGCCTGTTCAAGGTGCTGGGCGAACGCTAGAGTTTTTCCGACCGTCCGGAGAGGCGGCACCAGAGGAGGAACCAATGCCAGCACCCTATACGGGCGGATGTCTCTGCGGCGCCATTCGCTATGAAGTGACGAGCGAGCCCATGGCCGCCGCGCTCTGCCATTGCCGCGATTGCCAATATGTTTCGGGCGGCGAGCCTGCCGCCGTCGTCGTCGTGGCGCGCGATGCCCTGAAGATCACCAAGGGCTCACCAAAGAGCTATTCGGTCGTCGCAGACAGCGGCAAGCATGTGACCCGCAAGTTCTGCGAGAATTGCGGCACTCCGCTTTTCAGCGACGTCGAATCGAACCCGGCCATCTGGGTCGTGAAGGCCGGCTCTTTCGACGATCCGAGCTGGATCAAGCCGGGCGCGATTTTCTACACGTCCTCGGCGCAGCCCTGGGCCCATATGGACCCGAACCTGCCGCAGTTTCCGAAGATGCCGGGCTGAAGCCTCCCTCTTTCGTCATGCCGGACTTGATCCGGCATCCATCTTCACTCCTGCTGCGTCGCAAAGATGGACCCCGGGTCAAGCCCGGGGTGACGCGGAACGCTTGTCGGATGCGTTGCCCCAACGATCATTGCGAGGAACCGCGGCGACCAAGAAAGACGTGGATGGCCCGGACAAGCCGGGCCATGACGTGAAGGTCAGATCGCGTCCTTTACCGGCAGCAGATCGTCGAAATTCGGCTCGCGCTTCTCGGCCTTGGCGGTGAAGCTTTCCATCATGTCATGCGGCTGGAACATGCCGGTCTGCCACACGGCGATCTGGCGCAGGCCATCCTCGATCGAATGGTCGCGGGCGTAGTTCAGCATTTCCTTGGAGCCATGCACGGCGAGCGGAGAACGCGCGGCGATCTCGCGGGCGATGGCGAATACGCCTTCGAGCATCGCTTCATGCGTATCGAAGACCTGATTGACGAGGCCGCATGACTTCGCCTCATCCGCGAAAAGACGACGGCCCGTATAGGCGAGTTCGCGCACAAGGCCCTGCGGCATCAGATGCGGCAGGCGCGGGAAGGTGCCGACATCGGCGGTCATGCCGATATTGATTTCCTGAATGCAGAAGAAGGCGTCCTTCGTGCAGTAGCGCATGTCGCAGGCCGACGCGAAATCGACGCCGCCGCCGATGCAGCCGCCCTGCACCGCCATGAGCACGGGGATACGCGCCTCGTCGAGGCAACCGAAAGTCTTCTGGAGCTTTAGCACCGTCTTCATCAGGTTCGCACGAACGCGGCCCGTCTCGGCGCCCTTCATGTCCGGGCCCGAGGTGAAGACCGAAAGGTCCATGCCGGCAGTGAAATGCTTGCCCGTGGAGGAAATCACGATCACGCGGGCGAGCGCGCCCTCATCGATCTCGCGCACGATCTCCGGCAGCTCGTGCCAGAAGGCGCGATTCATCGCGTTCATCTTCTCGGGCCGGTTAAGAAGGATATGGGCGATCTTGTCCCGGATCTCGACCTTGAAACACTCGAAGGAGCGTTCGGCGAGCGGCTTCGTTGACGTTGCGGACATGGGCTTTCTCCGAAGGCGTTTTGTTGTTCTGCCTGTTGATAGCATGGCGCGTCACATGCCGCGAGCGACCGCGATCTTGCGCCAAACCCGCTTTCCGGCTTTGCTATGCCCCAACAAGAACAAGGCTTCAGGGAGGGCTCTCATGGCTATCGACTACGACAAACTCATGTCCTTGAAAGCGGTTGGCCAGGAATTCCAGTATGGCGACCGCGAAACGATGCTTTACGCGCTTGGCGTCGGCTTCGGCCGCGATCCGCTCAACGAGAAGGAACTGCCCTTCGTCTATGAAAGCGGGCTCAAGACGGTGCCGACACAGGCGACCGTCATCGCCTGGGGCGCGGGCGCGATGCGCGACAGCGGCATCAACTATCTGATGGTCGTCCATGGCGAGCAGAAGCTCACTCTGCACAAGCCGCTGCCTTCCGCCGCGAAGATCAGCGTCGACAGCTCCGTGCTCGGCGCATGGGACAAGGGCAAGGACAAGGGCGCGATCATCGTCACCGAGAGCGTCATCAAGGACAAGGCGAGCGGCGACAAGCTCTGCACGCTGCAATCGACCATCTTCGCCCGTGGCGATGGCGGCTTTGGCGGCCCACGCGAAGGCGCGCCGGAACCGCACAAGCTGCCCGAGCGCGCGCCGGACCTCACCGTGGAGGCCGACACGCGGCCCGATCAGGCGCTGCTCTATCGCCTTTCCGGCGACCGCAATCCGCTTCACGCCGACCCGCAATTCGCCAAGGCCGCCGGCTTCCCGAAGCCCATCCTGCACGGGCTTTGCACCTATGGCACCTGCTGCCGCGCGATCATCTCGTCGGAGATCTGCAATTACGATCCGACGATCATCACCGGCTTCGACGTGCGCTTTTCCTCGCCGGTCTTCCCCGGCGAGACGGTGCTGGTCGACATCTGGAAGGATGGCAACATCGCGTCCTTCCGCGCACGGCTGAAGGAACGCGACGTGACCGTCATCAACAACGGCAAGTGCACGCTGAAGGCCTGATGCATCCGGGCGCTTGGGGCCTCACGGCCCCGAGCGTCGCGGGCTGACTTAATTCCGGACAGGGGGAAGAGATGGACAAGAAGCTTCAGGGACTGTTGATCGCCAATGGCGCGCTCGTGCTGCTCGCGGGCTTTGCCGCCGGCTTTCCCTATGGAAGCACGGTCGTGGCATCGCTCGCGCCCGGCGTCGCGGCGAGCGACTTCACCGAGCCGCTCCGCGCATGGCACATGGCGCATCTCGAAGGGGTGTTGAACGGCATACTGATGCTCGCCGCCGCCGCGGCCGCAGGCGTGCTCACCCTCTCGGCGGCGTCGCAGCGCGTCATCCTCTGGGGCCTCATCGTGTCGGGCTGGACCAACATTGTCGCCTCGACCATTTCGGCCCTGACCGGCGGACGCGGAACTGCCATCACCGGGCTCGACTGGAACACGCTCGACTTCCTGCTCTTCATGGCCGGCATCGTCGGTGCGGTGGCGGCCGTCATCGCGCTCGCGCTTGGCGGGCTCAAGGCGCGGGCCTGAAAAGCACACCGCACATTTGGCTGAAATCGCTTGTTCTTTGGCATTTCCGCCAGAGGGGCGGAGGCCTAAGCTCTGGGCATGACAAAGCCCCGACTGCCAAAACGCATCTTGATGCTCGGCTTCGAGAACGCCCAGATTCTCGACGTGACCGGACCCTTCGAGATTCTCGAAGCGGCCCGAACCAGATCAGGCGAGCCCGCTTATGAGATCGAACTCATCGCGCCGGAACGCGGCCCCTTTCGCACAAGTTGCGGGCTGACGCTCACCGCCACGCGGGGGATCGACGAGATCGGCGACGAGGAACTCGGCCAGGTCCACTCCCTTCTCGTCGCCGGCGGCATGGGCACGCGCAAGCTCGCCCATGACACGCGGGTGATCGGGTTCATCCGCCGCGCCGCCGCCCGGACGAAGCGCACCGTCTCGGTCTGCACCGGAGCGCTGCTTCTCGCAGGCGCGGGGCTTCTCGATGGCAAGCGCGCCGCGACGCATTGGGCCTTCGCCGAAACGTTGCGCCGCGACTTTCCCAAAATCGAAGTCGATCCCGACGCGATCTATGTGCGGGCCGGAAAAATCTGGACGTCGGCCGGTGTCACGGCAGGCATGGACCTTGCGCTGGCGCTTGTGGAAGAAGACCTCGGCCGGGAAGCCGCGCTCGCCATTGCGCGACAGCTCGTGATGTTCCTGATGCGGCCCGGCGGACAATCGCAATTCTCGGCGCAGCTTGCCGCGCAAGGCGTGAGCGACGAGCGGATCGCACGCGTATGCAGCCATATCGTCGGGAACCCGCGCGACGACCTGAGTGTACCCGCACTTGCAGCCCATGCGTATATGAGCGAGCGCACCTTCGCGCGGCGTTTTTCCGAAGCAACTGGTCTGACGCCCGCTCAATTCGTGGAGCGCGCGCGTCTCGACGAGGCGCGGCGGCGTCTTACCGAGGGAAGCGCGCCGGTGGAGACAGTCGCTCATCACGCAGGCTTCGGCCAGGCAGAGCGCATGCGCCGTGCCTTTCTGCGCCATCTCGGCGTCACCCCCAATCGCTATCGCGAGCGCTTCCTGACCGCGAAGCGGCCCATTTCCATCAATCTCATCGCGGAGGAGAGGCAAAATGTCTCGTGAACGCACCATCGGTATTCTCATGTTCGACGACGCAGAGGAACTTGATTTCGTCGGCCCCTATGAGGCCTTCACCATGTCGAACGAAGTGTTCGGACAAATGGGGCAGCCGCGGCCCGACAAGGTGCTGCTGATCTCTGAAAGGGGTGAGACCATCACCGGCGCCAAGGGCATGCGCGTCGAGGCCCATGCTTCCATCGCCGATATCGACAAGCTCGACCTGCTGCTCGTGCCCGGCGGCATGGGCACTCGGCGGGAAGTTGAGAACAAGACGATCACCGACTGGGTGGCGCGGATCGCCGGCACCTGCGAATGGGTCACGAGCGTCTGTACGGGCTCTTTCATCCTGGCCGTGGCGGGCCCCGCCCGGGGCAAGCGCGTGACGACGCATTGGGCCTATGTGCCGATGTTGCGCGAGCGCGGCGAGGTTTCGGAAGTGCTCGAAAAGCTGCGCTATGTGCGCGACGGCAATGTCGTGACCTCGGCGGGCGTTTCGGCGGGCATCGACATGGCGCTGTGGCTGGTCGGCCAGATGCATGGCGAGGATCATGCCCGGGCGACCCAGCTCGGCATGCAATATGACCCCGCGCCGCCCTACGCGGCTGCTGTCTGACGCCCCCGCATTCAGATTAGACGAAAGCGGCGGAATCCGGTCTACTCCCGACAACAAAATCGGGAGTAGACCCATGTCAGACAAGCACCCCTTCGATCCGGCCCTTTTCCGCCCGGAGGCGATTTCCGCCGAGACCCGCGCCATCAACGAGGCGATCGTCAAGGCAATCGCCGACATGGAGGAGTGGTGGAATGTGGGCGCGCAGAAGATGCGCGACGCGCGCGCCCGCGGCGAAGGCCCGTTCCCGCTCGCGCCGAAGTCCGACGCCGCCCGCACCATCGAAATACCCGGCAAGGGCGGGCACAAGATCCCGCTCCGCATTATTGCGCCGGAGAACCCCCGGGGCGTCTATCTCCACATTCATGGCGGCGGCTGGGTGCTGGGCGCCGCCGACCAGCAGGACCCGATGCTCGAACGCATCGCGAAGAATGCAGGCCTCGCGGTCGTCAGCGTCGAATATCGCCTCGCGCCGGAGCATCCCTATCCTGCCGGTCCTGACGATTGCGAAGCCGCCGCGGTCTGGCTCGTCGAGAATGCGGCGAAGGAATTCGGCACCGACAAGATCACCATCGGCGGCGAAAGTGCGGGCGGTCATCTCTCCGCCGTCACGCTGCTGCGCATGCGCGACCGTCACGGCTATACGGGCTTCAAGGGTGCGAACCTCGTCTTCGGCGCCTTCGACATGAGCATGACGCCGAGCCAGAAGCATTTCGGCAATGAACGGCTGATCCTTCGCACCGTCGACATCGAGCAATTCGGCGACGCATTCCTGCCCGAGGGCGTCGACCGCCGCCATCCGGACGTCTCGCCGCTATATGCAAACCTCAAGGACATGCCGCCCGCCCTCTTCACCATCGGCACGCGCGACGCGCTGCTCGACGACTCGCTCTTCATGCATGGGCGCTGGCTCGCGGCCGGCAACGAAGGGGAGCTTGCCGTCTATCCGGGCGGCGCGCATGGCTTCATCGCCTTTCCGGGCGAGATCGCCAGATCGGCCAATGAGCGGATCGACGCCTTCCTCTCTCGCGTGACTGGCTGATCCACGAATGAGCGGCATGATCGACACCTATCGTGGCTATGTCTCGATGCAGGAATGCGACGAGATGGGCCACATGAACATTCAGCACTACATCAGCAAGACATCCGACGCCTCGTTCAATTTTCGCGTGGCAATCGGCATGGGGTTTTCGCATCAGCGCGAAAGCGGGCTCGGCTATGTCGCGCTCGAACATCACATCCGCTTCCATCGAGAACTCCGGACGAGCGACCTCGTGATCGTGAAGTCCGGCGTCATCGAGATCCGCGACAAGACCATGCGCATGTATCAGGAGATGCGCGAAGTCCTCGACGACAGGCTCGCCGCGACCTTCATCGTCGATGTCGGCTGCCTCGACCTGAAGACACGGCGGCTCGTGCCATGGCCTGAAGAAACGCGGAAGAAAGCCGAAGCGCTCATCGTCGGTGAACCCGAATATTCGCGCCCACGCGGGCTTTCTCGCGAGACCATGGACCGCGACGTATCGGCCGTCCGGGCACACGCGCTCGACATGTTCGAAAGCAACCGCTCCGTCGTGAACACCTGGGAGTGCGACACGAACGGCCACATGAATGCGCGGTTCTTCATGGCGCGCTTCTCGGACGCCCAGGGCCATATGTGGGCGCATGCGGGCCTCGGTCGACATCAGCAGGCGGCGGCGGGCCTCGCCACCGCGACGGTCGAGATGCGGCTCATCTATTTCCGCGAGCTGATGGCAGGCGAGACGCTTTGCGTCAAAACAGGCCTTGTCGAAGCGGGCGAAAAGACGCTGCGCTACCGGCATTGGCTCTTCAACGCGGAAACGGGGGAACCGGCCTGCGCCGCCGAAGGGCTCGGCCTTCTCTTCGACAGGGAGACGCGCAAGGCCGTGCGCATTCCCGATAATATCGCCACTCGCTTCGCGCGTGGCTGACAGAATTCTGAACTGGAACAGAGGTATCGCTAATGGGTGAGATGATCGACGTCGCGCGGTCGAGCGTGCAGACATGGCAGTCCGACCAGATGGGCCATATGAATGTGCAGTTCTATATGGAGCATGCGACGCAGGGCCTTGCGGCACTCGGCATTCACCTCGGACTCGGACCGCGCTACATCGCGTCCGAACAGGCGCGCCTCATCGCCCGCGATCACCATGTGCGCTTCCTGCGTGAGCAGCGGCCCGGCGCGCCCTTCACCATTCGCGCCGGCATTCTCGGCGTCACGGATTTCGGCCTGCGCGTCTATGAGGAGATGTGGAACACGGTGTCGGGCGAGATTGCCGCAACCTTCACCGCCGACGTCGAATTGCTCGACGAGGATTCGCGCGAGATAAAGCCGCTGCCCGCCAAGACGATAGCGGCAGCGAAAAACCTGGTGATCGAGCTTCCCGCGCATGGCGCCCCGCGCGGCCTGGCGCTCACCCCTCCGCGCCCGGCGCCGAAACTCGCCGATACGAAAGAACTCGTCTTTACGTGGCAGGGCCAGATTCAAGCCGATCAGTGCGACACGCAGGGCTATCTCAGCGCGCGGCATTTCATGGGCGTCGTTTCGGATTCCATTCCGAACCTGCTCGGACAGCTGATGGGCGATGACCGTTCGCAGAACAGGAAGGTTGGCGGCGCGGCGCTGGAATATCGCTTCCACTATCACCGCTTTCCGCGCGCTGGCGACGTGCTGACGCTCAGGAGCGGCCTCAAGGAAGTGGGTCCCAAGACCTATACCTGGTGCCACTGGCTCTTCGACCTCGAAAGAGGCGACGCGATCGCCACGGCGGAAGCCGTCGCGATTTCGCTCGATCTCGAAGCGCGCAAGGCCATCCCCATTCCCGACGAACTGCGCGCAAAGCTCGAAGGGCTGGTCGTGCCGGGCTTAGGCGTCTGACGCCTTCGCCAGCCGCCGCGCCCTGATGACGAGCCCGCGCTCGCCTGCGATGCGCTGGATGGTCTTCATCCCTCTGGCCAGCGGATAGAGCGCTTCCATGTCGTGCGCCTCGCGGGCGGCGGAGGCCGCTTTTCGCGTCTCGTTATAGAGCGCGAGAAGCTCCACCTCGCTCAGCGCGCGCAAGAACGTTTCCTTTTCCGGGCGGCCCGGATCTGGCTCGGAAAAGGTAAGCGTCATCAGTCCGAAAGCCGCATGTCGAGATCGAGCATTTCGCGGCGCACGGCGTCGGGAAATTCCATCGGAATGAAATGCGTGGCGCGACCGATGCGCAGCAACGTCGCATGCGGATCGCGCTGCCCCAGAAGCTCGGGCGCCGGCGCGCGGCATGTTGAGCCGATGCCTGCATAGATGAGCGTCAGCGGCGTCTGGAGCCTTGCGAGATCGGCCCATATGTCGTGATCCTGCGCGCGGAAATTCGCCGCCTCCCAGGCGGGCGCACAGGCAAGCTCCACCTGCCCGTCACTCCGGACTTTTGAACCGCCTTCGACATAATCGGCGATGAATTCTTCGGGCCATGTGCGGAAAGCACCGCGCCCCTTATAGGCTTTCACCATCGTCGCGCGATCCGGGAATATCGCGCGGCGGCGCTCCGCACCATCGGCGAGCGACAGCGGCCCGCCCTTGCGGCCGAGCATGCGATAAAGCTTCATGATCCGGCGCGCCGAACGCGGCACCATGACGGGATCGACGAGAACGAGGCCGCGCACGAGGTCCGGCCGTTCGGCGGCAACCATGAGACTTGTCGCGCCGCCCATGGAGTGTCCGCCGAGCAGGATCGGTCGGCCCGCTTCCTCGACAAAGGGCTCGATGAAGCGGATGAGATCGTCGCGGAAAATCGTCCAGCGGCGATGATCCGTCGGATCTGCGGGAAGCTGCGTCATCCCATGCCCGCGCGCGTCCCATGCCCGGATATGAAAGCGCGAGGCAAGCGGCGACAGCAGGCTCCGATAGGTCATGCCGTTGAAGCCGTTGGCATGAGCGAAATGCAGCGCGGGAAGGTTCTTGCCCTGATTCCACTCAAGGAACGAGATCGCGCCGTCTTCAAGCGCAAGCTCGCGCCGCGCGGGCGTGGTTTCGCCGATATGCAGATTCATACTCGATACCGTCATGACGCTACTTTCCGAAAGTCGGGCTTGCGCTTCGAGAGGAAGGCGTCAACCGCCTCGTGATGCTCCGGCGTCGTCCAGCATTCCTGAAGTGCATCCGTCTCAAGCTTCTGCGCGCGGGTGAGATCGGTGGTGCAGGCATTCTCGGTGAGAAGCTGCTTCGTCATGCGAAGCTGGCGCGCGGGATTTTCCGCGATGAGATTGCCAAGCTCGAAAGCCTTCGCGAGAAGCTCCGACTGCGGCACCACATATTCGCAAAGCCCCTTCGCTTTCGCTTCTGCCGCGGGATAGAGCCGCGCTGTCAGCATCATCTCGCTCGCATTGCCCCAACCCATGCGCGAGATGAGGAAATGCGACGAGGCAAGCTCCGGCACAATGCCCATCTTGACGAAGACGAGGCCGAATTTCGCCTCCTCCGCCGCGACGATGATGTCGAAGGGCAGGATCATGGTGACGCCGATGCCGACCGCAACACCATTCACCGCCGCGATGAGCGGCTTCGACGATCGCGCGAGCTTGATCCAGTCGACGCCGGCCGGCATGCCGCCGGAGCCGCCGGCGGTGTCGTTGCCCGGATCCTTGCCGTCGACGCGTGTCTTGAATACCGCGTCCACATCCGCGCCCGCGCAGAAGCCGCGCCCCTCGCCCGTCATTACGATGGCGCCGATGTCGCGATCATTATTCGCGGCCTCGATGGCATGGCCCAATTCCTCGGCCATGCGCGGCGTCCAGGCATTGAGCTTGTCGGGGCGGTTGAGCGTGATGAGCGCTACAGCACCGCGGTTTTCAACCTTGATCTGCCGATAGTCCATGACGTCCCTCCATTTTCTCGTTGAGGAAAGTCTAGGCAGGCGGCGAGGCGGCGACAAGCAAGGCTTGACGGAAGGCCGGTCAGGCCTTGCACTGTCGCCAAAGCAATTTGAACGGGGAGATAGAGACATGGAACTCGAACTCAGGGGCAAGACGGTCTTCGTCGCAGGCGCGAGCCGGGGCATCGGCTTCGGCATGGCGCGGGGTTTCGCAAGGGAAGGCGCGAAAGTCGCGCTGACAGGACGTGGCGAGACGGCGCTTAACGAAGCGCGCGAGGCTCTGGTCGCCGAGGGCATTCCGGCGTCGAATCTGATTTCCATCGCAGGCGACATGACGCGCCCGGCCGATCTTGCAGCCGCCCTTGACGCAACGGAAGCGAAGCTCGGCCCGCTTCATACCGTGATCGCCAATGTCGGCATGTCCAAGGCGCCGCTCGGCTTCGACGTGTCGGACGAGCTTTGGGACGCGGATATTTTGCAGAACCTGTCCGGCTCCTACTTCCTCGCCCGCGAGGCGTTGAAGCGCATCCTGAAGCACCCGGCCGATATGCGCGCAGGCGCGAATATCATTTTCATTTCGTCGATTGCCGGCGTCGATGCGCTCGGCACTTCGGTCACCTATGCGGCTTCGAAGGCCGCGGTGAACCACACAACGCGCGCGCTCTCCAAGTCGGTCGGCAAGGAAGGCATTCGCGTCAACGCCATCGCGCCCGGCAACATTCTTTTCGAAGACGGGGTCTGGGACAAGAACACGAGGGAGCGCCCCGACGACTGGAACCGCTGGGTCCGGCGCGAAGTGGCGCTGCGCCGCTTCGGCAAGGTGGAGGAAATCGCCGATGCCGCACTTTTCCTCGCCTCTCCCCGCGCGAGCTTCATCACAGGCGCGGTGCTCGTCGTCGATGGCGGTCAGGTGAAGTGATCAGCGGAAGTTGAGCGGTATCTCAAAGACGAGATCGGCTTCCGTGAGATCGGCAGGCGGCGCGTCGAAAGGCGCGGCTGCTTCAATCGTGCGGAGCGCAAGCGCATCGAGCCGCGCGCTGCCGCTCGATTTCGAAATGCGGATCGCGGCGATGCGGCCTTCCCGGGTCAGGGAAAAGGTCGCATAGGCCGTACCCGGAAGATGAATACCCTTTGGTTTCACTTCGGCAATGCGCTTCCAGACGTGGCTGCCATAGGCACGAATGCCCGCTGCGCGCGTTTCGGCATCGCTGGAAATCGCACTGCGGGTTTCGACCGGCTCCGCCTGCTGTTGCGGCGCAACGGCCATGGGCGCCGGCTTCTGCGACGCCTGTTTCGGAACGGGCCTCGGGCGGACGACAGATGCCGGCTTCTTTTCCCTTGCGGGCAGGGGCTTTTCAGCAGGCACAGGCTTGCGCAGCTCGGCTTCGGAAATGATGCGAACGAGCATTTCCTTTGCGCCAGTCCCCACTTGTTGCGTGGAAGCAGGCATGAGCAGGCCCGCGGCCAGCCCCGCATTGATTGCGAGACTGGCCGCAGCCGTGAGGGCGCGGCGGAGCCAATGGCTGCCGGAGGGGCCCGCGCCAGCGAACATCAGAGGCTTAGCGTCAGACCGACATTGAGCGAACGCCCAATCCCGGGCACAGGCCGCAGGATCGTGTTGCCCGATGCCTTGTAATCGCCGAGCGAGAGGCCGCCGAGCGGTTCGTCATAGGCCTTGTCGAAGAGGTTATCCACGCCGAGATCGATGCGGACATGCTGCCAGGTGTAGGAGCCCCCGAGATTGACGAGAAGATAGGACGGCGTTTCGGGCTCGTTGCGCAGATCGTCCACGGAGGATTTACGCGCCGCACCCTTGAGCTCGACATGGCCTGCCCAGTCGCCATAGACCTCCTCAAGCGTCAGCGACGCATTGAGCGGCATGATGTGATAGAGGTCGCCGCCGGTCGTGAGGTCCTCGCCGTGGACATAACCGAGCGTGCCTTTCAGCGTGCCCTCGCCCACCGCATCGGACTTCCAGAGGCCGAGCTTGCCCGCAAGGTTGAGCCCATAGAGTTCGGCATTGTGATTGACGAACTGGAACTGCGAGAAGCCGCCCGAGAGCGAGGCGATCTTCTTCACGCCAATATAGTCTTCGACATAGGTGTAGTAAGGCGTGACCTTCACTTCCCAGCTCCGTTCGGCGCTGTGGAAGTCCGCCGTGGCGCTCAGCGTGTTGGCGATTTCGGAATCGAGATCGAGATTGCCGACATAACCGTTGCCATCGCCGAACCAGCCGATCATGCGGCTCGCCATCGATCCGCGGCCCCATGCATAGAGTTCATAGAGGTTCGGCGCGCGCGACTTCCTCGCATAGCCGAATTCGAAGGCCGAGGTTTCGTTCGCCTCATATTTCGCGATGGCGGTCACGTCGAAATTGACGAATGTCCGCTTGTGTTCCGCCGCATTGAAGTTCATGGCCGCCATGTCGTCAGTCATGCACATCATGCCGCAGCCATAGGACTGGACGTCGCCGGCATCCGTCCACACCGTGTCATTGCGGATGCCGAGCAGCGTCGACCAGCTTGCCGTCCATTTCGCGTCCCATTCGGCGAAGGTGCCGAGACGGTCGCGCTTGCCGCCATTGATGTTGATGTAGGTGTCGGGCCCCATCATCATGCTCATGGCGACGGGCGGCCACCAGTCGTCGAGACGCTGGAGATTGAACTCATTGCCGACGCGGATTGACCCGCCGTCCTTCAGCGCGAAGGTCGCCTTGACTTCATAGCCTGCATTGTCAGCGCTGGTGTTCATGGGCATGCCACCGTCGGCCATGCCACCCTTGTCGTCGAGGAAATTCATCTCGTGATCGACGCCCTGCCAGAAGGCGCGGGCCTCGAACTTGCCCCAGTCGAAGTCGCCTTCGTAGCGGCCATTGACGTATTTCGACCGGTTATCCGTCATGTCCATGTACTGGTTCGGATAACCCTCATAGGGAAGATATTGCTGCCCGGCTTCGAGCACGACGAGATTGCTGCCGTTGCGGGCTGCAAGCCTCAGCGCGTGATTGTAGGATTTGTATTCGCTCGAACGGACCTCGCCGTCGTCACCGCCACCGTCATAATTTCCGGAACTGGCGACGGAGCCTTTGTAGCTGACGCTCACCTTGTCATTGGCCGCAGTCGCGGACACCGCACCGCTCAGCGCATCGCCATTGCTGCGATAGAAGCTGGAGGCCGTCGCTTCGAGTATCGAGACGCTTTCGGACGTGCCGAAAAGCGGCGCAGGGCTGTTAACGACGATGGTGCCGGCAATGCTGTCGCCGCCCATGCTGACAGGCGTAAGTCCCGCGAGCACCTTCGCCGAGCCGACGCCTGTCGGATCGACATAGGAGAGCGGCGAATTCATGTGGTTCGGACAGGCCGACGACATCACCATGCCGTCGACGACGACGCGAATGCGATCGTCTGCCAGGCCGTTGATGACCGGCAGGTTCGACACCCCGCCCGCCTTGTAGGTGCTGACACCGGCGATATCTTCAAGCAGGGAGGCCGTGTCGCTGGTATGGGCACGCTTCTTCAGGAGTTCGAGCGGCGAAAGGCTCGTCTCCGTGAGAGGCGAGTAGCCGAAATCGACCTGCTCCTCCGGCGACTCGACATCGACCGGCGGCAGAAGCGTCGCGCCCTGCGCTGCGGCCATTGCAGGCCAGAAGAGAACCGGCAGCGCAAGAGCCATGAACGAGCGGGAGAGCGCGCTGCTGCCCAGCAGGCGCCCGTTGAAACGAATATGCATTTTGATTGCCCCTTCCCGAGGACTGACAAAGACAGGTGCTCGCGCGAGGCCTTGGCCTCACACTTCGCGAGCGTTTTCGTGTCAGATCGTCAGGAACGGCGGGGCGCGGGATCGCTCTCGCGAAAAGAGTTCCCGCTGGAGGGGAAGGTCGCTGACCGCACTGGGCCGCGCCGGCAGGTAAGAAGCGCTATAGAGAGCAACGACGACAACCGCTTCGGGCACCGCCAGATGCGCGGCCGCTGCATAGGCGCAGGGAGCGTAGCGCTGCTCATGGTCGCCGTCATGCTGCGCGGGGCCATGGCCATCATGGCGCTCGGCAAGGCCGTTCGAGGTACAGATGACAAAGGGCGCCCAGGCGGCCCCGGCATTCTGCACCCGCGGCGCCGGCATCCAGCCATCCGGCAGGAAGGCGCGGAAAAGCATCGCCGCAAGCGCGACGTAAAAACCGGCCAGACGTGCGGTTTTCATTGTCATCGTGATAGGGAGCTACCGGACCCGCCGTCCCTTTTCAAGCCCGGAATATGGGCGCAATGGCCGCACCTCCCCGGGCTCCGGGGAGGTGTCAGGCCAGAGCGATCTTGAAATTCTTCCGCGTGACGCGGGGAAAAGCCGGGAAGTCGAGGAATGTTTCACCGCCCGCCGCGCTGAGAAGATCGGCGGCGCGAAGCTTTTCATCGGCTTCAAGGCTGGAGAGAAAATCCAGCGGACGCTGCAGCATCCAGAGATCGTAGGGGAAGACGGCGCGGTTTTCCTGCGCGCCTTCGAGCGTGAATGCATGCATGCCGATGGCGCGGGGTATCTCCTCGGCTCCTTCCCTGGCGCCCGGATGCTCCGCAACCCACTTCGTGAAGAGATGAGCGGTCGAAACGAGGACGGGAACCATTTCCCGCATCATCCGGGCGAGAATGGGAACAAGGGTTTCCGGCACCTCGTCTCGGGGGAGAAACTCGCCGCCCTTCGGGTGCGGCGGCTTCATCATGCGCTGAACCCAGCGCACGACATTGGGCGCAATGCGCTTCATCAACTCGCCGGAGGCCGGGTCGCGGAACTGATGAGCATAAAGCGGGCCGATCAGGCCGAAATCGCCGATTGAAGGCCGCGAGCCGAACAGGAATTCGTGAGCCGCGAAATGCCGATCGAGCTCGCCGAGCAGCGCTTCATAGGATTTCTCGATGGCTTCGGCCGTCTTCGGCGTCGCGCCCAGAAAGGGAAGCGCGCCCGCGAACGGCTTCGAAATCCTGTCGGCCACCTCGCGCTGCCCTTCCGGCGGAAGCTCCGGCGCGGAAAGCCTGCCGAATTCGGAAAGCGCGAATTCGCGATTCCTGGTCCAGCGATAATGCATCGCCGGAATCTTCAGCCATTCGTCGCCATAGAGCTCGAGCAGAAGTGCGGCAAGCCGCTGCTTCGTGGTCGCGGGATAGACCGGCGCCTCGGGGAAACGTTCTTCGAGCGCGTCGATGATGTCGGTCGAGTCCTGCAGCGTCTCGCCCTCGGGCGTCACGACGATCGGGATCACGGGCCAACCCACACGCGGCAGGATCACGTTGCGATAGATCTCCGCCGTCGCGCCATATTCGATGAAGGGAATGCGCTTGTAGCGCAGATAGGCGCGAACCTTGCCGCTGTAGTAGCTCACCTCGGCGCCGTAGAACTCATATCCCTCAGTCATTCCGTCGTCTCTTCCCGTCTCGCGTTGCCGGTTAATGCTGTACATTAACGAGGCTTATATCCGGTCGCCGACGATATGCAAGGTTGAGCAAAAGTGCACCTGCATATGCGGCGACGCCCCCGGCGCCTCGGATTCCCTCATTACATCAAGGACATATATGGATAAGACCTTGCCGGCTCATGGCTTCGAATTAACGCCCCGACGCACGAATGCCCCTTTAATACATTGGGACAATGCAACTGTCCTTTGTGGAGGGGTACGATGATTGGAAGAAAATGGCCGGCGTTTGCCGGCCATGTTGCGACGGCTGTTCTGTGTCTGATCTCGCTGTTCGCTGTCTTCAGTCCACAATCCGCAGAGGCTATTCCAGCGTTCGCTGAACAGACCGACCAGCCCTGCTCCTCCTGCCATGTCGGCTCCTTCGGCCCTGCCCTCACCCCCATGGGCCGCCTTTTCAAACTCAATGGCTATGTCTGGGACAGCGGCGAAACCGGCGTTCCGAAAGTCAGCGCCATGCTGCAGTCCTATCTCACCCATACCGAGAAGGGCCAGGATGGCGGCGCGGCCCCGCATTTCGCGCCCAATGACAACCCCTCCGTCGATCAGGTCAGCCTCTTCTACGGCGGCAAGATTCTCGACCATCTCGGCGCCTTCGTGCAGACGACCTATGACGGCATCGCGCGACGCTTCGCATGGGACAATGTCGACGTCCGCTATGCCGACACCGCAAATTTCGGCGATGTGAGTGCGGTTCTCGGCGTCTCGGTCAACAACAACCCGACCGTTCAGGACCTCTGGAACTCGACGCCTGCCTGGAGCACCCCCTTCTCCGCAGCCGGCCTCGCGCCCGCGCCAGCGGCGGCGCCCGTGATTGCGGGCGGCTTCGCGCAACAGGTTCTCGGCAGCAGCGTCTATGCGATGTGGGACGACTGGCTCTATACGGAAGTCGGCGTCTACGGGAACCTCTCGGATCGAACGCAGACCATTCTCGGCGTTTCGCCCATGGGCGAGAACCGCATCAATGGTGCGGCGCCTTACTGGCGCGTCGCCGCGCAGCATCAATTCGGTTCCCATTACGTCTCGCTCGGAACATTCGGCCTCTCGGCCAATGTGTTCCCCGGTCAGGACCGCAGCGCCGGGACGGATCGCGCGACGGATATGGGGCTCGATGCGACTTATGATTATCTCGGCGATGAAGACAACAACTTCAGCATATACGCCGCCTTCATCAACGAGCATCAAAACCTGGGTGCAAGCTCCGTGCTGAGCGGAACGAACGGCAGCAACACGCTGCGTTCGGCCAACCTGACGGCGGCCTACACCTACCTCCAGACCTACACCTTCTCGCTCGGATATTTCGACATATGGGGGTCGACGGATCTCGGTCTTTACGGCGACAGCTTCAACGGTTCGCCGGACTCGAATGGCATCAATGCCGAGATCGACTACACGCCCTTCGGCAAGGACGATGCACCCTTCGGACACCACGTCAATCTGCGCCTAGGCCTTCAGTATACTGATTACATGAAGTTCAATGGCGCAAGGTCCAACTATGACGGCGCCGGACGGAATGCCTCCGACAACAACACGGTGGCCGCCTTCGCCTGGTTCATGTTCTAGGCTGACTTTCGGCGGGAATCGGACGTCCGGTTCCCGCCGAACAGGCTTTTGCCTCGCCTCTCTCCCTGCGGACAGCGCCCTCCGGCGCGAATCCCCCAGCGCTCGACGTTTGACAAGGCTGCGCGAGGCTCCGAGACTTCCCGGATGTTCCGCCTGCGATTCAGCGATGCGGCTCTGCGCGGGCGGCGCTTTGAGGTCCAACTCGAGGGGAGCAGCCATGACCAGTTTCGAGACACCCGACGCGGCGTCGATCATAGACCGCGCCAAGAACATCCTCATGTCGCCCGATACGGAATGGGACAAGATCGACGGCGAAAAGCCGACGATCCAAAGCCTCTATACGGGCTATATCGGGGTCCTGGCGGCCATTCCGCCGCTCGCTGCGGCCATCGGCAGGGTCGTCTTCGGCTATGGCGCCATGGGCTACTCGTTCCGCCTGCCCCTTGGCAGCGCGATTGCCGGAGCCATCGTCCAGTACATTCTCGGCCTTATCATGGTCGGCGTATTGGCCCTGGTCATCGAACAGCTCGCCCCGACCTTTGGCGGCACCAAGGATCGGATACAGGCCTTCAAGGTCGCGGCCTATTCGATGACGGCCTTCTGGCTCGCCGGCATTTTCGCCATCATACCGGCGCTGAGCGCGCTCAGCATTGTCGGCCTTTACTCGCTCTATCCTCTCTATCGCGGTCTGCCGAAGCTGATGAAGGCGCCGCAGGAGAAAGCGCTCGTCTACACGGCGGCAGTTGTCGTCGCATGGTTCGTGCTGATGATCGTCATCAGCGTCCTCGCAGCCCCCTTCGTGCATCGCGGCATGATGGGCCCAGGCATGGGCATGTAACGGGCCGAACGAAGATCAGCGAAGGCGTACACCACGCGCCTTCGCTTCCTTGGCCGTCATGATGTCCATCGGCAGGGCCTCCTGGCACTGATCGATGCAGACAAGCGCCATGCGCGGACGGCGCCCTTCAAGATAGAAATAGATGTTGTAGCGCATGGCATAGATGCTGCTGAGTGCGTCGAGCTGAAAGACGCGATCGAGCTTCGGCGCCGGCCTCGTCCCCAATGCCGCCTTGAGATGAGATAGCGCGCGATCTCGCTTTGCGCCTTTCGCCTCGGCCGCATAAAGCGCCGTGAAGCGCACCCCGTAGCGCGGATCGAAATCCTTCGTCTTCGTCGACATTGGAGTCGCGGCCGGCGGCAAGGCGAGGACAGACACGGGCTCTGCGGTTCCATGCGCCAGCCAGACCATGCCTTCGATGGGCACCAATGCATGGCCAGATGCGGAACAGACGATCACCGCCCAGAGATTGAATGGCTTTGGCACAGCGGGCACGCTGCCTGCGGGCGCGCGGTCGCAAAGCAGGTCTTCCTGCGCCGCCGCATGTGCAGGCGCGCCGACGAATAGCGGGGCAACAAGCGCCAGCGCGGCCATGATCGGAAGTCGAATCGAAGTCGTCATGCGCCGATCTTAGCGGCTGTTTCGATCCCCCCAAGGGGCCGCGCGCCGCCACAACGCAAAAAGCGCCGCCCCGCTCAAGCTACCTTCCTTCAGTCGCGGAAGATCGCAGGAACGGGGCGGCGCTGAAGAAAAGCCGCGCTTACCAGGCGTAGAGCAGCTTGAGCGAGAGGCCATATCCTTTCGCGTCGCTGCGGATATCCGATGTTCCGGCGAGGCCGATGGAGAGGCCGCCCGGAGACGTGGCCGTGACGCCGAGATTGGCGAGCAATGCGTCCCGATCGACCGCCTTCTGGGCATAGACGAAGCTGGAGCCGGGCGTCGAGGCGAAGGAGGCCATCGCCGTGCCGTCAGGCTGGGAAATGTCATGGCCCCAGCGCAGATCGAGCGAGGGCGACACTGTCGCATTGGCGGTCGGCGCTTCGAAGCTCGTGCCAATGGCCGCGCCGAGCGAGCTGCGCACCAGTGTCTCCGACTGCGAGTCCTGCGCGAGGTTGAGCCCGCCGGCGCCGGTCTCCGTGTAGGAGTCGGTGTGGAAGTTCACCACGTCGATGCCCACAATCGGCTTCAGCCATGCCTCGCCGCCGAGCGCGACGTGATAGCCCGCCTCCCCCTGCGCGGTCAGCATATAGCCGCCGAACGAGCCATTGGCCGTGCGATCGATGGCGCCGAAGACGACGCGCCGCGCCGTGCTGTAGTCGTTATAGGCGGCGGCGGCGCGGGCCGAGAGATCGAAACCGCCGAAGCTCGAACCGGCATAGGCGCCAAGTTCATAGGCCGACACCTCGCTATCGCTGCCGGCGCGCGAATGATCGGCATTGGCATGAGCATAGCTCGCCGAGAGGCCGACGACCGTCGTATCGCCGAGATAGCGGTCGAGGCCCGCGACGATGCCGCCACCGCGATAGTCGTAGCCGTTGGCGAGACCGGCATCGGAGGATGCGTTGCCGAAAAGGCCGAAGCCGCGCGCCCAAACGCCCCATTCGGGGTGCAGCCCCGCATTGCCGACGAGCGAGGCCGTGAGGTCGCCGTCCGTGCCGGAGGCGGCGAGGCGCGTTCCGCCACTCCGCAGGGCCATATGCTGCGCGTCGATGCGACCGGAGATGATCGATCCAATCGTGCCCGCGGTGCCGATAAGGGCCTGCCTTACAGGGGCGGTCGGATTGTCGGGCGCCATCTGGTTGAAGGCGTTGGCTGCCTCGCCTTCCGTGCCTGTGTCGATATAGGCGAGGATCTCGGCGAGATCGCCGCTGGCATTGTCATGGGCATTGTCGAGCGCGCCCGCGACGGCGTAGCCGTTCGGCGTGTTCGCGACGCTCCGGTAGCTGACGCCGTTGCGCTCGAAGCCGAGCAAAACCGCATTCGACGTATAACTCAAGGTCGGCGCGACGAAAGCCGCATCGATATTGTCCACCAGCGACGAGAATGTGCCCGTGCGGCTGTCGGCCTGAAGAATCGTATAGGTCAGGTCGGAGCGGAAATGCGTCGAAAGCGACGAGACTTCAACCGCGCCATTGAGCGTCGCACTGCCGGTAACGTCGACGAGGTCGGAGCTGCCGGTGCCGTTGATCTTCACGAAATAGCTGCCGGTCGAACCCTGGGCGTAGTCGCCATCGACAGAGAAAGTGCCGAGCGTCGAGTCTGTGCCGGTTCCCACCGCGCCATTATTGGTGAATAGCGAGGTCGTGACCGTGTCGTTGCCGATGACACCCGCGCCGTTGAACACGGTGAAGGTATCCGCGCTCGTATAATCGCCGAGCAGCGCGACGAGGCCGGACTTCACATTCGTTTTTTCGAAATTGATCCAGTTCGCCCCCGCCAGCACGAAGATGTCGCCGCGGTCGATGTTGAGCGTGTCGGAGCCGCCTTCGGCATCGACGATGCCCGTGACCGAACCGCCGAAATTGTTGAAGGTATCGTCACCATTGCCCATCATCACGCTCGTCGCCGAGGTGCCGGAAATGGTGCCGTAGTTCGTGATCGTATTGCTCCAGAGACCCGCGTCATCGGCGAGCCGGATCGCGTAGCCGTCGAGACCGCGGATGGTGCCGTAATTGGTGATCGAGGTCGCACCAAAGGCGTCGCCATTGGCGCTGTCATCGACCGTTATGCCGTAGTTGGCGCCGGAGATCAGCGCCAACGTGTGCGACTCGTCGCCGTTGATGACGGTACCGCCGCCGAGCGCCAGACCTTCGCTCTTGCTGGGATCGGTCTCGCCCGGCTTTATGCCGTGCGCGCCCGTGCCCTGAATGGTGCCGTAGTTCTCGACATAGGCGATATGGTCAATGTCCACGCCATCGCCATCGCCGAAGGAATAGGCCGCGTTGCCCCCTACATAGGCCGCCTGATTCCAGGTGCCGGTGATCGTCGCGCCAGCATAGTTATAGACGGAGACGACAGAGGCATTGTCCGTCGCATCGGAACCGACGCCTGAACCGTTCTCGCCCGTGATGGCGCCCCAGTTGTAAATGGTCGTGCCCGAGGCATCCTTGTCGATGGTGATGCCGTGCTTGCCGCCGGTAATCGCGGCGCCAGCGTAGTTGTAGATGACGCCTTTCTTGCCGTCGACGCGAACGCCGTACATGTCGCCGATGCTGTCGTTGTTGTGCAGGCCGCCGGTAACGATCTGGCCGGTCGTCTCGATCGTGCCGTAGTTCTCCAGGACGGTGCCGGCATACCCCGGATCGCCCAGACGCACGGCGCCGACTTCGCCTTCATTGGCCAGACCATCGGGATCGGCGTCGGTGCTCGCGGCATTGCCCGTCGCGCGAATGGTGCCGTAGTTGATGACCGTCGAGGCGCCTTTCTTGCCGACATACAGGGCGTAGACATTGGAATCGACGGTCAGGTATTGCGTCAGATCGGCGTCCGTAACGGTTGCCGCCACAGTCGCGCCAGCCGTGTTCACGATCAGGCCGCCAACCTCGTTGGTGACGCTCCCGCTGCCGATATAGACCGTATAGCCATTCTGGGTCGCCGCCGGGTTGCCGCTTGCCGAGATCGTGCCGGAGTTGTCGATGGAGATGCCGGTGCCGAGCCTGATCGCCGCACCCGTATCGCTCGTCGGGTTCGAGGCATCGGACTGGATCGTTCCCGAGTTGATGACCGAGACGTAATTGTTGCTCTTCGTGCCGATGGCAGAAAGCGTCGAGCCGGAAACCGAGTGGATCGTGCCTGCGTTCGTGAAGTCGGTAGGGTTACCGGAGGCGCCGGTCGTCATGGTGATCGGCGTCTTGTTGATCGCCGTCGAGTTGTCGATGGTGGTGCCCGACGCGACGCAGCTTCCATCCGTCGCCGTCAGATTGCCTGCGGTCGTGTCCGACAAACAAGCTGCGGCAGCCGGAGACGACATCGACAAGAGCGCTATCGTGGCGGCCGAACCGAGCAGCACAGAAATCGACGCGCGGTACGCAATGCGACCGCTCCGAAACTCGCGAAGCATGAAAGACCCCCATAAAGTGCTGCCCGCGCAGGCGCGGCCATTTGCCCGTATGGGTGGTTTAAACCCAGCTTTCACGAAGGCTGGACGTCAGAAAAATGACAGATCGATTACAAACGTCCTATTTCGAAACAAAAAAGCCCGGGCGAGAGCCCGGGCTTTTCATGATCGATGGAGCCTCTATCAGGCTGCGGCCTTCTCCGGCGCGAAGCGAGCGTAGAACGTGTCGCCCTTTTCGGCCATGTCGCGCAGCAGCTTGTTCGGCTTGAAGCGCTCGCCATATTTCTGCGCGAGCTTGTCGCAGGTATCGACGAACTCCTTCGCGCCGATCATGTCGATCAGCGAGAGCGGACCGCCGGCCCAGGGCGCGAAGCCCCAGCCGAGGATCGCGCCGACATCGGCGTCGCGCACATCGGTGACGACGCCTTCCTCGAAGCAGCGTGCCGCTTCGAGCGCCTGGATGTAGAGGAAACGCTTCTTCAGTTCCGCCACATCGACGTCGTCGATGTCCTTCGACGTCTTTGCGATTTCGGCGAGACCCGGCCAGAGCTTCTTCTTGCCGTCGGCCGTGTAGTCGTAGAAGCCCTTGCCGGACTTCTTGCCGACGCGGCCAAGCTCGACCACCATCTGCTCGACGATCTTGTCGGCGGGCGCGGCGACATACTTGTCGCCAAGGTCCTTCTTCGTCTGCTCGCGCACCTTGTAGGCGAGATCGAGCGAGACTTCGTCGTTGAGCGCCAGCGGCGGCATGGGCATGCCGGTCGACCGGCCGACATTCTCGATGATCGCCGGCTTGATGCCTTCGGCAAGCATGGCAAGGCCTTCGCCGACATAGGTGCCGAAGCAGCGCGAGGTGTAGAAGCCGCGACTGTCGTTGACGACGATCGGCGTCTTCCGGATCTGCTTCACATAGTCCATCGCCTTGGCCAGGGTTTCCTGGCTCGTGCGCTGACCCATGATGATCTCGACGAGTTGCATCTTGTCGACGGGCGAGAAGAAGTGGATGCCGATGAAGTTCTCCTGCGCCTTCGCGGCCTCCGCCAGACCCGTGATCGGCAGGGTCGACGTGTTCGAGCCGTAGATGCCGCCTGCGGCCAGCATCGGCTCGGACTTCTTCGTCACGTCGGCCTTGATCTCGCGGTTTTCGAACACCGCCTCGATGATGAGGTCGGCGCCCTTGAGATCGTCATAGCTGGTCGTCGGGTTGATGCGGGCGAGAAGCGCGTCGGCCTTGTCCTGAGTCGTCTTGCCCTTTTCGAGCTGCTTGGCGAGCAGCTTTTCCGAATAGGCCTTGCCCTTTTCGGCATTGGCCTGATCGGTGTCGAGAAGCACGACTTCCATCCCGGCCTGAGCCGAGACATAGGCAATGCCCGCGCCCATCATGCCCGCGCCGAGGATGCCGAGCTTCTTCACCTTGAATTCAGCAACGCCGGCGGGACGGCGAGCGCCCTTGCCGAGTTCCTGCATCGAGAGGAAGAGCGAACGGATCATCGCCTTGGAGCGCGGGTCCATCAGCAGCTTCGTGAAGTAGCGCGTCTCGATCCTGAGACCCGCCTCGATGGGCACCTGAATGCCTTCATAGACGCAGGACATGATGAACTGCTGCGCCGGGAAGTTGCCATGCGTCGTCTTGTGGAGTGTCGCATTGCCGATGGTGAAGGCCTGGCCGCCCTTCGCCTCGTGCGGACCGCCGCCGGGGATGCGATAGCCTTCGCGGTCCCAGGGCTGAATGGCGATGGCATAGACCTCGGGGCCCTTCTTGCCGAGCTTGACCTTCGGCTGGGCAAGGCCTTCCTTGAGCCACGCCTTGGCGGCGCCGATCAGTTCGGCGGCAGGCACGACCTTGTGGACGATGCCGGCCTTCAGCGCCTTCTCGGGAGAAAGCGCCGTACCCTGAAGGATGAGCGGCAAAGCGTTCGCCGCACCGATCAGTCGCGGCAGACGCTGCGTGCCGCCGCCGCCGGGCAGAAGGCCGACCTTGGCTTCCGGTAGGCCGAGCTGGATCTTCGGATTGTCGGCCACCACACGGTAGTGGCAGGCCAGCGTCACTTCGAGGCCGCCGCCAAGCGCCACGCCGTTGATCGCGGCGGCAATGGGCTTGCCGCAGGTCTCGAGCTTGCGGAGCAGCATGTTGAAGGCGAGGTTGCCTTCATACATCGCCTTGATGCGATCTTCCTTGGAGCCCGAACCCGAGCCGCCCGCCTGACCGCCCATCATCGAGAGGTCGGCACCGGCGCAGAACGCATCCTTGCCGGAGGTGAGGACCGCGCCCTTGATGGCGTCGTTGGAAACGATCTCGCCGATGATCGATGCGATATCGGCCATGGAGCTCTGCGAGAGCACGTTCATCGAACGGCCCGGCATGTCCCAGGTGATGAGGGCGATGCCGTCGCTGTCGACTTCGAATTTGAAGTTTTCGTAAGTGGTCATTGTTCGCCTCACACACGCTCGATGATGGTGGCCGTGCCCATGCCCGCGCCGACGCAGAGCGTGATGAGCGCGGTGTTCAGATCGCGGCGCTCGAGTTCATCGAGCACCGTGCCGAGGATCATGCCGCCGGTGGCGCCGAGCGGATGGCCCATGGCGATGGCGCCGCCATTGACGTTCATCTTGTCGTGCGGAATGTCGAGCGCCTGCATCATGCGCAGCACGACGGAAGCGAAAGCTTCGTTGAGCTCATAGAGGTCGATGTCCTCGGGCCGCATGCCGGCCTTCTTCAACACCTTGCGCGACACGTCCGCCGGGCCGGTGAGCATGATGCAGGGTTCCGAGCCGATCGAGCCCATGGCGCGGATGCGCGCGCGGGGTTTCAGGCCCATCGCCTTGCCGGTGTCGAGATTGCCGACGAGAACGGCGGAAGCGCCATCCACGATGCCGGACGAATTGCCGGCATGGTGCATGTGGATGATTTCCTCGACTTCGGGGTAGCGCTCGAAGGCGACGCCATCGAAGGCGAATTCGCCGAGCGAGGCGAAGGACGGCGTCAGCGCGGCAAGCGACTGCATGGTCGCATCGGGGCGCATGTGCTCGTCATGGTCGAGAATGGTAAGGCCGTTGATGTCCTTCACCGGAATGACGGATTTCTTAAAGTAGCCCTTCTCCCAGGCATTCGCGGCGCGCTTCTGGCTTTCGATGGCGTAGCCGTCGACATCGGCGCGGCTGAAGCCGTACTTCGTCGCGACGAGATCGGCGCCAATGCCCTGCGGCGTGAAATAGGACTTGAAGGCGATCTGCGGATCGCTCGACCAGGCGCCGCCCGAAGCGCCCATGCCGACGCGCGACATCGACTCGACGCCGCCGCCGATGGCCATGTCGGCCTCGCCGCACATGACCTTGGCTGCCGCCATGTTCGTGGCCTCGAGGCCCGAAGCGCAGAAGCGGTTGATCTGCACGCCCGCAACCGTATCAGCGTAATCCGCGTTCAGCACCGCGATGCGCGCGATGTCGCCGCCCTGCTCGCCGACCGGATCGACGCAACCGAAGACGACATCGTCGACGCGCGACGTGTCGAGGCCGTTGCGGTCGCGAATGGCCTTCAGCACCTGGGTGCCGAGTTCAAGCGCGGTCACTTCGTGCAGCGCGCCGTCTTTCTTGCCCTTGCCGCGCGGCGTGCGCACGGTGTCATAGACATAACAGTCGGTCATTTCCGTCTCCTGTCTGGTTCCATGGCCCCAACCCTTGAGGATGCAGCAGCACCCTCAGGACGAGGAATATTCTTGAATGGGTTCCCCGCCAGGAGACGCGGCGCGAGAGCGCCGCATCTCCAAGTGCGAGGCAGAACGCAATTAGAGCGTACGCGCGATCAGCAGCTTCATGATCTCGTTGGTGCCGCCATAGATCTTCTGAATGCGCATGTCCTGGTACATCTGCGCGATGGGATATTCCATCATGTAGCCATAGCCGCCGAAGAACTGCAGGCAGGTATCGACGATCTGGCACTGCTTCTCCGTCGTCCACCACTTCGCCATGGCCGCCGTCGTCGCATCGAGCTTGCCGTCGAGAAGCTTCATCGCGCAGTCATCGGTGAAGACGCGAGCAATCGCGGCTTCCGTCTTGCACTCGGCAAGCTTGAACTGCGTGTTCTGGAAGTCGAGCAGCGACTGGCCGAAAGCCTTGCGCTCCTTGACATAGGCGGCGGTGAGGTTCACCGCCTTCTCCATCGCAACGCAGGCCTGCACGGCGATGATGAGGCGTTCCTGCGGCAGCTGCTGCATGAGCTGGATGAAGCCGCGGCCTTCCTCGGTGCCGAGGAGGTTCGAGGTCGGAACCTTCACGTCGTCGAAGAAGAGTTCCGACGTGTCCTGCGCATGCATGCCGATCTTGTCGAGGTTGCGGCCACGGCGGAAGCCTTCGACTTCTTCGGTTTCGACCATGATGAGCGAGATGCCCTTCGCGCCGGCCGCGGGATCGGTCTTCGCCACGACGCAGATCAGCGTGGACTGCTGACCATTGGTGATGAAGGTCTTCTGGCCGTTGATGACATACTGGTTGCCGACCTTCTTCGCCGTCGTCTTGACGCCCTGAAGGTCGGAGCCGGTGCCCGGTTCCGTCATCGCGATGGCGGCGACCATTTCGCCCGTCGCCATTTTCGGCAGCCACTTCTTCTTCTGCTCTTCGGTGCCATAGGCTTCGATGTAGTGAGCGACGATGCCCGAATGCACCGAATTGCCGAAGCCGCTGACGCCCGCGCGTCCCATTTCCTGGGCGATGACCATTTCATGGGCGAAATGGCCGCCGCCGCCGCCGTATTCCTCGGAGATCGAGGCGCAGAGGATGCCGGCCGCACCCGCCTTGTTCCAGGCGTCGCGATCGACGTGGCCCTGCTTGTTCCAGCGATCGGAATGCGGCGTGAATTCCTTTTCGTAGAACTTGCGAACCGCGTCCTGAAGAATTTCCAGCTCTTCCGTGAGCCAGGGTGACTTGTAACCGGCGATCAAATCCATCTGTTTCGCTCTCCTGTCTGCGCCCGATTTTCGGGCTTTTTGTTATCAAACGATATCCGCCGATCAGAACTCGTCGGCGGCGAAATCCATCAATGGCGCAGCGCCCACGCGAATACGCGCGAGATGCGTCGCCGTCTCGGGCACGACGCGCTCGAAGTAGTAGCGCGCCGTCTTGAGCTTCGCTTCGTAGAAGGCCCTGTCTGCGCCACCCGCCGCGAGCTTCTCCGTCGCCGTCTTCGTCATCATCGCCCACATGAAGGCGACGGCCGTGACGCCGAAAAGCTGGAGATAGTCGAAGGAGCCGGCGCCGGCATTGTCGGGATTCTCCAGCGCGTTCTCCATGAACCACAGCGTTGCCGCTTCGAGGTCCTTGCGCGCGCCGACCAGCGCATTCATGAAGCTCTCGGTGTCGGCCTTCGTATTCGCAGCAACGAAATCGTCGATCAGCTTGAAGAACCCGAAAACGCCGCGGCCGCCATTCTGCGCCAGCTTGCGGCCGACGAGGTCGAGCGCCTGAACGCCATTCGCGCCTTCATAGATCATGGCGATGCGCGCATCGCGCACATACTGGCTGAGGCCGTTCTCCTCGATATAGCCGTGGCCACCATAAACCTGCTGCGCCTCGACCGCGTTCGCGAAACCGCGATCGGTGAGGTAGCCCTTCACCACCGGCGTGAGCAGCGCCATCATGTCGTCGCCGAATTCGCGCGCCTTCGGATCGTCGGAAGCGTGGCTGAGATCGCCATGAAGAGCCGTCCAGACGAGCAGCGCGCGGGCGCCTTCGTTGAAGGCCTTGGCATTGAGCAGCATGCGCCGCACATCGGGATGGACGAGCAGCGGGTCGGCGGGCTTGTCCGCCTCCTTCGGGCCGGTCAGCGAGCGGCCCTGAATGCGATCCTTCGCATAGGCGAGCGCATTCTGATAGGCCGCTTCCGACTGCGAAAGGCCCTGCAGGCCAACGCCGAGACGCGCTTCGTTCATCATCGTGAACATGGCGCGCATGCCCTTGCTCTCCTCGCCGACGAGCCAGCCTCTGGCGCCGTCATAGTTGAGAACGCAGGTCGCATTGCCGTGAATGCCCATCTTGTGTTCGAGCGCGCCGCAGGAAACACCGTTGCGGCTCCCGAGGCTGCCGTCTTCCTTCACGAGGAACTTGGGCACGATGAAGAGCGAAATGCCCTTGATGCCCGCGGGCGCGCCTTCGGTGCGCGCCAGCACGAGATGGAGAATGTTGTCGGCAAGATCGTGCTCGCCGGCGGAAATGAAAATCTTCGTGCCGGTGATGGCATAAGAGCCGTCGCCGTTCGGCACAGCCTTGGTGCGCAGCAGGCCCAGATCGGTGCCGCAATGCGGCTCCGTCAGGTTCATGGTGCCGGTCCACTCGCCGGTGACCAGCTTGGGCAGATAGGTCGCCCGCTGTTCATCCGTACCGTGATGAAGTATTGCCGAATAGGCGCCGTGGCTCAGGCCCGGATACATGCCGAAGGCCATGTTGGACGAGGACACCATCTCGTTGAAGAGAACGCCCAGCGCATTGGGCAGTCCCTGACCGCCGAAGGCCGGATCGGCGACGAGCGCCGGCCATCCGCCTTCGACGAGGGTCTTGTAAGCTTCCTTGAACCCGGAGGGCGTGGTCACCACGCCATTGGCGAGCTTGCAACCCTCCCGATCGCCAATCTGATTGAGAGGGTGCAGCACCTCCTCGGCGAGCTTCGCAGCTTCGTCGAGAATTGCATCCACAACATCGAGCGGCGCATCCCTGAATCCGGGAAGCTCCGAATATTGCGAAATGTTGAACGCTTCATGCAGGAGGAAACGATACTCCCGCAGGGGTGCTTTGTAGCTCGGCATTACTGTCCTCGGGTTGGAAGCGGATCGACTTCAGACGGTCGCCGCCGATGTTTTTGCCTGTGCGGCAGAAGGCTGGCTCCTGGCGACGCGCGGACGCTTCTTCGCATCGACCAACGCCTGGGCCATCTGGCCCTGCAGCGTGTCTTCCAGCTTCTGGCAGCTTTCCTTCAGCGTCGAGATCTGGATCTCGATTTCCTTGCGCTGCTTTTCGAGGCTGGCAATGCGGCGCTTGAACTTGTCGATGGCGACGCGGTTCTGCGTTTCGCAACCATCTTCAAGATCGTAGAGGCTGAGGATTTCCTTGATCTCGGAAAGCGCGAGGCCGACGAGGCGGCCCCGGACGATGAGGATGAGCCGGGCCCGGTCGCGCGGATGATAGATGCGCGTCTGGCCCTGACGTTCCGGTTTCAGCAGGCCCTTGTCCTCATAGAAGCGGATGGCCCGGGTCGTGAGGCCGAATTCCTCGGCAAGCTGGGTGATCGAGAAGGTGACGGAACTGCCGTCGCAATGTCCGGCGGCAGCAGCAGCGGCCTGGGCCGCATTATCCAACTGGTGGTCCATGACGTTTTCCTGTTTCCCTTGTCGCCGAACGCGCGCAAAGCTCCGGGAGCAGCGGGCCGAAGTCCGCCTCCCGCGCACGAGCACGGCTGTTATGAGCTGGCGTTTTCCGCCGTTTTTCTATGTGGGCGTCACGCTAGTTGACGTTGACGTAAGCGTCAAGAGGGCAAGAATAGTGACTTCGCCATCGCGCGGCTCATGTTCTATCCTTCGACCCAACAGAGAGGACGGGGAGTTGAGAATGCCGCAGATTTCCAGGCTTTTGACGGGTGTTGCGATGGCGCTGACGCTGGCCGCCTGCGCCACGCAAGGCCCCGGCGAGCCACAAAAGCCCCAGAGGGTGAGCCTGACCACCCTGCCCGCCGGAGCCAGTGCGGCAGCGCAGGGCGAGACGGCCCTCAGCCGCGCCATACTCGATGCCGTCAACGCCTGGCGCGGCGAAAAGGGCATCGCGCCGCTGGCCCCCGACGCCACCCTTCAGCGCGCGGCCGCGATCCATAGCGCCGACATGTCGCTCAGGAACTTCGTCGGCAGCTTCAATCCGGACGGCCAGGGCACGAGGGAACGGGTGCTGGCGGTCGATCCGAACCGCAAGGGCGACGTCTTCGAGACGATCAGCCTTCTCCGCGACGCCGCCAGCCAGCCGCCTCAAGCCGTCGCCGGCGAGGTGGTCAAAAGCTGGACCGTCGACCCTGCACGGCGAAAGGTGCTGAGAGACGCCACCCTCACCCGGTCGGGCGTCGGCGTCGCGACAAAGGGGTCCGACCTCTATGTCACCGAGGTCTTCGCGACCGAGTGACACCGCTTCCAGCCAGCGGAAGCTAAAAGTTTTCAACAGCCGTTAATGATGTATTTACCGCGTCTGCCGTTTTATGAGTGGGCGGCGACGTAGCGGGCCTCTATCCGCGCGGCAACTCCCGGTTGAACCGGTCCTTTTTGCGGCCATACTGCGAAAAAGCGTCAAAGGGTTAGTGATTCGGAATGAGACCTGCCGTCCCCTGGAGCGTGAAGGGCATTGAGCCCGAGGCCCGCGAAGCCGCCAAGCAGGCGGCTCAGCGCGCGGGCGTTACGCTGGGTGCATGGCTGAACCAGATGATCCTGGAGGCCGGCACCGACGAAATCGGCCGAACACCCATTCAATCCGCGCTGCCATCAAGCCAGTCCCATATTCCACAACCCGCCCCCTATGACCTCGCGCCGGTGGCTGAAACCATGCGCGAAGTCATCAATCGCGTGGAAAACAGCGAAAGGCGCAGCGCCGAGCTCGCGCGACGGCTGGAACAATCCGTCAGCCAGATCGCGGCGCGGCTCGAAGAATCGGAGCGCGCGACGGACGACAGCTCGGCCTACCAGAGCCCCGAACGCCAGACGCTCGATCCGCTGGAACGCAAGATTCAGCAGCTCGCCGACCGGCTCGAGGAACAGGAGCGCAGCCGCGCGGCGAAACGCAATCCCGACGACAAGGCGATCCAGACGCTTGAAAAGGCTTTGAACGCCGTCGTCGATCACCTCGATGCGACGGAGCGGCGGACGGAAGAGTCGCTTGCCGAAATCCGTCAGACGCTCGGCAGGGTCGCCCAGCGCGTCGATGAACGCGAGGAAGAGAAAGAGCGCGAAGCGGCCGAGGCCCGTGCCCGCGCGCTCGACACGAATTTGCAGACCATGGCGAGCCGCCTGGAAAAGATGGAGCAGTCCGTCGGTTCCGTGAGCGCGCAGGCCGTCGAAACAGCGCTCAAGGCCATCGCCGACAAGACCGACGCCGACCAGCACAAGGCGACGATCAACAGTCTCCAGCGCAGCCTCACCGAGATCACGCAGCGCCTTGAACGGGCCGAACAGCGCACCGACGAAACGCTCAAGACTTTCGAGCGGACGGTAACGAGCATCGCCCGCCGCCTCGACGATCTCGATGCGCCGCGCGCGCCCCTGCCCGATACGACGCATATCGTCGAAAGCCGGCTCGAGCAGATGGCGAACCGCCTGCATGACAATGAGCAGATGACGGTGCAGGCCGTGCAGACGATCGAGCGCGCCATTGCCGGCATGTCCGACAGCCTGAACGTCGCCGAGAACCGGTCGCGCGAAACGACCGAGTCGCTCCATGTCATGCTCGAACGGATGACGGACCGCCTCGGCCGCCTCGAAAAGGAAGCCAAGGCCGCGCTCGCCCAGCCAGCGCAGATGCTCTCACCGCAGGTGGCCGTCGGGCACAGCCCGGCGATTGGCGCCGGCGGCGGCTTCGTGCCGGGTGCGCAGGGTTTCCCGATCCCGAATTTCGATGCGCCGCCCATGGGCGGCTTCGGCACCCCGGCAAAAGCCGATTTCCGCAGCCCCTTCGCCACTCCGGTCTTCCCCGAAGCGTCCGCCCTGCCGCTGGCAGCGCCTGCGCTGCCGCCCGCCAATGCCGCGCCGAAAGTGGCGGCGAGCGAGACGATCAGCGATGTGCCGCCCCCCTTCGCCACAGCCAGCGAAGAGACCGTCGCCGAAGCGCGCGAGCCGAAGGAAGCCGACATCAGCAACCCGACGCAGGAATCGGCGCATGCCGCGCATGATTTCCTCTCGGCCGCTCGCCGCGCCGCGCAGGCCGCTGCCGAGGCTGGCCGCAATCCGCAGCATCCCGGCCATTCGCCCTATGCCGAGTCCAATGCGCGCTTCACCGCCATCGGCGATGAGCCCGGCGGTCGCGGCAAGCGCATCCTCCTCGGGCTCATTGCCGCCGCCATTCTCGCGGGTGCGGGCTTCGTCGCATTTCGCTATCTGAACAACGAGCCGCTCGTCCCGGCACTTGAGGCGCCGGCAAAACCCGCCGTAACGGTCAGCCCGGCCCCCGCAGCCGAGAAGGCGCCGGACATGGGCGCGAGCACCGAAACAGCCGCTCCCGCGGCGCAGGAACATCCGGAGGCCACGCCGGACGACGCCGGAGCCAAAGCGGCGGCTCCGGCGTCCACCACACCGGCAGCGTCTTCCGAAGCCGCACCCCGACCGGCCACCGAGTCGCCGATCGTACCGACGGCGAAAAAGCCCCAGAAGCAGGCCGAGGCGACCATTCCGCGCATGGAAGCCAAGGGGCCGACGCTCTCACCCTCCCCCGCGAAACCCGTTGCCACCGCGCCTCTCGCAGAAGATGCGGCTGCCCAGCAGGGCGTGCCCACGGGCGACAGCGCACTTCGCGCGGCTGCCGCGCGGGGCGAACCCGCCGCGCAATATGAGATGGGCCAGCGCTATGCCAATGGCGAGGGCGTGACCGCCGATCTCTCGCAGGCCGCCTACTGGTATGGGCAGGCCGCCGATCAGGGTCTTGCCATTGCGCAATACAGGCTCGCCGCGCTTTACGAGAAAGGCCGCGGGCTGGCGCAGGACGATGCGCAGGCCCGCAAGTGGTATGAAAAGGCCGCCCTGCAGGGCAACGTCAAGGCGATGCACAACCTCGCCGTCATCTATGCCGAGGGTCGTGGCACGCGGCAGGATTTCACCACGGCGGCGCGCTGGTTCGGACAGGCGGCGGAACTCGGCCTCGGCGACAGTCAGTACAATCTCGCGGTCCTTCAGGAGCGAGGGCTCGGCGTGCCGCAGGACTATGCCTCGGCCTACAAGTGGCTCTCCATCGCGGCCAAGGGCGGCGACAAGGGCGCGGCGCAGAAGCGCGATGAACTCGCCGCGAAGCTCGACGCGACGACGCTGGCCCAGGCGAAGGTCGCAGCCGAGACATGGACACCCAAGCGTCCCGATCCCGCCGCGAACGGCGATCTCTCCTGATATCCCGGCGCCTCTCGCTCTAGGAATCGCTACGGCGACGTGCTACCCCGAATAGGCCCTCCCGCGGACGAAATGCGCGCCTTCAAGGCCGGCGGAGACCAAGCCGCATGCAGATCTATCTGCCGATCGCCGAACTGCCGGTCAATGTGCTGGTGATCCTCGCCATGGGGGCGGCCGTCGGCTTTCTGTCCGGCATGTTCGGCGTCGGCGGCGGCTTCCTGATGACGCCGCTTCTCATCTTCCTCGGCATTCCCCCGGCGGTCGCCGTCGGCACGCAGTCGACGCAGGTCGTCGCCTCCTCCGTCACCGGGGCACTCGCCCATTGGCGGCGGGGCAGCGTCGACTTCAAGATGGGCGGGGTGCTGCTCGCGGGCGGCATCATCGGCTCGATTACCGGCATCTTCATCTTCCGGCTGCTGGCGCGCCTCGGCCAGATCGACCTCGCCATCTCGCTTATCTACGTCGTGTTCCTGACCATCATCGGCACCCTGATGATGACGGAGAGCCTGCGCGCCATGCGCGCGGCCGCACGGGGAACGCCAGTGCCCGCAAGCCGGGGCGGCCAGCACAGCTGGATACACGGGCTGCCCTTCAAGATGCGGTTCCGGCGGTCCAAGCTCTATATCAGCGTGATCCCGCCCATTCTCGTCGGCTTCTTCGTCGGCATGCTGTCGGCGATCATGGGCGTCGGCGGCGGCTTCATCATGGTCCCCGCCATGATCTATCTGCTGCGCATGCCGACCTCAGTCGTCATCGGCACGTCCCTCTTCCAGATCGTATTCGTGACCGCGCTTACAGGCGTCATGCATTCGGTCGAGAACCAGGCGGTCGACATGATGCTCGGCCTCCTCCTCGTCATCGGCGGCGTGATCGGCGCTCAATATGGCGTGCGCGCCGCCATGCGGCTCAAGGGCGAACATCTGCGCGCGCTCCTCGCGCTCATCGTATTGCTGATGGGATTGCGGCTCGGTTGGGATCTCATCACGACGCCGCCCGACCTTTTCTCCATTTCCGACGTGGCGCCGCATTCATGACGATGAAAGCGCTGCATAAATGGCTCCTCGCCGCGCTGCTGGTTCTGGGCGCGGGCCCTGCGCTCGCCGACCAGCTCGTCACCGACCTCTCCGAGCACAAGATCGCCATCCGTTCGAATTTCACAGGCACGCAGATCCTGCTCTTCGGCGCGGTGGAGGCAAACACGCCGGGCGAACGCGCGCTCGACCGCGACGTGATCGTCGTCGTCACAGGCCCGAGCCGCGCCATGACCGTGCGCCGCAAGGCGCGTATCGCAGGCGTCTGGGTCAACCACGACTCGCTCACCTTTCCCCGTGTGCCGAGCTACTACGCAGTCGCAAGCACGAGACCGCTCGAAGTGACGGCAGGCGTCGACATTCTGAAACGCGAACAGATCGGCATTGAAAATGTCGATCTCGGCACGCCGAGGGCCCAGGCGATCGACGGTAGCGAGGAAATACTGCCAGCCGACGAAGAGGCGACCTTCACCAAGGCGCTCTTCCGCAACAAGAAGCGCGAGAAGCTCTATATCAGCGACCCCGGCGGCGTGACCTTTCTCGGCCAGACGCTTTTCCGCGCCACGGTCGACATTCCGGCGAATGTTCCGGTCGGCCTCTATACGGCGACCGTCTTCCTGCTGCGCGACGGCCAGGTGGTCGATGCCATCGCTTCGCCGCTTTATATCGACAAGAGCGGGCTTGAGCGCTTCATCTACCGCCTCGCACATGCCCAGCCGCTCTTCTACGGCCTCGTCGCCGTGCTCGGCGCGGCGCTGGCCGGCTGGCTCGCCTCGGCGCTTCTGAGGGAGCGGTGAATCATTGCCGCATGGCATCGTCGCAGCCGCACCGCTAGAGTGCGGCGCGACGGAACGGGACGGAAAATGACTGATCTCAATATTTCCTATGCGGCGGCGGCGGCGGGCGGGCTCCTGAGCTTTCTCTCGCCTTGCGTGCTGCCGCTCGTCCCCGCCTATCTGTGTTTCATTGCAGGAACCTCATTCGAGGAACTGACGAAGGACGAGGCGCAGGGCCACGAACATCTCACGCGGCGCGTGGCCATCGGCGCCATCGGCTTCGTGCTTGGCTTCACGACCATCTTCGTCGCGCTCGGCGCCAGCGCCTCTGCAATCAACCCTTACATTCTCGCGCACAAGGAAACGCTCGGCCGCATCGCGGGCCTCATCATCATCGTATTCGGCCTGCACTACATGGGCGTCTTCCGCATCGCCCTCCTGAACCGCGAGGCGCGCTTCCAGCCGGACCGCATTGGCGACGTGACGCAGAGCCTCTGGATGCAGTTCCTGAGCCCCTATGTGCTTGGGCTTGCCTTCGCCTTCGGCTGGACTCCCTGCATCGGGCCGATCCTGGCCACGATCCTCGCCATCGCCGCGTCGCAGGAAAGCCTGCGGGCGGGCGTGGCGCTGCTTGCCACCTATTCGCTCGGTCTCGGCATTCCCTTTCTCGCTGCGGCATTTGCGATCCGGGGTTTCCTCGCCTTCGCCAAACGCATCCGCCGCCACATGCAGAAGATCGAGATTGCGGCGGGCGTACTGCTCGCAGGGACAGGCCTGCTGATGGTGCTCGGCTCCTTCGAGACGATCGCCATCACGCTCATCAACCTCTTCCCCTTCCTCGCGAAGCTCGGCTAGTCCGCTTCGAGGCGGCGCGCAGCGACCGGCACCACGCTTCGCGCGCCCATCATCCAGGCATGGAAATCGAGGCCGGGCAGAAGATCGTCATAGGCCGTATCGAGCACGTTAAGCCCCCCCGCATAGGCGCCGAAGGCCGGAAGGATCGCCCGCGTTCCATCGGAAGCAACGCAACGCCGCCTGAGCCGCCGTCCGCGCACGCGCACTGCGGCGCAAGGATGGAGGTGGCCCGCGATCTCGCCCGTCGCAGGCGCGGGCCGCGGCTCATGGCGGAAGGTAAGCGGCCCCACATTCATCTCGTCGAGGACGACGCCGCCAAAAGCGCGTGAAGGGCGCGGGTCATGATTGCCCGCGATCCAGACCCATTCCGTCCGCCGCGTCAGGCCGGAAAGAAGTTCGGCATCTTCGGCGCTCATTCGCGCCTCCGCATCGAGGTCGTGAAAGCTGTCTCCCAGCGCAACGAGACGCGAAGGAGCGAACCTCGCAATCAGCGCATCGAGACGGCCCAGCGTCGCCCGCGTGTCGTAAGGCGGCAGCGCGATACCGCGCGCGGCAAAGGCGGAACCTTTTTCAAGATGAAGGTCGGCGACGACAAGCATCCTCTCCCTCTCCCACCATACGGCCCCTTCGGGCAGCACGGTGAGTTCGGCGCCGCAAACGCGCAGGGCCGGGGCGGCGTGAAGCCAGTGCTCCGTTTCTTTTTCGCGCCTGTCAAACAAGCCGTGTCGCCTCGTCGATCAGTTCATCCGCCGCCTCGTGAAGCAGCGCCTCGTTCGCCTCGCCATGCACCTGCTCCTTGCCGATATCGAGCAGAACGGGGACGGCGAGCGGCGAAACGCGGTCGAGCCGCTTCAGGACGATGTGTCCCCTGACGCGCTTCAACATAGCACCGACGCGGGCCACATCGAGAAGGCCCGTTGCCGCATCGGCATAGGTTGCGCGCAGCAGAATATGATCGGGCTCGTGTTCACGTAGCACGTTGTAGATGAGATCGGAGGAGAAGGTCACCTGCCGGCCGGTCTTTTCCTGCCCCGGATAACGCCGCTCGATGAGGCCGGCGATGATCGCGCAATCGCGGAATGTGCGCTTCAGCAGGTTGGATTCGGCGAGCCATGTTTCAAGATCGTCGCCCAGCATGTCCTCGCCGAAAAGCTCCGAAAGCGGCAGCGAGCCGCGCTCGGCCAGGAGGCCCATGTCCCGCAAGCCCCAGATCGCCAGCGAATATTCCGACGCAACGAAGCCCAGAGGCCGCGCGCCCATCCGGTCGAGACGGCGCGTCAGCAGCATGCCCAGCGTCTGATGCGCGAGCCGCCCCTCGAAGGGATAGCAGACGAGGTAATAGCGGTCGCCGCGCGGGAAACATTCAACGAGAAGTTCTCCCTCGCGCGGTAGAACGGAGCGCCATTCCTGAAGCCTGAGCCACTCCTTCACCTGTGCGGGCAGGAAAGCCCATTCCTCGTGATGCGCCAGCATGCGGCGCACGCGCTCGGCGAGATAGGTCGAGAGCGGAAACTTGCCGCCGTAATAGGACGGGATCATCGGCTCGCCGCTCTCGGCATGGGTGACGAGCGCTTCCGTTTCGGCCAGCCCTTCGAAGCGAAGGATGTGGCCCGCAAACAGGAAGGTGTCGCCGGGCGCGAGTTGATCGATGAAATATTCCTCGACCTCGCCCAGCATCCGGCCGCCCATCGCGGAACGCACCCGCCGTCCCTTGCCGATCAGCCGAACGCGTATCATCGGCGCCTCGACGATGGTGCCGACATTCATGCGATATTGCTGCACCACCTTGGGGGACGAGGGGCGCAGGCGCAGATCGCCCGTTATCGGCGAATTGGGACGCAGCCGCGCATAGCGGTCATAGGTCTTCAGCGCATAGCCACCGGTTGCGACGAAATCCACCACACGGTTGAATGTGTCCCGGTCGAGATGACGATAGGGCGCCGCTGCACGAACCTCATCGAAAAGCGCGTCGGGCATGAAGGGTTCGGAGCAGGCGCGGCCGAGCACGTGCTGCGCCAGCACGTCGAGCGCGCCATCGCGGCTGATCCGTGCATCCTGCGCGCCCTCGACGGTCGCCGCGCGCGCCGCTTCGCACTCAAGCACCTCGAAGCGGTTCGCCGGAACGAGCAGCGCGCGCGACGGCTCATCGAGACGATGATTCGCGCGTCCGATGCGCTGCGCGAGACGGCTCGCGCCCTTTGGCGCACCGACGCAGATGACCAGATCGACCTCGCCCCAGTCGATGCCGAGATCGAGCGTCGAGGTGCAGACGACCGCGCGGAGCGTGCCTGCCGCCATGGCCGCTTCGACCTTGCGTCGCTGCTCCGCCGCGAGCGAGCCGTGGTGCAGCGCAATGGCAAGCCCATCCTCATTCAGATGCCAGAGCGACTGGAATACGAACTCCGCCTGGCTGCGCGTATTGACGAAAACCAGCGTCATCCTGTTGCGCCTGATCGCGTCATAGACGAGCGGCAGCGCATGACGCGCCGAATGGCCGGACCATGGGATGCGCGCCTCATCGTCCTCTTCCGTTTCCGGCCCTTCAGGAACGAGGATGCTGATCTCGGGCCGCGCGCCCGGCGGCGCGACCACGACTTCGCTCAGCGCCTCGCCTTCCGTGGGCTGGGGCATCAGATAGCGCCGCAACTCATCCGGCTCCGCAACGGTCGCCGACAGGCCGACGCGGCGAAGCTTCGGCGAGAACGTGCCGAGCCGCGCGAGACCGAGCGCCAGAAGATCGCCGCGCTTCGAGTTCGCCAGTGCATGAAGCTCATCCAGCACCACACAGGAGAGATCGGCAAAGAATGTCGGCGCATCGGGATAGGAGAGAAGCAGCGCCAATTGCTCCGGCGTCGTCATCAGAATGTCGGGAGGCTCGCGGCGCTGACGCTGGCGGCGATTGGTGGGGGTGTCGCCGGTGCGCGTCTCGATCGAAATATCGAGGCCCATTTCGGCGACCGGCGTTTCGAGGTTGCGCTTCACATCAACCGCGAGTGCCTTCAATGGCGAGATATAGAGCGTATGGAGGCCCGGCTTGCGTTCCTTGCGCTCGCTCAACTCGACGAGACTCGGCAGAAACCCTGCAAGCGTCTTGCCCGCGCCGGTCGGCGCAATCAGCAATGCCGAGCGACCGCCGCGCGCGAGCTCAAGCAGCGCAAGCTGATGGGCGCGGGGGCTCCATCCGCGCGCGGAAAACCACTCGGCGAAGCGGGCAGGCAACCCGTTCGTCTGCGCTGATGCTGCCGCCTTTCGGCTCGTCGGTTTCGGCATATCCTTCGTTACCACAGCCGGAGCGCCGTACGCATCATTCCCTCGCCGCGGCAAACGGGGGTAAAGTGCCGCGGGGACTGGAAAACGGACGACGGAATTCGAATGATGGAATGGCTGCCCACGAGCATTCAACATAATCTTGATGCGATGCTGCCGGTCTTTATCGATCACGGCCTCAGCTTCATCGGCGCCGTGATCATACTGATCCTCGGCTACTGGTTCTCCGGCAAGGCGCGGCAATGGGTCAGCTTCGTGCTGGGGCGCGCGCCCAATGGCGACGCGATGCTTCAGAGCTTCTTCGGCAGCGTCGCGTCCTATTCCGTGATGATTTTCACCATCCTCGCGGTGCTCGCGCAGTTCGGCGTGCAAACGACGAGCTTTATCGCCTTGCTTGGCGCCGCCGGCCTCGCCGTTGGCCTTGCCTTGCAGGGAACGCTGTCGAATGTCGCCGCAGGCGTGATGCTGCTCTTCTTCCGTCCGTTTCGCGCCGGAAATTACGTCGAGGTGGGCGGTATCGCGGGCACGGTGAAGCACCTCACCCTTTTCACGACCGAGCTTACGACGGTCGACAACGTCCAGATCATCGTGCCCAACAGCAGCGTCTGGGGACAGGCCGTCAAGAACTACAGCTATCACTCGACACGCCGCCTCGATCTCATTTTCAGCATTTCCTATGACGACAACATCGCCAGGACGATCGAGGTCATGCGCGACGTCATGCGAGCGGAGAAGCGTGTTCTCGACACGCCGGAACCGCTCATCGCGGTCAATGCGCTCAACCAGAGCTCCGTCGACATGCTGCTCCGCGTCTGGGTCGGCAATGACGACTACTGGCCGGTCAAATTCGATCTCACGCGCGCCATGAAGGAACGCTTCGATACCGAAGGCATCACGATCCCCTTCCCCACCCAGACGGTTCACAATCTCGGCGATCCGCAACCCGCGGCCACGTCCCAGCCACGTCCCGGAAACTGATCGCCCCCGGCTTCGTTTCGCCCTGTTTCTTCCCGGCTCTTATGCGATAAATTGAAGATACAGGCCCGCGATGGGCGAGAGGAGTTATCGATGGAACGGCTCTTTGGCGGCCCCATTCTTCCGACCTTGATCAAGCTTGCGGCGGCCTCCGTCGTCGTCGGCCTGCTCCTCGCCTTCTTCGGCATAAAGCCCATCGACCTCTGGTACGACTTCCTCGATACGGTGGTTCGCATCTGGCACATGGGCTTCGACGCCATCGACTGGTCGGTGAAATATTTCGCGCTCGGCGCGGTCGTCGTGGTGCCGATCTGGCTGGTGGTGCGGCTCTGGACCTATCTCATCGAAAAGAAGTGACGTAGCGGCAGCCGATACTCCGCCGTCAGACGCTGCAAGCCTCGCGCAAAAGTGATGGGCGCGACATGACAGCCTGTTATCCTCCCGCCAAACAACAACGGGAGGATCTGATGGTTTCGATGTTTCGCGACGGATTGCTCAAGGGCAAGCGCATCCTGGTGACCGGCGGCGGCACGGGCCTCGGCAAGGAGATGGCCGAGGATTATCTGCGCCTCGGCGCCGAGGTCTATATCTGCGGGCGCCGCAAGCACGTGCTCGACGACACGGCCAAAGAGCTGATGGACAAGCACGGCGGCTCGGTGAAGACCTACGGCGTCGACATTCGCGTCGCGGGCGCGGTCGACGAGATGATCGGCGAGATCTGGGCCGATGGCGGCCCGCTCACCGGCCTCGTCAACAATGCCGCCGGCAACTTCATCAGCCCGACCAAGGATCTTTCGCCCAAAGGCTTCGACGCCATCGCGGGCATCGTGTTCCACGGCTCGTTCTACGTGACCCATGCCTGCGGCAGGCGCTGGATCGAAGGCGGTAACAAGGGCAGCGTCATCTCGATCCTGACGACATGGGTGTGGAACGGCGGCCCCTTCACCGTGCCCTCCGCCATGTCCAAGGCGGGCATCAACATCATGACGCAATCGCTCGCCGCCGAGTGGGGCCCTTATGGCATCCGTCTCAACTCCATCGCCCCCGGCCCCTTCCCCACCAAGGGTGCGTGGGAGCGCCTGAGCCCCGGCCAGTCGGTCGACGGCGATCAGTCGCGCGAAGGCATTCCGATGGGACGCGTTGGCAAGATGGACGAGTTGAAGAATCTCGCGACCTTCCTCATGGCCGATGGATGCGAATATCTCACCGGGCAATGCATCGCGATCGATGGCGGATCCTATCAGGCGGGCGGCGGCAACTTCTCGCGCCTGTCGAAGCTCTCCGAGGAAGAGTGGGACAAGATGCGCGACATGATCCGCAGCGCAAACGAGAAGGACAAGGTTCAGCGGAGCGTCTGACCGCCGCTCAGGTTGCGCTCCACATGATCGCAATCAGGCGCCAGTTCGCGATTTCAGCCGGCGGAGGCAGCACACCAGCCTCTGCCGGTTTTTTTCCGCCGAAGACATAGATCAGATGATCGAGCTTCGGCACGGTGCAGAAGATGCGTCCCGTGTAGCGCCCCGCTCCGGGAATGCAATCGGGCGTCTCGCCATAGTGATAGAGCGATTTCAACGATGCGTTCACACGGGCACCGCGCGTGTCGGCGATACGCCGGGTGAAGACGGTGATGCCGGTGAGGCGCGGCTTTTTCCGGTCGCCATTGGACTCAAACTCGAACAGCAGTTCCTTGCCTTTCGAAACGCGTAAGACCGTATAGGGGGCCGCGCCTTCGAGCTCGATGGTCTTCCGACTGAAGGTCACGCCCTGCGGCAACAGCTTCGCGAGCGACGCCTGATCGAACGGCACCTTGTTGTCGAGAGGACCGACACCCGCATCGCCCACGACATAGGTGTCGAGCGGCTGGACCGCCAGCGCCGCCGTTGCGAAGAAGGCCGCCGCGGTTGTCGCGACAAGACATGACAAGATACGCGTCGAAAACATGATGTCCTCTCAAGCCAGAATGAGCTGTAGATTCAGTTGATGGCGGCGTCGTCGCCGTCCCACAGGATGGCGGTGACGCGCCAATCAGCGAGCGCTTCCGGCGGCGGCACCTGACCGTCCGGCGCAGGCGGCAGCCCCTGCATCTCATAGATGATGCGGTTTGAATTGGGTTGCGGGCAGTAGATGCGCCCCCTCTTTTCCGTGGCACCGGCCATGCAGCCCGTCGGCTTCGCGGGCGGAAATATGTCGCGATAGGCAGAGCCGATATGAACGCCGTTTTCATCCCGCACGATGTCGCTCAGTATGAGAACGCTGGCGACACGTGCGCCGTCACCGGTCGGATAGAGCTCGAGTACGGTCTTGCCGTTATCGCTGACCCGGATGACATGCGCCCCAGGCTCCAACGCCGACGAAATGCCGGCACTCACCTCAAGCTGCGGAAAGAGAGCGGCGACGGCGGCTGCATCGAACGGGGTTGCGACACTGATCGGCCCCACCTTGTCGCCGGTGACGACAAGCCCATCGCGCTTCGAGCAGGCAAAGAGCAGGAGTCCGGCCAAAAGAATGCCAGCCGCCATTGGAACGCGCGTCATCTTTCCTCCTGCCGCCCCCGAACTGCTAGTCCATGGTTATAACGACTTTTCCCACCGCTTTCCGTTCCTGCAGCACGCGCATGGCCTCGACGGCGCGCTCCAGAGGGAATGTCGCGCAGACATAGGGAACGATCTTGCCTTCCGCCGCAAGTCTGTCCACCACCTCTATGTTACGGCGTCCTGCTTCAGGATCCCGGCGGCCATATTCGCCGGCTCGAACCCCGATTACGGAAAAGCCTTTGATGAGCGGCATATTGACCGAAATGTTCGGAATGCGGCCGCTGGTGAAGCCGATAACGAGGAGGCGGCCATTCCAGGCGATGCAGCGCACGCTCTCGTCGAAAACATCGCCGCCGACAGGATCGTAGATGACGTCGGCGCCCTTGCCTCCGGTGAGCGCCTTCACTTCCTCGCGGAAGCCCTTTGTCACATTCAGGACATGATCGGCGCCGCGCTCCTTCACGATCTTGAGCTTCTCGTCAGATGCTGAAGTGGCGATGACGGTGGCGCCCCAGAGCTTGCCGATGTCGACGGCTGCCATGCCGACGCCGCCGGTGCTGCCGTGGACGAGAAGCGTCTCGCCCGCCTTGAGGTTTCCGCGAATGACGAGGGCGACATAGGCGGTGAGATAGGCAGCCGGATAGGCGGCGGCATGCACAAAGTCCATGCCCTTCGGAATCGGTCGACAGGCTTCCGCCGAGGCGATGGCCTCCTCCGCGAAGCCGCCGATACGCAGGCCAGCCACGACCTCATCGCCGACTTTCACCGACGCGACGCCCGGACCCACTTCGGCGACGACGCCCGCGCCTTCCATGCCCGGGGCGAAGGGAAGCTCGGGTTTGAACTGGTACTTTCCCTGCACCATCAGAATGTCGGGAAAATTCACCGAACAGGCCTTGAGGCGAAGCCGCACCTCGCCGGGCCCGGGCGGCGGCAAGGTAACCTCGTCCATGCGAAGGACGGAAATATCCTCCGACAGCTCATGCACACGCATGCTGCGCATCTTCATCTCCCCGAATTCAAGTTTCTTTGGGGCGAGCATGGTGCATAGCCCGGCCCAAATCAAACGATGCCCAAGGCCTCGAGGATCGTGACGAGACCGAGGGCAAAGAAGATCGCCGCAGCGACCCCGCGCACCAGCGCCAGCGGAAGCGCCTTTGCCGCCGCGTCGCCAAGCACGACGACGGGGACATTGGCCAGCATCATGCCGATCGTTGTGCCGGCCGCGACGGTGAAGAGAGCGTTGAAGCGCGCGGCAAGGCCGATGGTCGCGAACTGCGTCTTGTCGCCCATCTCGGCAAGGAAGAAGGCAATGGCCGTGGTGACGAAGGGGCCAAAGCGCGACACCCCGCCCGGCACTTCGCCTTCCTTGTCGGGAATAAGCATCCACACGCCGCCGGCAACGAAGGAAACGCCGAGCACCCATTGAAGAACCTGCGGCGTCAGCCATTTCGCAACGAGAATGCCGACCTCCGCGGCGAGCGCGTGGTTGAGAATCGTCGCGACGAAGATGCCGGCAATGATGGGCAGGGGCTTTCTGAAGCGCGTCGCGAGAACCAGCGAGAGGAGCTGGGTCTTGTCGCCGATTTCAGCAATGGCAACGGCAGAAAGCGAGAGAAAGAAGGCTTCCATATCGGGAACTTCCAGCCGGGCGTGTTGGACCAATGACCTGAGAAACGCGTCGCCCGGCAGGGGACACGCCTCAAGCCAAAGGTCTCGTCAAGCGGCGCGGCTTCCGCACCGGCCGCGCGCACCATGATCCGAAGATCAAGTTTGTTGATGCGCGCCCCTCTCGCAATGGAGGGCGACTACTCCCCTAAGGATGCGAGGGAATTAACATGGCCTTCGCCATGAACGCAAGCACCAACGATGGGATTGCGGCCTCTGTAACTTGGTGGAACATTATGCGTCCGGAGGAACAATCATGGACGATATCCGGTTTGGACGCGCGCATATCAACGGCGTCGATATTCACTATGCGGAAGCAGGCGCCCCCGACGCGCCACCGGTCATGCTGCTGCACGGATTTCCTGAATTCTGGGCCGGATGGCGCGCCCAGATTCCGGCTCTGGTCGCGGCGGGCTTTCGCGTCATCGCGCCGGACCAGCGCGGCTACAATCTGAGCGGAAAGCCGAAGGGCGTCGCCGCCTATGACCTCGACGTTCTGGCGGCCGATGTCGCCGCGCTGGCCGATCATTTCGGCATCGCGCGGCTGAAGCTCGTCGGCCACGACTGGGGCGCCTCGGTCGCCTGGTGGCTCGCGACCGTCATGCCCGAAAGACTCGAACGCCTCGCCATCATCAACGCGCCTCATCCCGCTCTCTGGCTCAAGGCCATGCGCGAGGATCCGAAGCAGAAGCGCAAGAGCTGGTATGTGCAGATGTTCCGTCTGCCATGGCTCCCCGAGGCATTGATGCGGTCACGGAATTACCGGGGCCTTTACGACGGACTCGTCCAATCGAGCCGCCCGGGCACATTTCGCGAGAGCGACTTCGCGGAATATCGCGAAGCCTGGTCACGGCCCGGCGTATTGACGGCCACGGTCAACTGGTATCGCGCCCTTCTCAAGAAGCGCATGCCCGACGCGCTGCCATGGATCAAGACGCCGCTGCTCCTCATCTGGGGTGTCGAGGATCGCTTCGGCGAGAAGAGCGGCGGCGAGGCGAGCCTCGCCCTGTGCGAGAACGGCCGCTCGCTTTTCGTCGAGGGGGCGACGCATTGGGTGCATCACGAGGAGCCGGCGCTGGTCAACGCAGCCCTTATCGACTTCCTGCGCGGTTGATGCCGGATCAGGCGTGGAGAATGCGCCGCACGTCGCGCGCAATCTCCTCGCAGGCCCGCTTCGCCGCCGGCACCGCACCCGTCATCGCCGTGAAGGCGTGGCAGAGATTGTCGTAGCAGCGATAGGTCGTGTTGACGTCGGCCTCGCGCAGCGCCTGCGTGTAGGCGACGCCCTGATCGCGGAGCACGTCGAAACCGGCCGTGATGACGATGGCGGGGCAGAGGTCTTCGAGGTCACCCGATTTCAGCGGCGAGGCCAGAGGGCTTTTCGCATCACCAGGATCGTTCAGGTAATGGCCGATGAACCACTGCATGATCTCGCGCGTCAGCGGATAGACATCCGCGCAGCTTTCCCAGGAGCCGCCCTGCCACCCCATATCCGTCACCGGATAGATGAGGAGCTGCAACACGGGCTCTTCCTCGCCCGTGCGGTTCGTCTCCTGTGCGACAACCGCGGAAAGATAGCCGCCCGCGCTGTCACCGCCGACCGCGATGCGCCGCGTCATGCCGAGCGTTTCGGCGTTGTCGCGAGCGTAGCGGTAGGCCGCCAGCGCATCCTCGACGGCCGCCGGAAATTTATGCTCCGGCGCGAGACGGTAATCGACCGAGAGCACCACGCATTCGCCGATTTCGGCGAGCATCGCGCAGAAGGTGTCGCAGGTATCGAGATCGCCGATGACGCAGCCGCCGAAGTGATAGAAGACGAGGCCAGGAAGCGGTCCGCCCGCATTGCGCGGCGTATAGAGACGCGCGCCGAGCGGGCCGCCGGGACCGGGTATCGTGATCGTCTCGACGATGACCTGCGCGCTGCGCGTTCCATCGAGAAGCTTCAGCCCCTGCGCTGTCGCGGCGCGGGCCGTCACCGGATCGAGGGTTGTGATCGAGGGAGCCTTGGCGCCCTGCACCGCAAGAAACTGCGCACGCGCATCGAGCGTGCGGCCGTCGATCGTCAGCGGCTTGCCGCCCGCCATGGCAACGAGCGCGCCGTCGGGCAGCTTCAGCAAGGTCCGCACGATCAGCTTCTGGATGCTCACGAGCCCCTCCCCTTTTGCCTGTCGTCTATTTCGGCTTCACATCCGTCTTGACCGGCAAGGCGTGAAAGCCATGCAGCACGAGCGTGGTTGCGAAATCGGCCGCCTCCTTCGCATCGAGTTCGGGCCGCTTGATCATGCGGTCGCCGATCTCCATGGCGATGCCGACCACGGCGGCCATCAGATATTCGGAGTCGACCGGCGGCACATTGCCGTCACGAATATCTTCTTCGATATATTCGCGAATTTCCTCGAAGCCCGCGATCATTTCCGGTGTGTCCATGCGGACGCGCAGCGATGCCGGATTGCGCCGGATGATCTGGAAGGTCATGCGGTCGGAGGCGAGATAGTCGAAATAGGTGCGGAAGGCGTTGCGGATGAATTCCTCGAAATTGCGCGAGCGAATGCGATCCGCCTTCAGGCGCGGACGGATGCGGCGCATGCCGTCATCCATGAGGGCCTCGAAGACCTCTTCCTTGCTCTTGTAATAATTATAGAAGGTGCCGGAAGCGAGGCCGGTCTTGCGGATGATGTCGCGGACGGTCGTCGCGCCATAGCCGAGTTCGGCAAAGACTTCGCGAGCCGCATTCAATATGGACTCGCGGTTGTTGAGCTTGGTCTGCTCACGCTTGCCGATGGGTTTTACGGAATGCATGAACGCCCCGTCCTGGCTGCCATGTGGCGCCGTCTCCTTCAGGTCGATCATGAGCGAACCAGGGCCCTCATACAGGCGAACGCAGACATCATTTCTCCCAAGGGCGCGAAGGCGCGCCGATTCCTCTTTCACCCTAATCTAGCCGAAAGCGCCGCAAGGTCAATTTGAACAAGTGTCACCATGAAGAAAACCCTTTCCAATTCAATGACTTGCTGAAATACGCAACGGAAGGGGCCGGATTTGTCCCATAGGTGTCGCATCTGGAGCGGGCAATCGGCGGCTCGACGACGCGCCGGCAATCGCCCGAGCGAACAGAAACGTATCCGGGCCGCTCGGTATTGAGCATCGTCAATGGGCGATGCGGGCGTTAGGATCGGCGATCCCTGCTTTGTGAACTTGTTCCGGGAAGTACATGTCTGCCGAATTCAAGATGACGCCAGAGACGATGATGGCGCTGAAGGAGATGCTTATTCAGCATGTCCCGCATATGCGCGCCCTCGGCGTCGAAATCATCGATGCCGCGCCCGCCCAGGCATGGCTCCGCGTGCCCTATGACGAGAGGTTCATCGGCAATGTCGAGACCGGCGTCATTCATGGCGGCGTGATCACCACCGTGCTCGACAATACGTGCGGCATGGCGGTGCAACTCGCCATGGACGAGCCGCAGGCCATCGCGACGCTCGATCTCCGCATCGACTACATGAAGCCGGCGACGCCGGGCCTTGCGCTCACGACCCATGCACATTGCTACAAGACGACACGCAACATCGCCTTCGTGCGCGGTACCGCCTATCACACCGACATAGACGATCCGATCGCCTCCTGCGTCGGCACCTTCATGATCGGCGCCAACCGCACCGTGCCGACCAGCGTGGCCGCCGCAAAGGCCTTCATGGCAAAGCAGAAGAAGGAAGGCTGAGCCATGACCGACGCGAAAACGCCGCGCGACCTCAACGCTTTCATCGAAGGCATTCCCTATGCCCGCTTCCTCGGCATCAGTGTCGACCAGAAGGGCAATGAAATCACCACCGTGATGAAGTTCGACCAGAAGCTCATCGGCAATCCGATGCTGCCGGCGCTTCATGGCGGCGTGATCGGCGCATTCCTTGAGATGACGGCCATCATCCAGCTTGCCTATGAAACGGGAAGCGCCGCGATCCCAAAGCCTATCGGCATCACCATCGACTATCTGCGCTCCGGCAAACCGGTCGACACCTATGCCCGCGCGCATATCACCAAGCAGGGCCGCCGCGTCGCCACCGTGCAAGTGGAGGCCTGGCAGGAAGATCGTTCGAAGCCCATCGCGGCAACGCATGGGCACTTTCTTCTGAAAACCGGCGAGGAAGCCGAGTCCTGACATGACGACGGACGAAAACCCGCCGTCGCAGCGCGTAACCCATGGGCGCGTCCTGCGGCTGGCGGGGCCGATCGTTCTTTCCAACATCTCGACGCCGCTTCTCGGCATTGCCGACATGGCGGTCATCGGCCGCATTCCGAACCCGTCGGCGCTCGGCGCCATCGCGCTCGGCGGCACGATCTTCAATTTCGTCTATTGGGGCTTCGGCTTTCTGCGCATGGGAACGACGGGCCTCACCGCCCAGGCGCTCGGCGCGAAGAATGCGCATGAAGTCAGCGCCAATCTCGGTCGCGCTCTTCTGGTCGCCGTCGCAATCGGACTATCGCTCATCCTGCTGCAAGGGCCGATTGGTCTTGCCGCCTTCGCGCTGCTGAAGGGTAGCGCTGAGGTGCAGGCGCAAGCGCATGATTTCTTCGCCATCCGCATCTGGAGCGCGCCGTTCACGCTTGCCAATTTCGCAATCCTTGGATGGTTCATCGGCCGGCAGAAGGCGAATACCGCGCTGCTGCTGCAGGTCTTCATGAACGGCGTCAATATTGCGCTTAACGTCACCTTCGTCGCCGTGTTCGGCTGGGCCGTGAAGGGCGTCGCAACAGGCACCGTCATCGCCGAAATCGCGGCCGCCCTGCTCGGCGTGGCGCTTGCGGCCCGCGATCTCAAGACCGTCGGATGGTATTGGGAATGGCCGCGCCTCCTCGACCCCGACAAGCTCGGGCGCATGATTGCCGTCAACCGCGACATCATGATCCGCACCTTCTGCCTGATCTTCGCCTTCGCCTTTTTCACATCGCAAGGCGCGCGCTCCGGCGACGTGCTGCTCGCCGCCAATGCCGTGCTTGGCCAGTTCATCGCCGTGTCGGCCTTTCTGCTCGACGCATTCGGCTTTGCCGCGGAAGCTCTGGTCGGCCAATCGGTCGGCGCGCGTGACCGCGCGACGCTCGACCGGGCGGTGAAACTCACCTCGCTCTGGGCAGGCGGCGCGGCCTTGGCACTCACGCTCGGACTGCTCGCGGCCGGGCCGTTTCTCATCGACATGCTGACGACGTCGGCGCCGGTGCGCGAAGCAGCGAGAACCTACCTGCCATGGGCGGCCGCGGCACCCTTCGCCGCGGTCTGGTGCTTCCTGCTCGACGGCATTTTCATCGGGGCGACGCGATCGGTCGAAATGCGCAATGCCATGGCGCTTTCGCTCGGCGTCTTCCTCGCCGCCTGGTGGCTGCTCGCAACTCCTTACGGCAACCACGGGCTCTGGGCGGCGCTCATCATCTTCTATCTCGCACGCGGGATAACGCTGCTACGCCTTTACCCCTCGGTCGCCCGCTCGATCAGCCTCAAAGGCCACTGAAGAGATCGAGCACATCTTCCGGCGGACGGCCGAGCTTCGCGCGCGCCCCGAAGATGACCACGGGCCGTTCGATCAGGATCGGATTTTCGGCCATCGCCGCCACGAGTTGATCGTCCGACAGGTTCTCATTCTCGAGACCGAGATCCTTGTAGACCTGTTCGCCCTTGCGCATCAGGTCGCGCGGCTTCATCCGCAGTTTCTGCAGCACCGATCTGATCTCCTCAGCGCTCGGCGGCGTATTCAGATATTCGACGATCTCGGGATCGAGCCCGTGCTGCTCGATCAGCGAGAGGGTCGCACGCGACTTGCTGCAGCGCGGATTGTGCCAGATGACAACTTTTGACATGGACGTTTCCTATCTAGCGTCGAGGCCGACGGCATCGCGCAAATGCTCGATCCCATCCGCCGCGAGCAACAGCGCAAGCTCGCGCTTGATGCGGCTGACGAGCGCGGGACCATCATAGGTCAGTGCGGTGTAAAGCTGGACGAGAGAGGCGCCCGCGCGGATCTTCGCATAGGCATCGGCGCCGCTCGATACACCGCCGACGCCGACGATTGGAATCTTGCCGTCCGTAAGACGGTACATGGTGCGCAAGACTTCCGTCGATAGCGCGAATAGAGGCTGGCCCGAAAGACCGCCTGTCTCCTTCGCGTTGGCACCGGAGACGAGCCCTTCGCGCCGGATCGTCGTATTGGAGACGATGAGGCCGTCGAGCCCCTGCTCCCGCGCGACCTCCGCGATGTCGGCGAGTTCCTCCTCCGTGAGATCCGGCGCTATTTTGAGCAGGATGGGCGTGCGCCCCTTCCTTGCCTTCATCACGCGCGCGACAAGGGTTTCGAGTTCAGCCTTGTTCTGCAGCGCGCGCAGGCCTGGCGTGTTGGGCGAGGAGATGTTGACGGTGAAATAGCTCGCCAGCCCTTCGAAGGCCGCGATGCCTGTCTCGTAATCGGCGACGCGGTCCGCTGCATCCTTGTTGGCGCCGATATTGACGCCGACGACGCCGGGACGCGCGCGACGCGCGAGGAGGCGTCGCTTCAGCGCTGCATGGCCCTCATTGTTGAAGCCGAGACGATTGATGACGGCGCGTTCTTCTGCCAGCCGGAAGATGCGCGGACGCGGATTGCCGGGCTGGGCGCGCGGCGTCACCGTCCCCACTTCCGCAAAGCCGAAGCCGAGCTTCAGCATGGCGTCCGGCACTTCGCCGTTCTTGTCGAAGCCCGCGGCGATGCCGAGCGGATTGGGAAAGTGAAGGCCCCAGAGATCGATGTCGAGCGAGGACGGATTGGGCGCCACGTCGCGCGGCGCGAGCCCGAGCTTCAACCCGAGGATGGTCAGCCGGTGGGCGCGCTCCGGCTCGATGAAGCGAAGCACCGGCCGGACGAGGGGATAAAGGTCCATGAAATCTATTCCATCGGCGGGAAGCGATGTTCGCCGCTCGCGCAAAGCGGCAGCGGCTCGACGCTGCGCACGGCGCTCAGCGGGAGGTTGTCATAAAGATGGGGGAAGAGGGCCCCGCCACGCGACACCTCCCATTTAAGGTCGAGAGCGGTGGTGTCGACGGCGACCAGCAGCAGATCGCTGGCGCCCGCGAAGTGCTTTGCCGCCGTCTCGGGAGCCTGCGCCGCTGTCGAAAAATGGATGAAACCGTCCCTTAGATCGACCGGAGAGCCTTCGAATCGGCCCGACGCCTCGGCGGCGCGCCACTCTGCCTCATGCACGATCTTGTAAACGGTGCGCGCGCCCATATTCCGCCCATCAGCCTCGGTGTTTCGCGCGCGCAATGTACCCAGAGGTACCTCGCGTAACAAGAAAACGCGACATTTTAGTATATATGGACAGACCGGATTTACGTGTCATAATTTGGGTAACTTACAGTTAGTATCGCTTGCTCAGGACTTAGTACCCATATGCCCGCCGCCCTCTCGCACAACCGGCTTTGGGCTGGAATTGATGAACTGGCTCGTCGCAAAGGCCTTTCGGCCTCGGGCCTCGCAAAGGCCGCAGGCCTCGACGCAACCGCATTCAACAAGTCGAAGCGCGTAACGCCTCAAGGCAGACCGCGCTGGCCGAGCACTGAAAGCGTATGGCGCGTCATGCAAGCCACCGGCGTCAGCCTCGGAGAGATAACCTCCCTGATCGAAGGCAACGAGAAGAATCGGCGCGCGCGCCCGATACCGCTTATCGGCTTCGCGGCGGCCAGAACACATGGCCATTTCGACGATATGGGTCTTCCCACCCGAGCCGCATGGGATGAAATGACCTTTCCCGAGCTGGACGACGAACACGCCTATGCGCTGGAAATCACGGGCGACAGCATGGCTCCGGTTTACCGGGACGGAGACATCATCGTCGCCTCACCCGGCGCCTCCATCCGTCGCGGGGACCGCGTGATCGTGAAGACCGCCTCGGGCGAGGTCATGGCAAAAGTGCTGGCGCGGCGCACCGCAAAGACCGTCGAGTTGCAGTCGCTGGTCCCGACGCATGAGCCTCACCTGTTCGCCGCAGAAGAGATCGTCTGGCTCGCCCGAATCATCTGGGCGAGCCAGTAAGACCACCTAGCGCGACGACTTTCCGGTGGTGGCTGCCGGCGCTGCCAGAGGCGACATCTGGTCCTTCATGATGGCCTGTAGCGCGCGGTCGTCATGCGACTCCAACGCAAGCATCATCCGCTCGGCCCTGCGCCAGGCCAGCCGCTGGAAGGCGTCCATGGGGTCCGTCCGGATGGAGGTCTTCAGGACCTGGTAGGCCTCGGCGCGTGGCCACGCGCCACCCATCGCCACAAGCTGCAAGGCATATTGATAGGCGATCGCGGCGTTACCGGGGTCGAGCGCGAGCGCATAATTATAGGCGGCGATCCCCTTGTCGCGGGAAGCCCCATAAAGCACTTCCCCGAACACGCCGCCATCATTCACGATTTCGAGGTTCCAGCCGCCCAGCAGCGCGTTAGCCCATGGATCTGTCGGCGCGAGCTCCAGCGCCTTGTCGATATGCTGGCGCGCCTCTTCCGCATAACCCGAAAAATGGGCGGCAACGCTTCCCTCGATGCGGCCGAGAAAACCCAGCGCCAGCGCAAGATAGAGATGGCCTTCCACATTGCGGGGATCGAGCAGAATGGCGGCGCGAGCGCTTTTCACCGCCTGCCGAAAGTCCTCATGGCTCGCCTCGCCCTGTGCGACAAAGTCGCCTTCGGCAAGCTCCGCCCGCGCCGCAAGCGCCTCGCCCTCCGCCGCGCCCATCTCATGGGCAAGCGTCGCCGCGCGCCGGAAATCGCCTTGTGCAAAGGCCTGACGCGCCGCATCGAGCGGCTCGGCGGCCAAAGCCGGCGACGCCACAAGCAGCATGACCATCAGCGGGAGGCCGACGCGCGAAAAACACATGCGCACATGATCCTTCGAGACGAAGGCCGTGGCAAGGAAAGCCGCCTTTGGGCGGCCTGCCGTGCCAGCATTTACGTGTGCACGCCGCGAGGCTGCGACCGGTTCAGCCTTTGGACAGGTCCTCGCCCGCGAGCGCGCGGCGGATGAGGCCCACCGTTTCCTTCACGCCATAAAGCGCGATGAACGACCCGAATCGCGGCCCCTGCGCCTCGCCGAGCAGGACTTCGTAGAGCGCCTTGAACCAGTCGCGCAGATTTTCGAAGCCGTGCGCCTTGCCCACTGCATAGACGATATTCTGCAATTCCTCGGCAGAGGTTTGCGGGTCGGCCTTCTCCAGCGCATCAACGAGATCTGCAAATGCGATCCTCTCGACCTCGCTCGGCGCACGATAGGTTTTCGACGGCCTCACGAAGGCGTGGAAATAGTTGATCGCGTAGCCGGCCAGCCTGTCGAGTTCCGGGTGCGTCTCCGGCGTCACACCGGAAACGTGACGCGAGATGAAGCCCCAGAGGACGCCCTTGTCATGCGCGTGGGACGCACTGACGAGGTTGAGCAGCAGCGCGAAGGAAACCGGCAGCTCAATCGCAGGCGGATTGCCGCTATGGATGTGCCAGACCGGATTGCCCAGACGTTCCTTCCAGTCCTGACGCGGATAGGCGGCAAGATGCTGGTAGTATTCATCGACAGCACGCGGAATGACGTCGAAGTAGAGCTTCTTGGCCTGACGCGGCCGCTGGAACATATAGAGCGCGAGACTCTCGGTCGGCGCGTAGGTCAGCCACTCATCGATAGTGAGGCCGTTGCCCCTCGACTTGGAGATCTTCTCACCCTTTTCATCAAGGAAGAGCTCATAGACGAAGTGCTGCGGCGGGCGGCCGCCAAGCGCTTCGCAGATACGATCGTAAATTCCCATGTTCGGGCCGTGATCCTTGCCGAACATCTCGAAGTCGACGCCGAGCGCGGCCCAGCGCGCGCCGAAATCCGGCTTCCACTGCAGCTTCACATGGCCCCCGGTCACGGGCAGCGTCGTCTCCTCGCCGTCCTCGTCGTCGAAGACGATGGTCGCATCCGCGACATTCACCTTCTTTATCGGGACGTAGAGCACGCGGCCGGTCTTGGGCGAGATCGGCAGGAAGGGCGAATAGGTCGCGCGCCGTTCCTCGCCGAGCGTCGGCAGCATGATGTCCATGATGGCGTCGTAGCGTTCGGCCACGCGCCTGAGGATCGCGTCGAAGCGGCCCGACTTGTAATACTCGGTCGCGCTCGCGAATTCGTAATCGAAGCCGAACGTGTCGAGGAAGCGCCGCAGCATCGCATTGTTGTGGTCGCCGAACGATGGATATTCGTTCGTGAACGGGTCGGGCACCCGCGTCAGCGGCATGTGCAGATAAGGCTCGAGGAAGGCACGGTCCGGCACATTGTCCGGAATCTTGCGCATCCCATCCATGTCGTCCGAGAAGCACAGGAGGCGCGTCTTCACACCCGGCGCCAGGATTTCGAAGGCATGGCGCACCATGGTCGTGCGTGCGACCTCGCCGAAAGTGCCGATATGCGGCAGGCCGCTCGGTCCGTATCCAGTCTCGAAGAGCACCACGCGATCGGCGGACGCACCCTCTTTTTCCAGCCTTTCCACGATTTTTCGCGCTTCCTCGAAAGGCCAGGCCTTGCTGACGCGGGCGGCTTCGAGGAGTTCGGCATCGTTAATGGCTGGTGTATTCGACGGCATTTTCTGACCTGAAACGAGACTGCTTAATGAATTTTAAAGCGCCGGGACCCTAAGCTTTGGGGGCCCTGCCCGTCAACGCGGCGCATCGAGCGGCACCCCGCGAGTAGTCGACAGAGTAACCGAAGCCAGCGTCATGTCCGAGTTTCAATCCGCCGAAGGCGAGTCAAAGAGCGGCGAGACGGCCAGCTTCACGCCGAAGGGCCCCGCGCGGCGCCGGGCCGACCTGTCGACGCGCATCTTTGCCGAGCAGGTCCGCCTCCTCTTCGACATGGGCGCAACAAGCCGCTACACGCTTTTCGGCGCCATCCTCATCGTCGGTCTTGCCTTTTATCGCTCGGCGCCCATCTGGGCGACTGCCGTGCCCATGGTCATTCAGGCCATTGCGCAGCTTTCCTTCGACCGGGTTCGCGCCGGCTTTCGCGCCGATCCCGAGGCGACGTTCAATGCCCGGCTCTGGGCGCGGCGCTACGCGCTCATCACCCTGATCAGTGGCTCCACATGGGGCATCGGCAGCCTGCTCTGGCTTCCGGGCTCATCCTTCGCATACGAGATTTTCTATGCCCTGCTGGTCGCGCTGCTCAGCATGGCGACAGCGATCTCGCGCGCCAGCTATCCGCCGGCCGTGGCGGCCTATGTCGGCGCGACGGTTACGCCGACGCTTATCCTGCTTCTCCTGTCGGGAGACCCGCTGGGCCTCGCGACCGTGACGCTCGCCTGCATATTCCTGCTGGTGCTCGTCGGCTGGACGCGCCAGGTCAACCGCTCCTTCACGGAAGCGATACGGCTCCGCTTCGAAAACGCGGATCTGGTCGAACGCATGGCCCGGGCCCATTCCGCGACCGAGCAGAAGCGCGCCGACGCGGAGGAAGCGGAACGCCGCGCCATTGCCGCCAGCAGCGCCAAGAGCGAATTCCTTGCCCTTCTCGGCCACGAAGTGCGCACCCCCCTCGACAGTATCTCGCGCATGGCGAGCCAGCTCCGCGACGAGCCCTTGAGCGAGATGCAGCTCAATCTTGCGCAGGCCATGGCTGAATCGAGCCGGATGCTGAGCCGCCTCTTCGACGACATGATCGACTTCTCCCAGATGGAGGCCCGCGCTCTGGAGCTGAAGCCTCTGAGCTTCGATCCGGCAACGCTTGCGCGCAGCGTCGTGCGGCTGATGCGACCCCACGCGAAGGAACGAGGACTCTCTCTCGAACTCGACCTCACGCCCGGAACGCCCGCCTACATGACCACCGACCCCGACCGGCTGCGGCAGGTGCTCGTCAATCTTCTTTCAAACGCAATCAAGTTCACTGAAACGGGCGGTGTGGTCCTCAGGCTTCAGCCTGTGAGCAATGGCGGCAGCGTCGCCGGCCTGCGTTTTTCGGTACTCGACACAGGCGCCGGCCTCACACCTGAAATCAAGGCGCGTCTCTTCGAGAGTTTTGCCCAGGGCGGGTCCGTCGGGCAGGACCGGCCCATGGGCATGGGTCTCGGCCTTGCCATCGCCGATCGCCTCGTGAAGCTCATGGGCGGAAGGATCGGCGTCGACAGCGCGGCAGGTCAGGGAAGCACTTTCTGGTTCCTCCTGCCCATTCGACCGGGAATGAGCCTTCCGGCCACGAACGCCGCCGAGAACGGCGCCCTTCCCGCCTATCCGCGCGAGCTGCTGATCGATCACGACTATCTTTACGAACTCGAGCGGGAGCTTGGGCACGAAAAGATCACCGATCGCATGGTCGCCGCGCTCGACCGAATCCTCGACCTCCAACGCGAAATGGAAGCGGCGCGCTCCTGCAGGAATGCCGACGCCCTTGCCGCCCATTTTGCGGCTATCCAGAAGGAAGCGGGAGAAAGCGGTTTGCCTGCCATCGCAGGCCTGGCGCAGGAAATGGCGCAGGCCATTGGCCGGGGCTTGCACGAGAACGGCCTGCCCGACGTCCAGCGCCTCCAGCACAAGATCGCGGCGACGAGACACGCGCTCGCGCTCGCCTTCCCCAGACTGGGAAGCTGAGGCCTGTCTTTTGCGCGGGGCTGGCTATACTGCCCCGCCATGACCCTTAAGCCTTCGGACGATTCGTCGGGTTCCCGCCCACAGGCGGCACCCGTCCTGCCTGACGCCGCCGCGCTCGTTCCGGCGCGGATCGGCGCAAGCGGCCTGTCGCGCTGGGGGGCTATCGCCGTCTCGGCGGATGGCGAGGTTGAAGAGCTTTCCGCCGAAATGGCGCTGGAACGCCTGTCCAGGGAGACCGTGCTCGTGGTCCATCCGGGGTTCACGGCCCGGCGCATCGCTATCGGCCTCGACAACCGCCGGAACTTCAGCGAACCGGGGCCGAAAGCGCTCGACCTGCTGGAACTCTTCGCCTTCGTTCATCCGGCAGCGCCCTGCCTGCCGACGCCCGCTGGACTTGCAATAGCGCTCGGCCTCGACGCAGGCGAGACCCCGGAGGCGCAGGCGCTGATGCTTCACGAGGCGGCGGCCCGGCTCCTCGCAACGCTTCAATCGCGCAACTATCCCGACCGCCCCGGCGCGGCCCGCGTCGCGTGGCGCATGGCCGAAGCCGGATGGGCCTGGGCGCCGGGTGTCATGTCCGCGCTTGGCGACGTCGTCGCGCGCGAGGGCAAGCCCCGCGCGGGCCGCGGCTTCGATGTCTGGAACGATCTGCCCGAATGGGAGGACCGGGCCCCGCGCGGCGCTCCCGGCCAGATGCCGGTAAGCGAGGAAGAAGCGCGGACGCGCCTTGCAGAACTCGTCGGCGCCAATGCTGAAAAGCGCTCCGGCCAATCCGATTTCGCCGCGGCGGCCGCCCACGCCTTCGGGCCGCGCGAAGCCGCGGGCATGCCCAATGTCGTCATCGCGGAAGCAGGCACGGGCATCGGCAAGACGCTCGGCTATATCGCGCCCGCCAGCCTCTGGGCACAGCGCAACAAGGGCACCGTCTGGCTTTCGACCTATACCAAGAATCTGCAACGCCAGCTCGATCAGGAACTGTCGCGGCTCTATCCCGATCCCACCGAGAAAAACGAGAAGACCGTCATCCGCAAGGGCCGCGAAAACTATCTCTGTCTATTGAACTTCGCCGAGATCGCCGATCGCGCGGCACTTTCCGGCAATGCGGTTGCCATCGGCCTCATTGCCAGATGGGCAAAGGCCAGCCGCGACGGCGACATGGTGGGTGGCGACTTCCCGGCATGGCTCGCGCAAAGCCTTGGCGGCGGCCGCGCCACGCTCACCGACCGGCGCGGCGAATGCGTCTACACCGCCTGTCCGCACTTCAGGAAATGCTTCATCGAAAAGGCAATCCGCAAGGCGCGGCGCGCCGACATCGTGGTCGCAAACCACGCCCTTGTCATGCGGCAGGCAGCGCTCGAACAGGCGGGAGCCTTGCTCGTCCCGCAGGCGCAGCGCAACGTCTCTACCAATGTCGAAGCGGCCGGAAACGCGGAAGATGAAGAACCGACGGGCCGCGAAGCGCGATCGCGCTTCGTCTTCGACGAGGGGCATCACATTTTCGATGCCGCGGACAGCGCCTTTTCGGCTCACCTTTCCGCATCGGAAACCGCCGAGTTGCGGCGCTGGATTCGTGGCGCGGAAGGCCAGCGCGGGCGTCGCGGACGCGGGCTTGAAGATCGCATCAGCGACCTGACAACGGATGACGAGGTCGCTGGAGAAGCGCTTTCAGCGGCGCTCCATGCGGCGTCCGCCTTGCCGGGTCCGGGATGGACCACCCGTCTCAACGACAGAACGCCGCGCGGCGCCGCCGAACAATTCCTCGCGCTTGTCCGCAACCATGTTCACGCACGCGCAGAGGACAATGAAGGCCCCTTCTCTCTGGATGCCGACATCGAACCGCTGCCAAAGGCCATTGAGGAGGCTGCGCGCGCGCTCGACGTGGCGCTTGAACGTCTCGCGACGCCGCTCTTTCGCGTGGCTGAGCGGCTGCGCGCGCGTCTCGATGCGGAGGCGGAAGATCTCGACACGTCGATGCGCATTCGCCTGGACGCCGCCGCACGCGGCCTCGAACGGCGCGCAAAACTTCTCATCCCCTCCTGGCGTTCGATGCTCGGCAGTCTCGGCCGGCCGACGCCCGAGGATTTCGTCGACTGGTTCTCCATCGACCGCATTGGCGGGCGCGAGGCGGATGTCGGCATGCATCGGCATTGGCGCGATCCGACCATTCCGTTTGCGGAGGCTGTTCTTGAACCGGCGCATGGCGTCGTGATCGCATCGGCAACGCTGCGCGACCGCCTGATTGACGACGTGGATGCCGACGAAGGCTGGTCATCGGCGGAGGTTCGCACTGGCATCACGCATCTGCCGGTGCCTGCGCGGCGGGCCTTTATGGCCTCCCCCTTCGACTATGCGTCGCAAGCCCGCATCTTCGTCGTGCGGGACGTGAGCCGCACCGATCTCAACCAGATTGCCTCCGCCTATCGCGAGCTCTTCCTCGCGGCGAACGGCGGCGCTCTCGGCCTCTTCACCGCCATTCACAGGCTTCGCGCCGTGCACGAACGGCTCATGGCGCCCCTCGAAGAAGCTGGGCTCTCGCTCTACTCGCAGCATGTGGACGCGCTCGACACCAGCACACTGGTCGACATCTTCCGCGCCGAGCGCAACGCCTGCCTTCTCGGGACGGACGCGGTGCGCGACGGCGTCGACGTTCCGGGAGATTCGCTGCGCATGATCGTCTTCGACCGCACGCCATGGCCGCGCCCGGACATCCTGCACAAGGCGCGACGCGAACGGTTCGGCGGGGCGCGTTATGACGACATGCTGACCCGGCTTCGGCTGAAACAGGCATTCGGCCGCCTCATCCGTTCCGCGAAGGATCGGGGCGTCTTCGTCATGCTGGATTCGCGTCTGCCGACGCGACTGACATCGGCCTTTCCGGCGGATGTGACGGTCGAGCGCGTCGGTCTTGCCGAGGCGGTCGCAGGGGTGCGGGAGTTTCTCAGATCAACGTCCTGAAGCGGCGTCGACGACGAACTCCATCCGCTCACCGACCGACAATCGCGGCACTTCGACAAGCTCGTAACCGAGGTCCGCGTAGGTTTCAGCCATTGCTTCATACGTTCGCCGCGCCTCCTCGATCGTCTGCGTGCGTTCGTGGTCCCGCTTGAAGATTTCCGGCCAAGGCGGCAGGAGGAAGACGCGGTTGCCATAGCGAAATGCCTCCGCGGCGCGGTGCATATGTTCCGGCACCGGCAGGCCACAAAGACGCAGATAGCCAATCACGTCCGGAATGCCGCGATCAAAGAAGCGGAGACCGCCTTGCGCGGCGTGAAGCCGATAAGACCGCATTTCCCACGACATCATCACTTCCGCGTAGAGAGGCGGATCAATCCATGGCAGAGCCCGGCCCATGACACGCATCTGGTCCTTGATGACCGCCCTGCCGACTTCTCCGGCAGTCGCGAACCCGGCTTGGGACAGTGCGTCGAGAAGCGTTGTCTTTCCGGCACCTGGTCCGCCGGTGAGGACGATGAACGACTCGCCAAAATGAAGCATTGATGCTGCCCCCCTCGTCCAAGAGGTCGGGTACGCGGTCGTCATTTCACGACGGCGCCTTTAGGTCCCGATGCTTGGAAGGAATGTGTGAATATGACGGGGCAGCCGCCGATACCGAGGCGACCTGAAAAGGTGCGCTTGCCGCCGTCGCTACCAATCCTTAAGCTCACGCGCGTTTCAAGCAAGGACTTTATGAATGTCGACGATCGCCCCGGAAACAGCCCTTATCTACGTCATGGTCACGATGAGCGCCGTGGACCGCGCCATGAGCGACAACGAGTTGCGCACGATTGGCGACATCGTGAAGCATCTTCCGGCCTTCCGGAAATTCGATACCGACCGTCTCATTCCCATCGCGCGGGAATGCGCCTCGATCCTTCAGGAGGATGGCGGGCTCGACGCCGTGTTCGGTCTCGTCAAGGACGCGCTGCCGCCTCATCTGCGTGAAACGGCCTATGCCCTTGCCGTCGAGATCGCGTCGGCCGATCTCTCGGTCGGCCAGGAGGAATTGCGCCTTCTCCAGCTTCTGCGCGATACGCTCGGCGTCGAAAAACTGATTGCTGCCGCGATCGAGCGCGGCGCCCGCGCCCGTTACGCGACCCTGTGAAATCGAAGGCGCCGAGCGCGCCTTCAGATTTCACAACGCACAAATTTCAGCCAGAAATCCTGCCTGCCTTATATTCGTGCAGATCGAGATAGCCGTCATGGTTCTGATCGAGCTGCGCCGCGAGGCCACGCTCCTCCGCGGGGAACCAGCTCACGGCAATCTTGCCGCCATGATAGGTGCCGAACTGCCGCTCCGCATTGTCCTGAAACGATGCGACGACGGACGGACTCGCAGCCACGGTGCCGGCGGCGAAAGCCGACGATGCCCCAATCGCTGAAAGGGCCAGGGAACCGATAAGTGCAATTGCCCGAGTGTTCATTTCCAACCTCCTTATGTTCGTGAGGCACTTCCTTGTGTCTCCGGTGCAGAGGTATATCGATGCAGCAGGGCAATAGTTCCAGTCCTTGATCGAGAACAATCTGTTTCCTAATTGCGATTAACGCCTGCGCGCCAAATGGTCAGTGACGCTTACTCATTATCGCAGGCACCGCTGCCCGTTTTCTTCAGTTCATCGTCGATGCGGTCATAGAAGATGCGCCCGCATGCGCCACCGGCGGAGAGCTGGTCGATCTCGCGATGGACAAGCAGCGGAATTTGTCCGTCATAGGAATAAGTGTCCGAACCCCGCTCACTCGCGCCGCGCTTCCAGCGGCTCGCAATCTCCTGATCTTCAGCATAGAATTCCGGCGAGACGATCGCGTCGAGCTCGGGGATATCGATGAAGGCGCCTTGTTCCTTCGACCAGACCCAGTTCTGGTATAGGGCCCCGCCATCGGCATTGGCGCGGCGCATACGCAGATCGAAATAGCCGTCGAAATTGACGTCGACCATTTCGACGCCGCCTTTCTCCACGCCGGCGGGAACGTGTAGTGCAATTCCCTTGAGTACCTGAAAGGGCGCTGCATTGCCGCCACGTCGAAGCTCAATCCGATCGAGCACGCGCGCGCCGCTCGCGTCTTTGTCCTGCAAGACGAGCGCAAGATCGATTTCGGGCAATCCCGGATTGATGAAGGCCTTGCAGGACAATCGGCCGTCCTCTGCGGCCCCGGCCGGCGCGGAGCAGGTCAGAGAGCCCTCAAAGGTTTCATCGCCCACCGGCTCCGCCTGCACGGACACAAGCCCGAACATGGGCAGCGCCAGGAGACTGCCCAGAAAATACTTCGCTATCGACATGATCCCCGCCACCCGCCTTACAATGCGCATGCCTTTTTCCGTGGATTGTATCCGAGGCGGGGCGCCCGGCGTAGACCCTCCAGCCTCGTCTGGCGTCCACGGGAGGGATTTTCGCTAATCGACGGGCCGATCTATAGTCGCCGCCTACCAGCCGCGCGCGAGGCACCGAGGCCAGGATGCAAAGCTTTCTCCTCTCCCAAGAGATGACGATCAGGTTCGCCTTTTTCGGCGGATTGCTGGCGCTCCTCGCGGCGTGGGAAGTCGCGTCGCCCTGGCGCATATCCGCGCTGCCCCGCCTCATCCGGTGGCGAACCAATCTCGGGCTCAGCCTTGCAGGCACACTTGCTGTCCGGATTGTCGCCCCTGCCGCCGCCATGGGCGTCGCCATATGGTGCGAGGCTCGGGAGGTCGGATTGTTCAATCAGTTCGCGGTGCCGCTCTTCCTTTCCCTGCCGCTCTCGCTGCTGGCGCTCGATCTGCTGATCTATGCCCAACATGCGATTTTCCACCATGTCCCGCTCTTCTGGCGCATGCACCGGGTCCATCATGCGGATCCCGAAATCGACGTCACGACGGCGGTGCGCTTTCATCCGATCGAGATTCTCGTGAGTATGGGAATCAAGATGGCAGCCGTCGCTGCCCTCGGCGCTCCCCCCGTCGCCGTGCTTGTCTTCGAAGTGACGCTCAACGCCATGGCGATGTTCAATCACTCGAACGTCGCGCTGCCACCCCGGATCGAGCGGATGTTACGTCGCGTCATCGTGACGCCCGACATGCATCGCATCCACCATTCGGTGCGCGGGGACGAGCACAACATGAATTTCGGCTTCAACCTGTCGGTTTGGGACCGCCTCTTCCGTACCTATTGCGACGCGCCGTGCGGCGGTGCGGAAAATTTGCGGATCGGGCTCGATGCCTATAAAGGCACGGAACCGACGAGACTTTTCTGGAGTCTCGCCCTACCTTTCCTCGGCGGCGCCCGCCCGAACGAGGCGTCAGGCGAACAACGCCGGGAGAATGCTTGATGAAACGTCTTTGCCTGATGCGCCATGCGAAATCGGACTGGAGCGATCCTGCGAAGGACGACTTCGAGCGCGCATTGAACCCGCGCGGCATCAAGGCCGCAAGGTTCATGGCGAAGTATATTTCCTCATCCGAATACAAGCCCGATGCGGTGCTCTGCTCGACCGCGAGGCGCGCAAGAGAGACCTTCGAGCCGCTGCATGCGCTGCTCCCGGCCGACGTACCGGTCGTCTTTCGCGACGAGCTCTACCACGCGATGCCCGATGTCATGCTCGATGAAATTCATCAGGCGCCTGCCGACGCCAAGACCCTGCTCGTCGTGGCGCATAATCCGGGACTTGTCCTTCTTGCCATGGGACTGGCAGAAGATCCCGATGAGGAAGTCGCCCTCCGGGTGGCGAATGGCGTTCCGACTGGCGGCTTCATTGTCTTTGAATTCGACATCGACGACTGGAAGGGCGTGAAGGAAGGCAAGGGCCGCACCGTCTTTTTCGGCAGGCCGCGCGACCTCATGGCGTCTTCCGAGAAGCCCTGATCCTATCGGATATTCTGGTCAAAATACCGGCGGCTGATTGCGGCATACGAGCCATCATCGAATGCAGCTTGTAACGCAACTTCGAACGCGTCCCGCAAATCCTTCTCCGACGCGCGCAAGGCAATGCCGGCGCCGGCCCCAAAGAATTCCGGGTCCGAATAGTCGGCCCCTATCATCTGGCAACAGGCCCCTTCGCGATCGACCTTCAACCATCGAAGCAATGCGTTGCGGTCGGCGAAGAGCATGTCAGCACGCGCCTCCACCAGCATCTTCTCCGCATCTTCCATCGACGCAGCGCCAAGGATGACGACGCCCGGAAATCGCTGTTTGAGAAATGCCTCGTGGATCGATCCCGACTGTACGGCGATGCGCTTGCCTGCAAGGCTCGCAGCACTTGCCGACATCGCCGCGCCACTCTTCCGCGCCATGAAGTGTCCAGGCGTCGAGTAATAGCGCCGGGTGAAGATAACCGCCGCGTCTTCGGCTACTGAGGCCCGGCCCGGCGACGGGATCAGCATCGACGCCATCACCGCATCGCCCTCGCCTCGCTGAAGCAGCGGAATGAGGCTCGGCCAGCCATGGGTCTCGAAACGGCAGGCCCGCTTCATCCGCTCGCAGAGGGCGCGGGCCAGATCGATGTCAAAGCCGGTCAGGCGGCCGTCGGGACCACGATAGTTGAAAGGGGGGTAATCGCCTTCCGTCAGGATGCGGAGGGGCGGCTGCTCGGCCGGCGCTAATGCAGTACCCGGCTGCGGAACCTCGCGAGCCACCGGCGGAGCGGGCTGAACGGCGGACACCGCGGCAGCTTTGGAGACGGCCCAAGGCAGCGGCGCACCCTCATACATCCGCCCGAGTGCCCCGGCCAGAATGACGATCGCTACCAGATTGAAGACGAGCACGGCCCGCATGAAACCCCGCCAACGCAAGAACGCGTGCTGGAGCGGGACGGACATCGCGGCGCGCGGTGCCAATCGGGGACGCTCCAGCGCGCCCGCCAGAATGACAGCAAGGCCCATGCCCGGATCGACTAGACGCTTCTATCTATTTCTATGGTGAAATTATGACTTTATCATGAGGCTTCCGGTTCAATTTGTCTCGAGCTTCCCCCACGGGCGAGGTTTCGACGGGGTGGGGGCCCAATGGACAACCGCGACGATTACGGCCCGGGGCTGGCCGAGGGAGCCGCACGCTTTCTGCACGGCGCCGAAGAGACGAACCCGCCCCAAATGGGACGCCGGCCCCTTATCGGCGAACTGGCGGTCGAGGCCGGGCTGATCGGACGTGAAGGCGTCCAGCGCCTGCTTACCCTGCAGAAGCGATGGGGCTCCCGGCTTGGCGAGATCATGGTCAGTCTCGGCAAGGCAAAGGGGGCCGATCTTGCGAAGCTCGTTGCCGCACAGAGAGGCCTGCGCTTCGTCGATCTCGGATCGGAGCCCGCCGATCCGACACTCGCCAACGCGACCCTGCTCGAGTCCTATATCGTTGGTCGCTGCATGCCCTGGCGATGGGTTCGCCGCGAGCCCGTCTATGTCGCCGCAGACCCCGACCGGGCGCGGCCGATCGTCGAAGCGCTTGAGGGCAAGCCCTGCCCCATTCATATCGCCACGGGTCTCGACATCGACCATGCGCTGCGAGAGCGCTTCCGCAAGGAACTGGATGACAAGGCCCGGCTCGAGCTCGCGAGCAATACGCCTGAAAGCTCCGCAAGCCAGCGCATGAGCATCGGACAGCTGAGGCTCATGTGCGCCGGCGTCTTCTTCCTTGTGCTCGCCGTCGCGGTGGCGCCAACCGCCACTCTGCTGCTGCTCAACATGGTTCTTGGCTTCTGCTTCCTTGCGGTGGCGGGCCTACGCTTTCTGTCAATCTTCGTCGGCATCGTCGCGGGCCCCACTCCGGAGGAACTCGCCTTCGAACGCGCAGGCGAGATGACGGAAGCCGACTTGCCCGACTACACCGTCATCGTGCCGCTCTTTCGGGAAGCGGCGGTGCTTCCGATCCTCGTCGATGCTCTGCGGAAACTGGATTACCCCTCCTCGCGTCTGGACATCAAACTGGTCTTTGAAGAAAGCGACGCGGCAACCTATGACGCAGCGGTGCGGCTGCAGCTTCCCGGAAATTTCGATCTCATCCGTGTACCCTACAGTCTGCCGCTCACCAAGCCAAAGGCCTGCAATTATGTGCTTCCCTTCGCGCGGGGAGAGTTCGTCGTCGTCTATGACGCCGAGGATATCCCCGCGCCCGACCAGCTCAAGCGAGCGGTCGCCGCATTCAGACTCGGCGATCCGAAACTCGCCTGCGTGCAAGCGCAGCTCAACTATTACAACTGGTCGGAAAACTGGCTGACCCGCCAGTTCGCCATCGAATATTCCTCCTTCTTCGATCTGCTGCTGCCGACGCTCGCCAAGCTGGGCATGCCGGTTCCGCTGGGCGGCACGTCCACGCATTTCAGGACGAGCCTGTTGAAGGAGGCAGGTGCATGGGATCCTTACAACGTCACCGAGGATGCCGACCTCGGCATGCGCTTTGCGCTGCTCGGGCTCAGAACCGGCATCATTCGCTCCACGACGCAGGAAGAGGCGAATTGCGAGTTGAACAACTGGCTCCGGCAGCGGTCGCGCTGGATCAAGGGCTGGCTGCAGACCTATTTCGTGCGGATGCGGCGTCCCCTTACCCTCTATCGCGCCCTGGGCCTCAGGGGCTTTATAGGCTTCCAGATCGTCATCGGCGGCTTTTCACTGTCGAGCCTCGTCCATCCGCTATTTTACCTCGCCGCCTTCTATTCCATCGCATCGGGGCGCCAACCCCACGACTTTCTGGAAAATATGCCTGTCACCGCCTTCAACGTGGCGGTGCTCGTCTCAGGCTTCGGGACCACGATGCTCGCGGGCATGGCGGCCACGGCTACGCGGGGATTGAAGCCGCTGGTGCTCGAAACGCTGATGATGCCCGCCTACTGGCTGCTCATCTCCGCCGGAGCTTACAAAGCGCTGCTCCAGTTCGTCCTCAGACCTTTTCACTGGGAAAAAACCGATCACGGATTGAGCCGCCTTACCGAGGCGCAATTGATGAAAGCCCGGCACAAGCCGGACGAGGGGCCGAGCTCGTGACCTCTTACTAACCGATTGCTAAGGCTTTCAAGGCATTGTGATGGGCGAATTCGACGATCGGTTCCCGCAAGATGCACACACGCAAAGCTCCAGCCCAACCCATCTGCAAGCCAGATCCGGCGACCTATGCCGGCCTTTCCGTGCTCGTGCTCGAGGATACGCCGCATCTGGTCGGCGTGGTCTGTGGCATCCTGAAGTCATTCGGCGTCGGCAAGATTCACGCGGCGCGCGATGCGGCGGATGCCCTTTTCATCCTTGCGAACCAGAAGATCAGCGTTGCGGTCATCGACGAGTTGAAGCCGCCGCATGACGGACTCTCTCTGGTGCGCACCATTCGCACGGCCGCCGCCCAGCTGCCCAACGAACTGCCCATCATCTATCTGACCGAAGTGCCGCATCAGCGGGTCATCATCGCAGCGCGGGATGCAGGCGTCACCGAGGTGCTTTCGAAGCCGTTCTCGGCATCGCAGCTGATGACGCGCATCTCTTCGGCCGTCAAGAATCCCAGAGCGCTGGTTCGCAGCGAGAGATTCGTCGGCCCCGATCGCCGCCGGCGTACAAAGGAGCCGACGCAAAGGAAGCGCCAGGCCGATATGATCCCGGCCTCCTAGCGACAGGCGTCGCGATAGATCTCGCGCAGCAGATTCTTCTGCACTTTGCCCATGGTGTTTCGCGGCAGCGTCTCGACAAAATAGGCGCGCTTCGGAACCTTGTAATTCGCGATCTTGTCCTTGAGACGGGCAATCAGCGTTGGCTCGTCCAGCAGCTTGCCTTTGCGCAGAACCACCACCGCGACGCCGGCCTCGCCGAAGTCACGATGCGCAACGCCGACGATGGCCGATTCGTCGACCTCCGGCATTTCATCGATCAGCGTTTCGATTTCCTTCGGATAGACGTTGTAGCCGCCTGAAATGATGAGATCCTTCGCGCGGCCGACGAGATGCACATAGCCATCGGCATCGATCTTCGCGACGTCGCCCGTCTTGAACCAGCCTCCGTCGGCGAATTCCTCGGCGGTTTTCTCAGGCATACGCCAATAGCCGCCGAATACATTCGGGCCGCGCACCTGAAGCCCGCCAACCTCGTCCCGCGCAAGCTCCTGCCCCTCGTCGCTCATGACACGCACCTCGACGCCGGGAAGCGGGAAGCCGACCGTGCCCGCACGCCGCTCGCCATCATACGGGTTCGATGTGTTCATCCCCGTCTCGGTCATGCCGTAGCGCTCCAGAATGGCCATGCCGGTCCGCGCTCTGAACTCGTCGAATGTTTCGGTGAGCAGCGGAGCCGATCCGCTTGTGAACAGGCGCATATGTGCGACGAGCGGCGCGTTGAAATCCTCCCCGTCGAGCAGCCGCACGTAGAAAGTGGGCACACCCATGAAGACGGTCGCGCGGGGCAACTGCCGCATCACCTCGGCGCGATCGAACTTGCCGAGCCAGATCATGCGCGCGCCTGACAGAAGGGCACAATGACAGGCAACGAAGAGGCCATGTGCGTGGAAGATCGGCAAGGCGTGGAGCAACGTGTCTTCCGCACTGAAGCTCCATGCTTCCCGTAACGCGAGGCCGTTCGACGCGAGATTGCCATGGCTCAGCATCGCGCCCTTCGGCTTTCCGGTCGTGCCCGACGTGTAGAGTATCGCGGCGAGATCTGTCGAGGCACATGGCGCAACGGGCCTCGAAGGCCGAACGGCCGCTGCCTCCTCGGTAAAGCTGCCTTGTCCCTGGGCATCCAGGGTGAGCACAAATGCCGTCCCATGGCGCTCCGCGATCGCGCGCATCTCGCCTTCGCGGGCGGGGTCACAGACAATGAGCGACGGCTCCGCGTTGCCAACCAGATAGTCGACCTCATCGGTTCGATAGGCCGTGTTCATGGGCAGGAACACATAGCCGCCGCGAAGGCAGGCGAGGTACAGAATCAATGCCTCGGGCGACTTCTCCGCCTGCAGGGCGACGCGATCGCCCTTCTCCAGACCGAGATCGGCAAGGAGGCTCGCGGCTCGGGCCACGTCGGCGGAAAGCTCGGAAAACGTCCATTGTGATCGCCCGGCGCCCCGGTCCGCCACTTCGATGGCAAGCCGATCGCGATCGGCGGGAAAGGACTCTTCGATCAAGGCATAGAATGATTGGGACATGCGCATTTCTCGGGATTCACTACCATCCTTATAGCGCATCGAAGCGAAGCCGGTGCAAGCCCATATCGGCCAAGATACGGCAACTTTACTTACATCACTGAAATGACCGCTTTCCCGGATGCGCAGGATCCCGTCGCGAAGTGACGCGCCGATATGTGCAGTGTGAAAACTCGTTCAATCGGAATGGAACAGCTCCCCATTTTTGTTTCGGTCTTTGCCTGCAAACATACCGTTAAGCATAAGGCTCTCGCCTGGCATCACTTGCACCTCTCGCAAAGACATAAAAACTGCCATGAACGCTGCAAGACATCTCCGCCCGCTCGACGAAATCAAAGCCGAATATGTCGCGTCCGCTCTGGCCAAAAATGGCGGCAACGTCAGCATGGCCGCCAAGGCGCTAGGCATCGGCAGATCGACGTTTTATCGCCGCTTTGCGGACGTCGCACCGCCTCCGACCATAGACACAAAGCTGCCTGTGCGGACGCTCGACGAAATCGACGCCGAGTATGCGGCGCTCGCTCTTGAGCAAAGCAACGAGAATGTCAGTCTCGCCGCGCGGATGATGGGCATCGGCCGCACCACCTTCTATCGGCGCTACAAGCATCTGATCGGTCGCGCACGCTAGCGCGTTGCGCTTCGCTTCGTCCGCCCGCCGTCCTGCTGATCCGGCGAATTCCGCATTCTGAGCACACACGATAGAGGCATTGCTTTCCAGGCAGTGCCTCTGTTGCTTTTTGCGACTCTCAAGAGATCGCATGCTCTGAGGTGGAAGCTGATGTTGGGATGACGAACGTGGCAGCCGACAAGGGCGGGGGCCGAATGGCCGGCTGCCACGTCCAACCTGGCGCGTGTTTGGGCAAACCATACGCCAAGCCATTCGCACACTTCTCTCGCGAAAATCCCAAGAGACGCGGAGAAGCTGAACCGCCAGCAGTCGCGACAGAATTGCGTAGTGCGGACCACCGCATGCGGCGACCTCCTTGCAACTTGTCCCAAAAACTTCGGTCCAATTTTGTTAAGTTAGGCTAACGCGCGGACATGCATGCGGCCAACGACCGATGCATCACCTTTGAACGAAGATCGCGCAACATCTTCCGATCTGAATGTCACCGGCTCACGCACAGAAAACTGAAAAGTTCACTCCCCTATTCAGGGGGGGGGTGATCGACGTGCTGGCGGAAGCGCAGAATGCATTCGGCTCCACCCCAAAGGTGGTCGTCTCGAAAGTAGACTCCGCAATTACTTATATAGTGAACTATTCAGTTTACTGACATTCTGGTAACCGCCCATCAAATCCTTTCGAATTGCAAAAAAGGCGCTTCATATTCCGCGGGAATTGTGTTGCACTTGAATCCGATTTGGGCCGCTTGGTGTTGCGCAAAATGAATAGGCCCGGGAAAGCAACTCCTTAAGCCAAGCGGCGCGTCGACAAGCGATGCATGTAATTTCGAAAACAAGCGAGCGATGTCCACAATGGAACTAGGACTTCACAGCGGTACGAAAGACGCAATCGCGGATGATGCCGATCATCACGTTGTCCTGATTGTTGACGACGACAACGCCATTGCCAAAGAGATGGCGGATGCCCTGGTGTCGCAGGGCTTCCGTGTCCGCTACATGACGAGCGCACGCGCTGCCGCGGATTACATTGAAAGCGGCATGCCCGTTGCCGTTGTGCTCCTTGACATCAACATGCCCGGCACGAACGGCATGATGTTTATTCAGGAGATGCGCCGCAGCGCTCGACAGCCAATGCCCCGAGTAATCGTGGTTTCAGGATTGTCTCGGCCGGAAACGATCATCACCGCATTGCGCCTTTCGGTGACGGACTATCTCGTCAAGCCGGTCAAGCCGAGCGAGCTCTTTGCTTCGGTGGAACGCGCCTTTGAGGCTTTTCTCTCTCAGCCGGCGAAGAGTGTGGACGGCGAAGCCGGGGAGCATCGGGCCGCGGCGGCGCTACTCGATGAAGTCGTACTACCTGAATCGATCGAGAATTTTGGTCAGTCGGTTCAGTTTCTTGTCGCCATCCACGTGATCCGCTCTCGTCTCGCCCAGGCCTATAGCATCGACGACCTGCAGATGCAGATGCTTATAGATCTCGCCTGGTGTCACGAGCGGAACAAGCGGGTCTCAGTCACCGGCCTCATCTCCGGCTTGGGCATTGCGCTCGCTACCGGCTATCGCAGGCTGAAGGCTATAGAAAAGCTCGGCCTGATCGAGCGATTGGGGGAGGCAAACGACAAGCGGCTCAGCTATCTGACCCTTACCCAAAAGGGGCGACAGATCGTTGATGAAATGCACAAGAGCTGCCTGAACAAGTTTCCGGAGCTTTATCAGGGCGGAATCCGGGGTCTTTCGAAGACCGCGTAGGCGCTATGGTGGCCGCATTGAAGGTGATGGTGGTTGAGGATGACCAGACAGCCCTCGAGGAACTGCGCGACACCATAGAATTCGCGGGCCACACAGTGCTCGCCGTCACCTCCGCAGAGAGTGCCCTCAGCTCATTCCTGGATTGGGCTCCCGATTTCGTGGTGACCGACATCAACCTGCCCGGACTCGGCGGCGGCGATTTTGCCCGCTTTGCCGCCAAGGCCAACGGGCGGGTTTCCTTCATCCTCATTTCCGGCAGCAGAACCTCGATCGAGGAAGAAGGCGCGCGGGCAGATGCTGTCCATTTGACCGCGCTGGTTAAGCCGTTCAAGCCAGAAGATCTGGTCAGCCTGTTCGGTGAGGCACAGGGAGACTCCGCCCCTGTCTAGACCTTGCCCGCCGGAGCCTGAACGCGTGGCAGCGTAAGGGTAAAGCGTGCTCCGTTTGAGATATTGACCGCGTTCAGCGTACCGCCAAGCTCCATCGCAATGCCGAAAGAGATGGAGAGGCCAAGACCGGTGCCCGATCCCGGCGCCTTGGTTGTAAAAAAGGGCTCGAACACGCGCCCCATATTGGCGGCGGAGATACCGGTACCATTGTCCTCAACGGAAAGCAGAACCTCGGAACTGGTCGCGCTCATCTGCAAAACGACTCGTCCGGGCGTGTCGTCTCCCGCCTTCTTCCGGTCAGCGATAGCGTCACGCGCATTTGAAATGAGGTTCATGATGATCTGCTCGACCATGACTTGCTGCGCGGAAACGAACACATCCGTATCGGGGCGTTTCACCTCGAAGTAGATCGCCGCGTCCAGGCACAACGGCCGCGCCAGCGCGGCGACGGCATCGAGCAGGGCATCGACGGACAGGAGTTCTCTCGCGATCGGGGTCGCACGACCAAAGAGGCCGACATGTGAGATGATCTCACTTGCGCGGTCTATCTGATGCTCGATTCTCTCCACACGTTGTGCGATTTTTTGTGCTGTTTCCGTCTCGGGTAATTTCCTGATGTCGTTCTTCAGGTTCGCGGCCGCAAAGGTGATAGCCTGCAGGGGCTGATTAATCTCGTGCGCGAGGCCCGCCGCCATTTCGCCAAGGGTCGAAAGCTTGGCTGCCTGCACCAGCTTCTCCCTCATGACCTTGAGCTCGGTTATGTCCATCGAGAAGCCGATGACATCCCTGAAGCCGTTCTCGGCCGTCTCGCTCACGATGGCGCAATCGACCACCCATGCATATTCCTTGTTCTTCTTCAGCACCCGGTATTCATTGATGGATCGGCCGTCGTGCTCAATAGTCTGCACGAGCTTTGCTATTGCGGCTTCACGATCATCCGGATGAATCTTGTCGAGCCACGAACCCAGATTTGGGACATCATCCCGTGTCCAGCCGAACACCTTTTCTCTCGACGGGCTCGCCTGAAAATTCGCCACGCGATAACCGGCCTCCTTGTTGACCTCATACGCATAGATCACCAGCGGCGGTTCGGCTGCTATCTGCTCAATGCGCCAGCGCTGTCGATTTAGCTCCCGCTTCTCGCGCAGAAATTTTCGATGAAGGGAAAGCAGGCGGGCCGCTATGTCACGCGTCTCGCCAAATCGCGTGATCGACCTCGGAAAAATGACGGCACCGCTCTCCGTGCTCTTCTCGATGGCATTGATGAGATCGCTCGAAATCGCCCGTCCCGTTCTCGACACCGAAACCGCGACAAGCGCGGCTAGATTGAGAATTGCGATGGCCTGAAAAAGAAGAAACACCTGCTGACGCCGCAGCGCCCTTACCCCGCTTTCGAGGGAAACCACGCTAACCAGACGCCAATTTGTCTCCCTGAGCGGCGCTGATGCGAGAGCGAGGACAGATTCGCCTTCGGTCGCCATCACCGGCACACCGAACACCGGTGTGCTGATCCGCACCGGCGAAATCAATTCGTTCGCCGAAGCAAGAGCTGCAACCTTCTCTTCCCAGAGTCCCTTGATCGTGTTGCGCCTGGACGCGAACACCTTGCCGTCCGCGTCAAGGACCATGAGGCCCGAATTCGGCTGCACAAAGACGGCTACATCGAGAAATCGCTGAATATCAGCCGCGGTCACCGTCGTAAACGTTACCCCATGCCGGCCATTGATTTCGAATGGAACAACCCACTGAAACCTCCTTACCCCCTCCGACGAGGACGGCAGCGGACGCATCACGGGAGTCTTGTACTGGAAGGTATCCGCGATCCTTTCATCCTGAATCTCGATACGCGCAGCGCCGGTAACGTCAACGATATGCCCCGGCTTCAGCTGAACATAAAACTGCGTGAACCCAATGTTGAGCGTATGCGCCATCGCACTGATTTGCCGGCTATCGGCGCCATCAATATAGGCCTGCGTAAGCGCGCGGACATTCTGGAAGTAGCGCTCGACGAGGCCATTGTAGTTCGTCTCCGCCTCTCTCAGAACCCGGATGGTGGTTTGTCGCGCCTCATCGCTCACGCGATTGTAGGCCCCGCGCGATGTTGTCCAAAGAGCAACGACCGTCGGCAGCAGGACGAGACTGAAAAAAAGTACGACGACGGATTCGCGTAGCGATATGGAAGATGGACCGTTGTCGCTACGGCGGATCAGGCGCCATGAGAAAAGCGCGAAAAAGAGCAGCTCGGCGATGACGACGTTGCCTACACCGTTTGCGCCCTGCTTCAAAACCAGGAGCAGCATGGACAGCAGGTCCATGCCCATTATCAAGCCATAAAAAAGCAGAAGCGCCGGCGCCCCGATGAGCGACCAGAAGATCACGTCCCGGGCCGGCGTCGCGATCTTCGATCTCTGCGTGACGAACAGGTATTCCGCAATCCATACAATATAGGCGTAAGGATGGTGCCATATGACAATTGTCGCGAGTGAGGAAATCGCAACGGCAACGAGACCGCTGCGGCGCCCGAGTACGCGGAAGGCGAGATAGCTGAATATGTTGCCGATGAGAAGGTCGACACCTGTGCCGAGCGATATCCTTGCCAGATTCAAAGCAAAGCCGAGGCAGCCGCAAACAAGGCCCCACATAATCGGAACAAGAGTCGACTTCCTTACCACTCGCTCTCCAATCATCCGCCGCTTAGGAGCGGTACGATGGCTTTCAAAAGAAGATTTGGCGCAACGGGCTTGTGCAAAAAATCAACCACACCGAGCCTGCGCCCGACATCAATGTCTTCCGTCGAAATAAACCCCGACATGACAATGAAGTTGAGCTTGCGATCCGGGAACCTTTCCTTGATTTCGCTGATGAAATCGAACCCCGATCGGCCCGGCATGCGCAGGTCCGTCACAACGACCCGAATACCTCTTAACCGTTCAAGCTCCTCTGCGAACATCGCCGGCGAAGAGAGTCCTTTCGCCTTCACGCCCTGGGCAGACAGATAATCCGCAACTTCGTCAGCAATTCCCATCTCATCATCAAGCAACAAAACCTCAACTTCGTCCATCACACCCCGATACTTTCACCTTAGATCGACGTCTGGATCACGACGCCTACGCCCGCCCGCGAGAAACAACTCTAGCTATTTTAATAATTCACAATCGACTGGCTCCGCAAGAGTCCGCCTCACCGCATCTGTAAAATATGACGCCGCCAGATTATCCCTACACCGACCGCCTGAGCGGCATACCTTTCCTCACCTTTTGATATGTAGAAGCCTTCGCCTGCTATCCGCCCTTGTCCGCAAACTGATGAGCCGACACATCCAGACGGGTTAGCGCCTGCTCGACTGCCGATATGGCAGATGTCCAATCGCCCAGATGGGCCTGCCGGAAAAGCCTGAGCGTCGGATACCACGAACAATCGCCGCCCTTCATCCGCCACCGCCAATCCGGCGAATGTTTGAGCACAACCCAGGTCGGCCGGGCCAGAGCGCCGCCAACATGGGCAAGCGAGCTGTCCAGCGTGATGATGAGGTCCAGGTGTTCGGCGACCGCAGCAGTATCGATGAAGGCATCGGGCCCAGAGTCGAAATCATCGCCCAATGTCTCCACCCGCATTCCCTTCGGCAAATTCCTTAACTGCTCAATCCCTTCGTTCTTCTGCAGGCTGATCAAGCGCACGCCCGGCATTGCCGAGACCTTGGCAAGCGCCGCAATCGGAAAGACGCGATGCTCCTCTATCGCGATCGGGCTTCCACACCAGCTGACGCCAATCTTGAATCCGTGATCGCCGATGCGCCGTCGCCACTTCGCGACGCGTTCGGGTTCGGCGCGCAGATATGGAACTTCAGCCGGGATGGTGCTTGCGGTCGTGCGCCAGACCAACGGCAGGCTCATGAGCGGGGAGTGATAATCAAACTGGGCCGGCGCTTGCCCCTCGTCGAAAAGCTCGATCGTGGGGCTGAGCGTCCTTATGAAACGATGAAGGCAATTCTGGATCGAAAGGATGACCCGCGCGCCGCGTGCTTCCGCAAGCCTGACATACCGACAGAACTGAATCGTGTCGCCAAGCAGGTGCTCGTGATAGATAAAAAGCGTCTTGCCAGAGATATCGGCATCGCCGGTCAATCGCGGCTGCTTATAAACGCGCGCTGCCGTCAGCTTCCGCAGACTGGGCCTGAGCTCGTATAGCGGAAGACCCTCTTCAAATCGGCCAAGCGATAACAGACAGGTACCCTTGCCCGCCTGCGCATTGATGTAGGGCGGCTTCGCGGCGATAGCCTTGTCGTAGCTCTCGACAGCCTCCTCGATCCTGTTCAGCGTCGTGAGAGCCTTCGCGCGGTTATAGTGCGCGTCTGCAAACTGGGGCGCCAGTGCGACCACCTGATCGAAGGCACGAACGGCCTCCTCGTGCCGAAGCTGTGACAGAAGCAACATGGCCCGTTGCATGTGTGCTGCCGGATTTTGCGGCGCAATTCTGAGAGCCGTGTCACAACAAACGAGCGCATCCGCGGGACGACCAAGTGCGTTTAACGCGAATGACAGATCGAGATGCGCGTCGGGATTTCCGGGACTGAGCCGCGTTGCATCGGTCAAGACGCGACAGGCCGGTTCGAACATGCGCATCTTGACGAGATTACTGCCGAGAAGGTAGAGCGCGCCCGGATTGTTCGGCGTCGCTCTCAGGACATCGAACAGCAGCACATTCGCTTCCTTCAGCTGCCCCTGCCTGGAGAGCTCAAGGCCGCGGCTGAATTTGCTGGTCAGCTCAAGATCGCCCCGAACAGCCATCCAATTCCCCTCGCCTCATGGAGCGCGACCGAACAGGCCGCTCCACCGAATATCCGCCTCACCGGTTAGTCAGCTGTTTAAATTAGCGAAGGCGCTCCACTCCCGCTAGCGCCGATAGAGGCGTAGCGCCGCCAGATGGAAAAAGAGCGGGATGATTATCTCGTCCCGCTCTTCAAGCCGATACATCGCCGCCGTGCCGGAGATCACTCGATCCGCTTCATCGCGTCGCCAAAGCCCTTCAGGGAGACCGTGTAAGCAAGGGCTCGCGTGTTCGGACCGATGACTGTCACCGACACGGTATTCATCGTCGAAAGCCGCGATACCAGATCCGGGTCCATCGGGAAAAGCGCATTACACCCTTGAGGCGTGCATCTGGTGAACGGGTATTTGCGCGGCTTGTCCTTGACTTCCACGGTCACCCCGGCAGGCAGAAGCACGCCGAGAGGCACGTTCAGAAACGACATCGCGCCCTTGCCATCGGCCCGCTGAGCCACAAACCAGGAAACGGCCGGTTGACGTTTTTCCTGGTCGACAAGGAGAATGCGCGCGAAGCACGACTTTTTCTCCTTGGTCGGGCAAACGACTTTCCAGTCGCCGAAGCTCTCGACATGCAATGGCTTCTTTGATTGAGCGGCCACCTTTTTGGCGGCCGGCTTCTTTGCCGCAGGCTTCTTTGCCGGCTTCGGCGCCTCAGCCTTTGCCGCCGGCGGAGCCGGCGGCGGGTCGTTGAGAACGCCAACCTCTGCATTCGCGACAGCAGCGGAGAGCAAAAAGAACAGCGCACTAGCGGCCGCAACGGCCCTGCAGGAAAAAAGCATACCTACTCCCCGTGTCCCCCCGAAACCCCGGGTATTCGAGCCCGCATCTGCTCGCCGCAGCGCCCGGCTCGAAGTCGCGTCAGTTATCGAACCAATGATAGGAATCCGCCGCCTTGAACTGATACGTGCCAGGCTTGGTCGTCTTCAGATTCACCGGCGTAGCACTCGTCGAGCCGCTGGAATTGCTAAGAGGCTGCGTTGAGGATAGCGAACTCTGGACCACCGGCGTCGACGAGGAATCGTCCGGGGTCGAGGAACTCGACGTCACAACCTGCTGAGGCATATCCGGGGTCGTCAACGGCTGCTCCTCGGAAGGTAGCGAGGACGTCGACGCGCTGCTTTCGGTTGCCGTCACCGCCGGAGTCGACGCCTGTTTCTCGGCGGGCGGCGGCAAGGCGGCCTGCTTCTCCGCCGGAGCGGGAGCAGCGGCCTGCTTTTCGGCGGGAGCGGGAGCTGCTGCCTGCGAGGTTGCTGCAGCGACAGGCGCGGGCGCAGCCGCCGGCGCCGCCACCGTCTGCGCGGGCGAAACAAAGCCAACAGGCGCGGCGTTCGTTTGCGGCCCAACCGTGACCACAGGCGCAGCTTCGTTCATTGCCGTCGGCAACGAGTTACCTGTGAGCGCCGCGTTCTCGGCCCGGATCTGCTCCTTGCCGAGTTCGGCCCTCAGCTCCGGCGTGTCGCAATATTTGTCCGCGCCGGTCAGTTCCGAAACCATATCGTAGGCCGCGAGCTCGAGCAGCCAGCGCACGGCGGCCTGAACCGGCTCGTTGGCCTGCGAGCCCAGATTGAATTCAAAGATTTCCTTGGGACCCCAGTTGGTGCCGCCACCCATCTCGAAGAAGCGGAACAGGCCTGCGGACAATTCGCTGCCCACGATCTGCTTGGAGTAGGAGCGCGCCATCACGAGTTCGGTCGTCTTGGTGTTCGTCAGCATCAGGTCGGCGCCGACGCTGATGTAGTACTTCCGGCTACCGGCGGTGAGACCCCCGACACCTGCCTCGGCAACGTCGGACTTGATGCTCCAGTTCAATTCGGTCAGCGCACCTGAAACGAAGTGGGTCGAGCCGACGATCGTGCCCGCAGTGACCGGACGATAGGCGAACTCCTTGCCCTGGACCGAAACAAGCTTGCCTTCGCCGAGCTGCTTGTCCATCGCGCGCTTCATTTCCCATTCGGCGACGGCGGTGGAATTACGGTTGACGAGCCGAACGCCCGTCTTGGCCAGCGCGATCACGAACATCATGTCCGGGCGCTGCGTGAGGATCGTAGAATGTGCATCGCCGCTCGCCTGCGCGCCCGATCCATCCGTCAGATCGTTCACAGCGAGGCGCAGATCAAGTCCCGGCGGAATGTGATGGGCGACACATCGTAGATTGGTGTCCATCGGCGTGAAGGTCGCGCGCGGCGCGGGCCCCTCCATAACCTTCGCTTCCTCGTTGATCTTCTGTGCCGCGTCGGGCACGGCGCATGCGGCCTGAGCGAGAGCCAGTGCGCCCACAGAGGACACTGCGATAAACCTGCGAATAGCGCCGGACATAGATTAACCCCACTTTTGTGTCGCGCTCCCGAGGCGAAGCCGACTGTTCGCAACCTGCTATGCGTATTACGGATTCAAGGGATCGGGATTGAGCGTCAGATCTCGCTGGTTGGTTCCGGATTGCGACGTGTCTGTCGACGTCTGAGTCGGATCGACAACCTTGCCGCCATCGAAGGTAACGTTGTTGTTGTCGCCGTTCAGAACGATCGTGTTGTTGATCTGAACCACGTTATTCATGTTCGTGTTGGATTGCTGGTCGGTCTTGGACGTGCCTGCGCCCGCTCCAAGGCTGTTTCTGTTCGCGTTCCAATAGTTGAAACGCAGCGCTTCCTTGCTGAGCTTGGACGCTTCCGTGTTCAGCTTAAATGAAAGCACATAGGGCCGAGAGAACCCATCTTCGTCCGCGCGCGCCTGCGCGGCACAAAACAAAACGCCCGCCATGACAAGAAGCTGAGGCAATCGCCGATAAGAACGCATGCTTGGGACCTCTCAAGAGAGTTGGGAGGGGCTGGATTGCCCCTCCCGGTTATCGTCAAACAACCGCGTGCATTACTCGACGGTGGGAACCGTCGCGGTAATCGTGTTGATGCGGTTGATCGCAGCCTGCGACGCGCCGTTGATGGCGGTCGAAGCACTGCCGTAGGCGTAGATCGAGTTGGTCAGGATCTGATCGGTGCTGTCCGAGACCTGATTGATCGTCGCCAGTCCGCTCACGCCCGCAGCCGTGATCGTATTGACCGAGCTCAAGGCCAGCTGCGACACATTGTTCATGGACGCAGTCTTGTCACCATCGGCATAGGCCGCGTTAATGACAAACAGATCATTATCGCCGCCGGGGTTATGCGACACCTGGTTGACCGTCAGCTCCGTATCGCCGTTGAGGACGCCTGCGGAGATCGAGTTAACCGACAGCGACCCTTGCTGCGTCACGTTGTCGACCTTTGCCGTCGTGCCGGAAGCCTCGGCGGTGTTGACAGCCCAGATGGCGTAATCCTGCGCCGCCTGGTCGATACCGCCGACCGTCGTGGTGATGTCGCCGGCCGCAATCGAGTTCAGGACGGTGACATTCGTCTGGTCAAGTCCATCGATCTTGGCGACGCCGTTGTCGGTCAGAGCGAGGGCCGTGTTCCAGCCGTTGTAGTTCTGGTAGTAGCTCGACCACCAGATCTGCTGATAGTCGGTCACGACCTGCGAGAAAGTTCCCGCGAGCGACAACGTGCCGTCATTGGGAACAGGATCGCTGACATTGCCCGTCGCCGGGTTGTCGACCGCAAGGGTGTTCACGACGGTGCGCAGATACTGCGAATCGTCGGAAATATCGACATTGCCCACACCGGTGACGTTGCCGGCCGGAATGTGGTTGAACAGATTGCCATTGTCGAAGTTATTGAAATAGACGTAGCCGTTCGAATACGCGTTGTTCCAGACCTCAGGATCGGTCGTCGCGAGGATCATATTGGAGGTGTACGGCGACGAACCATTGAAGAAGGCATACTGGTTCGCGTAGGAGCCGCTGGCGAAGCCGAAGATGTTGCCGCCGCCGAAGATATTGCCGCCACCATAGAGGTTCGACTTCGCTTCGACAGTAACATTGCCGACTTCGAAGTTGCCGCTCTCCGTGCCGCTCGAAAGCGTCGCGGTGTTGATGGAAGCCAGGGCCACCTGGTCGATGCCGGTAACCTTCGGATCGCCAGCAGGAAGGTTCGGCAGACCGTTCGGCGAGTACGCGCCGGCGAAGTTCTGCGACCACATCTGGGCATAGGTGTTGGTGTACGGTCCGACGCTAAACGCGTACGGGTCGCCCAGATAGAACTCTTGATAGAGATTGACGGAGATCGGCATGCCGTCGAGACCGGCAACGCCAGCCGCGTTGACCGAGTTGGCCGCATACTGAACCGAGTTGATCGGATCGCCAACCTGAAGCGTCGAAGTCGGATCCGCCGCCAGAGCCGCGTCAACGTCAGCCTGCGTCGCGGGCACATGCCCATCGATCACCGCGCTGCCTCCGTTGAGCGCCGCAGCAACCTGGAAGTTCGTCACCGTCTGATGGAACGAATAGACGTCGCCATAGGTGAAGGGACCGACAGGCGTGCCCTGGTAGAGCTGCTGATAGATGTCAGTCACGCCGTTATAGACGGTGTTGCCGTCGACATAGGGCGTGATGTCCGTCTTCAGGAAGGCGCCATTGACGAGGTTGCTGCCGTACTGCGTGCCGCCGCCGGCCGCATCGCCCCAGTTCGTCACCGCGGCGATTTCGTTCGAAACGCCCTGATAGATATAGGCGTAGTTGTAGGAGCCGAAGGTGTTGAAGTCCTGGTTGACAGCGATCGCCGCTTCGAGGCCGAGGACATTGTCCACATAGTCCACGGTCGTCGAAACGAGCAGCGGAGAGGAGAGCGACCCGGTGGTATCCAGGAAGTTCGCGCCCTGCTGCGAACCGAACGCGTCAGCTCCGAAGATCGGCGTATGCACCGAATAGGAGTTATCGGTGAACGCGACCAGATAGTTGTCGATGTACTGGTTGAAGTACACGCCATCGATCGGATTGGGGCCCTGGAAGAACTCGACATTCGCCGCGTAAGCTCTACCACTCATCAGAGCCACGGTAGCGACGCCGAGGAATAGCGCCTTAGATCTATTCATGATTTGCCTACCCTTCTAAATTTGGACGAGGCCGCATCAGCCTCGCCCCGTTCCCAGTTGATTTCAGAAATGCAGAGACAACCCGATAAGCAGGTTGTTGGAGTTCAGATTCGCGTCTCCGCTCATCAGAATGGATCTCCAACGATAGCCAACATCGACACTCACGCTGTCCCCGAGCGGTGCCCTGACGCCCAAACCCAGCTGATATGCAAAATCGGTTTCGTTCTTGCTGCCGTCGATTGACGTCCGACCGGTATTCCCCCCGGTTCCGGCCACGGAGTAATCGACCCAGGCGATACCAAGACCGCCGCCCGCATAAGGCACAACCGGACCTTCGATGGGCAGGTCGTACCAGAAGTTGGCAAGCAGGGTCACGACAGAGACATCGCCGGACAAGCTGCCATAGTGATCGACATACGGCTCACTGTCTGTCGGCCAGATATCCGCCGGACCTTCGCTGCCCGTCGCAGTGATGGAGGAAAGATCGTATTTCGCGTAAGCGAGCTCGAGTTCGCCCCGCAGGTCATCACCCTCCTTGAGGATGTCGTAGAACAGCCGGGTGCCGATCGCGCCGGAAATGATCCAGGAATTGTCGAAGTTGAAATCGTAGACGCCGACGTCGCGACTATCCTCGTTGATATCGTCGTAGTGCTTCGATGGATCGTATGACAGCCAGCTCCAGCCGCCCGCGCCCGTCACGTAGTAGCCCGGTCCGTGCAGGATATCGACCTGGGCAGTACCGCTCACCTCGCCCTGCTCTTCCGCGGCGAAGGCCGGCAGAGAGATCAAGGCAGCGAGGGCCGCGAGCACCACCGTAAAACGAAATTTCATAAATCCCCCAGAAGATAGAATTTTGTCTTGGAAAATATGCCCCTCGAAGCCGTCAATCATCGAGGCGCAACCATTCCAATTCGAGAGCAACCGCTATCCTTAATCGACCAAACTGACACAGAGGCCTTTGGTTCCTGAACGCACGAAAGCTGTCGCAATTACCTGAAAGCGATGATTTCACGATGCAGCTTCACCGCATCCGTGCGTGCGGTCTGTAGATCCTCCGAGGCGATGTCTCTGAGCATCTTCATCGTGCGGAACTGGAAGTTCTGCGGATGCTGCGGCATACCCATGATGAGACGCATGCCGCCCTTGTCGATGACCGGATACCGGCGATTGATCGCAAAGAGCATGAGCTGCCAGCAGGCGATGGCCTGCGCGTAAAGCGCCGTCAGATAAGGCAGATCGAGTGGCGAGCGAACCTTCGATGCGTGAATCAACGCGAATTCTGCCTCCGTACGAAACGTCGAAATCATTCGTGAACGCAGCATTTCGGGATAGGGCGTCGCCCTCCGAATGAGATCTCGCAGCACATGCTCCGGATCGTGGACCGGCAGCGCGTAGACGACATAGCTGATGATGATGGTCGTGAGATAGCCGATCGGGTGCAGCGGATGGAGGGTTCGCTTGAAGATGCCCTGCCTCGCCGCTTCTATCTCACCCGCAATGACGTCGAGAGAGCGGACAAGGATCTCTACCTTCTGCCCCGATATGGTGAGGTTCACCAGATTGCCATTGGGCGACAGCGCAACCCCTGGACCGGCCAGACGGGACGCTGCTGCATTCAGCTGCTCCTTATTTATCGCTCCAAGCCGGCTCTCGAACGCGATGATGTCATAGTCGGAGCCCGCATCCGCCGTACCGATGGCACGCGAGCCGCCGACGGCGACCGCAGTCACGCCGGATACACCGCTCAACGCTGCAGCGACGCTGGCGACGATGGGATCCTGCGCTGGTGCGGGTTGGCTTGCGACGCGCGACATGCTGGAAAATCCCCTCCGAAATTCCAAATCCGCGGAGAACCACGGCATCCCGTATGAGCCTTCCGCTCATCCGGCTGGATTCGAAGTATCAGATTTTAGCGCTCAGCGTTCGCGTGGATGCATCCAAATTGATACAAGTCGACACCCCGTCCGGGTGCGAAGCGTCATGGAAAAATATTGCACCAGCGAACCCACGGGCACATTGAACGGTGAACCCGCTCACCATTCAATGTGCCAAAGAGGGAGGGATGGCGCTTTCGTCTGTACAGCAATTATTTTTCCCTGCTACTCCGCAAAGCGGCGATGCGTCAAAACGAAATGGATAAAGAAGGGAAAGCGCTTCGCGAAAAAATAGCCCGAGGGATCGACGCGTTCCATTTCAGGCAACGGCTCGGCCTCGACCATGCGTTCGATGGAAAGCCCTGCATCATAGATCGCAGACGTGATCTCTCCGAGAGGGCGCTGCACATGGTTCACCGGTCCGCCCGCCCATGGCCAGTTCAGGCTGACGAGGCCGACCCAGCGATATCCAAATTTCATTACATGGGCGGTGTGAATTATCGGGTGCTTCATCGAAACGATGATTTTGCCATCGGGCTTAAGCGCGGCGGCCAGATAACGAAACTCGGGGGCCAGGTCCCGCACATAGTGCATGACGAGATTCGACAGTATGAGATCAAACTTCCGGTCTCCGATCGCCGTGCGAAGTTCGGAAGACTGGCAGCAATGAAGCTCGCAACGCGCATCCCCCAGTCGCGCGAGCGCCTGATCGATCATTCCCTGCGAGGGGTCGAAGGCCACCACCCGCGCCCCGGCCTTGATGGCGTAGTCGGTGTAGAAGCCGCTGCCGCAGCCTGCATCGAGAACGTCGATGTCCTTGAGCGGCGGCAGCAGCGCGATCGTCGCGGGGCGCTCGTAGAGCCGGTTGCCCGGCATCCGGTCGACGTTGGCTGAGAACTGTTCGGCAATCTCGTTGTAGTCGGTTGTCATTCAGCCCCCTCGGCTCCCCGCCGGTTACGGCGAGGCTGCGCTCATTGGCCGTCACTCGACCAGGCATCCGTCGGCTTCAATACCTTCGGATAAAGTTGCTCCAGAATCCCCATCGATGTCTCGGCAGAAAGATTCTTGCTGCACATGTCATCGACGATACCGCGCTGCGCCAGCCACTGGCCAAACGCCACGGCACGCGGCGAGACTTCCGACCACCTGCTGACCGATTGCCCTACCCCCTGCGGCGCGAGCTTGATAAGCCGCTCGACCAGCAGTGCGATCAGCAATTCCTCGAGCAATGCGGATTTGGGCGGCTCGATCTCGCAAGGGTGCCCTCGCATGAAATGGCTCGTATCGAACAGATTCATTCCGCCGGCGAACGGGTCTCTGGAGGCGAAGCACACACGACCGATACCGGCCATCCGAATGGCGCCGGCGCACATCGGGCAAGGCTCAAGCGTTGTGTAGAGCACGTAGTTGTTGAGGCCGCTCTTATGCTTCACCGCACCTAAAGTGATGATTTCAGCATGTGCGACGGCGCTTCCCGCCAGGGGATGCGCCGAGTGATCCGATAGGCGCAGGTTGTGCCCACCGGCAATGACGCGTCCCGTTCGGTCGGCCAATACCGCCCCGATGGGCAAACTATGTGCCCGGCATGCCAGCCATGCCTGCTGCACGGCGGCCTTCCAAGGCTCCGAGAGCGTCTCAAACAGCCTCGAGGGCTCTCTCTCTTCGCCAGGTTGGCTCACGGGCTTCACATCAGCGCTGTTACAACTAACAATTTACTTCATGACTTCGACGCAGATAACAGTAACGCACATAATCAAGGTTACTCGATCCGGCGCCGCGAATAGGTCCTTCCGGACGATCATTGATCGGCGGCCTGCGTCGCATCAACAAGAGATCGTACCGAATTTCGTATCCGTTACAGCCCCACCAGACGCCTTGCGAAAGATTTACGCAATGCGATTACTCGACCGAGTGCTGAGAATTTAGAGGAAATGCATCCACACACTTTCAAAAAGCTGGGACGCGGAATGACTTTCCACGTACATTGTGCATATTCTTCATATTAGTGCGCTATCTACAGGGATCAGTAAATTGTTGCTCTCAAAACGGCAGAAGACCCAACTCGCCAAGATCGTTCTTCAGGTCGAGAAGTTGCTGAAGCAGTCCGATGCGGCGGAGAAGCGTCAGCAGAAAAAGGCGAAAGCCTCAAAGCCGGCAAAGGGTCAAGGCCGGCGCAAGCGCGCGAAACGCACGCGCGCGGAGGCGGCGGAAATGCGAAAGTCCATTCTTGCGGCACGCAAGAAGGGCGCGAAGGTTGCCGACCTCGCCAGCAAGTATGGCGTCAGCACCGCATATATCTACATGATCAAATGAGGGCCTTCGCCCAGGGGCAAATGCCCCCGCCAGCAGCCATTCGGCGCATGACCGGCCTGGCGAGGCGGATTCTTCTGCCTGCCAGAGTCCAAAAATAGTCGACAAAGCCGGCAAATGGAGCGGGTGAAGGGAATCGAACCCTCGTCGTAAGCTTGGGAAGCTTCTGCTCTACCATTGAGCTACACCCGCGCGCCGTCTGTTTAGCCCGATGGCCGATATCAGCGCAAGGGGTTGCACACGCGGCAGGGGCAAACACCGGCATTCTTCTGACCGGGGCGGTCGGCGGGGTCACGTGCCCTGGAGCCTCAGAGGTCTTTCTCCCCGCAAGATTGGCCCAGGCCGGAAGGCGCCCCTTGGCTCACTCCGCTCCCAGGAGGTAGTTCCTGAATTGCCGAATCCTCAAATCGTCTTCATCCGTACGCTGCACTTTGACTGAGCTGCTCAGCTTCTCAGGCTCGCGGCATTCCAAGCCACATTCGCGAAATACCGATTGAACGATGCCCGCATCCTCCACGAGGTCTTCGTAGAAGTACGTCCTGTCGACGCAGTGCGCCACATGGCGGTTGTAATATTCCTCCCATTTGCTGAAGGAATATAGCGCGTGAAGGATCAGGGAATTCTCGATGGCAGCTGGCGGAACCTCGCGCTTCGGCGCCTGATGCGCCATCCACTGGTCGGTGGCAAGCGCCTTCGTGAATGAGAAGGCTTGCGCGATCCTGTCTCTTCTTTGGAGATAGAACACCTTGTCAAACCCGATCGACAGAAGATCGAAGCCCCTTTCCCGCCAATGAATATACTGGTTCATCTGGACGTTTATCGAGAACACGCCGTTGGGCGTCGTGGTCTTGAACAACACGTCCCGCAAGAAGTCGGGGAAGTGCAGGTGCTTGATGTTCCTGCTCTTGAGATAGAGATCGAGCGCCCGCTGATTGAGCCACTCGCGCGGCTCGCCGAACTCATTGCTGCTGCCCAGAAGGTTGCAGAAATGTGTCGACCCGCTTCTCTGGATGGAGAAAATCGCGATTTTCTTCGTCGGCGGCCATGGGCGAGACGGCCGGCTTTCCAGTTCGGCGAGAGGCTCGATAAAGAGTTCTTCGGCGGTTTTCTGGCCCAACATGTCGCTAAAATGCTCCGGCAGTCCCTATGCACTTTCTGAAAAACGGCGGCACATAACTAATTTGCGGCTCAGAAAACGATGCTGAGCAAAGAACTGAAATTCGGACCGGCCGCCCAAGAGGACAGGCTCGTTTAAAACAAGAAAATCCCAACACCGCTTTCAAGTCAACGTGCAGGGCCGCCGCCACGTCATCGCTACCAGCGGTTCTCGACCTCCTCCGCGAAGCCGAGCAGATCCTTCACCTCAAGCCTGCTTCCATCATCGAGGATCACGAAGCCGGTAAACCGGCCGAAGACCTGATGCTGAATCGAGCGCAGAAACTTGAGATCGAATACGGCACTACGGTCAATGACAGGCGCGAACTCCATCTCGAAGCGCCCGTCGCTGCTCGTAAAGGTCCAGGGCGCACCATCATAGGTGCCGGCCGGGATATGAAAGGCTATGTCGGTAAGCTTGTGCGCATGCCCGTCGAGAAAGACCATGTTCTCGGTGGCCGCCGACGTGTCACCGAAGCCATAGCCGATATTGAACCCGAAGGGACGCCCGCCGACGAGACCGGAGGCCGAGCCCCAATACCAGGTATTGTCATAGGTCCAGACGCCGCGACCCCAGTCGAGGACGCCGAACGCGGACGCGGGCTCGAAACGGAAGCTCTCCCCGCCCATCGTCACCTCGCCCTCAACGGGCATGCAGTTGATCTTCTGGTTATAATAGAAAGCGCGCGGCGCACGCGGAAACGGCGTCGCGATGACCATGCGATCCATCGGCGGCTGCGACAGGCGCAACTCGCCCTTGAGCCCCTTGCCTCCGCCGAATCCCGGACAATCAATGCCGATGCGCCGTCCGCCCGGTTCATGACGGAAGGCGATCGACATCTTCGGATGGTGCTGCACGATGTCGCCGGCATCCGCACTTTCAGGCAACGCCATACGTCCCATCGGAAAGGGGATCATGATGCTCTCGGTGCTGGTCTTCGGCGTCGCGAAGTCGAGCCATGAAACGGAGAGCAGACCCATGTAGCCGTTGTCCGCGACCGTCAGCGCAATTCCATAGCTGTCGTTCAGGGCGCAGTAATAATTCCACTCCTTGATCCGGAGACGCGATGCGCCGATAGCGCGCCGCCGATAGCGCTTGACCTCGCTTCTGGCGAAACCGGCCTCACGCAGGCGCCCCCGATCGTCCAGTAGCTCTCCCGCCGTCAATTCGTGCTGCATGTCACCCCCCCCAGTGCTTTTTGACAGTCTATCGAAGCTCTCGCATTTGTGAATGGCGAAGCGGGTGGCCGATGCTAGCTTGTGCAGCATGAACGAACTCGCCGCTGCAAGACTGCCCCTGACGAAGTTTTCCCACCCCGACATCACCGCCAAGGGGGAGCGGCGCGCTTCTGTCGAATTCCGCGAACTCGGTACGCTCTGGATCAACACCGGCACGCTCTGCAACATCGAATGCACCAATTGCTACATCCATTCGAGCCCGACGGAGGATCGTCTCTCCTACATCACGGCCGCTGAAGCGGTTGCCTATCTCGACGAGATTGCGCGGGAAGGTCTGCCGACACGGCAGATCGGATTCACCGGTGGCGAGCCCTTCATGAATCCGGACATCTTCCAGATGGCGGAAGAGGCCCTTTCGCGCGGGCACGAAGTGCTCATCCTCACAAACGCCATGCAGCCAATGATGCGCTCCCGGTGCCAAAGGGAACTCCAGCGCCTCAGGGACCGCTACGGCACGTCACTCCGCCTGCGCGTCAGCCTCGATCACTATACGGAGGAGCTCCATGACCGCGAGCGCGGCATGGGGTCCTTCGCGCGGACCATGGAGGGCCTGCGCTTCCTGGCGTGCGAGGGCTTTGCGCCTGCGGTCGCCGGGCGTACCCGGTCGGCAGAACCGGAGGAGAGCGAACGGGCAGGCTTCGCGGCGCTGTTCGCGCGCGAGGGGATACCGCTCGACGCTCGCGATCCAACCTCGCTCGTTCTCTTCCCGGAAATGGATGAAGACGCGGAAGTTCCCGAGATCACCGCGGCCTGCTGGGGCATATTGCATGTCGATCCTGCAAGCCTCATGTGTGCAACGAGCCGCATGATCGTAAAGCGCAAGGGCGCACCCTCTCCCCGTGTCATTGCCTGCACTCTCCTGCCGGACGATCCGCAATTCGATCTCGGCGCAACGCTCGCGGAAAGCTTTCGCCCGGTGAGACTCAATCACCGCCACTGCGCGAAATTCTGCGTGCTGGGCGGCGGTAGCTGCTCGGTAGCCCAGGGCCCTGGCGTCCCAAATCGGGTCATTGACCCTAATCAATGAGCATCCGTCTTCCTGACGCCACTCTTTTCTCCATCGGACGAACGGGGAGCATTTCCGCTTTCGCCCCCATCAAAGGGAGAAGAAAGAGAATGAACATCAAATCTCTGCTGGTAGCTGGCGTTGCGGTAGCCGGTCTGATCGCCGGGTCGGCCTTCGCTGATGTCTACATGAAGGGAGAGGACGTCGCGAAGCTCATCGTTGGCAAGACGATCGAAGGTCAGTATCTGAGCTGCGGCGCCGGGCGCAACGACTTCCGCGAATATTATGACGCCGACGGCGCAATCCGTGGCGGCGAGCGTCCGTGCCAGCAGGCTGGCAAGTGGAAGCATTATACCGGCAAGTGGGCGGTCAAGGATGGCAAGTTCTGCATCTATCTCGGCTCGGACCGCACGAGCGGCTGCTTCGATTATCAGGTCGACGAGAAGGGCACGCTGCGCCGCTTCGACGCCAAGGGCGGCGATGTGAACTTCAAGATGTTTGACGGAAACCCGGATCACCTCTGAGCTTCCGCCAAGGTTGCGCGACCGGCCGACTTAACCCTGACCCCCCGGGTGGTCGGTCGCAGCAATTTTTCCTGACGGCGAAACCGGATTTCGTCACGGCTGTTACGCGGCGCATTGAGCGCCGCGTTTTTGTTCATTCAGCTAGCGAGAAGAAGCCACAACATTGGCAGCAGCAGTGCGGTGACGATGCCATTGATCGCCATGGCGACGCCCGAGAATGTGCCGGCCTTGAGGCTCACCTGAAACGCGCGCGCGGTCCCCATACCATGCGCCGCAATGCCCATCGCAAAACCGCGCGCGCGGCCGTCTGTCACGCCGATCGCATTGAATAGCGCGCTGCCGCAGATCGCACCGACCCCGCCGGTAATGATGACGAAAGCGGCGGTCAGTGCGGGAATGCCTCCGATCTCTCTGGCAATGCCCATCGCAATCGGCGTCGTCACCGATTTGGGCGCCAGCGAGCGGATGGTCTCGATGCTCGCGCCGAGCGCATATCCGATCGCAACCGCCGAAACCACTGCCGTCAGCGAGCCGACGAGCAGCGCGGCGATCATGGGCACAAGCGCGCTCTTCACTTCCGCGAAGTTGAGATAGAGCGGCACCGCAAGCCCCACTGTGGCAGGCCCCAGCAGCCAGAGGAGCAACCATCCGCCTCGCGAATATTCTGCATAGCTCGTGTTGCTCGCGACGAGGAGTGCGATGAGCGGCGCCGCTGCAAGCAGCACCGGATTGGCGAGCGGATTCCCCTTGAGAGCCTGCTGCAGGCGACGTGCGCCCAGATAGGCCACAAATGTAAGTGCGAGCCAGAGCGTGCCTTGCATGACCACAGGCCAATCGACGCTCACGATTCTTCCTCCGAATTCCCCGTCAGCTTCGCCGTCCAGTGAAAGGCGAGCGCGCCCGCGACGAGCGCGACCGCCGTACCGCCAAGGAGCGCGGCGACGATCGGCAGAAGGTCCTGCCGCACCAGCGCCGCATAGGCCATCACGCCGACGCCAGCGGGGATGTAGAAGAAGTTCAGATGGTGCAGCAGAAATTCGGCGGTGCGGCGGATCGGCGGCGGCACGCGGCCGAGAAATCCGAGGCCGGCGAGCAGGATGAGAATGCCGATCACGGTTCCCGGCACCGGCAGGCGCAGCGACGCAGCGATGACGCCACCCGCCGCGTTGCAGAGCACCAACAGCAGAAAGGAGAGCGCGTAGTGAAGGACGTTGCGCGCCGTCATCGCATCAGAGCGGCTTGAAGTGCTTGGAGAGCTTCAGACCCTGGCGCTGATAATTCGAGCCGAGCCCCTCGCCATAGAGAACCGCCGGACGATCCGTCAGACGCTCGAAGACGAGGCGGCCGATGATCTGTCCGTGTTCGAGGATGAAGGGCACGTCATGGCTGCGCACTTCGAGCACGGCGCGGCTGCCGAGCCCGCCCGCTTCCTTGGCCCCGAAGCCCGGATCGAAGAAGCCCGCATAGTGAACGCGGAACTCGCCGACCAGCGGGTTATAGGGAACCATTTCCGCCGCATGGCTCGCCGGAACATGAACCGCCTCGCGCGAAGCGAGGATGTAGAATTCGTCCGGGTCGAGAATAAGCCCCTCGCCGGGCCGCACTCTGAGCGGGTCCCAATAATCGAACACGTCATACTCACCGCGCCGATCGACATCGATAAGGCCTGCGTGGCGCTTGGCGCGGAAGCCGACGAGACCGGTTTCCTTGTCCGGCTGGAGGTTGACCGTCAGGCCGAGCCCGCCATCGATATCGGCCTCGCCGTCGACGAGCCGCGCTTCTTCATGCAGCCGCCTCAGTTCGGTGTCGGAAAAGTTCGGCGTACCACGGCGGAAGCGGATCTGGGCGAGGCGCGAGCCGTGACGCACCAGGATCGGAAATGTTCGCGGCGAGATTTCGAGATAGAGGTGCCCCTTGTAGCCCGCGGCCACCTGATCGAACTCGGTCCCGAAATCCGTGATGACGCGAGTGAAGACGTCAAGCCGTCCGGTCGAGCTTTTCGGATTCGCGGCTGCGGACGTGCGCTCGGAAAGCGCCAGCGCCTCGACGAGGGGAACGAGATAGACGCAGCCGGTTTCGAGCACCGCGCCGTCGGTCAGGTCGATCTTGTGGAGCGCGAGTTCCTGAACGCGCTCCATGACGCCCCTGTCCGGCCCCGGCAGGAAACTCGCGCGCAGGCGATAGGCTTCGGTTCCAAGGCGCAGGTCGAGACTCGCGGGCTGGATCTGCCCCGCGTCGATCTCCTTGCAGGCCCATATTTCCCGCTCGCGGATCAGCGTCTGAATGCCGTGAGCAGGCAGGATACCGGTCGCATGCACCTGGCCCGGCCCAGCATGGCGGAGTTCCGTGCCGTCATGGTCGGGAAAGAGGTCGTCCGCCGCTCGTGTCATGCCGAAGCCTTGCCTTGCCAGCCGGCCCTCGCGGCCGGTCCGCCCGTTATAAGTCGCGGCAAGCCGCCCGGAAAGCCCCTGCCGGTCCGGCTTGACCCCGAGAGGCAATGAGACTTAAATGCGGCCCATTCCGTGGTGATTTGAGCCGACCGGCTTGCGGCCACGTTAAACAAACCGCTAAAGAGGTCGGGTTTCGCGAACCCCGATCCCTTGCCGATCGGGGTTTTTGTTTTCCGCGATTTACGGCCCCTGAAGGGGTTGCCAAGGCAGGCACCATCATGACGAAGCCCACAAAATACCGTCCCCGGACCTCCCTCGTTCACGGCGGCACCGTCCGCAGCCAGTTCGGCGAGACGAGCGAGGCGATGTTCCTGACCTCGGGCTACACCTACGAGACGATGGAAGCCGCCGAACGCCGTTTCAAGAACGAAGAGCCCGGCTTCGTCTATAGCCGCTTCTCCAACCCCACCGTCCGCATGTTCGAGGAGCGCATGGCGCTTCTGGAAGGCGCAGAGGACGCCCGCGCCACCGCGAGCGGCATGGCGGCGGTGACGGCGGCGATCATGTGTCAGGTCCGGGCGGGCGATCACATCCTCTCGTCTCAGGCCCTTTTCGGCTCCTGCCGCTACATCGTCGAGGATCTGGCGCCGCGCTACGGCATCACCTCGACGCTGGTGGACGGCCGCGACCTCGACGCCTGGAAGGCCGCGATCCGCCCCAATACGAAGGTCGTGTTTCTGGAATCGCCCTCGAATCCGACGCTTGAAGTGATCGATATCGCGGCAGTGGCCGAAATTGCCCATTCGGTGGGCGCGAAGCTCGTCGTCGACAATGTCTTCGCGACGCCCATCCTGCAGAAGCCGCTCGAACTCGGTGCCGATGTCGTCGTCTATTCGGCAACCAAGCACATTGACGGTCAGGGCCGCTGTCTCGGCGGCGTGGTCCTCTCGACCAAACAGTGGATCGACGACAATCTGGCGAACTACCTCCGCCAGACGGGCCCCTCGATCAGCCCCTTCAACGCCTGGATCATGCTCAAGAGCCTCGAAACGCTCGACCTGCGTGTGCGCGAACATGCCCGCAATGCCGACGCGGTCGCCCGACTCCTCGACGGCCATGCAAAGATCGGCCGCGTGCTTTATCCGGGCCTGAAGAGCCATCCGCAGCACGAACTGGCCATGAAGCAGATGGAAATGGGCGGCAATATCGTCGCTTTCGAGGTCAATGGCGGCAAGGAAGCGGCGTTCCGCTTCGCCAATGCGCTGAAGGTCATCAAGATCTCGAACAATCTGGGCGACGCGAAGAGCCTGATCACCCATCCGGCAACGACCACGCATCAGCGGCTCACACCGGAACAGCGCGCAGCCCTTGGGATCGGCGAAGGGATGCTCCGCCTTTCGGTCGGGCTCGAAGATCCTCAGGACCTCATCGAGGATATCGATGCGGCCTTGAGCCGCGCCTGATTCTGCTTTCTGGCGAGTACAAACCTGTAGAGACGTCATTAATCGAGAGTTAGCGCATTCGCGATAATGTGATCCGGCGAGGGCAAACTCCGGCGCGAGCCTGGGGCTACCCTTGCCTATCGCGGATGTTGTATGCGTACCCGGACACCCGGAATATCCAGAGCACTCACGGGGAGAGGAGAGGCCCCCTCCCCCCGCAAGGACTGCAAGATGTATAGCGCTCAGACAAACTCCATCCGCATTCAGGTCGAGCCGACCTACCTCGAAGACCAATCCGAACCAGAGCAGGACTATTTCGTCTGGGCCTATCACATCGTCATCGAGAACCGGGGCGACCGGACGGTGCAGCTCCGCTCGCGCTACTGGAAGATCACGGACTCCTCGGGCCATGTCCATGAAGTGCGCGGCCCCGGCGTCGTCGGAGAGCAGCCCGTGCTGAAGCCTGGCGAGAGCTTCGAATATACGAGTGGCACACCCCTCTCGACACCCTTCGGCATCATGTTCGGCACCTATCAGATGGAAACCGAAAAGGGCGAGACCTTCAGCGTCGACATACCGGCCTTTTCGCTCGACTGCCCCCATAGCACCGTCCTTCCCAACTAGGCCGATTTCGCAACCGCTTCGCTCTTCGCTATGATGCCGACCCATTCCGTCTGGGGTCCGCACATGGCCGCGAAACGCTATTCCACACGCGAGATGATCGAGAAGCTCGTGTCCTTCGACACGACGAGCCGCAACTCGAATCTCGAACTCATCGCCTTCGTCGAGGATTACCTGTCGGGTCATGGCATCGCCTGCCGGCTGATCGCCAATGAGGACGATACCAAGGCCAACCTCTTCGCGACGCTCGGGCCCGCCGACCGCGCAGGCGGCATCGTCCTTTCGGGCCATACCGATGTCGTGCCGGTCGATGATCAGGAATGGACCCATGATCCCTTCTCCATCGTCGAGCGGGAAGGCAAGCTTTTCGGGCGCGGCACCAGCGACATGAAGAGCTTCATCGCTTCGGCCCTTGCCCATGTGCCTGACTTCCTCGCGCGCGGGCCCGAAATTCCGGTCCACTTCGCGCTCTCCTATGACGAGGAAGTGGGCTGCCTTGGCGTGCGGCCGATGATCGATAGCGTCATCCGCACGCTGCCCAGGCCTCAGATCGTCATTGTCGGCGAGCCTTCGAGCATGAAGGTCGTCAACGCGCATAAAGGCATCCAGTCTTATGTGACCACGGTGACAGGCCTCGAATTCCATTCGAGCCAGACACACCAGGGCGTGAGCGCCATTCAATACGCCGCCGAACTCATCGCCTTCCTGATGAAGCTCGCCGAAGAAATGCGCGAGCGTGGCGACGCATCGGGCCGCTTCCGCCCGCCCTATACGACGATCAGCGTGGGCACCATCAAAGGCGGAAGCGCGGTCAACATCATTCCCGGCCATTGCCGTTTCGGCTGGGAGTGCCGCCCGCTTCCTGATCTCGATCCGGAAGAAATCATTTCGCGTTTCAACGCGCATGTGGCGCAGGAAGTCTTGCCGCGCATGCGGGCCGTCTCCCCGCATGCCAATGTCGAGACCAGGATGCGCGCCCGTTCGCCGGGCCTTGCGGCCGATGACGGCTCGCCCGGCGAAACGCTCGTGATGAAATTGGCGCAGTGCAATTCGGCGGAGGCCGTGTCCTACAACACGGAAGCCGGGCTCTTTCAGCTCGCGGATATTCCGACCGTCGTTTGCGGCCCGGGATCGATCGACCAGGCGCACAAACCCGACGAATTCATCGAGCTGTCCCAGATCGCCGAATGCGACCGCTTCATGGCGAGGCTGGCGGAGCATGTCGGCGGCGCGTGACGCCGCCGTTGCCCGATCGGGTCAGGCCAAGTCAGCTCAGGGGCGGATCACCGCTGCCATGTTGCGGTTGACCTCGGCGGTGAGCGCCGCGTCGAACTTCTGGGCGACAACCTGCATCAGGTCCGAATAGGCCTTGTCGCGCTCGTTGAGCGTCGCGCTTTGCAGAATGGTCTGCGTGCCCGAGGCCGACACGGTCGCCGAATAGGCGGCATAGTCACCCGGCTTGTCGCCCTGGATCGCCACGTTGAGCTTCGCCTTCAGCGAGCCGGTGAGTTTCGTATCCACCTGATCGCCGAAAAAGCCTTCGACGCCGCCCTTGGTCGGCAGGCGCGTCTCGACGACGCTGCCATCAAGGATCGTCAGCGTTGCGATGCCGCGCTTGCCAACCGCGACGAGGCGCGTATCGGCCCAGCGCTGCGCGATGCCTGCCGGCGTCACCGAATGAAGCTGCTCGACATTGGGCGCGCGGCCCGGCGGATTGTAGCGGTCGTCAACCGAGATCGAGGCGACGTCGAGCTTGATCGGCCGGCCGACAAAACCGATGTCGGACCGGGGGGCAGGCGGCGGCTCGTTCGCGCAGGCGCCGAGGATGACCGCAGAGGCCATAAGGGTGGCAGCCGCCAGATTGCGTGCCGAAAATGTCAGGCTCATTCCAGTCCCTCCTTCAACTTGTCTGCCGCAAAGAGATAGACCTCGCTGCAGAAATCGCAGGTCACCTCGATCGTGCCGTCACACGCCATGTCATCGATCTCTTCCGCACCGAAGGAGCGCAGCACATCGGTCATTCTATCGCGCGAGCAATGGCAGCCGAACGCGACATCGGCAGGCTCGAAGGCGCGCACGCCGTCCTCATGGAAGAGGCGGTAGAGAAGTTCCGTCGGCGCTAGCGCCGGATCGAGCAATTCGTGATCCTCGACGGTACCAAGAAGGATCGAGGCGCGATTCCAGTTCTCTTCCTCATCGGTGAACGGTCTTGCATCCTCCGCATCACGATGGCCGGTGAGGCCGCCATCGCGGGCGATGTGCTGGATCATGATCGCGCCGGCGCGCCATGACGTGCCGCCATGTCCTTCTGCGTCGCGCTGGAAAAGCGGTCCGGCGGCGAGCTGAATGCGCGTCGCAATCTGCTCGGAGCTGGCAAAATATTCATGTGCGGCTTCTGAAAGGCCCCGGTTGCCCAGCGCCACGATGCCCTGATAGCGCTCCATGTCCGCGCCCTGATCGATCGTCATGGCGAGATGGCCTTCGCCAAGCAGATCGGGCGTGGAGGTCCGGCCCTCGGCGATATATTGCGCGAGGCGTTCCTCGTCCATCAGGGCATAGCCGCGAAGCTGGCCGAAGCTCCGATCCTCGTCCGCCGTCCAGTAATCCGCGACGAGCATGCTCACGGGGCCGTTGCCGTTCGTCTGCAGCGTGAAGCGACCCTTGAACTTCAATGCGGAGCCGATCATGGCGGTGAGCGCAAGCGCCTCGCCCAGCATCCGCGAGACAGGCTCCGGATAGTTGTGACGCGTCAGCACCTGATCGACCAGCGGCCCGAGGCGGATCACGCGACCACGTATGCCGAGCCCCTCAATCTGGAAAGGCAGCACAACATCATCGCGATGGGAAACAAGACGATCGTTCAGGGAGCCCGGCTCCATCTCACTCATTGAAAATCACTCAGGAAAAACACCACGCCAGGACGCCTTTCTGCGCATGGAGCCTGTTTTCCGCTTCGTCCCACACGACCGATTGAGGCCCGTCGATCACATCGGCCGTCATCTCTTCGCCCCGATGCGCCGGCAGGCAATGCATGAAGATCGCGTCCTTGCCCGCAGCCGCCATCAGCCGCTCGTTCACCTGATAGGGTGCAAGCAAATTGTGGCGATGTCGTGCCTTTTCCTCCGGCGTTCCCATCGAAACCCAGGTATCGGTGGTCACGCAGTCCACGCCCTTCACCGCTTCGAACGGATCGGTGGTGGTCACGATCTTCGCGCCCTTGCCCCGCGCCCATTCGAGCGCGCCCGCATCCGGGAAAAGCTCCGGCGGACAGGCGAGCCGCAGTTCAAAGTCGAGCTGGGCGGCCGCATGAATCCAGGAAGTCACCATATTGTTGCCGTCGCCCACCCAGGCAACGGAGCGTCCCTTGATCGGCCCCTTGTGCTCCTCGAACGTCATCACGTCGGCCATGAGCTGGCAGGGATGCGACTTGTCGGTAAGGCCGTTGATGACGGGAACGCTGGCATATTCCGCCAGATCCATCAGATGCTTGTGGTCCGTCGTGCGGATCATGATCGCATCGACATAGCGCGACAGAACCCGCGCCGTATCGGCGATGGTCTCGCCCCGGCCGAGCTGCGTGTCGTTGCCATTGAGGAGAAGCGTCTCGCCGCCGAGCTGACGCATCGCCACGTCGAAAGACACGCGCGTCCGGGTTGAGGGCTTCTCGAAGAGCATGGCCAGCAGCTTGCCCTTCAGGGGGCTGTCCGAGTCCGGCTCGGCCTGCGGCCTGCCCTTGCGGGCGGCCTTGCGGATTTTGGCGCCATCAAGGATGGAACGCAGCTGGACAGGCTCGACATGATCGAGGTCGAGAAAATCGCGATAGGTCTTCAGCGCGGTCATTGCGCACCTCCGGCCGCCTTGGCGGATGTTTGCGCCACCTCCGCTTCGAGGGCCGAGCAGGCCCGGTCGAGCGCGCCGAGCGCCTCGTCGAGATGGCTCTCGTCGATGATGAGCGGCGGCAGAAGCCGCACGACATTGTCGCCCGCGCCCACCGTCAGAAGATGTTCCTTGCGCAGCGCCTGGACGAGATCGGTATTGGTGATGCGGCACTTGAGGCCGAGCATCAGCGCCTCGCCGCGCACTTCCTCGATGATCGACGGATGCTGGTCGATCAGCCCGGCGAGCTTCTGTTTCAGCTTCACGCCGATCGAGCGCACATGGGCAAGGAAATCTTCCTGCATCATCATCGAGACGGCTGCGTCCGCCACCGCCATGGCCAGCGGATTGCCGCCATAGGTCGAACCATGCGTTCCGACCGTCATGCCGCGCGCGGCGTTCTCCGTCGCAAGACATGCGCCGACCGGGAAGCCGCCGCCCAGTGCCTTCGCCACGCTCATGATGTCCGGCGTCACGCCCGCGAGTTCATGCGCGAATAGCCTGCCGGTGCGGCCAAATCCCGTCTGCACTTCGTCGAGCACGAGCAGAATGCCTGCTTCGTCGCACAGCGCGCGGATCTTCCGGAGGTCTTCATTGGGCAGCACACGGATGCCGCCCTCGCCCTGGATCGGCTCGATGAGAATGCCGGCCGTAGTCGAGGTGATCGCCTTTTCCAGCGCCTTCAGATCGCCGAAGGGCAGATGCACGAAGCCCGGCATGTCGGGGCCGAAACCTTCGAGATACTTCTTGTTGCCGCCGGCCGCGATGGTCGCGAGTGTGCGGCCATGGAAAGCGCCTTCGAAGGCGATGAGTTCATTGCGCTCCGGCGCACCGCCGACGAAGTGATAGCGCCGCGCCATCTTGATCGCGCATTCCAGTGCCTCGGCGCCCGAATTGGTGAAGAACACCGTGTCGGCGAAGGTCGCGTCGACGAGTTTCCGCGCGAGTCTTTCCTGACCCGGAATCTTGTAGATGTTGGAGACGTGCCAGACCTTCTGCGCCTGTTCGGTCAGCGCGCTCACAAGGGTCGGATGGGCATGGCCGAGCGCATTCACCGCAATGCCCGCGCCGAAATCGAGATAGCGCTCGCCAGCTGCGGTGAAAAGATAGGGCCCCTCGCCTCTCTCGAATTCGAGGTCGGCCCGCGCATAAGTCGGCAACACTGGGGTAATCAAGATCAGGTCCTTCTCAATATTCCTTTGGTCCCTCGATGCTCGATAAAATGGCTGTTTGAGCATCGCGGGCCGGGCGACGGTCGGGAGTTCCGAACGACAAGCTGGTCTTCCTCCGCGACACCCTCGTGGCACCGCGGTTTTCCAGTCAGCGTCGTCGTTTCCCGTCCATGATCATTTGATCTGTCTCGCGCCCAATAGAAAACGCCGCCTAAGAAGGGCGGCGATCCGAGAAGTGACGCAGTATTACGGAGGCAAAAGGGCCTGTCAAATCCGGCCCGCCGGGGACTTTACCCCCGGCCAGGCCCAAAACCGGCCCGAATGCCTCACCCCTTGAGCCGATAGCCCTTCCGGAACAGGCGGTCGCTGACGATCCAGAGAACGGCATTGACCGCCACGGTCAGGATGACGCCGGTCTGGATCGAGCCGTCGGCATGGCCGGTAAAGCCATAGCGGAAGCCGTCGATCAGGTAGAAAACCGGGTTCCAATGGGTGATCCGATGGGCGAAGGCAGGAAGCTGGTCCACCGAATAGAAGGTGCCGGAAAGGAAAGTGAGCGGCAGAACGATGAAATTCGTCACCGCCTGAAGATGGTCGAACTTTTCCGACCAGATGCCGCCGAGCATGCCGAGCAGCGACAGCATCAGCGACGCGCCTACGGCGAAGAAGACCACCGCCCAGAGATGGACGATCGACATGGTCACGAAGGGGGCCATGCCCACCGCCGTCACCGCGCCCACGACCAGACCGCGGGTCACGCCCGCAAGCGCAATGCCGAAATTGAGTTCGCCCGGCGAAAGCGGCGGCATCAATATGTCGACGATGTTTCCCTGCACCTTCGAGATGAGGAGCGAGGACGAGGTGTTGGCGAAGGCGTTCTGGATCATGGTCATCATGATGAGGCCCGGCGCCAGGAACACGACAAAGGGCACGCCATGCACGGCGGGGCGCAAGCTTCCCACCGAAAGCGCGAAGATCGCCAGATAGAGCAGCGTCGTGATGACCGGCGCGACGATCGTCTGAGTCAGAACCTTCCAGAAGCGCCGGACTTCCTTCAGATAAAGCGTCCATGTGCCGAGCCAGTTCACGGAACCGAAGCGGCGCACACCGACTTCGGGAAAGGCTCGCTCACCGCTGCTCAAGCTCATCTGTCGCCCCTCTTTTCGAACCCGATGTGTGGTTCAGATTTAGGCGCTCGGCGCGCGCGGGGCAATGCCTGCAAACCAGCGCTTTTCTGTGGATAAGGAATTCCATTCAGAACGGCGCGGTTGCGAAATTCTGGCTCTATCTTGTATATTTAATATCAGGGCCTACGAAATCTAGTGCAGTTTCATGGTGGGGCCTGTGCGGTCGCTCACCCTCGCAATCGAGCGCCGCGTGACTGGGGCCTCGATCGGTTGTCTGCGACCCGCGGACGGGACTGAGCATCGGGGCGAGGGGAAGGTGATCCAAATGTGGACCGATGAACGCGTCGAAATGTTGAAGAAGCTGTGGTCTGACGGGCTGAGCGCAAGCCAGGTCGCCAAGCAGCTCGGTGGCGTTACGCGTAACGCCGTGATCGGCAAGGTGCATCGTCTGGGCCTGTCGGGCCGCGCGACGCCGAGCCGTCCGGCAAGGCCCCGTCCGCAGACGACAGCACGGGCGATGGCGCCGCTGCGCGGCCGTCCGGACCCGCTGGTGGTGGAGCGCCGCGCCGAGGAGCTGCGGAGCGAAGCCCACATCGAGCGTGCCGAAATCGCGCGGATCGAGGCGGAAGCGCTTGAGCCTGCCCAGCGGGCGACCGTGCTCACGCTGACCGAGCACACCTGCAAATGGCCGATCGGCGATCCGGGCCGTCCGGGTTTCCACTTCTGCGGCCGTGGCGCGGACTCCAATGCGCCCTATTGCACGGAGCATGCGCGGCTCGCCTACCAGCCCGTGCAGCCCCGCCGCAATCGGGATCGTACCCGCAAGGACAGCTACGCGATCTGACCATTGCGCGGGTCAAATAAAGAACCGGCGCCCCGTTTTCGGGGACGCCGGTTTTTTGTTGCCGGCCTGACGGCGCGGCTCAGTTCCTGAACTGCTCGTCGAGCGAGTAGCCGGCCGAACGAACGGTGCGGATCGGGTCCTTCTCGTTCCGCTCGTTGAGCGCCTTGCGGAGGCGCCCCACATGCACGTCGACCGTGCGGGCCTCGACATAGACATCGGAGCCCCAAACGGCATCCAGTAGCTGCTCGCGGCTGAAGACGCGGCCCGGATGCTGGATCAGATGATCGAGAAGCCGGTACTCGGTGGGGCCCAGATGGACCTCGCGTTCGCCGCGGCGCACGCGATGGGCGGCGCGGTCGATGACGATATCGCCGAAGGTCACCAGATCCTCGGTGAGCGCCGGGCGGATGCGGCGCATCACGGCGCGGATGCGCGCCAGAAGCTCCGTCATGGAGAAGGGCTTCGTCACATAGTCGTCGGCGCCGGTGTCCAGGCCGCGAATGCGGTCGGCCTCTTCGCCACGCGCGGTGATCATGATGATCGGCAGGTTGCGCGTCTCGGGACGACCGCGCAGGCGCCGGCAAAGCTCGATGCCGGAAATGCCGGGCAGCATCCAGTCGAGAAGAACGAGATCCGGCGTCACCTCTCGGATCAGCATCGCGGCCTCTTCGCCATCGGCGGCGGCCACGACCTTGTAGCCTTCCTTGTCGAGGTTGTACTGGAGGAGCGTCGAAAGCGCCTCTTCGTCCTCGACGATCATCACCGTCGGCCTCATGCGCCGCTCAAAACCAACTGCCGGCTGTTCGCGTTCTTCGATGATCGCCATGTCCATCCGATCCTCGTCCTGATCCTGTCGTTAAGCGCCAACAGACGTGGAGCTCGTCTTGTCGCCCTTGGGTCGATCGTCGGCGACGGGTACGCCCGTCACCACATAGCGCACGGTTTCGGCGATATTCGTCGCGTGGTCGCCGATGCGCTCGATGTTCTTTGCAATAAACATGAGATGGGTGCAGACGCCGATGGTCCGCGGATCTTCCATCATATAGGTCAGCAACTCGCGAAAGACCGAGTTGTACATTTCGTCGATTTCCTCGTCGCCGCGCCAGACTTCCATGGCGGCCTGGGCGTCGCGGTTCGAAAAGGCATCGAGCACGGACTTGAGCTGGCCCTGCGCGAGGCGGCCCATGCGGGCAATGCCCTGGATGAGGCGGACAGGCGTGTCGAAGTCGCCCTGAATGACAAGGGCGCGCTTGGCTATGTTCTTGGCGAGGTCGCCGATGCGTTCGAGGTCGCTCGAAATCTTGATCGCGGCGATCGCTTCGCGAAGGTCCGACGCCATGGGCTGGCGCAGAGCGATGACGCGCACGGCGCGCGCTTCGATCTCGGCTTCCAGCGTGTCGATGCGGCGGTCTTCCTGGACGGTACGCTCGGCAAGTTCGCTATCGCGCCGGGAGACGCTTTCGATGGCGCCTGCGAGCTGCGCCTCGGTCAGACCACCCATCTGGGCGATGCTCGCGGTGATGCCGTCGAGCTCTTCCTGGAAGGACTTCACTGTGTGATCGGTCACGCCTCGTCTCCTCTTGCCCTCAAGCCAGCCTCGCGGCCGGTTTCCGCCCCGTCGCGCATCGCTACGCGGGGCAAACTAATGCGCCGGTACAAATAGTTCGTGACGGTTAAGTGTCACTTTTATGACATGAGCCACTTTACCCCCGAAATCTGCGATCTGCCGAGTGGGCAGGCGCAAAATAACGGGCGGTTTCAGGCGGCAGGCTTGGCCTCGCCTGCGATGGGAATCAGGACCGAAAACACCGTTCCCTTGCCGACCTCGCTGTCGACGGTCAGCGTGCCCTGATGGCGGTTCACGATGTGCTTCACGATGGCAAGGCCGAGGCCGGTGCCGCCCTTGGCGCGGCTGGCCGCCGCGTCCACGCGATAGAAGCGCTCGGTCAGGCGGGGCAGATGTTCGCGGGCAATGCCGGGCCCGAAGTCGCGCACGGTCAGCCGCACGACCGGCTTGCCTGCCTTGGTGTCGGGCGCGAGGTTGATCTCGACGCGCTTGCCCGAACGGCCGTATCGCATGGCATTATCAGCCAGATTCTGCACGACTTGCCCCAGCTCATCCCGGTCGCCCCGCACGTTGGGAAGGCCAGGTTCCGCCGAAACCACGATCTCGACCCCGTTCTGCGCTGCGAGCGGCGTCAACCCGTCCGTCACGTCGTCCACCACGCCGAGGAGGTCGACCACGCTATCCGGCCGGACATGCTCCCTGAGTTCGATACGCGACAGGGACAGAAGATCCTCGATGAGGCGGCGCATTCGGCCCGCCTGATCGGACATGATCTCGAGGAAGCGTGCCTGAGCCTGCGGATCGTCCTTCGCGTGGCCCCGGAGCGTGTCGATGAAGCCGGACAGGGAGGCAAGCGGTGTCTTCAGCTCATGGCTGGCATTGGCAACGAAATCGACCCGCATGGCCTCGACGCGACGCATGTCGGTGACGTCGCGCAGCAGGACCAGCACGGGCCGGTCGCGGCGGCGGCGCGCCGGATCGATGCCGGGGACAGCCGACGCGGCATCGATATCAATGGGTGAGATATAGCCGTTGTAATGGCGCTCCACGGGGACGGGAACGCTGTATTCGACACTGCGGGCTGCCCCGCCCCGCATCACTTCCTCGATCGCGGTGATGAGCGGAGCGTTGCGGATGGCGGTCGCCACATGCTTGCCGACAGGCGAGGGCCCAACGATCAGCGCCGCCGCGCGGTTTGCGAGCGTCACCCGCCCGGCACCATCGAGGATGATGAGCGGGTCAGGCAGTTCGTTGAGAATGGCAAGGCCCGCGCCAGACCCCATCAAGGCAGCGGCGGAGAGCGGCTGCTGCGGCATGGTGCGCATCATCGCGCTCCGCGCCTCGCCCGTCAGGATGCTCTGAAGCACCGCCACGCCCGCAAGCGCGGTAAAGGCAAGGATCGACGACCACAGGCCCAGCGCGCCGACCGCGCCGAGGATCAGGAAGACGATGGCGGTGGCGGCGACGAAGGTACGCGTGCTGTTCCAGCGCCCGGCAAAATCCCGCGCTCTCTCCCGAATCAAGCTCGTCTCTCCATCCGTGGTCGCCATAATTCTCGCTCACCCGCCTCGCTACATATAGTCCGGCGCCAGGATTCCGACTCAAGCAATCTTGTTAGCATCTGAGTATGCCATTCACGATGACATTACGATGAAGTTCGCAGACGGGCGGCCGGGACGCCTCGCCCCATGAAACGGCCATTTCCGGACGTAAAGGGCGCCGCGTCGGATACCGGCATCGGCAGCGCCGCGGTTCCCGGCCCATTCAGGCTGATGACATTCGTCTCATTTTCCTTAAATTCGGCCTCTTGGCGCGGCATCCGCGGATTTGTTTCAAAAGGCCATTTCACATGACCGACATCAAAGGCAAGACAGCGGTGATCACGGGCGCCGCCAGCGGCATCGGCCGGGCGACCGCCGTTGCGCTGGCGCGGGAAGGCGCCCGCGTCGCCGCCGTCGACCTCGACCGGGCCGGCCTTGCCGAAACCGCGTCGCGCATCGCCGCGATAGGCGGCGAGGTCACGACCTACCTCATCGATGTCGCCTCGCGCGACGCCGTCTATGCCTTCGCGCAGGAAGTGGAGAGCGCATTCGGGGGCGCCGATATCGTCATCAACAATGCCGGTGTCGCACAGGTCGCCACGATCGAGGAACTCGCCTATGAGGACTTCGAATGAGTGATGAATATCGACTTCTGGGGCATGGTCTACGGCACCAAGGCGTTCCTGCCGCAGCTCCGGGCCAAGGGAGCGGGCCACATTGTCAATGTGTCGAGCGTCTTCGGCCTCTTCGCCGTGCCGACGCAGGCCGCCTATAACTCCGCCAAATTCGCGGTACGTGGCTTCACCGAGGCGCTGCGCCACGAAATGCGCGGCTCCGACATCGCCGTTTCCTGTGTTCATCCGGGCGGCATCAAGACCAACATCATGCGCAACGCCCGCTTCCTCCAGAGCGTTCAGACGACGGTGCGTGAGGAAGCGGCCTCCGGCTTCGACAGGCTCGCGCGCACCACGCCCGAACGTGCGGCCGAGGTCATCATCTCCGGCATCAAGAAGAACAAGGGACGCATCCTTATCGGCCCCGACGCCAGGGTTCTCGACATCATCCAGCGTCTCATGCCGGCGTCCTATGGACGCATATTCTTCCGCGGCCCCAATAAGGGCGGCCTCGGCATGCTGACGGACAACGAAGCGCCGAAGACGCCCGCCTGAGCCCAATGGGCTTCCGCCCCCCGATGGATTAATCTGTCGCAAAGAAACGAAAACAGCGGAAGCGTCATGTCGTCATCGGCCAGCAGCCTCATCGGCCCCAGCTCGCAATTCTATGTCTCCCAGCGCCTCCGGCTTCACTATGTCGACTGGGGCAATGAGGACGCGCCGCCGCTTTTGCTCATTCACGGAGCGCGCGACCATTGCCGCAACTGGGACTGGGTGGCGGCGGAACTTCGCGACCGCTACCACATCATCGCCCCCGATCTGCGCGGCCATGGCGACAGCCAATGGATGGTCGGCGGCACCTATGAAATGAACGACTATGTCTACGACATCGCGCAGCTCATCCATCAGAAAGGCCTCGCTCCGCTGACGATCCTTGCCCATTCGATGGGTGGGGCCGTTGCACTGCGCTATGCCGGGCTCTACCCCGAGACGGTGAAGAAGCTCATCGCCATTGAAGGGCTCGGACCGTCGCCCAAGATGCTGGCGGAGCGCGCGAAGGACAGCGCCGACGAGCGCCTTCGCAAATGGATCGACGAGATGCGCGCCATGTCCGCGCGCCAGCCGCGACGCTACGCCTCGATCGAGGAAGCGTGGAAGCGGATGCAGGCGGAAAACCCGCATCTGTCGCCGGAGCGCGCGCGGCACCTCACCGTTCACGGCGTCAACCAGAACGAGGACGGCAGCTACAGCTGGAAGTTCGACAATTACCTGCGCGTCCTGCCGCCTTCAGGCTTCGACCCGCAAATGGCGACCCATCTCTGGTCGCGAATCGATTGCCCGACGCTGCTCGTTCGCGGCAAGGAAAGCTGGGCGAGCGATCCTCTCGCCGATGGCCGCGCCGCGCATTTTCCGAATGCGCGCGTCGCCAACATCGACGGCGCGGGGCACTGGGTGCACCACGACAAGCTCGACGAATTCATGAATGTCGTGAACGGATTCCTGAGCGAATAGCCCTATTCGGGAATGGCGTCGCCGCGGCAGGGGATGAGCGCCTGCCAGGCAAGGCCAGCCTCACGATGAACGAGCGCGGCCTGATAATCCGGCATCGCGATCATGTCGAGAAATGCCTTGCGCGAGGGATAGCGCACGATGGCGACCATATCCCATTCGTCCGTCTCGCCGCCGATGAGCGGCGCGGAACTCGGCGAACCCCAGAAGAAGCGGCCACCGACTGCCTTGATCTTCTCCATGGCGACCAGACCGTAAAGGCCATAGGCGTCCTGACCTGAAAGTCCGCCGGCATCGCGACCGTCCTTATATTCCGCCTTGTCGCGGAACTTGAGCAGATTGAGCATGCCGATGGGCGCCGTCTGGTCGGCCTTCGTGAAGGCCTCGAGCTGCGCCCCGGTCGGCTCAATGGCTCCGCTCATTTCCTGTCCTTCTTTTTCGTTGCACGCTTCAGCGCATTGAGCGTTTCGGCTGAAACCGGCGCGGTCAGAAAACCGACGATCGAGTCAAAAAGGTTCGCGAGGAAAAGCGTCCGCGCAGCCACATCGGACGCAGCGCCATGGTGGCGCGTCCAGATGGCGAGCGAACTCACGATCATTTCCACGAGAAACCGCTGGCGCTGGATTGCGATCTCCGGCGGCAGGTCGCCCAGCGAGGCCGTCAGCAGCGAGGCCGTGTGCCTGATACCGGCAAACTCGCTCCGCAGGGCGAGGGACGGAAGGTCGATCTCCGGGTCGTTGAGAGCCTGTGCCAGAAAGCGCACGAAGCGAACGCCCTCCTCGGTGTCGAGCAGTTCGGCCATCGGCAGGAAGGTCGCGATAACTACGGCGCGAAGATCATGCTCCTCGCCCTTCCGCATCACCTCGTCCAGATAGGCGACCCGGCGCTCGTCGATCACCCTTACGCGGTGTTCGAAAATCGCCGCGAGCAATGACGCCTTGGAGCCGAAGTGGTAATGCAGGGCGGACTCATTGCGCTGGCCGGCGGCCTCGTTGATCTGCTTCAGCGTCACGCCATGAATGCCGTGTTCGCCGAAGAGCTTTTCGGCGGCGAGGATGAGCCTTTCGCGCGTGTCGCCACGCCTGGTCGTGTCTTTTTGCTGCATGTGTTTCATACTAATGTCAGTCATTAAACAGGTCAAGACGGCTTCGGCGCATCCCCAATCCCTGTATGATCGCATCATGCATCAACCGGCATTGCATGTCCCCGGACGTCGGCGGCTGGGAGCGGCCATCGCGGCGCTACGGCACGAACTCGCGCCCGCCGCCGGCATTGCCCTCCTTTCATACCTCGCCGCCGCGTCCGTTTTCTCGCCACTGCGGGCTGCTCCGCAGGAGCCGCAGGCCACGGCCCCCGCGAAATCGACGTCCGCCATCGCCTTCGCAACGCGCGTCACAGGCGCAAATATCCCGGACAATCTCCTGAGCCTTCTGACCGACAACATGCAGCTTGGCAAAGGCAGGGCTCCATCGCCAACCACGCTCGGCCAGCTGCGCCGCCGCGCGGCCGAGGACGCCTCGCGACTGAATGAAGTCTTGCGGTCCGAGGCCTATTACAACGGCCGCGTGGATGTCGAGATATCGGAAGCTCAGGGCGGCCGTTTTGACGTCGCCTTCAAGGTGACGCCCGGCCCGCGCACCATGATCCGATCTTTCACCATCCATTATGCCGACAATCCATCCGACATTGCCTCGCTGCCGCGGGATGCGGCGCGGCTCGGGTTGAAGGGCAACCGGCCGGCACAGGCCCAGCGCGTCATCGACCTCACCGCAGCGGCGATGAGCTTTCTTGAAAATCACGGTCATCCGCGCCCCAAACTCGCGGAGCGAAAGGTCGTCGTCGATCTCGGAAGCAATCAGGCCGACATCACCCTGACGATCGCGGCAGGCCCGCCGGAACGCTTCGGCGACCTCACGATCGCAAACGAAGGAAGAACGAAGGACGACTATGTGCGCTCGCTCGCGAAGTTCAAACCGGGCGATCCCTACGATCGGAGCAAGGCGGACGAAACCGTCTCCGCCCTTCGCAAAACCGGACTTTTCGACCGCGTGACGCTCGACGTCATCGACACCCCCGACGACGCGGTGCCACAAAAACTCACGCTCACGGAGCGGCCGCATCGTTCCGTCGGCGTCGGCGCGCGCTGGTCGTCGGATCAGGGGGCTGGCGTCACCACATTCTGGGAGCACCGCAATTTCTTCGGCGCCGCTGAAAGGCTTCACCTCGATCTCACCGTCGCGCAGGAATTGCAGCTCCTTGGCGCGCATTTCAACAAGCCGCATTTCCTGCGCGACGACCAGTCCCTGCTCGCGGATTTCGAGGTCGCGCATGAGATCACCGACGCCTATCACGAGAACCGTGTGAAGACGGCGGCGGGCATTGCGCGGAAGCTGCGCGAAAATCTGGATGTAAGCGGCGGCCTCTCGTTCGAAATCGAACGCACGACCGACAGCACCGGCTACCATGCCTATGAACTTTTCGGCATACCGCTGACCGGCCGCTATGACGGCACCGACGACCTGCTCGATCCGACGCAGGGCATGCGGCTCGGATTGGCGCTCACACCCTATGGCGGACGCGCGGACGGCGCGGCGACGACCTTCGTGAAACTCGATGCAACGGCGTCGACCTATTGGAGCCTCAGCCGCAAGTTCACGCTGGCGCTGCGTGGCCGCTACGGCTCCATGCTTGCGCAACAAACGGGCGACGTGCCCGGCTCGATCCGCTTTTATGCCGGCGGCGGAAGCTCGATCCGCGGCTATGGCTACCAGCTCGTCGGCCCGCTCGACGCGAAAAAGGAACCGCTCGGCGCGCGCTCCGTCTTCGAAGCAAGCACGGAAGCGCGCTATCGCCTCAGCCGCGACATCGGTCTCGTCGCCTTTCTGGACGCGGGCAATGCCTGGTCGACGGCCACGCCGAAATTCAGCGAACAGCTGCGCCTCGGCACTGGCATCGGCCTTCGCTATTACACGATCGCGGGGCCCATCAGGGCCGATATCGGCGTTCCGCTCAACCGGCGTCCGGGGATCGACGATTCTTTCCAACTCTATTTCTCACTCGGCCAGGCCTTCTGATGGCGCGCGCGCACTCGCCCGATCTCAGCCATACGACCGGCATCGTTCGCGCAGCCGGCGCCATCGCGTTCGGCCTCGCCGCGACAGCACTTGCTCTCGTCGCGACCGCGCTCGTCATTCTTCAGGTGCCGAACATACGCGAGCGAATCCTCACCATCGCACTCGACGCCATCAATCAGGGCGGCACGAAAGTCGAGATCGGCGAACTGGGCGGCACATGGCCCCAGCATCTCGAAATCCGCAAGCTCACGGTCAGCGACAGCAAGGGTGTCTGGCTCTCGCTCGATGAGGCAAAGCTCGACTGGCGTCCTTCATCCCTTCTCCTCGGCACCTTCCGCGTGGAGAACCTGTCCGCCGTCGCCCTCGGCATCTCGCGCCCCCCGATCAGCGGTACGCCCTCGACATCGGGTGGCTTCAGCCTGCCGGTCCTGCCCGTCGCAATCCGTATCGACTCGGCGAAGTTCGAACGGCTGACGCTCGGCAAGAGGCTCACCGGCATCGATGAAATGGGGATGCTCGCGCAACTCGATGCGACGGCGCAGCTCGGACTCAGCGCAAACCGGCTCAATCTGACTCTCGCCGCGCAGCGGACCGATCGCGTACCCGGCAGGATCGACGCGAACATCCTGTTCGACCGCCGGACCCAAGGCCTCGACGCCGCGATGTTCGTCGAAGATGGCAGCAAGGCGAAGCCGGGCCTCGTCGCCACGCTCGGCCATGTTGCCGGGGCGGAACGTGTGACGCTGACGGCGCGCGCCCGGAACGAAAACGGCAAGGTGACCGGCGACGCCAATCTCGATGCAGGTTCGGCCCTCACCCTTTCCGCGAGAACTGAAGGGAGCTGGATCCAGACGCTCACGCTCTCGACGGCCCTGAGCGCCGATGGCAGCGTGGTTGCGAATGCGCTTGCCGATCTGGGGCGCGCGCGCCATGTCGAGCTTGCGGCCGACATGGCCCTCGATAGCGACGACACGCTGACGCTGAAAAATCTGCACCTCGATGCCGCACCCTTCGCGCTCACCGGCGGCGCGCGCCTCACCAGGGCGTTCAGCGCCACCATGCACGAACTTGCCGCAGAAGGAACGCTGTCCGGCCTCGACCGCTTCGCGGGTAAAGCCGGCAATGCCGCGCTCGCCGCGATCCAATGGCGCATCGTCACGCAGATCGACCGCGCCTCAGACCTCGCTCATATCGAGGAAGCCCGCATTACCACGCCTTCGGGAAAACTCGCTCTCTCGGGCGATGTCTCGCTCGACGGCCGCAATGTCAAAGGAGCGGCCGAGGCGGCAATCGACGATCTCAGCCCCTTCGGCGCGCTGATCGGGCAAGATGTGTCGGGGGCGGCACGGATCACGCTTTCGCCTTTCGCGCGCGCGTCCGACGGCGACGGCGCGGGCGATGTCGTCATCAAGACGAAGGGCGTGAATTTCCGCGACGACACGCTCAACCGGCTTCTTGGCGGCGACATCGCGGTGGATGCCTCGCTGCTCTTGCCGAAGCCGGGCGGCTTCGCCTTCCCCTCCATCGCGATCACCCCTTCGTCCGGCACCTATCGCTTCGAGGCCTCCCTGTCGCAGAGCGCCAACAAGGTTCTGTCCGGCGAGGCGCATTTCGAAGCAGACAGGATCGAAACACTGCTACCCGGCGGCGACATCGCGGGACGCCTCAACGCCGAAGCTTCGCTCGCCGGAAGCCTCGCCGCACCGCGCGGAACCGTGAGGGCGAAGCTCGCAAACGGCTCGCTTGTCGGCTTCAGCACCAGACTCACAACCCTCGACGTCACCGCCGACGAAGGTGGCGACGGGCCACTCGCCTTTCGCTTCGATGGACCGGACGGCAAGCTCGCCCTCGACGCGACGCTGTCGCTGCCGGACGAAGGCGGCGCAAGGCTCGACGCGCTGAAAGCCGATCTCTTCGGCACCTCGCTGGAAGGCGCCCTTTCCATGTCCGGTGAAGGGCTTCTCACCGGCACGCTCAAAAGCGACCGCACGTCGTTGAATGCCTTCACCGTCGCAACCGGCGTCGCCATTGACGGCAGCGGCTCGGTCACGCTCACGGCTGAGCCGCGCGGCGGCAAGCAACACGCCACTCTCACCGTCCGCGCACAACAAGCGAATATCGACATCATCGACAGGATCGATCTGGAACGCATCGCGCTCGACGTGCAGGCGGACGACCTCTTCGGGGCCATGAATATCGATGGAACGCTTGAGGCGCCCGCAGGACAGGTGGGGCTTACGCGGCTTGCGACGACGCGTCTTACCGCCAAGGGCCCGCTCGCGAAACTCGCGCTTGCCCTCGACGCCGCCGGCACCCGCGAATCCTACAAGCTGGAGCCGGTATCCCTTGCCGCGACTGCCATCTATGCGGAGAAACCCAATACGCTTTCCGTTTCAAAGTTCGACTTCGCCCTTGGCAGTGCCTCGCTCGCCCTTGCTGAGCCCACGACGATCGGCGTCCGAGGCGGCGCGGATGCAAAGGCGGTGTCGTTCAATGCCAAGGGGCCTTCGGGCAGCGGCACGATCAAGGGAAGCCTCGCGCTCCGATCCCGCGCCGTGCGGCTCGATCTCGAGGCGAATGGAGTGCCGCTCGAACTCGCCAGCCCCTTCCTCCTCAGCGAAACCGCACGTGGTCTCGGCGACGCAAGGCTCACGCTCGACAGTGGCAGGGAGACTGGCTCGCTTTCGTTGAAGCTTTCGAAGCTCACGCTCGCGCAGGCGGACGAGACAGAACGTCCTGCCTTCGATGCGACACTCGACGGCAAGTGGGCGCGCGGCCGGCTCGATCTCTCCGCCACTGCCATGGGCGTCTCGACGCGGCCATTCGAGCTGAAGGCGTCTCTCCCCGTGATACGCGCACCCGATGGCGCCTGGCCAACGCTTGCCAGGCGCGGCGCCGTCTCAGGCAGTCTCGATTGGGAGGGTCCCGCGGCGTCGCTGGTGGCGCTGGCCGATCTCACCTCGCAGCAACTCAGCGGAAACGCGACCGTCGCGTTGCGAGCGAGCGGCGACATTTCCGGGCCGCTCATCAGCGGCCAGGCAACCCTCACCAATGGTGTCTACGAAAACTTCGACAGCGGCACCGTATTGCGCGCGCTTTCTCTATCCCTTACCGGGCGCAACAGTCAGATGGTGAATTTCACGCTCGACGCGACTGACGGCGCGAAGGGCCATGTCGCGGCGAGCGGCGAAATCCATCTGGCGAAGAGTGCCTTTCCGGCCATTTCTGCCAATGCGACTTTCACAAACGCGCATCTGGTGCGGCGCTCGGAAGCCGACATGGCCTTCGACGGCGCACTCGAACTCGCGGGCCCGACCTTTCCGCCGGGACCCGACGCGCCCCTGACCATCAAGGGCAAGCTCGCCACGACACTTGCGGAGATCAGGATCCCCGAGCAGCTTTCGAGCAGCGTCGCGCAAATCGATGTCGTCGAAGTCAACGGCCCGCCTTCCCGCATCGCGGCGGCGGAACGGTCGACGCCCGTGCCGGTCAACCTCGATATCGCGCTCGGCTTCGGCGCACCTCTCAAGGTCGGCGGGCGCGGCCTCGACTCGCTCTGGGATGGCGATCTCAAGATCGACGGCACCGCCGAAGACCCGCGCATCGACGGAACGCTGACGAGCCGGCGCGGCACGCTCGATTTCGCCGGAAAGACCTTCACGCTGAGCAAGGGCGCCGTGCGTTTCCTCGACCGGACGCCGATCGATCCCGATATCGATACGACACTCACCTACAAGCGGACCGACCTGACCGCGAATGTCGTCGTGACCGGCCGCAGTTCGGCGCCCCAGATAACGCTCAACTCCGACCCGGAACTGCCGCGCGACGAAATCCTCTCGCGCATTCTTTTCGACAAGGGGGCAGGCGAACTCTCGGCCATGGAGGCGGTGCAGCTTGCCAACACGCTGGCGCAGCTCTCCGGCAAGGGCGGTTTCAGCGGCGCCGGCATTCTCGGCTCGGTCCAGCACACGCTCGGCCTCGACGTGCTCAGGATCGATCAGGCGGAATCCGGCGCCACGACCGTCGCGGCAGGCAAGTATATTCGGAACGGCATCTATGTCGGCGTGGAGCAGGGCGCTCTTTCGAGCGACAGCTCCGTGAAGGTTCAGATCGAGGTAACGCCTCAGATCACGGTCGACACGCGCATAGGCCAGAGCACCGGCGGAGACGTCGGCGTCAACTGGAAGTGGGACTATTAGAAAATCTCAGTAGGAGGAGCGGGGCGGAAAACCGTCATCCACGCTGCCGCGCTGGCCGCCCGGCGCGATCTTGTTGCCGCTGTTCAGCAGCTTCTGCCGCCGGGCCTCTTCTTCCTGACGCCGCTGCTCGTACTGGTCGGCATACATCTCGGCGTCATGCTGCGCCTTGGTGTCGTAACGGGGGTCCTGATCGGAACGGTGGTTGACCGGCGGCGAATCCGGCTCGTCCTTGAGTTCATAGACCTTGTCGCCGCCCTGCCCGCCCGTCTGCGACGGCGCCGTGTCCTGCGCGGATGCGGAAGAAACCGCCAGAACCGTGGCAAATCCGGCTACGCCCAAGGCCAATAGCGGCCGCGCGATACGATTCTTCATGATCTCAGCACCTTTTTTCAGGACCGTTGCGGCCCCAATATAGGAACGCGTTGCCGTCTCGCATAGTTGCATTTGCATCACGGTCGCAACCATTCGCCGATACCCGTAACGATGCGATGAACCGTATACGGATGATAACGAATCGCACCGCCTGCCGTCCCGCTTGGCTGGACTATCTGTCGCACCCGTCACCCGGCTTCCGGACATTGTGACGCAGCGTCAACTTTGGCGGCATATATCACATTTCTCGCATGGGTATTGCCTGAGTGAGAACGAGCCGCTCGAACGGCTCACCGCCAGGCAAAAGGAAACGGCGGGAAGTGAAGTCGCCATGGCGAAGATTAAATACATCGAGTGCGACGGGACCGAACATCTGGTCGATGTTCCCAACGGCCTTTCCGTGATGGAAGGCGCCATCCGCTACACCATTCCGGGCATTGACGGAGATTGCGGCGGGGCCTGCGCCTGCGCCACCTGCCACGTCTATGTCGAGAATGGCTGGATGGAGAAGCTCGCGCCGATGGAAGATCTCGAGCGCGACATGCTCGACTTCGCCTTCGACGTCAAAGAGAACAGCCGCCTTTCCTGCCAGATCAAGGTGGACGAAGCGATCGACGGTCTCGTCGTTCGCACCCCCGCCCGCCAGTACTGACGTTGACGTGAGACGGCGGGCGTTCGCGCCCGCGAAGCTTCACCGGCCGCCGACAAAAACAACAAGCGGCCTTATGACGGAGGAAGGTCTATGAACGGTAAGGCACAGGCGAAGATCGTCCAGAAGGGCGATTGGAAGGTCAGCATGACGCCGGACGACATCTATCGTCACCCGATGGATATCGCATGGCACTTCGCATACGAGTTCGGCGAGGAGAAGGTCGCCGATCTCTACAAGCGCGCGAAGCAGAACCAGTGGGATTCCGACGACATCCTTCCCTGGGACACGCCAGTCGATCCCTCGAAGCCGCTCATCAACAATGAGCAGGACATCTACCACAAGATGTCTTTCTTCAAGAAGCTGTCGAAATCGCAGCAGGAAACCTTCACCGCGCATTCGACGGCGCAGCTCCTGTCGCAGTTCCTGCACGGCGAACAGGGCGCGCTGATGACGGCGGCCTGCGTCACCCATTCGGTGCCCGACGCTGGTGCGAAGCTCTATGCCGCGACCCAGACCATGGACGAGGCCCGCCACGTCGAGGTCTATTCGAAATATTGCGACAAGATCGCCATGGTCTATCCCATGTCGCCCTGGCTCAAGGCGCTCATCGATGCGACGCTTCAGTCGGATCGCTATGAGAAGGTCATGATCGGCATGAACATGATCGTCGAAGGACTCGCCCTCGGCGCCTTCAACAACATGTACCGCTCGACGACCTGCCCGCTGCTCAAGCAGCTCACCTTCAATGTGATGCGCGACGAGTCGCGGCACGTGTCCTTTGGTCACGTCTTCCTTGGACCGGTCATCAAGACGCTGCATCCGGACGATGTGGAGGATCTTGCCGAATTCGCCTTCAACGCCGTGAACATCCTCGTTCAGGCGCAGACGGCAGGCACGATCGCGAACAAGGTCGATCCGGGCTTCATGGAAGTGCTGCAGAACAGCGGCATCGACGCCGAGGACTTCTTCAAGGGCCTCGCCGAGGCGGCCGACGAAGGCATTGCCCAGACGCTCCCCCCGGGGCAGGTGCACGCCTTGAAGGATCTGATGATGCCCGCCATCGCCCGCGTCGGATTGCTCACGCCGACCGTGCTGAAGAAGTACGAGGAAGCCGGCATTCCGGTCTTCGACGACCCGCGCGTTCTCAACGCCATGGAAGGCGGCCACCCGACCGGCGAAGCCGCCGCGGCGGAATAAGCGACATGCGGCCCGCCCCGGCACGATGCCGGGGCGGGATATTTTCGACGGGACGACAAAGATGACGAGCAGCAGCGCAGTCGGAGATGCAAGGAAGGCCGAGATTTTCCGCGCCATCGTGGAGGGCCTGCCGGAAGCGGTGGTCGTCGCGACGCCGGAAGGTCTGATTACCTATTTCAATCCTGCCGCCGAAAGGCTTTTCGGCTTTGCCGCCTCCGAAGTTGTCGGTAACAACGTCACCATGCTTGTGCCGCGCAATTCGCGCCGCCATGCCGATCCGCTGAAATGGCTCACGAGGTGGGCGGCGGAGCCGGAACACACACAATCGCGTTTCCTCGATCTCATCGGCACCACAAAGGCGGGTCACGAGATGCCCGTCGATGTCCGTGTCTCGGAAACAACACTCAATGGCGAGCGACGCTTTCTCATTACCGTGCGCGACAACACGGCGCGGCGCGAGGAACAGGCCGCCTTCAAGGAGGCGCATCTGAAGGCATCGCGCATCCTGATGATTGCGGAGGACGGCATCGTCTCCATCGACGAGGACCAGAAGATCACCTTCTTCAATCTGAAAGCCGAGGAAATCTTCGGCTACCGGGCGGAAGAGGTTCTGGGCAAGCCGCTCGACATGCTGCTGCCGGAACGCTACCGGACGCTACACTCCGGTCAGGTCCACGGCTTCGGCGTGGGCAAGGTTGCGTCGCAGCTCATGAGCCAGCGTGGCGAGGTTGTCGGCCTGCGCAAGAACGGCGAGGAATTCCCGGTTGAAGCGACAATTACCAAGGTGTCCGTCGGCGGACACCTGACCTATACCGCGCATCTGCGCGACATCACCGAGCGCAAGGCCGCACAAGCGCGTCTCCGGGAAAGCGAGCGTCGCTTCCGCGCCGTTTTCGATCATGCTTTCGAGGCGATCGGCCTTTTGAGCCCGGACGGCACGGTACTCGAAATGAACCGCGCCGGCCGCGCTCTCACCGAAGGCCTCACCAGCCTTGAAGGGCTTCCACTCTGGGAACTGCCTTGGGCTGGCGGCGAATTCGCGACGGACGATTTCGCGCGCCAGCGCCTCAAGGCTGCAATCGCCGCCGCCGCGAATGGCGAAACGGTGCGCTACACCGTCGAAGTCCGCAAGGACGGCGAGTTGCACAAGATCGACCTTTCGCTCGTGCCCGTGAAGGACGAGAGCGGAAAGGTGATCTACATCGTTCCCGAAGGCCGCGACGTTACCGGGCAGGCCTTCTGAGCACGATCAGACACTTGCCGGATCGGCGATCTTCACGATCAGCTTGCCGATATTCTCGCCGTCGAAGAGCTTGTTGACGGCGACCGGCGCTTCCTCGAGCCCATCGACGATGGTCTCGCGATGCCTGATCTTGCCTTCGGCAACCCATTGCGCGAGCTGCATGGAGCCTTCGGCATATTTCGACATGAAGTCGATGACGATGAAGCCGCGCACAGTGATGCGGCGCATCAGGATGGGTGAGAAGTCGGCGCGCATCGGCTGGTCGGTATTGTAGCCGGAGATCATTCCGCAGAGCGGCATGCGGCTGAATAGATTCATGCGCGCCATGACGGCTTCCATGATCTCGCCGCCGACATTCTCGAAATTGACGTCAATGCCGTCCGGTGTCGCCTCGATGAGGCGTTCTTTCCAATCGGCCGCCTTGTAGTCCACCGCCGCGTCGAAGCCGAGATCCTCGACGAGGTGGCGGCACTTCTCCTTGCCGCCCGCAATGCCGACTGCGCGGCAGCCCTTGATCTTCGCGATCTGGCCGACGACCGAGCCGACCGCGCCCGCCGCCGCGGAGACGACGACCGTTTCGCCAGCCTTGGGCTGGCCGAGTTCAAGCAGGCCGAAATAGGCCGTGAGCCCCGTCATGCCGCAAGCACCCATCATGGCGGTCAAGGGCACGGGCAGGCCTTTCGGAATGACGCCCATGGCCGTCTCCGGTGTCTCGCCCGCGATGGTGTAGTCCTGCCAGCCGACGAGACCCGTCACCTGATCACCAACCTTGTAGGCGGATGAATTCGACTTCACGACAATACCAATGCCGCCGCCGCGCATGACGGCGCCGAGCTCGACCGGCGGCATGTACTGGTCCATGTCGCTCATCCAGATGCGGTTCGTCGGATCGAGGCTCAGATAGACATTGCGGACCAGTGCCTGGCCGGGGCCGGGCTCCGGGATCGGCGCTTCGACGAGATCGAAATCCGATTTCTTGATGCGCCCCTGCGGCCGTGCCTTCAGCCTGAACTGGCGATTGACGTCGTTCTTCATTTTTTATTCTCCCTGCCTCATGGCATTACGATTTCAAACCAGAAGTCGAAGACATCGAGGAGATCGACGAACTCGTCGAACGCCTCTCCGTTGCCCTCGACGGTCGCGGCCTTGGCCGCGACGAGATCGCCAAGCGTCTTTTCGCGCAGCACGATCTCGGCAAGCCCGGTGCGCGCGAGCTTGATGCTTGCATCGGCCTTCGGATCGATGCGGTTGCGGCGATGATGCAGAACGGCGTTTTCCACGCTGAGCAGAAATGTCTCGCCCGTATCGGTGAAACCGAGATTGAAGGCAAAGCCGCGCGCGCCCGCCTTCGGTCCATTGAGACGCACGGACAGCGAGTCGAGAATCCGCTCGACGGGCAATGTCCGCACCTGCCCCGCAGCGCCCGGTCGCGGCGTGGGCGATGCGGGCCGCGGATTTCGAAGCTCCATTGCGGCCGTGAGATAGAAGGCGCGCCACGGACCCGACTCCGCCTGATAGCCGAGCTGCTCAAGCGCATCGGCCTGCAGGTTCCGGGCATCGGCGTTCGCGGGATCGGAGAAGACGAGATGGTTCACGACTTCAGCGACCCAGCGATATTCGCCCTTGTCGAAGCACTCGCGCGCCTTCCGCAACAAAGCGGTCGGCCCGCCCATGAATTCGACATAGCGCTTTGCCGCCTCGACCGGCGGCAGCGGATGGAGATGCGCCGGGTTGCCGTCGAACCAGCCGAGATAACGCTGATAGACGGCCTTCGCATTGTGATTGATCGTGCCGTAATAGCTGCGTGTGTACCACTCGGCGGCGAGCGTCGGCGGCAGCGCGATTTCTTCCGCAATCTCTATCGGCGTCAGTCCGTGGTTCGCGAGACGCAGCGTCTGATCGTGCACATACTTGTACATGTCGCGCTGCTTTTCGAGGAAAGCGACGGCGACATCACGGCCCCAACGCGGCCAGTGATGGCTTGCGAAAAGCACTTCCGTCTTGCCGCCGAAAATGTCGATCGCCTCGTCGATGTAGCGGCTCCACGACTTCGCATCCCGCACCTGCGCCCCGCGAGGGGTGTAGAGATTGTGCATATGGCAGGAGCAGTTCTCCGCCATGCAGAGCGCCTTCATCTGCGGGAAGAAGAAGTTCATCTCCGCGGGCGCTTCGCTGTCCGGCGTCAGCTGAAAAACGATCTCGACCCCGTCGACATTCAGCGTCTCGCCGGTGCGGGTGATGATTTCATTCGGCGGCACGAGGCTCACCTGACCGAGAGATACCGTCTTGCCGAGGCCCGCATCGACATGACCCTTCGGTCCGCGCGGCAGAAGCGCGCCATACATGTAGGTCGCGCGGCGGCCCATGGCATTGCCCGCGAGCACGTTCTCGCTCACTGCCTCTTCGAGAAACCCTTCCGGCGCAATGATGCGAATGTCGCCGCGCGCGATGTCCTCATCGCTCAGAACGCCTTTGACGCCGCCATAATGATCGACATGGGAATGGGTGTAGATCACCGCGACGACGGGCCGCTCTCCGCGATGCTCGCGATATAGCGCGAGCGACGTCCGCGCCGTTTCAGACGAGATCAGCGGATCGATGACGATGATGCCCGTCTTGCCTTCGATGAAGGTGATATTCGAGAGATCGAAATTGCGGACCTGATAAATGCCGTCCGTAACCTTGAAGAGGCCATGGATCGAATTGAGCTGCGCCTGCCTCCAAAGGCTCGGATTGACCGTCGCGGGCGCGGGACTTCCTTCCTTGATGAAGGAAAACGTCGACATGTCCCAGACGGGAAAGCCCGCCTCGTTCAGCGACTTCGCATCGGGGATTGTCGCGATGAAGCCGCGCCGGGCGAGTTCGAAATCTTCGCCCGTCTCCTTCGGCAGGTGGCCATGCAACTGCCCATGCGCGCGGCAGGTCGCCTCGCTTGCCTCTTTCGGGGCGTTTGCTTGCGGCTTGTCCATGATCCCTCCCTTGCAGCACTCGCGCCTTTGCGGCTCTTGGCGGGAGAGTAAAACGAGGGAGGCTGAAAGCGTAATAGTTATTGCGCGATGCGCCTTCCCGAAGCTCACATTTTCGGGAGCGGCCTTCAGGGCTGTTTCACGTAGGTGCCGGGCGCGGGCTCAAGGGGCGGATAGCCGGCGGCACCCATGGCTGGAGGCGGGACCTGCCCACCGCCATGCGCATCCAGCCATTCGACCCATGCCGGCCACCATGACCCCTCGCTTGTCGGCGTCACCTCCGTCCAGCGCTCCGGATCCACATGCTTGTCCGTCGCGTTACGATGCGCCAGACGATAACGCCGATGCGGATGGCCGGGTTCGCTGACGATCCCTGCATTGTGCCCTCCGCTCGTCAGCACGAACGTCACGTCCGTATCGGCAATCAGATTGATCTTGTAGACGGAACGCCAGGGAGCGACGTGATCGGTTTCCGTCGCAACGGCGAAGATTGGCGCGCGGATATCCGTCAACGCCACCGGCACGCCGAGCGCCGTGAAGCGGCCTTCGAAAAGCTCATTGTCGAGGAAGAGACGGCGCAGATATTCGCTGTGCATGCGATAGGGCATCCGCGTCGCATCCGCATTCCAGGCCATCAGGTCGTTCATCGGCGCACGCTCGCCCATCAGATATTCCTGCACGGCGCGCGACCAGACAAGATCGCGCGAACGCAGCATCTGGAAGGCACCGGCCATCTGCTTGGTGTCGAGAAAGCCCTTGTCCCACATGAGATCTTCGAGAAGCGCGAGCTGGCTCTCGTCGACGAAGAGAAGAAGCTCGCCCGCTTCCGTGAAATCCGTCTGGGCCGCGAATAGCGTAACCGTGTTGAGCGGTCCGTCGCCCTCGCGCGCGAGCCATGCAGCCGCAATGGAAAGCAGCGTGCCGCCGAGGCAATAGCCGACGGCATTGATCTGCCGGTCCGGCACCACGGCGCGGACTGCGTCTATCGCATCGAGAATGCCGAGCTTCAGATAATCGTCCATGCCGAGATCGCGATCTTCGGCGTCCGGATTTTTCCACGAGATCATGAAGACGGTATGGCCGCGATCGACCAGATACTTGACCAGCGAATTCTGCGGCGACAGATCAAGGATGTAATACTTCATGATCCAGGCGGGCACGATGAGGATCGGCTCGGCATTCACCGTTTCGGTCGTCGGGCGGTATTGAATGAGTTCGATCAGCCTGTTGCGAAAGATCACCTCACCGGGCGTAACCGCCACCGACTCTCCCGGCAGGAACGCTTCGGCGCCCGCAGGCCCTTGCCCCCTGAGGCCGCGCTGCAGGTCGTCCGCCATATTCATCGCGCCCTGCAGCAGGTTCTGTCCGCCGGTCTCGATTGTCTTCTGCAAAACCACCGGATTGGTCAGCACGTTGTTCGACGGAGACATCATGTCGAGCATCTGACGCGCCATGAACGACACCACGTTCTCATGATGCCGGTCGACGCCGCGCACGCCGGTGGTCGCGACATGCCACCATTGCTGCGTCAGCAGAAACCCCTGATAGAGAGAGTCGAAAGGCGGCTTGCTCCAGGCCGGATCGTCGAAACGGTGATCCTGCGGCAGAGGCTCGATGCAGGCTTCCGTCTTCTTGCCGCCCATGCTCTGCGCGGCATGGGCGGCGAGCCGCGCGGATTTGGTCACGGCCTTGGTGACGAGTTCCTGCTGCTTGCCCGGCGAGCTGCCGAGATGCAGCGCCCAGTCGAGAGCGGCGAGGCCGGCACTGGCGGGCGACATGCCGAGCGTCGATTGCGCCACCGTCGCGCGCAAAAGCCGGTCGATGCTCGGCCAATTGGGATGATGCGGGGCTCGTGGATCGGGCGCGGGGCGGTGCGAAGGCGAAGCCTTGGCCGCAGCCGGCGCGTCATCCAGATGTTTTCGCGGATTGCGCTTCGACGCCTTGAGAGCGGGCCGTTTGCGGGCGGGACGTGCCGAGCCTTGCGCCATGGAGCCTCCTTGGGCGCCGGAAAATCCGGCACGAAACTCCCCCCATTCCACATCCTATGCATGATGTTTCAATGAACAAGGGGTTGTCTGGCCGAAAAGCCGCAAGCCTCCTCCGGCAGCCAGGGCCGCTCAGTCCATATACTGCTCATTGCCGACGAAGCCGATGCGGGTGACGCCGGCTCTCTGCGCGGCCGCCAGCACGCGGGCCACATGGTCGTATTTCACCAGCCGGTTGGGCTTGAGGTGTATTTCCGGCTGAGGCGTCTCGGCTGCCGCGGACCTGAGATACTGGTCGAGCCTGGCGCTGTCCGGCACGGCGACGCCATTCCAGAGAACGGTGCCGTCGAAATCGAGTTCGAGATCGACGACCTTCGGCTCCTGCGGCGGCGTCTGCACATTGCGCGGCATGTCGAGTTTCACCGCATGAGTCTGGATCGGAATGGTGATGATGAGCATCACCAGGAGCACGAGCATCACGTCGATCAACGGCGTCGTGTTGATCTCCATCATCGGCTCGTCGTCCTTGCCGCCTCCGATGTTCATGGCCATTGTTCCGGGCTCCTATTGCGCCACGCCGCGGTCGGGCTCGGTGATGAACGCGACCTTCTCGATACCGCCGCGCTGACAGTCGACAATGACCTTGCCGATGAATTCGAAGCGGGCATCCTTGTCGCCGCGCACATGGATTTCGGGCTGCGGCGTCTTCTGCGCCGCTTCCCTGATCTTGGCCAGCAGCGCCGCATTGTCGGCCATTTTTTCGGCGTTCCAGTAGACCGCGCCTTCGCGATCCACCGCCACGACGACATTCTCGGGCTTTGTCTGGGTCGCAACGTTCGACGCCTTGGGCAGATCGACCGGTACAGTCTGGATCGCGACCGGAATCGTGATGAGGAAGATGATGAGCAGGACGAGCATCACGTCCACCAACGGCGTCGTGTTGATGGTCGAGATGACCTCGTCCTCGTCTCCGCCAGTACCGATATTCATCGCCATGTCGTCAGTGCTCCAGCCGCATCCGCACCGGCCTCAGGCCCTGGTCAGCAGACGAGTCTCGACTTCCGTCGCGAAGCGCCGCATCTGATCGAGCGCGGCCTTGTTGCGGCGAACGAGCCAGTTGTAGCCAAGCACTGCCGGCACGGCGACCGCGAGGCCGATGGCCGTCATGATGAGCGCCTCGCCGACAGGTCCGGCGACCTTGTCGATCGAGGCCTGTCCGGCAAGGCCGATCTGGATCAGCGCGTGATAGATGCCCCAGACGGTGCCGAAAAGGCCGATGAAAGGCGCTGTCGAGCCGACGGTTGCAAGGAACGCGAGTCCACCCTGAAGCCCTGCCGCCACGGTCTCGATGCCGCGGTTGAGCGCCGCTGTGGTCCAGTCGATGAGGCTCACCTGCGCGGCAAGCCCGCGCCCATGCTGCTCCGCGGCTGCGATCCCCTGCTCCGCTACGGCACGGAAGGCCGAATTCCTGGCCAATCCATCCGTCGCCTCCTTGAGGCTGGCGGACTTCGCGAAGCTCTTCTGCGCGGCACGGGCCTGCGCGAAGAGACCGCGCTGCTCCCAGAGCTTGGTGAAGAGGATGTACCAGCTACCCATCGACATGAGCGCCAGTATGAGCAGCGTCACTTTCGCCACGAGATCGCCCTGTGCCCAGAGCGCGGCGAGGCCGTAGGGATTGGCGACCGGCTCGGCGGGCTGTTCGGCGAGTGGGCCTCCTGCCACCGGGGCCGCTTCGGGGGCCGCCGGGGGCGTGTTCGGGGCCGGGGTCGCAGCGGGCGTGACGGACGGAGCCGCCGCCGTCGCGGGCGCGGCCGGAGCAGCCGTCTCCGCGCGCAGCGGGCTCGAAAGCGCGAAACTCAGCGCAACAAGTGCGGTCGCCGAAAGCAGCGCCACAGATCGAAGCCCCCTGCCGGAGCGCAGCTCATCCGCGTCGCGTGTCGCACATCCATTCATCATCGGAAACTCCGAACATTTGTTAGACCTTCCCGGCCCGGATCAATTCCGGCAGCCGGCCCCTCCCTGGGCGCCGCTTTGCGGGACACCCTGCCATATTTTCTATTTTGTTCGCGCCCGCAAATCGCGCAGGCACGTACCGGCGCGCCATTTCGCCCTTGATAACTAAAATCGTCAATGCAGAAAGTCGCAGGCGGCCTCAGCAAGGCCGCCGCAAGAGGGTCCGGAGCACGGGAATGGAGGGCAACAACCCCGATGACGGGGCACAGAACCGCGGAGGCTAAAGGGCCTTTTCCACGTCAGTTACCCGGTAAATCCTCGTCATCATAGAGGATGCGCTCCGCAGCGCCGTCGAGATCGTCATATTGCGACGACTTGAGCGACCAAAGGAAGCCGAGCAGGCCGAGAAAGCCAAGGAACAGGGCCGCAGGCATCAGATAGACGAGGATATTCATTCGCTTGCCTTCCGAAGCCGCCCGAGGCGCAGAGAATTCAGCGTGACCGTGATCGATGAAGTGGACATCGCCACAGCCGCAATGAGCGGCGTCACGAAGCCGGCGAAGGCGAGCGGAATTGCCACGGCATTGTAAGCGAGCGCCAGCGCGAAGTTCTCGAAAACGAGACGCCGCGACTTTCGCGCAACCTCAATCGCCTCAACCACGGCCCCGAGCTTGGCACCCTGGAAGATGAAATCCGCCGCAGTCTGACTGATGTCGGAGGCGTCCGCGGGCGACATGGAGACATGCGCAACCCGAAGGGCAGGCGCATCGTTGAGGCCATCGCCGACCATCAGCACCTTGTGCCCCTCGCCCGCGAGCTCCTTGAGACGTGCGATCTTGGCATCAGGCCGCGCGCCCGCGCGCCATACTGCGATACCGAGCGCCTCGGCGGCGGCACGGGCCGCGGGTTCGCGGTCGCCAGACAGAAGCTCGATCGAAAAGCCCAGAGCCTTGAGGGCCAGAATGGTCTCAGCAGCGTCGGGACGAAGCTGGTCCACGAAACGGAAGCAGACCGGCCGCGCCGTTCCTCGCCGCAGCCAGAGTTCCGGACCGCCATGTGCCGCGGCGCCGAACTCCGACGCGCCGACCCATTCGCGGCTGCCCAGACGGACAATCTCGTCGCCAAGGCGCCCTTCGAGGCCCTGCCCCGGCTCCTCATGGATGTCGGAGAGAACCGGAAGCGGCTTCGCGCCGGCGCTTTCGACAAGGGCGCGGGAAAGCGGATGGCGGCTGGATCGTGCGAGCGCCGCACCCACCGAGAGATCCGTCGCCGACACGCCTTCGTCGATGAGGTGCGGGCGGCCCAGCGTCAGCGTGCCCGTCTTGTCGAAAACGATCGTATCCACTTCAGACAGACGCTCCAGACCATCGGCCGCCTTGAGCAGAATGCCGTGCTTGAGGAGCCTCCCGGTCGCAACCACCTGCACCACCGGCACGGCGAGCCCCAACGCGCAGGGGCAGGTTACGATCAGCACCGCAATCGCATTTGTGATCGCGACGACGAAACCCGAGCCCATGGCAAGCCAGAAGAGCACGGTGGAAAGCGCGAGAACGTGAACGGAAGGCGCGTAGATGCGGGCGGCCCGATCCGCGATCCGCACATAGGCGGACCGCCCCTGCTCCGCCGCCTCCATGAGACGCACAATCTCGGCCAGCAGCGAATGCTCGTCACGCGCCGTAACCGTCACCTGCATGGGAGCGGTGATATTAAGCGTGCCGGCAAAGACATGCGCGCCGGGCCGCACCAGCTCAGGCAGGCTTTCGCCCGTGACGAGGCTCGTATCGATGTCGCTGATGCCGCCGGCGACTATGCCGTCGGCAGGCACGCGCGCACCTGCCGCAACCGCGACCACCATGCCCGGCTCAAGCGCCTCGACGGGAACCGAACGCTGCGACCCGTCCGCATCGACCACCGTGGCCGCAACGGCGCGAAGGCCGAGCAGGTTCTGCGCGGCTTCACAGGCGCGGTTGCGGGCCTGAACGTCGAGGTAGCGGCCGATCAGCAGGAAAAAGAGGAGCGTGATGCTGGCATCGAAATAGACATGCTCGGCATTCACGATGGTCTGCACGAGGCTCATGCCGGTCGCCAGCGTCACCGCAAGCGAGATCGGCACATCCATGTTCATCTGCCGGTTGCGCAAGGCCGCGAGGGCGGACCGATAGAAAGGCTGCGCGGAATAGGCGATGGCCGGCAGAGCGATGAGCGCGGATATCCAGTAGAAGAGCGCCCGCGTCGCGGGCTCCATGTCACTGACGAGGCCCGCCCAGACGGAGACCGACAACAGCATGACGTTGGCCGCCGCGAAGCCCGCGACGCCCATGGCGCGCAGCAGCTTGCGGCCTTCATCCTGGTCCAGCGCACCGATGAGCTTGGGATCGAAGGGCACCGCCTCGAAGCCGATGGAAGCGAGTTTTTCGACGATCGCGGCAGGCTTCAGCCGCGACGGATCCCACTTCACCGCGACACGCTTCGTCGACAGATTGGCCCGCGCGAAGGAAACGCCATCCAATTCGCCAAGCGCCCGCTCGATGCGGCGCATGCATCCGGCGCAGTGCATCGATTGCACGACGAGATCGAGCTTGGCCTCACGGCTGCCGGCATCCATCCGGACGAAGAGGCCGGGATCGGCCCTCGCGACCGACGGGGCCTGTGCCGTTGCGCTTGTCTCTCTTGCGGCGTCGCTCATAAAGACCCCTGGGTCATGAAGCGTCTAATGGGCCGGCTTCACAAGGGCGCGGGTTTCCTGGGCGAATTTTTCGCCCTTGGGGCCAAGCGCCGCAAGCCGGATAAGCCAGTTGCCGTCATAGGCGAGCTTGAAATCGGCCTCATATTGGCCGGGCGCCGTCTCGCGCATGAGTTCGGTCCTGTCCGCGCCGACCATGACCGGACGGAAAAAGGTCGCGTTGACCTTGAGGCCGACCAGCGGCGCGCCCTGCTTGTCCACGAAGCGCGCCGAAAGATGCGTTGCGCCATCTGCCGCGCTCACCGGCCGGGACACCTCCGCCTTCCAGCCCAGCGCCTTCTGGGCCTCCATCGCGGCAAGGTCCTTATTGTAGGCGCGGCCGCGCTGATAGGCGTCGTCGGCCTCGATGCCGTCGAAAGTCGACAAGGCTTCGTAGATGAAGATGCCGTTCACTCCCGTGATCACGCCGAAACTGAGGATCATGAAGATCAGGAAACGCCGACCGGTAATCTTTCCGAAGCGCTCGGTTGGATGGTAATCCGTATCTTCGATGCTCATTGGTCCGGTCCCCTGAAAGTGGTTTCCTTGACGGTGCGCCGTCCCGTTTCGTCAGTCACGACGAAATTGAGCTTCGCATATCCGCCGTCAAGCTCGGACACCCGGTCCTTCGGCAAGCTCACGTAGAAGCGCACATTCTTCAGCGCGTCAGCGCTCATTTCGATCTCGGTCGGATTGACATCGTCGGCGGAAATGCCCGCAAGGCGGGCTCCTTCCAATCCATCGATCGAGACATGGATGGTATGCGCCACCGTATCCTTGTTGATGATCTTGATGCCGTAGCCGTTCCGAACGCTTCCGTCGGACAAGGTCACGAACAACGGATTGCGGTCGCGCAGAATGTTGAGCTGAAGCGTCTCGCGGCTGGCCAGCGCAACGACCATGATCGCCGATACGAGCAGCAAGGCCACCGCATAGACGATCGTACGCGGACGAACGATCCGAAAGCGCGGCGGCTTACCGGCCTTGCGGCGTTCCTGATTGCCGAGCGTGTCATAGCCGATCAGACCGCGCGGGCGTTCGACCTTGTCCATGATTTCGTTGCAGGCATCGATGCAGAGGGCGCACTGAATGCACTCGAGCTGCATGCCGTCACGAATGTCGATGCCCACAGGGCAGGCAGCCACGCACTGACCGCAATCGATGCAATCGCCGCGCCCCTCCCAACTCGTGCCCTTCTTGTGCGGACCGCGCTTTTCGCCCCGATCGTCCTTGTAGCTGACGAGGAGCGACTCCTCGTCGAACATCGCGCCCTGAATGCGTGGCCAGGGGCACATGTAAATGCAGACCTGCTCGCGGGCGATGCCGCCCAGCGTATAGGTCGTTGCGGTGAAAAGGCCGACGAAGATATAGGCGGTCATCGGCGCGGAGAACGTGACCATCTGCATGGCCAGCGTCGGCGCGTCGGCGAAATAGAAAACCCAGGCGCCGCCGGTAAGGATCGCAATGAGTAGCCAGACCGCATGCTTGCCCGCCTTGCGCGCAAACTTGCCGACGCTCCAGCCTTCCTTGTCGAGCCTGATGCGAGCGGAGCGATCGCCTTCGAAGAGACGTTCGACAAATACGAATAGATCGGTCCAGACCGTCTGCGGGCAGGTATATCCGCACCAGACACGGCCGGCGACGCTCGTCGCAAGGAACAGCCCGAGCGCGGCGAGGATCAACAGGCCGGTGACGTAATAGAATTCCTGCGGCCAGATCTCGAGAAAGAAGAAATAGAAGCGCCGCGCCGGAAAGTCGAGCAGGACCGCCTGATCGGGCATTCCCGGCCCACGGTTCCAGCGGATGAACGGCGTCACATAGTAGATGGACAGGGTGATCGCCATCACCAGCCATTTGACACGACGGAACGTGCCGTGGACGACTTTCGGATGAACCTTGATGCGGCTCTGGTAAAGGGGCCGGTTCGCCTGCGAGTTGACGGCGACCGCGCTGTCGTCGTTCAGCCGTGCAGAGGAAACGGCGGAGGCTGTATTCACAGCCTCCGCCACCAGGTTTTCGAGATTTACGGCGGGTTCCGTCATAACTCACTCACTCCTTCGGCGCGTAACGCGCGCCGATTATTTGCCTCCGCCCAGCGAATGGACGTAAAGCGCAAGTTCCTTGATGGTCGAACCGGACAGGCGAGTGCCCCAGGCCGGCATCACGCCGTTGCGACCATGGGAAACGGTCTGCACGATGGTGGCCTTGTCGCCGCCATAGAGCCAGATCGCGTCGGTCAGGTTCGGTGCACCGAGCTGCTGGTTGCCCTTGGCGTCTGCGCCATGGCAGGCAACGCAGTTCGCCGCAAAGACTTCCGCACCGCGCTTCGCCGCCGCGGCGTCGTCGGCCTTATTGTTCAGCGACAGCACATACTCGGCAACGTCGTTGACCTGATCGGCCTTCAACATGCTGTCATCGAGGAAACGAGGCATCATGTTCTGACGGGTGTCAGCGTCAGCCTCCCAGCGAATGCCGTGCGTCAACGTGGTCTGGATGTCGGACAGCGTGCCGCCCCAGAGCCAGTCGTCGTCGTTCAGGTTGGGGAAGCCGTTGCCGCCCGCCGCGCCCGAGCCATGGCACGGAGCGCAGTTGTCGGCGAAGGTAGCCCTGCCGCCGGCAAGCGCCACTTCCATGAGGTTCTCGTTTTTCGCGATATCCTCGATGGGCATGGCCTCGATCTGCTTCAGGAACACGGCGCGCCCCTCGGCCACCTTCTGCAGTTCGGTGGAAACTTCGCCGCGCTGCGTATAGCCGAAGGAACCTGCCGTGTGCTTCCAGCCGCCGCCCGTGAAATAGGGCCAGGCGGGGAAGACGACCCAATAGGCGAGCGACCAGAGGATGCAGACATAGAAGGTGTAGATCCACCACTTGGGCAGCGGATTGTTCAGCTCCCTGATGCCATCCCACTCATGTCCGGTTGTCTCGACGCCGGAGACTTCGTCCGTATGCTTTTGCGTGCTCATTGCGCGCCCCCTTCATGATCGTCATTGAGCGGCAAGCGGGCCAGATGCTCAAAGGTCTTCCTGTTCGACGGCCAAAGCGCATAGCCGACGGCAATGAGGAACACGACGCAGAAAAGCACCAGTCCCCAGGTTCCGGCGAGAGCCGATATTTCCTGATGTGTCATGGCTGTGCTCACTGCTTGAAGTCGGCGCTGTCGAAGGCATTGAAGTCGACCAGCGTTCCGAGCATCTGGAGATAGGCCACCAGTGCATCGAGTTCGCTGACCATCTGCGGGTTGCCATCGAAGTTGCGGATGACAGCCTTGGGATAACGCCCCTGGATACCGGAAGTATCGCCATCCGGATTGACCTGCGCCTCGAGATCGGCCTTCGCATTGGCAATCTCTTCATCCGTATAGGGAACACCCGTCACGCGCAGCGCCTTCATGTCGTCGGCGATATGCGTGTAATCGAGGGGCGTCTTTGCCAGATACGGATAGCCAGGCATCACGGACTCCGGCACGACCTGGCGCGGGTTGGCCATATGCAGACGATGCCACTCGTCCGAATACTTGCCGCCGATACGGGCGATATCCGGCCCGTTGCGCTTCGAACCCCACTGGAAGGGGTGGTCGTACATGCTTTCGGCCGCCAGAGAGTAATGACCGTAGCGCTCCACTTCCGAACGAAGCGAACGGATCATCTGGCTGTGGCAGAGGTAGCAGCCTTCGCGGATATAGATGTTGCGTCCCGCGAGTTCGAGTGGGCTATAAGGCCGCACTCCCTTCACGTCCTCGACCGTGGTCTTGATGAGGAAGGTCGGGATGATCTCGACGATACCGCCGATCGACACCGCGATGAGCGAGAGGATGAGAAGCAGGATCGAGTTCTTCTCGATGACTTCATGCGAAAATCTGGACATGTGCCTCTCCTTCACTCAGCCGGCTGCGCAAGCGCGCCGACGGGACCGTGGGCGTTGGCAGGTGCGTTGGCGACGATAGGTTCGCCCGAACGCACGTCGCCCCGAATTGTCCGCCAGCAGTTGTAGACCATGATGAGCGTGCCAGCGAGATAGAGGAGGCCACCCAGAGCGCGGATGATGTAGAAGGGGTGCATCGCCGCGACGGTTTCCACGAAGGAATATTCGAGGAAGCCCTGCGCGTCATAGGCACGCCACATCAGACCCTGAAGGATGCCCGACACCCACATCGCGGTGATGTAGAGCACGATGCCCATGGTCGAGATCCAGAAGTGCCAGCTCACAAGCGCGATCGAGTAGAGCCGTTCGCGCTTCCACAGCCAGGGAACGAGGCAGTAGACGGCGCCGAAGGTGACGAAGCCGACCCAGCCCATGGCGCCCGAATGCACGTGGCCGATGGTCCAGTCGGTGTAGTGCGAGAGCGAGTTCACCGCCTTGATCGACATGAGCGGACCTTCGAAGGTCGACATGCCGTAGAAGGCGACCGACACGACGAGCATGCGGATCACCGGGTCGGTGCGCAGCTTGTCCCAGGCGCCCGAAAGCGTCATCAGGCCGTTGATCATGCCGCCCCAGCTGGGCATCCACAGCATGATCGAGAAGGTCATGCCGAGCGTCTGCGCCCAGTCAGGCAGAGCCGTGTAGTGCAGATGGTGCGGGCCAGCCCAGATGTAGAGGAAGATGAGCGCCCAGAAGTGAATGATCGAAAGCCGGTACGAGTAGACCGGACGACCGGCGCGCTTCGGCACGAAGTAGTACATCATGCCGAGGAAGCCCGCCGTCAGGAAGAAGCCGACCGCATTGTGGCCATACCACCACTGGATCAGCGCGTCCTGCACGCCCGAGAAGGCGCTGAAGCTCTTGCTCGAGAAGATCGAGACCGGCACCGTCAGGTTGTTGCCGAGGTGAAGCATCGCGATCGTGACGATGAACGACAGGTAGAACCAGTTCGCCACATAGATATGCGGCTCCTTGCGCTTCATCAGCGTTCCGAGGAAGACGAGGAGGTAGGTCACCCAGACGATGGTGAGCCAGATGTCGGTGTACCACTCGGGCTCGGCATATTCGCGGCCCTCCGTCACACCCATCAGGTAGCCGGTCGCCGCGATGACGATGAAGAGGTTGTAGCCCCAGAAGACGAACCAGGGGGCGATATCGCCGGCAAGGCGAGTGCGGCAGGTCCGCTGCACGACATAGAACGAGGTCGCGATCAGCGCGTTGCCGCCCATGGCGAAGATCACGCCCGACGTATGCACGGGGCGGAGCCGGCCGAAGCTGATATAGGCGAAGTCGAGATTGAGGGCCGGGAAGGCCAGTTCGCTGGCGATGTAGAAACCCGCCAGCATGCCGGCGATGCCCCAGAAGAGCGTCGCGACCACGCCATATTTGATGACGGTATCGTTATAACCCTTGCCGTCATCGGCGCCGGGAAGCGCCTTCAGGGCATTGAAATGGCGATTCCCGATCGCCAGGACGCCCGCGACGAAGGCCAGCGTGAAAATCCACGCATGGACCGCCATCGGTACATCATAAGCCTTTGCCGCGACGACGAGGCTGTAAAGCGCCCCCGCCACCAGCACGATCGCCGTCAAGTAAGACGACGTGGTCATTGTTCCGTGGAGACGACCGCCCGCCCCGCCTGAAACCGCCATTTGACGATCTCCTTCTGTTGCCTGTGGCATTCACCATGCCGTGGGCTCTTTTAAGGCGAAATCAGGAAATGTACGTAGGGTGTTTCGCCGCTGCGCGAGATTGCCGCAGTGGCCGAAATGCGCGGCTTTTCAGGCGCCTCGGGCGGCCAGCGCGTGCTCGATCGAGTCGATGAGCTTGTCCTCGTCGGCGGGCTTGTCGAGGAAGGCGATGACCCCCGCCCTCTGGGCCCGGGCGCGCAATCCGGCATCGCTCCGGCCGGTCATGATGATGGTCGGAATGTCCACCCGCTCGGCCCGCAGCTTTTCGAGAAGCTCGAGACCGTTCATTTCCGGCATATGCAGGTCGAGCAGCAGGCAGCCATCCCCCGGCACCTCCGCGAGAAAGGCGCGCGCCGAGCCGTAATCCCTCACGGTAAGACCGTGGGACTCGAGCAGGACACGCATTGAATCGCGCACAGCCTCGTCGTCGTCGACGACACAGACCGCACGCCCGGAACTGGCCATGACAGCCGCCTCCAGAGCGATATTCGGTGGATGACAGAAATAAGATAGGGAGCCTTTGGCCAGACTGATATAGGGGTTTTCCCTAGGCTCCCGCGGCCTGAACCCCTGCCGTAAGCGCGATTCGCACCAGATCCGACAGGCTGCGCGCCTGCATCTTCTCCATCAGATGCGCCCTGTGGATCTCGACCGTGCGCGGCGATATGCCCAATTCATGAGCAATGACCTTGTTGGGCTGGCCGCCGACCAGATGCTCCAGCACCTCGCGCTCGCGCGGCGTCAGCGCGGCGACCCGCGCCTCCGCCTCCCGGGCACTCGATGACTGGGCCTGCTGGCTGATGGTCTGCTCGCGCGCCCTGTGGACGCTCGAAAGCATCAACTCATCGTCATAGGGCTTCTCTATGAAATCGAGGGCGCCTGCCTTCATGGCGCGGACCGCCAACGGCACGTCGGCATGGCCGGTGACGATGATGATGGGAAGCGCCACGCCCCGCCTGGCGATCTCTTCCTGAAGGGTGAGCCCGTCCATGTCCGGCATCCGGACATCGACAACGAGGCAGATGCCCCGGCCGGGCGTCAGCGCCGTCAGGAAAGCCGCGGCCGAATCGAAGTCCTCGACGCGAAATCCGTCGGATTCGAGCAGGGCGCGCAACGAATCGCGCACATCCGCATCGTCATCCACGACGAAGACGGGGGAGTTATTCATTCTCCGCAGCCTCCTCTCTGTCGGTCAGAGGAACCCGGAAGGAGAAGGTCACGCCGGCATCCTCGTTCGGCGTCGCCCAGAGCTCCCCGCCATGAGACTCGATGATCGAACGGCAGATGGACAGGCCGATGCCCATGCCCTGCTCCTTGGTCGTCGTGAAGGGCTGGAAGAGATTCGCCGCCACTTCCGGCGCAAGACCGGGCCCGGTGTCGCAAACGCTGACCAGCGCGAACTTGTCGTCCTCGCGACGGGTCGAGATCAGCAATTCGCGCCGCGAACCACCCTGCATCGCCTCGACGCTGTTGCGGATGAGGTTGAGCGCCACCTGCTGAATCTGAATCTTGTCGATCAGCACCTGCGGAAGCCCCGCCTCCAGGTCCACGATGACCTTGACGTTCGCCTCGGCCACGCCGACCAGCGCGAGGGCGATCGCTTCCTCCATGACGCGGTTCAGATTCTCGAAGGCCTGATTCGATTTGCCCTTCTCGATGAATTCGCGCAGCCGGCGGATGATCTGGCCGGCGCGTCCGGTCTGGGCACCCGCCTTGTCGATCAGTTCCCGCGCCCGCTCGACCTGCGGATCGTCGATGCCATCGATGGTGCGCCGCGCGGCCTTGGCATAGTTCATGATGGCCGAGAGCGGCTGGTTGAGCTCATGTGCAAGCGCCGAGGCCATCTGCCCCATGGCGCTCAGACGCGAGACATGCTGCAGCTCCGACTGCAGCTCCTGCAGGCGGCGCTCAGTGCTCTGGCGTTCGGTGACGTCGCGGATGAAGCCTGTGAAAAGCCTGCGCTGCCCCACGCTGATCTCGCCGACTGAAAGCTCCATCGGGAAGGTCGAGCCGTCGCGGCGTTGCCCCACGACAATGCGCCCCATGCCGATGATGTGCTTCTCGCCCGTCCTGCGATAGCGGTCCATATAACTGTCATGGCTCTCGCGATAGGGCGAGGGCATCAGCATCTTCACATTCTTGCCGAGCACATCGGCGAAGGCATATCCGAACAGACGTTCGGCGGCGGGACTGAACGATTCGATCAGGCCCACTTCGTCGATGATGACGATGGCGTCAGGCACGGTTTCGAGGATCGAACTGAGACGCGCCTCGCGCTCGCGCAACGCATGCTCCTGATAGCGGCGCTGCGTGATGTCGTGAATGATGCCGACAAACATGCTCTCGCCGCCGAAGCTTCCTTCGCCTACGGAGAGATACATCGGGAAGGTGGTCCCGTCCTTGCGCTGACCTATGACCTCGCGGCCAATGCCGATGATCCGCTTCTCATGCGTCTTGCGATAGTGCTCGAGATAGCCGTCATGCTCCTGCCGGTAGGGCGCGGGCATGAGCATCTTCACGTTGCGGCCGACCACTTCATCGGCGCTATAGCCGAAGAGCTTTTCGCAGGCCGGGCTATAGACCTGGATCATCCCCATCTTGTCGATGATGACGACCCCATCAACGGCCGTGGCAAGCAGCGCGTCGAGGCGCGCCCGGCTTTCCATATCGCTACTCTTGTCCGGGGGAGGGTTCGTCATCCACGCTCGAAGACAGTTCGGCCCGTCATGTGCCAATGATCCAGAATAAGATTTTCATCTTACCGATTGAAGCTTGAATTTCACCCTTAATCGGCGGAGGGCCATGACCGACGCCACCCGGCTTCTGCTACGATGATTTGATCTGACCGGCAAGAACCACGAGGCTCCCATGCGCGCGATGTTGTTCGAAAAGCCTGGCACGCCGCTCTTTGAGCGCGAACTGCCAGATCCCCATGCGAGCAGTGGGGAGATTCGCGTGCGCGTTCTCGCCTGCGGCGTTTGCAGAACCGATCTCCATGTCGTCGATGGGGACTTGCCGAACCCTTCCCTGCCCATCATTCCCGGTCATGAAATCGTCGGCGTCGTCGACGAGATCGGGCCCGACGTGAAGGGCTTCGCCATCGGTCAGCGCGTAGGCATTCCCTGGTTGGGACACACCTGCGGCACATGCCCCTATTGCCGTTCGGCGCGAGAGAACCTTTGCGATCACCCGCTGTTCACCGGCTACACGCGCAATGGCGGTTATGCGACCCATGCGGTGGCCGACGCGGCCTATGCCTTTCCGCTCGACGGGCTCGGCGACGATGTCGCCATCGCGCCGCTTCTTTGCGCGGGCCTCATCGGCTGGCGCTCGCTTGTGCTGGCCGGAAAGGCCGAACGTCTGGGCATTTACGGCTTCGGCGCGGCGGGACATATCGTGCTTCAGGTCGCGAAGGCACAGGGACGAAAGGTCTTCGCCTTCACGACGCCCGGCGACACGAAGGCGCAGGATTTCGCCCGCTCGCTCGGCGCGGACTGGGCCGGAGGTTCCGACGAGGCCGCACCTGAGCTGCTCGACGCGGCCATCATCTACGCGCCGGTTGGCGCGCTTGTTCCCGCCGCGCTGAAAGCCGTCGCAAAGGGCGGGCGCGTCGTCTGCGCGGGTATTCACATGAGCGATATTCCGAGCTTCCCCTACAGCATTCTGTGGGAGGAGCGGCAGCTTCTCTCCGTCGCCAATCTCACCCGGCAGGATGCCATCGACTTTCTGCGCATCGCCCCCTCCATCGGCGTTCACACGACGACGGTTGCCTATCCGCTCGCCCGCGCAAATGAAGCGCTCGACGACCTCCGCTCGGGCCGTCTCACCGGCGCCGCTGTTCTGGTCCCCTGATATCGAAGCGCCCTCGCCGCGCGGAATGACGCAGGCATGCGACTCTGACTTCGATCAAAGCGGCCTCGGCCCAGCCGCATCAAAATGAACACAGTTGCCGGTATGTGCAGTCGCCGTGATCGGCAGCGCAGACGGCGAGGCGAAGGACGAGGTCATGTTCAAATCCATTCTCGTGCCCACGATGGGCTTTTCCAGCGATCCGGTCGCGCTTGAGACGGCGGTGCTCCTTGCGCGCGCTTTTAAGGGGCACCTCGAATGCGTGCACGTCCGGCCGGACTCCCAGCAGATCCTCATCCAGGCCGCCGGCTACGACATGGGGATGGGCATGGGAACGCAGATGGTGATGGGCGATCTCATCGACGTTCTTCAGCGCGAAGATGCCAAGCGGACCGAACGAGCGCAGAAGACATTCGAGGCCTTCTGCAAGCGCGAAGCCTTGCCCTTGGCCACTGCGCCGACAGGGGAACCGGCAGCGACCGCTGCATGGCGTGAAGCGTCGGGCCGGGAGTCCGACATTCTGGTCGCCGAGGCGCGCGTCCACGACCTCACGGTGTTCGGAAACGTCACCGCCCTTGGCAGCCTTGCCCGCACGGTGGCCGGAACCATTCTCATCAATGGCGGGCGTCCCCTGCTTCTCGCCGGGCCGCGCGCGCCGAAGCAGATCGGAAAATCGGTCGTCGTGGCCTGGAAGCCGTCGCCGGAAGCGGCGCGCGCGGTGAGCGCGGCCATGCCGATCCTCACCAATGCCGCGAAAGTCACGATCGCGACCATTGCCGAGAACGAGGAAGAAACCGCGAACTCCACCGAAGCGCTGGTGACAAGCCTGCGCTGGCACGGCATCAACGCGGATATTTCATACATGGCGCATCCGGCCGGCCCGGTACAGGACACGCTTCTGCAATGCGCCAAGGAAGCGAATGCCGATCTTCTGGTCATGGGCGCTTATGGACACAGCCGCCTCAGCGAGTTCGTCTTCGGCGGCGTCACACGTCATGTGCTCGGCGGCGCGCCGATGCCCGTTCTTCTGGTTCACTGAGCCGACGACCTGTCAGGGACGGATCTCTATCGGCGTTCCATCGTCGACCGAGTTCCAGATTTCCTCGATGGCTATGTTGCCGACGGCAATGCAGCCATTGGTCCAGTCGGTGAAGAAGCGCGCAGGATCCTTGCGCCCGAAAGCACGCGGCATTCCATGGATGAATATATCCCCGCCGGGATTGCCTCCTTTCGCGCGAATGCGGTCCGCCGGGTTCGGATAGGATATGTGAAGCGCGCGGTGATATTCCGAATGTTCCAGGCGGCGGTCGATCACATAGAGGCCCTCAGGCGTCCTGCCATCGCCCCTGAGGCTCTTGGCGCCCTTGGGATGACTGCCCAGAGCGATCGGATAGGCGCGCATCACGACGCCCTTCACCATCAGGTCGAGTTCGCGCTTTGCCTTCCAGACGATGATGCGGTCGGCCTTGGGCAATTCGTCGGGCGCGAGTGGCGTGGCGAGGACCGCGCCGCAAATCAGCTGTAGGATCATCGCCGCGAGGACGACACGAATGGACAGCAAGGTCATGCGGTTTTCGACTCTGAAATTCTGCGGCATCGGCGCCCTTACAGCCATCGTCCTCGGTGCGGCCGCGCCCACCTTCGCTGACGACCTCATCGGCGAGACGACAGTCTACGAGACGCATCATGAGGATACTCTGCCCGATATCGCGCAGCGCTTCGACCTCGGCTATGTCGAAATCAGGACCGCCAATCCGGACATAGATCCCTGGCTTCCCGGTGCCGGGCACTGGCTGCACCTTCCGACGCGCCACATCCTGCCCCTGGCGCCCCGTCGGGGCATCGTCATCAATCTGCCGGAGCTGCGGCTCTATTACTTCGGACCGAAGGGACAGGTCGCGACCTTCCCCCTGGGCATCGGCCGCGAGGGCAAGGAAACGCCCCTCGGCACGACAAAGGTCAGAGCCAAGCGCGAAAACCCGACCTGGGTGCCGACGGCCTCCGAACACGCCGAGAATCCGGACCTGCCGCAGGCCGTCGGCCCCGGTCCCGACAATCCGATGGGCGTACGCGCGCTTTATCTTGCCTGGCAGGGCTACGCAATTCACGGCACGAACAAGCCATACAGTATCGGGCGGCGCGACAGCCACGGCTGTATCCGGCTTTACCCGGAGGATATCCAGAGGCTTTACGACATGGTCCGCGTGGGAACGCCCGTCACCGTGGTCAACCAGCCGATCAAGGCGGGCTGGTCGAATGACGAGTTCTACGTGGAGGTGCATCCCTATCAGTCGGATGCGGACACCATCGAAACCGGCGGCAAACCCGAGACCGAGGCCGCGATCGATGTCGACGACCTCGTGGTGCACATGGCGGGAGAAGCTACCGGACGCATCGATTGGGATGCGGTCGAGCGCGCAAAGCGCGAGAGGACGGGGGCGCCGGTTCGCGTCTCATTGCCGAATGACGGCTATTTCGCACCTCAATAGATAATGCCGGGCATGTTCTCTCATTGAGAGAATGCCCGGCATGCAATTTCAAACGTCGGATTACTTGCGCAGCGAGCGCTGGAAGATGCGGTCCGCCTTTTCATTCGCGGCCTGCGCCGATGCAGCCGCGCGATCGGCCGAGGCAGCGGCAGACTGCGACTGGGTGAGCGCCTGCTGCGCCATTTCCTTGGCCTCCGCCGAATCCTTCACGGCCTGATCGAGCTTCGCCTGATCCTGGTCGTTGAGATGGGTGGCGCAACCGCCGAGCAGCAGCGCCGAGGCGACCGCCGCGGGCAGCATGAGACGTGACAGCATATTCATATGACCTCTCCTGTTGATGCCGCCCGCACCTCCCAATGAAGTGCCGACGCCTTGAATTCCCCACGCATCCTTTTCAGGAAGCGGGCTTGACCTCGATCTTCCTGACCTGCGCCTTTGCCTCGGCGGGCTACGGGACGGTGACCGTCAGCACACCCTTCCTGAAATTCGCCTGAACCTTGTCGGCGTCAGCATGGAAGGGCATCGCGACGCGGCGCTCGAACGAGCCCCAGCTCCGCTCCTTCACGTGATAGTTTTTCTTCTTCTCCTCGCGCTCTTCCTTCTTCTCGCCCTTGATGATGGGCATGTCGCGGCGGAGGCTTCCGAAGAGATCGATTTCACCACCGGTCGATCTATGACCAGGAAACCGCTGCAATAGCCGGGACATGATCCGCTCCCTTTTCCACGGTGAAGATTGATAACGCCAAGGCGACTCTGCGTCCTTGGCCCCACTCAATCCTTGATTCCGATCAAAGAGAGGAAGTGTCGCAATCCGGATCAGGCGACGATGGCGCGGCGGAACCGGGCGAGCGACAGTACGAAGTAGAAAATGGCAATGGCGACGAGCCAGATCATATCCGGCCAGACGATGCTGAAGCCGGCGCCGCGATAAAGCACGTCCTGCGAGAATGAGACGAAATGCGTGGACGGCGCGAACTGCATGACCGTCTGCAGCCATACGGGCATGCTTTCAAGCGGCGTGGCGCTGCCTGACAGAAGCTCCAGCACGATCAGGACAGGCATCGACAGAAGCGCGAACTGCGGCATGGAATTCGCCCAAGTCGCAAGCATGAGGCCCAGCCCGTTGACGGCCACGAGGTAAATCGCCATCCCGCTCCCGAAGAGCACCAGCGACCCGGCGATAGGCACGCCAAGCACGTAATGCACGACAAAGATGAGCGAGGCGATGGCCGCCACGAGAATGACGATGCCATTGGCAATGATCTTGGCCAGCATGATTTCGATGGAAGTCACCGGCATCACGAGCAGATGTTCGATCGTCCCGTGCTCCCGCTCACGGATCAATGCGGCGCCCGCCAGCAGAATGCCGAGCATGGTCACATGGTTGATGATCTCCATGACCGAAGTGAACCATGTCGACTCCGAATTTGGATTAAAGAGCCTTTGAAGGACCACACTGATCGGCTGGCTGGTCTCGAGTTCGCTATGTGCGACGAGCTTCTGCACTTCTTCCGTGATGATGTTCTGGATGTCAACGACGCCGCTTCCCGCAAGCGACATGGCGGTCGCATCGACACTGAGCGCGATCGTCGGAGAACGGCCCGCGAGCAGATCGCGCTCGAAGCCGGAAGGAATGTCGATCAGAAAGACGAACCTGTTCTCGTCCATGCCGCGCGATGCCTCGGCGGGCGTCACGACGATGGCTTCCTTGAAGAGCGGCGGCAGAAGCGCCTCGCGAACGCGCCGCGAAAGCGCCGAATGATCTTCATCGATCACGGCCACGGCGGCGTTCGACACCTCGGTCTTGGCCCCGGTCGCGATCGAATAGATGGCGAAGCTGAAGATATAGACGACCAGGACAAGCAGAATCGGATCGGCAAGGAAGCTGCGCAGTTCCTTGTAGGTGAGACGGCCGATGTTCCGGATGGAGCGCAGCATGTCAGGCTTCCTGCTTTCTGAGGAAGAGACGCCCGGCAATCGTGTAGACCAGCGCGAAGAAGACAAGCATCAGCGTCGGGGCCCAGAGGTCGGCGAGATAGAGGCCCTTGGTGAAAACGCCAATATTGAGCTCCTGGAACCAGCTCGACGGAAAGGCGAGACCGATCGCCCGGCCCGTGCCTGTGAGCGAGGAGACGGGCACCAGAAGACCGGAGAAATTGACTGCGGGAATGAGCGCGGTCACCGCCGTCGCGAACATGGCGGAGACCTGTGTCCTGGTGAATGTCGAAATGAAGATGCCATATCCCGTCGTCGCGCTGACATAGAGAAAGGCGCCCACAAAGAGCAGCGGCACCGACCCCCGCACCGGCACACCGAAGAGAAACAACGCGAGCAGCAGGAGCGTCAGAAAATTGATATAGGCCAGAACGATATAGGGCGCCTGCTTGCCCACCAGAAACTCGAGCCGCGATACGGGTGTCGAGCGGAAATTGGCGATGGATCCGTATTCCTTTTCCCGGACCACGCCGACGGCAGTGAGCATCGCGGGAATGAGGATCAGGATGAGCGTGAATACCGTTGGCACGATCGCATATACGCTTTCGAATGCCTGATTGTACCTCGTGCGCGTCTCGATCTTGAAAAGCGTCGTCGTTCGCTGCCCTTCATAGAGCTGTGCGAAATATCTCTGCGCTATGCCGCTCAGATAGCCGACCGCCGTCGTCGCGCGGAACGGGCTTGCACCATCGACGAGAACGCTGATTTCCGGCTTTCGTCCGCGCAGGAGATCGCGCCCGAACCCTTCCGGAATTTCTATGCCGACGGCGATCTTGCCGCCCTGCAGCATGTTGTGAAGTTCGGATGCCGTTTTCGCAGGCGTACGCTCCTCGAAGTAGCGCGACCCCTCGAACTGCTCGAGCAGCCCGCGGCTTTCCGGCGACTGATCCTGATCGTAGACGGAATAGGCGAGGTTCTCGACATCGAAAGAAATGCCGTAACCGAAGGTAAGCATCAGCACGATGGGGCCGGCCAACGCAAAAGTCAGACGGATCGGGTCGCGCAGAATTTCCATCGTCTCGCGGCGGGCATAGGCCCAGATGCGCCGCCAGTCGAAGCGTCGTCCCGTCTGAAGGCTGTCCGTCTCGCTGATGATCGTCTCGTCCGCTGCCGTCTCGTCCGTCGCCCCCGCGCCCGCCGCGTCCCGCAGGCAATCGATGAAGGCGTCCTCAAGGGTGGTCCGCCCATGCTGCTTCGCGATATCCTGCGGCGCGCCGACGGCGAGCACCTTGCCGGCATGCATGAGCGAAATGCGGTCGCATCTCTCGGCCTCGTTCATGAAATGGGTCGAGATGAAGATCGTGACCTTCTGGTTGCGCGAAAGGTCGAGCAGATAGCGCCAGAACTGATCGCGCATGATGGGATCCACGCCGGAGGTCGGCTCGTCGAGGATCAGAACCTCAGGCCGATGGATGACGGCCACGGCGAGTTGCAGGCGCTGGCGAATGCCAAGCGGCAGGCCTTCCGGCATCTCGTCGGCCACATCCGCCAGATCGAAGCTCTTCAGCATTTCCTCGACGCGCGGGCCAACCTCGTTGCGCGGCAATTCGAAGAGCCTGGCGTGAAGGTCGAGATTCTGCCTGACGCTCAATTCGCCATAGAGCGAGAAGGACTGCGACATGTATCCGACGCGGCGGCGGGTCGCCATGTCGTTCGCATTGAGCCGTTCGCCGAAAAGCCGCGCAAACCCCTCGGTTGCGGGCAGCAGACCGGTCAGCATCTTCATGGTCGTGGTCTTGCCGCAGCCATTCGACCCGAGAAAGCCGAATATCTCGCCACGCTCGATCGAGAAGCTCACATGATCGACGGCAACGAAATCGCCGAAACGGCAGGTGAGGCCTTCGGCCTCGATGGCGGGCGCACCGTCGCCGTCGATGCGCGGCGACACGACAACCGGCACATGCTGGGCGCGCAACGCCTCGGGCAAGAGCGCGATGAATGCTTCTTCCAGCGTCTCCTTCCCGGTCCTTGCCTTCAGCTCGGCCGGGCTCCCCTGCCCGATCAGCTTGCCCGCATTCATCGCCGCCAGCCAATCGAACCGGTCCGCCTCCTCCATATAGGCCGTGGCGACGATGACGCTCATGCCGGGCCTGCGCGCCCGAATGCGCTCGATCAACTCCCAGAACTGCCTGCGCGACAGCGGATCGACGCCGGTGGTCGGCTCATCGAGGATGAGAAGGTCGGGATCGTGGATAAGCGCGCAGCAGAGCGCGAGCTTCTGCTTCATGCCGCCCGAAAGCTTGCCCGCTGGCCGATCCGGAAAGGGATCGAGACCCGTCGCCCGCAGAAGCTCCTTGATGCGGCTTTCACGCTCGGCCTTGCCCTGTCCGAAGAGCCGGCCGAAGAAGTCGAGATTCTCGAAGACGGAAAGCGTCGGATAGAGATTGCGCCCGAGACCCTGAGGCATATAGGCGATGCGCCGGTGGCTCATGCTGCGATGCTTGTGATCGCGCATGTCGCCGCCCAGCGCCAGGATTTCGCCCTGCTGCATCTTTCGTACGCCGGAGATGAGGGCCAGCAAGGTCGATTTGCCGACGCCATCCGGTCCGATAAGCCCGGCCATAACGCCGGCAGGAATCTGGACGGAAATATCGTCGACCGCCACCACCCGCGCATAACGATGCTTCAGCGATCGGATCTCTACGGCGACCGCGCGCTCAGCGGGGCTCATCGGGGAGCTTCACGGCAAGCGTGGCGGGCCACTCGACACCCGATCTGTAGCGGACATAGGCCATGCCGCGCACACCCGTCTTCACGACGGTGGCGTAGCGCGCCAGCAGATCGCGGTCGATGTTGAGCTTGATGCGGAACATCAACTTCTCGCGCTCATCGGCCGTTTCCACGGATTTGGGCGTGAACTGCGCGTCGGCGGCCACAAAGGTCACGTTCGCCGGAATGACATATTGCGGCGCCGGATCGAGCACCAGTCTCGCTTCGTCGCCGATCCTCACCCCGCCCGCGACCTTTGCCGGCAGGAAGACCGTCATATAGACGTCCGAGACATCGAGAAGCGTGAGGATGGGCGTGCCTGCGCCCACGACCTCGCCGGGCTGGATGAGCTTGTACTGCACGCGGCCTGAACGCGGAGCGACGAGGACTGCATCCTCGAGAACGGTCTCGATCTGCTGGACGGTGGCCTTGGCCGCCTCGATGGCGGCATCCGCCTGACTGACGCTGGCGACCGCCGCATCATAGGCAGCGTCCCCCGCATCGCGCTGCGCGCGCGCCTGATCGAGCTGATCGTTGGAGGCATAGCCCGACTTGTTGAGGCGGGCGGTGCGGCCATACTGCCGCCGATAGAGCGTGCGCTGCGCCTCGCGCTGCGCCACGGCGGCGACGGCCTCTTCCTTCGTGCGCTGTGCCGCCAGCAGCTGAGCCTGAGCCTGGAGAAGCTGCGCCTTGGTATCCCGCGTATCCATTCGCGCCAGAACGGCGCCGGCCTTCACAAAATCGCCCTCTTCGGCCAGTACTTCCATGACACGGCCCGGAGTCTTGGCCGCGACCTGAACCTGTTCGGCTTCGATGCGGCCATTGGTCTGCGTGACCCCATCGGGAAGGCCCGGATGCGACCATCGCCACCAGCCATAGCCCGCAGCGACAATCGCCACGGCGACGATGGCCGCCACGAGGCCCAGCATCCTCATACGCATGATGAACTCCGGAGAGCGAGAAAATCAGTTATCGCCGTCGATAATAGCGCGAAGCGTCTCAATGTCATTGACAACGATCTGATGCGTCGTCGGCACGCCGATCACGCCCGCCCGCTTGAGCTCGCTGAGGGCGCGGCAGACCGTCTCGATGGTCAGGCCGAGATAGTCCGCAATGTCCTGACGGCCCATGGGCAGGTCGATGCAGGCGGCTTCCAGAGCCTCGCCTTCCAGCCGTTCGGCCATCTGGATGAGGAACGAGGCAATACGCTCCTTCACCGTCTGTCGACCGAGCATGACGAGCAGCGCATTCGTCCGGGAAAGACGCTGATGCAGCATGTTCGCCAATTCGCGCTGCAGATCGCCGTCCCGCTCCTCGACATGCTTCAGGTGGTTGCGCGCATAGCGCATGACCACCACATTCGTGATCGCCTCGGCGCTGAAATCATAGCTGTCGAGATCGAGGAAGCCGAACATGTCGCCTTCAAGATAAAATTCGGTGATCTGACGGCGGCCATCGGCCATGAGCTTGCAGAGGCGCACCGCGCCGCTGACCAGCTTATAGGCATATTTGGCGCTATCGCCCTCGTTGAAGATCGTCTCGTTGCGCGAGAAAGTGACCGTCGTTCCAAAATCGTCAAGCGATCGGAAGTCTTCCGAGGGAACGAATGTGCCGCGCGCCCGGGGGGCACGCGCCAAAGCGCCGCCGACAATGACTGGCCACGGCCTGTGAGCCACCGCGTCATTCGGCGCCATTCCACTGTGAGCCAGGCTGGTTGTCATGACGAACCCTTTGTTCTGTATTGTGCAATGGTCATCATGATGTCGGCCGCAGCGGAGCCGCGTAATCCGGTATTCCACCTATAGGTGAATATACGTATCAACCACGAAAATTTGTCCCGCTATGAGGCAACCCTTCCGCCGCTTGCCACGCGGCGCTGCTCGAAGGCAGTCACCTCGACGTCATGTTTCCTCACGCGAATGCCGGGAAAGCGCGCAGTCACCACAGTTCCCCTGCCAAGCTTGCTTTCGATCGAAAGCGTGCCTCCATGCAGCCGCATGAATTCATTGCAGAGAGAAAGACCGAGCCCCGTGCCCTGAAAGCGGCGCGACAGATGACTCTCGATTTGAACGAAGGGCTTCATGAGCTTGGGGAGGTCGTCCGCGGCAATGCCGATACCGCTATCGGCGACTGAGAGGCTGAATTCCTTCGACGGCAGAACGGTCAGGCCGACGCGAACGAACCCGCCAGTGGGCGTGAACTTGATGGCATTCGACAGCAGATTGATCAGCACCTGTTTGCACAGGCGTTCATCCCCGTAGAGCTGCGGCAATGCCTGCATCGCCTCGATCTCGACGCGCAGGCCCGCCGCTGCGGCGCGCTCTTCCATCATGTGCGCGCAGTCCCGCGCCATTTCCTCGGGGTCGAAGGGAGCTTCATGCAGGATGGTTCGGCCCGCCTCGATGCGCGCAAGGTCGAGCACATCGTTGACGACCTCAAGGAGATGCTCGCCGCTGCGATGAATGTCGCGCGCATATTCACGATAGCGGTCGACATCGAGCGCGCCGAGAATGTCACTCGACATGATCTCGGAAAAGCCGAGGATCGCGTTGAGCGGCGTGCGCAGCTCGTGACTGACATTGGCCAGGAATTCGGACTTCGCCCGGTTCGCAGCCTCCGCCTCCTCCTTGGCGTTCTTGAGCTCGACCTCGATCTGCCGGAGGCTCGTTACATCCTGAACCGTGCCCGTCGTGCCAATGACGATACCCAGCTCATCGCGCTCGATCTCCATCTCGAGATGAACGTGGCGCAAGGTTCCGTCGTTCAGCAGGATCCGGTGGCCAAAGCCGCAGCACTCGCCGGCCTCGAAGGCCTTCCGAAAGCGCGCCGTCACGAGCAGGCGGTCGTCGGGATGCACGAGCCGTTGAAATGCCTGATAGTCGAGGGGCTCGCTCTCGGGCAAGCCGAATATCCGGTAGGTTTCCGCCGAGCCGGTAATGATGTCGGCACGGAGATTCCAGTGCCAGCTCCCGATCTTCGCGATCCGCTGCGCCCTCTCCAGACTCTGCTCGCTCCAGCGCAGATATTCGAGGGCCTTGTTGCGCTCGCTGAGGTCGCGCACGACGGCAGTGTAAACGAAGGAGCCCCCGAACTCGAACTTCGCGATCGACGCTTCGGCCGGAAAGCTCGACCCGTCCTTGCGCACCCCCCGGATTTCTGCCCTCTGGGACATGAGGCGCGAGCGCTGCCTCTCGCCCTTGAAGGACGCGACATGCTCCTTGTGCCTCTCGCGCATGTCATACGGCAGGAGGAGCGACAGCGGCCGCCCCAGAATTTCCGCCGAGGTATAACCGAAAAGCGTTTCAGCCTGACGGTTGAAGAGCACGATATTCTGTTCGGCGTCGATCGAGAGAATTGCGTCGCCCGCCGTGTCCAGAAGATCGGCGAAGCGATGCCTCAGAACATCAACCTCATCCGCACCCTCCTCGCGCGGCAGCGCTATCTCCACCACCAGAACCGTTTCTGCGGCCCTCGACCAGATGCGGATCATGCCGATGGTCGTGCCGCCGGGCGTAATGCATGTGCGGCGCATCTCGCGCGTGCCGTCCTCGCCGTTCGCAGGCGGAAGCGAGGTGGCGACCAGCTGCCCCTGCGCCGCAATGCGCTGTTCGAGCTGCATGAGAGTCGGACGGTCGTCCGGCGCAAGGCCAAGTGCCGAGAGCAGAGCTTTTCCGCCCGCGCTCAGCGAGCGGAGGGCGCCGCTGGCCTGATCGAAAACGAAGACCGGCGGCGTCAGAAGATCGAGATTGTTCAGCTTGGACATCTTACCCCTCCCCGCAAAGCGAATGACGCATTGACGATCAGGCGGCGCGCGCCCGGGCAAGAAACGCCTCGACCTCCTTTTTCAAGGTCTCAGCCTGTTCGGCGAGAACGCCCGCCGAGCCGCGTACCTGGGCTGCCGCAGCGCCGGTTTCAGATGCGGCCTGAGCAACGCCGGAGATGTTCGAGGAAACGTCTTCGGTGCCGTGCGCGGCCTCCTGCACATTGCGCGCGATTTCCTGCGTCGCGGCGTTCTGCTCCTCCACGGCGGCCGCGATGGCGGCGGCGATCTCGTTCATCTCGGTAATGACGCGCTCGATCGAGCCGATCGCGTCGACGGATTCGGCGGTCGCCGTCTGCATCGCCTTGACCTGATCGGCGATTTCCTCGGTAGCCTTCGCTGTCTGGTTGGCCAATCCCTTCACTTCGGATGCCACCACCGCAAAGCCCTTGCCGGCTTCGCCCGCGCGCGCGGCTTCAATCGTCGCATTGAGGGCGAGAAGATTGGTCTGCGCCGCAATGTCGTTGATAAGCGTGACCACATCGCCGATCCGCTGCGCGGCGGCCGCGAGGCTCTGGACCTTTTGATCGGTCTTGTGCGCCTCATCCACGGCCTGACTTGCAATCCGCGTCGAAAGCGCGGCCTGCCGGCCGATCTCGGATATGGAGCTCGAAAGCTCGTCGCTCGCAGTGGCGACGGTCTGCACGTTTGCCGACGCCTGTTCGGAGGCGGCGGCCACGGCGGTCGTTCTCTCGCTTGTCTGATCGGCGTTGATCGTCATCGACTGGGCGGCGTCCTGCATATCCGTCGCCGCCGCGGCCACAGACCCGACGACCGCGCCCATCACCGTTTCGAAGCTGGCGATGGCGCCTTCAAGCTCGCGCTGCCTCTGCGCACGCTCGATCATCACCGCTTCCTGATAGACGGAAATGGCAAGATCCATATCGAGCATCACGGCCGCATTGAGCGCCGAGATGGCGCGTGCCATGCGACGGGGCGAGAAGCGGTATTTGTTGACGACGACTTCGATGAGACGGTTGAGCACGTATTTGTAGCCGCCGATGTACCAACGCGGCTCCAGTCCGATCCGGCTGTGAACGAGACCGATGGTCCGCACACCCTCCATATAGGTTTCGTCGAATTTCCCGTCGAAGAGGCGCGCCCAGTGGCTGCCCTGCGCCTGCTTCAAACGGTTCGACTGGCTGCCCACGAGCTTTGCGAGAGCGGGACTCGTCGTGAGATGCGCATAGAAGCCATCCAGCACATCGGGAAGGCGCGGCTCTATGACGTGCCACAATTCGCGCAGCGCCTTGCTGACATCCGCATCAATCTCCATGAACCGCAAGCGGCCTTCACGGTCCGTCGACGTTGTCGTGCTCTCCATCTCCCACCCCTATCGCTGAATAGATTTCCTTCGAAACGCACACTCCGATACTCAACAGGAGTGCGACTTTATTTCGCACTTCCAAAATATTGGTTAATTCAATAAGTATTCGATTAATTAACTACTTACCGTTGTTTATAATCAGGATTTATAATCTAGATAATAAAAAGAATATCGGCCGGATCGAAAGTCTTCTGATCAACTGAACTAGATGGTTTTACCTGTCGCCATTCTGACGAAGACGGATAATGTTCGCGCCGGGAATTTTGTCGTCGAGCAGAACGCGCGAGGCAGGACACCCGATCTTTAATCTCGCTGCCGGTATGTATTGATGAGCCCGAGTGCGCCCGAGTTAAGACGGACAGTACCCTCCGCCGAGAGTGCCAAGCCAGGAGGCAACGGCTCGGGGTGGACTGGCTGCAACAGCTGCCCCTTGCGCGACAAAGGCTTTTGTTCGCTCCTTCGCCATGGCCGCGCCGCCGCTTCCGAAGTGGAACCCCGCGAGAGCTCGGTTCGCGCACGTCAGCACATCTATCGCGCAAAGGAGCAGGGCCGGTATATCGCGATCATTCGCGAAGGCATGACGCTCCGCTATCTCACCATCACCGATGGACGGCGGCAGATACTCTCCATCGGCATGCCCGGCGAGTTCATCTCCGTGACTTGCGTCGTCAGAGATACCGCGCCTTTCTCCGTTCAGGCGCTCACGCCGGTCCGGCTATGCCTCTTTGAGAAAGAGGCGCTGCAGCAATTCATCCGCAACGATCCTGACGCGCTTCATTGCTTTCTGGACATCTGCGTCTCGGAGAAAGAGGAAAGCGAAAGCCGGATCGTGGATCTCGGCCGGCGCACATCGGAGGAGCGGATCGCCCGCTTCCTGCTTCAGATGGCCTCACGAAGCGGCTGGAACGGTGAAAGCGGATACTCATTTCACTTTCCTATCCGCCAACAGCACATCGCCGACCTACTCGGTCTCACGCAAGTGCATGTCAGCCGCGTCATCAGCAAGTTCCGTCGCACCGGCTTGATTACGATAGGCTCAGGCACATTGAAGATCGCTGACGCCTATGCGCTTCGCCAGGCGGCCGGCGGACGCGATATCTGACGCCTTCGCCGCTCAGTCCTGCCCGTCATCCGGATCTGCGAGACGGAGCTTCGATATGTGCAGCGGACTGACCGGCGCGCCGCTCGGGCTCTGCCCCCGGATATACCACTTCTGCCAGCCCTGCTGGACCGCCACAGGTTCGTTCTGCTTCAGACGTTCATTGAAGTCGAGGCGCCCCTCCGACCAGGCTTCAAAGTGGCGCTTTTCTTCCGGCACATCGGAGATGTCGACAATCTCCGGCATCAGCGCGTCGAGCGCGCGATACCCCACAGGCGAAATGAAACAAAAGGGCTCGCCCTTGCCGAAGGTGACGCGGCCCGGTCGCGTGAACTGCCAGTTCATGGTGAACGAAAAGGGCAGCCAGTCGGTTTCAACCAGACCTTCGAGTGGCGCAATGCCGTCGCGCGGCCAGTTCGGGGCGCCTCGCACCAGCAATCCCACGGAGAGATCGGTGCGGAACAGATAGCCGGTCTGAAAGGTGAGCACCCCATGACCGAAATGCGAGACGGCCAGCTTGCCGCCCGACCACGCCTCGTCGTCGACCTCGACCGAAATATCGTCGAGATCCGATCCACCATTCCACTCCGCCGACACGTTCGCCGGCAGCAACAACTCCCAGCCGAATGAATTGGCAATGGTGAGCGGCAAGCAGCGATATGCAAATCGCTGATCGGTGGCGTCCATCCAGGCGCGCTCGGAACGGCCAGGAACGATCTTCGGCGCAAGATCGCGCAAGCGATAGCAGAAGAGGTGGCGCATCCTTCCGGCCTCGCTATCTCGCTCCGGCATATTTTCTCCACATCTCAAGAATCAAATCGAATATGGCGACGAATACGGAATACTTCGTCGCATGACGTCTGGACAGTAAACCCGAATGGCCTAGAATTAAAAACATAGCGGCTACACATATTAGCCGCCGCCTACGCCTACTGTTTCATCCTGGGAGAATGTGGAATGCCTATTTCGACTGTGTCAAAGGCCTTCGTTACCACGAGAAGCCCACTCGGCCCGCCCTCGCCGCCGCCGCCAGTCGCCTCCTTCTGAACGAATCGCGACGAGGCCGGATGTCGTGTCCTGAAGCCTGCATGCCCTTCGGGCAATGGCTTCAACTCAAATCCGGCCTTTCGCGTTTCACGACATCTCTCAGGGCCGCCTGGGCAAGAGAAACCCGAACCGCCAGCGGCGAAATTTGCGTAGCAGCGGCGTCGCCTCTATCGCTACCTTGCCCCCGATTTCAGAATCGATCGCCTTCAATGCTTCCGCAAGACGCGTTCGCGCAATGGCTTGCGTGCGCAAGCGCAGAGGCTTCGGGTCCGGCACATATCGGACGATATTGGGATTGGTGTTGATCTCATAGACAACTGCTTTCCCGCCGACCATCGCGTGATCGGCGCGGCCGAAATCGATCCCGGCTATGTCGAAGGCCTTTTGCAGGTCGGCCACAAAGCGATTGGACGACACGGCGTCGTGCTCGTCGGCGACCACTTCATCCGAGAGCTTGTCCCAGTCGCCATATTTGACCAGCCACTTGTCATCGACCGAGATGTGATCGACCGACATGGCCGCTCCGACGCGGAACGTTCCCCATTTATGCCAGAGCCCCTCCGCATAGGGTGCCGGACAATGCTCGACGGCAATGACGCCCCGCAATGGCGTTCCGTTCCGATGCAAAGTGTCGAGGGCAAGATCGAGAGCCGCCTGATCTTCCAGAAGCTCGGACAGCGGCCAGCCATGATCCGCCTCGAAGCGCAGGAAGACGGGAAACCTGTCCGGCTGCGGCTGTTCGTCCGCACGATAGAGGTTGAACGGATTGAGCCCTGCCGCATGAAGCGCGCGCAGCAGTTCCACACGGGATTTGACGCGCGCCGGATCGTTGAGACAGCGCAGCCCTGCTTTGGACAAGGCACGGAATAAATCCGCTGCCGCCCTCAGTTCCCAGGGAGAGAGGCGCTCCATGTCTGTGAATATATAGGTCGCGCGATCGACTCGACGAGATCGCAGCAACCGTTCGTAGCTGATGACCTCGATATCGGGCACTTCAAAGCCGAACGTGCCGCGCGCGAGACTCGCAACGGTGTACTCATGGCCACGGCTCGTAACAAAAACGATCATGAAGCACCATCAATGAAGGGGGCTTCAGGATACATGGATTTTCCAGAAAATTGCTCGCATGAAGAATCATGCGCCTGAATGCAGAAATGAGCGCCCGCTCCTTGTGCGCTACATCCACCGACGGTCACGACAGAGAAAAGCAACATTGTAAGCATACAAAATTTCACTGAATAAATGACAGCAATTGTACTTCACAAGCCGTCGAAAATCGGAACTATCCGCCACTGCATATATTCTTTTGACCATTTGATTTCCGAGACATGTCCATTATCAGCATCGCATGTGCTGCGCCGCGCCTGCCTGAATCTTCGGTATTGAAGCTATTGACCGATATCTGGCGCGAGCGCGGCATCGAAAGCGTCACGGGCACCGCCTACGCACCGCAAGCCGATGCATGCATCCTGCATATCGATCGAACGCGTCTGGCGGCCAACGACGTTCCCACGCCTCATCGAGATATCCGCCCGATCAACGGAGACGTTCTCGATATTTCGAAACGTCTCTTCTCGGTTCTCGAAGTCCGTCCCGGCTCAGACTGGGATGGCGAGGTGATCGTAAAGACCAATCTCAACCACTTCGGCCTGCCGGAGTATCGTAGCACGCCATCGCTATCGAACCGCCTCCGCCGCCGGGCGGCAGGCGTTTCCTGGCGCATGGCGCGGACGTTGCCGGATCGGACATATCCGGTCCTGCCATCGATCCGCCGTGTGCCTGGCTGGGTTTGGGACAACCCCGACTACATCGTCGAAAAATTCATGCCGGAAAGAGAGGGCGAACTCTATTGCCTGCGCGGCTGGATGTTCCTGGGCAATGCCGGTTACGGGTGGCGCCTGTTTTCCACTGATCCGCTCGTCAAGACGGGCACGATGGTCGGCCACGAATTCCTCACCGAGGTTCCCGACGAACTCGTCGAGCTGCGAAAGAAATCAAACTTCGATTTCGGAAAGTTCGACTACGTCATGCATCACGGCAAGCCGATCCTGCTGGACATGAACAAGACGCCCGCCTATTCCGGCGACCGCTCATCGCCCCGGCTCAGGAAACTTGCCGGCGGGATCGAGGAGTTCCTGCCGTGACCTGCCGTCTCGCACCTGCGATTTCCGAAGAGGAGATACTTCCCCGGAACGTTGCCTACATGGCGCGCACGGATCTCACGCAGACACGCATGCTGGGCTATACGCCGCTCAACATAGACGCCGTCACGTCACATATGCTCGGGCTTCTCGGCAGGCGGCCCTCAGTGCGCCACATCTCGGGGGCGACGGACGAAGTTCTCTGCATTCTCGAAGCGGCGGGGCTTAAAGTGGCAGAAGATCTGCGACGCTACGAATCCGGCAACGAAGCAGAGAAGCACGCGGATTCATTGATCGCCGAAGGCTACCGCCTGATGTCGCCCTACCCGCTGCCAAAAGGACGATATTCCAACGATGCGCAGCTCGTGCCGCCGTCGCTTTGGGCGGACCTCAATTCCAAGGAGAGGCTCGGCACTCTCGTCGACGCGGCGCACCTGCCCCGTCGGCAGGTCATGCAAATCGATGAAGCCGCCGCCTGTCCGCCCGCCACGCCCTTGTGGCTGAAAGCGGCGGGGAACGAGGCGACCGGCTGGGGTTACGCCGTTCGCTATTGCTCGGACGCCGCCAGTTTTGACCGGGCCCTTTCCGATCTGCGCAAGCTCGGCAGCTCGGACAGGGTAATCGTTGAAGAAGATGTTCCGGTAGGCAGGAGCTGGTGCACCTCGATCGTCGTGCAGGCGGACCGAACGCTTTACGCCGGAAGCGCCGAGCAGATTTTCTCGGAGCCGGGCCACCAGTCGGGCAGTCTTATCGATCCCATGCATCCGATGCCGGATCCCGACTTCGCAATCGCCGTGGGCGAGGCGGCAAGAACGCGCGGCTTCGTCGGGGTGGCCGGGCTCGATGTCGGCCAGACACCGGACGGCCGAATGGTGCTCTTCGACCCGAATTTCCGGTTCAACTCATCAACCGCACAGGTGCTGCTTCATCCCGCAGCCGCCGCGCGGAGCGGCCTGCCCGTTTCATTGTCGGTAAATCTGACGACTAAACTTTCGATGTCCGAGATTGCGCGGCGGCTCGCCGGACCGATTGCCGAATTGTGGTTCGTCCCGACCCGCCTCGTCGACGCCGCATGGCTCACCGCCGCGGACGGGCACTCGATCGTTACCGGCTTCGTCCTGGCCGGCAGCCGCGATCAGGCCTTCACCGCCCAAGCCGCGATCGCCGCCATGCTTGAAGCGGACTAATCAGGCGACGGGACAGCGCGCCGAGTCCGGCGAGATCTTGAACGGTTGTTTGAAGAAGAATGGTGCGCCGAGAAGGATTCGAACCTCCGACCCTCAGATTCGTAGTCTGATGCTCTATCCAGCTGAGCTACCGGCGCATGACCGACGGACGCTTGGCCCGAAGGCCGCGTCTCAAGGACGGGGAACTCTTAAATGGAAGCGCGGCCGAAGGCAAGGGGCCGATTCAGGCTTTTTAACAGGTTTATTTCCCGTGGCGTTCGCGATAACTCGCGATCCCGCCTAGGCTTTCTGCCTCATAGACGCCGCGCGCGACCGATCTGGCCACACAATCCGCCGCCAAAGACCCCAGCCAGGCGATACGGGCAGCCCGGTTTTCGGCGCCGAGCGGCGCCCTGCCGGTCGCCAGCACGAAAATGATGTCGCCATCGACCGGCGTATGCACGGGGCGGATCGCGCGGGCGACGCCGTCCTGCGCCATGATGGCGACCCGGCGGGCCTCGGCTGGCGTCAGGTCCGCATTGACGGCGACGACGCCGATCGTCGTGTTCGTGCCGGGGCTCACGCCCGCAAGCGCTGCCTTGGTGTCGTCGAAGGGATCGCGGCTGGCAAATCCCATGTCAGCGGGCCAGCCATGGCCGCCAAACTCTCCGTCCATTTCATAAGGCGCCGCCCAGAAGGCGCGGCTGCCCGGCATGACGACCGACCCGAAGGGATTGGCCGCGATCAGAGCGCCGACCGCGAGCCCGCTCTCGGACACGGCGGAGGCAGAACCGAGCCCGCCCTTGAAAAGCCCCGCCCGTGCGCCGAAGCCCGCGCCGGCATTGCCGAGCGAGAAGCTTCGCCCCGCCCTCTCGCAAGCCTCTCTGCCAAGGGCGCGGTAGGGCGGCTCTTCGCCCCAGTCCTTGTTTCCGCCATTGGTCAGATCAAAGAGGATCGCCGAGGGCACGACCGGCGCCACCAGAGGCGAATTGCCAAGCGCGAAGCCGCGTCCGCGGACACCGAGCCACGCCACGGCCCCCGACGCGGCATCGAGCCCATAGACCGAACCGCCCGAGAGAACGAGCCCATGCACCGCATCGACAAGGCAGGCCGGATCGAGCGCTTCGGTTTCGCGCGTGCCCGGGCCCCCGCCGCGAACATCAACCGCCGCGACCGCCGCCTCGTCGGGGAGCACCACAGTGACGCCCGTTCGGACATCCGTGTCCTCCGCATTGCCGACGGCAATGCCTTCAACATCGGTGATGAGGTTGAGCTTTCCCTTGCGGATGGTGCCGATGTTCATAAGCTGTCCCAGATTGGTTGCCGGCTCCGGCCGGGCCATACCGAGTGAAGGGGATCAGCGCATGCCGCTCAAGCGAATTCTGCCCGTCATCATCGCGGCGATCCTCGTTGTGGCGATTGCATTGTGGTGGTCCTTCGGACAGGGCACACGGCACGCCTTTATGGTGGCCGCCGCGAACCCCTATGCAAGTGAGGCGGGCGCGGAAATCCTGAAGAAGGGCGGCAGCGCGGTCGATGCGGCCATCGCCATACAGGCGGTGCTCACGCTGGTCGAGCCTGAGTCGTCGGGCCTCGCCGGTGGCGCCTTCATGCTTCACTGGTCGCCGCGCTCGGACAAACTCGATGCCTATGACGGCCGCGAGACGGCGCCCGCCGGTGCGACGCCTGACATGTTCCTCGACGCGCAGAAGCAGCCCCTCGGCATTCGCGACGCTGTGCTGAGCGGACGCTCGGTCGGTACGCCGGGCGTCGTCCGCATGCTCTGGCTGGCGCATGAGAAGCACGGGAAGCTTCCCTGGGCCGATCTCTTCGAGCCCGCGATCAGGCTTGCGACCCAAGGCTTCAGGATTTCGCCAAAACTCGCAGAGGCCGTCAGGCGCGACACGGCGCTCCCCTCCATGCCGGTGGTTCAGGACTATTTTTACACGAAGGACGCGGGCGGCAATCGCGTTCCGCTGACAGCCGGCGCAGTGCTCAGGAATCCGGAGCTTGCCGAAACCATGAAGAGCATTGCGAAGAAAGGGCCTGACGGATTCTACGCCGGGCCCGTGGCGCAGAAGATCGTCGATGCGGTCACCCATACGCCCGCGCTTCCCGGCACCTTGTCGCTCACCGATCTCTCCGCCTATCAGGCAAAGGAGCGCGAACCCATCTGCCGCGCCTATCGCGACTATCGCGTCTGCACCATGCCGCCGCCCACGTCCGGCGGCCTCACGACCTTGCAGATTCTCGGCATCCTCGAGAATTTCGACATGAGCCAGATCGAGCCCATGTCGCTCTCAGCCGTGCATTTCATCGCCGAGGCTGAAAAGCTCGCCTATGCGGACCGCGCCAAATTCATCGGCGATCCCGATTTCGTGCATGTGCCGGTCGATGCCATGCTGGAGGCGAGCTATCTGCACAGACGTGCGAGCCTCATCGACCCAAGCCGCTCCATGGGCCGCGCGGAGCCCGGCATGATCGACGACAAGCGCGCGGACGCCTATGGCATCAACGACGATATCGCGCGCCCCTCGACCAGCCATTTCAGCATCTTCGATATGGAAGGAAACGTCGTCTCGATGACGACTTCGGTTGAGGCCCCTTTCGGAAGCCACCTGATGGCGGCCGGCATGATTCTCAACAATCAGCTTACGGATTTCTCGCTGGTGCCGGAGCAGAACGGCGCGCCGGTTGCGAATGCCGTGGCGCCGGGAAAGCGGCCCATGTCGGCCATGGATCCCGTCATCGTCTTCGACAAGAACGGCGATTTCTTCGCCGCCATCGGTTCGCCCGGCGGCAGCCGCATCATTGGCTATGTGACGGAGACATTGATCGGCTTGCTCGACTGGAACATGGACATGCAGACGGCCGTTTCCCTGCCCCGTTTTCTCGACCGCAATGCCGCGCTCGAAATCGAGAAGGGCACCGATCTGGAAAAGCTGACGCCGCAATTGCAGCAGCTTGGCCATGAGGTAACGCCGGGCGAGCTGAAAAGCGGCCTCCACGGCATCAGGCTGACATCGCGCGGCCTCGATGGCGGCGCCGATCCGCGCCGCGACGGCACGGTTGTCGAGGGCGCGCGCTAGGTCGCGTCCCTCGCGGCATGGGCAAGGCCGAGAAGCGCCGCGTCGCCGCGCATGATGACGTTGACGGGGATCGCCGCCAGATAGGATTCGAAGCGCCCCTTCGCCTCGAAGCGACGCCGGAACAGCGCCTCATCGAAGAGGCCCCGCTCATTCGCGATCCAGCCCGGCACGATACCTCCGCCGATGAAGATGCCGCCCTTCGCGCCGAGGGTGAGCGCGAGGTTTCCTGCGACCGAACCGAGCCAGCCGCAGAACATCGACACAGCCTCCGCCGCGAGAGCGGACGTCTTCGCCTGCGCCCGTTGTGAAATATCCGCACCCGTCAGCCGTCCCTCGACGGATACGCCTTCGATCGCTGCAAGCGCTGAGTGAAGCGCCACGAGGCCCGGTCCCGAAAGCACGCGCTCGACGGAGACGCGGCCATGCACCTTCATGAGATGCGTCAACACTTCGATCTCGCGCGCATTCGTCGGCGCGAGATCGACATGGCCGCCCTCGCCCGGCACCGCGATGTAGCGCCCCGCAGCGGGGACCAGAGCGGCAACGCCAAGCCCCGTGCCGGCGCCGAGAAGGCCTATGGGCGCATTGGCGTCGGCCTTGCCCACGCCGACGGCGTGAAGCTCATGCGGCTTCAGCGCCGGAACGGCACGGGCGAGCGCCGCGAAATCATTGACGAGGACGGGGCGCGAAACTCCGGTCGCATCGGCGAGCGCCCTGACGGAAACCTCCCAGGGGCAATTCGTCATGTGAACATGCGCCGCTGCGCCTTCGCCTTCGACGGGCCCCGCCGCGCAGACGGCTACGGCGTCGAGATGCGGATGTCCCTTCAGGTCGAGAAAGGCCGCAAGCGCCGCGTCGAGCGATGCGTAGTCGGCAGTATGAAAAATCGTCGGTGCATCGACCGCGATCTCACTGCCGGCCACCCGCGCGAGCGCGAAGCGCGCATTCGTGCCGCCTATATCGGAAACGAGGAAAAGACCGCCGCTCATTGCGCCGCGACGCCGGGCTTTGAGGTGTTCCGTCTTTCCGCCTCGCGACAATCGAGCACGCTATCCTCCGCCGGTATGCAGATGCGAAATGTCGTGCCCTTTTCGCCGGTCGTCAACACGTCGATCGCGCCGCCATGCCCGCGCACAAGTTCATCGGCGATGGCAAGCCCGAGCCCCGTGCCACCTGAACGCGCGCTGCCAGCAAACGGAACGAAAAGATGGGCCCGCGCCTTGTCGGGAAGGCCCGGCCCCGTATCGGCCACGTCGATATGGACATGATCTCCCGCGAGATGGCCCGCGATGCGGATTTCGCCCGGGCGGTTCGCGCCTTCGATCGCCTGCACCGCATTGCGGCCCAGATTGAGCAGGATTCGGAAAACATGATCCCGATCCGCAACGAGCGAGAGATCGTCTGGCACCGCGTTCACCCACTGAATGCGCCCGTCGACAGGAAGCCCCACAAGCTCCCGCACTTCGTCGACGAGCGGCACAAGCGCGAAACGGCTGCGCCGTGGTGGCTCCTCATCCGCGCGGCCGAAACGCAGCGTCTTGGTGCAGAGGTCGATGGCGCGGTCTATCGACGCGAAAAGCCGCGGCGCGAGATGCTGAACCGTCGGATCGTTCACCGCGCCGATGCGGTCGGAAATCAATTGGGCATTGGCAAGGATGTTGCGCAGATCGTGGTTGATCTTGCTCACCGCCGCGCCAAGCGACGCGAGCCGCGCCTGCTGGTTGAGCGTGGCGCGAATTTCGCGTTGCATGGCGCCGAGTTCGCGCTCCGCGACGCCGATCTCGTCTTCACGGTCGGACGGCGCGATGACGCGGCGCACGTCTTCCGGGTTCTGGCGGAAGGCGACCATGTTCTCCGTGATGCGCCGCATGGGTCTGACGAACACGAGATGCAGAACCAGATAGACGAGGCTTGCAGTCATCACCGAAATCACGATGGAGAGCCAGAAGATGTTGGCGCCGTAATTCAGCATCGCGTGACGCAGCGGCGTTTCGCTGATGACGATCTCGATGAAATCGCCCGCGCCGAAGCGGGGAAAGTCCTTGACCTCGATCACGCGCCCATCGCGGGAAAAGAGCGTATGAAATGCATCCATGATGAGCGTGGTCGGCATGGCGTCGCGCAGGTCATAGGTCGCGTCGATGCTCGGCGGCATCTTCTCGCTGAGCATCAGCCGGTGCTCATTGTCGCGATGAAGCGAGACGGCGAAGACTTGCGCGTTCTCGAGAAGCTCCTGCTGCAGTGCGGGCGACACCATATTGTCGGGCGTCGCTTCGAGAGCGAGCGCTGCGATCTGCGCCGCGCCCAGATTCTGCTCAAGCCAGGTTTTGCGGAAATTGGCGATGGAGGGAACGAAGATCAGCACCTCGCTCAGCATCACGAAAAGAATGGTCAGAACGAGAAGGCGCCGCGACAGGCTTTGGGCAAGGCCCAGACGCCAGCGCCCGCCCCTTGCTCTTCCCTCGCCTTCTGCCATTGCCTGCTCCCTCGCGGCGCGCGATATGGCCGCAAGCGCGATCTTAGCCGATAACCGCGCTCTTGGGATGCCTCAGCCGAAAAGGCCAAGGAAGCGGACGATTGCCCTGGTCTTCGCGCTGAAAAGCGTCGGCGTGTAATAGGAAGACGCGGCGCGTTTGGATATTTCCGAAAGTGTCGGATAGGGGGCGACGATGCCCGCCATGGCCGACAGCTTCAGCGCCTGCGACTTGGCCAGCACCCAGGGCATGATCAATTCGCCCGCATGGGGGGCGACGATGGTGCAGCCGAGCACCCGGCCATGCATATCGGTAATGACCTTGATGAGGCCGTCGGTCTCGCGTGTCGCCTGCGCGCGATCATTCTCGGCGAGATGCCAGCGCAGCACATTGATCTTCATATGGCGCGCGCGCGCTTCGGCCTCGGTTTCGCCGACATGGGCAAGCTCGGGATCGGTATAGGTGACATAGGGAATGGAGCCGTAATCCACCTTGGCGGGCAGACGGAACAGCGCATTCCGGATCACGATGCCTGCATGATAATTCGCGACATGGGTGAACTGCATTCCGCCGATGACGTCGCCGATGGCGAAGACGCGCCTGTTCGCGGTGCGGAGCCGATCATCGACCTCGATGCCATGCGCGTCCGCCAGGATGCCCGCCTTGTCGAGATCGAGCCCGTCGATGGATGGCTTGCGCCCCGTCGCAACGAGCAGATGCGAGCCTTCGATGACGCGCGGCCCGCCCGCTTCGTCGATCCTGACCGAAATACGGCCTGCCGCGCCGCTCACCTCCGCCACTTTCGCGCCTTCGAGAATCTCGACGCCTTCCATGATGAGCCGGTCGACGATGAGCGCGGTGAGTTCCGGATCGTCCTTCGCCAGCACCTTTGCGGCTTCGATCACCGTCACCTTGCAGCCGAGGCGGCGATGCGCCTGCGCCATCTCCATGCCGATGGGGCCGCCGCCGATGACGATCAGATGATCCGGGCGCTCCATCTGCTCGAAGATCGTTTCATTGGTGAGAAAGGGCACCGTGCCGAGGCCGGGGATCGGCGGAATGGCGGGATGAGAGCCGGTTGCGATCACGAAACGCCGCGCATGGATTTCCGTGTCGCCCGCAACGACTGTGCGCCCATCCTTGAAACGCGCATGGTCCTTGATGACGGTGACGCCGAGCCCTTCGAAACGGGCGACGGAATCATTCGGCGCGATAGCGGCGATGACGCCCTTCACATGCGCGTTGACCTTGGCAAAATCGATCTGCGGCGTGACCGGCGCGATGCCGAAAGCTTCGCTGTCGCCCATCACATAGGCGCGACGCGCGGCGGCGATCAGCGCCTTGGACGGCACACAGCCCGTGTTCAGGCAATCGCCGCCCATCTCTCCCCGCTCGATCAGAACGGTCCGCGCGCCCATCTGCGCCGCGCCGGCAGCGACGGACAGTCCGCCCGAGCCTGCGCCGATGACGCATATATCGGCCTTGATCTTCTTCGCCATGTCCGACTGGTCCGTTCCGTGTTGGCCTTCAGTGCTTCCGAAAGTGGCGATAAAGCGCCGGGACGAGGGAGAGCAACGCGAGCGCCAATATAGGCAGGATGACGCGCGGCTCGAAGATCAAACCGAGGTTCGGTTGCTCGCCACGCTCGAAGACCGCGCCGAGGCCTGCGCCGAGACTCGCGAAAACGAATGTGCCCGGAATGATGCCGATGAATGTCGCAGCCACAAAGGTCGACAGGCGCACGCCGAGAAAGGCGGGCGCCAGATTGACCAGCCAGAAGGGAAAGGCCGGCACGAGACGCAGGAAAAGGAGATAGCTGAAAGCGTTGGCGCGAAAGCCTTCCTCCATGCGTGCGACGGCAGAACCTGCCTTTGCCCGCAATAGATCGCCCAGCGCCGATTTCGCCACGATGAAGAGAACCGCTGCCCCCGCCGTCGCCGCGACGACGGTCGCCGCGCCGCCAAGGACCGTCCCGAAGAGAAAGCCGCCGGTGAGCGTCGCGACCAGCCCGCCCGGCAGCGAGAAGGCCACCATCAGCGCATAAAGGCCCATATAGACGATAATGGCCCAGAACCGGTTCGCCTCGACCCATTGGGAAAGCGCCTGCCGGTTGTCGCGCAGCGTGTCCAGCGTCACATAGCGGTGAAGGCCCAGCGCGAAAAACAGACCGAAGCCCAGCGCCAGAATCGCCAGCGGCAGGAGCCTGCGGATCGAAGAACGCCGCGCAGCCCCAGGCTTCGATTGGTCCATGGACATGAAAGAGCCCTCCGGTCAGAACGAATGAGGAACATACCCCTCATTTTCCCCGTTTCAGACCATACGCGAATTTCAGGCTAGGAAATCGGGCAAGGGCCTCGCCTCACCCGATTGTGACCGGAGTTCAGACGCGGTGAGGATCTCCCGTCCTTCATTGACTTCGAGCGGATTTATCGACTATACACCCCGCCAGACAGCCGTCAGGCGGCAACGCCGACGGCCTTTGTATTCTTGGCACCCATGGAGTGCCGGCCGGGTAGTCCCACACGGGGCAAAACTCGCGCAGATCCGCCGGAGAAGAGACGTGAAACGGACCTATCAACCGAGCGAACTCGTCCGCAAGCACCGCCACGGTTTCCGTGCGCGCATGGCGACGAAGGGTGGCCGCAAGGTTCTCGCCGCCCGCCGTGCCCGTGGTCGCAAGCGGCTGTCGGCCTGATCCGGCTATCCTTCCTGCGCGGACATACCGCGCGAACGGGCCCGCGCTCATAGGCCCTCGGACAGCCACATGACCCGCCGCACCGACATCGCCAGATTGCGGAAGCGGCGCGACTTTCTCGCCGCAGCGGGAGGTCGCAAATGGGCGGCTACGAGTCTCGTCCTGCAGGCGCGCGAACGCGCCGATGAAGACGAACCCCGGGTGGGCTTCACCGTTACAAAGAAAGTGGGCGGCGCTGTCGTCCGCAATCGCGCAAGGCGGCGCCTCAAGGCTGCCGCCAGCGAAATCCTTCCGCTTGCCGCAAAACAGGGCTACGACTACGTGCTGGTCGGCCGCGCGAGCACGCTGACACGGGCATGGCCCGACCTCCTCGACGATTTGCGCGCCGCCGTGACGAAAGTTCACGGGGCGAAACCTCACGGGTCGCAGCGCCCCGCGCGCGGCCGTCCCTCCCAACGAACGACCGAGGGCCATCCGAGCTCCGGGGGCAAGGAAGACACGTCTCATGGGTGACAACCGCAACTTCATCATCGCCATCCTGCTGTCGGTGCTGGTCTTCGTGGGCTGGCAGCATTTCGTGGTGACGCCGCGCATGGAGGCGGAGAAGGCGAAGCAGGCTCAGACGGCGGCGACCACGGCCGCGCCCGCAAGCGATGCGACGGCGCCCGCCGTTCAGGGTGGTGCGGCTTCCGTTCCCTCGAGCACGGCGACCATCACGGCAGCGAGCCTTTCCCTCGATGAAGCCCTCAAGCTGAGCCCCCGCGTCGAGATCGCCTCCGATCGCGTCGACGGCTCGATCTCGCTCAAGGGCGCACGGATCGACGATCTTCACCTGCGCGACTATCGCGAGACGGTCGAGAAGACGAGCCCGGAAATCGCGCTCCTTTCGCCTGCCCGCACCGACAAGCCCTATTTCGCCGAATTCGGCTACGTCGCCGCCCCCGGCGCGACCGTGAAGCTTCCCACCAGCGATACGCTCTGGACGGTCGAGGCCGGCTCCACGCTGACGCCCAAGACGCCGGTGACGCTCGCCTGGAACAATGGCGAGGGCCTCGTCTTCCACCGCACGATCTCGCTCGACGAGAATTTCCTCTTCACGATCGCCGACAGCGTCGAGAACAAGTCCGGCGCCCCTGTCTCGCTCTATCCTTATGGCCTCGTTTCGCGCACGGGCCAGCCGGCGGGCAAACCCTTCTACATCCTGCATGAAGGCTTCATCGGCGAGTTCAAGGACAATGGCGAGACGGCGATCAAATACGCCTCCGCGGTGAAGGACGGCCCGCAGACGGTCTCCGACACCGAAGGCTGGCTTGGCATTACCGATAAATATTGGGCTGCCGCCCTCATCCCACAGGCGGGCCGCCCCTTCGTCGCGAATTTCAGCGCGGAAGCCGGCGCCAATGCCGACCCGCAGCATGAGCGTTTCCAGGCCGACTTCCGCTATGAGGCGCTCACCATCGCGCCCAATTCGAGCGCAACGGTCAACAACCGCCTCTTCGCCGGCGCCAAGGTGTCCAAGGTCATCGACCGGTACAAGGACCAGGGCATCTACCGCTTCAACCTGCTGATCGACTGGGGCTGGTTCTGGTTCCTGACGCAGCCGGTCTTCAAGGCGATCGATCTCATCGCGCGCGCCACCGGCAATTTCGGCATCGCGATCCTGATCGTCACCGTGCTCATCAAGGCCGCCTTCTTCCCGCTCGCCAATCGCTCCTATGAGTCGATGTCGAAGATGAAGAAGCTCCAGCCCGAGATGGAGCGCATCAAGGAGGTCCATGCCGAGGACAAGATGCGCCAGCAGCAGGAGATCATGGAGCTCTACAAGAAGGAAAAGGTGAACCCGATCGCCGGCTGTCTGCCGATGGTGATTCAGATTCCCGTCTTCTTCTCGCTCTACAAGGTTCTCTTCGTCACCATCGAAATGCGGCACGCGCCGTTCTTCGGCTGGATCCACGATCTCTCGGCGCCGGACCCGACGACGCTCTTCAACCTTTTCGGCCTCATTCCCTGGGCGCCGCCCGCCTTCCTTCTGATCGGCGCATGGCCGCTCATCATGGGCTTCACCATGTTCGTGACCCAGCGCATGAACCCCGCCCCTGCCGACCCCGTGCAGCAGCAGATATTCACCTGGATGCCGGTGATCTTCACCTTCATGCTGGCGAGCTTCCCGGCCGGCCTCGTGATCTACTGGGCCTGGAACAACACGCTGTCGGCTTTGCAGCAGGGCGTCATCATGCGCCGCCAGGGCGTGAAGATCGAAATCTTCAGCAATCTCGGCTTCGACAAGCTCTTCGCGCGTCGTGGCGCGGATAGCGGAAAGTCGTGACGCCATGACCGGCAAAGGGCCGAACAAACCGGAAAGCCCGGAACCGGAAAAATCAGCACCGGACAAGGCGAGCCTTGAAGGCAAGGGCCTGATCGCCGGCGACACTGAAGCGGGCCGCTGGCTCTTCGCCCAGCCCTGCGAATTCATGCGCGGCGTGGTCGATCTCGACGGGCTCCCCCCGATGGGCGCCCCCGAAATCGCCTTCGCGGGGCGGTCCAATGTCGGCAAGTCGAGCCTCGTCAACGCGCTGACGGGCCGCTCGACCCTGGCGCGCACCTCGAACACGCCGGGCCGCACGCAGCAGCTCAATTTCTTTTCGCTGGGGCAGCCCGGCAATCCGGCGCTCATACTTGTCGACCTGCCGGGCTATGGCTATGCGCGGGAGACGAAGGCGACCGTGGCCGCCTGGACGCGGCTCGTCATGGATTACCTGCGCGGGCGCACGTCGCTCCGCCGCGTGATCGTCCTCATCGACGCCCGCCACGGGCTGAAGGAGAACGACCACGAGACGATGAAGCTGCTGGACACCGCCGCCGTCTCCTATCAGGTGGTCCTCACCAAGATCGACAAGCTGAAGCCGAGCGAGGTCGGCCCCCGGCTCGACGAGGTGCGCGAGGGCGTCCGCCGCCACGTCGCCGCCCATCCGACCGTCATCGCCACCTCGTCGGTCAAGGGCGAGGGCATTGCCGAACTGCGGGCCGAAATTGCCGGATTGGCCGATCCGCAAGCCATCGGCTATAAAGCGCGGGAACAATAAAGCGGGGAGCGCGCGCTTCATGTCGTCGGACCACCACCACGGAGATAACCCGGCCGAAGAGGCGCGGGATCTGGAACGGGCCAACGTGCTCTCCGAAGCGCTGCCCTATATGCAGCAATACGACAAGCGCACCATCGTCGTGAAATATGGCGGCCACGCCATGGGCGACGAAGCGCTCGGGCTGGAATTCGCGCGCGATATCGTTCTCCTGAAGCAATCCGGCATCGACCCCATCGTCGTTCACGGTGGCGGGCCGCAGATCGGCGCCATGCTGAACCGCCTCGGCATCAAGAGCGAGTTCTCCGGCGGGCTTCGCATCACCGACAAGGCAACCGTCGAGGTCGTCGAGATGGTGCTTGCGGGCTCCATCAACAAGAACCTCGTCTCGCTGCTCAACCGCGCGGGCGGTCAGGCCGTCGGCCTCTGCGGCAAGGACGGCAACCTCATCGTCGCGAAGAAGGTCGAGCAGAAGATCCACGATCCGGAATCGAATATCGAAAAGATCCTCGATCTCGGTTTCGTCGGCGAACCGGCGAAGATCAATCCGGAAATCCTGAAGACGATCATCGCCTCCGACATCATTCCCGTGATCGCGCCGGTCGGCGTCGCGCCGAATGGCGACACCTACAACATCAACGCCGACACGGCGGCGGGCGCCATCGCAGGCGCGATGGGCGCAACGCGCCTCCTCCTCCTCACCGATGTGCGCGGCGTACTCGACAAGCAGGGCAACCTCATCGAGGAACTGACCGTCGATGAAGCCAAAGCCCTCATCAAGGACGGTACGATCTCGGGCGGCATGATCCCCAAGATCGAAACCTGCATCGACGCGGTCGAGGGCGGCGTCGAGGCGGTCGTCATCATCGACGGCCGCGTGCGCCATTCCGTCCTGCTCGAACTCTTTACCGAGCATGGCGCCGGCACGCTGATCACGAAGAAAGCCTCGGCTTGAGCCAAAGGCGGCAATGGGCCCTTCTCTCACCTCCCTTCAGCGGGGAGGTGAGATTTCTTCTCGGCCTCTGCTTTCTTCTTTTCACGCTGATCCTTCTCCCCTCCCCCGCCCGCGCCGATTACAAGCTCTGCAACGCGACGAGCTATGTGCTGCAAGGCGCAATCGGCGTTCAGAGCAAGGCCGCAGCGCCCGATTCACATTCGGAGTCGCATTCACAAGGCTGGGTACGCATTCTTCCCGGCGACTGCGCGAGCGCCCTTACCGGCCCCATCGCCGATGCAAATTATTCCGTCTTCGCGCGTTCCATCGACGCCCATCAGGGACCGACGAGATATTTCTCGGGCAGCGAACATTTCTGCACCCTGGCGAAAGATTTCCTGATCACGGGCCGCGAGAGCTGTGCGCTCCGGGGCTATGAGTCGAACGACTTCATCCGCGTCGACACCAAAGCCGGCGGCGACTGGACGACGAGCTTCGGCGAGCCGCGCAAATATTCGCCGGATGAGGCGCGCATCGCGGGCGCTCAACGCCTGCTCCGCGACAATGGCTTTCGCATTACGAAGATCGACGGCATCGCCGCCAAGGCGACGATACGCTCGGTCATGGCCTTTCAGCGCTCCGGAGGGCGCGAGCCCAATGGCGTGATCGACGATACGCTCATTACGCAGCTTATTGCCGGCGCCGAGGACGAACAGAAGCGCATGGGCCTCGATATCTGCAACAAGACCGACTACCTCATCTGGGCCGCCGTCGGCCTCAGCGGCGCGGACGACGACATGTCCAGCGGCTGGATCCGCGTCGAGCCGCACCAATGCGCCAAGGCGATCAAGGGGCGGCTCACGCAGTCGCGCTATTTCATCTATGCGGAAGCATCCGACGGCCAAGGGCAGACGGCCCGGCTGAATGGACGACCGCTCGTCTGGCTCGGGCGCGACAGCTTCTGCACCAAGTCCACGCGCTTCGAGATCAAGGGACGCGAAGCCTGTGCGGCGCGCGGCTTCGACGAGAAACGCTTCATGCGGGTCGAGACGGGCGGCAAGCCGCTCTTCGCAGTGACGCTCAAATAACCTCGATTATCCGCAAATCATAACGCCCTTACTTGAAATACAATAATGTCCGGATATAAACTATCCGCATTCGGATTGATTTTTCCTGATGTGGATCATTTTAGGCGAGGTCGACTATGGCGGATACGCCGAAATTTCCTTTGACCCTTTTCATCGGCACCGAGGTCACGGTGAATTCCGTCGAAGCGCTGCAATCTCTGGCAAAGGCGCTGCATACCGGATCGGATAGCGATACGGCACCGATGATCCTGGCGAGTGAGCTTCCCGTCGTTACGGCGGGAAAGACCAGCCACCTCGCTCACGAATACAACACTGTCCAGAACAAGATAGAAAACGAGTACTCATCCATCGGCACTATCAAGCGGACATGCACCTATATGAAGACCATACATATGCAGGTCTGGGAATGCACAGACGGCAGTTCCTTCACCTGCAAGGCAGGCGAAGGGCCGTGGGAAGAGCTTTTCTGCATGCCCTGAAGGGCTATCCAAACACGCCGAGATAGCGCAGATGCCACAGCATCTCGCCCTCATCCATCGGGTAGTCGACGCCGCCGCGCGGAAGAACGCGCGTATCCACCGGAACATTGGCAACGAAGATCTGCACCGCGAGCGCCGTGCGCATGGCAAGGCCCGCGCGCCAGCAGATCGCCGCAATGCCCTTGCCGCTCTTGACCTCGATCGCCCGCAGAATGGCTTCTTCCGGCGCAGCGCAGAGAAGCGACAGAGCGAGCGCCACCGCGCCCTTCTGTTTCAAGGAAGCCGCCTTGGTGATCTGATCGTCGCCGAGACTTCCCGCCGCAAAGGCCTTCCTGATCGCGGCGGCTGCCGCGTCCGGCGTCGCATCCTCGACCGGCCGTTCCTCGATGCGCGACTGCGCGCGCGCCTTGAGCCAGGTCTGCGTTTCCGCATCGAGATGATGATGACGGCCGATTTCATCCACCAGCGCGCGGGAGACGAAAACGGCGATACGGCGGATTGCGCGAAGCGAGAGCGATGGCCGCATGACCAGCGGCAGGTGCCACGCCTCGATGGTCGCCGCCTCGCGGATCACCTTGTCGAGCGTCTCCTCGCGGATATCGGCGCGCGGATTGGCGAGAAGCTGCGCCACCGCCGGAATGTCGAGCGTGGCGACGATGGCATCGGCAACGCCGGCGCTCACATTGCGGCGCCGCGCGATGGCTTCCAGCGCGCCGTGAACCCGCGTCGTCGCCACGATCTCGACGAGATCCTCATCGGAAAGGAGCGGCGAATATTCGAGCACCGGCCCGCAGACCATGACTTCCGCATCGCGGGCGAGGCGGAGCGCTATGCGCTTCGGGATATGCGGACAGGACTTGATTTCCTCCGCGACGATGCGGCGGACGCGGGCAAGCTCATCCTGCGCGAGCTTTTCGAGCAGCACCAGCATGCGGTCGCGCACCTGGCGGCGTTCACCCTCGTCCATGTCGGGAACGATGCGGCCGATCTTGCGCGCAAGCTCAGAGCGCACCTCGCCGTCGGCATCGATCTGAAGAAGTTCGTCGGCCTGAATGGGCGTCGCCGGATTGGCCGCGACAAGGGTGCGGATGGAGGCGTCATCATCACCCGCGAGATAGTAGAGCGTCTCGGGCGGCGCGTCCGTTCGGGCGGCAAGCTCGCGCTTGATCTCCAGGGACCGGCTCTCGAGGGCCAGGCGCGCGTCTTCGTAGCGCAAGTCCCGGGGGAGTTTGCGGCGGGAGAAAATCTGCTTCAGGCGCGTCAGCGGCATCGGGCTCTCCAATGTGGCGATTCTCCCGGCGGGTCATTAAAGGGCCGTTAAGAATTACCCTCACCTTGAATCAACTTGTCAGAAGCTGGCCGACGCGCCACATATGGGCTGCTTCCGATCCCTTCCGGGCCGAGCCTCATGAATTCGTCAACCAAGCCAGTCCGCCCCATGCATCGCGCTGCCGATTTCGCGCATGTGGAGCATTGGGTCTTCGACCTCGACAACACGCTTTATCCGCCGGAATGCGATCTCTTCGCGCAGATCGACGTGAAGATGTGCGAATTCATCATGCAGGCGCTCGATGTCGACGCGGTGGAAGCGAAGCGGGTGCAGAAGGATTTCTATGTCGAGCACGGGACGACACTCGCCGGCCTCATGGCCGTCCACGGGATCGAACCCGGGCGCTTCCTCGCCCATGTCCACGACATCGATGTGAGCGTCGTCGCCCCCGACGACGCGCTCGGCCGCGCCATTGCAAGCCTTCCGGGGCGGAAGATCATTTTCACCAATGGTTCGATGACGCATGCGAGGAACGTGGTGGGCCAGCTCGGCATCGCGCATGTGTTCGACGGCATCTACGACATCGTCTCGACCGGCTACAAGCCGAAGCCGATGCGCGAGGCCTATGAGCGCTTCGTGCTGGAAAGCGGCATTGCGCCGGAGCGCGCTGCCATGTTCGAGGACATTCCGCGCAACCTCGAAATCCCGCATGACCTCGGCATGAAGACGGTCTGGGTCCGCCCCACGGTCGAAGGCGGAACGGAACGCTATCAGCGGCTTTCGCATGAAGGCGGCGAGGCGGCGCATGTGCATCACGCGACGGACGATCTCAGAACGTTTCTGGAAGACCTGATCCGCTAGGCGCTCAGCGCCGACCGAACAATCTTTCGATATCGGTGAGCTTCAGTTCGACATAGGTCGGGCGGCCATGATTGCACTGGCCGGAATGGGGCGTCACTTCCATCTCGCGCAGGAGCGCATTCATTTCCTCGGCTGTGAGCCGGCGGCCGGAGCGCACGGAACCGTGACAGGCGATGGTGCCGCAAACGTCTTCGAGCCTTTCCTTGAGCGACAGGGCTTCATCCATCTCCGACAGATCGTCGGCGAGATCGCGCACGAGGCCCGCGACATCGAGCTTGCCGAAGATCGCCGGCACCTCACGCACGGCGACCGCGCCCGGACCGAAGCCTTCGAGCACGAAGCCGAGTTCGGAAAGTTCGCCCGCGCGTGCGACGAGGCGCTCTGCTTCCGCTTCGTCGAGTTCGACGACTTCGGGGATCAGCAACATCTGCCGCGCGACGCCGCGTTCCGCCATCGCCTTTTTCATGCGTTCATAGACAAGGCGTTCATGCGCGGCATGCTGGTCCACGATGACGATGCCATCCGCCGTCTGCGCAACAATGTAGGTCTCGTGAAGCTGACCGCGCGCAACGCCGAGCGGCAGGTTCTCGGCAGAAGGAGACGGCGCATCGGTTGCCGCCTCCATGACGACACGGGCGGCCTGCCCACCGAGATCGGCAAAGGCACCCTGCCAGCCCGGCGCGGTTTCGGCGACGCCCGGCGTCTGCATCGGCGCATAGCTGCGTGTAAATCCGCCGCCCGAAAAGACAGGCTGCGCAACAGGCCGCAGCGCGCCTAACGCGGCGTCGGCGACTGTCGTCGAAGCGCGATGCCCCGCCTCGTGCAGCGCATGGCGGAGCGCACCGACGATGAGGCCGCGCACCAGCGCCGCGTCACGGAAGCGCACTTCGGATTTCGCCGGATGCACGTTCACATCGACCTCGCGCGGATCGAGATCGACGAAGAGCGCAACCGCCGGATGACGGTCGCGTGCAAGATAGTCGGCATAGGCGCCGCGCACCGCGCCGATGACGAGCTTGTCGCGCACCGGGCGGCCATTGACGAAGAGAAACTGCATCTGGGCCGTGCCGCGATTATAGGTCGGCAAGCCGGCAAAGCCCGAAAGCGCGATACCGTCGCGCATGGCATTGATGGCAAGCGCGTTCTCCGCGAAATCGCGTCCCATGATCGCGCCGAGACGGCCGAGCCGCCCCACCTCGCCCGGCATCTCGGCTTCGAGGCGAAGAATGTTGCGTGTTTCGCTCGTGAGCGAGAAGGCAACTTCCGGATGCGCCATGGCGAGGCGCTTCACGATTTCCGTGACGGCAAGCGCTTCCGCACGCTCGCCCTTGAGAAACTTCAAGCGCGCGGGCGTGGCGAAGAAAAGATCGCGCACTTCGATGCGCGTGCCGACGGGTCCGGCGGCGGGCTCCACCGACGACACATGCCCGCCTTCGACGGTCACGCGATGCGCGGTGTCGCTGCCCGCGACGCGGGCGAGGATCGACAGACGCGCCACCGCGCCGATCGAGGGAAGTGCCTCGCCGCGAAAGCCGAGCGTCGCGATGTCGAGAAGATCCTCGCGCCCCGTCTCGTCCATGCGCAGTTTCGATGTCGCATGGCGCTCGATGGCAAGTGCGAGATCCTCTGCCGACATGCCGCAACCATCATCCGTGATGCGGATGAGCTCGCGCCCGCCGCCGGAGATGACGATGTCGATATGGCGCGCGCCCGCGTCGAGAGCATTTTCCACGAGCTCCTTCACCGCGCTCGCAGGCCGCTCCACCACTTCGCCTGCGGCGATGCGGTTGATCGTTCCCTCGCTGAGACGGTGAATGACGCCCATGGAACTATTTCATCTCCGCCAGATATTTCTTGGCGAGGATCTTGCCTTCCTCGACGGCCGGCTGATCGAAGGGATCGATGCCGAGCATCTTTCCGGCGATGATCGTCTCAAGCATGAAATGCATGAGCAGCGCGCCGAGCGTGCGTTCGCAAAGCGTCCCGAGCTTGAAGGTGCGGACCGGGCGACCGTTGCGGATCAGCGTATCGACCGTGGCGCGCGCCTCGGCATCGACGAGATCGCCGATGTGGTGGCCCGCGAGCGACGCGAAAGCAGGTTCATCCGCAAAGCTTTCCGCGACCTCCAACCCCTCGCCCGCCGTTTCGGTCAGGAAAACCGAATACATCTTGTCCTTCGGTCCGCCGAGATAGAGCTGCAACTGGCTGTGCTGATCGACCGGTCCGATGGCGCGTACGGGCGTGGTGCCGTGGCCGCTCTTGCCGAGGCTCTCCGCCCAAAGCTGCGCGTGCCAGGCAAGGAAGCGTTCCAGCCGGTCGGCATAGGCCATGAAGACCGAAAGGTTCGCGCCTTTCTCGCGCTGCAACGCCAGCGACAGGGCGGCGCCCACGGCGGGCGCCACTTCGGCTGCGGGCTTGCCGGCGAGAATCGGCGCCAGCACTTCGCCCGCGCCGGCGCGCACGGCTTCGACATCAAGGCCGAGAATATGCGCCGGAAGCAGGCCCACATTGGTCAGCACCGAATAGCGGCCGCCGACTCCGGTGTCGTGCTCCAGCGTCGCGAAGCCGTATTTCTCGGCAAGCGCGCGTAGTGGATTGGCCTTGCCGTGCTGCGCGGGCTCGGTCAGCACCACGAAATGATGCTTCATGTATTTTCCGCCGCCCGCTTTTTCGATGGCGGTCATCGCGGCCAGCGTCTGGATCGAGGTCTCGACCGTTCCGCCCGACTTCGAGACGACGAGGAAGCGCGTCGTCCTGAGATCGCAGGACGAGATCGCGGCCTGCATGGTCTGGGCATCGAGATTGTCGAGGAAGAAGATTCGCGGGCTCTTCTGCACATGGCCCTGCGTGCCCCAGCTCGTCAGCTGGGCAAGCGCCTGCCCGCCGAGCGATGAGCCGCCCGTGCCGAGTACGAAGAGATCGGTCGTATTGTCGAGAAGCTTTGCCGCCGCGGCGCGCAAGGGCTCGAGGTCGTGCTTGCGCTCGGGCAGATGCAGCAGCGCAAGCGAACTGTCGCGGTAGGACTCGCGCAACCAGGCAAGCGCGCCTTCGGCCTCTCTCAATGCACCGGCATAGGCTGCGGGGGAAAGACCGCCCGCACCGATCTTTTCCTCGAAGCAGGCATCGACATTCTGTTCGTAAGGCAGGCTCGTCTGAGACATGGCTCGCTCTTTGGTTCCGCAGCAGATGGCCCGGTTCAACCGAGAATCGGTCCGGGCGCTCCCTCGGGTTTACTGATTTAACAATAACCCTTGGTAAGCAGCATCAACAGCGATCATGACCATTTCGAGGCAGACTGCACTACTGCGAGGCGCCGGGCACCCCTTCGGTCGGCCGCCCCGTGGGCTCGGGCATGGGACGGAGCTTCGTCCCCTCGGGGAGCTTTTCCGACATGTTGGGTTCGCCAACGATCGAGACGATGAGGCCGCCGCCGGCCAGGAGTCTCTTCGCGACGCGGGCGATGTCCTCCTTCGTCACGGCTTCGATCATGGCGTTGCGGCGATCCACATAATCGATGCCGAGATTTTCGGTCTGGATGCCGATGAGCTCGTTCGCGATCTTGCCGTTGGAATTGAAGCGCAGCGGATAGGAACCCGTCAGATAGGTCTTGGCGTCGGCAAGTTCCTTGTCGGTGACGCCGCCAGCCGCCATACGCGCAAGCTCCTTGCGGATCAGCGATAGCGAAAGACCGACGCTCGCGTTCTTGGTGCCGAGTTCACCCATCATCAGCGCGCCGTGGCGGAGTGGCGCGAGATAGCTCGATACCGAATAGGCGAGGCCCCTCTTCTCGCGCACCTCTTCCATCAGCCGCGAGGAAAAGCTGCCGCCGCCAAGCACATAATTCATGATGAAGGCAGGCACGAAATCCGGATCGGCGCGCTTCAGGCCCTGTCGTCCGAAGATCACGACGCTTTGCGGGAAGGGCCGCTTCTCGACGACAATCCTGTCCTTCGCCGCCACCTTCACTTCCGAGACCTTCGGCAGTTGCGCATGCGCCGGCAGCGCGCCGAAGGTCTTGTCGAGCAGCGCCGCAAGCTCTGCGGGCGTGATCGGGCCGACGACCGCAATCTTCATGTTGTCGCGCGCGAGCACGTTGCGCTTGAAGGCGTGAAGGTCTGCCTGGGTAAGCCCGGCAAGCGACTTCAGCGTACCGTCGCTCGGACGCGCATAGGGGTGGTTGCCAAAGGCCGCCTTGTACCAGCCCTGCGCGGCGATCCAGCCGGGTTCTTCCATGTTCCGCGCAATGATGCTGGCGATCTGGGCGCGGATGCGCTCCACCGCTTCCGGGTCGAAGCGAGGTTTTGTAACCGCCAGCCCGAACAGCGCGAAAGCATCGTCACGCTTATCCGCGAGTGTCTTGAAGCTCGCCTCGAAATAATCCCGATCCTCGGAAAAACTCATGACCGCGCCGGTGGCCGCAAGCTTCTTCTGGAACGTTTCAGAATCGAGATCGCCCGCGCCTTCATCGAAGAGACCGGAGGCCAGATTGGCGAGCCCTTCCTTGCCCCTGGGATCGCTGGCGGAACCGCCCTCCCAGGAAACATTCATGACGATGACCGGCACCGCCGTTTCCTCGACGAGCCACGCCTCGATGCCGCCGGGACTCACCACGCGCTCGATCTTCATCGCTTCCGCAGGCGCGGCGACAAGGACGAAAGCCGCAAACGCGGCACAGAAAGAGAGAAGACGCCGGCGCATCATTTCTTTTCCTCCGGCAGAAGTTCGCCCGTGACCGTGTTTGCCTTGTCGAAAATTCCGTGCGCGGCGGCGAGCACATCCTCGGCGGTGACCGCGCGGATGAAGTCGGGCCACTCGAAGACCTCGCGGGCGGAAACGCCCGTCATCAACGCGCTGCCATAGGTATATGCGAGCGTCTGCTGCGTATCGCGGGCATAGATGTCGCTCGCGACAAGCTGCGTCTTTGCCCGGTCGAGTTCCTCCGCGGAGACCCCGTCCTTCAGAAGACGTGCGATCTCGGCCGCAATCGCCTTTTCGGAATCGGCAAGGTTTCCGCCGAGGCGCGGCAGCGCATAAACGCCGAAATCGCCCGCATCGAGATTGCCGCCGTCGTACCAGGACTGGACCGCGGTCGCGACCTTGTCGCGGACGACGAGCGCCTGATAGAGGCGGCTCGTGGTACCGCCGCCGAGAATTTCAGCGAGAACGTCGAGCGCGGCTGCCGCGCGAGGGCCGGCCTGGGCCTGCGAAGGCGCGGGATAGAAGCGCAACCAGGTGGGCTCCTGTACGCGCGGATCGCGCAGCGTGACACGCTCGGGCGACTGCGGCCACTGGACGGCCGGGCGTTTGGGAACATAGGTCGGAGCACGATCGCCGATGTGGCCGTAATATTTCTCGGCCAGCGGCTTCAGCTCGGCGCCGGTGATGTCGCCCGCGACGATCAGGATGGCGTTGTTCGGCGTATAGAAGCGGCGATAGAAATCGAGCGCATCGGCGGTCGAAAGCTTCTCGACTTCCGCCTTCTCGCCGATCACGTCGCGGCCATAGGGGTGCCTGCCGTAGAGCTTCGCGTTCATCGCGGATTGCAGCAGCGCCACCGGCTCATTCTCGATGCGCATGCGAAGCTCTTCGATGATGACATCGCGCTCGGGCAAGACTTCCTTGTCGGTGAGGCGCAGGCCCGTCATGCGGTCCGCCTCCATCCCCATCACGAGCGGAAGGCGGTCCTTCGCGATCGCCTGGTAATAGGCCGTGAAGTCGTAATTGGTGAAGGCGTTGTCCTGCCCGCCATTGCGGGCGACCGTCTTGGAGAACTCGCCGGGCGCGATCTTCTCCGTCCCCTTGAACATCAGATGTTCGAGGAAATGCGCGAGGCCTGTCTTGCCCGGCGTCTCGTCGGCGGCGCCGACCCGGTACCAGACCATGTGGGTGACGACCGGCGCGCGGTGATCCGGGATGACGAGTACATCCATGCCGTTGGAAAGGCGGAACATTTCCGGCGCTTGCGGATTTGGCGCGACAGGACGCGGATCGGCGCCCGGTTTCGCAGACTGAGCAACCGCCGCGGGCTGCGGCGAAAGCGTCGTCTGCGGTGCGGCGTTCGCACCGGAAGCGACGAGAACGGCCAGAATGGCCGAGGCGGTCAGATGCCGGAGGCGCAGTTCACGGGAAAGAAGCAAGCACTCGCTCCACGGCCGGAGGGGCGGGACGGAGAAGGCTCGCCTTTGGAGGCGAGCCTTCGTTCAACTTCTTTATGATGGATCGATCAGAAGATCGACGACCAGAGGCCGCTGAAGAAACCCGGCTTCTCCGGGGCCCTGGAGGGCGTTTCGCCTTCGGTAACCGGCTTGCCTTGTGCTTCGTTCTGCTCGACGCGCTTCTTTTCGGCCGCCGCATCGACCAGACGCTCATCCGGCGGCGTGCGCTGCTGCCAGAAGAGAATGTCGTCGGTGAGCTTCGCGTCCTTTTCGACCAGCGTGCGCGTTTCGTTGTTCACGACCGCGCGAATATTGGGATCGGCATCCGCAGCGCCCGTCTGGGCCAGCAGGGACTGCTCGCCCGAGCTTGCGTCGCCCGATACGGCTCCGCCTTCCTGACCGGTCAGCGCGGCCTGTGCGCGGGCCGACGGCTGCAAATTCGCTTCCTGCGGCCTCGGCGCGCCGGGCTGCGGGGGACGGAGCGAGAATTCCGGCGGGATGACGAGCGGCGCCTTGGTGACGACCGCGAACTCATCCGGCGCATCCTTGGAATAGCCGAGCGCATCCTTGATGCCGCCGCCGCCGCAACCAGCAAGCGCCAGAGACAGGGCGCCAAGCATACCCAGGCTAAAAATCCGCCTGCTCTTCAGCATTACCGTCATGTCCTTCAGCTTTGGGCCCAGTGCCGCTAGCCCTACCGGGCGTCTCAGGCACGCTCGTCCTAGCGCGCCTCGCCCTGGTCACTCTGTTCGGAGTTAACCGGTCCGAACACACCCGGAAGCACGGATTCCAGCAGGATCAGGCCGACGCCCATCACGATCCAGATATCCGCAACGTTGAAGATATACCAGTAAAAGCCGAAGGCGTGAAAACTAAAAAAGTCTGCCACGGCGCCATAGACGAAGCGGTCCAGAACATTGCCGAGCGCACCGCCGATGACGAGGCCGATGGCCACCGCACTTATCTTCAACTGCGCTTTCGCTAACCATAATCCAAGCCCGCCAACGACGAAGAGGGCGAACAGAATGAGGGCGATGCGACCGATTGTCGTTTCCGCCTGAAAGAGGCCGTAACTCACGCCCTTGTTCCAGGCCATGACGAGGTCGAAGAACGAGGTCACCTGATAGCGGCCCCGACCGGCGATCTCGAAGACATCGAGCATCCACCACTTATGGAGACGGTCGGACGCAAAGCCCAGGACGGCGACAAGGGACCCGAGCCCCGAAAGGGGGCCCCAGACCGGCCTTCCGGCAATGGAGAGCGCCATGGCTTATCCTTTTCGGCGGGCGTCGAATTCCTGAACGGCAGCGGCGTCGCGCGGGGTCAGGTCCGGAAAACCCGGCACGGAGCCCACTTCGGGAAGGATTTTCCATGAGCGCGCGCATTTCTTGCCCTGCGCGAGCTGCGGCACGACGGCGACCCCCGGCACATCCTCCAGCCTGAACGCATCGGCGGGGCCTTCTCCGTCGATGAGCCGGGCCTGAGAGGTGATCGCGATTTCGGCGAGATCGAGACCTTCCATGGCCGCGAGCAGTTCGGCATTCGTGACATAGACATCGGGCGCGGCTTCGAGGCTGGCGCCGATGCGCTTCTCGCGGCGTTCGACTTCCAGTGCGCCGGTAACGACGCGGCGAAGCTCGCGGACCTTGCGCCACTTCTCGGCCAGCGCATCATTGCGCCATTCGGCCGGCAGATCCGGGAAGAGGCGCGTATGAACCGTGCCGTCTTCCGACGGGAAGCGCGTCAGCCATGCCTCTTCCGTGGTGAAGCAGAGGATCGGCGCGAGCCATGCCGTCAGCGACATGAAGAGGTGGTCGAGCACGGTGCGGCAGGCGCGGCGGCGCGTCGACGACAGCGCGTCGCAATAGAGCGCGTCCTTGCGGATGTCGAAATAGAAGGCCGAGAGATCGACCGTCATGAAGTTCGACACCGCATGGAAGACGCGCTTGAAGTCGTAGTCATTGTAGGCCTTGCGAACCAGCTCATCGAGTTCGAACAGGCGATGCAGGATCGCGCGTTCGAGTTCCGGCATGTCCGCAAGCGGCACGCGCTCCGCATCGCTGAAGCCGGTGAGGCTGCCCAGCATGTAGCGGAAGGTGTTGCGCAGCTTGCGATAGGCCTCGACGTTCGACTTGATGATTTCCGGCCCGATGCGCTGGTCTTCCCAGTAGTCGGTGGAGGCAACCCAGAGGCGCAGAATGTCGGCGCCGTTCTGCTCGACGATCTTCTGCGGCACGATGGTGTTGCCGAGCGACTTCGACATCTTGCGGCCCTGCTCGTCCAGCGTGAAGCCGTGAGTCAGAACCTGCTTGTAGGGCGCATGGCCGCGCGTGCCGCAGCTTTCCAGCAGCGAGGAATGGAACCAGCCGCGATGCTGGTCCGAACCTTCGAGATAGAGATCGGCGGGCGAGCGCAGATCCGCGCGATCTTCGAGCACGAAGGCATGCGTGCAGCCTGAATCGAACCAGACGTCGAGAATGTCCGTGACCTTCTCGAAATCGTCGGGGTTGTAGGCCTCACCGAGGAAATAGCTCGCGGGCTTGTCGAACCAGGCATCGGCGCCTTCGGCCTTCACAGCCTCGACGATGCGATTATTGACCGCCTCGTCGCGCAGGATCGCGCCGTCGTTCTTGCCGACGAACAGCGTCAGCGGCACGCCCCAGGCGCGCTGGCGGGAGACGACCCAGTCGGGGCGGCCTTCGACCATCGAATAGATGCGGTTGCGGCCCGCGGCAGGCACGAAGCGCGTCTTGTCGATTTCAGCGAGCGCGATTTCCCGCAGGTTGTTCGTCTCCATGGAGATGAACCATTGCGGCGTGTTGCGGAAGATGAGCGGCGCCTTGGAGCGCCATGAATGCGGATAGGAATGGGTGAGCTTGCCCTGCGAGAGCAGCCTGCCCGCCTTCTGCAATTCCTCGATGACGGCGGCGTTGGCCGTTCCTTCCTTGCCCTGACGGGTCAGCACGAACTTGCCCGCGAAGAGCGGCACATGATCGTAATAGACGCCTTCGGCATTCACCGTGTCGGGAATGCCCTTCTGGCCGAAGCTCGACATCCAGAGCTCGTAGTCGTCCTGACCGTGGCCGGGCGCGATATGGACGAAGCCGGTACCCGTCTCGTCGGTGACGAAATCGCCCGCGAGCAGCGGCACGTCGAACTCATAGCCCTGACCGGCGAAGGGGTGCGCGGTGGTCGCAATCGTCGAAGGATCGACGGCCTGCTTGCGTTCCCATGCGGAAACCTTCGCCGCCTTGAACACTTCATCGGCAAGACCATCGGCCAGCACCAGAAGATCGCCAACCTGCGAAAGGCTGCCCTCGTCCACGGCTTCGATGCGATAGAGGCCGTATCCGATGGTCTTCGAGAAAGCGATGGCGCGGTTGCCCGGAATGGTCCAGGGCGTGGTGGTCCAGATGACGACGCAGGCGCCGTCGAGCTCCGCCGGACCCTTGCGGACCGGGAACTTCACGAAGATCGTGCGCGACACATGGTCGTGATATTCGACTTCGGCTTCGGCGAGCGCCGTCTTTTCGACGATGGACCACATGACCGGCTTCGAGCCGCGATAGAGGCCGCCGCCTTCGCGGGCGAATTTCAGGAATTCCTCGACGATCTTCGCTTCCGCGCCGAAGGCCATGGTGGTGTAGGGATTGTCCCAGTCGCCGGTGATGCCGAGGCGCTTGAACTCAGCCTTCTGGATTTCGATCCAGCCCGCGGCGAAGTCACGGCATTCGCGGCGGAACTCGGACGAGGGAACCTCATCCTTGTTCTTGCCCTTGGCGCGGTACTTTTCCTCGATCTGCCATTCGATCGGGAGACCGTGGCAATCCCAGCCGGGAACGTAATTGGCGTCCTTGCCCATCATCTGCTGCGAGCGGACGACGATGTCCTTCAGCGTCTTGTTGAGCGCATGGCCGATATGGATGTTGCCGTTCGCATAGGGCGGGCCGTCATGAAGGATGAAGGGCTCTCGGCCCTTGGCTTCGAGGCGCAGGCGGCCGTAAAGGTCCATCTTCTCCCAGCGGGCGAGCCATTCGGGCTCGCGCTGCGGAAGGCCTGCCTTCATCGGGAAGGGCGTTTCGGGAAGGAAGATCGTCTCGCGGTAATCGCGGGCGGGCGTTTCGTTATCGGTCTTGCTGTCGCTGGCCATCAGGGTCTCGAGCAGTTCGGGGTTTGCGTCATGGGTTCTCGTCCCGGCCCGAAGCGCTGGATCGGGGCCCTTGGGACCCTCAGCGGCAGGCCGGGCCGCTAATTCGCGCGGGCCCTATGGCAAAACGGCTCAAATGACGCATTTTCATGGGGCGCTTTCTAGCAGCAGGCCCCCTAACAGTCCAGTAAAGGGCATTTATCCCCGGCTCGGGGCAGTGGGTTAGGCTCCGGGCAGGATCGATTTGGAGGAACGGGTCATGGGTTTTCGGGTTCTGGCGCTTTTCCTGGGGCTGATGGCGCTCGCGCTCCCCCTTCCGGCGGGTGCGGGGGCCCGGCTCGACGCCATCCGGGCGGCAGGCGAGCTTCGGATCGGGCTCACCGGGGATTACAGGCCCTTTTCGGCCTTTGAGGGGGCCGAATTTTCGGGGCTCGACGTCGATCTCGGGCGTTCGCTGGCGGCTTCGCTGGGGCTCAAGCCCCGCTTCGTCAAGACGAGCTGGCCGACGCTTTCGGCGGACCTCGAGGCCAGCAAGTTCGACATCGCCATGGGCGGGGTCTCGGTGACGCCCGCGCGGGCGAAGATCGGGCTCTTTTCGGCGCCGGTCCTCAGCGACGGGAAAACGCCGATCACCCGCTGCTCGCTGGTGGAGCGGTTCCAGACGCTCAAACAGATCGACCGCCCCGGCATCCGCCTCGTCGTCAATCCGGGCGGGACCAACGAGAAATTCGCCCGCGCCCATATCCATCGCGCGACGGTGATCCTCCACAAGGACAACAGCACGATCTTCGACGAGATCGTGGCGGGCCGCGCGGACCTGATGATTACCGACGCCGTGGAAACGCGGGTGCAGTCGAAGCTCCACCCGACGCTTTGCGCCGTGCATCCCGACCGTCCCTTCGACCATGCGGAGAAGGCTTACCTCATGCCGAAGGATGAGGAATTGAAACGCGCCGTCGATTCATGGATCGCGGAGGCGAAGCGTTCGGGCGAGTTTGCGCGGGCGTGGAGGAAGTGGGTGGAGTGAAAGCCTGTCACCAACCCAACCGTCATGGCCCGCTTCATGCGGGCCATCCACGTCTGTGCCACACGCCTTGACGAAAGACGTGGATGGCCCGGACAAGCCGGGCCATGACGAGACGAGAGTCCTCAAGCCGGAATGATGCGCTCCACCGCCCTCGCCTTCAGCGCGATCTTGCCGTCGGCATTGGTGAAAGTCGCTTCCACATAGGCCTGCGTCTTCGAGACATTCACCACATGGCCTTCACAGGCGAGAATGCCTTCCGTCACGGGGCGGAAGAAATGCATCTGCAAATCGCTGGTGGTGAAATTCTGGTCGTCCTTCAGCATGGTCATCAGCGCGAAGGAGCAGGTCTGGTCGGCGAGCGTTGCGAGATAGCCGCCGAAGATCGCGACCGGGTTCATGTATTGCTGATCGACGGGCCAGTCGTAGCGGATGCGGCCGGGCTCGATCACGGTGAGCTTACCCGCATAGAGATTGAGCGCCGTCACATGCGGCGGAGCCTTTTCGACCTCGCCCGCCGCGATGCGCTTCAGGATGTTCGACCAGCTCGGCATTACTTCCCCTCGGCTGCGATGCGCGCGGCGCTGGCAAGCATTTCCGGCAAGCCGACGATCTCGTTGTAACGCTGGAAGGTGACGCGGGTATCGTCCGCGGGCAGACCCTCGCCCTTGAGAAGCGTCGCATAGACGTCCTGCAGGCGTTTCGTCACGGCGAGAAGGCTTGCCACCGGGAAGATGGCGATCTTGAAGCCGAGTTCTTCCAGAACCTTCGTCGAGAGATAGGGCGTCTTGCCGTCCTCGACCATGTTGGCGAGCAGCGGCACGCCCTTGAACGTCGTGGTAACGCGTTCAAGCTCGGCCATGTCGCGCGGCGCCTCGATGAAGAGAATGTCCGCGCCCGCCTTGAGGAAGGCTTCGCCGCGCCGCAGCGCCTCGTCGAGATCATGCGTCGCGCGGGCATCGGTGCGCGCCATGATCTTGAAGTCCTTCGAGTTGCGCGCTTCGGCGACGGCGCGGATCTTCTGCGCCGCGTCTTCGGTCGAAACGACTTCCTTGCCTTCCATATGGCCGCAGCGCTTGGGGAAGACCTGATCCTCAAGCTGGATGCATTGCGCGCCCGCCGCCTCGTAAAGCCGCGTCAGCCGCGCGGCATTGAGCGGGCCGCCATGACCATTGTCGCCATCGGCAATGAGGGGCGCAGGCATCGCCGCGTCGGCAATGGCGCGAACGCGGTCGGCCATTTCGGTGGCGGACATGAGGCCAATATCGGGCAGGCCGAGCGTGGAACCGGCGACGCCGAAGCCCGTCATGTAAACCGCGGGGCTGCCTGCCTGCGCGGCGACCTTGGCCGACAGCGCGTCATAGGCGCCGGGCGCGACGATGATGCCGGGTTCGGCGAGAAGCGTGGCGAGAGATTTGGTCTGGGTCATGCTGGGTTCCTCCGGGCGGGGACCATGGCAAAAATGGAGCGGCTTGTCATGGGCTCGACGGATTACCTCGCGTCACGCATGCCCCGCTTCCCGCCTTCGCCCGTCATGCCCCGCTTCAGGCGGGGCATCCACGTCTTCACGGCACCTCGGTAGAAAGACGTGGATGGCCCGGCCAAGCCGGGCCATGACGAAAAACACTCAAAAGCTCGGCGGGCAACAGGCCGAAACGATGACGCAGTCGATGGTGCCGGGATTGCGGAAGCGGTGGGGAAGGCGCGAGTCGAAGTAATAGGCGTCGCCGGGCATGAGCTTGCGCGTCTCGCCGCCCACTGTCAGTTCGATGAGCCCCGAGACGACGATGCCGCTTTCCTCGCCGATATGGGAGAGCATGTCGTCGCCCGTGTCGGCGCCGGGGGCGTAGCGCTCATGCATCATCTGGATGGCGCGGCCCTGCGTGTCTCGCCCGACCAGACGGAAGGAGATGGGCCCGCCCGCGATCTCGCGCAATTCCTTGGCCTGATAAAAAACCCTCGTGCGCGGTTTCAATTCCAGCGTCAGGAAATCGGCGATGGAAATGGGGAAACCGTCGAGCACCTTTTTCAGCGAGCCGAGGGACGGGCTCACCCGATTCTGCTCGATGAGGGAAATGGTACCGTTGGTCACGCCCGCGCGCTTGGCGAGTTCGCGCTGTGAAAGGCCGTGCATGGTGCGGAAGGCGCGGAGCCGCGCGCCGATGTCGGGCATCTCCCCGTCGATATCCAGCGAGGCGGGCATCTGCGCAGCGCCATGGGCGCGGCGGAAATTCCCCGCCGCCGGCTTCGCCGCACTCTTTCCGCTCTTCGTCGCGCCCTTTGCCATGGCGTTTAAAATACTCGACATATAGCCAAAGTCACGCCCGAAACCCCTTGATTTGCCCACGCCTGAGGCTTTGAATTGTAAGGCTTTCGTCAACAGGAGTGACCTTCCATGAGCGCCGACGCCGCCGCGCCGAACGACCTCGAGTCGAACTGGCTGCCCTACACGCCCAACCGCCAGTTCAAGCGCGAGCCGCGCATGATCGCGCGCGCCAAGGGCGTCCATTATTACAAGCCCGACGGCACGGAAGTACTCGACGCCACGGCCGGCCTCTGGTGCTGCAATGCGGGCCATTGCCGCGAAGACATCGTGAAGGCCATCCAGGACCAGGCCGCCGAACTCGACTTCGCGCCGACCTTTCAGTTCGGCCACCCAAAGGCCTTCGAGCTCGCGAGCCGCATCGCGAACCTCGCGCCCGGCGATCTCGACCATGTGCTTTTCTGCAATTCCGGTTCGGAAGCCGACGAGTCGGCGCTGAAGATCGCGCTCGCCTATCACCGCATCAATGGCGAGGCGAGCCGCACACGCCTCATCGGCCGCGAGCGCGGCTATCACGGCGTCAATTTCGGCGGCACGGCGGTGGGCGGCATGGTCGCGAACCGCAAGTGGTACGGCAATCTGGTGGCGGGCGTCGACCACCTGCCCCACACCTATAACCGTGCCGAGCAGGCCTTCACCATCGGTCAGCCGGAATGGGGCGCGCATCTCGCCGACGACTTGCAGCGGCTCATCGACCTGCATGACGCCTCGACCATCGCCGCCGTCATCATCGAGCCGATGTCGGGCTCGACGGGCGTGCTGCCGCCGCCCAAGGGCTATCTGCAGAAGATCCGCGAAATCTGCACGAAGCACGGCATCCTGCTGATCTTCGACGAGGTCATCACAGGCTATGGCCGCCTCGGCTACGGCTTCGCCGCCGAACGCTTTGGCGTGACGCCCGACATCATCACCTTCGCCAAGGGCATCACCTCTGGCACGGTGCCGATGGGCGGCGCGATCGTGCGCAAGCACATCTACGACGCGTTTCAGACCGGCCCCGACCACGCAATCGACCTTTTCCACGGCTACACCTATTCGGGCCATCCGCTGGCCGCTGCCGCGGGCCTTGCGACGCTCGACCTCTATCGCAAGGAAGGGCTTTTCGAAAAAGCCCGGGCGCTCGAACCCTATTTCGCCGATGCGCTGATGAGTCTGAAGAATCACAAGCTCGTCGCCGATATCCGCGTGATCGGCCTTGCAGGCGCGGTCGACCTCGTTCCGGTCGACGGCACGCCGGGCAAGCGCGGCTTCGAAACCATGCGTCACGCCTTCCACCACGAGAACATGATGGTGCGCGTCTCGGGCGACTGCATCGCCTTCTCGCCGCCGCTCATCATCGAAAAGGCGCAGATCGACGAAATCTTCGGACGCTTCCGCAAGGTTCTCGACCACGTCGCCTGAGGCGTTCCTGACCAACGCCTGCTGTTACGCCCTCCGCGCATTCTCCACGCGGAGGGCTTTTTTATCAGCCCTTGATGAGGCCGGTCGCCTTGCCGATCATGCGATCGACAAAGCGCTTGGGGAGAAGCTGCGGAATCGTCCAGTTCTGGAGCCGCTGCGGCACGACGGCGTAGCGCACCTTGGGGTTCTTCACCGTCAGCGCCTTCAGAATGGCGCCGCCGAGGCGTTCAGGCGTGAGGCCTGTTTCGGCGCTCTTGAGGAAGAAGTCGCGAAACTTCACCAGGCTCGGGTAGTAGGGACTGTTCCGATAGGGCGTGATGTCGACCTCTTCGGCCTTTGCCCAGATCTGTGTTTTCACCGCGCCGGGACCGATGACGATGACGTCGATGCCGAAGAGAAGGAGTTCGCGGCGGAGACTTTCGGAGAGGCCTTCAAGCGCGAATTTCGACGCCGCATAGGGGCCGATGAAGGGGGCGGCCTGCTTGCCGCCGACCGAGCTGATATTGACGATGCGGCCCGGCGCGCCCTTGAGCGAGGTATCGGCGCCGAGAAGCGGCGCGAATGCCTGCGTGACGATCAGGGGCCCGGTGAGGTTCACTTCCATCTGCTGGCGGAACTCGTCGAGCGGAAGCTCGAGCAGGGGCCCGGAGACCGCGATGCCCGCATTGTTGACGAGGCCGAAAAGCTTCTCGCCCTTCAAGGCGGCGCGAACCTCATCGGCGCCGCGCTTCACCGCGGCAACATCGGTCACATCGAAGCGGAGCGGCGTGAATTTATCGCCGAATTCCTGTTTGAGACGCTGCGCATCGGCTTCCTTGCGGACGCTGCCGAAGACGTGAAAGCCCGCATTCGTCAGAACCTTGGTCGCGCCCCAGCCGATGCCGGTCGACACACCCGTTACCACCACGCTTTTCATCGCACCCTCCCCCGAAACGCTTCATCAGAAGCGTTTCAAATGTTGCATGGCGCATTTTCGGACGGCGAACCGGGGTCCACTTCGCCTGAAAATGCGCGATGACCGAAAAGAAACAAGTGGTCATTCGGGACTAAAGATCAAGGTCGTAACGCAGCCAATTCGTCCGGGTGGCGAGTTTGTCGTAAAGCGCCTGGGCCGTCACATTGTCCCGCGCGGTCTGCCAATAGAGCCTGAGCCAGCCTTCGGAACGTCCGCAAGCGGCGAGCGCCTCGATGAGGGCGCGGGCCGCCCCCTGTCCCCGCGCCTGCGGAAGGACGAAGAGGTCTTCGAGATAGCAGAGCGGCTTCGGGCTCCATGTGCCCGCATGAAGAAGCGCGTGAGCGAAGCCGAGCGGCCTGTCTTCGCCATCCACCGCGACAAGGCCAATGAGTTCGCCCGAGAGAAGGCGCGCCCATGTGTCCTCGGTCACGTCCGGCGCAAGCGCCGTTTCGTAGAAGGCGAGATAGCCCGCCCACAATTCACCCCATGCGGCGCGGTCGCGCGCTTCGAGCGGGCGGATGGTGAGCGGGCTTTTCTCCATGGGCTCAGGCGATCGTGACGCCGCCATCGATGACGAGCTGCTGGCCCGTCATGAAGGCGCCCGCCTTGCCCGCGAGGAAGACGGCTGCGCCCGCGATTTCATCCGGCATGCCGATGCGCTTCAGCGGCGCGTTCGATGTCGACTTTTCGAGAATGTCGGGATTGTCCCAGAGCGCCTGCGCGAAGCGCGTCTTGATGAGGCCCGGCGCGATGCAGTTCGCGCGCACATTATGATGGCCGTATTCGACGGCGAGATTGCGCGCGAGCTGGAAGTCGGCCGCCTTGGACAGGCAATAGGCTCCGAGCACGGAGGAACCGCGCAGGCCGCCGATCGACGAGATGATGATGATGGAGCCGTCCTTGCGCTCGACCATCTGGGGAATGACCATGTTGCAGAGCCAGTGGTTCGACTTGACGTTGGACGACATGATCTTGTCGAAAGCGTCGTCGGGAATGTCCTTCGAGGAACCGAAGAAGGGGTTCACCGCGGCATTGCAGACGAGAATGTCGATCTTGCCCCAGGTCTTGTTCGTCGTGTCGACGAGGCGCTGAAGGTCGGCCTTGTCCGCGATGTTGCAGGGAACGGCAATGGCCGCGCCCGCATGCTTCGCGTTGATCTCGCCCGCGACCTTGTCGCAGGCATCGGCCTTGCGGCTCGATACGACAACCTTCGCGCCATGCTCGGCTAGGCGATGCACGATGGCCTCGCCGATGCCCTTGGTCGAGCCGGTGACGACGGCGACCTTCCCGGTCAGATCGAATAGCGACATGGCGACTTCTCCCTTTTGATTATAAGTGCGTCAATTCGGTTCTCGCACTGACGAAGCTTTGCTAGTTTAAGCAACGTCACGCGACGGCTGGGGATCTTTTACACCATTGGCGACCGATGCCACAGGCAGGGACCGTTCCCCTCGTCGCGCTGCGAATTTATAGCGAGCGGAGCCTTCATGCGCGGGGGATGGGCATTTCTATCGATCATGGCCGTGAGCGGCGCGCTCGCGGGCTGCCAGACGGCGCCGCTGGCACCAGCGCCGGCGCCCGCTCCCACGCCCACCTATTCGATGGCAAGCACAGACGCGGCGGCGCTGCGCGTTCAGGCCATGCAGAAGAAGGGCGTGGCGCCGATTCCCGGCCGCGAGGTCGGCGCCTATATGGACGGCGTTGAGCACGATCTCATCTCCGACCTGCTGGACCACGGCTTCAGCGTAACGCGTGTTGGCAATTCGGTTCATCTCAACATGGAGAGGGATATCGCCTTCGCCCCGAACTCGACCGCCATCGGGCCCGATGCCGCGTCGGCGCTGAAACGCCTCGCCCGCATTGCAAGGGAACACGACCGTCTGCTGATCGATATTACCGGACACACCGATCAGGCGGGAACGGCAGAGGCAAACCGCAAGGTGTCGGAGGAGCGTGCGCGAAACGTCGCGCAATTCCTGATCGATCAGGGCCTCGACGGAAAGCGCTTCATCCTCCGCGGCGCGGGCGCGCGCGAGCCCATCGCAAGCAACAGGACGGCGGAAGGACGGGCGCAAAACCGTCGTGTCGAGATCAAGCTCTCGCCCTTTACCGATGCGAAGGATAAGAGCTACAGGCGGTCCTTCGCGCCGTGAGCCTCAGGCGCCGAGCAGCGCCTCGATCTCGCTCACCAGCGCCGCGTCGAGCGGGCTGACCTTGCTCGAATAGATGTTCACGAGTTCGCCGCCGGGCCCGATCAGATATTTATGGAAGTTCCAGCGCGGCGCCGCATTCTCACCGCCGACCTCGGCCACCCATTTGTAGAAGGGATGCGCCTCCTCGCCGATCACGGCTTCTTTCGCGGTCAGCGGAAAATCGATGTCGTAATTCACTTCGCAGAATTCGAGAATCTCGGCCTCGGTGCCCGGCTCCTGCGCGCCGAAATCGTTGGACGGCACGCCGATGACGACGAGGCCGCGTGCGCGGTAACGCTCCCATAAACCCTGAAGCTCGCGATACTGAGGCGTGAAGCCGCAACGGCTGGCCGTATTGACCACAAGGACGGCCCGGCCCTCGAATTGCGAAAGCGGAAGCGCCTCGCCCTTGATGGTGCGGAATTCGAAGCGGTGCGCGCTCATGGTTTCCTCCCGATGCCTGACGGACGAGCCTAGCACGGAGATTTTCACTCTTCACCACCTCGGCACCACCGTTAAGATGCCTCCGACAGGGGGTGCCGATGTGCGACACGATGGTGGCAGGGCCGAAGGCGACGAAGAGCGGCGGGCTGCTCTTTGCCAAGAACTCCGACCGCGGGGCGAATGAGGCGCAATACCTTGCCTTCAGCCCTCGCGCGACACATGCGCCCGGGGCCACGCTGCGCTGCACCTATATCAAGATTCCGCAGGCGTCCGAAACCCATGCCGTTCTGCTCTCCCGGCCCTTCTGGATGTGGGGCGCGGAGATGGGCGCGAACGAGCACGGGCTCGTGATCGGCAACGAAGCAGTCTTCGCCAGGATCGCGCCGCAGAAGCAGGAAGCGCTGCTCGGAATGGACCTGCTGCGCCTCGGACTTGAACGGGCGAAGACGGCGGATGAAGCCCTCGACGTCGTCACCGGCCTGCTCGGCCGGTACGGTCAGGGCGGAAACTGCGGCCATCTCGGCAAGCTCGAGTATCACAATTCCTTCCTGATCGCGGATGCGGGCGGAACGGCCTATGTGCTTGAAACGGTGGGGCGCGAATGGGCGGCGGAACGCGTCGAGGGATTTCGCTCCATTTCCAACACTTATACGATCGGCGCGAAGTTCGACCGGGCGAGCGAAGGGCTGGCGCCCCTCGCTCTCAAACGCGGCTTTACGAAGGAGGGCGCGCCTCTCGATGTCGCGGCAGACTTTTCGGACCGGCTGCGCTCGACGCTTGGCCACGGCATAAAGCGCTGGTGCCGGACGACCGACCTGCTCGGCACATCGAAAGGCCACACGCCACAGAGCCTGATTTCGATCCTGCGCGATCACGGCGAAGAGGCGGCGCGAAATCCGGACTGGCGGCCCGACGGCATCATGGGCGGCGGCGTCTGCGCCCATGCCTCATGGGGACCGATCCGCCAATTCGGCCAGACGACCGCCTCATGGGTCGCCGACCTCGCGCCCGGACGCGCCGTTCACTGGGTAACGGGCACCTCTTCGCCTGACACGTCGATCTTCAAACCGGTGTTTTTCGGCTCCGGCTTCGAAGGGGCGGCGCTCCCGGATTTTGGACCCGTTCCGACCGACCGTTTCGATCCGGCGACGCTCTGGTGGCGCCATGAACGGCTGCACCGCGCCGTGCTGGAAGACTACGCGCCGAGGCTCGCGGCCTTCGCGGGTGAGCGCGACCGGCTGGAGGCAAGCTTCTTCGAGCGGGTGGAGGCCCTTCTCGCCGGTGGTGGGAGCGCGGAGGAGGCAGGGCGGCTATCCCGCACAATATGGGCGGAAGCGGCGGAGGCCGAGGAGCGCTGGCTTGCCCGTGTGCAGGCGATGCCGACGCGGAGGGGCAAGAGCGGCTCCCTTCTTTACCGGATGCATTGGCGCGGACTCGCGAAACTGGCCGGAATGCCTGCCTGAGAGCCGCCAGGGCTCTTCCACCATGGTTAACTTTTTCTCAATGCCTCAGCCCCATGCTTCGACTGGAAAAGTTCCATCGGGGACCGCGCCCTTTCGCGCGGGATTGGGCCATGAAGCAGATCAAGCACATCTTCGCCGCCTTGCTCTATATCCTGCCGTCGGCCGGCCTCGCGCTGGCGCTGCCGCTGCCGGAAGTGGCCGGGTTCGATCCGAAGCTCGCGATACTGGCGGGTCTCATTTGCTGCTTCATCGGCATGGAGCTGCACGCCGCCATCGCGCGGGGCTTCGAGCGCCGCAAGGTCAGGCTTGAGCTTGCCGAACTCACCGGCGTCGCTGCCGGTCTTTCACGCGAACTCGATCAGGCCGCCCGCCGCATCATCCAACTCGAACAGCGCGTCGAGCACGAAACGACGGAGCGCATGGAGCGCATCTTCTCAGAAATCCGCGTCATTGAATCGCTGGTGAAGCGGCTCGCCGAAACGCGCGAGGCGCCGCCCATGCCCGTTCCCTCGCAGCTCATCGGCGCGCCCGCCCTGCAGGCAAGGCTCGCCCGGGAATTCGCCGCGCCCGAACCCGACATTTCGACCCTGAGCGACGCCGAGCTTCTGGAAACGATCCGCCGCTCGCTCGAAGCCAACCGCGTCGACCTCTATCTCCAGCCGATCGTCGGCCTGCCCCAGCGCAAGGTCCGCTATTACGAAGGCCTGTCGCGGCTCCGCTCGGAGCGCGGCGCGCTCATCATGCCGCGCGACTACATGCGCGTGGCCGAACCCGCCGGCATGATGCCGACCGTCGACAACATTCTGCTGTTCCGCTGCATTCAGGTCGTGCGCAAGCTCGCCCAGCGTAACAAGAACGCGGGCGTCTTCTGCAACATCTCCGCCTTCTCCTTGCTCGACGGGGATTTCTTCCCGCAATTCGTCGAATACATGCAGCACAATCAGGATCTCGCGCAGCACCTGATCTTCGAGTTCAGCCAATCGACCGTGAACGGCATGGGTCCGATCGAGGAAGAGAGCCTGAGGGCGCTGGCCGATCTCGGCTTCCGCTTCTCGATGGATCAGGTGACGAGCCTCAAGATCAATGCGGCCGAGCTTCACGACCGCAACTTCCGCTTCATGAAGATCTCGGCTGCGACGCTGATTGACGGCGATCACAGCGCGTCCGACATTCACGCCGCCGACATTCGCGAGGTTCTGCGCCGCAACGGCATTCAGCTCATCGTCGACAAGATCGAGACGGAGCGCGAAGTCGTCGATGTGCTCGACCTCAATGTCGAATATGGACAGGGCTATCTCTTCGGCGAGCCGAAGCCGGTCCGCGAGGAAGTGACACGGGCTGCGATCGACGCGGCCATCGCGGCGGCGGCCTGATCTCCCCGAAAGCACCGTCATGCCCCGCTTCAGGCGGGGCATCCACGTCTTGAAGGCCCGGAATTCCCACACCAAAGACGTGGATGGCCCGGACAAGCCGGGCCATGACGTTGAATGACCAATCTCCGGACACCCCTCGGTTGACAGCGCGGGACCCACAGCTATCTTGCCCGCCTACACCCATCCCCGAGGGAGCCGCCCCATGAGCACCGCCCAACTCAAGTCCGTCATCGAACGCGCCTTCGACGAGCGCGATCAGGTGAATACGGGCACCAAAGGCGAAGTGCGCGAGGCGGTCGAGACCGCGCTCAACCTGCTCGACAAGGGCGAAGCCCGCGTGGCCGAGAAGATCGGCGGCAACTGGGAAGTGAACCAGTGGCTCAAGAAGGCCGTTCTGCTCTCCTTCCGCCTCAACGACATGGGCCTCATCGCCGGTGGCCCCGGCGACAACACCCATTGGTGGGACAAGGTGCCGTCCAAGTTCGAGGGCTGGGGCGAGGCCGAGTTCCGCAAGGCGGGCTTCCGCGCCGTGCCAGGCGCCATCGTCCGCCGCTCGGCCTATATCGCGCCGAGCGTGGTGCTGATGCCCTCCTTCGTGAACCTCGGCGCCTATGTCGACGAGAGCACCATGGTCGACACATGGGTCACGGTCGGCTCCTGCGCCCAGATTGGCAAGAACTGCCACCTTTCGGGCGGCGTTGGCATTGGCGGCGTTCTGGAACCGCTGCAGGCGAATCCGGTCGTCATCGAGGACAACTGCTTCATCGGCGCGCGCTCGGAAGTCGTCGAAGGCGTGATCGTCGGCGAGGGCTCGGTGCTCTCCATGGGCGTCTTCATCAGCGCCTCGACCAAGATCATCGACCGCGCCACCGGCGAGATCCATATCGGCAAGGTGCCGCCCTATTCGGTCGTCGTGCCGGGCTCGCTGCCGGGCCGCGCCAACCCGGATGGCTCGCCCAGCCCGAGCCTCTATTGCTGCGTCATCGTGAAAACGGTCGACGCCCAGACGCGCTCCAAGACCTCGATCAACGAGCTGCTGCGCGACTGACCGGCCCGTCACCCCGGCCTCATGCCGGGAATGACAAGTGTTAACGGGGCACCTCCCAAAATTGACCGCGACGATGAGGAGCGGTACACGGGATGACCATGACCGCAGCCTATGACCCGCTTGAGATTGCCATCGAACTGATCCGCTGCCCCAGTGTGACGCCCAGGGACGAGGGCGCGCTGGCGACGCTGGCGGGTTATCTCGCGCCACTCGGCTTTTCCTGCGAGCGCATGCATTTCAGCGACGAGGGCACGCCCGACGTCGACAATCTCTATGCGCGGCTGGGTTCGGGTGGCCCCCATTTCTGCTTTGCCGGCCATACCGATGTCGTGCCCGTGGGCGACGCCGCCGCGTGGTCGGTCGATCCCTTCGCGGGCGAGATCAAGGCGGGAAAGCTTTTCGGGCGCGGCGCCGCCGACATGAAGGGTTCGATCGCGAGCTTCGTCGCCGCCGCCTCCCGCCTCGTGCGTGAAGGCAAGCTCATCGACGGCGAGGGCTCGATCAGCCTCCTCATCACCGGCGACGAGGAAGGCCCCGGCATCAACGGCACGAAGAAAATGCTTCAGGCGCTCAGCGCGCGTGGCGAAAAGATCGACCATTGCCTCGTCGGCGAGCCGACATGCGTTTCGAAGCTCGGCGACATGATGAAGATCGGCCGTCGCGGCAGCATCAATGGCTGGCTCACGGTGCGCGGCACGCAGGGCCATGTCGCCTATCCGCATCTCGCCGACAATCCCGTTCCGCGGCTCCTTGAAATGCTCAGGCGCCTCGACACGCGTGTGCTCGATCATGGCAACGCGCATTTCCAGCCGTCGAATTTCGAGATCACCTCGGTCGATGTCGGCAACGAGACGACGAACCTCATTCCCGGCACCGCGCGGGCGATGATGAACATCCGCTTCAACGACGAGCATACGGGCGCGTCGCTCGAAGCCTGGATGCGCGGCGTCTTCGATCAGGTCATTCAGGAGATGGGCGGCGCTTACGAATTCAGGACGCAGATTTCGGGCGAATCCTTCATCACCCAGCCCGGCGCCTTCTCGACCCTCATCGCCGACGCCATCACGAAGGTGACGGGCCTCGCGCCGGAGCTTTCGACCAGCGGCGGCACGTCGGACGCGCGCTTCATCCGCGCCTATGCGCCGGTCGTCGAATTCGGCCTCGCCAACCAGACCATGCACAAGGCCGACGAGCATGTGCCCGCCGAGGACATCGGCCGCCTTGCCGACATCTATGAGACGATCCTCAGGGGCTATTTCGCGGGCGCCATCGCGTCATGAATCCGAACGACATTGCGCGACATCTAACCGGCGCGTGGCGCATCGCGCGGCGCGATCCGGAAGCCGCGAAATATTTCGATCTCTCCGCCGCGGGTTTTTTCCGCTCCTTTGCGGCGCTCGCGCTTGCGCTGCCGCTGATCCTCGTGGCCAGCGCCGCGCTCTGGCGCATGGGACAGACCATCGACGCGATCGCCGATCTCGACTTCACCTCCTTTGCGACCGTGCAGATGGGCGGAGAGGCGCTGAACTGGATCGTCTATCTCACCGTCATGGCGGCGGTGGCGCGGCATCTCGAACTCGGCGCGAGCTACAGCGCCTATGTCATCACCTTCAACTGGGGCGTGCTGATGACGTCCGGCCTGATGCTGCTGCCGCTGGGGCTTTTCCTCATCGGCATCATCGGCGACGAATTCGCGGTCATGCTGACGCTGCCGGTGTTCCTGCTTGCCGCCTGGTATCGTTGGCAGATCGCGCGCGAAGTGCTGGGCGCGACGCCGTCCGCGGCCATGGCCATTCTGATTCTCGATTTCGTGCTGGGCGCGCTGCTCGATCAGGGATTGAGCCGCTTGCTGCTGACGCCGGTGGGCGCCTAGTCATAATCCACTTTCAGCAGATAGAGCCCGTCCGGCGGGGCGACGGGGCCGCAGGCGGCGCGGTCGCGGGCTTTCAGAGCGCGTTCGAGATCGCGGGCGGTCCATTTGCCTTCGCCGACGAGTTTCAGCGAGCCAACAAGAGAACGCACCTGATTGTGCAGGAAGGAGCGCGCGCGGGCGATGATCTCGATTTCCTCGCCATAGCGCGACACCGATAGTTCATCGAGCGTCTTCACTGGCGATTTCGCCTGGCACTGCATGGAGCGGAAGGTCGTGAAGTCATGCTTGCCGACGAGCACCTGCGCCGCCTCGTGCATCGCGTCCGCATCGAGCGGCTTGTGGACGAGCCAGGCCTGACCGCGATCGAGCGTCAGCGGCGCGCGGCGATTGATGATGCGGTACATGTAATGACGACGGGTGGCGGAGAAACGCGCCTCGAAATCGTCGCCGACTTCCTCGACCTCGACGATGGCGACGGGATGCGGACGCATATGCGCGTTGACCGCATCGCGCAGCGTGTCGGTGCGAACGGGCTCCGGCAGATCGACATGCGCGACCTGGCCCAGCGCATGGACGCCGGCATCGGTGCGGCCTGCGCCGTTCACGCGAATATCCGCGCCGCAAAAGCCCTTGAAGCCCGCCTCGAGCGCATCCTGCACGGAACCGCCATCGGCCTGGCTCTGCCAGCCGACGAAATTCGTGCCGTCATATTCGATGGTGAGCTTGTAACGGGGCATCAGGCGAGCCTTTCGCCGACCGTGAGCGGAAAGCCGCGCAGGAAATCGTCGGCCTTCATCGGCCCCTTGCCCGCACGCTGCAACTCGGCGATTCGGATCGCCCCTTGGCCACAGGCGACAGTGATGCCGCCTTCGATGGACAACACTTCGCCGGGCGCGCCGCTGCCCGCAACGGGCTTCTCGCGCAGCACCTTGATGCGGACGGGCTTGGCCTCGCGCTCCACCTCGAAGAAGGCGCCGGGGAAAGGCGTGAGGCCCCTGATATGGCAATCGAGCGCCGCAGCATCACGCGACCAGTCGATGCGGGCTTCTTCCTTCTCGATCTTCCTTGCGTAGGTGACGCCTTCTTCCGGCTGCGGCGTCGCATGGAGCTGACCGCGTTCGAGGGCGGCGAGCGCGCGCACCATCAGCGAGGCCCCGATTTCCGAAAGCCTGTCGTGGAGGCCTCCCGCCGTCGCGTCGGGCGCGATGGCGACATGCTCGGCAAGAAGCACAGGCCCCGTGTCGAGGCCCACATCCATCTGCATCACCATGACGCCGGTTTCAGCGTCCCCCGCCATGATGGCGCGCTGGATGGGCGCGGCGCCGCGCCAGCGCGGCAGCAGAGAGGCGTGGAGATTGAGACAACCGAGCCGTGGCGCCTCGAGCACGGGCTTGGGCAGGATGAGCCCATAGGCGACGACGATGGCAACGTCGAGGCCGAGATCGGCGAAGGCCTTCTGCTCTTCTTCCGATTTCAGCGAAACGGGAGTGCGGACCGGAAGCCCGTGTTCTGCGGCGAAGCGATGGACCGGCGAGGGCTGCTCGGCCATGCCGCGTCCCGCCTTGCGAGGTGGCTGCGAATAGACGGCCACGACCTCATGGCCGGCGGCGATCAGCTCGGCCAGAACTGACACGGAAAAATCGGGGGTGCCCATGAAGGCGAGACGAAGGGTCATGCGCGCCTTCTGCCGGCCCTCAGGCCGGTTCCTTTTCCTGAAACTTCTTCGCCTTGGTGAGCTTCTTCAGGATCATCGAGCGCTTGAGCTTCGACAGATGGTCGATGAAGAGGACGCCCTTCAGGTGGTCCATTTCGTGCTGGATGCAGGTGGCGAGCAGCCCCTCGCAATCAAGCTCGCGGATCTCGCCCTGATAGTCGAGGAAGCGCACGCGGCATTCGGCCGGACGGTCCACGTCCTCGTAAAGCTCCGGCACCGAGAGGCAGCCTTCCTCATAGGTCGCGTATTCGTCCGAGGTCCAGATGATCTCAGGATTGATGAAATAGCGCGGCTGCGGCGGCTCGCCTTCGCGGGCGAGATCCATGACGATGACCTGCTTCGGCACGCCGATCTGGATCGCAGCAAGGCCGATGCCCGGCGCGTCGTACATCGTCTCAAGCATGTCGTCCATGAGACGGCGCAGCTCGTCATCCACCCGTTCGACGGGCTTCGAGACCTGCTTGAGGCGCGGATCGGGCGCGGTGAGTATTTCGCGGATAGCCATGGGCCTTGAGATAAGCTGCCGGGCCGCAGCGGTCAAGAATCGGCTATAGTTGCCGAAATGTTCCCGTCATATTCGAGCCGGCGATACGGAGAGAAAATGGAAAACTGGGCCTCCTATACCGGCATTGCGAGTGCCGCCTTCAGCGCGATCGCCGCAGTCTTCGCCATCCTCGCGTTCCTTCGAAGCGGCAAGGCGGCTGGCGACAACGATCTGGCGACAGCCATTCGGACCGAGGCCGACCGGCTGAGAGCCGACAACGCGCTCCAGTCGCAAAGCGTTCGCCAGGAGATCGGCGAGAATATCCGCGGCTTTCAGGATTCCTTCGTCCAGAAGCTCGACAACGGCATCGAAGCCATCCGCGCACCCATCGCCGTGATCGGCCAGAAGCTCGATCAGGACATTGCGAGGATGGGCCTTGAGGCGGCCGAAAACCGCGAGGCGCTGCGCCTCTCGATCGGCGAGAAACTCGACGCCGCCAATGCGCGCTCCCAATCCGCCGCGCGGGAACTACGCGAGGAGCTGACCGGAAATTTTACAAAGACGAGCGAGCAGCTCGCCACGACCCTGCTCCAGCTCGGCGAACACCAGAAGGAGCGGCTGGACAAGGTGGCGCTGGAACTCGGCAACATGGCGGAGAAGCAAACGCTCGCCCAGGAGAGCCTGCGCCAGGGCGTCGAGAACCGCCTCGACGCGCTACGGACCGAGAATTCCGCCAAGCTCGACGAGATGCGCCAGACGGTGGACGAAAAGCTGCAAACCACGCTGGAAAAGCGCCTCGGGGAATCCTTCCGCACGGTCAGCGAACAGCTCGAACGCGTTTATCAGGGCCTTGGCGAGATGCAGAATCTCGCGACAGGTGTCGGCGATCTCAAGAAGGTACTCACCAACGTCAAGACGCGTGGCACATGGGGCGAGGTGCAACTCGGCATGTTGCTGGAGCAATTCCTTTCACCCGAGCAGTTCATCAGGAACGCGCAGGTCAAGAATGGCAGCGCCGAGCGCGTCGAATACGCGATCCGTTTCACGGGCCGCGACAGCGATGATCTTCTGCTTCTGCCCATCGATGCCAAGTTCCCTCAGGAGGATTATGAGCGTCTGATCAATGCGACGGAAAGAGCGGACATCTCCGCCGTCGACGAAGCATCCGCGGCGCTTGAGATGCGCGTTCGCAGCTTCGCCAAGTCGATCTCGGACAAATATATCAATCCGCCGGTGACGACGGATTTCGCGATCCTCTTCCTGCCGACAGAAAGCCTTTTCGCCGAAGTCCTGCGCAGACCGGGCCTCTTCGAAATGCTCCAGCACGATTATCGCGTGACGCTGGCAGGACCGACGACGCTTGCCTCCATCCTCAACGCCTTCCAGATGGGGTTCAGATCGCTGGCCATTCAGAAGCGGTCCAGCGAAGTCTGGCAAGTTCTCGGCGCCGTGCGCACGGAGTTCCAGAAACACGGCAAGGTCGTGGAGAATCTGAAGCGACAGCTCAATGCCGCCACCAATACCGTCGACGCGCTCGGCACGCGCACACGCGCGATGCACCGCACCTTGAAGAATGTCGAGATCCTGAGCGACGCAGACTCGACCAACCTGCTGGGCCTGAACACGCCGGATGCCACCCTGGGCGACGAGGAGGAAGAGGCCGGTTCTGCGGATATGGATCAGGATCGACCGCTGCTCTGAGACGGGAAAATGTGAATCAGGGCGAATGGAGAAGCTCATGCGCATTCTCGCCATATCGGGAAGCCTGCGGAACGCGTCGTCGAACACGCAACTTCTGCGCGCTCTGACGGCTCTCGCACCCGAAGGCGTCGAGGTCTCGCTTTATAACGGCATCGGAGACCTGCCGCATTTCAATCCCGATCTCGACGGCGAGGCGGCACCGGGCGCCGTCACCGACTTTCGCGCCGCGCTCGCGGGCGCGGATGGTGTAGTCTTTTCAAGCCCGGAATATGCGCATGGCGTTCCGGGCGTGCTGAAGAACGCGCTCGATTGGGTGGTCGGAAGCGGAGAGTTCTACGAAAAGCCCGTCGCCATCATCAATGCGAGCCCGCGCGCGGTTCATGCGCTGGCATCGCTCACGGAAACGCTGACCATGATGGCGGCGCGGATCGTGCCCGAAGCGTCGATTGCCGTTCCGCTGCTCGGCCGCGCCATGCCGGAGGGCGGGATTGCGGCAGATGCCGAGATTGCGGATGTGCTACGAAAAGCAGTGTCAGATTTCGCGCAGGCGATCGGGCGTAACTAGAACGGTCGTCGCGATTTCATTGCGGCGGCAAGCGTTCCATCGTCAAGATAGTCGAGTTCACCGCCGACCGGCACACCATGCGCGAGGCGCGAGATGATGACGCCCGTGCCCTCGAGGCGATCGGTGATGTAATGCGCGGTCGTCTGGCCATCGACGGTTGCATTCATCGCAAGGATCACTTCCTTGATGCCATTCTTTGCGACACGCTCGGCCAGCGAGCCGATGTTGAGATCGTTGGGACCGACGCCGTCGAGCGCTGAGAGCACGCCGCCAAGCACATGGTAGCGGCCCTTGTGGACGCCCGCGCGTTCGAGCGCCCAGAGGTCGCCCACTTCCTCCACCACGCATAGCGTCGTCGGTTCGCGTGTCGGGTCCGTGCAGATGGCGCAAGGATCCTGCGTATCGACATTGCCGCAGATGGAGCAGACGCAGGCCTTTTCCGCCGCATCCGCCATGGCGACGGCGAGAGGCGCGAGCAGCGTCTCTTTCTTCTTGATGAGCTGGAGCACGGCGCGGCGCGCGGAACGTGGGCCGAGACCCGGCAGCTTCGAGAGAAGCTGGATCAGCCGTTCGATTTCTGGTCCGGTTACCGGCATGTGAAGTCTTCACTCCAATCGTCATGCCCGGGCTTGACCCGGGCATCCAGAGCCGCAAATGCAGTGCCCGATATGCTGGATTGCCGGGTCAAGCCCGGCAATGACGAGGTAAGTATCCCGCTGCTCGAAACACCGGCCATCAAAGACTGAAGCCGGGCGGAAGCGGCAGACCGCCGGTGACGGCTTTCATCTTCTCGGCGGCTTCCCGGTCGGCCTTGGCCTTCGCATCGGCGGCTGCGGCGACGATCAGATCTTCGAGGATTTCGCCCTCGCCTTCCTTCAGAAGGCTCGGATCGATCGAAACGCGCTTCACGGCGCCCTTGCCGCCCATCACCACGCGCACCAGACCGCCACCCGCGCTGCCTTCGACCTCCAGCGCTTCGAGTTCGGTCTGCAAGGCCTCCATCTTCGACTGGAGAGCCTTTGCCTGCTTCATGATGTCGGTGAAGTTCTTCACGCTACTCAATCCATATATTCGTCGGGAGTAAAATCGTCCGAGCCGAGTTCATCGGCGCTGGCGGACACGACTTCGCCGCTCGGGGCAAGTGGTATGACCGGCAACTCGTCGGCACGCGGATCACGCACATGGACGATTTCGGCGCCGGGGAATGCGGCAAGCGCGGCCTTGACCAGCGGGTCGGCGCGGGCGTCGTCTTTCAGCTTCTGCTCGCGCGTCGTCGCCTGCTCTTTCAGCGTCGGGGCGCCTTCCTCGCGCGAGAGCGAGACGACCCAGAGCGCGCCGGTCCAGCGCTTCAGGCGTTCGGAAAGTTCTGTGGCGAGGCTGCCCGGCGCGCCTTCGAGAAGGCGGATCTCGATGCGGCCCTGCTCGAAGCGCACGAGGCGCACGCCGGTTTCCAGCGCATGCTTGAGCTTGATGTCGCGCTTCTCGGCCAGCAGCGCGATCACATCCTCGAAGCGCTTGAGCGTCGGGCCCTGCGTCGCAACGGCGGGCGCGGGCTCATAGGATTGCTGCGGACTCTGCTGTGCCTGGCCGCCAGCGACGGAGCGCAATTGCGCGCGTTCGCCGCCACCGCCGCCGCCCGAGGGCGCAGCGCCCGGCGCGGGCCGCGAGAGGGCGCCGCCACCCTTCAACTGCTCGATGAGTTCTTCCGGTCCCGGCAGATCGGCGACATAGGCGATCCGCACCAGCACCATTTCGGCGGCCGCGATGGGGCGCGTCGCGCCCTGCACTTCCGAGAGCCCCTTGAGCAACATCTGCCAAGTGCGCGAAAGAACGCGGATGGGAAGCCGCGCCGCCATGTCCTGACCGCGCTGGCGCTCCGTCTCCGACATGGCGAGATCGTCTGCCGCGCCCTGCACAAGTTTCAACCGCGTCAGCCAATGGACGAGATCGGCGAGATCGGAAAGCACGACGGCGGGGTCGGCACCGACATCATATTGGGCGCGAAGCTCGTTCAGCGCGCCCGCCACGTCGCCCTTCATCACGAAGTCGAAGAGATCGAAAATGCGCGCGCGGTCGGCAAGGCCCAGCATGTCGCGGACTTCGGACTCGTGAATGAACGCCTCGCCCATCTGGCTGCCATGCGCGATGGCGCGGTCGAGCAGGGAGAGCGAATCGCGCGCGGAGCCGTCGGCGGCACGCGCGATGAGCTTCAGCGCCGCTTCCTCGACCTCGACATTCTCTTTCTTCGAGATGCGCCCGAGAAGCCCCGACAACTCATCGACAGAGAGGCGGCGCAGATCGAAACGCTGGCAGCGCGAAAGCACCGTCACCGGGACTTTCCGGATTTCAGTCGTCGCGAAAATGAACTTCACATGCGCCGGCGGTTCCTCAAGCGTCTTCAGAAGGCCGTTGAATGCGGCCTTCGAGAGCATGTGGACTTCGTCGATGATGTAGACCTTGTAGCGCGCCGAAACCGGCAGGTAGCGCACGCTTTCGATGATCTCGCGAATGTCGTCGATGCCGGTGCGGGAAGCCGCGTCCATTTCCATCACGTCGACATGGCGGCTTTCCATGATCGCTTCGCAATGGACGCCGAAACCGTCCATATGGATCGTCGGCGCGGTCACGCCCGGCTTTTCGTAGTTCAGCGCCCGGGCGAGGATGCGGGCGGTCGTCGTCTTGCCGACGCCGCGAACGCCCGTGAGCATGAAGGCATGGGCGATGCGGCCCGTCTCGAAGGCGTTCGAGAGGGTGCGGACCATGGCTTCCTGGCCGACGAGATCCTCGAAGCTGGAGGGGCGATATTTGCGGGCGAGGACCTGATAGCCGGAGGCCTGCTGGCGCGCGGGCTTTGCCTCTCCGCCCAGGAGCGCGAAACCGGGCTCCTCGGCAGGGTCCGGCCGGTGCGGCTCGTCTGCCAAGAGCGCCGGATTTTCCTCGCTGCCGTCCATGAGCGCCTTTCAGGAAAATTAGGTGGGAGGCTGGACGAACGACCCGAGCCGAACTCGTTACGGCTGCTTCCTTCCGGACCTGACCGGGTTGGCGAGGGACTCGTCCATCGCCAACCTCCCGAGGCGACTATATCAGGGGAATCGATCCTCATTGCAAGGGCGCGCGTTTCCGGCGGAAATCCGCAGCTTCCGGGGGCCGTGCCGCCCCGCATCGGCATTGAGCCCGCCTCCGGCCTGTGCCACCCTGCCGCCCACCGAATTCTCCATCAGAAACGTCAAAAAGCGGACTTGCCTATGGGCCTTCCTGAAAATCCGAACATCTTCGCCAATAACCCGCTGGACCGTGCGAGCTACCGGCGGACCGACAAGGCATGGATCGCCGAGCAGATGGCCGATCCGCAGAGCCTTTTCGTGCCCTTCCGCAAGCTTGAGCCCTTCATCCTGCCGGAAGCGCAGCCGGGCGACGGCAAGGATGTCGGCTGGCTCCGCATGGGGCTGCTGAAGGAACTCGCAGGGCCCGATCCGCTGGTGATCTTTCTCGGCATCAACCGGCGCGGAAAATCGCTCTTTGCCGCCGACGTCACCGGCCTCAAGGACGCGGAGAACCATCCCGCGCTCAAGGGCCTCGGCGCTTTCGAGGAGCTGCGCGGCCTTGCCATGTCGGGCGACATCACGCCGACCGAGCTCGCAATCCTCGCCCAGGCGAAGAGCATGATCGACTGGCACCTGCGCCACGGCTTCTGCTCGGTCTGCGGCACGGCGAGCGAGTTCATGGAAGCGGGCTACAAGCGGCAGTGCCCGTCCTGCAAGGCCGAGCATTTCCCGCGCACAGACCCCGTCGCCATCATGCTGGCGACCTACAAGGATTCCTGCTTCCTCGGCCGCCAGAAGATCTGGCCGAAGGGCATGCATTCGGCGCTGGCGGGCTTCATCGAGCCGGGCGAATCGATCGAGGAAGCTGTGGCCCGCGAGCTTCACGAGGAAGCGGGGCTCAAGGTTTCCCACGTCACCTATCATTCGACGCAGCCCTGGCCCTATCCCTCGTCGCTGATGATCGGCTGCCATGCGGTGGCTGATACGGACGAGTTCAAGATCGACGGGATCGAGCTTTCGGCGGGCCGCTGGTTCACCCGGGCGGAAATTCAGGCCGTGCTGGCGGGCAAGGGCGATGGAAGCTTCTGGCTCCCGCCGCCCTTCGCCATTGCGCATCAGCTGGTCAAGGCCTTCGCCGAAGAGAAGGTCTGAAGCGGAAATCCGGCGGCTGCTATTTCGGGCAGTCGCCGATCCGCTTGTGATCGATCTTCATGGTCATGACCTGCGACGCGCCGTCGACCGAGCTCGTCGTCCGAGCTTCCTGGACCATATGGCTCGAACTCTCGAAGGTCATGGTGCCGGCAGTGGTCATCGAACCGCCCATGTCTGGCACCGCGCATTCGCTCGTGAAGTGAAAGACGTTGCCGACCCACTTGCCCGAGGTCTTGCAGTTATCCATGTCCTCGCCTTCCGGGCGCAGCATTTCCTCGGCGGATTGCTTGACGTCCTCCGGTGTGAAGCATTCCTTGTCGGTAAAGGTGTTTGTCCCCATCGTCATGGTGCGCTCCCAAAGACCGGGCGCCATCTGCGGCGGGGCGGCAATGGCCGAGACAGGCAGCAGCAGCGCCGTCACCGAAATCAAAATCGCTTTTTTCATATAGGTCCTCCAAACGGCCTGCGCATGGACGGCGCAGATTTGCGGCGCGGAACCTAGCACGCATCACTCGAGGCAAGACAGAACCGTCCGAACTTTAAATTGTGTGCGGACAATTTGTATCGAGACAATCGGTGCTTCAGCGGCCGGTGACCGCCAGCTCGCGCCGATAGGGATGCGACTTGTAAATGCCGAGAATCTTCAGCTCGGTGGTAAAGAATTCCAACTCTTCCAGCGCAAGACGGACATTGCGCGAAGCGGGATGCCCTTCGATATCGGCATAGAACTGGCTCGCGCTGAACGTGCCCTCGAGCTGGTAGCTTTCGAGCTTCGTCATGTTGACGCCATTGGTGGCAAAGCCGCCCAGCGCCTTGTAGAGCGCCGCGGGCACGTTCCGTACACGGAAAATGAAGCTGGTGATCACCGGACCTTCCTCGGGCTCGGCGTCGTTCGGCTCCTTCGCCATGATGAGGAAGCGCGTCGTGTTGTGCGCGGCGTCCTCGATGTCCCGCTTGAGAATGTCGAGGTCGTAGATGCCGGCTGCAAGCTCGGAAGCGATGGCGGCGCGGCTCTTGTCGCCGGCATTGGCGATTTCGCGCGCCGAGCCCGCCGTATCCGCCGCGACGACCGGCGTGAGCCCAAGCTCGCGGATCACCTTGCGGCACTGGCCGAGCGCCATGACATGGCTCTGGATCGTCTTCAGACCGCCGAGCGACGCACCCTTCACGCCGAGCAACTGATGACGAACGCGCAGGAAATGCTCGCCGACGATATAGAGCGACGAATCCGGCAGCAGGTGATGAATGTCCGCGACGCGGCCCGCGACCGAGTTCTCGATCGGCAGCATGGCGAGACGCGCCCTGCCCTCGTCGATCGCCGAAAAGACGTCCTCGAAGGTCGCGCAAGGCAGCTCCACCATGTCCGGGAAGGCTTCATGGCAGGCGATATGCGAATTGGCGCCGGGTTCGCCCTGAAAGGCGATGGTGTTTTCGGGACTTGCGGGAGAAGAGCTCATGGCGTCTTTCATGCGGCGGCGCCGTGACCGAGGGCCGCGCGCGCCTTTTCGAGGTCGGCGGGAGTATCGACACCGAGAGGAACGGTGTCAACGAGCGCCACTTCTATGGACATCCCAGCTTCCAATGCGCGGAGCTGTTCAAGCTTTTCGCGCCGCTCCAGCGGCGACGGCGCGAGCGAGACGAAACGCGCGAGCGCGGCGCGGGAATAGCCGTAAAGTCCGATGTGGTGGTAATGCGGCCCGTCGCCATAGGGCGCAGTCGCCCGCGTGAAATAGAGTGCGCGGCCGGAGCGCGCGCCATCGGGCAGCGCAATCACCGCCTTCACCACATTGGGGTTGGTGCGCTCCTCCTCGACCTTGATCTCGCAGGCAAGCGTCGAGATGTCGGCGCCGGTTTTCACCAATGCTTCGGCGGCCCGGCGCACAAGGTGAGGATCGAGGGTCGGCAGGTCGCCCTGCACATTAAGGATGACCTCGTGACGGCCCTCGGGGTCGACGCCCTTGAGCGCCTGCCAGATGCGGTCCGAGCCCGAGGGAAGGTCGGGGTCCGTCAGCACCGCCTCGCCGCCCGCAGCGACGACCGCTTCCGCAATCTCCCGCTCGGCCGCAGCGACCACGACGCGCCCCAGGCAGGCCTCGCAGGCACGGCGCCAGACCTGGACGATCATGGGCTGACCGGCGATGTCGGCCAGCGGCTTGCCGGGAAGCCTCGTCGAGGCCATGCGGGCGGGAATGACGATAATCGGCTCGGCGGACATGGGGTGCCTCTGCTCGGATGGCGGTCTCGAATTTGCGGGCCGGGCCCGGCGGATTCCGGCCGACGCGGCTGCGACGGAACGCCGCACCACGGGCCCGCTTCGCCGCCTCGTTCCCGAAGGATCGACCCCGCCCGGGGGCTTGCGAATGCGAGAACTTATACGGCTTGCGGCGCAGAGGCGGAAGCGGCTAATCTCCGCGCCAATTGCGGGGTAGGGCAAGGGTGGGCGCGCCTCTTCGGGCGGTTTTCCAGACCTCTGCGCCCCGACTTCGTGAATAGACATTCCGTAAACGAGCCGGGCGGAGCGAGAGCCGATGGATAGTTTTGAACTCAACAAAATCGCAGGCGCAGTGCTGTTTTCTGTGCTCGTCGTGCTCGGCGTGAAAAACCTCGCCGACTACATCTATAAAGTGGAGCCCGCCAGCCCGAAGGCTTTCGTCGTCGAAGGCGTCGCTGCTGCGGGCGGCGAAGGCGGCGCAGCCGCTGCCGCCGCGCCGGTAGAGGAACCCCTCCCCGTCCTGCTCGCCAAGGCCGACAAGGCCAAGGGCGAAGCCCAGTCGAAGAAGTGCCAGGCCTGCCACAACCTGCAGGAAGGCGCCGGCGCCAAGATCGGCCCGGATCTCTATGCCGTGGTCGGCCGTCCGGTCGCCAGCGCTGCCGGCTTCGCCTATTCGGAGGCGATGAAGAAGAAGGGCGGCAAGTGGACCTTCGAGGAACTCTTCCACTTCGTGAAGGATCCGCGCGGTTATGTCTCCGGCACGGCGATGTCGTTTGCCGGCATCAAGGATCCGCAGCAGCGCGCAGACCTGCTCGCCTACCTGAACACGCTTGGCTCAAACCTGCCGCTTCCGGCACCTGAGGCTGCGCCCGCCGCGGCGGCAAAGCCGGCGGAAGCCAAGCCCGCGAAGTAATCATCCGGCTCGCCGGACCTGATCGAAGCGCCCGGAAGAAATTCCGGGCGCTTTTTTCTTGCGCAGAATTCATCAGCCTTTGCGCCAAGGCTCGCGCTAGTCTCAAAAAATGGCCACAATGGCTGACAAGTCTCGAAGCATGACGGCGCGAAGCGATCGCCGCCGCACATGCGACTTCGGAGGGGAAATGACGTTCAGCAAGGCCGCGTTCGTACTGGCGCTCACGATGTCCGTCGCCAGCGCATCTGGAACGGTGTCCGCCCATGCGGCCGACACATCCGCTGAACGCCACGGCGCTTCGCTTTTCGGCGACCTCAAATACGGCCCCGGCTTCAAGCATTTCGACTATGTGAACCCGGACGCCACCAAGGGCGGCGAGCTGCGTTACGCCGCCATCGGTACCTTCGACAGTCTCAATCCCTATATCGTCAAGGGCGAGGTCGGCGCGGGCATCAGCTTCATATATGACACGCTGCTCGAACCCAGCATGGACGAGCCGGGCGCGGAATACGGGCTCATCGCGGAGACGATCTCCTACCCATCCGATTTTTCATCCGTCACCTTCAAGCTGCGCAAGGAAGCGCGCTTTCAGGACGGCACACCCGTCACGCCCGAAGACGTCATCTGGACCTTCGAGACGCTGAAGAAGCTTCACCCCTTCTATGCCGCCTATTACCGCAACATCGAGAAGGCCGAAAAGATCGGCGCGAACGCCGTGCGCTTCGTCTTTTCGGCCAAGGGCAACCGGGAGCTGCCGCAGATTACCGGCCAATTGCCCGTCCTGCCCAAGCACTACTGGATGGCCAAGGACGCCAAGGGCCGCGCACGCGATATTTCGCAAACGACGCTCGAAGCCCCGATCGGAAGCGGCCCCTATCGCATTGCCGAGGTCTCACCGGGACGTTCCATCGTTTACGAGCGCGTGAAGGATTATTGGGCGAAGGATCTGCCCGTCAAACGCGGCACCAACAATTTCGACCGCCTGCGCTTCGACTATTACGGCGATCCCATCGTCGCCTTTCAGGCGTTCAAGGCAGACCAGGTCGATCTTCGCGTCGAGACCAGCGCGAAGAACTGGGCGACGGGCTACGACTTTCCCGCTGTCCGGGACGGGCGCGTGAAACGCGAAGAAATCCGGATGCAAAATCCGGCCGGCATGCAGGGCTTCGCCTTCAATCTGCGCCGTGAGCTCTTTCAGGACGAGCGCGTCCGCGAGGCCTTCAACTGGGCTCTCGATTTCGAGTGGCAGAACAAGAATATCTTCTCCGGGCAATATGCGCGGTCGGACAGCTACTTCGCCAATTCCGAGCTTGCCTCGCGCGGCGCGCCGCAGGGCCTCGAACTCGAAATGCTGAAGCCCTTCGAGAAGGAGCTTCCGCCAGAACTTTTCACGGCGCCCTATAGCAATCCGAAGACCGATGGCAGCGGCAACAACCGGGCCAATCTGCGCCGTGCGGCGGAGCTTCTCGACGCTGCGGGCTGGAAGATCGCCAACGGCACGCGCATGAAGGACGGGAAACCGCTCGCCGTCGAATTCCTGCTCGCCGATCCGCAATTCGAGCGTGTCGTCGCGCCCTACAAGCAATCGCTCGACAAGCTCGGCATCAAGGTGACGCTGCGCAGCGTCGACACGGCGCAATATCAAAATCGCCTCGACAATCGCGACTTCGACATCGTGGTCGAGAGCTTCGGCCAATCGCTTTCACCGGGCAATGAACAGCGTGAATTCTGGGGCTGCGAGGCGGCCAAGCGCGCGGGAAGCCGGAACGTCATCGGCATTTGCGATCAGGTCGTCGAGAAGCTCATCGACCGCGTGATCTTCGCCAGGAGCCGGGAGGAGCTTGTCGCGGCGACCCGTGCGCTCGACCGTGTCCTGCTCTGGCGTCATTACCTCGTGCCGCAATGGTATTCGCCTTTCGCCCGTGTCGCCTATTGGTCGCGACTGACGCACCCCGCAAAGATGCCGGCCTACGCGATCGGCTTTCCCGACATCTGGTGGTACGACGCGACCGCGAAAAAAACGCCGCCGAAGCCATGACATCGAAGTTCGATCTCCCGCGCCGCGACGTGCTCGGCCTTCTGGGTGCGAGCCTGGGGCTGAGCCTGCTGCCGGTCCCGTTGCGCGCGCAGACGGCAGGCGCAGACACGGCGCGCCTGCACGGGCTTTCGATCTTCGGTCAGCTCAAATATCAGCCGGGCTTTACGCATTTCGATTATGCGGCGCCCGACGCGCCCAAGGGCGGCACGCTTTCGCAGACGCCATCCACCGGCGTCTATAACGCCTCGCTCCTGAGCTTCGATACCCTCAACGGCTACATCCTCAAGGGCGACGCGCCGCCCGGCCTCAAATATGTCTTCGACACGCTGATGACGCGCGCCCTCGACGAGGAGGACGCCGTATATGGGCTTGCCGCCGAGAGCGTCGAAATCCGCGACAAGGGCAACAGGCTTCTGTTCCATATGCGTGAGGCCGCGCGCTTTCACGACGGCTCGAAGCTCACCGCCGAGGATGCGGCCTTCTCGTTCAATCTGCTGAAGGCGAAAGGCCATCCGCTCATCGCGCTCAATCTGCGCGAGATGAAGGAGGCAAAGGCGCTCGACGCGTCGACGCTCTCCATCGTCTTCACCGGCAACCAGACGCGCGACCTCCCGATCTACCTCGCGGGAGAACTGCCGATCTTCTCCAAGGCCTGGTACTCTGCTCACGCATTCGACGAAGCGACGCTGGTGCCGCCGCTCGGCAGCGGCCCCTACAGGATTGGTGACTTCAAGGCCGGGTCGTTCATCGCCTATGAGCGCGTCGCTGATTACTGGGCGCGCGATCTCAATGTGAATGCCGGCCAGTGGAACTTCGACAAGCTCCGCTTCGACTTCTATCGCGACCGCACTGCCGCCTTCGAGGCCTTCGCCTCCGGGCAATACAGGTTTCGCGAGGAATTCACCTCGAAGACATGGGCAACGCAATATGATTTCCCCGCCGTCAAGGACGGCCGCGTGAAGCGCGAAACGCTGCCCGACCACACGCCCTCCGGCGCACAAGGCTGGTTCATCAATACGCGGCGAGAAAAATTTGCGGACCCTCGCGTTCGCGAGGCGCTGACCATCGCCTTCGACTTCGAGTGGACCAACAAGAATCTTTTCTACGATCTCTATCTGCGCACGACGAGCTTCTTCGAGAATTCGCCGATGCGCGCCGAGGGCATGCCATCGCCCGAAGAGCTGAAGCTGCTCGAACCATGGCGAACGAAGCTGCCGGAGACTGTCTTCGGCCCCGCCTATGCGCCACCCGCCACCGACGGCAGCGGGCAGGATCGCAAGCTTCTGCGGCGCGCGATGGGCCTTCTCGATCAGGCCGGCTGGAAGATCGTCGATGGCGTCCGGAAGAATGCAAAAGGCGAGGCGCTGACCGTCGAGTTTCTCGGTGACGACCCGATCCTTCAGCGCATCGAAGGCCCCTACATCAAGAACCTGAAGCTTCTCGGCATCGCGGCGCAATCGCGGCTGGTCGATTCCGCGCAGTACCAGAAGCGGCTCAAATCCTTCGACTTCGATCTCACCGTACAGCGCTATTCGCTGGGCCTCACGCCGGGTATCGAGATGCGCGGCTATTGGGGGTCTGAATTTGCGAAGGCCGATGGCAGCCGCAATCTCTCCGGCATCGAGAACCCGGTCATCGACGTGCTGATTGAAAAGGTCATCGCCGCCCCGACGCGCGAGGAACAGATTGTAGCGGCCCGCGCCCTCGACCGCGTGCTGCGCGCCGGGCAATACTGGATTCCGCAATGGTACAAGGCGAGCCATGCGCTTGCCTATTGGGATATCTTCGCCCGCCCGGCAACGCTGCCGAAATATGATCGTGGCGTCGAACGCTGCTGGTGGTTCGACGCGGCCAAGGCAAAGAAGCTCGGGATCGAGGGTTAGACATGGCGGCTTACATCGCGCGGCGTTTACTGCTGATGATCCCGACCATTCTCGGCATCATGTTCATCAGCTTCGTCATCGTGCAATTCGCGCCGGGCGGACCCATCGAGCGCATCATCGCGCAGCTCTCAGGCACCGACGTCTCGGCGACGGCGCGCATCGGCGGCACGGGTAGCGACTTCGCGCAAGGCGCGGGCGGCGCGGCGGACGCGGCGCTCAACAGCAAATATCGCGGCGCGCGCGGCCTCGACCCGGAATTCATCAAGCAGCTCGAAGTGCAGTTCGGCTTCGACAAGCCCTGGTATCAGCGCTTCGGCAAGATGATCTGGGACTATTCGCGCTTTCACTTCGGCAAGAGCTATTTCCGCGACACGGGCGTCCTCGACCTCATTCTCCAGAAGATGCCGGTGTCGATCTCTCTCGGTCTCTGGACAACGCTGCTCACCTACCTGATTTCCATTCCGCTCGGCATCAGGAAGGCGGTGCGGGACGGATCGCGCTTCGACCTGTGGACGAGCGGGGTCATTATCGTCGGCTATGCCATTCCGGGTTTTCTCTTCGCGATCTTCCTGATCGTGCTTTTCGCGGGCGGTTCCTACTGGTCGATCTTTCCCTTGCGCGGCCTCACCTCCGACAACTGGTCGGGACTGTCGCTTGCCGGAAAGGTTCTCGACTATCTCTGGCACATCGTCCTGCCGGTCACAGCCATGACGATTGGCGGCTTCGCGACCTCGACGCTGCTGACCAAGAATTCCTTCCTCGACGAGATCCGCAAGCAATATGTAACGACGGCGCGCGCCAAGGGGCTGACCGAGCAGCAGGTGCTTTATGGTCACGTCTTCCGCAATGCCATGCTCATCGTCATCGCGGGATTTCCCGGCGCCTTCATCGGCGCATTCTTCTCGGGCTCCATTCTCATCGAAACGATCTTCTCCCTCGATGGGCTTGGCCTTCTCTCCTACGAGTCGATCGTCAATCGCGACTATCCCGTCGTCTTCGCCACGCTTTACGTCTTCGGCCTGCTCGGCCTCGTCGTCGCGCTGATCTCGGACCTTACCTATACATGGGTCGATCCGCGCATCGACTTCGAGTCGCGGGAGGTCTGAGGCGATGCCATTCGGAAGGCGCTTCATCCTCAGCCCGATCAACAAGCGGCGCTGGCGCAACTTCAGGGCGAACAGGCGCGGCTACTGGAGCCTGTGGCTTTTCCTTGCGCTGTTCTTCATCTCGCTCTTCGCCGAATTCATCGCCAATGACCGGCCGCTTTTCATCTCCTTCAAGGGCGGCATCTATGCGCCGGTCTTCGTTTCCTATCCGGAAACGACATTCGGCGGCGAGTTCGAGACGGCGGCGGATTACCGCGATCCCTATGTGCAGAAGCTGATCGCGGATGCGGGCGGACATATCGTCTGGCCGCTCATCCGCTACGACTACCGGACCATCAACCTCAACCTGCCGGTCCCAGCACCCGCGCCGCCTTCCTCCGAGAACTGGCTCGGTACGGACGATCAGGGCCGCGATGTCGCGGCGCGCCTCATCTATGGCTTCCGCATCTCGGTTCTCTTCGGACTTATCCTCGCAGCCGCATCCTCGGTGATCGGCGTCGCCGCCGGCGCCGTGCAGGGCTATTTCGGCGGCTGGACCGATCTTCTCTTCCAGCGTTTCATCGAAATCTGGACCAGCGTGCCGACGCTCTATCTGCTCATCATCCTCGCGGCCATGTTCGAGCCGAGCTTCTGGCTCTTGCTCGGCATCCTGCTCGCCTTCAACTGGACGTCGCTTGTCGGCCTCGTTCGCGCTGAATTCCTGCGCGGGCGCAATTTCGAATATGTGAAGGCCGCGCGCGCGCTCGGACTTGGCGACGGCGTCATCATCTTCAAGCATCTGCTGCCCAACGCGATGGTCGCGACGATCACCTTCATGCCCTTCATCCTCAACTCATCGATCACGACGCTGACCTCGCTCGATTTTCTGGGGTTCGGCCTGCCGCCCGGATCGGCCTCGCTCGGCGAATTGCTGGCGCAGGGCAAGGCGAACCTTCAGGCGCCCTGGCTCGGCCTCACCGGCTTCTTCTCCATCGCGATCATGCTGAGCCTGTTGATCTTCATCGGCGAGGCGGTGCGCGACGCCTTCGATCCGCGCAAGGTGCTCGAATGAGCGAGACGAAACCACTCGTCGAAGTGAAAGACCTTTCCGTCGCATTCCGCAGCGACGGGACGGAAACGCTCGCCGTCGACCGCATCTCCTTCGACATCATGCCGGGCGAGACCGTCGCGCTGGTGGGCGAGTCGGGCTCGGGGAAATCCGTCTCCGCGCTCTCGATCCTCCAGCTTCTGCCCTATCCGCAGGCGTCGCACCCCTCGGGCGAAATCATTTTCGAGGGAAAGAATCTCGTCGGCGCGAGCGAGCCGGACTTGCGCAAGGTGCGCGGCGACCGCATCACCATGGTCTTTCAGGAGCCCATGACCTCGCTCAATCCGCTGCACACGATCGAGCGCCAGGTGGGCGAAGTGCTGACGCTGCACAAGGGACTACGAGGCGCAGCCGTCCGCGCCCGCGTGCTCGAACTCCTCACAAAGGTCGGCATTCCCGATCCCGAAACGCGGCTCGGCGCCTATCCGCATGAGCTTTCCGGCGGTCAGCGCCAGCGCGTGATGATCGCCATGGCGCTCGCCAACGAGCCCGATCTTCTCATCGCCGACGAGCCGACGACGGCGCTCGACGTGACGGTGCAGGCGCAGATCCTCGAACTGCTGAACGATCTCAAGCGCGAAATGGGCATGGCCCTTCTCCTCATCACGCATGATCTCGGCATCGTGCGAAAGATGGCCGACCGCGTCTTCGTGATGACCGGCGGCGAGATCGTCGAGCGCGGAGCGACCGAAGACGTTTTTACCCATCCGAAACACGCCTATACGCAACGCCTTCTCGCCTCGGAGCCCAAGGGCCGCGCGCTCGGCGCGCCCAAGGACGGCCCGCTCATCATGGAAGCCGACGATCTGAAGGTCTGGTTTCCGATCAAGGCGGGTTTCCTCAGAAAGACGGTCGGGCATGTGAAGGCGGTGGACGGCGTTTCGATTTCCGTGCGCGAAGGGCGCACCATCGGCATCGTCGGCGAGTCCGGCTCGGGCAAGACGACGCTCGGCCTTGCGCTGCTGCGCCTCATTTCGAGCGAGGGCAGTATCCGCTTTCAGGGGCAGGCGATCGACGCGCTGAGGTCGAAGGAACTCCGCCCGCTTCGCCGCCACATGCAGATCGTCTTTCAGGACCCCTACGGTTCGCTCTCTCCTCGCCTGTCGATCAGCCAGATCGTCGAGGAAGGATTGATCGTCCAGAAGATCGGCGCGACCGCGAAAGAGCGCCGCGCCATCGTCTCGAAGGCGCTGGAGGAAGTCGGCCTCGACCCCGCCATGCAGGACCGCTATCCGCATGAATTCTCCGGCGGCCAGCGCCAGCGCATCGCCATTGCCCGCGCCATGGCGTTGAAGCCACGCTTCGTCATGCTGGACGAGCCGACCTCCGCGCTCGACATGTCGGTACAGGCGCAGATCGTCGATCTGCTGCGAGAGCTGCAGCGCAGGCACAATCTCGCCTATCTCTTCATCAGCCACGACCTGCGCGTCGTGCGCGCGCTCTCCGACGACATCATCGTGATGCGCGGCGGCAAGGTGGTGGAAAGCGGCACGGCGGACGAGATTTTCGAGCAGCCGAAAAGCGACTACACGAAGGCGCTGCTCTCCGCCGCCTTCGAACTCAGGACCGCGCCCGAAGGCATCGTCGCGACCTAGCGCCGGGGCAGCCGCCTGATTGTGGTCACATGGCCTGCCGTGCGCGAGATCCGCGCCATGGCGATGTCGAGCCGCTCGATCACGACGCGCATCTGGAAGCCGCTCGCATGGATCATGCGTTCCGCATCCACCATGATGCCGACATGGCCCTTCCAGAAAACGAGATCGCCACGCGCAAGCGTCGTGAAATCGATGGGCTCCGGAAGGCGCTCGCCCAGCGTCGCCTCTTGCATGTCGGTGTCGCGCAAGGAGGAAATGCCCGCCCGCTCCAGCGATGCCTGAACAAGGCCCGAACAATCGACGCCTGTGCTTTCGCGCCCGCCCCAGAGATAGGGCGCGCCAAGATGCTCCTCTGCGACGGAAACGAAATCGCGCACGAAGGCGTCCACCGGCGCGAGATGCGCCGTGAATATCCAGCCGCCGCGCTCGATTTCACTGAAGTCGCCCTTCGCGCCGACGACCTTCACCTTGGCGTTGAGAGCGAGCGGCGTCGCGGGCCTGCTTTTGAGATCGGCGCGCGGATAGACGAAGGTGCGCAGCGCGGCCACGACATGGCTGGGCTTGTAGGGATGCGGCGCCAATGCCTTCGCATCGACATAGCCGACATAATCGTCATGCGCGGACTGTCCCCATGCGAACCCGCCCCTTTCTTCATAGACGCGGAAATTTTCGCCGAAGAGAAGCTGCGTATCCATCGGCGCATCCGCGTCGGGACGTTGCAACAGCGGCACGCAAGGCAGCTTCACCTGCCGGTCTTCACCATCGACGAAGCGATCCGACTTCACCTCGCCGCGCAGATAGGCGGCGGCAATGTCGTCGCGATAGGGATTGATGCGGCGGTCTGGTCCGGTGGCGCGGCTCATGCCTCGAGCCTCCCGGCGACGGAGGTGACGAGATCGGCAAAGTCGCGCAGAAAGACGGAGCCCTTCACGGTGCGCTGCACCAGCACGTTGCGGCGGTCCGCCTCGTCGCGCTTGCGCTTCAGAAGATCGAGCTGCCCCAGCGCATCGAGCGCACGGGTAATGGCGGGCTTCGACACATTGAGGGTGCCCGCGAGCCCGCGCACGGTATGCGGCGGCGAAGTGAGATAGACGGTGAGGAGGATCGCGAACTGCCGCGAGGAAAGATCGGGCCCCTCGCGCCGGACGGTTTCCAGAACCACGTCCTGCCACAGTGCGAGCGCCTGCACCGGCTTCAATTCCAGCGTCATCGGCTTTGTGCCCCCAGATCCGTTTCGGCCCCGGATCAGTCTAGAGCGCAGCCGGAAAAAGCGGAAATGATTTTGGGCGCCCCGCGATCATGCGGGAGGCGCGAAGCGATCCTTCAACACGGTATAGAGCGCGCGAATGGCCTGCGCCTCGCCGCCCACGGGACGACCGGGCTTCGGCTTCGGCGCCCAGCCATAGATGTCGAAATGGACCCAGGACTTGGCGCTCCCGACGAAGCGGCGCAGGAAAAGCGCCGCGGTTATCGAACCGGCAAAGGGACTGTCACCCGCATTGTTGACGTCGGCGATCTTGCTATCGATCGAGCTGTCGTAAGGCTGCCAAAGCGGCATGCGCCAGAGCGGATCGGCCTCGGATGCCGCGGCCGCCGCGATCTCGGCGGCAAGCACATCGTCATCCGTATAGAAGGGCGGCAGATCGGGGCCGAGCGCGGTGCGCGCCGCGCCCGTCAGCGTCGCCATGTCGATGAGCAGTTCCGGCTCTTCGGCGTCCGCGTCGGCCAATGCATCGGCGAGCACGAGACGGCCTTCCGCGTCGGTATTGCCGATCTCGACGGTGAGGCCCTTGCGGCTTCTGAGAATGTCGCCCGGACGGAAAGCGTCGCCCGCCACGCTGTTCTCGACGGCCGGGATCAGCACACGCAGCCGGACATCGAGCTTCGCCCCCATGACAAGCGCGGCGAGCGCCAGCACATTGGCGGCGCCTCCCATGTCCTTTTTCATCAGCAGCATGGCGCTCGACGGCTTGAGGTCGAGGCCGCCCGTGTCGAAGCAGACGCCCTTACCCACCAGCGTGACCTTGGGCGCATCGAACCGCCCCCAGGTCAGATCGATCAGCCGCGGCGCGACGGCAGCCGCGCGCCCCACCGCATGGATCATCGGATAATTGCGTTCGAGAAGCTCGTCGCCCTCGATCACGCTCACCTTCGCATCGTGAGCCTCGGCAACCGCTTCAACGGCGGCGGCGAGATCGGCGGGGCTCATGTCGTTCGTCGGCGTGTTGATGAGATCGCGCACGAGGAAAATGGCTCGCGCGACGCGGCTCACCTCTTCGCCATCGACCCCTTCCGGCAGAACGAGGCGCGGAAATTCGCGCGTCTTGCCGCTATAGCGCGTGAAAGCATAGGTACCGAGCGCGAAGCCAAGCGCGGCTTTTTCGGGTGTCTCGCCAAGCGCCCCCACGAGGCGATAGGTCTGGACGGGCAGCACGGTCGCCAGGGCGCCGGTGACGAAGGGATCGGACCCATCGCCGATCCCGAGGATTGCGCCAGACAATCCGCCCGAGCCATCCGGCAGCAGCAGCACCTTGCCCGCTTCCGCCTTGAATCCCGACGTCTCGACCCAGGCGGCGCCTGCCCCCGCATGCTCGGCCGCCCAGTTGTTCAGATCGGCCGACCGCACCAGCCAGACCGGCGTCGCGGCGGCATCCTTTTTCGTGACGAAGATTTCAAGCATGGCTGGTCCAATAATGGCGTCGCGTTCGCGCAGCCGAAACCTTATAGAGTGGAAGGATTAGCCGCAACGGGCGCCGGTTCGGGCGCAGGGATGCAAGGAAAGGGGAGAGCGGAATGCAGGATTTCGAACTCGTCATCGGCGACAAGAACTGGTCGACCTGGAGCCTGCGGCCCTGGATACTCATGAAGGTTGCGGGCATTCCCTTCCGCGAAGCGCATATCCGCCTGCGTCAGGAAGACACCAAGGCACAGGCGCTTTCGCATTCGCCGTCGGGCCTCGTTCCGGTGCTCAAGTGGGACGGCAACATCGTTTCCGACTCCCTCGCCATCTGCGAAACCCTCGCCGACCTCTTCCCCGAGAAGACGCTCTGGCCGACAGACCTGCTTGAACGAGCGCAGGCGCGGAGCGCGGCTTGCGAAATGCATTCGGGCTTCACGGACCTCCGCCGCGACATGCCCATGGACATCATCAATCGCCATCCAGGCGAAGGGCACAGCGAAGGCGCGCTCGGTCATGCACGGCGCATCGCGGACATCTGGCGCACGCTACGCAGCCGCTATGGGCGCCAGGCAAAGGTGGATGACGGATTCCTTTTCGGCCACTTCACCATCGCCGACGCGATGTATGTGCCGGTGGCGACGCGCTTCCGCACCTATGGCGTCGACCTCGCAAAGCTCGGCGATGACGGACTTGCGAAGACCTACATGGATCGCCTGCTGGCGCTCCCCGCCTTCCTCGAATGGGAAGAAGGCGCAAGGCGCGAAATGGCCGCCCGCGCCTGAGCATCACTTCTCCGGCAGCACGCCCTCCTCGCGATAGAAGCGGGCGGCTCCCGGGTGGAGCGGGATCGGGAGATTGGCGACCGCTTCAGCCATGAGCTGGCGTCGGAGCGCCTCCTCCGCCGCCTTGTCATGTTTCTTCGGCAGGGGCGGCGCTTCATCGGCAGCCGGAAGGAACTCCCGATTGCCCGGTTCGAACAGAGCCTTCGTCATATCGTGAACCACGGCGCTATCGGCATTTGCATTGCAGATCCAGACCGCGCCAAGGGCCAGCGTATCGAGGGCAGGCATGAACCGATACGCCTCCCCTTCGATATGTGCGGCGCTCAATTCGCCATGAGATTCGATGAGCCTTGCCGTCGCCTCGCCATCTATGGGAACGAGATCGATCGTGCCTCGCGCAGCGAGATCGGCGACAAGGGGGTCGGGGACCGCCGCGATCAGGAAGAATGCGTCCAGCTGTCCGTGGAGCATCATGTCCGATGCGCGCTCGGGGTCCTCGCGAAACAGTTCGACATTCTTCGCCGTCAAACCATAGCCACGCAGGATGGCCAGAGCGACATCGGCCGTCCCGGACCCTTTCCCGCCGAGCGATACGCGCTTGCCCGCGAGATCGGCCATCGAACGAATGTTCGCGCCGCGGCTCGCGACGAGATGCACGGCCTCCCGGCGAATGCCCGCGATTGCCCGCAGATTGGCGAGACGCCTTTCGCCGCCGAAGGGCCCCGACGCGCGCCACGCCTCGACGAGCGTTGTCGAACGAACGAGGGCCGACTCGAAATGCCCGGCGCTGACCGCCCGCACATTCGCAACCGAACCTGCCGAGGACTTGACGACCGCCACGAGCCCCTCGACACCGCAGGGACTCGCCGGCTCGCAAGGCCCCGCATCCGGCGGACGGCTGATGATCGCCGCGAGCCTGCGGCCGAGGCCAAAATATGGACTGTCGGAAGCGCCCGCGCCGATGCGGATGAAGGTGATCTTTTCCCCGCCCTCGTCGAGGGCGACGGGTGCGCGCTCATAAAGCAGGGCGAGAAAACCCGCGATCAGGACCGCCACAGCGCCGCCGATGGCCCATCCGGCAAGCGGATGCTTCACGGCCTCCCGCATCCGGTTCATGAGGCTCGACCAGAGGTCCATCCGCTACGCCTCCCCTCTCCATCTTCCAGGCAGCATCGTCCCCGACGCTACCGTCAGCTTGCCAGAGTAGCGCCGAAAAGCGAGGCAATCCGCCGAAACTTATAATTAAGGCTTTCTTGACCGGTGCTCGGTCAAAATCGCCTCGATCAGTAGAGGTCCAAGTCAGGGCACATAGACCTATGGACAAAATCACGAAATCCAGAGTCCGCATGAGGACAACCCGGCTTCTCATGGCGTCGACCGCTCTCGCAGCGGCGCTCGCGCTTTCGGCCTGCGCCACGACCGACGGTCCGAGCGCCGACGCAAGCAAGGCCAGCCAGTCGTCGCCGGACAAGGCCGCAAGCAGCGGAACCTCCACGAAAGACGCCGCGGCGCTGCGCGAAGCGGCGATCACCTCGACCAAGACGGAAGATTACGTCTCGGCTGCCGCCTATTGGGGCAATCTCTACGAGCGCCAGGAAGACGATCCCGACACTGCGGTCAACTATTCCAAGGCGCTGCGCCAGATAGGCTCCATCGATCAGGCCGGAACCGTCATGCAGCGCGCCAAGGCTCTTCACGGCGAGAGCGCGGAAGTGCAGGCCGAGTATGGCAAGGTGCTGGCCGCGAGCGGTCACGCCGATCAGGCCGTACCGGTGCTGAACCGGGCCGCCGAGCTCGCGCCGAAGGATTGGACGATCCTCTCGGCCGCCGGCGTCGCGCTCGACCAGACAGGCCGCTATGGCGAGGCGCAGGAGAAATACAAGGCGGCGCTGAAGCTCGATCCGGGCAATCCCTCCGTCCTTACCAATCTCGGCCTCTCCTACGCCCTGCAGGGCGATCTCGATCATGCGGAACAGACGTTGAGGCAGGCAGTTGCCGACCCCCGCGCGACCGCCAGCGCGCGACAGAATCTCGTCGTCGTGCTCGGTCTCAAGGGCAATTTCGATGAAGCCTCGCGCATCGCCCGCGCCGATCTTCCGCCGGAAGTCGCGGAGAACAACATCGCTTACCTGCGCGAAATGCTGACTCAGCCCGCGCTCTGGAAGCAGATGGAACAGCTGGACAAGCCGGCAGCGAGCGCAGCGGCGGATCAGGTCTCCGAAATGCCGCCGGCGACCACCACCTCGCTCCACTGACGGAGCGAAATCCGAACATGAAAAAGGCGCCTCGCGAGGCGCCTTTTTATTGCCGATAGCGCCCTTGCCGCTCAGGCGAGGTGCAGCACCTTGATGACCGCCGGGCCGAGAATGACGCAGAAGAGCACAGGCAGGAAGAAGGCGATCATCGGCACGGTCAGCTTCGGCGGCAGCGCCGCGGCTTTCTTCTCGGCCTCCATCATGCGCATGTCACGATTTTCCTGCGCCATGACGCGGAGCGCCGTTCCAAGCGGCGTACCGTAGCGCTCTGCCTGAATGAGGCTTGTCACCACCGCCTTCACGCCGTCGAGCCCCGTGCGCCGCGCCAGGTTCTCATAGGCCTTGCGTCTTTCGGGCAGATAGGAAAGCTCGGCCGTCGTCACGGTGAGTTCCTCTGCAAGCTCGACGGACTGGCTGCCGACTTCATTGGCGACTTTCTGGAACGCCGCCTCGACCGACATGCCGGATTCGACGCAGATCAGCAGAAGGTCAAGCGCATCGGGGAAGGCTTTCTTGATCGATTCCTGCCGCCGCGAGATCACGTTCTGCACGAAGACATTCGGTAGATAGAAGCCGAAGAAGGCGCCGGCTCCGGCAAGAAAGAGACGTCCCATCGTCCCCTGGCCAAAGCTGTTGACGAAATGAAGGTAGCCAAGCACGACCAGAAAGAGGACCGGCGGCATGACGAAGCGGAAGAAGACGAAGGTGTAGATAGGCCCCTGCCCGCGAAAGCCCGCCTGACGAAGCTTTTCTTTCACTTCTTCGTTTTCGAGCATGCGCGCATGCGCGAATTTCTCGACGATCTGCTTCGTAAAGCCCTTCGGTGTCTGACGCAGACGGTTCTTCTCCATCTGCATCTGCTCACGGTGACGCTGGCGCAGCGCCTCGCGCTCCGTCGCAGCAGCCTTCATGCGCGCACCGAGCTTGTCGGTCTGCAGCAATGGCATGGCCAAGGTCAGGATGGTCGCGAAAGCCGCAACAGCGACCAGAAGCATCACGCCGTTCTCGACATTGAATGCGTCTGCAATCATGTAGTACATGGCGCGCCTCAGAAGTTGAAGTTGATCATCTTGCGCATGACGAGAACGCCGATGCCCATCCAGCACAGGCCGCCGACGATGATCATGTGACCGGGCCGCGTGGTAATGAGCGGTTCGAGATAAGTGGGCGCCGAGAAATAGAGAATGCTCATGACGCCCGGCGGCAGAATGCCGATGATCGCCGCGGAGGACTTCGCCTCCTGGGAGATCGCGACGATCTTGGCGCGCATGCGCTTGCGGTCGCGCAGCACCTTCGAAAGGTTGCTCAGCGCCTCAGCGAGATTGCCGCCCGTCTTCTGCTGGATGGCGAGAACGATCTGGAAGAAATTCACCTCGGCAAGAGGTACGCGCTCAAAGACCTTTGAAAGCCCCTGGTCGAGCGTGACGCCGACGCGCTGTCCCTCGACGAGATCCCGGAATTCGGTCCGCACCGGCTCGGCCGATTCCATGGCAATGATCCTGAGGCAATCGTTGATCGGGAGACCTGCCTTGACGCCGCGCACGATCACGTCGATCGCGTTGGCGAATTCTTCCAGAAACGCCTTCTGGCGCCGCGACGTGATAATCGCAAGAACCCAGCGCGGCAGGCCGAAACCGCCCGCAAAGGCCGCTCCAATGCCGATCAGAGGCGAATAGCCCATGAACATGACGAGTGCCGCGCAGACCAGACCCGAAATCGCGCTCAGCATGTAGAAGTTGCGCGGGGTCATCTCCAGGCCGGCACGATCGAGACGCAGGCGAAGCGTGACCTTCTGCTGCGCTTTCTGGCGCTGCTCGATGGTCTTCAGCGTTTCCTGAACCTGCTTGCGCCGCTTGTCGGCGCCATCCGCCTCCGACTCCGCCGACCGTCCGCGGCCGCGCTCATTGCCGGCAACGCGGGCCATACGCTTCGAAGTTTTGTTGTCGCCGCCGACAAAGGCGAAGCCCAGCCCGCCGATGCAGATTGCGGCCAGCATGGCGATACCGATCACGAGAAGAGTTGTCTGGTCCATGGTGTCGCTCCTCAGCCTTGAGCGCGATCAAGCGCAGCAGCAAGCGCATGGTGCTGGTTGTAATAACGCGCGCGATCCCAGAAAGCCGGCCGGGCGATACCCGTGGACTTGTGCTTGCCCTTCAGCTTGCCGGTCTCGTCTTCGCCCTCGATGTCATAGACAAAGAGATCCTGCGTGATGATGACGTCGCCTTCCGTGCCGAGAACTTCGGTGATGTGAGTGATGCGACGCGAGCCGTCGCGCAGACGCGCGGCCTGAATGATGACGTCGATCGATCCGGTGATCATCTCGCGAATGGTCTTCGAGGGCAGATTGTAGCCGCCCATGGTGATCATGCTTTCGAGACGCGACAGGGCTTCGCGCGGGCTGTTCGCGTGGAGCGTTCCCATCGAGCCGTCATGGCCGGTGTTCATCGCCTGCAAGAGGTCGAATGCCTCAGGCCCACGAACCTCGCCGACGATGATACGTTCGGGACGCATGCGCAGGCAGTTGCGCACGAGTTCCGTCATGGTGATCTGACCTTGGCCTTCAAGGTTCGGCGGCCTTGTTTCCAGACGCACCACATGGGGCTGCTGAAGCTGCAATTCGGCCGCGTCTTCGCAGGTGATGACGCGCTCGTCGGTATCGATATGGGCCGTAAGGCAATTGAGAAGCGTCGTCTTGCCGGAGCCCGTACCGCCGGAGATCAGGACATTGCAGCGCACCTTGCCGATGATGCCCAGAACTTCCGCGCCTTCTTGCGAAATCGATTTGTACTCGACGAGATTCTGCAGAGTGAGCTTGTCGCGGCGGAACTTACGAATGGTGAGCGCGGGGCCGTCGATCGCCAGCGGCGGCACGATGACGTTGACGCGGCTACCGTCGGGCAAGCGCGCGTCGCAGATCGGGCTTGCTTCGTCGACGCGGCGGCCGACCTGGCTCACGATGCGCTGACAGATGTTCATCAGCTGGCTGTTGTCGCGGAAGCGAACATTGGTCAGCTCGACCTTGCCGCCGACTTCGATGAAGGTGCGATCTGCGCCATTGACCATGATGTCCGCGATGTCGTCGCGGGCGAGCAGCGGCTCCAGAGGGCCGTAGCCCAGAACGTCGTTGCAGATGTCCTGAAGCAGGGCTTCCTGCTCGGAAATCGACATGACGACATTCTTGATCGACAGGATCTCGTTGACGATGTCACGGATCTCTTCGCGTGCGCTTTCAGAATCGAGCTGCGCGAGCTGCGTGAGGTCGATCGTATCGATCAGCGCATTAAAGATCGTCGTCTTGATCTGGTAGTAGTTTTCCGAGCGCGTGTCCGCAGGCTTCGCGCGCGGCGGTGCTGGAGGCGTCGCATTGCGCGCCGCAGCGGGCTTTACCGCCGCTGCGGAAGCCACCTCGGCCGTCGGCGCCGCGCTCGCTGGCGCGGGAGCGACAGGCTTGCGGGGAGCCGACTGGGTATCGTTGCGCCGTCCAAACACGCGTTACTCCTCCGGATCAGCCCTTGCGGGTCAGCCGCTTCAGGAATGGGAAGATCGAGGAACCGGCAGGCTTGGCAGGCTCCGCCTGACGGCCGCAGAGCTGCTTGGCGAGAAAGCGGAAGCCTTCCGTCGTCTTGCCCTTGGGATCGAGTTCCTCGACCATCTGGCCGTTATTTGCCGCCGTGCCGAAAAGCGCCGGATTGAAGGGCAGAACCAGCGTCGGTTCGACACCGATTGCCTGCGCAAAATCCTTCACCGGGATTTCGGGCCGCTTCGGTACGCCGACCTGATTGATGACCACATGTGGGATGGCATCATTGGCGCGCAGCTGCCTCGCCAGATCGATGATGTTCTTGGTGTTGCGCAGGCTTGCGAGATCCGGCGTCGCCGTGATGACGATATCGTCCGCCGCCAGAAGCAGCTTCTTCGTCCAGCCGGACCAGACATGCGGCAGGTCTATGACGACGCAAGGCACCGTCGAACGCACGATCTCAAGCACGGACTCACACGCTTCGCCATCCATATCGAACTCGCGGTCGAGCACTGCGGGTGCCGCGAAGAGGCTCAGATGATCCGAGCACTTCACCAGGAGGCGATCGAGAAGCACATCGTCGAGACGTTCGGGCGTCGTCAGCGCATCCGCGATGCCTTGCGCCGGATCCTGATTGAAGTCGAGGCCGGCGGTGCCGAAAGGAAGATCGAGATCGGTGATGATCACATCTTCCTGCATGCGGGTGGAAATGCACCAGCCGACATTATGCGCGATGGTGCTCGAACCCGTACCGCCCTTTGCGCCCATGAAGGCGATGGACCGGCCGATAGGCGGTGCATCCGGATCGGCATAGAGGCGCGATACCGCCTCGACGATCTGCATCGGCTGAAGCGGAGTCACCAGATACTCGTTGACGCCCTGGCGGATCATCTCGCGATAGACGGAGACATCGTTCAGATGGCCGACAACAACGACCTTCGTGCCCGCATCGCAGACTTCAGCAAGCGCGGCGAGATCGGAAAACAGCTCTGCGCCACCGCGTTTCGTCTCGACGAGAATGAGATTGGGCGTTCCGTTCTGCTGATACTGCTCGACAGCCGCCTTGATGCCACCCATGTGAACCGTCAGATGCGCCTTGGCGAGGCGCCGGTCTTCACCGGCGCGCTGGATGGTGCTCCCGGTCTCGGGCAGCTCACAGAAAGCATGGATCGTGATCCGGGGCACGGGCTTCATGACCGGCGAGGGGCTATCCTCTTCCGGCATCGGCGGTGCTTCCATCGCTTGCTTACGCGCTGTGCTCATTTGCTGACCTCACTCACCGCTGCAGAGTCGTGTTCGTCACGCTTTGTCGCAGTGACTTCACCCTTGCGATATTTTCTCAGGACTTCCGTCGAACGCTGCGCGTCCCTTGGCGTCATGTCACGCGGCGCAACCAGATCGCCCGGATCGGCGACGAGCACGGCGAGATTGTTCTGGCTGGCGCAACCGAAATTGGGTGGCACACCATTGGCCGGGTCATTCGCGTAGTCGGTCGACCAGTCTCCGCAGGCGCTCGGCGTTGCGACATAGCGATTGTAGGAAAGAATGATCGGCGCCTCCGCGCTGGATGCCGACGCCCGATAGGAGGTGTAGCTCACCGCATCCGCCGAAACGCCCTTGTCCGACAGCGTGTCGCGAATATCGACGAGCACGTTCATCGCCGTCGTGGTGTTGGCGGAACCGGACGGCGTCGACACGGTCAGCGCTCCATGTCCGCGCTCCTTGTAAGCGGCGGCGAAGGCGGCCACATCATGGCGTTCCTGATCGGTAAGGCCCGCTTTCGAGCGCGGCGCGGGAACGCTCAGCGTCGGCACATCGCGATCGACCGAGATCGGATGGCGGTATTCAGCTTCCTGATAGGCCATTTCGGCCCCGTTGAATCCACCTGCGCAGCCGGCGACCGAAAGGGCGATGGCGGCGGGCAGCACGTGCCGCACAATACGGAAGGACAGCATATGACTCATTTTGTCCACGGCTCCCATCAATCCACCACGAACCCGACCGGGCCCTTCAACTTCTTGTCCGTCGGCGCATTTCCGTTGGTGCCGTAGGTCGCGTTAAGCCGGCCCATCAGCACCGTGTCCATGTCGCTGGCCGGGGCGTAACCATCCGTCGGCAGCGCGATCTTCTTGCGGTTCGTCGGGTCGACGATATAGGGCGTCACGACGACGACGAGTTCTGTCTCGTTCTTCTGGTAATCCCGACTCCGGAAGAGCGCGCCGAGAACGGGCACATCCTTCGCTCCGGGCACACCGTCGATGTTCTGCTTCGTCTTGTCGGAGAGGAGGCCCGCCATGACCAGAGACCCGCCGGAGGGAAGTTCGAGTGTCGTTTCGGCCCGGCGCACATTGAGGCCGGGAATGCTCATGCCCTGCGCCACGATTGCACCCGACGTCGTCAACTCGCTGACCTCGGTGGAAATCTTGAGACTGATCCGGCCTTCGCTGAGGACGACCGGCGTGAAGGCGAGGCCGACACCGAAGGGCTTGTACGAGACGGTGATGTTGCCCTGCTGATCCTTCGAAACCGGGATCGGGAACTCGCCGCCCGCGAGGAACTTGGCGCCTTCGCCCGAGATAGCCGTGAGCGTGGGCTCCGCAAGCGTGCGAACGAGGCCATTCTCCTCGAGCGCCTTGAGCGCCGCGCCGATTGTGGTGTTGCCCGCGGTGAGGCTCGTGCCTGCCGTCGAAAGACCGCCAACCTGGCCACCCTGGATGGTGAAGGGATTGTCGGTGGCGACCTTCACAGCAAGGTTGCCGATATTACCGACGGCCGAAAGATCGATACCGAGCTGCTTGATGACATTGCGCTGCATTTCCGCAACGGTCACCTTCAGCATGACCTGCTCCTTGCCTTCGACGGCAAGCATGTTCAGCACCTGCTCTGTCTTGCCGACATAGCGTTCCGCGAGATCGCGCGCCTTGTCGGCGTCGCTCGCGTTGGCCACCGTGCCCGACAGAACGATGTGATCGTTCATCGCCTGAACATCGACTTTCGCGTCGGGGAAATAGTGACGGAGCGCATCGCGAAGTCCGGTGAGGTCGCGCTCGACGCGGATTTCGAGGTTTAGAATCTGCTGCCCCTTGTCATTGAAGAAAAAGGCATTGGTCTGCCCGACGGTGAGACCGATGAGATAGGTGCGCGTCGCAGAGCGCACCACGGCGTCGACGACCTTGGGGTCCGAGACGAGAACGTCACGCGCGGCAACGGGCAACTCGACGATGGCAGCCTTGTTCAGACCGAGCACCACCGAGCGCGATGTCTTTCCGGAACCGCCGGTCTCAATCCTGACATAGTCCGCATTGCTCACCGCCGCATTTGCGGGAACAGCGACAACGAAAGCAGCAAAAATCGTCACCAGCAGGCGGCTTGCGCGCAGAATGCTCATGATCTTGCCTGTGACCATACCCATGACGCTCACCTCACCCGCACCGTTTTTTCCGCGCCGTACCGCACGACCCGGATCATCGCACTTTCGGTTTTGGCGGTCGTATCGTCGGGGACCGCCTTGTCGGCCTCGGCAATGCTCCGGAGAGAGAGCGAAACGCTGCCATCGACCTGCGCGGCCGCGAGCACCTCGACCTGCTGGCCGCTCAGTTCGAGCGTCGCCGTCCGGCCGACAGTCGCCTGATCACCTTCTTCCTTGAAACGCTGATCGACGGCGAGGACGCGAACATTGCGAAGAATCGTTTCCGCTCGGGCAATGTCCTTGCCTTCGACCCCGCCCTCACGGACCTTATGGGTCAAGATCACATCGACATGATCGTTAGGGAGGATGAAGCCGCCGGCGCTCGTTTCCGCGGCAACGGGAACAGCGACGGCCCGCATGCCCGGCGCGATCAGTGCGGACATGAAGCCGCCCTTGTCCAGGCTGACCAGCTTCGTCTCGATGATCGGTTCGCCGTTCGACAACGTGGCGCGCGCGACGCTGCCTGCGAACTGGTCGATGGCATTGGGCTTCGCAGCCTTCGTGACAAGTTCAGGGGCGACCGGCCCATCGGGCCATGCCTGCCAGCGCAGACTGCCTGCCGTTACGCGCTCGCCGCGCTCGATATTCGAAGCAGCAACCAGCACCTCGACGGCGGGAGCCGCCGCGACAGGTTCGGCTTTCTCGGACTTGTGCGAGACAAGACCACGCGCCAGCAGCGCCGCAAGACCCGCCGCCACCACCGCCAGAATCAACACACCCATGCGTGCCGCGTTCACGTCTCAGTTCCTTTCGTCCGGTGCGACAAACCTGTCCACCAAGGCATTCTCAGACTCTCATCCCAGAGAGATCACCATCCGGAAGACATCCGTATCCGGAAATACAATCAGCCCAGCCGCAGCCAGCGCGAGCCCGTAGGGCACGCCTTCCTTGCGATCATGCAGCCGTGCGATCCAGTTCACGCGGAAGAGGAAGGCCGGAAGCGGCATGTTTCTGTAGAAGAGGACCAGCATCGTTAGCGCGCCTCCGAAGATGCTCGCGACAAGGAGATAGGGCAGCGCTTCACCCCAACCGATCCAGAGAGAGGCTGCGGCCACGAACTTGGCGTCTCCGCCGCCGATCCAGCCCATGGCGAAGAGCGCCATTCCGATCAGCAGCAACGCAAATCCCGCCGAAGCATGCAGCCCGACTTCAGCGAGCGGCATGCCCACGATCGGCGCAACGGCGAAGAAAGTGAGAGCGAGACCCAGGGTCAGCCAGTTCGGGATCGTCATGGTCGTAAGATCGCGAATGCCTGCGAAGATCATCGCGGCCGCGAAAACGACAATCGGCAATATGCTCAGCACAACAACGCCCCGATTTGTTTTGGCGGACCGGCAGACATCTGCCGATCGACATTTCTTCCGTTCGTTCCAGATATTGAACGGGAGCCGTAAATTTGGCGTAAACAGCGGCTTTCATTGGTGAACGAAGCGTTAAAAACAAAACCGCCAGATCCCGTTGCCAGGATCTGGCGGCTTTCACGCGTCTTTCCGTTGACAGTGTGCGACGAGCGCACCCCGCGCTGTCGGACAAGCTTACTTCAGCTTGTCGTCGATCGCGGTGAACTTCGCGTTGAGGTCGGTGCCCAGCGTCGTGACGATCGTGGCGATCGCAACGGCGATGCCAGCGGCGATCAGGCCGTATTCGATCGCGGTCGCACCGGATTCATTCTTCGCAAAAGCTTTCAGAAACTGACCCATTACAAGTCTCCTTCACATATGTGACTTCTCGACAGCATCAATCTCCTCAGCCCCGCCGGGAGATGGCCCGCTCTCGGGCTGATTAGGAGCCTAGCCCGCCTTCATTACTTGAGTACTAACAATCGCGTTCGAGTTGCCTAAAATTCGGCATATTTTGCTGCTATTTATAATATTGATCATGTATCCATAAGTATTCGCCCACTCGAAGAAGAAGACCTGTTCGGCGTAAATCTGCAGGCCAAACACTGACAGTTGAATCACGGTTACTCATTGGTTAATCGACGGCACAGCGGCGCAAAAGACAGTCAGCGCGCCGGCAATGCGCGGCGCGCTGAACAGATTCCAACTGGCGGGAAAGGTGTCGGCTCGCCTCAGCGAGATTCGCAGATGCGGCGCAGCGCAGCTTCGTTCTTGATCCAGAGCCCCGGATAGTCGCGCTCGGCGATTTCGAGGCGGACAAGCTCGGCAATGGCGCCTGCAACGACTTCTTCAGTGGTGGAAAGACGATCCGCGAGTTCGCGATGGCGCGGCAAACGCGGCACGATGAGGCCCCCTCGCGCATCGCCCTGTGCGCGCGGCTCCGCCAGCGCAAGAAGCTCCGCG
>NZ_JBDKSS010000012.1:0-159083 GCF_039680535.1 Parvibaculum sp. | reverse complement strand
TGAGGCCGCCATTGACGAGAATCTTCATGCCGCTCGTGCCGCACGCTTCCCACGGCCTGCGCGGCGTATTGATCCAGACATCCACACCCTGAACAAGATGCTGCGCGAGATCGATGTCGTAATCCTCGAGAAACACCACGCGCTGCCGGAATTTCGGCTGACGCGCCACATTGATCCACGAACGGATCATTTCCTTTCCATGAGTATCCGCAGGATGGGCCTTGCCGGAGGTCACGATCTGAACCGGCCGGTTTTCATTGAAAAGAATGCGTCCCAGACGGTCGAGGTCGCGAAGCAGAATGTCCGTTCGCTTGTATTCGGTGAACCGGCGCGAAAATCCGATGGTCAGAATATTCGGGTCAAGTGCGGTATCGGCAGTGTGCACCGCCCCCGCGTCGCGACCCCGCTCCCTGAGCTGGGTCGCCAGATGCCGACGCGCCAGATGGACGAGGCGCTCACGGCTCTTGTTTCGCATCGCCCATAGATTTTCGTCGGGGACCTGGGCGATATTCGCAACCTCGGTGCCTGGGTCCGACCGCCACCTTTCCTTCCCGCAAGCTTCCGTCCATATCCTGTCGGCCTCCGCGGAGTCCCATGTCGGCATATGAACGCCGTTGGTGATGTGCCCGACCGGCACCTCACAGGTCGGCCAACGCGGAAACAGCGGCTGAAATATGCGGCGACTGAATTCGCCATGCAGACGGCTGACGCCCACGGAAGTCGCCGAGCCGCGCAGCGCGAGATATGCCATGTTGAACTGCTCGTCCTCATCGTCTGGATTGATCCGGCCAAGCGCCAGTATGTCCGCGAGCGTGAGACTATCTCCCGCGATCGATCCTTCAACATAGGGTAGATATTTCCGTAACAAGTCAGCGGGAAACCTGTCGAAGCCCGCCGCAACGGGCGTATGCGTCGTGAAGACATTGCCTGCTCGCGTCGCCCACAAGCCGTCCCAAAAGTCGATATTCTCCTTCAGCGCCTGTTGGCGCGCACGCTCGATGATAGCGAAGGCGGCGTGCCCCTCATTGATATGGCAAACCTCGATCTCCGGATGGAGAGCCTTGACGACACGCCAGCCGCCAATGCCGAGCACGATCTCCTGCATCAGCCGCGTTTCGGTTCCACCGCCATAGAGCTTCGCGGTAATGCCCCGATCCGGCGGGCCGTTGAGCGCATCGTTGCTGTCGAGCAGATAGAGCTTCACGCGCCCCACATTCGCCTGCCAGACTCGCAGCAGCACAACGCGGCCCGGCATTTCAAGCGGGATGCGCAACCAGGCGCCTTCGGGAAGAATGACTGGCTCTATCGGCATCGCGGCCGGCTCGTTGAATGGATAGAACTCCTGCTGGGCGCCGCTCGCATCCAGGACCTGCCGGAAATAGCCCTCCTGATAGAGAAGACCTATCCCGACAATCGGAACATCGAGATCGCTGGCCGCCTTCAGAAAATCCCCCGCCAGAACGCCAAGGCCGCCGGCATAGAGCGGCAGCGCGGCTCCGAGACCGAATTCCATGCTGAAATAGGCCACGCCTCCCAGCTGCGACGCGTGCTCTGAGCTGCGAAACCATCCCGGCGTCTTCAAATATCGTTCGCGAACGGCAACAAAACTCGCAAGCTCGTCTAGAAACTTCCTGTCGCATGCCAGCGCCTTGAAACGCTCCCCTGGTGTGCCCTGCAGGACGACCCACGGATTGTGCGTGCGCTCCCACAGCTCCTCATTGACATAGGACCACAGGGAGTCGCCTTCATGACTCCATGTCCAGCGCAGATCGAGCGAAAGTGATTGAAGAATGGATATCGCGTCCGGCAATGTCGGCAAGGGAAGTGCGACCATGACTTCACTCCGTACATTCAGGTGCCGTGTGAGCGACCGGCATTCTTGCCTGAAGGCGAAATACACTATTAATTATCATGACGCCTTCTTAGCGTAAAATCCACGGCGATAGACCAGACGCATGATGCGCTGCACGACGTTACGCGCCCCTCATCTGGCGGCAGGCTGGCCGGGCTTACCCGGCCAGAAGATGAAGCCTGATCGGCGGGATTGTCTGCCTTATCGACGAGTAGTTCGCCAATTTGAACCACGGTGAGCCAGCCTCCACCTTCGATCACTGTCTTGCACGCCTTGTCCATCACGACATTCACTGCAGGAGTCCACAATAAAGCCTTGCTCGCGCATGTTGTGTTCAGATCGATCGCAGTCTGCGCACTCGCCTGGTTGATGTTCAGAAAACGACCAGCAGTTACCGCTACAGCGGAGGAATAAATCCGAGCGGCTTCGGAAAAACTCGATTGCGCTTCAAGACCATTTTTAGAGCCTCGCGCGGAGTCGGATAAACCATCGCGCGAAACATTCCGCACGAAGAGCAGCGGAAATTCAGCTTAGTCAATTGCCTGTCTTCGCCAATAAATGCTGCCACAGCAGACGACTCAAATAGAGCTACGCGGGCACATTTTCTGTCGCGGCAGCATACGCGCAGAAGCTCTCCATTCCGCGCTAATTCATCCAGCGTCGGCATTTTTCGTTCTCGTTCCGCTCTCTTTGTAGCATGCCGAAATCTAATCGGCTTGTGAAGAGGATTTCTGACCGCGCCTGGCGGCTCGAAGCGCGGTCAGAAACAATGAAATTGGTGAGCCAGGTGAAACAGCGCCATGACGTCTACACGGAGGTCACAGAGCGAATTGTCTCTGCTATCGAGATAGGAGAAGCATCGCCGTCAAAATGGATCTGCCCCTGGTCCACAGTCGGCGGCGCCCGCAATCTTGATGGACGTGAATATCGCGGCATCAACGCCCTGCTTCTTGGCTTATCTGGATTCAGCTCGCCAGTCTTCGGCACATTCAAAGCGCTCACAGCGGCCGGCGTTCAGGTCAGCAAGGGCGCAAAAGGGACGCGCGTCATCTATTATCTTTTCGGCAAAGAGACAGACGACGCGACTGAGAAAGGAAAATTCCGAGGCGTGAAAACTTACGCCGTCTTCAATCTTTCGCAGACAGACGCCGATGCTGCCACGCGCGCTGATCTCGAGGCCGCAGCTGGCGTGAAGCCTCTCCGAACGGCAGTCGAGAAAGACGCGCGTGTTCTTGAAATTCTCGACAAACTCAAGCTCCGCGGAGGCGTCAACAATGCGTCGCCGTTTGCAGCTTATCACCCCGCAGCTGACGCCATATCTCTGCCTTCGGCATCGTCGTTTTTCAGCGATGAAGATTGGGCATCTACAGCGGCGCATGAAGCCATGCACGCGACCGGAGCCTCTCATCGCCTAGACCGCGATCTAAGCGGACGCTTCGGCGATGCCTCATATGCAATGGAGGAGCTCGTTGCAGAGCTTGGCGCCGCGATGACGCTCTCTGCTGCTGGAATTCAAGCCGTCACTCGCGAAGACCATGCTCACTATTTATCCGCCTGGCTTCAACGTCTCAAAGCTGACTCTCGGCCGATTTTTGCGTGTGCATCTAAAGCACAGCAAGGCGCCGATTTTCTGTTAAGCGCGTAGCTCGAGGCCATTGCGCGTCGTCGGATTCTCCGACGACGACGCGCATTGAAAGGAAAATCATGAAGACGCGGACTGAGATTATTCGCGCGTTGGTAGAGCCAGTTCAAGCTGCTCTATCAACCGGAAAGCTTCACAGCGAGCTTGCAGAAGCTCTGACAGACATCTACGAACTCGCCGGCCGCAATGACGTTCCGGACGAGATTTCAAAGCTCATCTACGCCGCACGCTCCGCATCATTGATGCAGCCTGAATTCGATCAGCTTTTCCGCTCCATTGCGTCAATCGCTCAGGATGAATTGCTGACGCGTCACCGCGCGACGGTAAAAGCCACATACAAGCTAAAGAAAGACATCGCGCACGCATGGCTGGTGGAATACGTCGGCAGCGAGGATCTTGCGATGTCTATTGCTAGGGAGGTCGACTATGACGCTTCTCACTGAAGAACTGCGCGAAAAGCTCATCAAAATCGGCCTGGATGTCGAAAAAGGCGCTAATGAATTCGATCTTCAACCGCCTGTGAAGCTGTTCAATCCGTGCGGCGCCGGCACCTGGTTGCTAAGCTTTATATATCCTGATGAACCGAACCTGGCCTTCGGCCTCGCCGATCTCGGTCAGGGATTCCCGGAGACCGGAGACATCTATCTCCCGGAACTTGAGCAATTTCGCGGCAAGTTCGGCCTTGGCATCGAGCGCGATCTTCATTTCACGCCCTCGAAATCGCTTCGGAAATATGCAGACGAAGCGCACGAGAAAGGGAGTTTAATCGCATGATGCCTCCCCGCTCGAAATTCGGTTGTGACATTTTCGATGCTCTTGAAGCAGCGCCAGCTCCGCGCTGTTTTGAGAGCCTGGCCGGCGTGGCCTGGACCTGGCCGGCCGTAGAACTCTCAGTCGAAAGACTGAAGTCTCTTTGCTCCGGTGGCATCGAATGCATCGAAAACGGAGTGCGATTTGACGCCGAATTCTTTATGTGGTGCTGCCCTCTTCAGCGCGTCGGCGTCGTGTTCTTCGATGGCGACGTGACGCTTTTCGAGAGCGATTCAGTCACCGCGCTGACGAATTGGGCGCATCATATTCGCAATGCGCCGACGGCTCTACAACGCGTTGCGGATCGGGAAAAAAGCAATCGTCGTCATCGAGAGGAAGGATTCGAAAATCCATTCTCTTGAGACGGAATCCGGCAACGACTTCATCGTTTTCGAAGTCAGCGATCGCTTGCGCAAGGTCCAGCACTTCGCCAAGAAATTCCCCACCTCTCATCACACCATCCCCCGATTCCTCGTATTCGTCCGCTGAAATTCCCGAATTCTTTCGCGATCGCGTATCCTCGGAGGAGTCAAAATCGGCGCCTCCTTCCGAATTACTCTGACCCTCAAAAGCACAAATTTTTTGAGCTTTTTGAGAAGTCGAATTACCTGCCGTTTCAGCTTAGCCGCCTGCCTTTCAGCCGCGTTCGCGCGCTGGATTGCGGCGGCTTTTTCTCTTTCAGCTCGCTCGAAGCGTGACCTCCAGTAGTCCGCCGACAGGACATCTTCAAGCGGCCGTCCTGCAGCTTTCTTAAGCATGGCAGATACGCGCTGCTCAGCATGCCACTCGCCGCGATCGAGTCGGCGCCGGCGCGGTCCAATGCGCGATTGCCCGTGCTTCACCGCGACTTCGCTGAAATAGCGGTCTTGGAATGAGCGCATAGCGCTCATGTAAGCCGTCTTCCGAGCTTTTGGAGATGCGCCGACAGATGCTGCCCCGCTTTCTGCAGCCAGGCCTGGATGAACTTCTTCCCAGGCCAGGCGATTGCCGATGCGAGGCGCGGTGACGGCTACATGAATATGAAAAAATGTCTCGTCTGTATGCGCGACGACGGACCTGACATTTTTTTCGCCAAAGAACCGAAGGTTGAATGCGAGCACATCCCGCGCCCATGATGCCTCCTCTTCGCGCCGCGCCTCAGATCGCGGCGTCGGGAAGCTGTATACCGCGGCAAGCAATACGCGCGCCCGTCCGGATGTCGAGCGGCCACGGCTGTCGCGCAAATCAGCGGCAGTCATTTCGAGCTCATCTGCAAGCTCCATAGGCGCGCAGCCGAAGAGATGAACAGGCGCCGCCGGCCGCTCGACATGATCGCATGCACCTGGCGCGCGCGACATCTCCTCGAGTATCTGGCGCGCGCTCCAGCGCTTTTTGCCGGCCCGCTGAGAGCCAGCTGCGGTCCATAGCTCGATATGTGCGAATTGATGCTGCATTGCTTGAAAACCCCTCTGTGCCCCACTACGCCCCACTGGGCCCCACTAGGACCTATGGCGCCCTAGGTCATGCCCCACTGCGCGCCCCACCTTTTGCGTATAAAGACAAACGTAGACCGACTACGACTGTCATCGATCTAGATATGGTTCTTTCTCAACTCTCTGCGCGCTGAGCAAAAAAAGTAGGGCGCGATGGCGCCACTTCTTGGATTCTGTTTCCGCGATGATTTACTCGGCCGCCCAGGCCTTCCATGCCGCAATGCGCGCATTCAGCTCGCGAACCAGGCGCCGCGGCGCGCGCTCGCCGGCCGGTGAAAGAGCCGAAGATGCGACGGCGTCGGACGGCGCGATGAACTGCAGCTCAGGCGCCGGGGCGATGTCAGCAAGCAGCTCTGGCGGAGGCGCGTGAGGCCGGAACAATTCCGCTGTTGAAGAAGACGGCCACTGACAGTGAGAACATGACGAAGAGAATTATCGCCGCATCGTTGCGAACCAACGAGATCTTCTCACAGCACAGGTAATGCACAGCAAATGTCGAGAACCTGATCTCTCTATCGCAGCCAGAGCACGCGGCAGCGTCGCAAAGCCCAATGCGTCCGGCGCTTTTTAGCTCCTCAATGTCGGCTTTCGGACTCGTCTTCTTGACGCGCAATGCAGTTGCCCGAATGAGCTTCTCGTGCGATCTGACGACAGGATCAAGCGCAGTCACATTGCCGCGCTGGAAGGCTTTTATGCACGCGATTTGTGCGGCGCGGTCGATGTCTTTCGTCTCCCTTATTCTCACTCCGCGACCTCCGAAAACAGATCCGAAGATTCAATTCCGCGCGCGTCGAAGTGAGCGCGTATGCGACCGAGACCGACGTTTCGAAGCTGACGCGCGCGCTCTTCTGTGAGCCCGACCATCACGCCGATCTTGTCGAGCCTGATTTTCGGGTCGCGAAGCACGTTCAACTCGACGATCAACCGCTCGCGCTCGGGAATACTTTCGAGCGCGGATTCGATGACTGCTCTCGTTCTGTTCTCAACAAGAGCATCGCTCTGAGACGGCGCGATCGTCGGCATGTCATGCGCATCAAGTACGGTCCTCGGCGAGCTGATGAATGCCGCTACAGCAGAAACATGCTCGCGCGAGCAAAGAAACGATGATGCGATCTCGGCCGCCTGCGCTTCAGAAAGCCTCGATAGATCGAAGCCACGTGTCCTGGCTTCGCGCGGAAGGCGATTAAAGAGCGCGCGCAAATGCTGCGAGCTGTTTGCGCTTGTCACGCGCTTCGAAATCAGAAGCGCGTGAAACTCGGTTTTGATATAGAACTCTGCGATGCGAGCGACGCGCGCGCCGCGCCTTTCATCGAAATTCTTGCATGCGATGATGAAGCCGACGCGCGCAGCCTGAATGAAGTCGTCAAGCTGCACGTCTGGATTCTTCAGATGCGCGGCGCGCGCCCTGGCTTTGATGAGGGGATCATAAGCCTTGAGAACCTCGCCCAGGGCGTGCCTGTCGCCGCGGCGCCAGGCCGCTATGGATACAATTTCCTGAGCGAGGCTGGTCATGTCAGAGCTCCCCGCCGATGATGATTGCAGATCCGGCTTCATCTGAAGCAGCGAAGACAGCCTTCGGAAAATCGCGCTCTTGCTCGCGAACATTTCGAACCTGAATAATAGCAAGAACGAGCGCGGCGACGCCGATCGCATGCTCGCTGAGCTCCTCGACGAGCTCGGACGGAATTTCGAATTTCAGTTCAGAAAGCAGAAAATCGGCGCGGCGCGCAGTGCAAGCGAATCCGCCCTCGCCATTCGCGCGTATGAAGATTTCGATCCCTGTTTCTGCATCGATGAAGCGATCGGCTACATCGCGATGGACAATAAAACCCTTGTATTTATTGAAGTTCGGCATTTCTCTTCTCCCTGTTTTCGCATTAAAAAAGCCGCACTCAGAAAATGGGTGCGGCTGACAGACCTTCGCTTTTTTTAGCTTTTTACATTTGTCTCTCCATGCCCTCGATCGCAGCCCGAAGGCTGATCTCGAGGAGACGACTGCGCTGATCTTGAGAAAGAAGGGCGTCTGCATCCGCATCCGCATCGTCAGATTCAGAGAGCGATCTATCCAGCGCGCCGATCGCGATGTTATAGATCTGAGCGAAACTGATGCTCTTCTTCGAGAAAAAATCCGGGCAGTTTTTGAAGAAGAACTCTTCAAATTCGTCAACGAGACAATCCTCGAACTCACTTGAGAAAAGCTTTTCTTCGAGCTTCTCGATCGCCTCATCATAAGAATTGAGCCATGCCCTTGCTGCGCTATAGACCCTTTCGAATTCATCGAGATCGGAATCGAAGCTCTTATGACCGATCTTGAAATCGCTTCCGAAATTTCCGAACTCGTTCTTCGAACCTCCCGATGCGCTCGCATTTCGCGATCCGGAAAGTTCAATCTCGATCCTAAACTCGCGATCTCTGTCGCAGATAAAAGCCTCAAAAACAGATTCTCTGCGAGATTTGATAGAGATTTCCTGCATTTCTTTCTCCATGTTTTCCGCGCCGTTTCCGCCGGCGCAATTTGATACTTCCGGACCTGGGCCGGGGCCGAAGCCCCGGCCGGAGTCATCGTCAGGCATTCTCGAGATCCTCTTCGGCTTCGCGAGCAGCTTCATATTCAGCCTCGCGCTCAGCAGCCTCGATCTTGAAGCGCTCAAAGCCATCGCGCGCGGCCTCGAGAATTTCTGCGCGCTGCTCTTCGCTGAGCTTGCTCTCAGCGAATTCGCCGCACTCGCAGCACGAGTCATGACCGGAAAAGGAGTTGCGCAAAGCTCCGATCGCGACTTCGAGAAGTTTGCTGTCGTCGATGCCCTCGATGAAGTCTTCGAGCCACTCGCGAGACGGGTCGAATGCTTCTCCGAAGCTGTCAGCGACATACTCAGCGAAGTCGATCTCATCGACGGCTTCTTTGACTCGATTTTTGAGATTCTGCATTTTTCTCTTCCTTCTTTCCCTTTTTGAAATGCGGCACCGCGCCGCTCTTCTAATTTTTCTCTATGAGCCGAATTTAAAAGGTCGACCGACAGAGCGCTTTTTTTGCGAGACAGTGATTTTTTTTTATGATGTCGGAGGGGGCCGGAGACCCCTCCGATTTCTTCAGGCGGCGCGCATCTCGCGCTCGACCTCGAGCCAATTTTCGACCGCCGCGCGCGCGGCTTCTTCGCGGGAAAGAGAGCGGCACCAATCGATCGACAGGCTCGGTTGAGAAAAGTCGAGATCATACTCGACGCCCGTCACGCGGTTGCACGCCCTGATGCTTTCGCGATCGAGTCCGATAGAAAGCTCGATCTCTTCGCCGCCCTCGAGCTTCACTTCCGCGATTCCGCTTGAGCCATTGTTGGCGGCGGTGAACTCAAACTTTTCGGTTTTTGCATTCCGCATTTTTCTCTTCCTTCTTTCTGGAGGCGGCACTGCGCCGCGCTTCTCATATTTTTGATTTAGAGTCCGTTTTTTGGAAAGCAAACGCGTCAAGCAACTCCTTTCTTCTCGTTAACTCCATTTTAAGGACGCGAAAATGCTCTCCATATTGCGTGCGCTCGAGCGCATGCATCTCTGCAATATCTCGGATCGTCGCAAAATCGAGTTCAGAAATTCAATCCGCGTATCCAGATTCGTCTGATAGCTCGCGCATCGCGCGGCTGACAGCAGACGTGATCGTGTTGTCATTGAGCTTCATTGCCTCACCCCATTCCAATAAGGCCTGCGCGTCGGCTGGAGAATGGACGGGGCCGACGCGCTTGCAGCCCGGCTGAGGCTGGCGGAATGCCGTCCGAATTGGATATGGGTTCGAAAACGGGCCGCCAATTTTTGGACCCATATCCCTGTTGCGTCGAACAACAGGAGGATCAAATGAACAAGCATTACACGCACAAGATCCGCACGCCGAAGGCCGGCTCGCGCCGCGCCCCCCCCCGGAGAGCACAACGACAAGCTCATGGATGCTGCGCGCTATTCGAAAGAGTTTCTGCCGCTCACTCCGTCGAAGGGATACCGCGTGTGCTCTATGGCGCGCATGCGTGCGAAGGTGAGAATGGCGCTCCTCGGACGGTTGAAAGTCAACGACGCCTTCGACTTTCATGCGATGGGCGTTTCTGAGTCCATACGGCCGTCAATGTCTCATTGATTGGCATACGAACGAACAAATGCGGATTAACAAAATCGCGGTCGAATTTGAGCGCGATCTTGTTTAAGGGAGAATGTAAATGGATATCGGGACCTACGTAGACGGCGCAGATATCGAGCAAGGCGTGTATGCAGACATCCCGCACAGCGTCTATCACGGGATGCTCACGAAGACGCCGTCTCTATCTTCGTCGATGGCGCGAGCACTCGTCCATGAATGCCCGGCGATGCTTTATGCGCGCAGCTATCTCAATCCCGATTACGAGCGCGAAGAAAAAGCGCATTTCGATGTCGGCAGCGCGGTTCATCTGCTCTATCTCGAGCGCGAAAAATACGCAGATTCCATTGCGGTGATCGATGCAGATGATTGGCGCAAGAAGGAAGCGCAGGCGGCGCGCGATGAAGCGCGTGAGGCCGGAACAATTCCGCTTTTGAAGAAGACGGCCGACGAGCTCGAGCTCATGCGCGCTGCGCTTCTTTCTCATCCGATCGCCGGTAAAGCGTTCTCTGGTGCTGGTTTTTCTGAACTTTCTCTCGTCTGGAAAGACGCCGAAACTGGTGTTTGGCTTAAAGCGCGCCCCGACTGGACGCCGGCGAGCTTCAATTTCCTTGTCGATCTGAAGACCTCGACCACAGCAAACCCGTCTGATTTCGCGCGCAAGGCATATGGCCTCGGCTATCACATGCAGGCGGCGTGGTATCTCGACGCGGTAGAGGCTGTGACGGGCGAGAAGGCGAAGAATTTCTGGTTCGTCGTTCAGGACAAGAACGCGCCGTACCTCTGCAGCGTCGCCGCGTTCGATGAAGACGCTGTTGCAGCCGGCCGCGCGAAAAACCGTGAGGCGATTCGAATGTTCGCTGACTGCATTGAGCGGAACGATTGGCCTGGATATCGCCAGGAAAACACGCCTGATCGCGACACCGCATTCATCCTCGCGCTGCCTGGTTGGGCACAGCGCGACATCGAAATTGTGCTTGCGGCAGATTGATCGGATCGCGGCGGAACAGAAATCAAACGGATCGGAGACAGAAATGGAAATTCGGAGAGCCTCTCGCCAGGATACTCATCTTTTGATTTCGCTGACCGGTCCAAGTGGATCTGGAAAGACGAAGTCGGCACTGCGCCTCGCAGCCGGCCTTGGAAATAAGATCGGCTTCATCGACACAGAATCGGGCCGCAGCGGAATCTATGCGAGCGACCATGTATTCGATGTCATCGACCTCACGCCTCCGTTTTCGCCGGCGCGCTACATCGAGGCGCTGCGCGCGTTCGAGGATGCCGGCTATGACGTGGTTGTCATCGACAGCGCAAGTCATGAGTGGGAAGGCAACGGCGGAGTCATCGATTTGGCCGACGCGCAGCGCAACGGGCGCGGCCAGCCGCTTCAGGGCCTTCTGAAGTGGCTTGCTCCGAAGCGAGAGCACAAGCGCTTCATGAGCGAGCTGCTCCGGACACGCATGCATGTCGTCGTCTGCTTGCGCGCAAAGCCCGAATATGAGCAGCGCAAGAACGCCGGCGGCCGCGATGAGGTCGTTCGCGTCGGCTGGAAGGAAGTCGCGGAGAGCGCGTTCATTTACGAGATGACTGCCTCTGCGATGCTCTCGAATGAGCCTGGTCGCCAGGGGTTCCCGTCGATGACGAAATGCCCGGCAGGTCTTCTCCATGCTTTCCCCGGCAATACCGTGATCTCGGAAGAGACCGGCCGGGCAATCGCGGCGTGGCTCGGCGACATCGCGCGCGATCCACAGCTCGAGCTCCTGGTCAGGACGGCCGGCGACGAGGCTGAGCGCGGAAGCGACGCCCTCAGGGAATTTTGGTGCACGCTTACGAAAGCGCAGCAGCTCAAGCTCAAGCCGCGCATGGACGCGCTGAAAGCGCGCGCGGCTGAGGCCGACACGCCGGCGGCGAATGAGAACGCCGCCGACCTCGACGACCCGTTTGCACACGGAAGCATCGCAGCGGTTGAATAACTCGAAGCCGCAGCGATGAGATGCTGGGCAGTGAAGTGCCCTCGAGCTTCCTTGCCAGTGACCGGACCTACGGAGGCCGGCGCGTCTGGCATGACGTGCTGGCCTCCGGGCACGCTTGCGGCTTGTATCGCGTCGGACGGTTGATGCGGCAGCAGGCCTTGCGGGCGCGGCCTCGGCGGCGATCTCTCCCCAAGGACAAGCGCGAGCGATCTACCAACGCCATCGCACCGAATGTGCTGGCGCGTCAATTCGAGGCCGATGCCCCGAGCCGCAAATGGGTGGCGGACTTCACCTATATCTGGACGGCCGAGGGCTGGCTCTATGTGGCGGCCGTGATCGACCTCTTCTCTCGCCGGGTAGTGGGTTGGTCGATGACTTCGTCGGTGACGGCGATCTGGCGGCGGGGCAAGCCCGATGCGCTGCTGCATCACTTCGATCGCGGCGCGTTACTCGCGGTCACATCTTGTACGGCTGCCGATCTCAGGTGCCTCCTTCTTCCTGGTAAACGAATGCGTTTAGCGCCAAGACGTGACACCTATGCAGACGTTATCCGGTAGCTTTTGGCGACGCCTCTGGGTAGCTGGATGCCTGAAGACGGCAGCCATATTTTGTTCCCGATCTGTTCTCTTTTAATTTATTGTGTGCTAATAGAAAGACGTCGTTTTTTCGCTGCGGAGTCGCTATCGTCGGCGCGACGCGCCTACAAAGAGGGCATTGACATGGCTACGAAATCCGCTCAGCGGGCGAAGAAGAAAACAGTCACCAGGACCACCGGTCCCTTCCAATCATCTAGCCAGTTAGACCATTCGAGTTGGGTCACTGCCGATAGCAAGTTCGCCGGCGTCATTCTTGGCGATTCCGCGACGATGCTCAAGCAACTGCCAGACGAAGTGTTCAACGTCGCTGTGACGTCACCGCCTTACTACTGGGTGCGGGACTACGGCTACGATGGCCAGGTAGGCCATGAGGAGAGTGTCGACGCCTACATCGATGCGCTGATGAAGGTATTTGATGAGGTGAAGCGCACACTGCACCCTGAGGGTGTCTTCTTCCTCAACATCGGTGACACATATTATTCCGGCAACGGCCAGCCCCATGGCAGCGACCCTCGCAGTTCGTCGCGTAATTTCGCCCGGACGAAGCTGCGTCCTGTTGACCGAAGTGGATGGGATATCCCGAAAAAATCGATGATCGGCGTGCCGTGGAAAGTCGCCTTCGCCATGCAGCAACGCGGGTGGACGCTGCGCAGCGACATTATTTGGAACCGCGTCAACGCCTTCGTCGAACCGACTGCGCGTGATCGACCGTACCGGCAGTACGAACACGTCTTCATGTTCTCGAAGTCCCGCTTCTATTCCTTCGACCGCACGAAGCTAGTTGAGGAGGACGTTTGGAACATCCCGATTGAACGTAACCTCCGCACCCGCCAAGCCGGCCACAACGCCGCGTTCCCATCCGAGCTGGCGCGACGGTGCATCGAGGTCGGTAGTCCTATCGGCGGTCACGTGCTCGACCCGTTCGTCGGATCTGGCACGACTGTCTTCACCGCTCTGGCACACGACCGCAACGTGGTCGGCGTCGAAATGGGGGAGGACTACGTCGATTACATCGAGACCACGCTCCAATCAGACGGCCATAAACCAACCACATGGAAGGAAGTGCAAAAGTGTCTTCTAAAACCGTCCGCGCTATGGGACACTTGGGCCGGTAACAAGAATAACTTCCGTAAGCCAGGCCAGGGGCGGCCGATTGATCCGTGAAGTATTTTGACATTCCCACCATCAAGGCGGCGATTGAGCGGCTGCAGGAGCACTCCGGCACCACGCTGATTACTGGTTTTGTCTTCGCCGCAAATGACGTCAATACGACTGCTGTCACGGATTTGTCGAAGAAACTTGGCACCGATCGACTCGTCGATCGGTACTTTGGCGGCGCGTTGGTTGGTCTCGAGCCAATGAAGCGAGGGAACCTACTTCGGCCCAGATTCGAGGACGTCACTTGGAAGAGCGGCCCTTACGCCGGCGACTACATCATTCGGCAAGACACTAAGTTTTGGGGCAACATCTCCTCAAGCCGTGGCTATCGGGAATGGGCCCAGCGCGGGCTCATCGAGGGGGATAAATCGATCTTCCAGCTGGAAAGCGGCTTCAAAGCCGCGTTCGAGGAAGATATCTCGGCCACGTTCCGGTTCGAAGACTTCATGGTCTGGTTATTCGCTTTCACCGGCATGCCGGACGAGATCGATGGGTGGCAAGCGCTCTATGACCATCTTGTGAAGACCGTGCTCGGCTTGACTCAGTTCCAAGCGGAATATCTTGGACGCTTCAAGTTGACGGACCCTCCGTTGCCGTGGCCGACGACCATCGCTACCAAAACCACCAATGAAGAGTTCCTCGCCCAACTCGCCCCAAAACTCTATGCGCTCATCGACGCAGCCCCCGAGTACGACAATGACGATGAGTTGCCGCTGCTGCCCGACGACGATCAGGACTACAATTCGATCACGACCGCGATCAAGTTGAAAGAAAGCTACTCATTCCTGCTCGCCGGCCCTCCGGGGACGGGCAAATCCCGTAAGGCGCGGCAGCTGGCCATCAAACTCGCGGGTGGTGATCCGAAACGCGAGTTGTTCCTGCAGTTCCATCCTGCGATGGGCTATGACGACTTTGTGCAGGGCTTTCGACCAGTCGCCATCAAGAACGACGAGGGCGAGGAGGTTGGGGTAACCTACAAGCTCGCTTTCCGCTTGTTCATGCAGCACGCCGAAAAAGCTCAGGCCGACCCCAACAGTACCTATGTGGTTGTCATCGATGAGCTCAATCGCGGCGACGTGGCTAGGATCTTCGGCGAGGTGCTCACGTACTTGGAGCCCTCGTATCGCAAGAAGTCGTTTCGCCTGTCTTACGCTGAGGACGACATCACGCTTCCGCGTAACCTGATCGTCATCGCTACAGCGAATCCCTACGACAGATCGGTCACTGACCTGGACGATGCATTGCTACGGCGCTTTTGGGTCATTGAGATGGAGCCGAGTGCGACAGCGCTGCGCGCTCACCTCGAGGAGAATCACGTTGAGCCTGGTTTGGTAAATCGCACCGTGCAAATGTTCACGATCATCGACGGGGCGATGCCCAATGGCTTCGGCCACACAAATTTCCTACGCGTGCGGACACTCGACGACCTGAAGGCAGTCTGGTTAGGACGCGTGAAGATGGGGCTTAATCGCGCCTACATGCATGATCGCGTCACATTTGACGCGACGGCTGCGGAGATCGCCGCCTTGCTGACTGCGGCCCAGCACGAGGAGGACGACGTCGGCGCCGACGACGAAGGCCCGGCGCCGACCCCAAAGACCTGAATTGGCTCGCGCGGTGCGGATAGTCGACATCGAAGAGCGCGAGAACCGAGTGTTCCCGCGCGAGGATTTATTCGACAACGCTGGCCATTCTCTCGTCCTCCCGGAGACCCGGACGCTTGCCGCAGTGGAGCTCAAAGACGTCCTAGACGGCGTTAGCCTCCGCACCCTAGGTCTCATTGGCTACCTGCCATTAACGAGCGATATCGTACTCAATCTGCGGCCGAAATTTCCGCTGGCAAACCTGTGGCGCATGCTGGCCGTTGCGGACGAGAGCTACGATCGCGTGCTGCCTGTGCTGCGATCATATGAGCGCACGAATGCCTCGGCACCCCACCAATTGCTCGCCCGCAGCTTCTGCCACTACCTACGTTCCATCATGGATTTCGGCCTGGCACGTGGCTATTACCGCATGCCCTACACCGGCTTCTACAAGCCGAGGATCGATTTCGGGCGCACTGTATCCCGCCACCTATCGCGCGGTGACGATCTCACCATCTCAGGTGACGTCTTTACCTTCTCCGCACACTTATCGGTCAATGCAGTGCTGAAGTCTGCATGTCTGGCCTTCCTGCGCTTGGTGCCTCGAGCCCCGAAGTGGACTGCCGAGAGGAAGCTCCTGCTAGAAGCCCTCAATGCACTACATCGGGTTGTGTCAGAGCCGATGCGCTTTGGCGATGAGGCCCTCGCCGACACTGCTCCGCGTTGGGTTAGAGAACAATATCGCGGTGCACTGTCCGTTTACGCCATGCTCCTTGGCTATACGCAGATCGGCTTCGGCTACGACGCTCAGGGCAGCGAGATGCCCTCGTTCCTCTTTTCGCTCGACAACATCTTCGAAAGCTACGTCCGTAACACGTTCCGCGATGCGCTCCGGGACAAGAAGATCGCTGTGCTCGACGGTAACAAGCCGAAGCACCACGGCAAGCTGTTCCTCGACAACAACCAATTCCCGACGAAGCCTGACCTGATATTCCGGAAAGATAAAGTCGTGATCGGCCTGGGCGAGGTTAAGTACAAGCCCCAGATCGAAGAGAAAGATCGCTATCAGGTCCTCAGTCATGTGCTTGCTGCCGGTTGCAAAGTCGGCGTTTGGATCTCGCCTGCGGCCGCCGGCAAGCCTGGGGAGCTCAGATACGTGGGCTCCGTATCTACTGGGGCCAAGTTCTACCACTATCAACTCGACATCGGCGGAGACTTAGACGTTACAAGCGCCGCAATGGTGAAACAGGTCACCGCGCTGCTGCCGGTTTAGACCTCGTGGCCACATATAGCCCTTCTGACAAAGAAAATGACAGCCGCGGATGAAAATTCCGCGGCTGTTGTTGCGTCGGGTACGATCGGGAGCAATGTCTTGACCAGCGAAAAGAACGAGGAGTGAAATGAATGTCAGTTCTCCGGCGCCGCTTCATAAAAGACTACGTCGCCGGCGACGAAATCAAAGTTAGGCTCTGTCAGCTGCGCCGCGTTGAGCGCTTGTTCGACGCGGTCGAGCACTCGCTTTCAGTGAAAGAGCCTGGCGCCGCGGCATTCGCGAACGCGACCGTTCAGGGCATGCGCAGAGATAGCGGTCGTGTTCTGAAGCGCTTCACTCAGATCGCCGCGCGCGGCTTCGAGAACAAGCGCGGCGGCGCGCTGTCTGGCGAGAAGTTCAAGCTCAGGCCGCTCACTGCTGGCTCTTTAGAGGCTTTCGCTCGCAGTGCATATGATGAGACTTGGTCCCTGGCGAAGTCGCTCAGCGGCGCCGATATCGAGGTAGCGAAAGCACTCGCCGAAGCCTCGAAAGCGCCTCTCTACCGATCAGCCGCTGGCGCTGCTTCTGTAGCCCTGTGGCCGGCGATGGTCATGGTCCCATCGAAAGAAGAGCTTCGCGCGAGCGAAAAAAGAAGGCGCAGAAGCCGATCATCGCGGCCCGCAAGTTCATCGACGTGCTCGCCGAGGAAGTGAATCAGAACGCGTGTTAACTTCTTTTTAACCATGTTTTGAGGCCGTAGATCTCACCGCAGCCTTTTCTATTGACTGCGCTTGAAATTTATTCACATGCCTTGAATGGAGACGCTTTTCATAGACACAACATCAGCAGCTCGCGCGCTCGGTCGCTCGCGCAGTTGGTTCTATGCGAACCGCCGGGCACTCGAGCGAATCGGTTTCCCGAAGCTCCATCCGCTTATCAAGCGCTATTCCGCTGCATCGGTGATAAAGTGGGTTGACAGCCAGCGGGGGCTGACAGATCGATCGATCGACGAAAACCCGTTCGATGAAGCATTCTGATGCGAGCTCTGAAAGTCCGCTACCTAGAAAGCCGTCTGTGCGCCGGCGGCAGGACCGCATATTATTACAACCCGAAATCTGACCTTCGGGCGGCCGGCATTGTCGAGCGACAACCGCTCGGGGATGACCTAGGCCGCGCCGTCGCTAAGGCTGAAGAGCTTAATCGCATAGTCGACGAGTGGCGCGCCGCAACGCGCCGCGGCGAAGAGTTGAAGCATGACAGGAAAAAGCCTGGCAGCATCGCCGACCTCTTCGACCGGTATCAGCGCAGCGCTTATTTCACCGACAGAGCGGAAAAAACGCAGGGCGATTATCGCAAATGCATGCGCGCGCTCGAAGACACTGTTTTGAAGAACGGCGCGCGATTCGGCGACATGCCGGCCGCGAAGCTCGAGCATCGCCATGTCGATTCGCTCTATGAACTGCTGCGGAAAAAGCATGGGCTTGCATATGCAAATGCGATGATCCGTGTCGCCCGCCGCGCGTTCGGGCTCGGGATCAGGTGGAAGCTTGTGAAACAAAATCCGTTCTCGAAGCCATCGCTGAAAGAGCTCCCTGCTCGCCAGGTCGTGTGGACTGCAGCGGAAATGCAGGCATTCATCGACTCCGCTAATGCTGCCGGGAAGCCTTCTATCGGGCTTCTGATGCGTCTCGCATATGAGCTCGCGCAGCGCCTGGTCGATGTCCGCGCATTGAGCTGGGACATTTACGCTGACGGCCTCTTCGTCTTCGAGCAGACGAAAACCGGGACGCGTATGCAGCTCCCGGCGAGTGATGCACTGGTTATCGAGCTCGAAGGCCTCGTGCGGGCGCCTGGGAAGCCACTGGCTCCATGCGAGACGACCGGCCGAGCCTGGGGCGCGTCGCATCTGACGCACGCTGCGCGCGATATAATGCGCGCTGCAGGGCTTCCAGATTCCTTGCGACTTTCTGACATGCGTAGGACATCTCTAACGCATCTCGGTGCGGCGGGCGCAAGCGATGACGAAATGATGTCTATGAGCGGTCATCTCACGCGCTCGATGCTGACTCGATACTCGCGCGCTACAGCCGAAAAAGCGCGCAACGCACTGAAGAAACGCGACGCCTGGCGCGCGGAAAATGCAAAAAAGTCCAAATGACTTCTCGGGATCGAGTCCAAATGGACTCTCTCCGCGTCTATAAAACACTGATTTTATTTGGTTTTTTGGTGGGCGCACGTGGACTCGAACCACGGACCCGCTGATTAAGAGTCAGCTGCTCTACCAACTGAGCTATGCGCCCGCCGAAGGCCTGAACTGCGGAGCAGTATCGGCCGCGGGTCTCAGGGACCACCAAATCCGTCTGAGAGCGCTGCTAATAGCAAAGCTCGGAGGGTCTGTCCAGCAACCTGTGCGAACTATTTTTTGCGGCATTCCGGCCATTTCCACGCAGGCCGAAAAACCCGATCCGGTTACCAGAAGGCGTTGTTGCCGCGAGCAATTTCAAGGTTGCGATGGATATAGACGCTCATGAGCAGCCCGAAGGCGAACATCAGCGAAAGCATGGCCGTGCCGCCATAGGAAACGAGCGGCAACGGCACGCCGACGACCGGCAGCAGGCCCATGACCATCGCCGAGTTGATGAACACATAGAAAAAGAACGAAACCGAGATGCCCAGGGCCAGAAGCCTGCCGAACTGGTTGCGGCACTGCACCGCCACGCTGAAGGAATAGATCAGTACCACGGCGTAGAAGGCGAGCAAGGTCAGCCCGCCGACGAAGCCCAGCTCCTCGCACAGCATGGTGAAAATGAAGTCGGTCTGCTTTTCCGGCAGGAAGTTCAGATGCGCCTGTGTGCCGGCCATGAAGCCCTTGCCGAAGACGCCGCCCGAACCGAGCGCAATCTTCGATTGCAGAATGTGATAGCCCGCGCCAAGTGGATCCCGCTCGGGATCGAGGAAGGTGAAGACACGGTTGCGCTGATAGTCGTGCAGGCGGTCCCATACGATCGGAATGGCGGCGAGAACGGCAACACCGCCCAGAATGAAATACCGCCACGCCAGCCCCGCCGCGAAGAAAAGAACGCCGCCAGAGACCGTCAGCAGAATCGCCGTGCCGAGATCCGGCTGTTTCACCACCAGGCCAACAGGCACGACGACGATGAGCAACGGAACCATCAGGTTCTTGAGGCGCGAAACCTCCTCAAGCGTCAGCCCGTGGAAATAGCGCGCCAACGCCAGAAGAATGGCGACCTTCATGACCTCCGACGGCTGCAACTGGATGATGCCGAGATTGAGCCAGCGCTGCGCGCCCATGCCTTTGAAGCCGACGATGTCCACGGCGGTCACGAGCACCAGCGCTACCGCATAAAGCGGATAGGCAATGCGCATCCAGAGGCGCAGGTCGACCAGCGCCACGACGATCATGATGCCGGCGCCCAGGACGAAGCGAATCATCTGCTTCAAGGCCCAGGGGGAAAAGCTGCCATCCGCCACGGAATAAAGCATGGCGAAGCCCATCGACGAGATGACCGTGAGCAACAGCAGGAAGCCCCAGTTGAACTCCATCAGCTTGTCGCCGATGCGCATTTCGCGGCCGGTAAAACGACGCAGGTCCAGCATCACGCCTCCTCCACATCGCGGCGCGGCACATAGGCCTGCGGCTTGGCCATATTTCGCTTCTGAACTTCAAGCATGATGTCGCGCGCGGCGGGCGCAGCCGCACCCGAACCCGAGCCGCCATGCTCGATCACGAGCGCCATGGCATATTTGGGCTCCGCGACCGGCGCGAAACAGATGAAGAGCGCGTGGTCGCGCAGGCGCCATTCGAGCGTATCGTTCTTGCGCACGCCAGAATCGCGTTCCGCCATGCTGATGCGGCGCACCTGCGCCGATCCCGTCTTGCCCGCAAGCTCCATGCCCACCTCGGCGATGCGGGCGCGGTAGGCCGTGCCCCCCGGCTCATTCGACACGCCGTTCATGCCGCCCTGCACGATCTTCAGATGTTCGGGGTCGACATCCATCCGGGGCGCCTCCGGCACCTGCACGAGCTGACCGCCAATGGCGCGCGTGAGGCGCGGCTTCACGGCATATCCGCCATTCGCCAGCCGTGACGCCATGACCGCGAGTTGCAGCGGCGTGGTCAGAAGGAAGCCCTGCCCGATTCCGGTGATCAGCGTTTCGCCCTGCTGCCAGCTCACGCCTGTCGTCGCCCGCTTCCAGTCGCGAGTCGGCACGATCCCCTTCTTCTCGCCGGGAATTTCGAGATCGTAAGTCTCGCCCAGCCCGAAGCGCGACGCGACCTTGGAGATCGCGTCGATACCGATGCGCTTGGCGACATCGTAGAAATAGACGTCGCAGGAATGCTTGATGCCGTCATGCATGTTCATGGCCCCATGCCCCTCCTTCTTCCAGCAATGGAAGAGGTGGTTGCCCAGCGCATATTTGCCGTTGCAGCCGACGGTATGGTTCGGATCGATGCCAGCCTCGAGAGCGGCAATCGCCGTGATCGTCTTGAACGTGGAACCCGGCGGATAAAGACCGGCGAGCGCCTTGTTGGTCAGCGGCTTGTAGGGATTGTCGACCAGCATTTTCCACTGGTCCTGACTGAGCCCCATGTTGAATTCATTCGGATCGAAAGCCGGCGTCGAAACGAAGGAAAGAATGTCGCCGTTGTGAATATCCATGACGACGGCGCTGGCGGATTCTTCCTTGAGCCGGTCGCAGGCGAATTTCTGGATCTCCATGTCGAGCGTCAGCACGATTTCCGAACCGGGCTTGCCCTGATCCTTCGAGAGTTCGCGGATCACGCGGCCATAGGCGTTGACCTCGACATGCGTCGCGCCCGCGACGCCGCGCAGTTCCTGATCGTAGGTCTTTTCGATACCGCTCTTGCCGATACGGAAACCCGGAAGCTTGAGCAGGGGCTGCTCATCATCGGCTGCATCCATCTCCTTGTCGGAAACAGGGCCGACATAGCCGACGACATGGGCGAGTTCCATCGCATAGGGATAATAGCGCGTCTCGCCGACATCAGGCTGAACGCCGGCAAGATCCGGCTCGTTGAAATTCACCTGCGCGAATTGTTCCCAGGTCAGGTCTTCGGCCACCGTCACCGGCATGAAGCGCGGCGAGCGGGCGAGATCACGCATGATCTTCTTCCGGTCGAAGGGCGTGATCGCGACGATGCGCGACAGCTTGTCCAGCGTCTCGGCGATATCCGGCGTCTGCTCGGCGACGAGAACGGCGCGGTAATTCTGCCGGTTGGAGGCGAGAACGCTTCCATAGCGGTCGACGATGCGGCCGCGCAGCGGCGCCAGCAGACGGACGTTGATGCGGTTCTCTTCCGCGAGCATCCTGTATTCGTCGGACTTGAGAACCTGCAGATAGTACATCCGGCCGGCCAGAACGACGAACGCGGCCGCTTGCGCGCCGCCGAGCACCAGGGTGCGCCGCGTGAAGGTCTCGTACCGAGAACTGTCTCTGCCGTCGATCTGCATGTCTCGTTCCCGCTCCTTCTCTAGCTCGAAGGAAGGATGCGGCGCTCAATGAGCCCGAATATCCACGCGAAGAGCGGAAACAGCGCCACCGTCACGAAAAGATGCCAGACCACCGGCCCGATCGGGAGAAAGGCGCTGTAGAAAAGCGAAGCTGCGGCCCAGCCGACGAAGCCCGCGAAAATCGCGGTCATCAGAAAGCCGAGCCAGAAAACGGAGAACGGCGCATTCACCGCAAGAAAGCGCTGCGTCAGCACGACGATGTAGGTAAGCACATAAGCGAAGGCCCAGAGCCCGATGGGGCCGCCCGAAAGAAGATCGGACAGCAGCCCCACCAGAAAGACCGCATAGACCGGGAACATTTCGGATCGAACGACCGCCCAGTAATAGATCGCCATCAACCCGAATGCGGGCATGACCGAGGTGCCGAAAATGCGGCCCACCGGCACAAAGGACAACAGCACGCAGACAAGCCCCATGATGAAGGGCAGCACGGTCAGCACGATGCGGCCCGCGCGGGCCGCCGGTGTGGGCGTATAGGATTCGAGCTTCGCCATCACTCGGTCCCCGGCGTGTCTTGCGCGCCCGGCACCACATCTTCTTCCTCAGGCGGCGGCGGCACTTCCTCCGCCGCGTCGGGCACCGGCTGCATTGTCGCGGGGCCAGGCGCCGCGGCAGGGGCAGCTGCGGAAGCTGGAGCCTGAGCGGGCGCGAGTTTCTTCTCGGCCTTCGGCGCAACCTGTGCGGGCTTGACCGGCTTCGCCGGGGCGGGCGTCGCGTCGGCAAGAGGCGGCGTCGCGGGCTTCGGCGCGCCGGGAATGGTAGCGGCGGGCTTCACGCGCTCGACGGGCTTTGGCTGGACCGGCGGGCCAAGCAGTATTGAAGGCGGGTCTTGCCGGTCCACCTCGCTCGGGAATTCGTATTTCAGGACACGGACAAAATCGAGCCGGTCACGGTCGGCGAATGCCTGCACGCGCAGGAAGCCGTCACTCGTCTGGATGACGAGGCCGACCGGAATTCCCGGCGGAAGCAGCCCGCCATCGCCGGATGTCACGACGCGGTCGCCCGGCGACACGCTGCCTGTGGAAGCGAGATATTCGAGTTTCGGCCAATCGGTGTTGTCGCCGGCAAGGATCGCCTTGTAATGCGCTGGCTCGACCACAACGGGGATGCGGCTGTTCAGGTCGGTGAGCAGCAGAACGCGGCTCGCCTTTTCACCAGTCGCAACGATGCGTCCAACGAGCCCGTCCGTGTCGATGACGCCGTCGCCGCTCTTCACACCGGCTTCGCGGCCAACATTGACGATGACGGTATCGACGAAGGGGCCGCCATTGTCGCTGACGACGCGGCCGCTCACATATCTGATCTGGGGATCAATCTGGACATTGAGCAGCGCCTCATAACGGGCGAGCTTCGACTCGAGCTTCAGCGCGGCCTCCTTCCAGGCGAGGAGACGCGCATTTTCGGCGCGCAGCCGCTCGTTCTCGTCGAAGACATAGGCGTATTCGTCGGTGCGTTCGACGACACGGCGGGCGGCGGCGACGGGCCGCGAGGCGATTTCGAGAAGCGGCGCCGTCAGATCGGTGACGACCTGGCGCGCCCGATCGAAGACGTAGGTTTCCGCCCGGCCGAGAAGCAGCAACGCAGCCGCCAGCGTCAGCATGAAGACGAGCGAAATCCTGTTGGAGATTTCACGGATCGGAACTGATGACCGGTTAGGATCTATCGCCAAGTTCTTGCTTCCGCTGCCCCATCAGCCCGCATATGCGGAACTTTCGTCTGAACTCAGTATACCGATGAAAGAACGTGCTTCATCGTCTTGATGTGCTCAAGAGCCTTGCCCGTGCCAAGCGCAACGCAGGAAAGCGCGTCGTCGGCGATCGAGACAGGCAAGCCCGTCTCATCCCGCAGCACCTGATCGAGATTGGCAAGCAGCGCGCCGCCGCCCGTGAGCACGATGCCCTTGTCCACGATGTCGGCGGCAAGTTCCGGCGGAGTCGCTTCAAGGGCAACTTTGACCGCCTCGACGATGGCGCCGACAGGTTCGGCAAGGCTCTCGGCGATCTGGCGCTGGCCGATGCGGATTTCCTTCGGAACGCCGTTCATCAGGTCGCGGCCCTTGATCTCGATGGTCATGCCGTCGCCATCCGCAGGAATGGCGGCGGAGCCGACTTCCTTCTTGATGCGTTCGGCTGAAGCCTCGCCAACCAGAAGGTTATGGTGACGGCGGATATAGGCGATGATCGCCTCGTCCATCTTGTCGCCGCCCACGCGCACGGAGCGCGCATAGACGATGCCGCCCAGCGAGAGCACGGCAACTTCCGTCGTGCCGCCGCCGATATCGACGACCATGGAGCCCGTCGGCTCGGTCACGGGAAGGCCTGCGCCGATCGCGGCCGCCATCGGCTCCTCGATCAGATAGACGCGGCGGGCGCCGGCGGAGAGCGCCGATTCCTGAATGGCGCGACGCTCGACCGCCGTCGAACCCGACGGCACGCAGACGATGATCTGCGGATTGGCGAAGGAGCGCCGGTTGTGAACCTTGCGGATGAAATGCTTGATCATCTCTTCGGCGACTTCGAAGTCGGCGATGACGCCATCGCGCATCGGCCGGATCGCCTGAATGTTGCCGGGGGTGCGGCCGAGCATCTGCTTGGCCTCCTCGCCGACGGCAAGGACCTGCTTCTTTCCACCCTTCTCGATGATGGCCACGACCGAGGGCTCATTGAGCACGATGCCTCGCCCCTTGACATAGACGAGGGTGTTCGCCGTGCCGAGGTCGATTGCCATATCAGCGGAGAACATGCCGAGCAGACCGGAAAGCATGTCTATCTTTGTCCTTTAAAGGTAGGTCGCCGGAGGTCGCAGTCTTGAGTTCCGTCGACGGTTGAAAGTGTCGTCAATCGCGGTGGCTTTTCAGTTAACGCACCGCCGCCCGCCGCCCGCCACCGCGCCGGAAGCCGGTCAGCAAGGCTATCTCAATATCCGGGAAGATCGTCCCCATTATTCATCCGTATGCGAACAAACCGGGGCGCCGTGCAGGCCGGGCGCGACGCATGAACGCGGAGGACAGTACCGTCCACTCCCGCCATTCCGCTCACTCCCACCCTTCGGGTCATTCTTCCTGCCCGCCTCGTCACTTGTTTGCTGGTGCCGGCCGGACCGTCGTCCACCCCGCGAAAGCGCATCGCATCCTGTCAGCTTTGGGCTGCCGCAGCGAATCGTCGAGAGCGGCGATTCCGTCCCGGGCGCGCGCGACAGCTTGAGGTTTGTACGCCGAAAGACGACAGAGGCGCAACGAAAAACACCTTATTTTAGGGGCTTTTCAGAGGCTTGAGAGCGAATTCGGTGATCTCGTGCGAACGTCCATCGAGTTGCGCGCGATGGCGCTTCACCACCTCGACAAGGAACTCCATAACCGCCCTGACATGGGCGAGCTGGGCGAGATCGTTACGCGCCATGAGCCATAATTCGAGAGCGCCCAGAAGGTCTGGCCCGAACACCCGGACGAGCGTCGCATCCCTGTCGGCGATGAGGCATGGCAAGGCCGTCAGCCCAAGATTTCTGCGCGCAGCTTCCGCGCGCGCGGCGGCGCTCGACGAACGGAATGTAACACTGGAAGATTTCTCGGCGCGCGACATCCACCAAACTGGACCCAATGGCGTCTCTCCGCGCGGAAATCCGATGATGTCGTGCCCGGCAAGGTCCGACATCTGCTCCGGCCTGCCCCTTTCCGCAAGGTAAGCGGTCGAGGCATAGAGCCCATAAGCCATGTCCCCGACTTTTCGCATAAGCATGTCGCCCTGGGTTGGCCGGGCGGCCCTGAGCGCGACATCCACATCGCGCAGCGGATTGCCGATACGCGGGGCATTACCGAGACTTGCACCCCGCGGGTCATCCACAAGTTCAAGTTCAAGGCCGGGATGGGCGCTGCGGAAGGCCGGCAATTCCGGGGCGATGAGGGCTGCCGCCAGCACCTCGCTTGCCGCGAGCCGTACCGCCCCCTCGCCGCCGGAGCCCGACGCGGCGAAGTCCCTCGGCAGGGCGGAAAGCCGCCTGTCCACGGGCTCCAGCGCCTCCACGAGCTTTTCGCCCGCCGCCGTCAGCCGGTAGCCGGTGCGCTCGCGTTCGAAGAGCCTGGCGCCCAGATCATCCTCGAGCGAGGCGACGCGGCGCAGAACCGTGGTCGTATTGACGCCGAGCTGCTGCGCGGCGCCCGAGAGGCTCCCCGCACCCGCGACTGCCAGGAAGTAGCGGAGATCGTCCCAATCCATGCTCATCCTACCTGCTTTGGCGCAAAGCGCCCTTGCCTGAATGAGAGTATCGGGCTTTGAACATGGAATAAATGCAGCATGACAAAAATTATGCTGCGAATTTGCAAAAGAAAGGGGGCCTAACCCTTGATCGGCTTCACCCGCGAAGCAGCTTCCTTAGCCCGCGCCCGCGCTTCGGCGGTATCCGCGCCACGCGCCAGCGCCACGCCCATGCGGCGGCGCAGGAAGGATTCGGGCTTGCCGAAGAGGCGGACTTCGGCGCCCGGCACGGCAAGCGCCTGATCGAGCCCTTCGAAGGCAATGCCCTGCTCGTCCATGCCGCCATAAATGACGGCGGACGCCCCCGGCGACAGAAGCTCTGTCGAAACCGGCAGGCCGAGGATCGCGCGGGCATGCAGCGCGAACTCGCTCTGGTACTGGCTGACCAGCGTGACGAGACCCGTATCGTGCGGGCGCGGGCTCACTTCGGAGAACCAGACATCGTCCCCCTTCACGAAGAGTTCGACGCCAAAAATGCCGCGTCCGCCCAGCGCCTCCGTCACCTTCCCGGCGATTTCGCGGGCGCGGGCGAGCGCCTTCGCGCTCATGGCCTGCGGTTGCCAGCTTTCGACATAATCGCCCTTCACCTGCACATGGCCGACCGGCTCGCAGAAATGCGTTTCGATCGCGCCCGATGCGCCCAGCGCGCGAACGGTGAGCTGCGTGATCTCATAGTCGAAGTCGATGCGTCCCTCGACGATGACGAGCTGGCGCTCGACGCGCCCCCCCGCCATCGCATAATCCCAGGCCGCCTGAACGCCCTCGGTATTCTCGACATAACTCTGCCCCTTGCCGGATGACGACATGACCGGCTTCACAAAACAGGGAAAGCCGACTTTTGCCGCGCCCGCCTTCAACTCCTCGACGCTGGCGGCGAAGGCATAGGGCGAGGTCGGCAGTCCAAGCTCTTCGGCGGCGAGGCGGCGAATGCCTTCGCGGTTCATGGTGAGCTGCGCGGCGCGGGCGGTGGGAATCACTTCCGCCAACCCTTCCGCCTCGATCTTCGCCAACTCGTCGGTGGCGATGGCCTCGATCTCGGGAACGATGAGATGCGGGCGCTCCTTCTCGACCAGCGCGCGCAAGGCCGCCGCGTCGGTCATCGCGATCACATAGGAGCGGTGCGCGACCTGCTGTGCGGGGGCATTCTCATAGCGGTCGACGGCGATCACCTCCGCGCCATAGCGCTGAAGCTCGATCGCCACCTCCTTGCCAAGCTCGCCGGAGCCCAGAAGCATGACCCGCGTCGCGCCTTTGGTGAGCGGTGTGCCGATACGCATGGATGGTCCCCCGATGAGGCTTGAAGACGAATGGCGGCGATGTAGCACAAGGCGGGCGGCCATACGACTCGACTTGATCCGCCACCACCCCGATGCTACATATGAACACCTGTTCATATGTGATTGATATGCACCCGCACAGCCTGACGACAGCCGAGCTTTCGCTTTCCGACGACAAGGCGACGGAGCTTGCCGAGATGTTCCGCCTGCTTGGCGATCCAAGCAGGCTCAGGATCGTCGTGGAGACGCTGGAGGGACCGCAATCGGTCGGGCACATGGCCGAAAAGCTCGGCCTCTCCCCTTCCCTCGTCAGCCACCATCTGAGGCTTCTGCGCGCTGCGCGCCTCGTCACGGCCGAACGGCGCGGCAAGCAGATCTTCTATCGCATTCACGATGCTCATGTGCGTCACGTCATCGCCGACATGGTCGCCCATGTGAACGAGGAGCCCGAATAATGTCCGCCGCGCATCACCACGATCACGGGCCTCATCATGATCATGGGCATCACCATGAACATGCCCACGAACACGGCGCGGGCAATGAACGCCGCGTGCTCGTCGCGCTATGGCTCACCGGCGGCTTCATGATCGTCGAGGCGGCGGGCGGCTTCATCTCGGGCTCGCTCGCCCTCATCGCCGATGCGGGCCACATGCTCACCGACACAGGCGCGCTGGCGCTTGCATGGATCGCGGTGCGCCTCGCGCGGCGGCCGGCGGACGATGCGCGCAGCTATGGCTGGCACCGCGCGGAAATCCTCGCGGCCTTCCTCAACGGCGTGGTCATGCTGGCGCTTTCCGCATGGATCATCGTCGAGGCAGCCATGCGCCTCATGCAGCCGTCCGAAGTTCTGGGCGCACCCATGCTTGTGGTCGCCATTGGCGGCCTCATCGTAAACGTCCTGTCCTTCCTGATGCTTCATGGCGCGGGCGACAGCCTCAACCTCAAAGGCGCCGCGCTTCATGTGCTCGGCGACCTTCTCGGCTCCGTCGCCGCGATCATTGCCGCCATCGTCATTCTCTTCACCGGCTTCATGCCCGTGGACCCCATGCTCTCCGTGCTCGTCGCGGTGCTCATCCTTCGCAGCGCATGGAAGGTGACGCGGGATTCCGCGCATATCCTGATGGAGGGAACGCCGCATCATCTCGATCCCGACGAGATCGCGGCCGACCTCGCGAGGAACGTCGAGGGCGTCGACGATGTGCATCACGTCCATGTCTGGTCGCTGACGCCCACCCAGTCGCTCGTCACACTCCATGCGCATCTGAAGGATGGCGCCGACGGTCACGCGGCGCTGTCCGGCATCAAGGCGCGGCTCAGCTCCGAATTCGGCATCGGCCATGCGACGGTGCAGCTGGAGCGCGGCGAATGTGCCGATAGCGGGCATGACGGGCATCATTGATGGCCTCACCGCCGGGTACCCCATACCGGGTGACCGCTACCACCGGACGCGCTAACATGCCCTCCGTCTCTGCGTCACCCCGGAGTTTTCATGCCATTTTCCGCGCCTGAAGAGCCGAGCCTCTTTTCCCGGCTCGGAGAGCTCCGCGTCTTTCTTGAATTGGGCTCCATGGTGCCCGCGCTTCCCGCGCTGATGCATGCGCCGCGCGGCGACGGGCATCCCGTGCTCGTGCTGCCCGGCATGCTCACCTCCGACGGCTCGACCGTGGTGCTGCGCCGCTATCTCCAGGCGCTCGGCTATCAGGTTCACCCCTGGAAGCTCGGCATGAACTGGGGCCCGAGCGAGAAGATCCGCCAGGGCGTGCGCGACCGCTTCAAGGAATTGTCGGACCGCTACCAGCGCCGCGTCAGCATCATCGGCTGGTCGCTCGGCGGCATCTATGCGCGAGAGCTCGCCCGCGAGCAGCCCTCGCTGGTGCGCCAGGTCATCACGCTCGGAAGCCCCTTCGCCGCCGGCTACAGGATGGATGGAAGCTACGACCCGGAACTCGCCAAGCGCCTGCGCGTCGCACCGCCCGTGCCCTGCACCGCCATCTACTCAAAGACAGATGGCGTTGTGCCATGGGAAGCCTGCCGGGAAACGGAAGGTCCGCAAACGGACAATATCGAGGTTCAGGCGAGCCATATGGGCATGAGCGTCAATCCGCTCGTGCTCTGGGCGATTGCCGACCGACTGGCGCTGCCGGAAGGAGCCTGGCAGCCCTTCGACCGCTCAGGCGTCAATTCCTGGTTTTATTGAATCAGGCCGCCGGGTGCGGGGCGACGCTGCCCTGCGTCGTCTGCGTCCGCACATTGCCATAAAGCTTCATGGCGCCGCCGATGAGGATGAGCGTTCCGACATAGAAGACCAGCTGGATGCCCGAGGGCCGCGCCGTGTAGCCGACCAGCGTGTGCAGCGTCTGTCCGATGATACCGGCAAATCCCGAGCCGCCATCCGGCAGGATCGCCGACGTGTCCCAGAGCCCGGTGCCGAGCGACGGCAGAAGACCGGCCTGTGTCAGGAAATTCGCGCCCTGCGCCGCCATGCCCGCCGCGAGCAGAAGGATCATCCAGCTCGTCACCGAGAAGAGGTGGCGCGTCGAAAGATTGAGAAGTCCGAAATAGAGCGCGAAGCCGAGCGCCGCACCAGCGACCACGCCGATCGCGCCACCGAGCAGCAGGCCCGATGCGCCGACGCCGCCGCTCGCAATGCCGTAAAGGAAAAGCACGACTTCCGAACCTTCGCGCAGGATCGCCATGCCGACAACGATGGCCACCGCATAAAGCGGCCGCGTACCCACCGACACGTCGTGACCGACCGCCTTCATTTCCGCGGCAAGCTCGCGGCCATGGCTGCTCATCCAGACATTGTGCCAGGCAAGCATGATGACGGCGACGAAGAGCACGCTGGCGTTGAAGACTTCCTGCCCCACGCCTTCCAGCGATTCCGAAATCGTGCCGGCAAAGACGGCGACAAGAGCCGCGCCCGCAATGCCTCCCAGCACGCCGAGCACCAGCCACTTGTTGCGGCCCGCCACGCCTTTCGTCGCAGCCGCAACGATGCTGAGGACGAGCGCCGCCTCGATGACTTCACGAAAGACGATGATGAGGGTCGCAAGCATGGCGAACTACCTTAACTATTACTTGGCGATCAGCTTGCCTTGCGCCGTCGCCTGATTGAACTCGCCGAAGAAGGGATAGGTCCCGGGCTTCAGCGGATCGAAGTAGAAGATGCCCTGCCTGCCGCCGCCGATGATCTTCTCGCGGTTGAGCTCCGCCGACTCGAATTCCTCGGGCGTCTCGTCGAGATTCTTGACGATGAGCTTGATTTCCTTGCCCGCCGGAACTTCGAGAACCGCAGGATCGAACTTGTGATCCTTGATCTTGATTTCGAAGGTGAGCGGGTCTTCGGCTAGCGCCGGACCCGCGGCCCCGAGAGCGAGGATGACAGCCGCCGCCGGCAGGAAATTGCGCATGATCATGTCAGTCCGCAGTTTGAGCGAAGTAAACTTGCGGCATCTGATAATCATTCTCAATTTATGTCAACGCGCATTTCGCCGCATTGTGTCTCCCCCGCGCGCAAGGCGGGCTGCCGCCTCGAAGCCGATCCGGGGGCTCGCGAGCACCGGAACCGGGAGATTATGGCAAAGAACAGCCACAGGGGCCATGGAGGCCTGGGCGAGGACCATGACATCGACCCGTCCGGCCACCTCGGCGACGCGCGCCGCGATGCCCTGGTAATAGTCGTCCAGCCTCCCCTCCCGGAACGCCGTCCAGACATCGTCGAAGAGAAAGGTCTCAAGCTCGAAGTCGCGGCCCACTGCATGCGCCGACTCGGCGATCAGCGCCTCGGTGTTCGGCACTGTCGCGGGCACGCAGGCCGCAACGCCGATACGGTGACCCTGCAGCACGGCGAGGTCGGCCATGGGTCGGTCGATGCGAAGGACGGGCACCGCAGCTTCCGCGTTCGCGGCCTCGGCCACCGCGCCCAGCGTCGAGCATGTGCAGACGACGACGCGCGCGCCGCCATCGGCGAGCGCCAGCAGCGCTTCCCGCGTCTTGAGGACGAGAGCCGGAGTGACGCGCCCCGCCTTTTCCGCCGCAGCGAGCAGATCTTCTCGCACGACATGAGTGAGCTTCAGCTCCGGCGCGATCTCGCGGCCAAGCGCATCGAAGGTGTCGATATGGATCGCCGCCGTATGCAGAAAGGCAATGTCGGCGCCGTGACGTTGAGACGATGGGGGCATGTCGCTCTCCTTCCACCTCAGCTGTTCATTTCTAACTGTCATCCTCGCGTGAAGCCCGGATGACATTCGGCAGTCATCGCAGCCCGGAAAGAGAAAGGGCCCCCCGCGATCTTCGCGGAGGGCCCCTTCATGCAACTTCGGGCTGTTCGCGAGATCGCGTCAGTTCTTGTCCTTGTCTACGAGCTTGTTGGCGGCGATCCACGGCATCATGGCGCGCAGACGCTGGCCGACTTCCTCGATCGGATGGGCGGCGTTACGGGCGCGGATGGCCTTGAAGCTGGTCTGGTTGACCTTGTTCTCGAGCATCCAGTCGCGCGTGAACTTGCCGGTCTGGATGTCGGTGAGAACGCGCTTCATCTCGGCCTTGGTTTCGGCGGTGATGATGCGCGGGCCCGTGACGTACTCGCCATATTCGGCGGTGTTCGAGACCGAGTAGTTCATGTTGGCAATGCCGCCCTCATAGATGAGGTCGACGATGAGCTTCACTTCGTGCAGGCACTCGAAATAGGCCATCTCGGGGGCATAGCCGCCCTCGACCAGCGTTTCGAAACCAGCGCGGATGAGTTCGACCAGACCGCCGCAGAGCACGACCTGCTCGCCGAAAAGGTCCGTCTCGCACTCTTCCTGGAAGGTCGTCTCGATGATGCCGGCGCGGCCGCCACCGATGGACGAGGCATAGGAGAGGCCGACGTCATGGGCATTGCCGCTCGCGTCCTGATGGACGGCGATGAGGCAAGGCACGCCGCCGCCACGCTTGTACTCCGAACGCACCGTGTGGCCGGGGCCCTTCGGCGCGACCATCAGCACGTCGATGTCGGCGCGCGGCTCGATCAGGTTGAAATGGATGTTGAGGCCATGGGCGAAAAGAAGCGCCGCACCCGGCTTCATGTTGGCGTGCAGGTGATCCTTGTAGATGTCGCCCTGGAGCTCGTCCGGGGTGAGCATCATGAGCACGTCGGCCCACTTCGCGGCTTCGGCGACGGAGAGAACCTTCAGGCCCTCGCCTTCCGCCTTCTTCGCGGTGGCCGAGCCTTCGCGCAACGCGACGGCGACTTCCTTCACGCCCGAGTCGCGCAGATTGAGCGCGTGGGCATGGCCCTGGCTGCCATAGCCGATGATGGCAACTCTCTTGCCCTTGATCAGGTTCACGTCTGCGTCGCGGTCATAATAAACGCGCATGGCTCTCGTCCTTTTCGACTTTCCGTTTAATCCGTCACATCGCCTCGGGGCCGCGCGCGATAGCGACGACACCTGTCCGCGAAACATCCACCAGCCCCAGCGGGCGCATCAGCCCGATGAAGGCGTCGATCTTGTCCGGCGCGCCGGTCACTTCGAACACGAAGGAATTATGCGTCGTGTCGATGACGCGCGCGCGGAAGGCATCGGAGAGGCGCAGCGCTTCGACGCGCTTGTCTCCGGAGCCCGAAACCTTGATGAGCGCCATTTCGCGCTCAACCGCCTTGGTGTCGACCGTCAGGTCCACGACCTTGTGCACCGGCACGAGGCGCGCGAGCTGCGCCTTGATCTGCTCGATCACCATGGGCGTGCCGACCGTCACGATTGTGATCCGCGAGGTGTGCTCGGCCTGATCGACCTCGGCAACCGTCAGGCTCTCGATATTGTAGCCGCGGCCCGAAAAAAGCCCGATGACGCGCGCGAGCACACCCGCCTCGTTGTCCACGAGCACGGCGATCGTGTGCCGTTCGATATTGCTCTCGTTGCTCATCATCGTACCTGCGGGCTTGGTTTTTCACATAAAGGCGAGCGCCTGCCCCGCTTTGCCCCGGCTCTATAGCCCAGGGGAGGCCCGGCGCGAAAGGGCAATCGGCCCCTTTTGGGGGCCGAAAAGCCGTTAAACGAGCATTTTGCCCTCTTCCGTGACCATGGCGGCTTCGGGGTCGTCGCCCAGGATCATTTCATTATGGGCAGCACCCGAGGGGATCATCGGGTAGCAATTCTCGAACTTGTCGACCACGCAGTCGAAAACCACCGGTCCGGGGGTGTCGATCATCTGCTTGATCTTGTCGTCGAGCTCGCCGGGCGTCTTCGCCCGGATGCCCACCGCGCCGAAGGCCTCGGCGAGCTTCACGAAGTCGGGCAGCGACTCCGAATAGGAGTGCGAGTAGCGGCCGCCATGCAGCAATTCCTGCCACTGGCGCACCATGCCCATATATTCGTTGTTCAGGATGAAGATCTTGACCGGCGCCATGAACTGCATGGCGGTCGAGATTTCCTGAATGCACATCTGGATCGAGGCTTCGCCCGCGATGTCGATGACGAGGGCGTCGGGATGCGCGATCTGCACGCCGATGGCCGCCGGCAGGCCGTAGCCCATCGTGCCGAGGCCGCCCGAGGTCAGCCAGCGGTTCGGCTTCTCGAAGTGATAGTGCTGCGCCGCCCACATCTGATGCTGGCCGACTTCGGTCGTGATGTAGGTCTCGCGGTCCTTGGTCAGCTGGTAGAGACGCTCGATCGCATATTGCGGTTTGATGATCTCGTCCGACTTCTTGTAGTCGAGCGAGCGACGGTCGCGCCAATGGTCGATCTGCTTCCACCAGTCGGCGAGCGCGGCCTTGTCGATCTTCACGGCCTTCGACTTCCAGATGCGGATCATGTCTTCGAGGACATGGCCAGCATCGCCGACAATGCCGATATCGGCGCGGATGATCTTGTTGATCGACGAGGCGTCGATATCGATATGGATCTTCTTCGAGTTCGGCGCGAAAGCGTCGATGCGGCCCGTCACGCGGTCATCGAAGCGCGCACCAATATTGATCATGACGTCGCAGTCATGCATCGCATTGTTGGCTTCGTATGTGCCATGCATGCCGAGCATGCCGAGCCACTGCTTGTCGGATGCGGGGAACGCGCCGAGGCCCATCAGCGTCGACGTGATCGGGAAGCCCGTGAGCTTCACGAATTCGCGCAGCAGCTGGCTGGCGAAAGGGCCCGAATTGATGATGCCGCCGCCCGTGTAGAAGATCGGCTTCTTCGCGGTGGCGATCAGATCGACCGCCGCCTTGATCGCTTCGATATCGCCCTTCACCTTCGGACGATAGGTTTTGTGGACGACATTCTGCGGGCCGACATATTCGGCCTTCTCGAACTGGACGTTCTTCGGAATGTCGATGACGACCGGGCCGGGCCGGCCGTTGGTCGCGACATAAAACGCCTCATGCATGACGCGCGTCAGCTCTTTCGCCGAATTGACGAGCCAGTTGTGCTTCGTGCAGGGGCGCGTGATGCCGACCGTGTCGCATTCCTGAAAGGCGTCATTGCCGATGAGATGCGTGGCGACCTGACCCGTCAGGCAGACGAGCGGGATCGAGTCCATCAGCGCGTCGGTGAGGCCGGTGACGGCATTGGTCGCGCCGGGGCCGGAGGTCACAAGGACGACGCCCGGCTTGCCCGTCGAACGCGCATAGCCTTCCGCCGCGTGGACGGCGCCCTGCTCATGGCGGACGAGGACATGGCGGATCTTGTTCTGCTGGAAGAGCGCGTCATAGATCGGAAGCACCGCGCCGCCCGGATAGCCGAAAATCGTGTCCACGCCCTGGTCGACCAGAGCCTTGATGACAATTTCGGCGCCTGTCAGTTCCTGGGCAGCCATGGGTCGATTCCTTCCGTTTGTGCGTCATGGCCCGCTTCATGCGGGCCATCCACGTCTCCTCGCCGCCTCCAAAACATGGATGGCCCGGACAGACCGGGCCATGCGAACGAGGGGGCCTTAAAAGCGCGGGCAACCTAGCGGCGGCTCAGGGACGGGTCAACCCCAAATCGTCAATAAATGAAAAGATAATGGCCTTAAGCCTTTCTGAATCTTGCTCTGAAAAGGTCTGCCACGCAATCATCTGAGTCCTGAGCCAGGTCTCCTGCCGTTTCGCATAGGCCCGCGTCTCCGCCTGCCCAAGCGCAACGGCTTCGGAAAGCTCAATCTTTCCAGATACATAGTCGATAAGCGGCCTGAGCCCGAGGGTTTTCATCACCGGAAGCTCCGGGGCAAGGTTCCTTGCGGCCAGCGCGCGGGCTTCCTCGATGGCGCCCACCTGCACCATCGCCTCGAAACGCGCATCGCAGCGCGCGCGAAGCCAGGCGCGGTCCGGCGCCAGCACGATTTTGGCGATATTTCCGGCCAGCAACGGCTCGCGCGGCTCTTTCTGCCATGCACTGAGGGGCCGTCCCGTCGCCCGGGCAACCTCGACGCCGCGGGCGATGCGCTGGCGGTCGGACGGGCGGATGACCTCGGCAAGGGCCGGATCGACTGCCTGAAGGAGCGCATGGGCGTCCTCGCCCGCCGCCTCGACTTCCGCCCGCACCGCCTCGCGCACCTCGTCGGGCACGTCGGGAATGGGCGAAAAGCCCTCGATCAGCGCCTTGAAATAGAGCCCCGTGCCGCCGACGACGATGGGGACGCGGCCCCGTGCCTCGATATCGGCGATAACCTTCACCGCCATGAGCGACCAGCGGCCCGCCGAGCAGAGTTCCGCGCCCGAAATAACGCCATAGAGGTGATGAGGGACGCGAGCTTCCTCCGCCGCCGAGGGCCGGGCCGTGAGGACGCGCAATTCGCGGTAGATCTGCATCGAGTCCGCATTGACGATCTCGCCGTCCAGCCTCTCGGCCAGAGCGAGCGCCAGCGCGGACTTGCCGCTCGCGGTCGGCCCTGCAATAAGGATCGCACCTTTGGTCGTGAGCGGCTCGCTCAAGATCACCCTCTTTTCCGGTTCGCCCGATGAAATACACCCTCACCCTGATCGGTAACAGCGCCACGGCACTTTCCGAAGCCCATGTCGCCGCCGCCGGCACCATTCTGCCCTCACCCTCCGCGCCGGATTGGCTCGCACCGGGTCACGCCTGCGACATCCATTTCGAAGCCGAGGACGGAAAAGCCGTCGAGGCTGCGATCCGCGCGGCCTTCTCGGACACGAAGATCGATCTTTCCGTTCAGGCCGCGGGCAACCGCAAGAAGGGCCTTCTCGTCGCCGACATGGACTCGACGATCATCCAGCAGGAATGCATCGACGAACTGGCCGCAGAACTGGGGATCAAGGACCGTATTTCAGCGATCACGGAACGCGCCATGCGCGGCGAGATCGCCTTCGAGCCGGCGCTGAAAGAGCGCGTCGGACTCCTGAAGGGCCTTCCCCTCGCCTCGCTCGAAAAAGTCTATGCCGAACGCATCGTCGAGACACCGGGCGGACGCGCCCTTGTCGGCACCATGCGCGCGAATGGCGCAACCTGCGCCCTCGTCTCCGGTGGCTTCACTTTCTTCACCGAGCGCGTTGCTGCCGCCGTCGGCTTCAATCTCAACCGCGCCAACACGCTGATTTTCGCCGACGACAAGCTCACGGGCGAAGTGGGCGAGCCGATCCTCGGCCGTTACGCCAAGATCGAGTCGCTGGTGAACCTGCGCGAGGAATTGAAGCTCGCTCCTCACGCGACCATGGCAGTGGGCGATGGCGCCAACGATCTCGGCATGATCGAGGAAGCGGGCCTCGGCGTTGCGTTCCACGCAAAGCCCGTCGTCGCGGAAGCCGCCGACGCGCGCATCGACCATGGCGACCTGACGGCGCTGCTCTATCTGCAGGGCTACCGCAGGGAAGAAATCAAAGGCTGACGCAATCTATTTCAGCGGCAATGCCACGAAGCGCGGGGCGCTGCCGCTGAGAAGCCGCAGAAGAACGGACGTGCGCCCTGCCTTCTTCTCCGCGTCCACGGCCGCGACGACTTCTTTCGGCGAACGCACATTGGCCTGACCGACGCGGATGACGACATCGCCCGGCTCTATGCCCTTGTCCGCCGCAGAACTCGTCGGATCGACCTCGAGCACAAGCACGCCTTCAACATCGACGCCAAGCTTGAAGTGCTCGCGCATATCCGGCGTAACGGTGACGAGATCGAGACCGAGCACCTTGGTCTTTTCCGCCGCAGGCGCCTTCGCCGCGGGCTTCTCCTTCGTCTTCGCCTTGGAGTCGGCTTCGGCAAGGCGGCCGACCTTCACCGTCAGGGTCTTCACCTTTCCGCCCCGCAGGATTTCGATCTCCGCCTGCTTGCCGATTTCCGTCTCGGCGACGAGCCGCGGCAGATCGCGCATTTCGCGCACAGGATGACCGTCGAAGCCGGTCACGAGATCGCCTGCTTCAAGACCGGCCTTCTCGCCCGGGCCGCCCGCCGTCAGGCCGGCGATCAAGGCGCCATGCGCCTGCGGCAGACCAAGCGTCTCCGCAATCTCCTGCGTCACCGACTGAATGCGTACGCCGATCCAGCCACGGCGCATCTCGCCATATTCGAGAATCTGCGCGAGCACGGGCGCGATCGTGCTGGAGGGTGTGGCAAAACCGATGCCGACGGATTCGCCGGACGGCGAGATGATCGCCGTGTTCATGCCGATCACCTCGCCATTGAGCGCGAAGAGCGGTCCGCCCGAATTGCCGCGATTGATCGCCGCATCGGTTTGGATGAAGTCGTCGTAACTGCCCGCATGGATATCGCGGTTGAGCGCCGAGACGATGCCCGCCGTCACGGAGCCGCCGAGGCCGAAGGGATTGCCGATCGCCATGACCCAGTCGCCGACGCGCAGCTTCTCGGAGTCTCCGAGGCGGACATAGGCGAGCGGCGTCTTGGACTCGACCTTCAGCACGGCAATATCCGTCTTCTCGTCGCGGCCCTTCAGCTTCGCAGGCAGCGTCGTGCCGTCGGAAAAGGTCACGTCGATCTTGTCGGCGCCTTCGATCACATGATTGTTGGTGAGGATGATCCCCGTTGGGTCGACGACAAAGCCCGAGCCCAGCGACTGCACCTTCTGGGGCGTACCCGGCGGCACCGGCGCCTCGGGCACTGGCTGGCCGAAGGGATTGGCGGAATCGCCGTCTCCATCGCCGCCCCTATCGTCATCGCCCTGACCGCTCTGCCCATCGAGGTCGCCCTCGTCGGAGTCATTGGCCGGCCCGGTAACGGTCTGCGTCGTGGAGATATTGACGACGGCGGGCGACAGCTTCGCGGAAAGCTCGGCGAGGCTTTGGGGAACCATGCGCGCCTCGGCCGATTGCAGGCCGAAGCCGAAAAACCCTGCCGAGACCAGGAGCCCGGCCAAGGCCGCTCGCATGCCCCACTCCCTCACAAAGCCCACTCGCGCCATCGAACGTCGTTCCTTCAACCTCGCGTGCGGCCTGCCCCGGCCGCTATCCCCTTACCAGCCAGACGAGCACAACCCCGAGGACAAGTGCAAGCATGCCTGTGCGTCGAAGCGCATTTTCAGGCTGGGAACCGATGGCGGCAAGCGCCCGGCGCATGGGACCGGGAAAGGCCGCATAAAGCGCCCCCTCGATCGCCAGCACCAGGCCCAACGCAGAGAGAAGGTCGGTCAAGCCGATAGCCTCGGCACCTGGGCCATCAGGGCTTCACGCCGCCCTCATTGCCGAAATAACGGAAGAACTCCGAATCCGGGCTCACGACCATCGTCGAACTCTCGCCGCCCAATGCCTTCTTGTAGGCCTGCATGGAGCGATAGAAGGCGAAGAACTCGGGATCCTTGCCGAAAGCCTCGGCATAGATCTTGTTCTGCGTCGCATCGCCCTCGCCGCGGACGATCTGTCCATCGCGTTCGGCGTCCGCCAGCAGCACGGTCACGTCGCGATCCGCCTTGCTGCGGATACGCTGCGCCTGTTCCTGGCCCTGAGCGCGGATTTCAGCCGCCTCGCGTTCACGCTCGGTCTGCATGCGGCGGAAGATCGCCTGGCTGTTCGCCTCGGGAAGGTCCGCGCGGCGGATGCGCACATCGACGATCTCGATGCCGAGATCGCTCGCCGTCTTGTTGAAGTTCTCCTGAATCTTCCGCATCAGCCCGGCGCGATTGTCGCGCACCAACGCTTCGAGGCTGTTGTCGCCCAGCGTGTTGCGCAATGCCGATCCGAAGCTCGGCTGCAGCCGCGTCTCGGTGAGGCGCGGATCGCGGACGGCCTGATAGAACTTCAGCGCATCGACGATGCGGTAGCGCGCGAAGGCGTCGACCACGAGACGCTTCTGGTCAGAAGCGATGATTTCTTCAGTCGGAGACTCGAGGGTCAGAAGCCGCTTGTCGATATAGACGACGTTCTGGATGAGCGGCACCTTCACATAAAGGCCGGGTTCCGTGATGACCTGCCCGACCGGACGGCCGAACTGCAACACGATGGCCTGCTGCGTCATGGTCACCGTGAAGAGCGAGAGATAGGCCGCAACTGCTGCGACGACGAGAGCGCCGACGACGCCGATACCGATTGACCTGTTCATTGGCCCGCCTCCGAACCCGTAGCCGCGGATGATCCGGCGGATGTGTTGCCCGATACCGGCGACAAGGGCTTCAAGCCCGAAAGAGGCAGATAAGGCAGCACGCCGCTGCCGTTCTTCGGATCGACGATCACCTTGTTGATGCCGCCCAGGACGCCCTCCATCGTTTCGATATAGATGCGCCGGCGCGTAACATCCTTGGCGTTCTTGTATTCGCCATAGACCGACAGGAAGCGCTTCGCTTCGCCTTCCGCCTCGGCGACGATCTGCTCGCGATAGGCTTCAGCCGATTGCGTGATCTGCGAGGCCTTGCCGCGCGCCTTGGGCACCACGGTATTGGCGTAGGTATTCGCCTCGTACTGGAGGCGCTCCTGATCGGCGCGCGCCGCCTGCACGTCGCGGAAGGCATCGATGACGGCCGACGGCGGATCGACCTTCTGGAGCTTCACTTCCGTCACCACGATGCCCGCACCATAGGCGTCGAGCGCAGACTGCATGAGATCGCGCACCCTGGTCTGAACCTCGGCGCGGCCCGTCGTCAGAAGAACCTGAATGTTCGACTGGCCCACGGCCTCACGCATTGCGCTTTCGGCCATCGCCTTCACTGCGCGCTCGGGATCCTCGACCTTGAAAAGGAAATCCGGCGCGTCCTTGATGCGCCAGAAAACCGAAAAGCTGATATCGACGATGTTCTCATCGCCGGTCAGCATCAGCCCTTCCTCCGCCGACGGCCCGCCGCCTTCGCGCGTGCCGATGTCCGTGCGGTTGACGCGCGTCACCGTCGGCTTCGCGACCGTCTCGATCGGATAGGGAAGCTTCATATGAAGGCCGGGCTGCTCGGTGCGCACGAACTGGCCGAAGCGCAGCACGATGCCCTGCTGGTCGGTGTCGACGCGGAAAAAGCTGGTCGACGCCACGATGGCAACAACGGCAAGGCCCAGCAGAAGAGCCGGGCCGCGAGAGCCGCCTGTGCCGCCGGGAAGAATTTCGCGAATCTTGTCCTGACCGCGCCGGATCAGTTCGTCGAGGTCCGGCGGCCGGTTTCCGCCACCCGAGGGGCCCTGCCCCCATGGTCCTCTATTGCCGCCACCTCCGCCCTGCCAGCCTCCGCCGCCGCCATTCTGATTGCTCCAGGGCATCAAGTTTCCTTCATCTGGGGAAATTCGCCGGTGTTGGTTTTGTTCTTACCGGGGTTTATATGACACTCACCCCCAAGGCGCAACGCGCGCCCCGGGGCCCCGCCGCGCCGCAGGCGCGCCAGGCACACTCGCATGTGGGCATTCCGGCCCATCAAGGCAAGAGCATGAACCGCGCATCCAAAGAAGATATTCTCAAGGCGCTTTCCGCCGTCATCGACCCAGCGAGCGGCAGGGACGTCGTCTCCGCCGGTCTCATTCAGGGCCTCGTGGTTCGCGAAGGCCATGTCGGCTTCAGCGTCGAGGTCGCGCCGGAGCGCGGACCGACCTCCGAACCGCTGCGGCGGCAATGCGAGGAAGCGGTGCGCAAGCTTCCGGGCATTCTCAGCGTCACCGCTGTGCTGACCGCGCATCGCGACCAGCCGGCTCCGCGCCCCGCGCATGACCACTCTCACGGCGACCACAAGCACGAGGCGCCGCAGCGGCCTGCGCCGCAGGGCGGGCCGATCAACATGCCCGGCATCAAGGCCATCGTCGCGGTCGCCAGCGGCAAGGGCGGCGTCGGCAAGTCGACGGTCGCCGTCAATCTCGCGCTCGGCCTCCTCAAGCTCGGCCGCCGTGTGGGCCTGCTCGATGCCGACATTTACGGCCCCTCGATCCCGCGCATGCTCGGCCTTACGGGCAAGCCCGAAGTGACCGAAACGAAAAAGCTGAAGCCCAAGACCAATTACGGGCTCAAGACCATGTCGATCGGCTATCTCGTGCCGGAAGACACGGCGGCCATCTGGCGCGGTCCGATGGTGCAGTCGGCGCTGATGCAGATGCTTGGCGAAACCGAATGGGGCGAACTCGACGTGCTCATCGTCGACATGCCGCCCGGCACCGGCGACGCACAGCTCACCATGGCGCAGCGCGTTCCGCTGACAGGCGCCGTCGTCGTCTCGACGCCGCAGGAGATTGCGCTCATCGACGCGCGCAAGGGCTTCGCCATGTTCGAGAAGACCCACGTGCCCGTCTTCGGCATCGTTGAGAACATGGCCTATTTCGTCAGCCCCGGCTCGAACGAGAAATCCTACATCTTCGGTCAGGGCGGCGCGCGGAAGATGGCCGAAACGCTCGGCTGCGATTTCCTCGGCGAAGTGCCGCTGCACATGGCGGTGCGCGAAACCTCGGACGCCGGCACGCCGATCGTCGCCACCGCGCCCGACAGCGAGGAAGCGAAAGTCTTCATCGAGATCGCGCGCCGCGTCGGCGCGCATATCGACAGCGCTCTCGGCGCCGGCGCCCGCAAGGCGCCGAAGATCAGCGTCGAATAACCAACTCCAATCCGTCATGCCCCGGACAAGCCGGGGCATGACGCAGAGTGTAGTGGCGTAACGACCGCTCTTACTTGTTCAGGAAGTTGAGCGGCAAACCAGCCGTCGGCCATTCGACGGCGACGAGACGCCCCGAGGCCGAAAGCGTGATGAAGGCGGTCTTCAGATCCTTGCCGCCGAAGCAGATATTGGTCGGAAGGACGTCGTCGAAGGCCGTATGCGTGATCTTCGAGCCATCCGGCGAGAAGGTCGTGATGCCGCCATGAAGCAGCGTCGCCACGCAGATATTGCCTTCCGCATCGACCGCAAGAGAGTCGAAGTAGCAATGGCCAGGCGCCGTGCCGACATAACGGCCCGGACCGCCGGGGCCCGAGGGCGGAGCCACTTCACCGGGCGCGACGATGTCGAAAGCGAAGAGGCGCGCCGAAAATGTGTCGGCGACATAGACCGTCTTTTCATCCGGCGAGAGGCCGACGCCATTCGCGGAGAGCACCGGGAATGCCACTTCCTTGATGAGCGAGCCGTCGATCTTCGCGTAGTAGAGACCGCCGCGATACTGAATGCGGCCATCGCCCTTGCCGTGGTCGGTGAACCAGAAGCCGCCATGCTTGTCGAAGACGATGTCGTTCGGGCCGATCAGCGGATTGCCGTTGCAATGCGTGTAGAGCACATCGACCTTGCCGGTCTTGAGATCGACGCGTTCGATGCGGCCACCCGAATAATTCGCAGGCTTGTCGCCCGGAATGGTGAGGCCGCCGACTTCATGCCATTCGAAGCCGCCGTCATTGCAGATGTAGCAGGCGCCGTCCGGGCCGATGGCCGCGCCGTTCGGGCCGCCGCCGGTAGTCGCGATGACTTCCGTCTTTCCGCCCGGGTGAACGCGAGTCAGCGTGCCGCGCTTGATTTCGACCAGAATGACGCTGCCATCCGGCATGGCGATGGGGCCTTCCGGAAACTGCAGGCCGCTCGCGATGAGTTTCGGCTGAGACATGAAATCCTCCCTGATTGAATTTTCGTGTTTTTCGATGCAGCCATTCTGGCAATGGCTTTCAGCAAGAGCAATGGCCGATGGCGAGGCACGCCCTCTCCACGGCATCGCGGCCTGAAAGAAAAGCGCCCTGCACGGTCGAGAACCAGCTTGGGTGAACGGCCTCCCCGGCAAGGAAGATGCGCTCGCCCACGGGTTCCGCGAGCCTGAGCCGATCCTCCGCATGTCCCGGCAGCGCCGACGAATAGGCGCCGAGCGCGTAAGGGTCCGCACCCCAGCCGGTCGCAACCGCTCCTTCGACTGCACCACGGATCGACGAGCCGAACATGTCGGCAAGCGCGGATGTTGCCATGTCGATCATCGCGGCCTCGCCTTGTCCCTCCATCTCTTCGGCGAAGCGCCCGCCGAGATAGGCGATTGCAAGCTCCTGTCCGAAAGGCCTGATCTGAAAGCTGAGCGCGTGGCGCGCAGGATCGCGCTCATCCATGAACGAGGCATAGCTCGTATCGGGCAGGCCGAAGACATCGCGCGAGAATTTGATCGCGACCTTGTTCGCCACACCCGTCGGCACGCCGTCGAGGGCGCGCTGCATCGCGGACGGCAAGACGGGCGAAAAGCGGATAAGTCCTCGCGCCAGAACATTCGTCGAAACGGTGACAATGACGGCCTTCGCCCGCACCCTTCCCTTTGGTGTTTCGACTGCGACGCCCCGTCCTGACCAATCCACCGCTGTCACCGGCGTTCCGAGAGAGACGGGCAGATGCGAGCCCAGCGCCTCCACCAATGCGCCATAGCCGCGGATCAGCGGCCAGTTTTCGCCGCTGTCGTAATAGCGATAGAGATCGAGCGCGGAAATACGCTCCGGCGGAAAGGCGCTGATCGCCTCGTGGAGATGTTCGATGAGGCGATACCAGCGCGAGCCCCGATCATGCGCCTCAGCCACCGGCACATCGAGCCCCTTCTCGCCCAGCGCGTCGACGGCTTCGAAAGCGGCGTCGATAGCGCGCTGGTAGTCCGCCTTCTCCGCCTCGGTGGCAAGACGCGAACCGAGATGCAGGGTGCGGTCGATGAAGCTTTCGCGTTTGAGATAGGGGTGTCCGAGCGCCTCGGCCATATGCGTCAGCGGATTGACGGCTGCCGAATGCAGCCAATGCGCGCCGCGATCCCATGTCACGCCGAGCGTGTCCGTGTCGGTGTGACAACGCCCGCCGATACGGTCCCGCGCCTCAAGCAGCGCAAAGGAAAGCCCGTAGTCCTGCGCGCGCCGCGCGGCCGCAATGCCCGCCGCGCCAGCGCCAATAATGGCGATGTCGACCTCGCCGCTCATGACGCGAGAAGCGTTGCGGCGTGGAAAGCGAGATGATCGTCGATGAAGGTCTGGATGAAATAATAGGAATGGTCGTGGCCGGGATGCATGCGCAGCACAAGTTTCTGCCCGGCCTTCGCGCAAGCCTCTTCCAGAAGCTGCGGCTTCAATTGCGCTTCGAGAAAACTATCGGCCTCGCCCTGATCGACAAGGATCGTTTCGTAATGGCCTTTCGCCGCGCCCGCTTCGATGAGAAGCGTGGCGTCGTGCGCTTTCCATGTTTCGCGGTCGGCGCCGAGATAGGCGGTAAAGGCCTTTTCGCCCCAGGGGCAGCGCGTCGGCGAGACGATGGGCGCAAATGCGGAAATGGAACGGAAGAGCCCCGGATATTTCAACCCCAGCGTCAGCGCGCCATGCCCGCCCATGGAATGGCCTGTGATGCCCTGCCGTTTCATGTCTGCCGGGAAGTTCTCCACGACGACCTGTTGCAAGTCCTTTGCGATGTAACTTTCCATCCGGAAATGCGGCGCCCATGGCGCTTCGGTCGCATCGAGGTAAAAGCCCGCACCCTGACCCAGATCGTATGCCGGATCGTTGGCGACGCCTTCGCCGCGTGGACTGGTATCCGGCGCGATGACGACGAGCTTCAGCGCCGATGCCTTCCTGTAAGCGCCCGCCTTCACGGTGAAGTTTTCTTCCGTGCAGGTGAGGCCGGAAAGAAATGTCACAACGGGAAACGGCCCATCGCCATCCGGCACATAGGCGGAAAAGCGCATGGGCGTTCCCGTCGCCTCCGACTGATGCCGGCAGATGTGAAGCGTTCCGGAAAAGCAGCGATGGGACTCGATGAACTCAATGGTCATGGTACCTCGAACAAATTGATGATGCCGCAGAACTCGCCGGAAGTTCTCCACGCGGCATCACCAGGCCGATCTCAGGCGTCCTCGCCAGCGTCAGTAAACGACGACCGAGCGGATCGACTTGCCTTCGTGCATCAGGTCGAAACCTTCGTTGATGCGCTCCAGCGGCAGAATGTGGGTGATGAGATCGTCGATGTTGATCTTCTTGTCCATGTACCAGTCGACAATGCGCGGGACATCGGTGCGGCCGCGCGCGCCGCCAAAGGCCGAGCCCTTCCAGACGCGGCCGGTGACGAGCTGGAACGGACGGGTGGAGATTTCCTGACCGGCACCCGCGACGCCGATGACCGTCGAGACGCCCCAGCCGCGATGGCAGCATTCAAGCGCCTGGCGCATGGTGTGCACATTGCCGATGCATTCGAAGCTGTAGTCCGCGCCGCCGCCAGTCAACTCGACGAGATGCGCGACGAGATCGCCCTTGATCTCCTTCGGGTTGACGAAATGCGTCATACCAAACTGACGCGCGAGACCCTCGCGCGCCGGGTTGAGATCGACGCCGACGATCATGTTGGCGCCAACCATCTTCGCGCCCTGAATGACGTTGAGACCGATGCCGCCGAGACCGAAGACGACGACATTCGCGCCCGCTTCCACCTTCGCCGTGAAGATGACGGCGCCGATGCCCGTGGTCACGCCGCAACCGATGTAGCAAACCTTGTCGAAAGGCGCGTCCGGGCGAATCTTCGCCAGCGCGATTTCAGGCAGAACCGTGTAATTCGCAAAGGTCGAGCAGCCCATGTAGTGCAGGACCGGCTTGCCCTTGTAGGAGAAGCGGCTCGTGCCATCCGGCATCAGGCCCTTGCCCTGCGTGGCGCGGATCGAGGTGCAGAGATTGGTCTTGTGGCTCGTGCAGCTTTTGCACTCACGGCATTCGGGCGTGTAGAGCGGAATGACATGATCGCCCGGCTTCAGCGACTTCACGCCCGCGCCCACTTCGACCACGACGCCCGCGCCTTCATGACCGAGAATGGCGGGGAACAATCCTTCGGGGTCCTGACCGGAAAGCGTGAATGCGTCCGTGTGGCAGATGCCGGTCGCCTTGACCTCGACCAGCACCTCGCCTTCCCTCGGGCCTTCGAGCTGCACCGTCTCGATCTCAAGCGGCTTGCCCGCCTCGAATGCCACTGCCGCGCGCACGTCCATTTCGCTACTCCACAGGTCTGATTGAAAGGCGCGCCATTCTCGCCGCATGACGCCGCTGCGACAAGCCTCGATTGCCCCTTCAGCGACGCCGCATCGTTTCCGAAAAGAAAGCAGCGGCGAGGAGATGCGCCTTCGCAGTCGCCTCGGGGTTGTGGCGCATGATCACGCGGCCGCCTTTGCCCTGATTGCCGAAGGGGTCATTCACTTCGACGTCGACGCCCGGCATGTCGAAACCGTGATGCGCATTCGACATCACCTCGATGCCGACTTTCGCTCGGTCCTCTTCGCTCAGACCCTCGACAAGTTTCGCCGACACCGTCGGGTCATTGTCATATTGGTCGAGTTCGCCCGTCACCAACATGACCGGCGCGTCGACGAGATTGCCGAACTCAAATCCCGGCACGTGGTTGAAAATCCAGGTCGATGGATAGACAGGCATGAGCGCCGCAAAGGCCCCGCCCGGCAGGAACATGTCGTTGTGCGCCTTCGTCGCCGCCAGCATTGCCGCGACGCCGCCGAAGGAAAAGCCAATGACGCCAATGCGGCTGGCATCGACCTTCGGATGTTTGACGAGAAAATCCCGCGCGCCATAAAGGTCGGGAAGCGTCTCGGCGACGGTTTTCGGCCGACCTTCGGCGCCGCCCGCCAGACCGCGCGCTGCCCATTGATCCGGCTCCAAAGTAACAAAGCCTGCCGCGTTGAGCACATCGGCATAACCGCCCTCGCGCGCAGAGGGGCCGGCAGATCCATGCAGAAGAATGACGGCGGGAAGCTTTCCATCGCGATGCGGAATACGCAGCCGCGCGGCAACGGTCAGCGGTTTGTCATGCAGCGAGGAAAAGCTGACATAGTGCAGGCTTGCAGGAAGGTTCATTTCGGAGGTGGTCATTCGTCACTCAATCCTTTCCCGTGTCGATCAAGCGCGACTACTACCTCTCCAACACGACAAACGAATAATCGGCGCTGTCCTTTTCTCCTGCGGCATGGCGTTCGCGCGAAATCTCGCGCCAGCCCGCACGGTCGAAATCGAAATGGGCGTCGCCTTCCGGCTTCGCGTGAACTTCGGTGAGGTAAATGCGTGTCGCGCGCGGCAGGGCCTGCCGGTAGATATCGGCGCCCCCCACGATCATCACCTCACCGCCCTCACCCGCAAGCTCGACGCCGCGGGCGATGGCGCCATCGAGTGAAGAGAAAACTTCAGCGCCCGGCGCCTCGTAATTCGCGCCACGCGTGACGACGAGGTTAGGCCGGCCGGGCAGCGGTCTTTTGGGAAAGGACTCGTAGGTCTTGCGGCCCATCACGATGGGCTTGCCCATGGTCGTTCGCTTGAAGAAAGCCATATCGCCGGAAAGCCGCCAGGGCATCGCATTATCGCGGCCGATGACGCCGTTCTCCGCAATGGCGATGACGAAGCTGATATGCACCATTCAGACAGCGACCGGCGCCGCGATATGCGGATGGGCCTCGTAGCCTTCGAGCTTGAAGTCGTCATAGGTGAAATCGAAGATCGACTTCACATCGGGGTTGATGCGCATCTTCGGCAGGGGCTTCGGCTCGCGCGAAAGCTGCAGGTTCGCCTGGTCGAGATGGTTCGAATAAAGATGCGCGTCGCCGAAGGTGTGGATGAACTCTCCGGCTTCGAGCCCCGTCACCTGCGCCACCATCATGGTGAGAAGCGCATAGGAGGCGATATTGAAAGGCACGCCGAGGAAGATGTCCGCCGAGCGCTGATAGAGCTGGCAGGAGAGCTTGCCCTCAGCGACATAGAACTGGAACAGGCAATGGCAAGGCGGCAGCGCCATGTGATCGACATCGGCGACATTCCAAGCCGAAACGATGAGACGGCGCGAGTCCGGGCTTTTCCGGATCTGCTCGATCAGGTTCTTGATCTGGTCGATCTTCTCGCCGTTCGGCGCGGGCCAGGAGCGCCACTGATGACCATAGACGGGACCCAGATCACCCTTCTCGTCCGCCCAATCGTCCCAGATGCCGACGCCATTCGCCTTGAGGTAGCCGATATTGGTGTCGCCCGCGAGGAACCAGAGCAGCTCGTGGATGATGGATTTCAGATGCAGCTTCTTGGTCGTGACCATCGGGAAGCCGTCGGCAAGGTCGTAGCGCGACTGCCAGCCGAAGGTGCTGAGCGTACCCGTGCCGGTGCGGTCGGTCTTCTTGACGCCGTGGTCGCGCACGTGGCGCATCAGGTCGAGATACTGCTTCATCGGCTTCGCTCCGGGGATTCGTATTGGAAGCTTACAGCGCGCGCGCCTTCAGCGCATCGCCGCAGACGGCCTATCCACAGACAATTTCAATTCTCAATTTCAACTCGCCCGATTCCATCGCGAATTGGGGCAATGCCCTGATTTCAGGCACTTTTTTGCACGAATCTGGGACTCGAGTCGAAAGTGCAGGCCTAAGCGCACACCGCGCGAGGCGTCCTTTATTTTCGGATGAGGAACGCCTATATAAGGCCTGTCAGCTTCGGCTGACTATGGTGATAAACGGGCTACATAATAAGCCATTCGGACCCGGGGGCGGTACCCGGCGCCTCCACCAATTATCTCCCCGTCGTGGCGGGAATTCCTGGGGGCGAACTAGGATCGACGAGGGTGTAAAAGTAGTTCTTTTGCCCGGCATGGTTCCGCCGTCATCGGGCCGTTTTATAGTTGCCAACGACAACTATGCTGAGGTTGCCGTCGCTGCGTAATGCAGTGCCAGCACTTCGATTGAAGTCCTTGACTTTAGCCGGTTAAGGCGGGGTTCGGGGGTACCTGGCAACAGAAACCCCCACTTTCACTCCCCCATTCGACGCCGCATCCTTTCTAACATCTGGACCTCCCTCCCAAACGCTGATTGAATCAGCGCGCTGAGGCCGGTACAGAGGCCCAGCATGTTCGCGAGTGGAGATTTCCTTTGGCCGAAGACCTGATGCATTACGACCTCATGGCGCAGGAAGCGCTGCGTGGCGTTATCAAGCGCGCGCTCGACGTCGTCTTGAAGAAGGGGTTGCCCGGCGAGCATCACCTCTACATCTCCTTCCGCACCGATGCCCCTGGCGTCAGCATTTCGGAGAAGCTGCGCAAGCAATATCCCGAGGAAATCACCATCGTCCTCCAGCACCAGTTCTGGAACCTCGATGTGCGCGACGACGGTTTCTCGGTCGATCTGACCTTCAACAAGATCCCTGAAACGCTGGTCGTCCCCTATTCTGCCGTTCAGGGCTTCTTCGACCCCAGCGTCCAGTTCGGCCTGCAGTTCGAGGTGGCGAAGCCTGAAGTGTCGGAAACGCCGAAAGCCGAGGCGAGGGCAGAGGAAGCCCCGGCAGCGCCGTCCGGCGACGGCGCCGTGGTAAGCCTCGACGCCTTCCGGAAGAAGTAGTCCTCCCGATTACTTCTCCCTCTATTCCGTCGCGTCCCGCTTCATGCGGGGCTTCCCATGCCTTATATTAAGCGCGAATCGGGAGGAAAAGACGTGGATGGCCCGGTCAAGCCGGGCCATGACGGCTAAGGAAGGGAGACCTCCCCCATCCTTCCCCCCCGCTTCCCCCCGTGCTAAATCAGCGCCCATCGAAAAAGCCTTCAGGAGCGCGCGATATGAGCAAGACCCGCACCGAAACCGATACATTCGGCCCCATCGAAGTCCAGGCCGACAAATATTGGGGCGCACAGGCGCAGCGCTCGCTCGGCAATTTCAAGATCGGCTGGGAGAAGCAGCCCCTCCCCGTGGTCCGCGCCCTCGGCATCGTGAAGCGCGCCGCCGCCGAAACCAACATGGCGCTCGGCCGCCTCGACCCGAAGATCGGCGAAGCCATCATCAAGGCCGCGCAGGAAGTCATCGACGGCAAGCTCGATGAGCATTTCCCGCTCGTCGTCTGGCAGACGGGTTCCGGCACGCAGTCGAACATGAACGCGAACGAAGTCATCTCGAACCGCGCCATTGAGATGCTCGGCGGCGAGATGGGTTCCAAGAAGCCCGTTCATCCGAACGACCATGTGAACATGTCGCAGTCATCCAACGACACCTACCCGACCGCGATGCATGTCGCCTGCGCCGAGGAGATCGTTCACCGCCTTCTCCCCGCTCTGAAGAAGCTCCGCGACGCGCTGAACGCCAAGTCGGTGGAGTGGAAGGACGTCATCAAGATCGGCCGCACCCACACGCAGGATGCGACGCCGCTGACGCTCGGTCAGGAATTTTCGGGCTATACGCAGCAGGTCACGAACGGCATCGCCCGCATCGAGCAGACGCTGCCCGCGCTGATGCAGCTCGCACAGGGCGGCACCGCCGTCGGCACCGGCCTCAACGCCCCGATCGGCTTTGCCGAGAAGGTCGCCGAGCGCATCGCCGCGATCACGGGCCTTGCCTTCACCACCGCGCCGAACAAGTTCGAGGCGCTCGCCGCCCATGACGCGATGGTCTTCAGCCATGGCGCGATCAACACCGTCGCGGCCTCTCTCTTCAAGATCGCCAACGACATCCGCCTCCTCGGCTCCGGCCCGCGTTCCGGCCTTGGCGAGCTGTCGCTGCCGGAGAACGAGCCCGGCTCGTCGATCATGCCGGGCAAGGTCAACCCGACCCAGTGCGAGGCGATGACGCAGGTCTGCGTGCAGATTTTCGGCAACAATGCCGCGCTCACCTTCGCCGGATCGCAGGGCCACTTCGAGCTCAACGTCTACAACCCCGTGATGGCCTACAACTTCCTGCAGTCGGTTCGACTCATGGCCGACGCGGCGGTGAGCTTCACCGACAATTGCGTCGTCGGCATCGAAGCCCGCACGGACAACATCAAGGCCGCGCTCGAACGCTCGCTGATGCTCGTGACCGCGCTCGCGCCGAAGATCGGCTACGACAACGCCGCCAAGATCGCCAAGACCGCGCACAAGAACGGCACGACGCTCCGCGAGGAAGCCGTCGGCGGCGGCTACGTGACGAATGAGGAATTCGACGCCGTCGTCCGCCCGGAGAAAATGATCGCGCCGGAGTAAGAATCGGGAGACCCGCGCATGCCAACCGAGATCAAGCGCTCCGTCAGCATCGCGGGTCACCGCACTTCGATTTCCCTTGAGCGCCCCTTCTGGGATGCGCTCAAGGAAATCGCCTGTTCCGAAGACATTTCGGTGAACGAACTGGTCCGGCGCATCGACGAGAACCGCGACAGCGAAGGCAATCTTTCAGGCGCCGTCCGCGTCCATGTCCTTGCCCATTTCAGGAACAAGGCCAGTTGCACCACCTGAGGCATTACTGCATTGCGGACTCGGCCTGCGCCGGGCGTTTCATCGGCAGTGGAATTCCGGCAGCGGCCGGACCCTTCGCCTTCAGCTCCTCATCGGTGAGCCCCAGCAGGTTCTTCATTTCAGCCGGAATGTTTTCAACGCCTGCCGCCTTCGCCGTGTCGGCGATGATGCGCTTCGCAACGAACCCCTGAAGCTCGACCGTGTCGTTGCGCCGCTCAAGCGACCCCAGCTTTCCCGCGACGGTCGTGGTGAAGGCCGGCGCGCCCTGCGGCTCATCGAGCGTAACGGTCAGCTCCGCATCGGCGGCGCGTCTGCCAAGATCGAGCATGGCCGCAAGCTTGCCCTTGCCGCCCTTGAATTCCAGCGCGTCGCGGTTCAGCTGCGCGACGCCATCCTTCACCGCAAAGTCGCCATCAAGCCCTGCCACGGGCGTATTGCCGCCACCCAATGCCGACCCTTCGAGGGCGGCGAATTGATCGAGCGACTTCAAGGTCTTCAGCCCCTCGGAAAAGACAGGCAGATCGAGCGGCGCGAGGCCCGCATTGCGTGTCTTCATCCTGCCCGTGCCCGAAATCGAGGACACGAAAGCAAGCCAGCTTCGGCCATGACCCGCCAACTCCGCATTGAAGTCCATCCGGCCCGTACCGAATGACGAGCCGAGAGCTTCCGTGCCGACCTGCATGATATCGGCGCCCTCGACGGCGATGTTCAGCGCGATAGACGCCTCGCCGCCCTTGCCGCTGTCGATGCGGGCGCCGATCGTCGCACTCCCATCGGCGAATTTGGCGGAAAAAGGCATGACCGAAAGAACGCCGTCGGCGAGCGCGAGATGCATGTCGCCCTCGTCGATCCGTGCGTTGGCGAGTTTCAACGCCCTGGCTTTCAACTCGACATCGCCGTCAAACGCGCCGAGGACCGACCAGTCAAGGGCCGCAGTCGGCCAAAGCGATCCCTTGTCGGCCGGACTCGTGGCGAACAGAGGCGTGAGGTCCAGTGCATTTGCCTCGAACCTGCCGGAAAGCACCGGCTTCTTGCCCTGCTCCGCCGGGACCGTCCACGTGGCCTCTCCGGAAAAATGCAGGTTCCCCGCGACCGCTTCGAGATTGGTCAAGGCGAGGGCCGAGGAATCCCGCTTCACATCGCTCGAAAAGACGAAGCTCGGGCCAGCAGCCTGCGCGACGGTGAAATCGGAAACGCCGCGCCCGACGCCGATGGCGGCGAGAACCGGCGAAATTTCCGACGCGGAAATGTCGACATGTCCTGCAAAGGCAGCTTTGCCAAATGGATCGGACAACTCGCCCTTCGCATTGAACGTGCCCTGCCCGACATTCACGCGGAGTGACGTGTCGTAAGGCTGCTCCGCCGTACCCGCCATCTGCAACGATGCGGTACCGGCGCCGGACACGGCATCGCCCGGCCTCAGCCCGAGCTGCGAAAGCAATGCGCGACCGTCGGTATTGGCCGCATTGGCGAGAAGGTCGATATGTTCGATTTTCCCGTCTGCCGCGTGAGCAAGCTTGAGCACGGCATCCACGCGGCTTCCATCCGCCATGCCCTTCAGCATCAGCGTGTCGAGCCGCGTCTGCTTGTCCTCGCCTTCGCCCGACGTCGTATCGAGCGTCAGTTGCAGCGGCCCCGCGATGCCTGGCGCGTCCAGCCCTGCCAGCGCGAATAGCCGATCCGTCTTGTCGGCTGCGAGTTCACCGTGAATATTGCCCTTCAGCGTCGCAATGTCGCCGCTCGTCAATCCCGAGATGACGCCTGCGGCCGCCACCTTCGCGCCGGCAATGTCGGCAGCGGCGAAATGCCTGAGGTCGAGTTCGCCTTTGGTCATTGCCGCCGACATGTCGAGCCCGGTCACCGGCTCGCCACCGACGACGAGCTTGTTGGCCTTCAAGGCAAGGTCGACATCATTGGTGTCGAGCAATGCCGGAAGCTTCGGCGCCGTCGCCGGCCAGAGTGCGATCAGCGGATCCAGATCGAACGCCTTGGCCGCGAGCGCACCGCGCAGCAGCAATCTGCCGTCGCGCGCGCTGAACGCGAGATCGCCCGCGAGATCGGCAGCATCGGGATTGAGTGCATAGGCGGCGGTAAGACCGTTGAAGGCGAGATTGCCTTCCGACAATTGAATCTTCGAGGCAAATGAGAAAGCGCGGTTCGGCTCTTTCGCAAACACGGACGGAACAGGCTGTTCAGCCTTTTTGTCGCGGGCCTGCCCCGGCACATCGCCCAGACTTCCAAGCCAGTTCGCGAGGGCGCCCATATTGCGGCTTGTCGCCTTCACCTTGCCGTCGAAGCGGCCGCCATCGGCACCCTGCGCAAGCGCCCCGGTGATTTCGAACCGGGTACCGCCGCCGATATCGCCTGCTGCGCGGTCGATGCTCAGCTTGCCATCGTCAAGCGACAGGGCGAGGCTTGCGTCGCGCACCAGCACATCGTGAATGAGGAGACCGCCGACCTTCACATCCGCGCGCGCGTCCATCGCGCCGGGCACCGGCAGCGTCGCGAAGGCCCCGAACGGCACTTTGCTGCTGCTGAGAAACTCGGCTATGCGGTCGGCCAAGGGATCGAGCGTCAGCGCCTCGCCGTCGAGCGACACATTTACACGCGGGCGCTTGCTCCACTCCGCTTGTGCGTTGCCCTTGAGCGTGGTTCCCGCCATGGCGACGACGAGGTTGCGGAAAGCCGCCTGATCGTCGCCGACCACGACGCCCGCCTCGATGCGCAGCGGCGCCTTGGGCTTCTGGCCATCCTCGGTCTTCGTCGAGCCGAATTCGAATCTGCCGGTTCCATCGAACCGCACGCCGCTCGAAAGGCCCGTCGACACGCCGGAAAAAAGAAGCTTCGCGGGCTGGGCCAGCGTCTGCAATTCCGCCGTCACGGGGAACGCCTTGCTTCCGGCGAAGTTGCCGACGGCGAGACGCAACGCGAGCGGAATGTCATTCGCGGTCAATTTGAGATTGGCGCGAACCGGCCCCAGCAGCGACGTCGCCATCACCGCGCCGTTCACATGATCGACGCGCCAGCTTCGCCCGCTGCGATGGTCGAAATAGGTGAAGGCGCCATCATCGAGCGTCACTTTCTCAAGGCTGATCGAGGCCAGACCGAATAGCCCCTCCTCACGCAGCGAGTCGGCAACGAGACCGCGCCAGTTGCTGCGGCCGTCGCCCATCACTTCGAGATGAACCTGCGGATGCGAGACGGTGACGCTCGATACCGTAACCTCGCCGCTCAGCAGGGGCGCCAGGGCGACTTCCGCATCGATCCGGCCGAAACGCAGGAAGTCGGGGTTCGCGCCACCTTGCAGGTTGGAGAGCGAAACGTCGTTGATCGTCAGATGCGGCGCCGGCAGCACGGTGAAACTGATGTCGCCGCCGATCTTGAGCTCGCGCCCGGTCAGCTTCGTCCCCTGCGCCTCGATCTGGTTACGAAACTGGTTCCAATCGACGAAAGTCGGGCCCACCAACGCTGCAATCAGCAGCAGAATGACGAGCCCTGCGATGTAGGACAGAACCGAGTTCAAAATTGTCTCCGAACTTCAGCGAGGATGGTCGAGCTCATGAGCGGCCGGCTGTCTCAGACCGGCGCGCCTCCGCTCAAGCCTGCAAGAAGCATCCCAGGACGGCGGCTCACGGCAGACTGCCGATGATTTGCGGGCAAAATATGGTTTCGGACAGCGGAAGACCAGCGGCTTTCGTAATCGCCTTTAGCTTCAATCGGTTAGCCCCGGCCGGCGAGGTCGGGCAAATCCCGCCCCATGTCGGCCGCGTCCAGCGCGGGGGATCCCGTCCCCGAAACAGGCAGATTCGTCTTGTCGAAGGGAACGCGCATGGTCACCTTTCGGCCCTTCAGCGCGGCAGGAATTGCCGCCGATAACAGCGCCATGGCCTTGAGGCCGAACCGCCTGGCCTCCCGTTTCAGCAGGGTGTTCAGGGGAAGGTCCTGGCTGCGAAGGCGCGACGATGCGTCCTGCTCCACGGTCCTGTCGAAGCCGAGCTGTTCAAGGTTTTCACGGTAGCCGTATTGATCCTGCATGACGAGGCCGGGCACGGCCTGCAGAACCTTCAGGCCGTGGGATCTGAATTCCTCTTCGATGAATATGTGATCGGCCAGCATGACCTTGCTATCCGCCGCCGCGGACAGAATTCTCGCGCCACGGCGTGAGACGAGATAGCCGGCCGTTCCATAATGAGTCGACAGAAGAGCGTGAAGCGGAAATCCGGGAAGGGCGATTTTCGGCTTCGGCGAAAGAGTGACCAGATCACCCGTTGTTTCAAACTTGATGAGATCGGCAAATTCCTCGAGTCCTTCGAAGCGCTCAACCTCGCGGAGAAATGCACCGAGCCGCCCGGAAATGTGAACATCGTCCTCGAAGATCGCGGCAAAAGGATCGGGCCCGTTTGCAACAAGATCCCAGATCGCCTTATGGCTGAGAAGGCATCCTCTCTCGGAATTTGTGATGCGCCTGTTCGCATACACAATAACCGGCCGCTCATCCGTGGCCGGAAGTAACCTTCCGTCGACGGCTGGAAAGCGCTCGAATGCGATGCCCTCACGCTCGAACTGCTCTCCAATTCTCCGTATACGCTCGACGAAGCGATCAAGATTTATTATGAATGTTCTCATCTCAAGTATCTTATCTAAAGTCGAACGCCACGGATTCGGAAATGAAGAGCGGGTTCATTTCGACCAGTCATTTCTGATGGTGCTCATTTACATGATGCTATCGATTCGGACCCATCGTTGAACAGTATCGACATCACATCCGTTTTGCATGCGCAGGTCCCGGCGGTCGATTCACACAGCTGGCGCGCGGTGGTGATCAACCTGATCGACGATCGGGAACGCAGGCAATGGATGTGCCGGCAACTGGAGCAAGCCCGTGTCGGTTTCTCCATATTGCGGGCGAAGACCGGCCCTGAAGCCCGCAGGCGCTTTCCCGACAAACTCCAGCGTCTCCGTCTCACATCCGGCGAGATCGGTTGCTGGGGAAGCCATCTGACCATTGCTGCACAACTTGCGTCCGGCGCCATGGCGGAGCCCGTTCTGGTGCTGGAGGACGATGTCGGACTGCCTGAAGACCTCGCGGATGTAATTGACGCACTGATTGAGCGACTTCCTTGCGACTGGGACATCGTTCATCTGTCAGGCCACCCCAAGCGGGGCTACAGCCTTGTGACGCCTCTTGGCGACGATCATGCCGTCGTTACTTATGGGCGCGTTCCGCATGGGACGGGCGCCTATCTCCTGCGGAAAAAGGGGGCCGAGAAGATACTTCGAATGAATCCCGGCATCTTCGCCATCGACCAGTGCCTGGCGCGTTATGCCCGGTTCGGGCTGACGACTTACGGCGTCTTTCCCCCTCCGATCCGCCGGGATTGCCTGCCGTCAAGAATCGATGCCATCGAGAGCGGCCGCCGCCAAAGGCTGAAGAGCTTCGGCTGGAAGATGCGCAACCTCATGCAGAAGCTGTTCGACCGGCTCCGTCCGCCCAACCTGCGCGATTGATCGCCCGCGAACGGCCGACAACCGCGCAAGTCGTTTTCCGAAGATCGCGCTGCGACTTCCGCTAATATGGCGGCATTGCCACTCGTTACAGGTCGCGGACATGGCCGACATCATCCAGTTCTCCAAGGAACGGAAAAACGCGAAGGAAAGCCGCAAGCGCCGCGAGCGCCTGGAGAAGGAAGCCAGCGCCGCCGCCAATCGCGTGCGTTTCGGCCGAACCGGGACCGAGAAGAAGGCCGCAAAGCTTGAGCAGGCGCGTCAGGCCCGCCTCCACGAAGGCAACCGCCGCGAACCTCTCGACAAGCCCGACGCCGACAAATCCGACGCCCCTGATCAGGATTAGATCTCCCCTCGCCTTGCGGTCCGGCGCGATCCATATTAATAACTGACTGGTCAGTTATTAATTGGTCCCGCGACATGCCAAAAGCCCAGCCGAGGCGCCAGCGACGCAAGGAGGCACGCCCCGCCGAAATCATGGCGGCGGGGCTCAAGCTCTTTTCCGAACGCGGGTTTGCCGCGACGCGGCTCGAAGACGTGGCCGAGGCGGCAGGTGTCAGCAAGGCGACGATCTATCTCTATTTCGACAGCAAGGCCGAACTCTTCAAGGCGATCGTGCGCGACGTTGCCGGTTCGCGCATCGGCGCCGTGGAAGAATTCATCGGCCGGTTCGAGGGCACGACCGTCGATCTGCTCACAGGCCTCTTCCGCAGCATCGGCGAAGTGACCTGCGTGCCGGAGATCCGGGCACTGATGAAGGTCGTATTGTCGGAAGCCGGCAACTTTCCCGACATCGCTGCTTTCTATCGCGACGAAGTTGCCTTTCGCGGCCTCGGGAACGTGGCGCGGATCATCGAGCGCGGGATTGCCCGCAAGGAATTTCGATCCTGCGACCCCGTGGCCACGGCGCAGAGCGTCATCTTCCCCATCATCATGAATGCGCTTGCACAGGAAGTCTTCGGCGCAAAGCCGGAGATCGATCCTGACAAGTTTCTCGCCGGTCATATCGAGTTCATCTTGCGCGGCCTGGCCGCGGATAAGGAGCAGCGCGCATGACCCGTGTACGCGCCATGATATCCATTGCCGCCGCCCTCCTCCTCGTCGCCTGCGATGGGCGTAAGGAAGGCACATATCAGGGCTATGCCGAAGGCGAATATGTGCGCGTCGGCCCCATAGATGGCGGCCTTATCGATGCAATTCCCGTGAAGCGCGGAGACAGGGTGGCCGACGGCGCCCTGCTCTTCCAGCTCGAGCAGACTTCAGAAGTTGCGGCCCAGACCCAGGCTGCCGCGCAGCTCGCGGAAGCGCGCTCGACCTACCAGAACCTGCTCAAGGGCCTGCGCGCGCCGGAACTCGAACAGATCGCAGCAAGCCGCGCGAGCGCCGCCGCCACCCTCAAGAAGGCGGAACTCGACTTCAGTCGTACACAGCAACTCCATGCAGACGGCAACGCCTCGAAAGCCGCACTCGACACTGCCCGCGCCGCGCGTGATGCGGCAGCAGCCAGCGTGCGCGAACTCGACGCCAAGCTCGTCACCGGCAAGCTCGCCGCGCGGCAGGATCAGATCGATGCTGCGGAGGCCGCCGTTCAGGCCGCACAGGCCGCCCTGGATCAGGCGAACTGGCGCCTTGCGCGGCGCGAAGGGCACGCGCCGCAGGCCGGCACCGTCGAGGACGTCTATTTTCGCGTCGGCGAATTCGCGAGCGCGGCGCAGCCCATCGTTTCCGTCCTTCCGCCTGAAAACATCAAGGTCCGCTTCTTCGTGCCCGAGCCCGAACTCGGCCGCGTCCATGTCGGCGACAAGGTAACGCTCACTTGCGACGATTGCCCGACCGGATTGACCGGCCACATTCGTTTCATCTCGACGCAGGCGGAGTTCACACCGCCCGTGATCTACAGCGAGCAATCGCAGTCGAAACTCGTCTACATGGCCGAAGCCTGGCCAGACGCGAAGCCCGAGGCTTTCCATCCCGGACAGCCCGTGCGCGTGGCCCTGCAAGCGGCGGAGTGATCGGATGAGCGACGCGCCATTCGACGGAGAACTGGCGATCGATGTCGCGGGGCTGACCAAGACCTTCGGCGGCCGCAAGGTCGTGGACAGTGTCGACATGCAGGTCGGGAAAGGCGAGATCTACGGCTTTCTCGGCCCCAATGGCAGCGGCAAAACAACCACGATCCGCATGCTCTGCGGCCTGCTCACGCCGGATGCCGGGCATGGCACCTGCCTTGGCTACGACATTCTGACGGAAAGCCCGCGCATCAAGCTCGAAACGGGCTACATGACGCAGCGCTTCAGCCTCTACGAGGACCTGAGCATTCGCGAGAATCTCGACTTCGTCGCCCGCATTTATGAGCTGCCGAACCGCCGGGAGGCCGTCGATGCGACAATCGAAAAACTCAACCTCAAGGGGCGCGCAGATCAGCTCGCGGGAAGCCTCTCCGGCGGCTGGAAGCAGCGCCTCGCGCTCGCGTCCTGCATCATGCACAAGCCGAAGCTTCTGTTGCTCGACGAACCGACCGCGGGCGTCGATCCAAAGGCGCGGCGCGAATTCTGGGACGAGATTCACGAACTCGCCGCGGGCGGCCTCACCGTGCTCGTCAGCACCCATTACATGGACGAGGCCGAACGCTGCCACAAGATCTGCTACCTCGCCTATGGACACCTCCTCGCACGCGGGACGGCGGAAGAAGTCATCGCGCAATCGGGCCTTGCGACATGGACCGTATCGGGGCCCTCGCAGAAGCGCATCGGACAACTCGCTCGCGAGCTATCCGGCAAGCAAGGCGTCGACATGGTGGCGCCCTTCGGCGCGACGCTGCATGTGAGCGGACTCGATCCCGCAAGCCTCGAAAGCGCCATCGCGCCATGGCGCGACCAGCCCAACCTTTCCTGGCGGCGTGACGAGCCGACACTCGAAGATGTCTTCATCCTCATGATGAAGCAGGCACCGGACAATTTCACATGATGGGCGATCGCTTCAACTTCCATCGCCTCGCCGCGCTCATCGCCAAGGAATTCATCCAGATGCGCCGCGACAGACTCACATTTGCGATGATGCTGGGCGTGCCGATCATGCAGCTCATTCTCTTCGGCTATGCGATCAATTCGGACCCGAAGCATCTGGCCACCGCGGTCTACGCGCAAGACCACTCGGTCTTCACCCGCACCCTTCTTACCGCGCTCGAAAACAGTGACTATTTCACGATCACCGAACGACCCGAGACACGCGAGGAAGCCGATGCCCTGATCGCGCGGGGCCGCGTGCAGTTTGTCATCGAGATACCGCCCAATTTCTCGCGCGATCTCCTGCGCGGCGATCGCCCCGCGATCCTGGTCGATGCCGACGCGACGGATCCGGCGGCGACCGGCAACGCCATTTCAGCGATCAACCTGCTTGCCAACAGCGTCCTCGACCGCGATCTCGTCGGCCCGCTCGTCAGGCTTCGACAAGGCGAGGCGCCCTTCTCGCTCACAATCCATCGCCGCTACAATTCCGAGAACCACACGCAATACAACATCGTGCCCGGCATTATCGGCGTCATTCTCACCATGACCATGGTGATGTTCACCGCGCTCGCCATGACGCGCGAAATAGAGCGCGGCACGATGGAGAACCTGCTCACCATGCCGGCTCGGCCGCTTGAGGTGATGATGGGCAAGATCATTCCCTATATCATGGTGGGCTATATCCAGACGGCTCTTGTGCTTCTCGCGGCGCGCTTCCTGTTCAGTGTACCGATGGTCGGAAGCCTCATCCTCCTCTCGGTCGTCCTGCTCATATTCGTCGCGGCCAACCTCGCGGTCGGGTTCACCTTCTCGACGCTCGCCCGAAACCAGCTTCAGGCGGTCCAGATGGCCGTCTTCTTCTTTCTGCCGTCGATCCTGCTTTCGGGTTTCATGTTCCCCTTTCGGGGCATGCCGGTCTGGGCCCAGTGGCTCGGCGAGGTCCTTCCGCTAACGCACTTCCTGCGCATCACGCGCGGCATCCTGCTCAAGGGCAACGGCGTCGCCGACATTCAGGCGGATACCGTCGCCATCATGCTGTTCTTCCTCGCGGCGACGGTCATCGCCATGAACCGCTACCGCCGCACGCTCGACTGAGCGGAGACAGACATGGCCGGATTGGCTAGGATCGCCAGAAGCAACGGGGAGAATGGCGATGTCGCACCGCGTCGTAGCTCATATTCGTCATCACATACGCTTTTATGTTTCGCTTCTGGTCGGCATTGCGATCTGGCGCTTCGCCGGCGATGCGCTTCCACGCCCGCTGCATGTCTCCATCGCAGCGGATGGCGCCTATGCGCTTTACCTCGTCCTCATGTTCACCAACATGGTGCCGCTGATGCCGGATCTGCTGCGGCGGCGCGCCAGCTATGAAGATGAAGGCATCGGCATCATTGTCGTCATCACGGTCGCGGCAATCGTGGTGAGCGTCGGCAATATCTTCGTCATCCTGAATGCAAGCGAACCGCCCTCCACGCTCCACATTGTCCTGGCGCTGATCGGCGTGCTCCTGGGCTGGCTGACGCTGCATGTCGTCATGGCCGCGCATTACATACAGGTCTATTACCACGACGCGTTGCCCGGCGAAGGGCACAAGGACACGGGCGGGCTTGACTTTCCGGGGACGACGGAACCGACCTATTGGGAATTCATCTACCATTCCTTCGTGGTCGGCATGACGGCGCAGACATCGGACACTCAGGTCACATCGTCGCGCATGCGGCGCATCACGCTCGGCCACGGAATGCTGGCGTTCTTCTACAACACCGTTCTGATTGCGCTCGCGGTCAATATCGTCGTCGGCCTGTCGAAATAGTCTCGACTACGCCGGCAGCAGCTTGCCCGGATTGAGAATGTTCAGCGGATCGAGCGCCTGCTTGATCGCGCGCATGACGGCGATGCCTTCGCCATGCTCGGCTTCGAGAAATTTGACCTTGCCCTCGCCGATGCCGTGCTCGCCGGTGCAGGTGCCGTCCAGCGACAGGGCGCGCATGACCATGCGATCGTGAATGCGCTGCGCCTCGGCAACCTCGGCGGCGTTGTCGGGATCGACCAGCATGATGAGATGAAAATTGCCGTCGCCGACATGGCCGACGATCGGCGCAATGAGCGGCGAGGTCCGCAGATCTTCCTTGGTTCCGGCAATCGCTTCCGCAAGACGCGAAATGGGGACACAGACGTCGCTGATGAGGCCCTTCTTGCCCGGCTGCAACGCCAAGGCGGCATAGAGCGAATTGTGCCGCGCCTCCCAGAGCCTCGTGCGTTCCTCTGCCTTCACCGCCCATTCGAAAGCGCCGCCGCCATGCCCCGCCGCGATGGCCCCGAAGCGCTCGGCCTGCTCGGCAACCGACGCTTCGCTCCCATGAAACTCGACCAGCAGCAGCGGCGTCACCGGCAAGGAAAGCTTCGAATAGCGGTTGCAGGCTTCGACCTGCACCTCGTCGAGAAACTCGATGCGCGCGACCGGCAGGCCCGACTGGATCGTCTCGATCACGGCGTCAATCGCGCCTTCGAAATTCGGGAAGGACACGACGCCGGAGGCAATCGCCTCCGGAATACCGTAAAGCTTCAGCGTCAATTCGGTGATGATGCCGAGCGTACCTTCGGAGCCGACAAGAAGCCGCGTGAGATCATAACCCGCCGCCGATTTCCGCGCCCGCCGCGCCGTATGCACGACGCTTCCATCGGCCATGACGGCGGTAAGGTTCAGCACATTCTCGCGCATGGTGCCGTAACGCACGGCATTGGTACCTGAAGCCCGCGTCGCCGCCATGCCGCCGAGGCTCGCATCGGCGCCGGGATCAATGGGGAAGAAAAGTCCCTTGTCACGCAGCCAGGCGTTCAATGTCTTGCGCGTCACGCCGGCTTCGAGATGCACGTCGAGATCGGCCGCATTCACTTCGAGGATGCGGTTCATGCGGCTCAGATCGAGCGACAGGCCGCCATGCGGCGCGGAGATATGGCCTTCAAGCGAGGTCCCTGTGCCGAAGGCGATGATCGGAAACCGGTGCCGCGCACAGATGCGAACGATCTTCGAGACCTCTTCAGTCGATGTGGCGAATGCCACGGCGTCGGGCGGCACGACGGGATGCCAGCTCTCGTCGCGACCATGCGCCTCGCGGATCGGAAGCGAGGTGGTGAGCCGGTCGCCGAGCAGCCCGCGCAGCTCGGCCACGGCCTGCGCCTTTTCATCGTCAGTCAGGAGTGAAGCAATTTCGGCCATGTGTTCCTCCGCCTGCAAGGCTATCCTCTCGCGTGAAGGTGAACAATCCAGTGCGCGCCATGTCCCGCCTTACGCGAGGCCATGGCGGCAACGGCCATAATTGGACTTCCGGAGGAACACGTGACCATCGATGCTCCCGTCGAATGCCCGCTGCGCAAGGTTGAGGCCCAATGGGTCGATCTCAACGGCCATATGAACATGGCCTATTACCATCTGCTCTTCGATGAATCGCTGGACGGGCTCTTTACCAAACTCGGCATCGGCTGGGACTATACGCAGTCGGGCGCAGGCTCATCCTTCACTGCCGAGGTGCATGTCTGCTATCTCGACGAACTGCTGAAGGACGATCCGGTCCGCATCACCTATCAATTGCTCGACTGGGACGCGAAGCGCATTCACGTCTTCGGCCGCATGTATCACGCCGAAAAAGGATACCTCGCCGCGACATCCGAACAGATGTGCGTTCATGTCGACATGAAGACACGGCGCGTGGCGCCCTTTCCCGAAATGCAACAGGCGAAAATCGCCTCCATGATGGAAGCCCATCGCGCCCTGCCCAGGCCGGAACAGGCCGGCCGCGTCATCGGGATCAGGCGCAATCCAACCTAGAGGCGGGCGGCGTTCGCCCGACTCCAATCGCCCGGAAATACCGCGAGGGAACGGCCGCGCCACCGGGCTTGCAGGGGGGCCTCCGGCCCTCTATGTATCGCCATGACGGCGCGAAACCGGGCAATCCTTAGGGGTTTTCCGGGTGAAAATGCCTCGCCCAATCGGGCCCCGGCCTCGTGCTATAATCGCCCGCATCTGAACCCTTGCCCACCGGCCAGACCGCATGACCAGCGACCCCTTCGACCTTGGGGCTATTCCCGAAGAAACGACTGCGCGCTCCACCAGCGCCGCGGCGATTTCGGCCATGCGCGCGCCCTATCTCGAAGGGCTCAATGCTGAACAGCGCGAAGCGGTCGAGGCGCTCGACGGCCCCGTCCTCGTGCTCGCGGGCGCGGGCACTGGCAAGACGCGGGCGCTGACGACACGGCTTGCCCACCTGCTTGCCACGCGCCGCGCCTATCCGAGCCAGATTCTAGCCGTGACCTTTACCAACAAGGCCGCGCGCGAAATGAAGGAGCGCATCGGCCGGCTGATCGGCGGCGTTGTCGAGGGCATGCAATGGCTCGGCACCTTCCATGCGATTGGCGCGAAGATGCTGCGCCGCCATGCGGAGCTTGCGGGCCTTCGCTCCGACTTCACCATTCTCGACGCCGACGATCAGGTCCGCCTGATGAAGCAAATCATCCAGGCCGCCAATATCGATGAGAAGCGTTGGCCCGCACGCCAGCTCGCGACCTATATCGACGGCTGGAAGAACCGCGGACTGACGCCGGGCAAGGTGCCCGCAGGCGAAGCGCAGGCCTTCGCCAATGGAAAGGGTGCGGAGCTTTACCAGGCCTATCAGCTTCGGTTGAAGGTTCTGAACGCGGTCGACTTCGGCGATCTGCTGCTCGAAACGCTGCGCATCTTCCAGGAACATCCCGAAGTGCTCGCGGAGTATCAGGACCGCTTCAAATACATGCTGGTCGACGAGTATCAGGATACCAACGTCGCGCAATATCTCTGGCTGCGGCTGCTCGCACAGAAGAACAAGAACATCTGCTGCGTCGGCGATGACGACCAGTCGATCTATGGCTGGCGCGGCGCCGAAGTCGACAACATCCTTCGTTTCGAGAAGGACTTCCCGGGCGCGAAGGTGATCCGTCTCGAACGCAATTATCGCTCGACGCCGCATATTCTCGGCGCCGCCTCGGGCCTCATCGCCGCGAACGAAGCCCGCCTCGGCAAGACGCTCTGGACCGAAGAGAACGAGGGCGAGAAGGTTCGCATTTCGAGCTATTGGGACGGCGAGGAAGAGGCGCGCAACATCGCCGAGGAAATCGAGAGCCTGCAGCGCAAGGGGCATATGCTCCATGAAATGGCGATCCTTGTCCGCGCCTCCTTCCAGATGCGCGAATTCGAAGACCGCTTCATCAATCTCGGCATTCCCTATCGCGTCGTCGGCGGTCCGCGCTTCTACGAGCGGGCCGAAATCCGCGACGCCAATGCCTATCTCCGCCTCGTCGCACAGCCGGACGACAACCTTGCTTTCGAGCGCATCGTCAACAAGCCGAAGCGCGGTCTCGGCGACGTCGCGCTACAGACAATCCATCAGCTCGCCAATGCGCGCGGCGTCTCTCTGATGCGCGCCGCGCGGGAGATCATCACCACGGAAGAACTGAAGCCCGCACCGCGCCGCGCGCTGGCGGGCTTTGTCGAGATGGTCGAGCGCTGGCGGGCGCTGGTGTCCGGCATGCCGCATACGGAACTCGCCGAGATCATCCTCGACGAGTCCGGCTACACCGAGATGTGGCAGAACGACAAATCCGCCGAGGCGCCGGGCAAGCTCGAAAACCTCAAGGAACTCGTCCGCTCGATGGAGCATTTCGACGATCTTCAGGGCTATCTCGAACACATCTCGCTCGTGATGGAAATCGAGTCGCAGGATAGCGGCGACAAGGTGAACCTGATGACGCTCCACAGCGCCAAGGGCCTCGAGTTCGACATCGTATTCCTGCCCGGCTGGGAGGAAGGCCTCTTCCCGCATCAGCGCTCGCTCGACCAGAGCGGCCTCGCGGGGCTCGAGGAAGAACGCCGCCTCGCCTATGTCGGCATTACGCGGGCGCGCAAGCATTCCTATATCTCCTTCGCCGCCAACCGCCGCATCCATGCGCTGTGGCAGAGCGCGATCCCCTCGCGCTTCATCGACGAAATTCCGAAGGAGCATGTGGAAGTGGCCGAAAGCGCCATGGGCGCATCGAGCTTCCAGAACTACGCGCCGAGCCGCTTCTCGCAGGACTTCGCCTCGGGGAGCGACTATTCGAGCCCCGGCTGGAAGCGCGCGCAAACCATGACGCGCACGACATCGAAAGTGCGCCCCCCAAATCTCGAAGTCAGCGCCGAACTCGTGGCGACGAGCGATCCTGCGGCAGCGAGCTACCGCCATGGCGAGCGTGTCTTCCACCAGAAATTCGGCTATGGCGAAGTGACGGCCATCGACGGCAACAAGCTGACCGTCGATTTCGACAAGGCGGGCCGCAAGAAGGTCATCGACAGTTTTGTGGAGCGTGTCTGAACGAGATGCCGATCTGGAAAGCCTCCTTCATCGTCCCCTATTCTGTTGCGGAAATTTTCTCGGAAGCGCTGGAAAGCGCTTTCCTGCCGGAAGCACTCGCCGTCTCGACAAGCGAGGCGCATCCCGGCGAAGGCCCGCTCGTCAAAACGGCCTCCGACTGGAACGAGGTCGAGGCGCATGGTTTCTGGCGCGTCGAAGCGCTTTATGAGGCAGCGCCCGACGCCCAAGCGCTTGCCGCCCTCATCGCGCCAGTCGAAGACGAAACAGGCGTGAGAGCGGAAGAAATCCTCATCGAGCCGATGCCGGAAGTCGACTGGGTGACGAAGTCGCTCGAAGGCCTTGACCCCGTCCGCGCAGGCCGGTTCTTCATCTATGGCAGCCACGACGGCGACAAGGTGCCTGCGGGTATCGTGCCGCTCCTCGTCGATGCGGGCCAGGCCTTCGGCACCGGCCATCACGAAACTACGACGGGCTGCCTCGAATTCATCTCAGAGGTGGTGCGGCCGGGACAGCGCCTCAACGCACTCGATATCGGAACGGGCACGGGCGTGCTCGCCATCGCGATTGCAAAGGTCGCACGCTGCAATGTGCTGGCCTCTGACATCGACCCCGTAGCCGTGCGCGTTACCCGTGACAACGCAAAGAAGAACGGCGTCGCGCCTTTCGTCTCGGCAGTGACGGCCAAGGGCTTCGGCCACCCGGCTCTGCACGCCCGCGCGCCCTACGACCTCATCGTTGCGAACATCCTCGCCCGGCCGCTGGTCTCGCTCGCCCCCGCATTCCGCGCCCATTTGAGGCCCGGCGGCACACTCATCCTTTCCGGCATCCTGCGGACGCAGGAGACCATGGTCACAGCGGCTCTCCGGATGCAGGGGCTTTACCTGCGCTCCCGCAAACCCAGGGGCGACTGGGTAACGCTGAGGATTCAGGGCTAAGGGCCAGTTGCCCACTTCCCTCCCCGCCCCTACATTCAACGCATGTTCCAGATCTTCGACGACATCGCCGACCCGTCGGTCGGCACCGAACGCGCAAGGCGCCTCCGCGAGGAGCTGCGCCGGCGCGGCCTCGATGGATTTCTCATTCCCCGCGCGGACGAGCACCAGGGCGAATATGTCCCGGCCAATGCCGAGCGCCTGCGCTGGCTCACGGGCTTTTCAGGCTCGGCCGGCATGGCCATCCTGCTGCTCGACAAGGCCGCCATTTTCGTCGACGGGCGCTATACGCTTCAGGTCCGCGATCAGGTCGATGTAGCAATCTTCGAGCCGAAGCACCTCATCGATGAGCCGCCGGTCCGCTGGATCGAGCAGAACCTCGTCAAGGACGCGAAGCTCGGCTACGACCCGTGGCTCCATACCGTCGAAGCGGTGGCGCGACTGAAAGCTGCCGCGGAGAAGGCAGGCGCGACGCTCGTAGCTGTCGACGATAATCCGCTCGATGCGATCTGGACCGACCGGCCCGACGCCCCCGCTACGCCCGTCGAGCCCTACCCGATCGAATTCGCGGGCGAGCCTGCCGCCGACAAGATCGGACGCCTAGCCAATTCGCTGATGAATGACGACGTGAGCGCCGTCGTTCTCACTATGCCGGATTCGATCGCCTGGGTTTTCAACATCCGGGGAAGCGACGTTCCGCATACGCCGCTGCCGCTTTCCTTCGCAATCCTTTACGAAGATGGCCGCGCCGATCTTTTCATCGACGAGCGCAAGATCGGTCCGGCGGCGCGCGCACATCTGAAGCCCATCGCCGCAATACATGCGCGCGGCAAGCTCGGTCCTGCGCTTGACGAACTCGGCGCCAGAAAGGCGACCGTCCTCATCGATCCGGCGACCTGCGCCAGCGCGATCTACGACCGCCTCGCCGAAGCGGACGCCGAGGTGAAGCGCGGCACCGACCCTTGCGAATTGCCAAAGGCCTGCAAGAACGACTCGGAGATCAAGGGCACGCGCGCAGCGCATCTGCGCGACGGGCGCGCGCTCACGAAATTTCTCGCCTGGGTCGGCACGGAAGCACCCAAGGGCGGCATCGACGAGATCGCTGCCGCGAAGCAGCTCGAAGCATTTCGTACAGAGACGAACGAACTGCGCGACTTGAGCTTCGATACGATTTCCGGCACAGGCGCAAACGGCGCGATCGTTCACTACCGCGTCACCACGGCGACCAATCAGCCGCTTCGGAAGGGTGAGCTGTTCCTCGTGGATTCCGGCGGCCAATATCTGGATGGCACGACCGATGTGACGCGCACCGTCGCCATCGGCGAGGCGTCACCTGAACAGCGCGACCGCTTTACACGCGTACTCAAGGGCCATATCGCCGTCGCCACCGCGCGTTTCCCTGTCGGCACCTCCGGCGCGCAACTCGATGCCTTCGCGCGCATGGCGCTGTGGAAGGCCGGACTCGACTACGACCACGGCACGGGCCACGGCGTCGGGTCCTATCTCTCGGTGCATGAAGGTCCGCAGCGCATTTCGAAAATGGGCACCGTGCCGCTAAAGCCCGGCATGATCGTCTCCAACGAACCCGGCTATTACAAGGCAGGCGCCTATGGCATCCGCATCGAAAATCTGCTGGTGGTGACTCCGCCCTCGATGATCGACGGCGGCGAACGCCCGATGCTCGGTTTCGAAACGCTGACGCTCGCGCCTATCGACCTCAATTGTGTCGAGCGTTCACTTCTCACGCAGGAAGAAGCCGACTGGCTCAATGGCTATCACGCTCGCGTCCGCGATGCGCTGACACCGGGTCTGGATGAGGCGACTATTGCGTGGTTGAAAGACGCGACGCGAGCGATTTGATCGTCGATTACCATCTATTCGTCATGGCCCGGCTTGACCGGGCCATCCACGTCTTCCCTTAAGCGACGAAGGCACAAAGACGTGGATACGCGGGTCAAGCCCGCGCATGGCGATCAAGAGAGCAGCGGCGCTACCCGCCCGCCATCTCCATCCATTCGTCCTCGGTAATCACCTCAATACCAAGTTCGGCTGCCTTGGCGAGTTTCGAACCAGCGCCGGGACCAGCGACGACGAGATCGGTCTTCGCAGAAACCGAACCCGCGACCTTCGCGCCCATCTGCTCCGCACGCGCCTTCGCTTCCGAGCGCGTCATGCGTTCGAGAGAGCCGGTGAAGACAACCGTTTTTCCGGCAATGGGTGAGGATGTCTCCTGCGCAGGCAACGGCACCGCCGTGACGCCCGCCTTCTGCAATGCCTTGAGCGCCTCGCGATTGTGCTTTTCGGCGAAGAAATCCACGACGGCCTCGCCGAGCACCTCGCCCACACCATCAATCGCCATCAGCTCGCGCCATGCGTCGCTGTCGTGGTCGGCGGCCTTCTCCATCTCTTCGACAAAATGTTCGAGCGTTCCATAGGCGCGTGCGAAAAGCCGCGCATTGGTCTCACCGACATGGCGGATCCCCAGCGCAAAGATGAACCGGTCGAGGTCGACGGCGCGGCGGCTGTCGATAGCCTTGAACAGATTGGCGACCGATGTCGCGCCCCAGCCCTCGCGATCCTTGAGCCGTTTCAAGCTCTTCCTGTCGCGCTCTTCCAGCGTGAAAATATCGGCGGGCTGGCGGATAAGTTCGTCTTCGTAGAAAGACGCGATCTGCTTTTCGCCAAGCCCTTCAATATCGAAGGCATTGCGCGACACGAAATGCCGTAGCCGTTCCATCGCCTGCGCGGGACAGATGAGGCCGCCCGTGCAGCGGCGCACGGCGTCAACCTTGCCGGTCTTTTCATTCGTCTCGCGCACGGCATGACTGCCGCAAGCAGGGCAACGGTCGGGGAAGTGGAAGTGCCGCGCGTTATGCGGCCGCTTGTCCTCGACGACGCGCACGATCTGCGGAATGACGTCGCCCGCGCGCTGCACGACGACGGTATCGCCTATACGCACGCCGAGGCGCTCGATCTCGTCTTCATTGTGCAGCGTTGCGTTGGAAACCACGACGCCGCCGACTGTCACCGGCGTCAGCCGCGCGACCGGTGTCAGCGCGCCGGTGCGGCCAACTTGAATATCGATATCCTCGAGCACCGTCGTCGCCTGTTCGGCCGGGAACTTATGGGCCAGAGCCCAGCGAGGCGAGCGCGAGACGAAGCCCAGGCGCTGCTGCCAGTCGAGCCGGTTCACCTTGTAGACCACGCCGTCTATGTCGTAGCCGAGCTTCGCGCGGTTCTCTTCAATCTCGTGATAGAAGGCGAGCAATTCCTCCGCCGACGTACAAACCCGGAAGAAGGGATTGACCTCGAAGCCCCAATGCCTGAACTGCTCGATCATGCCGGAATGCGTATCGGCGGGAACCTCGCTTGCGTCACCCCAAGCATAGGCGAAATAGCGCAGCGGCCGCGAGGCCGTCACCTTCGGATCGAGCTGGCGCAGAGAACCCGCCGCAGCATTGCGCGGATTGGCGAAACGTGGCTTGCCGGCCTTCTCCTGCCGCTCGTTCAGCGCCTCGAAATCCTTGTGGCTCATATAGACTTCGCCGCGCACCTCGAAGACGTCAGGAACGGTTCGACCCTTCAGCTTCTGAGGCACATCGTCGATCGTCTTCAGATTTTCGGTGACGTTCTCGCCTTCGCGCCCGTCGCCGCGCGTCGCGCCAACCGTGAAATGTCCATGCTCATAGCGCAAGGCCGCGGACAGACCGTCGATTTTCGGCTCCGCGGTCACCTCGAGAACGTCGTCATCCTTGAGGTTCAGAAAACGGCGAATGCGGTTCCAGAATTCGGTGACGTCCTCGTCGGTGAAGCCGTTGGAGAGCGACAGCATCGGCACCTTGTGCACGACCTTGCCGAAAGCTTCGGATGGCGCGGCGCCTACGCGCCTCGAAGGGCTGTCCTCGCGGACAAGTTCCGGATAACGCTTCTCGATCCAGTCATTGCGCCTGCGGAGCGCGTCATAGGCGGCATCGGAAATTTCCGGTGCGTCCTTGCGATAGTAAAGCTGATCGTGATGCGCGATCTCCTTGGCAAGCCGCTCCAGCTCCGCGGCAGCTTCCTCGAAGGTCAGCTTCTCCACGGGTTTATCGTTGGCGCTTTCTGTCACGGGTGGCTCTCAATCAGTCTGTCGGCGGCGGCGCGGGCTTCGTCCGTCACCGTCGAGCCCGCAAGCATTCGGGCAATCTCCTCGCGACGCTCCTGCCGGTCGAGCACATCGACGCGGGTCGCGACCCTCGCGGTCTTCGACTTCGCCTCTCCGCCCTTGGAGATACGCAGATGATGTTGAGCGCGAGCGGCAACTTGCGGCGAATGCGTCACGACGAGAATTTGCGCGGCTTTGGCAAGTTCCGCAAGGCGCAAGCCCACCGCTTCGGCGACCGCGCCGCCGACCCCGGCGTCGACTTCATCGAAGATCAGCGTCGGCGCACTTCCGCGGGAGGCGAGCGCAACCTTGAGGGCGAGCACGAAACGCGATAGCTCACCGCCCGACGCAATCTTGATCAGCGGCCCGAGCGGCGCGCCGGGATTGGTGGAGATGAGGAAGGAAACACGGTCGAGCCCATCGGGGCCTGCGTCTTCCGGCTTCAGCACCACGACCTCGGTCTTGAAGGTCGCCTTGTCGAGCTTCAGCGGCTTCAACTCCCGCGCGACTTCCTGATCGAGCTTCGCGGCGATCTTCCGCCGCGCGGCGGAAAGCACCTCCGCGGCTCTCATATAAGCGGCGCGGGCTTCGTCCGCTTCCTGCGACAGTCTGGCGAGTGTCGCTTCGCCGCCCTCGATCTCGGTGAGTTGCGCGCGCAGGCGATCGGCAAGCGCGGCGAGATTGTCCACCGCGACATTGTGTTTGCGGCCTGCGGCGCGGAGCGCGAAGAGACGCGTCTCGACCCGTTCAAGCCGCGCGGGATCAAACTCCAGCGCGCGCATGGCGCGTTCGATCTCGTCGCGCGCGTCGGCGGCTTCGACGAGTGTGCGATCAAGCGCGGCAATGCCGGCATCGAGACGTCCGCCAGCCTGATCGGCCGCACGAGCAAGCCGCCTGAGCGCCTGATTGAGACGCGCTTCAAGCCCGCCATCTACTGACAATGCGTCCTGCGCCTCGGCGAGATCGGCGGCGATCTTTTCCGAATGCATCATCAGCGTACGTTCTTCCGCGAGACTCGTTTCCTCGCCCGGCTCCGGTGCGAGTTCATCCAGCTCACCAACGACGTGACGGAGATAATCCTGCTCCGCCCGAGCCTTCGCCAGCGAGGCTTCGTGCTCCGCATAAGCGAGCCGCGCTTCGGCGGCAGCGCTCCAGAGCTTGCGGACTTCCGATGCCTTCGCTTCAAGGCCGCCGAACGCATCGAGCACCGCGCGGTGGCCCGAGACATCGAGCAGGCCGCGCTCGTCATGCTGGCCGTGAATTTCAACAAGCTCGTCGCCCACCTGACGCAGGAGGCCAATGCTCACCGGCTGATCGTTGACGAAGGCGCGCGTGCGCCCGTCCTTCGCCTGCACGCGGCGGAGAATGATGTCGCCTTCGGCGTCGAGGCCGTTTTCGCGGAGGATGGCGCGCGCAGGATGGTCGGCGGCAAGATCGAAGACAGCGGTGACGCTGCCCTGCTCTGCGCCCTGGCCGACAAGGCCCGCATCGGCCCGCGCACCGATGGCGAGGCCGAGCGCGTCGAGAAGAATGGACTTACCCGCACCGGTTTCGCCTGTGAGCGCGCAAAGGCCGCGCGCAAGCGCCAGATCCAGACGGTCGATGAGGACGATATCTCTGATCGACAGCGCCGATAGCATGAGGACGAGCCTCTAACTAAAAGACCGTGTGCCAGGCCTTGCTGATCCAGGAACCCTTGTCTTCTTCGGGCTTCAATCCCTGGCCCGCCAGAAGCGCGTAGCTGTCCTGATACCAGTCGCTGCCCGGATAGTTGTAGCCGAGGATCGCCGCCGCGGTCTGTGCTTCCGTCTTAATGCCGAGCGAGAGATAGGCCTCGACGAGACGATGCAGCGCCTCGGGCACGTGCGTCGTCGTCTGGTATTTCTCGATCACCACACGGAAGCGATTGATAGCCGCGATATATTCGCGCCGCTTCAGGTAGTAGCGGCCGATTTCCATTTCCTTGCCGGCAAGGTGGTCGCGCGTCAGGTCGAGCTTCAGCCGCGCATCGCGCGCATATTCGCTCTGCGGAAAACGCACCGACAGGACAGTGAGCGCAGCAAGCGCATTTTCGGTCATCTGCTGGTCGCGGCCAACGTCCGAAATCTGCTCGTAGTAGCAGAGCGCGATCAGATAATAGGCATAAGCCACATCCTTGCTGCCGGGATGCAGCGAGATGTAGCGCTGCGCCGTCAGGATCGACGCGTCGTAATTGTTGTACTTGTAGTCGGCATAGGCGGCCATGAGCGTGGCGCGGCGGGCCCAGGTCGAATAGGGATGCTGGCGCTCGACCTCTTCGAACTCGTTGGCGGCCTTCGCGTAATCTTCGTCGGCCATGTAGTCCATGGCCTTGTTGTAGATCTGCTCGACCGGCCGCTCCTCATAGGGCAATTCGGCATCGCCCGAGCATCCGCCCAGCAGCGCCATGGAGACGACGACAAACACGCCGGCGACCGCGAGGCGCAATCCGCCCATCCATGCGCCGAGGGCGTCCGCCCGATTGATCCGCGAGATCGAGGTATTCAGAAGAGCCTCACGCATGCCGGTCAAAATCCATTTCGTTCGGTCACCCGGCAGGATTGCCCGAAAAGAGTTTTCGGGACAAGGCCAGATCAAGCGAGTCCGGAGGCTGCCGAAGCGTGGGATCCCCCCTCGTCCAGCCGGGCCAGTGCTCGTTTCTAGCTCAAACGGGCGCGGGAAACCATAGCGAGGCGAGGTCGCAAGGATGAAATGTCTGAGAGAAGCCGCTTACTCGGCCGGGACGGCCCGAAGCCTCTGCGAATCCACGGGCTCGCCGGAGGCAAGGTCCACGATCTCATAGGCCGAGGCATCGGCAAAGAGAGCCCGCAGCACGCGATTGTTCATCGCATGGCCTGCGCGCAGACCCTCGTAGCGGCCGATCAGCGGCGCACCCGAAAGCGCGAGATCGCCCACCGCGTCCAGAACCTTGTGACGCACGAATTCATCGGCGAAGCGCAGGCCCTCTTCGTTCAGAACCTTGTCGCCATCGACCACGACCGTGTTTTCCAGCGATCCGCCGAGGCCAAGCCCCATCTTCCACATCGCCTCGACATCCTTCAGGAAGCCGAAGGTACGGGCGCGCAGAATCTCGTCCTTGAAGGACGGATCGTTGAAATCGGCTTCGATTGTCTCGTGACCGATGACGGGATTGTCGAACTCGATTTCAAACGCCAGCTTGAAACCTTCGCCCGGCAGAAGCGCGGCACGCTTCAGCCCATCCTCGACGATGACCGGCTTCAGGATGCGGATGGCACGGCGCGGCGCGTCGAGCGACTTCAGCCCCACGGCCTCGATCGTCTCGATGAAAACCTGCGAGCTGCCGTCCATGACCGGAATTTCGGGCCCGTTGATTTCGATGAGGAGGTTGTCGATTCCGAGGAAGGAAATTGCCGCCATCAGATGTTCGACCGTGCTGATCGACGCGCCCGCCTCGTTGCGGATCGCCGTCGAGAGCGTGGTGTCGCCCACATGATCGAACCGCGCGGGGATATCCGTCGCAGCGCGGTCCGTGCTGTCGATATCAACGCGGCGGAAGACAATGCCAAAACCAGCGCCAGCGGGGTGCATATCCATCCGGATCATGTGGCCGGTGTGGAGTCCCACACCTTCGATCACCACCGGAGCGGCCAGCGTCGTCTGGGGGCAGGCAGCAGCGATGGCGCGCTCGCGACGATGCGCCCGCGCCTGTTCCAGCATGATGGTTTCGAATTCGGTCTTGCGCACTTTACGAATCCTTTGCCCCCGGAATTTCTAGGCTGGTTCTAACAGCGCCAGAAATCCGTCACAAATAACAAGTTCTTACGGATTGTTACGGTGCAACATGAGCGATAAGCCATTGATTTAAATAACAAAACCTCGCCCGTCTGGACGGCGGTCCAAGCGGACGAGGTTCTGCCGAAAGCGCCCCCCGCGGGCGCAGCCCTTACGGGGCGTCAGTTGGCCTGACGCCTCAGGAAGGTCGGGATTTCAAGCTGCTCTTCTTCATAGGACGGCTGGACCAGCCGGCTCTCTGCGGAAGGCGCCAGGGTCGGCGCAGCCTGCTGCGGCTTCACCTGCTCCTGGGTCTGCGTGCGGAGCTGATCGCGGGCGACAGCCGGCTCCCGGCGCGGCGCGACGGGCTGCTGCGGTTCTTCTTCGCGGCGGCGGCCGGCGCCGGTCAGCCGTTCAAAGAAGCTCGGCCCCTTCTTGGGAGCGCGGCCGTGCTGAACCGGCATGGTCGCGCGATCGCCAACGAAACCCTGCTCCTTCGGCGCCTGGACGCGGTCAAGGTCGCTGGGGATGAAGGGAGCCTTCGGCTCGGCAATGACGGCGGCCGGCGATACCACAGGCTCGTTGCGACGCGCCTGCTGCTGCACGCGCGGCTCGGGCTTGTGAATGATGACTTCCGCCTCGTACTCGTTCAGGTCGTAGCCGCCGACCTTCGGAATCTGCTGCGGCTCGGGCTGATCGAAAGTGAGATCGGCCGTCGGCAGCGCACGGGTCTGAGCCACTTCAGCGGCGGCGGGCTGCATCGGACGAGCCGCCGGCGCCGCGAAGGTCGCGGCCGGCTGAACGGACGCGACAGCTTTCGGCGCAACCTTGGGCGCTTCGACCGGACGCTGCTGCATACGCTCGGCGACTTCGATGCCCGTGGCGACGACGGAGACGCGCATGCGGCCGTCGAGCGCCGGATCGAAGGTCGAGCCGACGATGATGTTAGCTTCGGGATCGACTTCCGAGCGGATACGGTTCGCGGCTTCATCCACTTCGTAAAGAGTGAGGTCCATGCCGCCGGTAATGTTGATGAGAACGCCCTTCGCGCCCTTCATCGACACTTCGTCGAGCAGCGGGTTCGAGATCGCGGCCTCGGCGGCCTCGATGGCGCGCTTCTCGCCGGTCGCCTCGCCCGTACCCATCATGGCCTTGCCCATCTCGTTCATCACGGTACGTACGTCCGCGAAGTCGAGATTGATGAGACCCGGCTTCATCATGAGGTCGGTGATGCCGGCGACGCCCGAATGGAGCACCTGGTCGGCCATCGCGAAGGCATCCGCAAAGGTCGTGTTCTCGTTCGCGACGCGGAAGAGATTCTGATTCGGGATGATGATCAGCGTGTCGACATACTGCTGAAGCTCGCGGATGCCCTCTTCGGCGAGCCGCATGCGGCGCGTACCTTCGAACTGGAAGGGCTTCGTGACGACGCCGACCGTGAGCACATTCTGCTCCCGCGCGGCGCGCGCAATGACCGGAGCGGCGCCCGTGCCCGTGCCGCCGCCCATGCCGGCAGTGATGAAGACCATATGCGCGCCCTGGATGTGTTCGACGATCTCGTCGAGCGCTTCCTCGGCTGCCGCGCAACCGACTTCGGGCCGCGAACCGGCGCCGAGACCTTCGGTGATCGATGCGCCGAGCTGGATGCGCCGCTCGGCCAGCGAGAGCTGCAGCGCCTGCGCATCGGTGTTGGCGACAACGAACTCGACGCCGTCGAGCCCTGCCTGGATCATGTTGTTGACCGCGTTGCCGCCGGCGCCACCCACGCCGAACACGGTGATCCGGGGCTTCAGTTCCTTCGCCTGCGGTACCGTCAATTTGATGCTCATCTCAGCCTCCTCGAAACAAATGGGAAAGTCGGGGTCCGTGCTTCCGCCCTAGCCGGCGGTGCGGCGCCCACCTGACCGGGCGGTGCCGCAAGCCGGCCCAGGCGTCGCGCCGAGCGCCACCGGCTTTTCACCCCTTCAAGTACCCCGCATTCGCGCTGGGCCTGAAAATCGGTCATGCCCATCAAAAGTTCTCCCTCAGCCAACGGCTGATCTTGCGCAGGCTGCCACGCCCTGGCGCGCCTTCACCCTCGCCTTCGCCCCCCGCCGTCTCGAGCGGAGAAATCTGCGAGTAGGTCAGCAGACCGGCGCAGGTCGAGAAGGCGGGACCGCCCGTCGCCTCGGCCAGACCGGTGAGCCGGATGGGCTGGCCCACCCGCACCTGCTTGTCGAGCATGCGGCTCGCGAGCTCGCGCGCGCCGTTCATCTGGCTCGCGCCGCCCGTCAGCACGACGCGGCGACCGGCGAGGCGTCCGTAACCCGAAGCCTCGAGCCTGTCGCGCACCAGCTCGAACGTTTCCTCCAGCCGCGGCTGAATGATCCCGGTCAGCATCGACCGCGGAATGTGATTCGCCGAATCGGCATCGCTCTCACCCACCTGGGGCACATCAATCATCTCTCGTTCGTCCGACGGGCTCGCCAGCGCGCTGCCATAAAGCGTCTTCATGCGCTCCGCATGAGCCAACGGCGTCGAAAGTCCTCTCGCGATATCATTAGTAATGTGATTCCCGCCAATAGACACGGAATCGCAATAGACCATCGCACCTTCGAAAAAGACCGAGAGAGACGTCGTGCCGCCGCCCATGTCGATGACGGCGACGCCAAGGTCCATTTCGTCCTCGACGAGGCAGGCCAGACCGCTCGCATAGGGGCTCACGGCAATGCCGGCAACCGAGAGGTGGCAGCGCTCGATGCAGAGCTCGAGGTTGCGCAGTGGCCCGCGCAGCGCGCTGACCATATGCACATCGACGCCCAGCCGCTCGCCGAACATGCCGCGCGGATCGCGGACGCCACGGGCGCCATCGATGCTGTAATTGGTGGGCAGCGCGTGAAGGACGTCGCGGCCCTCCGGCTGAAAGTTCGTATGCGCATAGCCGATGAGCCGCGTGAGGTCGCCATCCGTAACCTCGGGTCCGGGAACAGCGGCCTTCACGCCGACGGTCTGGCTCTTCGGTTCGGCGCCGGAAACGCCCACGACCACATCGCGGATGGTGACGCCGGCCATGCGCTCCGCCGCATCGACTGCAACGCGGATCGCCTCTTCAGCGGCATCCATGTCGACCAGCGCGCCGGCGCGAATGCCGCGCGACACCTGATGGCCGATGCCAATAACGCGAATGGGCGCGTGGCCATTTGCCATGCGCCCCGGTTCGATCTTTGCGATGAAGCAGGAAATCTTGCTCGACCCGACATCGAGTGCCGCTATCGTGCCTGCTCGGCCCGCTGCGACAGGGCGCCCCTGGAATCCCTTGGAGCCCAGACTGACCATATTCATGTGTTGTCCCCACCGGTCACGAAGCGGGCTTTCACCGCGCCCGTAGTTGCCCCGCCCAAATTTTTCACCGCCCCGCCGTCCTTGCCGCCGATCTTGGCTGCCAGCGCATTGCCCCGCTCAGCCATTGCATCTGCCGTCAAGGCGACGCTCACGCGATCCGGCAGTCTCAGGTCAACTGATTCGATATCGCGCGAAAGAATCTTATATGTCTGATCGAGGTTGACGAGATCGGCAAGTGCCTTTTCGACGCCAACCTCAGGAAGTTTCACATCGACTCCATTTTCGAAGCGAAGATTCCAGCGACGGTCGCCGACGCGCACGAAAGCGCGCACGCGCGGAAGAAGCTGCGGCTGCGTTTCCTGAATCAAACCAAGGACATCGTGCAGATTGCGCGCGCCGCCGAAGCCGACGACGAAAGGAAGATTGGCATAGGCCTGCGCATTGTCGTCGGTGATCGGATGACCTTCCGTATCGATGACGGAAAGCTCGCCGCCCCGCTGCCAGATGGCAAAAGGCTGGCGCTCGACCACATCGATTCGAATCGCATGCGGCAAAAGCCGGGTGACGGTCGCCGACTTGACCCAATCCACGCGCTCGACGCGCTGGCGGGCGGCCTCCGTGTCGACGCCGAAGATCGGGTCGCCGCGCGTGACGCCAAGAGCCGTCAGAAGGGCCTGAGGATCTGCGTGAGTCCGGCCGGTGACGGTCACGTCCTCTATGCTGAAGCCAGCCAGCGCCAGCACGCGGTTGCCCTGGAACGCAACCTCGCGGGCGGCGGAAGACACATGGCCGCCGACGAAGAGCCCGTAAAGACCGACACCCAGAATGAGTATGACGGTCGCGACGCTGAAAGGCTTCATTCCCAAGCCGCCTTCGCGCATCTCCTCCAGCCACCGCCTGAAGCCCGATGCCGGACGATCCATCCGACGGCCGAAGCTGCGGTCGGCTGCCGTGGCGCGGCGGCCCGGCGCGATCCTGGAAGGCGCCCGATTCTTCGCCGGCACGGCGCGAACGCCGGTCTTCGAAACCGCCCTGCTCCGGCCTCCGCTCATCGATCGCATGACGCGTCCTCCACCATCCAGCTCACGAGTTCGGCATAGGAATAACCCGCGAGATTCGCAAGTTCGGGCACCAGCGACGTCGGCGTCATGCCCGGCTGCGTGTTCACCTCGAGCAGGATCAGCTCCGGCTTGCCGGGCTTCGTGTCGTCGAAGCGGAAGTCGGCGCGGCTGACGCCCCGGCAACCGAGCGCGCGGTGAGCGGCGAGCGTGACGCGCTGCACCTCCGCGTAGGACTCGGCATCGATCTTCGCCGGGACTTCATGGCGCGAACCGCCGGCAGCGTATTTCGCCTCATAGTCATAGAACTGTGTGTTGGCGAGGATGTCGGTGACGCCCAGCACCTCCTCGCCCATGACGGCGCAGGTAAGCTCGCGGCCCGCGATATAGCGCTCGGCCATCACCATCTCGCCGAGATTCCAGTCGGAAGAGGTGAGTTCCGCCGGAGGCCGATTGTCGCCCTTGCGCACGATGAAAACGCCAACCGAAGACCCCTGGTCGATCGGCTTGATGACGTATGGCGGCTCCATCACATGTCCATGAGCAGCCTCGGTACGGGGCACGACGATGCTTTCAGCGACCGGCAGCCCGGCAGCCCGGAAGACTTCCTTCGCACGCTCCTTGTGCATGGCGAGCGCGGAAGCCAGAACACCGGAATGCGTATACGGAATATTGAGGATTTCCAGCATACCTTGTACGCAGCCATCCTCGCCCCAGCGACCGTGCAAGGCGTTAAAAGCGACATCCGGCTTGATCTTGAGAAGCTGGTCGGCAAGGTCGCGACCGACATCGATCTCGGTCACGCGGTAGCCGCTCTGGCGCAGCGCTTCGGCGCAGCCGCGCCCCGAGGAAAGGCTGACTTCCCGTTCCGATGACCAGCCGCCCTTGAGAACGGCGACATGCTTTTTTGTCATGCCCGTTCTCCGATCCGCTTGATTTCCCATTCCAGGGTCACGCCACTCTTCTCTTTGACGCGCCGACGCACTTCCTCGCCCAGATCCTCGAGATCGGCGGCGCTGGCGTTGTCGACATTGATGAGGAAGTTGCAGTGCAGCTCGGAGACCTGCGCGCCGCCCTTCCTGAGACCGCGGCATCCCGCGGCATCGATGAGCTGCCACGACTTGTGGCCTTCGGGATTCTTGAAGGTCGAGCCACCGGTGCGCGTACGGATCGGCTGCGTCTCTTCGCGACGCGCCGTGATTTCGTCCATGCGCTTCTGGATTTCAGCCTTGTCGCCGGGATGCCCCTGAAAGACCGCCTCGACGAAGATAAGGTCTTCCGGCGCGCCGCAATGGCGGTAGGTGTAATGCATATCGGCATTGGAAAGAACGTGCCGCCTGCCCTGCCGGTCGATGGCGATGGCTTCGACCAGAACGTCCTTCGTCTCGCTCGTATAGGCGCCGCCATTCATGCGCAGCGCGCCGCCGATGGAGCCCGGAATGCCGCGATAGAATTCAAGGCCTGCAATGCCCGCTTCCTGCGCCGCGCGTGCAACCGCGACATCGAGCGCCGCCGTGCCGGCGCGAACGCGATGACCGGACAGCGCCTCGATCTGCGCGAAGCCCTTGCCGCCGAGACGAATGACGACGCCCGCGACGCCGCCGTCGCGGACGAGGAGGTTCGAGCCGACGCCGATCACGGTGACGGGAATATCGGCGGGCGTGCCCGCGAGAAACGATGCGAGATCGTCGGCATCCGCCGGACGGAACAGCACTTCAGCCGCGCCGCCGACGCGGAACCAGGTCAGCGGAGCCAGCGGCGCATGCGCGATGAGTTCGCCGCGCACCTTGGGCAGCCTGTCGATCAGGGAAGATGTTGAGGCGTGGGCCGCCGTCATTTACCTTTCCCCTTCTTCGATTTAACCGGCATCTCTTTCTTGTCGGCCTTCTTGGCCTTCGACTTCTTGCCGAGAGCGGCAAGATCGGCGGGAAGCGCATTCGCCCAATAGGTGATGCTGCCCGCGCCGAGGCAGACAACGAAATCACCCGGCTTCGCCAGTTCGGAAATGAGCTTCGGCAGAGCTTCCGGCGCTTCCAGCGCAATCACATCGCGATGGCCGCGATCGCGCAGGCCCTCGACGAGGGAGTCGCGATCGGCGCCGGGGATCGGCTGCTCACCCGCCGCGTAGACGTCGGCGACGATGACCTTGTCCGCATCGTTGAAGCAGGCGCAGAACTCATTGAAGAGGTTGTGGAGGCGCGTGTAGCGATGCGGCTGCACGACGGCGATGATGCGGCCTTCCGTCGCCGATCGCGCGGCCTGAAGCACAGCCGCGATCTCGACCGGGTGGTGACCGTAATCGTCATAGATGCTGACGCCGTTCCACTCGCCGACATGAGTAAAGCGCCGCTTCACGCCGCCGAAGCCTTCCAGCGCCTTGCGGAACTTCGCCTCGGGAATGCCCATCTGCGTCGCAACGCCGATAGCGGCAAGCGAGTTCAGCATGTTGTGGCGGCCATGCATGGGAAGCTTCACAGCGCCGATCTCGCGGGCCACACCCGTCTTGCGATCGGTGATCGTTACGTCGAAGACGTTAAGCCCCTTCTCCACCCGCGGATTGGTGGCGCGGATATCGGCCTGCGGGCTGGTGCCGTAAGTGATAATGCGGCGATCGCGGACACGGCCGATCAATGCCTGCACTTCCGGATGGTCGATGCACATCACGGCGCAGCCGTAGAAAGGCACGTTCTCGACAAAGGTCAGGAAGGCGTCCTTGGCGGCTTCGAACGTGCCGTAATAGTCGAGATGCTCCGGGTCGATATTCGTGACGATGGCGATGGTCGCCGGAAGCTTGACGAATGTGCCGTCTGACTCGTCCGCCTCGACCACCATCCACTCGCCTTCGCCGAGGCGCGCATTGGTGCCATAGGCGTTGATGATGCCGCCATTGATGACCGTCGGGTCGAGGCCCGCCCCATCGAGAATCGCGGCGACGAGCGAGGTCGTTGTCGTCTTGCCGTGCGTGCCCGCGATGGCGACGCAGGACTTGAGGCGCATCAGCTCGGCGAGCATTTCCGCGCGGCGCACGACGGGCAGGAAGCGCGAGCGCGCTTCGACGAGTTCGGGATTGTCCGCCTTGATCGCCGAGGAGACGACGAGCACTTGCGCGTCGGCAAGGTTTTTCGCGGCGTGGCCGACCATCACCTCGATGCCGAGGCTGCGCAGACGCTTCACATTGGCGCTGTCGGAGACGTCGCTGCCCTGCACCTTGTAGCCGAGATTATGCATGACTTCGGCAATGCCGCTCATGCCGATGCCGCCGATGCCGACGAAGTGGATAATGCCTATGTCGAGTGGCGCTGGGCGCATCAACAGCCTCCCTGCGCAAATAGAAGTGGACCGGGTGATGGGACGTCGTCTTCAGACTCGGTGACGTCCTGAATAGCGTGGAATTCGCCGCGGCCAAGCTTCTCGACAAGGTCGGCGAGCTTGCGGACGGCATTAGGCTGCCCCTGAACGAGCGCGGCCTTCGCGGCGCGGGCAAGCGTATCGGGTTCGGAAAGCAATGCTGCGAGACGGGCGGCCAGTGCCGCTTCCGTGAAGTCTTTCTGTTCGATCATCCAGCCCGCCCCGGCCGCTTCGACCTTCTGGGCATTCGCCTTCTGGTCGTTGTCGAGCGAATGAGGCAGCGGAACAAGGATCGACGGACGACCGATCACGCAAAGCTCACTTACCGTCGAAGCGCCGGAGCGGCCGATGACGAGATGCGCGGCGGCGATGCGCTTCGGCATGTCGTCGAAGAAGCTTTCAAGCGCCGCGTGGATACCCGCGCGGTCATAGGCCTCGCGAACGCGGGAAAGATCCTCCGGCCGCGCCTGCTGCACGACATCAAGACGGGCACGCAACGCCTCGGGCAATTGCCCCAGCGCGGCGGGAACGACATCGCTGAGCACGCGCGCGCCCTGACTGCCACCGAAGACGAGAAGATGGATGCGGTCCGTGGCCCCTGGCGCGGCGTAGGGAGCGCCCGCTTCCGCGATCACCGCATCGCGCACCGGATTGCCGGTGACGACGAGGTGCGATGCGTCGCGGGGCTTCAGGAACTTCGGCGCGGCAAAGGTCGAGGCGACCGCCTGCACATAAGGTGCGACGAGCCGGTTCACGCGGCCAAGCACTGCGTTCTGCTCATGTACGCAGGTGGGAATGCCGCGCAGCAACGCACCCGCCACAGGCGGCAGCGTCGGATAGCCGCCGAAGCCGATGACGACCGAGGGCTCGACGCGGCCCAGAATGCTGAAAGCCTGGCTGATGCCGGAGATGATCGCAGGCGCCGCGCGGAAAAGACCTGAAACCCCGCGATTGGTCGGCGTGGCCGACGGCACCGAGAAGATGTCGGCGCCCGGGAAAAGCTTGTCGAAATGCTGCACACGCTCGTCCGTCATCAGCACGATCTTGCGGCCGCGGCGGCGCAATTCCTGCGCGAGCGCCTGGCCGGGGAACAGGTGCCCCCCCGTACCTCCGGCTGCGATGACGATCGGACCTGAAGGGCGAAGCTTCATGCGTGCACCCTCTTGCCGTTGGGCGGCGTCACATGGCTGCCCGCGCGGCGACGGGTGAGGGCGAGCAACATGCCCATCGTGTAGCCGAGCGCGATCATCGACGAGCCGCCATAGGAGATGAAGGGAAGCGTCATGCCCTTGGCGGGGATGAGGTTCACATTCACGGACATGTTGATGAGCGACTGCAATCCGAATAGCGCGATGAGTCCGCAGGATGCGAATTGGACGAAGAGATCCTGCTCCTCCATGGCGCGGGAAAGCGTGCGCATGACGACGAAGCCGAAGATGCTGATGATGATGAGGCCCGCAACGACGCCATATTCCTCGGCCGCGACAGCGAAGATAAAGTCGGTATGGGCGTCGGGCAGGATGCGCTTCACCTCGCCCTCGCCCGGGCCACGGCCGAAGAAACCGCCAGTGTGGAAGGCGTCAAGCGCGCGGTCGATCTGATAGGTATCGCCCGAATCCGGATTGAGGAAACGGTCGACGCGGCTCGCGACGTGGGGCATCAGCGTGTAGGCGGCAAGCGCGCCGATGATCGCGACGGTCCCGAGCGAAACGATCCAGCGCCACGACAGACCCGCCATGAAGAAGATCGCGCCGAACACCATCGTCACCAGCATCAACTGGCCGAAGTCGGGCTGCATGGCGAGAACGCCGACGACCATTCCGTAAAGCGCGAGCGCGACGATCGTGCCGGGGAAGCCCGGCGTGCGCTGCGCTTCGGCGAACATCCACGAGGCAAGCACGATGAAGGACGGCTTCACGAACTCGGAAGGCTGGATCGCGAGCGGGCCGATCTGGAGCCAGCGATGCGCGCCCTTTACTTCCGGACCGATCACGAGCGTCAGCAGCATCAGCGAGAAGGCGATGAGGAAGCCGACGGCGGCCAGTCGCCGCACCTGCCGGATGTTGAGCAGCGAGACGCCGATCATCACCGCAATGGTGGGCACGAAGAAGAAGAGCTGCCGGTAGACGAAGTGGAAGGGCGGCAGGTGAATGCGCATGGCGACCGCCGGGCTAGCGGCAAGCGCCAGCACGCCGCCGATAAGCATCAGGCAGAAAAGCGCGAACAGCGTCCACTTATCGACGGTCCACCACCATTCGGCAATCTGGCTGCGATTGGTGCGGGCGAGGCGGATCATGCGGAGGCCCTTTCGGAGAGATGCTTCAGCACGAGATCGCGGAACACGTCGCCACGCACCTCGAAGTTCGGATACTGGTCGAAGGAGGCGCAGGCAGGAGAAAGCAATACGACACGCAGATCGCCTTCGGCGGCTTCCGCGTCGTTGGCTGCGCTTTCGACTGCCCGGTCGAGCGTCTGCGAACGCGTGTAACCGACCTTGCCCTCGAGCGTGCGGGCAAACTCGTCGCTCGCCGCGCCGATGAGATAGGCGTGGCGGATGCGCGGAAAGAATTCGGTCAGCGTCTCGATGCCGCCCTCTTTCGACTTGCCGCCGAGAATCCAGTAGATGTCGCGGTAGGTCGCAAGCGCCTTCGAGGTCGCGTCCGCATTGGTCGCCTTGCTGTCGTTTACGTAGCGCACGCCGTCGCGCTCGGCGACGATTTCCATGCGATGCGCAAGGCCGGGGAAGCTCTCGAAGGACGCGAGGATTTTCTCACGCGGGAAACCCAGCGCCCTGCCCGCCGCGTAGGCCGCCGCCGCATTCTGCCAGTTATGCGCGCCGGCCAGCGTACGCAGATCGCGGAAGTCGCCCGCCTTCTGGGTCTGGGTGCCCGTGCTGTCATAAAGCTGGCCGTCGAGCACATAGATGCCGCGGCCCAGCGTCTTGCCGATCGAAACCGGCACAACCTTCTGCACCCGCGCCGCAGAAACCGCGGTGCAGATATCTGACGAATAGCTGTCGTCGACGCAGATGATTGCAGTGTCAGCCGCCGTCTGGTTCGCGAAGATGCGCGCCTTGACGGCGGCATAACCCTCGATCGAACCATGACGATCGATATGATCCGGCGTGATGTTGAGCAGGATCGCGACATTGGGCGCGAAGCCCGGCGCGAGGTCGATCTGATAGGAGGACGCCTCGACAACATAGACGGTGTTCGGCTTCGGCGGATCGAGTTCCAGAACCGGCGTACCGATATTGCCGCCCACCTGCGCGTCCGCCCCGCAGCGCTTCACCATATGGCCGATGAGAGCCGTCGTGGTCGACTTGCCGTTGGTGCCGGTGATCGCGACGATGCGCGCGCCCGTGCCGCTGGCACGGATGGTGCGATCGAAAAGCTCGACATCGCCGATGATCTCGACGCCCGCCGCCTTTGCACGCTTCACCGACCAATGAGGCTCGGGATGCGTCAGCGGCACGCCGGGGCTCAGAACCAGCGCGGCAATGTCGCTCCAGTCGCGCGTCGAAAGATCTTCCACCGCGAAGCCGGCATCCACGGCCTCCTTGCGCTTTGACTCGGTGTCGTCCCAGACGATGACTCTGGCGCCGCCCGCCTGAAGCGCGCGCGCGGTCGAGAGCCCGGATTTCCCGAGCCCGAACACTGCGACGACGCGACCGGCGAAACCGGCGACAGGGATCATGTCCTCACCTCAACTTCAGCGTTGCGAGGCCGACCATGGCGAGCACGACGGCGATGATCCAGAAGCGGATGACGACGGTCGGCTCCGCCCAGCCCTTCTGTTCGAAATGGTGATGCAGCGGCGCCATGCGGAAGACGCGCTTGCCAGTGAGCTTGAAAGACGCGACCTGCACGATGACGGAGACGGCTTCGAGCACGAAGAGGCCGCCGATGATCGCAAACACAAGCTCATGCTTCGCCGCGACCGAGATCGCACCGAGCGCGCCGCCAAGAGCAAGCGAGCCGGTGTCGCCCATGAAGACCATGGCGGGCGGCGCGTTGTACCAGAGAAAGCCGAGGCCCGCGCCGATGAGCGCGCCGCAGAAGACCGCAAGCTCGCCCGTTCCGGGCACGAAATGGATTTGCAGATAGTCGGCGAAGACCGCGTTGCCGACGAGATAGACGATGAGGCCGAGACTCGCCGATGCGATCATCACCGGCACGATGGCGAGGCCATCGAGACCGTCAGTGAGGTTCACGGCATTGGACGAGCCGACGATGACGAGCGCGCCGAAGACGAAGAAGAGCGGCCCGAGCTGGACCAGAACGCTCTTGAAGAAGGGAACGGTCAGCGCGGTCGCCAGCGGCTCCTTCGCCACCGACACCAGCGCATACATGGCAATGGCCGCAATGATGAATTCGAAGAAGAGCTTCACACGGCCCGGCACGCCCTTGGGCGAAATCTTCGAGACCTTGAGATAATCGTCGGCAAAGCCGACCGCGCCGAAGCCCAGCGTGACAAGCAACACGATCCAGACGTAGGGGTTGGAAAGATCGGCCCAGATCAGCACCGAGGGAACGAGGCCGAACAGAATGAGGAAGCCGCCCATGGTCGGCGTGCCCTGCTTCTGGATCACATGCGTCTGCGGCCCGTCCTCGCGGATCGGCTGGCCGCGGCGTTGACGCACCTTAAGCATCGCGATGACGCGCGGACCGAAAAGGAAGCTGATGAGCAGCGCCGTCAGCGTCGCGCCGCCGGTGCGGAAGGTGATGTAGCGAAAGACGTTGAGCGCGGCCCAGTCTTTGGACAAGCCTGCAAGGAAATCGTAAAGCATCAGGCTTCTCCCCTGTTACGCCGGATGCTTTCGCTGTCATCCTCGCCCAGCGCCAGCAGCGCATCGACGACCGGCCTCATCCGCGACCCGTTGGAACCTTTGACCATCACCACGTCCCCACTCTGGATCGCTTCGACGAGCGATCCGATGAGGGCATCGGAGGTTTCCGCATAAGCACCCTGGCGGTCGGCAGGCAACGCGTCATAAAGTCCGCGCATCAAGGGACCGCATGCAAAGACGAGATCGATGTCGGCGCGCGCGAGCGGCACCGCGACTTCGCGATGAAGCGCCGCCGCTTCCGGCCCAAGCTCCAGCATGTCGCCCAGGACGGCGATGCGGCGCGCGCGGGCTTCCGGCTCGGTCTGGCCCAGCGCCTCGATGGACGCGCGCATGGAAGCCGGATTGGCATTGTAGCTTTCGTCGATCACCGTGAAGGGACGGCCCGGCGCTTCGACGAGATGACGCTCGCCACGGCCCCGCGGCGCCTGAAGCTGCGCCAGCGCCATCGCCGCCAGCGCCAGATCGGCGTCGAGCGCATCGATGCAGGCGAGCATGGCAAGGCTGTTCATGACGATATGGCGGCCCGGAACGCCCAGCTTGTAGGTCACAGGCCGCCCGCAGATCTTCGCCGACACGCAGGAGCAGGTTTCCTTGAGCACCAGCTTTTCGAGATGGGCATCGGCCTCCGGATGCTCGCCGAACGAAATGATGCGGCCGGCGCCCGCCGCCTTGGCGCGGGCTTCGAGGCGGGCATAATGCGGATTGTCGCGGTTGAGGATCGCGACGCCGCCCTTCTGGAGCCCGTCGAAAATCTCGGCCTTCGCGTCGGCGATTTCCTCGACCGAGTCGAAATAGGCCATGTGCACGGCTTCGACTGTCGTGATGAGCGCGACAAAGGGCTCGACCAGCTTCGAGAGCGGCGTGATCTCGCCCGAATGGTTCATGCCGATTTCGAAGATGCCGAAGCGGGTATTCGCAGGCATGCGGGCGAGCGAGAGCGGCACGCCCCAGAGATTGTTGTACGAGGCGGCGGAGGCATGCGTCGGCCCCTGCTCCGACAGGATCATGCGGAGCGCTTCCTTGGTGCCCGTCTTGCCAACGCTGCCGGTAACGGCGACGACCTTCGCCCCGGCGCGACGGCGCGCCGTGCGGCCCAACGCATTCAGAGCCTCCAGCGCATCCGGCACAACGACGAGCGGACCGGCGCTGCGCATTGCAGGCGTCACATCGGAAACGATTGCGGCAGCGGCGCCATTCTGGAAGGCCGCGCCGACATAGGCGTGGCCATCGGAATTCTCGCCCTTGATGGCGACGAAGAGGTCGCCCTTCTCAAGCGAGCGGCTGTCGATGGAAACGCCATTGGCGATCCAGTCGGCACCTTCGGCCTTGCCGTCGGTCGCTGCGAGAACTTCAGCGCGGGTCCAGAGCGGTTTCATGCCTGACCTCCAAGGGCGCGCGCGGCGGCTTCGACCGCTTCGTGATCCGAGAAATGCACGGTGCGATTGCCGACGATCTGGCCGGTCTCATGGCCCTTGCCCGCGACGACGAGCACATCGCCCGCCTTCAATTCGCGCATGGCCGTTTCGATGGCCTCGCCGCGATCCGCAATCTCGATCGCGCCGTTCGCGGCCGCAAGGATCGCGGCACGGATGACAGCCGGATCTTCGCTACGGGGATTGTCGTCGGTCACATAAACGAGGTCGGCAAGCTTCGCCGCCGCAGCGCCCATTTGCGGACGCTTGCCGGGATCGCGGTCGCCGCCGCAACCGAAGACGACGACGAGGCGCTTCTTCGTGTGAGGACGCAACGCTTCGAGAAGATTTTCCAGAGCGTCCGGCGTATGGGCATAGTCGATATAGACCGATGCGCCATTCGGCAGATGGGCGACTTCTTCAAGCCTGCCCTTCGCGCCTTTGAGATTTTCCAGCGCGGTGAAAACCTTGGCCGGCTCACCGCCGCTGCCGATAACGAGACCGGCGGCAACCAGCGCATTCGACGCCTGAAAGGCGCCAACCAGCGGCAGGTTCACGCTGTAGTTCCGACCGTCATGGACGATGTCGAGAACCTGGCCGCGCGCGGTCGGCTTCGCGGCGACGAGGCAGATCGTCCGCCCCTTCCGCCCCACCGAGATGATGCGATGCCCGCGCGCCCAGGAAACCGCTTCGAACTCGGCGCAGAAATCCGCATCCGCGTTGAGAACGGCGACACCGCCCGGCGCCATGACCTCGCCAAAGAGGCGGAGCTTCGCATAGGCGTAGTCATCGAAGGTCGGATGATAGTCAAGATGATCGCGCGTGAGATTGGTGAAGGCCGCGGCGGCGAGTTTCACACCATCGAGACGAAACTGCGCAAGACCGTGGCTCGACGCTTCCATGGCGAGATGCGTCACGCCTTCGTCGGCGAGATCCGCAAGGGCCGCCTGCAGCGTCACCGGATCGGGCGTCGTATGGCCGAGCGCTCGTTCGCCCTTCGGCCCGACAATACCGACCGTGCCGACGCTCGCCGCTTCGAAGCCGAGCGCCGTCCAGATCTGGCGAACGAAAGTGACGATGGAGGTCTTGCCGTTCGTGCCTGTGACGGCCACGACCGTTTCCGGCTGCTTGCCGAAGAAGCGTGCGGCCATGAGCGCGAGGCGGCGGCGCGGATTGCGATCGGCAATGACGGGCACATCCGCCGAAATTTCCGTCAATGCATCGACGAGCAGCGCGGATGCGCCTTGGGCCAGCGCCTGCGGGATGAAGCGCGTGCCGTCCACTTTCGTTCCGGGCAATGCAGCAAAGAGGAAACCAGGCTTCACCTCGCGACTATCCGCCGTCAGGCCAACGATCTCCGTCCTGCCCCCTTCGGGGAGGTCGGGGTGATCTGGTCCGATGAGCGTCGCGAGCTGCATGTCAGCCAGCATTCCTAATCGTGTCCATTTGCGGTTTCCGGCTCGAAGGTGACGAGCTTTGCCTGTTGGAGCATGTTGTTGTCGTTACGCGGCTGTTCGATCGGCTGAAGGCCGAGCAGCGGCGCCACGCGCGAGACGACGCGCGCCGTCACCGGCGCCGCGTTCCAGCCCGCTGTCGCGAAGCCATAGGTCGCCTTCGTACCCTGCGGTTCGTCGAACATGACGATCATGGTGTAGCGCGGGTCGTTGGCCGGGAAGGCGCTGAGGAAGGACGAGATCAGCCTGTGCTTCGCATAGCCGCCGCCGATCGCCTTTTCCGCCGTGCCGGTCTTGCCCATCACCGGATAACCGGGAACATCGGCCTTCTTGCCGGTGCCGTCGGTGACGACGAGCCGGAGCAGCCCGCGCATCTGGGCGCTCACCTCTTCCGAAATCAGGCGCTCGCCCGGCTGGCTGTGCTCATGATGCAGAAGCGTCGGCGTGACCTTGGTGCCACCGTTGACGATGCCGGCCAGCGCCGCCACGACCTGCATCGGCGTCACCGCAATGCCCTGACCGAAAGACACGGTCATGGTCGAAAGCTCGCTCCAGTGGGGCGGAAGCAGCGGCTCGCCACTCTCCGGCAGCTCGATTTCCGGCTTCGAAAGCAGGCCGAAACGGCGCAGATATTCGCGATAGGCAGGCGTACCGAGCTCGAGGGCGATTTTCGCGGTGCCGATATTTGAGGAATACATGAAGACTTCAGGCACCGTGAGCCAGCGGTTCTCGGCGTGGTAATCGTGGATGGTGAACCGTGCATAATGGATCGGCTGAGTCGCGTCGAGCCGCGTATCGATACGCACCCTGCCCGAATCGAGCGCCGACGCGAGCGTCACCGCCTTGAAGACCGAACCCAGCTCATAAACGCCCAGCGTGGCGCGGTTGAAGCGCGCATCGTCGGACACGACCATCGGATCGTTGGGGTCGAAATCCGGCAGCGAACTCATGGCCACGACCTCGCCCGTATGGACATCCAAAATGATGCCGACGGCGGCCTTGGCGCTGAATTCCTTCTGCGCCTTTTCCAGCTCGTCGCGGAGCGCGAACTGAACGCGCATGTCAATCGACAAGGCGACCGGCTTGGCGCGCGGACCGCCCTCATTGCCTTCGCCGAGGCGCATCGACTTGTCGATATAACGCTCCATGCCGGCAATGCCGCGATTGTCGAGATCGACAGTGCCCAGGACATGCGACGAGGTGTGGCCGTTGGGATAGATGCGCTTCTGCTCCCGACGGAAGCCGAGGCCCGGCAGGCCCAGATAATGAACGGCATATTGCTGCTTCGGCGTCAGATCGCGCTTCAGCCAGATGAAGGCCCGGCCGGTTTCGAGCTTTGCGGCCACTTCTTCCGGATTGATGTCCGGAAGAACGGTCGCGAGCTGCCGGGCGGTATCCTGCGGATCGACGATCGCGCGGCCGTCGGCATAAAGCGATGCCGTCACGATATCGGTCGCCATGACCTCGCCATTGCGATCGACGACATCGGGGCGGTGGATCGGATCGGGTTCGCCCGCCGCTGCAACGCGCGGCCCCCGGTCGCCGCCGACGATGGCGAGTTCGACCAGACGCGCGCCAACCAGCGAGAAGCAGACGGCGAAAAGCGCGAGCGCGAGGAAGATGCGCCGCTCGGACGGCGTGCGAACCTCTTCCTGCTCGCCGACCTCATGAGGCATGTGCGGTTTGGCGATCGCGTCATATCCGGCCAGAACGACCCGGCCACGGGGCGAAGGCTGGTTGCGGCGGCCGATCATTGGATTGTCCTTTCGCCCGCGCCGATGTCTCCGGGCGCGATGCCGGCATAGCCTGCCGGCGGGCGGCGCGTGATCGGCGCGTAGAACTCGTCCGTCTTGTGCGGCACGGGCACATCCTGGAACGAACCGATCTGCGCGGCCTTCAAAGCCTCGAGGGTGGTGTAGCGCTGCGCGAGCTGCTGGAGCCGCTCAGGCTGGTTGAGATAGCTCCATTCGGCGCGAAGCACACGAATGCCTTCCTGCTCGCTCGCGATGTCGCGTTCGAGCTGCTCCGCGCGCCGGTCCGCTGCTTCGGCGCGATACTTGATGTCGTAAAGACCGACCGACAGCACGATCACCGCCAGCACAAGAATGATGTTGAGCGTACGGATCATGCCTGGCCCTCCAGAATGGACGGCATCCGGGCAATACCGAGATCGGCAAGATCAAGCGGCAGCACCGGCGCGGCAGTGCGCTCGGCGGCGCGGAGCTTCGCCGAACGCGCGCGCGGATTGATATCCGCCTCAGCCTCGGAGGCCTTGCGGGCCTTGTGTTCGATTTCGCGGAAGGACGGCGGCACTTCGTCAATTTCCGGCATGAAGCGATTGGCGCGGGCGGCGCGGCCCGTGCGCGCGGTAAGGAAACGCTTCACGACGCGATCCTCAAGCGAATGGAAGGTAACGGCGGCAAGGCGGCCACCTTCGCGCAGCAGCCCTTCGGCACCCGAAAGGCCACGGGCAAGCTCGCCCAGCTCGTCATTCACATAGATGCGCAGCGCCTGGAATGTGCGCGTAGCCGGATGGATGCGATCCTGCGGACGGCGGCCAATGACACGCGCCACAGTGTCGGCCAGCGCCAATGTGCGCTCGAAGCGTTCAGCCTCGCGCGCCTTGACGATGGCGCGGGCAACGGCGCGGGCGCGCTTCTCCTCGCCATAGACGGCGATGATGCGGGCGAGATCGCCCTCATCGAAGGTGTTGACCACATCGGCGGCGGAAACGCCCTGCCCGCTCATGCGCATGTCGAGCGGACCATCCTTCTGGAACGAGAAGCCGCGCTCGGCTTCGTCGATCTGCATGGAGGAGACGCCGAGATCGAGCACCACGCCGTCAACCGCCTCGTGACCGAGCTCGCGCACGAGGCGCGCCATGTCGCCGAAGCAACCTTCGACCAGGGTGAGACGGCCGGCGAATTTCGACTGCAGCTCGCGACCGCGCATGATGGCGGTCGGATCGCGGTCGATGGCCAGCACCGCGCAATCGGCGCTGCCGAGAATGGCCCTGGTATAGCCGCCTGCGCCAAACGTTCCATCGACATAGATGCCGCCGTCCTTCGGCTGAAGAACCTCCAGCACGTCGGCAAGCATCACGGGGATATGGGGAACGCGTTCGCTCATTGCGCACCCCCGACGGGCGGCAGGGTCGCGGTCGACTTCAGCAGATCGCCATAGGCGCGCGCCTTCTCCAGCGCTTCCGCGCGGAAGGCTTCGAACGCCTTGGGCTCCCAGATCTGAAACTTCTCGCCGAGCCCGACAAAGGTCGCCTCGTCGGTGATCCCGGCATGGGCGCGCAACTCCTCGGGGAGAATGATGCGGCCATCGCTATCGAACATGAGCTCGGCGCTATCGCCGATGAGCACAGACGCCAGCATGTCGCGCTCAGGCGAGAACGGGTCGAGACGCTGCAGCATCCGATCGATGTTTTCGGCGAAGCGCGGACCGCTGCCCTCGATGAAGGCGCCCTGGAACGAGGGAAAGCAGACGACGCCGCTCAGGCCCTGCGCGATCGCAACAGAACGAAACTTGGCCGGCAGCGAGACGCGGCCCTTCGCATCGATCTTGTTGGTGAAGCGCCCCCGGAACGACTCCATTGGCCGTACTGATCCCCTGTTCGGAGCGACCCGGTCCCGCAAGGTCCGCTCCATTCCCCGCCCGAAACGCGGGTGTCGGCTGGGCCGACGCAACTAGCATCCGGGACATCATGGGATAACATGGGAAAACGTGGAACGTCAATGGGAAAACCTAGTATTTCTGCGGATTTGCGCGGTATCAACACTTGTACACACGGGCTTTTGACAGGCTGAATATTGAAGAACATAAGTAGAACATTCGAAACTGTCCCATGATGACCCATGAGATGCCAGACGGTCGTGGCGAGAGGATGGCAGCCTTGGGAAAAGTGTCAGATGGCCTATAAGCCGGGTTCTGTGCCCTTACGGGCGATGGCCATTCATCTGGGACGTCCGTTACCGAACGCCTCGTGCAACCAACCCGGGCGGCGACCCGGAAACGGACCTGCCGGCGAACCGGCTATGCCGCCCCTATTTGGTTTTGCTCCCGGTGGGGTTTGCCGTGCCGCTTCCGTTACCGGTCGCGCGGTGCGCTCTTACCGCACCGTTTCACCCTTACCCGGAAGGCCGAAGCCTCGGCCGGGCGGTCTGTTCTCTGTGGCACTTTCCCTGGGGTCGCCCCCGCCGGCCGTTAGCCGGCACCGTGATTCCGTGGAGCCCGGACTTTCCTCTGCCCCGAAGGACAGCAGCCATCCGGCCATCTGACCCTTTGCAGATAGGGGGCTTTCAGGGAGATAGCAAGCCCGCTGACACCTTGTAGTCAGGCTCCTAAATACCAACATAGCCCCGACATGAAACAACAAGGGGAGGAGCTACCCATGAAAGCCGCCGTCTATTACGAAAACGGTCCGCCGAGCGTCCTGAAATACGAAGACGTGTCTGACCCCGCCTGCCTGCCGCAGGGCATCGTCATCAAGGTCGAGGCTGTCAGCATCGAAGGCGGCGATTCCCTGAACCGCGCCGGCGGCGCCCTCATCACCCACCCCCATATCGTCGGCTATCAGGCCGCGGGCACAATCATCGAGGTGGGTGCGGAGGTGAAGAACCTCAGGGTCGGTCAGCGGGTGACGACGGTGAATACGTTCGGCTCGCATGCCGAGAAGCGTTCGGTCCCCGCGCGCACCGCCTGGCCGGTTCCAGACGGTCTCGACATTCGGCACGCGGCCGCCATTCCCGTGCCCTTCGGCACGGCGGACGACTGCCTCTTCGAGTTCGGACGCCTGAAGGCCGGTGAAACGGTGCTCATTCAGGCGGGCGCGGGCGCCCTCGGCCTTGCCGCGATCCAGCTTGCCAAGCGCGCCGGCGCAACCGTGATCGCCACGGCATCGAGCGACGAGCGCCTCGAAAGGCTCAAGGCGTTCGGCATGGATCATGGCATCAACTACAGGACGCAGGATCTCGTCGCGGAAGCGAAGCGCCTCACCGACAATCGCGGCGTCGATCTCGTCGTCGATCCGGTCGGCGGCTCGACATTGCAGAAGTCGATCCTGTCGCTCGCCTATCGCGGCCGCGTGTCCTTCGTCGGCCGCGCGGGACGCGAGCCCATGACGGTCGATGTCAGCACCATGATGGGCGGCAACCAGTCGCTTTCAGGCGTATTTCTCGGCGCGGAAATACTCACCGACCGCGTACACGCCAATATCCAGCGCCACATCGACGATGCCGCGGCTGGAAAGCTCAAGGTCGTGATCGACAAGACCTTCGCGCTGAAGGACGCGGCGGCGGCGCACGAATATATCGAGAGCCGCAAGGCCGTCGGTCGCGTTCTGCTGATTCCGTAAGGTCAGATCAGTTCGAGCAATCGGTGAAGGGTGGCGACGGTCGAAAGATCCGCCACCCCATCGACCTTTGCGGGCCGGAAATGACGCTGGAAGGCGCGGACCACAGCTTCCGTCCTGGCATCATAGACGCCAAGCACCTCGACGCCGTAACCATAGCTGCCCAGACGATATTGAAGCTGCGCGACGGTGTCGCCACGATCGCCCAGCTTGAGTTCAGGCCCTTCGACAATGGGCTCAGGCGCGACCCAAAGCCCGATGCCCGCGCGGGAAAGACGCGCCCAGTCGAACCACTCGCCGGGATCGGCCTTCCGCTCGGGCGCAACATCGGAATGTGCGAGCACGTTGCGCGGCGAAATCGGATTGCGCGACATGATGTCGAGGCAAAGCTTTTCAAGCGCCGCCATCTGCACATCGGGATAAGGCGGACAGCCGAAATCATGTCCGCCGTTCACGATCTCGATGCCGATGGAATGACCGTTGATATCGCGCTCCCCTGCCCAGCTCGACACGCCCGCGTGCCAGGCGCGCTTTTCCTCATCGACAAGGCGGAGGATGTAGCCCTTCTCGTCCACGACGTAATGCGACGAGACCTTCGCCTCGGGATTGCACAGAAGCTCGATCGCGGCCTCGGCCGTCGCCATGCCTGTGTAATGCAGCACAAGAATTTCGGTCCGCGCGCCATCGGGGCGTTCGTTGAAATTGGGCGAATGACGCGTCGGAATGGCCATGCTCATTCAGGAGACCACAGGAACGATCCGCTTCTGACGGATGGAAATGATGAGTACGCCACTCAGCGCGATCAACGCGCCAACGATCATCCGCGCTGTCAGAACATCGCCGAGCAGCGCCACGCTGAACATGACGGTGAAAATCGGCGAAAGCAAGGTGAGCGGCGCCGTCTGCGAGACCTCATAGCGTTGCAGCAGATAGTAGATGCCCGCATGGCCGATGAGGCTCGAGGCAAACGACGTATAAAAGATCCCCGACCACTGCAACATGCTGGCACTGGTCAGTATTCGCCACTGGTCATGCTCGAAGGCGAACGAACCGACGAGCATCACCGGCGCCGCGACGGCGGCAATCCAGGCCTGCATTTCAAAGACGCCGACATTCCTGATCTGGCGCTGGACGATGGTTCCGACCGAGCCGATCAGCGATGACGCGATGACGCAGAGCACGCCCGCAATGAAGTGAAAGACCGTCGGATCGAAGCTGATGACCATGACGCCGAGGAATGAAAGCGCGATGCCTGTCCAGCGGCGCCAATGAACCTGCTCCTTCAGGAAGATCACGGACATGATGGTCGAAAACGGCACGCCGAGCTGGCTGACGATGGCGACAACTGAAGGCCGCGACAGCGCTATGCCCGCGAAGAAGAACCCGAAGCCGATGGGCCCTGCGCAAAGCGCAATGATGAGCACCTGCTTCATGCGGCCTTCATGAATCCGCAAAAAGGGGAAAAGCACCAGGACGATGAGCGTAAAGCGCAGCGCCGTGAACAGCATGGGCGGGAAATGGTCGAGGCTCACCTTGGAGGCAATGAGCGCAAAACCCCAGACGAGGTTTATGAGCATCATGAAGGCGAGGTGCTGCGGGGTCATGTCGGGTGCGGAGGAACCTGAGGGTCTGGGCTGCCCTTGTTAGCCCAGCCTTTTGTGCAAGCCTAGGCTCTTTCCGCGATACCGCGCGTTTTCATGATCTTTTCATAGGCAACATTGATCGCGGCCAGCTTGTCGCTGGCAATGGAAACCAGTTCCTCGGGAACGCCGCGGGCGATCAGCGTATCGGGATGGTTTTCACGAACGAGGCGGCGATAGGCCTTTTTCAGATCGTCGTCTGAAATATCCGGCGTGATGCCGAGGACCAGGTAAGGGTCGAGGCGGGGCGTGCCGAGATGGCTCGCCCTGATGCGCGCGAACTCGACCTCCGAAAAGCCGAAAATGTCAGCCACGGCACGGAGATAGTCGATCTCCGCCGGGTGGACGTAATTGTCCGCTTTTGCAATGTGAAAGAGAGCGTCGAGCACGTCTTCGAGCGTGCCGGGCTTATCCCGGTAGATCCTGGCGATCTGCCCCGCATAGGCCTCGAATCCGGCGACGTCCTGCTGGGCGATGCGGTAAAGACGATTGACGTTGGCCCGCTCCGCAGGGGGCACGTGCAACACATCGTCCAGAGCGCGGACCTCTTCGTCCGTCACCTCACCGTCGGCCATGGCCATCTTGGCCGAGAGGGCAATCAGGGCGATCGTGAAGACGACCTCATCGTCGCGGAGAGCGCGGTCGATGACGAAATGGCCGGCGACCGCGCCCAGAAGCGCGCCCATAGGTCCGCCGACCGCCAAACCGACGCCGGCACCCGCGATTTTTCCCCAAATGGACATGGAAGAAGTCTAGGACGAAAAGGCAGGCTCCGCATCGGGCATTTCCGCATGGCGATTTGAATAAATCGTGATGTAAGCGACGATGCGCGGCCGCTCGTCATTGCCTACAATCGCCCGCGAGTTCCCCCGCCCCATGAAGCCGAAGACGCCAATCCGCCATGACTGATCGCTGGGATTTCTGGATCGACCGTGGCGGCACATTCACCGACATCGTGGCGCGGACGCCCGAAGGCAGGCTTCTCGCCAGGAAACTCCTGTCCGAGAACCCGGAGCGCTACGAGGACGCGGCTCTGGCCGGAATAGGCGAGTTTCTCGGCGTGCCGCACGGCGCCGCGTTGCCCTCGCATCGCATCGGCGCGGTCAAGATGGGAACGACGGTCGCCACCAATGCCCTGCTCGAGCGCAAGGGAGAGCGCGTTCTCTTTCTGACCACGCTCGGCTTTGCCGACGCGCTGCGCATCGGCTACCAGAACCGCCCCCACCTCTTCCGGCTCAAGATCGAAAAGCCCGAAATGCTGTTCGAGCGCTCCGTCGAAGTCGCCGAGCGCATCACGGCGCAGGGAGAGCTGCTGACGCCGCTCGACGAAGACGCAACGAGCCGCGCACTGACAGAAGCCCATGAAGCCGGCATTCGCGCCGTCGCCATCTGCTTCATGCACGGATATCGATACCCCGAGCACGAGAGACGTGCGGCAGAGATCGCGCGGGAAATCGGTTTCACGCAAATCTCGACAAGCCACGCCGTGAGCCCGCTGATGAAATTCGTTTCGCGCGGCGACACCACCGTGGTCGATGCCTATCTCTCGCCGATCCTCCGGCGCTATGTGGACCGTGTGGCGGCAGCGCTGGGCGGCGGGGCGTCGCGGCTCTTCTTCATGCGGTCATCGGGCGGCCTCACCGACGCAAGGCTCTTTGAAGGAAAGGACGCAATCCTCTCCGGCCCGGCCGGCGGCGTGGTCGGCGCGGTGGAGACGAGCCGTCTCGCCGGCCTCGACCGCATCATCGGCTTCGACATGGGCGGCACCTCAACAGATGTCTGCCATTATGATGGCGAGTTCGAACGGAGCTTCGAGACGCAGGTCGCAGGCGTGCGCATGCGCGCGCCAATGATGCAGATTCACACCGTCGCGGCGGGCGGCGGATCGATCCTTCATTGGGACGGCCCCCGTCTCCGTGTGGGTCCGGACTCCGCCGGCGCCAATCCCGGCCCCGCCTCCTATCGGCGCGGCGGGCCGCTGACCGTGACCGACGCCAATGTCATGGTCGGCAAGCTCATGCCGGACTTCTTCCCTCATGTCTTCGGCCCCAATGCCGACGAGCCGCTTGATGTAGATGCGGTCCGCGCGTCCTTCGAACCCGCGTCACGCGAGATCGCCAAGACGCCGGAGGAGACGGCGGATGGCTTCATCCGCATCGCCGTCGAAAACATGGCGCAGGCCATCAAGAAGATTTCCGTGCAACGCGGTCATGACGTGACCGCCTATGCCCTCACCTGCTTCGGCGGCGCTGGCGGGCAACATGCATGCCTCGTCGCCGATGCGCTGGGCATGCGGCGGGTCTTCTTCCATCCATTTTCGGGCGTGCTGTCGGCCTATGGCATGGGCCTCGCCGACATTCGCGCTAGCCGGGAGCGCGCGGTTGAGATGGAGCTCGACGCCGCCTCGCTGGCCGCGCTCGACGCAACAATCGCCGAACTCTCCGCCACGACCCGGAGCGAGGTTTCCAGCCAGGGCGTCGACGCGGCGTGCATCGCCACATTCCCGCGCCTCCATCTGCGCTACGCGGGAACGGACACGGCGCTCATCGTCGATCACGCCGCGCTCGAAGCGCTGCGCGAAGCCTTCGAAGCCGCGCATCGCAAGCGCTTCGGCTTCATCGCCGATGCCAAGCCCATCGTCATCGAAGCCGTCTCGGTGGAAGCTGTCGGCAAGGATGCGGAAGTCGCCGAAGATCTGCGTGTGGGCCTGCGCGACGGCGGCGTGGCAGAGCCTGCCCGCAAGACGCGCTTCTTCTCCGAAGGGAGCTGGCACGAAGCCCCCGTATATCTGCGCGACGCTCTGGCGCCCGGCGACGAGATCGCGGGTCCCGCCATCATCATCGAACCGCATCAGACCATCGTGATCGAACCCGGCTGGCACGCCGAGGTGACGAAGCTCGACCATGTGCTGCTGACGCGGCGCCAAGCTAAGCTGCGCACTCACGCTATCGGTACCGACGCCGATCCAGTCATGCTGGAGATCTTCAACAATCTCTTCATGTCGATTGCCGAGCAGATGGGCTTCACGCTCGAAAAGACGGCATATTCCGTCAACATCAAGGAACGGCTGGACTTCTCCTGCGCGGTGTTCGACCGATCGGGTGGGCTCGTCGCCAACGCCCCGCATATGCCGGTGCATCTGGGCTCCATGGGCGCGAGCGTGCGCGCGGTGATCGACCAGAACCCCGACATGGGACCGGGTGACGCCTTCGTCCTGAACGCACCTTACAATGGTGGTACACATCTCCCCGATGTGACCGTGGTCGCGCCCGTCTATGACGAGCACGGGCGCGACCGCCTTTTCTATGTCGCAGCCCGCGGGCACCATGCCGATATCGGCGGCATCTCGCCGGGCTCCATGCCCGCACATTCGACAAGTGTCGAGGAAGAAGGCGTCCTCATCGACAATTTCCGATTGGTCGAACGGGGCCGCTTTCGCGAAGCAGAAATGCGCACGCTTCTCTCCTCAGGCCCCTATGCGGCCCGCAACCCGGACCAGAACATCGCCGATCTTCGCGCCCAGATCGCGGCCTGCGAGAAAGGCGCGCAGGAACTTCGCAAGATGGTGGCGCAATTTGGCCTCGATGTCGTCGAAGCCTATATGGGCCATGTGCAGGACAATGCCGAGGAAAGCGTGCGCCGCGTCATCGGCAGGCTGAAGGATGCGCGCTTCGAGCAGAAGATGGATGATGGGTCGGTCATCAATGTGGCTGTGGCCGTCGATCGCGCCGCGCGCTCGGCAAGGATCGACTTCACCGGCACCAGCGCCACGCTCCCGACAAATCTCAACGCGCCTTCGTCTGTCGCACGCGCGGCTGTGCTCTATGTCTTCCGCTGCATGGTGGATGACGACATTCCGCTGAACGAAGGCTGCCTCAAGCCGCTCGAGATCATTATTCCCGAGGGCACGATGCTCAGCCCCCGCTTTCCGGCAGCCGTCGTCGGCGGCAATGTCGAGACGAGCCAGGCGGTGACGGACGCGCTCTTCGGCGCCTTCGGCGTCATGGCCTCCGCGCAAGGCACTATGAATAATCTCACCTTCGGCAATGCGCGTTACCAATATTACGAGACGATCTGCGGCGGCGCCGGCGCGGGGCCGGATTTCGACGGCGCTTCCGCCGTGCACACGCATATGACCAATTCGCGCCTCACCGACCCGGAAGTGCTGGAATGGCGCTTCCCTGTTCTGCTCGAAGACTTCTCCATCCGGCGCGGCTCCGGCGGCGCGGGACGCCACAAAGGTGGCGACGGCGTATCGAGACGCATCCGCTTCCGCGAGAAGATGACCGTCTCCATCCTCTCCACGCACCGCATCGTGCCGCCATTCGGCCTTGAGGGCGGCGCGTCTGCGGCGCTCGGCGAAAATGAAATTCGTCGCGCCGATGGACGCGTAGAAGAACTGTCAGGTTCAGATCAGGTCGAACTCGATGCGGGCGACGCCATCATCATCAGGACACCGGGCGGCGGCGGATTTGGCCCCGCGAAAATGTGAAATGTCATTTTCTCGAGTCGCGGCATAAGGGAAGCATGCCGCAGGCGCGAAACGTCGCATTGCCTGATGAGCACACCGCCTTCGCGCGCCGCGGAATCCCGCCCTTTCCCGCCCATGCAGCGAGGCCACAATGTTGCAGCGGCGACGCATGCGCGATTGAACTTGCGCCTTGGCCCAACTTGCGCAGAGTCTCGGGTCACGCCCATTGCGTATCAACCACTCTCGGGAGGCCAGCATGACCTTTTCCACGAAAGTCGGTTACGCCGTTACCGGTCTCGCATTCCTTTTTGTCGGCGCGGTCACGTTCGGCGTCTTCTGACGCCCGTGGCTCAGGCCGCCGCCTCGTCCGATCCCGGCGTGTAGTTGAGGATCGGCGCGAGCCAGCGTTCGCATTCGGCCAATGTCATACCCTTGCGCGCGGCGTAATCCTTCACCTGATCGCGTTCGATGCGGCCGACGCCGAAATATTCCGCCTGCGGATGGCTGAAATAGAGGCCGCTCACGGCAGCGCCCGGCCACATCGCGAAGCTTTCCGTGAGCTTGATGCCCGCAGCCTTCTCCGCATCAAGCAGATCGAAGAGGGGCCGCTTCTCGGTGTGATCGGGCTGCGCGGGATAGCCCGGCGCAGGACGGATGCCCTGATACTTTTCGGCGATCATTTCCTCGTTGGAAAGTTGTTCGTCCGCCGCATAGCCCCAGAACTCGCGGCGTACGCGGGCGTGGAGATGTTCGGCGAAGGCTTCGGCAAGGCGGTCCGCCAGCGCCTTGGAAAGGATCGCCTTGTAGTCGTCGTTCTTTTCCTCGAAGCGCTTCGCCACCTCGTCCTCGCCATGACCTGAAGTCACGGCGAAGCCGCCAATATAGTCGGCAATGCCCGTCTCCTTGGGCGCAATGAAGTCGGCAAGCGCCATGTTGGCGCGGTCGGACGTGCCCCGCGCCATCTGCTGACGCAACGAGTGGAAAACCGTCAGGCGCTCCTTGCGGCTATCGTCGGTGTAAAGCTCGATATCGTCGGTGCCGATCTGGTTCGCGGGCCAGAAGCCGATGACGGCGGACGCCTTCAGCCACTTCTCGGAGACCATCTGGGCGAGCATTTCCTGCGCGTCGTCGAACAGAGCCTGCGCCGCCTCGCCCATCTTGTCGTCCTTCAGGATCTGCGGGTAATGGCCCGCGAGTTCCCATGTCGCGAAGAAAGGCGTCCAGTCGATGAAGGGCACGAGCTTTTCGAGCGGATAGTCTTCAAGCACCCTGGTTCCGAGGAAGCTCGGCTTCACGGGCTTGTAACCTGCCCAGTCGATCTTGAGACGATGCGCGCGCGCGGCCTCAAGCGTCTGACGCTCGCGGGAGCCGCGCGCATTGGCGTGAGCAGCCGCCATTTTCGCATATTCGTCGCGAATATCGGCGATGTACTTTTCCCTTGCCGTTGGCGAAATCAGGTTCGAGACGACGCCCACGGCGCGGCTCGCATCCGTCACATAGACGGCCTGCCCGCGCTTGTAGTTGGGATGGACCTTGACGGCAGTGTGAATGCGGCTGGTCGTCGCCCCGCCGATCATCAGCGGAATGTCGAAGCCTTCGCGCTCCATCTCGGCGGCGACGTGGCACATTTCGTCGAGACTGGGCGTGATGAGGCCGGAAAGGCCAATGACGTCGACCTTTTCCGCGCGCGCGACCTCAAGGATCTTCTGCGCGGGCACCATGACGCCGAGGTCGATCACCTCGAAATTGTTGCACTGGAGCACGACGCCGACGATGTTCTTGCCGATATCGTGGACGTCGCCCTTCACGGTCGCCATGAGAACCTTTGCAGCAGCTTCCTTCTGCGTTGCGCCCGTGAGGCGCTTCTCCTCCTCCATGAAGGGAAGCAGATAGGCCACGGCCTGTTTCATCACGCGGGCCGACTTCACCACCTGCGGCAGGAACATCTTGCCCGAGCCGAAAAGGTCGCCGACGACGTTCATGCCGTCCATCAACGGGCCCTCGATGACGTCAAGCGGCCGCGTCGCTTCCTTTCTTGCCGCCTCGGTATCTTCCTCGATGAAGGCGTTGATCCCCTTCACCAGAGCATGGGTCAGGCGCTCCTTTACGGGCAGTTCGCGCCACGAAAGGTCTTCTTCCTTCTTCTTGCCCGCCTCGCCCTTGTAGCGTTCGGCAATTTCCAGCAGGCGCTCGGTCGCGTCGGGACGGCGGTTGAGGATCACATCTTCGACGCGCGTGCGCAGTTCGGGCTCGATCTCGTCATAGATGGCGAGCTGCCCCGCATTGACGATGCCCATGTCCATACCGGCCTGAATGGCGTGATAGAGGAACACCGAATGCATCGCCTCGCGCACAGGCTCGTTGCCGCGGAAGGAGAAGGAGATGTTGGAAACCCCGCCGGAAACATGAGCATGAGGAAGGCACTGCTTGATGCGCTTCGTCGCCTCGATGAATTCGACACCGTAATTATTGTGCTCCTCGATGCCGGTCGCCACGGCAAAGATGTTCGGATCGAAGATGATGTCTTCCGGCGGGAAGCCGACCTTGTCGACCAGCAGATTGTAGGACCGCTCGCAGATCGCGAATTTGCGCTCCGCCGTGTCGGCCTGCCCGTCCTCATCGAAAGCCATGACAACGGCTGCCGCGCCATAGCGTCGAATCTTGCGGGCATGTTCGAGGAAAGCGTCCTCGCCTTCCTTGAGGCTGATCGAATTGACGATCGCCTTGCCCTGTACGCATTTGAGACCGGCCTCGATGATCGACCATTTCGAGCTGTCGATCATGACCGGCACGCGGGCAATGTCGGGCTCGGCGGCGATGAGGTTCAGGAACGTGACCATGGCCTGCTCGCTGTCGAGCATGCCCTCATCCATGTTGATGTCGATGATCTGGGCGCCATTGTCGACCTGCTGGCGGGCAACGGCCAGTGCCTCGTCGAAGCGGCCTTCGACGATCAGCTTTTTGAATTTCGCCGATCCGGTGACGTTGGTCCGTTCGCCGACATTGATGAAATTGGCAGAGGCGTTGGTCATTTCACTTCTTTTCTGAGCAGGCTTACGGCGCGGTGAAGGCTTCGAGACCGGAGAGGCGCAGGCGCGGCTCGACGGCGGGCGGCGTGCGCGGCTTCACGCCCTTCACCGCCTCGGCAATGGCGTGGATATGCGCGGGCGTCGTGCCGCAGCAGCCGCCTACGATGTTGACGAGACCCGAGGTCGCGAACTCGCCCACGAGATGCGACATGTGCTCGGGGCTCTCGTCATATTCGCCCATTTCGTTCGGCAGGCCGGCATTGGGATGGGCGCTGACGCGCACATCGGACACGCGGGCCAGCGTGTCGATATGGGCGCGCATCTCCTTCGCGCCCAGCGCACAGTTGAGGCCGATGGAAAGCGGCTTCACATGGGAAACCGAATTCCAGAAGGCTTCCGGCGTCTGGCCAGAGAGAAGACGGCCCGACATGTCGGTGATCGTGCCCGAGATCATCACGGGCAGTTCGAAGCCAATCTCCTCGAAAACCTCATCGACCGCAAAGAGCGCCGCCTTGGCGTTCAGCGTGTCGAAAATCGTTTCAACAAGGATCGTGTCGGCACCGCCTTCAATGAGGCCGCGCGTCGCTTCCTTGTAGGCGTCGCGAAGCTGATCGAAGCTGATGTTGCGGAAGCCGGGATCGCTGACCTTGGGCGAGATCGAGGCGGTGCGGTTCGTCGGCCCGAGTACGCCCGCGACATAGCAGACGCGGCCCGGCGTCTCGCTCTCGGCGATATCGGCGGCCTGACGCGCGATGCGGGCGCTTTCGACATTCATCTCGTAGGCGACCGACTCCAGATGGTAGTCGGCCTGCGCGATGGTGGTCGCGCTGAACGTATTCGTTTCGGCGAAGTCCGCGCCCGCCCGGTAATAGGCAAGATGGATGTCGCGCAGAATGTCGGGACGCACGAGCGAGATAAGCTCGTTGTCGCCCTTGAGGTCCACCGGGTGATCCTTGAAGCGTTCGCCGCGGAAGTCCGCTTCCGTCAGCTTGTAGCCCTGGATCATGGTGCCCATGGCGCCGTCGAGCACGAGCACGCGCTCGTTGATCTCCTGTTTCAGGCGGGCGATGCGTTCGTCTCTGGTCATGGCGGCGGTCCTTTCTCTCACGCGACGGGAGCGGCCACGCGCTCGGGCCGGAGCCCGATCACATGACAGATCGCGAAGGTGAGATCGGCCTGGTTCAGCGTGTAAAAATGAAAGCGGTCAAAGCCATAGGCGCGCAGGCGGTTCACCTGCTCCGCCGCGACATAGGCCGCGATGAGCTTGCGCGTCTCGAGATCGTCGTCGAGACCAATATAATAGTCGTCGAGCCATTTCGGAATGCTGGCACCGCAGCGTTCAGCCATGCGCTTGGTGCCCTTGAAATTGGTCGTCGGCATGATGCCGGGCACGATCGGAACTTCGATACCCGCACGCCGCACCGCTTCGAGAAAGCGCGCATGGCGCTCCGTGTCGAAGGCGAATTGCGTGATGGCGCGCGTTGCGCCCGCATCGACCTTGCGCTTCAGAAGCTCGATATCTGCCTCGAAGGACGGCGATTCCGGGTGGCCTTCGGGATAGGCGCTGACGCTGACCTCGAAGCCGGCGATCTGTTTGATGCCAGCGACGAGTTCCGGTGTCGACTGATAGCCCTGCGGATGCGGCTTGTAGGCCGCGCCAAGTTCGGGCATGTCGCCGCGAAGCGCCACGATATGGCGCACGCCCGCCTCCCAATAGGAGCGGATGACGTCGTTCACTTCATCGCGGCTCGCACCGACGCAGGTGAGGTGAGCCGCAGGCGTCAGCGTCGTTTCCTGCACGATGCGCTTCACTGTCGCGTGAGTGCGCTCGCGCGTGGAGCCGCCGGCGCCATAGGTCACGGACACGAATTCCGGGCGCAGCGGTTCGAGACGCCGGATCGCGCGCCACAGATTTTCCTCCATCTCCGGCGTGCGGGGCGGGAAGAATTCGAATGAGACGCTGGTGCGCGCCTCCGCCTGTGTGTTTCGTCCGCTCATTCCTTCATCCCCGCCGTTTGACCGCTCGTCGCGTTGCGCCTCTGCACCGCGCCGGTTTTGAGTTTGTCGGCCGCATAGATAACGACCGTGAGTTTTGCTTCCTCGCCACCTTCCGGCGGCAACTCGCGCACCTCCCTCACCTCGAGACCCGCCTGGGTGAGCCAGCTTCGCACCTCGTCCTCGGTGAAGCCGAGGCGGCGATGCGCCTGCTCGTCACGGAGAAAGTCGAGCTCGTGGGGGGCGAAATCCGCGATCAGCAATCGGCCGCCGGGCTTCAGCACACGGGCGGCCTCGGCGACTGCGGCCGCGGGATCGTCGAGATAATGAAGAACCTGATGCAGCGTCACCAGATCGGCCGTCTCGTCCTGCAACGGCAGGTCGTAGAGGTCGCCCTGCCGCACCGAACAATGGTCGACGCCTGCCTGCTCGAGATGCGTGCGGGCCAGACCGAGCATTTCCGGGCTGAGGTCGATGCCGATGCCGATTTCAGCCTCGGCGCCGATGAGTTCGAGAATCCGCCCCGTGCCCGTTCCCAGGTCGACCAGCGTTCCGGTCTTATGGCCGGACGCAAGCTCCAGCAGCGCTTCCTCGACCTTGGCCTCGGATACGTGGAGGGAGCGGATGCGGTTCCATTGCTCGGCATTGGCGCTGAAGAAGGCCGCTGCCCGATCCGCGCGAAGGGCCCGGACGGCCTCCAGCCTTTCCATGTCCCGCGCGACCGTCAGGTCGCCCGCAGGCACCAGGCCGGTAAGGAGCGTCGCCAGACGAGCGCCCTGTCCTTCATGCGCCCGGCGATAGAAGACCCAGCTTCCCTCGCGGAAGCGGTCCAGCAGTCCGGCCTCGCACATCAGCTTCAGGTGCCGGCTCACCCTTGGCTGGCTCTGCCGGAGGATCTGGGTGAGTTCGGTGACCGTAAGCTCGCCCTTGGCCAGGATGGCAAGCAGGCGCAGCCGGGTCGGCTCTCCCGCCGCTCTCAAGCCTGTCAAAAGCCCTTCCATCCCACCTCGCACTTGCGAATTCGACGACTATATAAACATATCTTTATGTCTTATCAAGCCGGAATGAAGACTGCCTTGCACCGCAGCATTTCGGCAACACAGATGAGCGATCAATGCAGCAGTGACAGGGGGTTAGCTGGTTAACGAAGATTCACTGTGATAATTAAAGTGCCACATGAGAGTCTCTGCCTATGCCGCACATCTGGGGCGACGGCGTTCATTAGGCGTTAAGCGATATGCTTAATATTTTAGTCGGCCAGTGGAACCGGGCTGTGGCAACAGAGATTTAACCGAGGCCTGCGAAAGCGTTGGCGCCGGGAACGTGGCCCGGCGAATGACCGCCCCTTGCAGGCAAACGGGCAGCTTGATCGGAAAAGATGAAGAGAAGTGGGGATATGATGACAGTATTCGCGAGGATTGCGAACGCAGGCGCCAAGACAGCATGCATCATGTTGGCATTCGCGCTCGCAGGCTGCGCAACGCACCCCGACGCCTCGAACCCGGCGGCTGTGAAGGCCTATGAAGAGACCAACGACCCGATCGAGCCGCTGAACCGCTATTTCTTCGAGCTCAATCGCTTCCTCGACATCATCATCCTCAAGCCTGTGGCGACCTGGTATCAGGGCGTCGTGCCGGATCCGGCGCGCGACGGCGTTCGCCACTTCATGGACAATCTGGACTCGCCGGTCATCCTCGCCAACGATTCGCTTCAGGGCGAATGGGACCGCGCGGGCACGACCGCCTCGCGCTTCGGCATCAACACCACGATCGGCGTTCTCGGCCTCTTCGATCCGGCGACCGGCATGGGCTATCCGAAGCATGACGAAGACTTCGGCCAGACGCTCGCGACCTGGAACACGCCGGAAGGCCCCTATCTCTTCCTGCCGATCCTTGGGCCCAAGCCGCCCCGCGACCTGGCCGGCTATGCGGTGGACCAGTTCTTCGACCCGCTCACCTATATCTACTGGAATGGTCCGTACACCGTTCCCGTCGCGCGCTTTGTCGTGAACGGCGTCGACGTCCGGTCGCGCAACCTCAAGACGCTCGATCAGATCGAACGCACGTCGGTCGACTACTACGCCACGATCCGCAGCCTCTATCGCCAGACGCGCGCCAACGAGATTGCCAACGGCAATGTGTCGAACGAGAAGCTTCCCGACATCGAGAACCTAAATTTCGACACAAACGAACCGCAGTCTGTCGCTCCTGCTAAATAGGAGCGATGCCGCCGTTCGGTATCGGCGTTGACGCCACAATTTAGCTTCGCGTTTCGTCTGCAGGAGACCAGGCCATGAGCCCCCTTAACTTCGTGCGATCCGCAGTCGCGCCGGTCGCGTTCTGCGTCGCCCTTCTCACATCCATCGTCGGATCGCTTCCGGCGCAGGCTGCAAACACCGACCCTGCCGCGGAGGCATGGGTGTCGGAGGTGTCGCAGCAGGCCATCAAGATCATCAGCGACAAGAGCCTGGACCGTGCCGGGCGTGAAGCGCAGTTCGCCGCCCTGCTCGACACCAATGCCGACATGCAGCGCATCGCGGCCTTCTGCCTTGGCCAGTTTCTGCGCACGCCCACACCCGACCAGAAGAGCGAGTACATCAAGCTCTTCAACAATTTCGTGGTGAAGGTCTATGTGACGCGCCTGTCCGACTATCACGACGAGAAGCTCGTCATTACGGGCTCGCAGCTCAAGGGCGACACGCAGGCGCTGGTGCAGAGCCAGATCAACTTCACCAATGGTCGCGAGCCGGTGAAGGTCACATGGTGGCTTCTGAAGAAGGACGGCGGCTACAAGCTCTTCGACGTCAATGTCGTCGGCGTGTGGCTGGCCCAGGAGCAGCGCTCCGCCTTCACCTCCGTCATCAACAATCACAATGGCGACTTCGCTGCCCTTCTCGATCACCTGAAGCAGCAGATCGCGGATGCCGAGAACGGCAAGCTGCCGACGACGGCAGCGACCACGGCGCAGTAAGCGGCCGACCAACTCAAAGAAAAACGGCGCGGAAAGAAATTTCCGCGCCGTTCTTGTTTGGGAAGACCGAGAGGATCAGCGGCTGAAGCGCTTGTATTTGATCCGGTGCGGGATTTCCGCCTGCGCCCCGAGGCGACGCTTCTTGTCCTCCTCATATTCCTGATAATTGCCCTCGAACCATTCGACATGGCTGTCGCCTTCGAAAGCAAGCATGTGCGTGGCGATGCGATCGAGGAACCAGCGATCGTGGCTGATGACGATGGCGCAGCCCGCGAAGGCGACCAGCGCATCTTCGAGCGCACGCAGCGTATCGACGTCGAGATCGTTGGTGGGTTCGTCGAGGAGCAGAAGATTCGCGCCCGACTTCAGCATCTTGGCGAGGTGAACGCGGTTGCGCTCGCCGCCCGAAAGAACGCCGACCTTCTTCTGCTGGTCGCTACCCTTGAAGTTGAACGCGCCGACATAGGCGCGGCTCGGCATCGTGATCTTGCCGAGTTCGATGATGTCGGTACCGCCGGAGATTTCCTCCCAGACGTTCTTGTTCGGGTCGAGATCGTCTCGGCTCTGATCGACATAGCCCATGACAACCGTATCGCCGACCTTCAGCGTGCCGCTGTCGGGCTTGTCCTGCCCGGTGAGCATGCGGAACAGCGTCGTCTTGCCGGCGCCGTTCGGGCCGATGACGCCAACAATGCCGCCGGGTGGAAGCTGGAACGAGAGATCGTCGATCAGGAGCCTGTCGCCGAAGGCCTTGGTGAGGTGATCGGCCTCGACCACGACGCCGCCGAGACGCGGCCCCGCCGGAATGACGATCTGGGCCTTGCCGTCCGTCTGGCGCCCGGCTTCGGCGAGCAGGTCATCATAGGCGCGGATACGTGCCTTGCTCTTGGCCTGACGCGCCTTGGGGCTCTGCCGGATCCATTCGAGTTCTCGGGCGAGCGTGCGCTGCGTCGCCTCGTCCTGCCGGCCTTCCTGTTCGAGCCGCTTCTGCTTCTGGTCGAGCCAGGACGAGTAATTGCCCTCATAGGGAATGCCTGAACCGCGATCGAGCTCGAGAATCCAGCCCGTCACATTGTCGAGGAAGTAGCGGTCATGGGTGACGAGGACGACGGTGCCCTTGTATTCCTTCAGATAGTTCTGAAGCCAGGAGACCGACTCTGCGTCGAGATGGTTGGTCGGTTCGTCGAGCAGCAGAAGATCGGGGCCTTCGAGCAGCAGCTTGCAGAGCGCCACGCGGCGCTTCTCGCCGCCCGAGAGCTTGGATACGTCCGCATCGCCTTCGGGGCAGCGCAGCGCGTCCATGGCCATTTCGACCTGGCTGTCGAGATCCCAGAGGTTCTGCGCGTCGATGATGTCCTGGAGCTTCGCCATTTCATCGGCGGTCTCGTCGGAATAATTGACGGCGATTTCGTTATAGCGATCGAGCAGCGCCTTCTTTTCCTTCACACCGTCCATGACGTTGCCGAACACGTCCTTGGCGGGATCGAGCTGCGGCTCCTGTGCGAGATAGCCGACGCGCGCGCTTTCGGCCGCCCAGGCCTCGCCGGTGAAGTCCTTGTCGACGCCAGCCATGATCCTGAGCAGTGTCGATTTACCGGCACCGTTAAGACCGACAACGCCGATCTTCACGCCCGGCAGAAAGGACAGACGAATGTCTTTCAGAACCTGCTTGCCACCCGGATAGGTCTTGGACAGGCGGTCCATGACGTAGACATATTGATAGGAAGCCATGCGTCGTCGCTCTCGATTTCGGAGAAATATGTGGCCTCTTCTAGCCGATCAGGGGTTGGCGGGCAATGACGGGCCGCGGCGCCTCGGACCTCGCATGCCCACCTGTTTTGACGCCATGTCGCGCCTATATTGAAACTAGGCCGGGATAGAAGGCGCCTGTATGATCCGCGCGGGCGGGCAAGGCGCAGAAATGCGCAGAGAGAAGGCAGCATCATGACAGCGCCGACGAATTTCCAGGTCGGAGGGGACGACCGCCGCTATGTTCTGGCTGCCCAGGTCCTCATGGGCATTGCCCTTCTCGGCGTCGTTCAGCTCGGCCTGCTCGCTGCGTTCCTGGCCGCGGTCCTCGTCTATGAGCTTGTCCACGTGGTCGCGGGCCGCCTGCGCGTCGGACGCCTCACCCATCGCACATCCAAGCTCATCGCGCTGGCCGTCCTTTCCATCCTCTTCGTTCTGCTCCTCACCACCGGCATCATGGGGGTGACTTCGCTCTTCAACGACAGTTCCGACAACGTGATCGTGCTGCTGCGCCGGATGGCCGAAATCGTGCAGGCCGCCAGGAGCTATATTCCCGTCTGGGCGCATGACTACCTGCCCGCCAACTCCGGCGAATGGCAGACGCAGGCATCGCAATGGTTGCGCGAGAATGCGGGCGCGCTGCAAAGCCTGGGCGAGAATTTTGGCCGCCTCATCGTTCACATCATCGTCGGCGCCGTCATCGGCGGGCTCGCCGCGATGGGCGACGCGACACCGGAGCCCTCGACCATGCCGCCGCTGCGCGGCGCCCTTCTCGTCCGGGCGCAGCTGCTTGGCGAGGCGTTCCGCCGCGTCGTCTTTGCGCAAGTGCGCATATCCGCGCTCAATACCGTGCTCACCGGCATTTATCTGGTGTTCGTCCTGCCGATGTTCGGCATCAATCTGCCGTTGGTAAAGACGATGATCGCGGTGACCTTCATCACCGGCCTTCTTCCGGTCGTCGGAAATCTCATTTCCAACACGGTGATCGTCGTGGTGAGCCTTGGCATATCGGCCTATGCCGCCGCCGGATCGCTGGTATTTCTCGTCGCCATGCACAAGCTCGAATATTTCGTCAATGCGCGCATCATCGGCTCGCGCATCAGCTCGCGCGCATGGGAACTTCTCGTCGCCATGCTGGTGATGGAATCCGCATTCGGCGTGGCGGGCGTTATCGCCGCGCCGATCTACTACGCCTATGTGAAGGACGAACTCTCGGCTCGCGGGCTGATCTGACCGCTAGAGGCGCGCGAGACGCCATGCAGCGAGCCAGCCCACCGCCGCAACCGGCACGAAGCAGGCAAAGAGCCAGAAGCTTCCCGACGCCGCCGTCGCCGCGTCGATCCCCTGTCCGAAGCCCAGAAAATTTGCGATGGCGCTCGCGCCGGCGGACCCCGCCGCGCCCCCGACAAGCTGCATGGTTGGCACCGCCGAGGACGCCACGGCGCGCTCTTCAGTCGTCACGCTCGCGAGAAGCCGCCTGGTCATAAAGGCAAAGCAGAAGCCGAAGCCGCCGCCCTGCAGAACCGCACAGGCAATGATCTCCGCAATCGATCCATACGGCATGGCAAAGGCAAGACCGGCAACGCCCGCAACGATCAGGCTCGCGCCGATCCTGATATAGAGCGAGTGCCATCGCGCACCGGCGCCGGCAACGAGAAGCGACGTCACCGTCCAGGCGAAGGCTTCCACCCCGATAACATAGCCCGCGACAAGCGGCGAACTTCCCTGCAGCACCTGCATGATTGCCGCGCCGTAGACGCCGAAGCTGATCGTACCGGCCGAAAGCATGAAGATCATCGTATAGGCGGCCGCCGGGATACTTGACGGCATGCCCGTCTGACGGGGCAACAGCGGAACCGGCGAACGCCCGTCGAGCCAGACGAAGAAGATCAGTACCGCAAGACCGGAGATGCCAAGAAGAACCGCGCGCATCACATCCGGCACGAGCCCCGCCGCCGCAATACAAAGAATGCCGACCGTCAGAACTGCCAACTGTCTCAGCGGCAGCGAGTGGCGTATGCGCGCAACGCCACCTCCATCGAGAAGCTTCATCGCAGCAAGCGCGAACGCCACCCCCTGAAGCGCAAAGAGCCAGAACGGCCAGCGCCAGAGGCTCCCTTCGGCAAAGAGGCCGCCGATCAGCGGGCTCAGCAGCGTGGCGATGCCCCACACGCCCGACACTGCGGCAAGGACGCGCGCAAGCATGTGTTCGGGAAACATGGTGCCGACGGCGACATAACAGAGGCCGACGATCCACCCCGCGCCGATGCCCTGCAGAAGACGTCCGATGAGGAAACTTGCGATCTCCGGCGACGCAGCGCTGATGACGCAGCCGGCCGAATAAGCCAGTGCCGCGACGACCATGGCGCGGCGTACGCCAAAGCGCAGCGAGAACTGCCCCGCGCTCGTGCCCGCGATGACCGATCCGAGCATGAAGGCGGCAATGGCCCATCCGAAATAGGCGTATCCGCCAATATCCCGCGCCACGCTCGGCATGATCGTGGATGTCATCAACGCGTCGGCGGCATTGAGCCAGATACCAAGGCAAAGAAGCGCAAAACGCGGGAGGCGTCCGCCCCCCAGCACTTCCTTCCAACCGGTCGCGCGCGCCGCCGTCGAGGTCATGTAACCGCTCTATCCTTTGCCAGGCTGGCCGGAAATAGGCGTTCCACGAAGCTTTGGCAATCGTTCAATCGCGGCCTCGAAGCGTGCCGACTTGAAAAGCAGCGAATATCCGCTCACTGCCTACACATGAGGCAGCCGGCGTCGCAAAAACGCGCAGAGCAGCGGCATCGGCTCAAGAGATTATTTGAAGAAGGTGTCGACCAGACGAAGCGCCGCAGGTCCGCCTACGACCAGAAAGATCGTCGGCATGATGAAGAGGATCATGGGAAGCGTCATCAGCGTCGGCAGCTTGTTTGCGCGTTCCTCCATTTCGATGAGGGAGGTATTGCGCAATTCGGAGGCCACCAGTCGCAAGGCGTTCACGAGCGGCGTACCGTAGCGAAGCGTCTGCGTCAGCGTGCTCACCACAGAGCGCACGCTTGGCACCTCCAACCGTGCGGCCAGATTGGCGAGCGCCTGGTCCTGGCTGGGCAGAATTTCGAGGTCGGCGGAAGTCAGGTAAAGCTCCTCGGCCAGGTCGGGGTTCGTGTGCTGCAATTCGGCCGCCGCCCGTTTGATACTGTCTTCGAGCGCAAGCCCCACCTCGACGCAGATCACAAGCAGCTCAAGCGCATCGGGCAAGCCTCTTGCCGCCGTCATGGCGCGATGCGCCGCAAGTTTCTGGATGACGTAATGAGGCAGAATCCAGCCCATAACACCGAAAGCCATCGCCAGGAGATAATGGATGAGCGCGTTGCCGCCGATGGCTGGAAGATAGGAAAAGGCGAAGAAGGTCAGCGATGCAAGCAAGACAACGCTCAACACCCGCGTTGCCGCATAGGCTTGCATGGCGTAGCCCTGCGGCACTTTCCAACGGGTGAAGATGCGCAACAGCTCGTGCTGCTCACGCTCAGTCATACCCGACGGCAGATCGTGTGCCGCCTTCGCCTTTCCGATAGCCACCTCGAGGTTCGGCTCGGCCGACTTCACCGTCGCCTTCGGGCTGATCAGGCCGATGCGCCGATCGATCGTCTGTCGGCGCATATGGATGGAGTAGATGACCATGATCACCCCCGCCCAGATGAGCGAGAGCGCCGCACCGAGCAGGATCATGCCGGTCTGACTTATATCTTGCGGGCCCATGGGCGTTTCTTTCTCACATCCCTCGACTAGATTCTTGTCGCTCGCTGCATCATCCACCGCATCGAGAAATAGGCCGCAGCGAGGAAGCCGACAGCAAGACCGATAATGACGTTTCCACGCGGGTCTGTGCTCAACGGGGCGAGATATTGCGGGCTCAGGACAAGCAGACCACCGATGACGACGAACGGAAGCGAACCCAGCACGATGGCGGAGGTTCGCACTTCCGCGGTCGTCGCCTTTGCCTTCATTCTCGTGGCCTTCCGCTTGCGCACGATGTCGGAGAGAATTTCAAGCGTCGCGGCAATGTTGCCGCCTGTTGAATAATGCAGGGCGACGGCAACCGCAAAGAAGCGGAAATCCGGCAGCCCGATACGGTCCGCCGCCGCCGCCAGCGCTTCGTCAAAACGAACGCCGATTTTCTCTTCCGCGGCAAGCGTCGAAAAGACCTGGTTCACTGGCGGAGGCGCTTCGTTGCCGACAGCGCGGATCGCAACATTGATCGGCAAGCCCGCCCTTACGATACGCGTGATCATGTCGACCGCCTCCGGAAAGAGGTCGGTGAAAGTGTCCTCAACCTGCCTTTGCCGGTTCTTCAGCAACTGCCTCGGTCCGAAATAGAAGGCCACAACAAGACCGGGCACAACGATGTAGATCGGCAGATGCAACAGGGCCGACAGGAACATCCATGCGACGGCGACCGAAATGATGCTGACGGCAATCAATACGCCGCCATGTGTCGTCATTCCCCACCGCCGCGCGAGTCCCGCCGAGAAAAACGAACGGATACGGAAACCGATGACGACCGGCAGCGCCAGATCCTCTTCGTCATTCTCGCTCCGAAGCCATGGCGGCCGTGCGGGCGATAGAAGCTTGGCTCTGTGCCGGATATTTCGACGCATCTCCCGCCGGATTGCGAAGACGCCGAAGAACGAGCCCGCACCGAACAGGAGCAGCGCAAATATTCCGAAATATGGTACGAGTTCTCTCACTTGCGCTCCGGTTGCTTCGTCGGCGTCATCGCCTCTAGGAACTCTTCGCCGAAGCCGAAATACTCGACACGCGGCAGGAAACGCGGACGCCCGCCCTCGCTCTTGAAGTACCCGTCAAGGGATCCATCCGGGTTCTGCCCCAGGTAGCGATAGCTGAACAGCGTCCCAAGCAGAATGGTGTCGTTCTCGATACCCGCGACCTCCACGACTTCCGTGACGCGCCGTACGCCGTCGCGCATGCGTTCGGTATGAATGATGAGGTCAAGCGCGCTCGCAATCTGCATGCGGATCGACTGCATCGGAATATTCACGTTCGCCATGAGGATCATGTTCTCAATTCGCGCGAGCGCGTCTCGCGCCGAGTTCGCGTGAATGGTCGACATGGATCCGTTATGGCCCGTATTCATCGCCTGCATCATGTCGAATGCTTCGCCGCCGCGCACCTCGCCGAGAATGATGCGATCGGGGCGCATTCGGAGCGCGTTCCGGACGAGGTCGCGCTGCGTTACCTCACCCTTTCCCTCAACATTGACCGGACGCGTTTCAAGCTGGATCACGTGTGGCTGCTGCAACTGAAGCTCGGCAGCATCTTCAATCGTCACGATGCGCTCACCGTGATCGATCATGAGGGAGAGCGCATTGAGGAATGTCGTCTTGCCGGAGCCGGTGCCTCCCGAAACGATGATATTGAGACGGCATCGCGCGGCGATTTCGAGCGCTCTTCCCATCTCCCGCGAGACGGTGCCCAGCTCCGTAAAGCGCCAGAAGTTCATGACACTTCTCGAGAATTTTCGGATCGATATGCAGGGGCCCTTGAGGCTCAGAGGCGGAATGATCGCATTCACACGACTGCCGTCCGGCAGGCGCGCGTCGAGCATGGGGCTCGATTCATCGATACGCCTGCCAACGGACGACGCGATACGCTGCGCCACATGCATCACATGCGCATCGTTTCGGAAATGAACGGGCGTGCGCTCAAGCTTACCCTTGCGCTCGACATAGACCATGTTCGGTCCATTGATCATCACGTCGGATACGGTTTCGTCGTTCAGCAGCGGCTCTATGGGGCCGAGCCCCACCATGTCATCCACGATAAGCTCGGCGAGTGACCGTTGTTCTTCCTGGTTAATGAGCAGCTGGTGCTGAGCGGCAACTGCCGAAATGAGATCCTCTACCCGCTTGCGCAACATGTCGGGAGACAGTCGCACCGCGAGCGCAGGCTCGATCATCGTCAAGACCTGATCCTCGACGAACTCGATCACCTTGACGTTCGTCTTTACGCGCGCATCCGAGTCCGGACGCGGCGCTCTCGGCGATGGCCCAGTTTGCACTACTGGTCCGGCGGAGCCGGCTTCGGACGGCTCCTCTCCCGTTGGCTTCTTACCGAACGTGAAGGGTCCTGCCATCAGCCGAACAGCCCTCGGAGAAATCCGCGCGTAGCCGTGGCGGCTCCTTCGCCGGAAATCGTTTGCAGCGCCGGTTTGAGTTCCTGCAGGAACGATCTGCATTTCAGCACTTCGTTGGCGCCGAGAACCGAAGCGCGTCCCACTTCATGCCTGTACGAGATAGTTGCATCCGGCGGTGTGCCAACCGCGTGAAGAAATTCCTCAAGCGGCAGCGCAAAATCGGCGCCTTTCTTGTTGAGAATATGAAAGGTCGTCCGGTTGACCGAGTCCGCCCCAATCGCGGTGCGCCATCGGGCCACGTCGCGCGCGGCCGTCAACGTGCAATCGCTGACCAGGAAGCAGGTGCTTGGCTGCCTCATGAGTCGCGGCAGCCGCGCTGCGGAATAGGCCGGAAGATCGACGAAGACGTAGCGATAGGTGCGCAGCAGATTGGTCAGCAAGGAGAGCACTGCGTCTTCCTCGACATGGCTTGAACCGTCCAGCGCCTCCAGCGACGCAAGCAGATCCAGGCGATCCGAAATATGCGTGACGCCGCGTTCGAGGAAGAGATCGTCGATGCGTTCCGGATGCGCCAGAACTTCGCCGAGCGCACGCTGCGGCTCTACGCCGAGCTGGAGCGCGATATCTCCGGATTCAAGATCCAGATCGACCAGAACGGTTCTCCGCTTGCGTTCGTTTGCAAGGTAAAGCGCCATCTGCGTCGCAATGGTCGTCACACCGACCCCGCCCCGCGTACCCAGCATGAGCACGAGCTTGCCGATGCCGATACCTGGACTGAGCTGCTCAACGGAGCCGTTCAATAGCGCATTGCAGGTATATCCGACGACGTCGCCGACGATCGGCTTGAAGAAGTATTCCGCGACACCGGCATTCTTCAGGCTGCGGTAAAGCACAACGTCATTCGTTTCACCGACGACGATCACGCCGACCTGCGGGTCGCAAAGCGCGGCCAATTCGTTGACGCGATCGATCGGATCCTCGACGCCGGCAATGTCGACGATCAACAGACGCGGCGAACGCATCTTCGCAAGGTCCCTGATCGCTCCAAGAATGCCCCCCTTGCCGATATAGGGGTTCTGGATGCCGATTACATTCAGACGCGTCCGAAACACGTTCTCGCTGTAGCTGTCGCTCAGATAAAGCATCACGGTGGCGGAGGCTTGCCCCGAGCCGATTTCTTCTGTCACGTTAGGACGACCTTGCATCACTAGTTCCCTGACGAGGATGAAGATCCACCAAAGATGGAGACTGGCGACGACGATTTGTAGTCGGTCGAGGTCTTGACCTTGCCCTCTTCATAACGCTTGACGGCCGCCGCCTCGCGCTCTGCATTGGCCGGCCCAAGCGGCCTGCCTTGCGTGAGGTCGCTCTTCTTGTCGATCATCTTCTCAAGATTATGCGCATTCGCGCATGGTCCATGAAAGGTTGGCGCATTGTCGTGATTGGCTCCCAGCTGGGTGCTCCATCGCCCACATGAAGCCTCCTCCGCCGCCACGCTATCGAATGACAGCGAGATGATCGGAAGTACGATCGAAACTGCGGCAGCGGCATTAAGCCATGAGTTGCGCCTGCGCTGTGTCATTTGTTCATTCCACGATAAACCCGGCTGCACCGTTGAGATGCGGCTGATTAGGCGACGCCGGCACGGGCGAGCCCGACTTGGTGCTCGTCAACCGCCCGAGCAATAGCTGCTCGAGGTCGCTCGCATAAACGAGCCCGTCTGTGGGCGAACTCAGATCGCCAGGCGACGAGACAGGCTGAACGATATAGGGCGTGACGATGATCACGAGCTCGCTCTCGTGGCGCTGAAAGCGCGTCGAACGAAACAGCGCCCCGAGAACCGGGATATCAGCGAGCCATGGAAACTCGCTAACCTGATTCTGCACGTTGTTTTGAAACAGGCCTGCAATTGCAAAGCTCTGTCCGCTGGCAAGCTCGACCGTGGTTTCGGTGCGCCGCACGGTTACCGCCGGAATCTCTAGGTTGTCGAGCGTGACCGCTCCAGAGTTCGACAACTCGCTCACCTCCGGCCGGACCTTCACGCTGATCCGGTTCCCGGTGAGAACGGTTGGCGTGAAATCGACGCTGACGCCGTAGCGCTTCCACTCGATCGTTATCTGCTGCAGCCCCTGAGATACCGGCACGGGAAACTCACCGCCCGCGAGGAAATTCGCCGGCTCGCCCGAAGTCGTTGTGAGATTTGGCTCAGCCAGAATGCTGACCAGCCCTTCATCTCTCAAGGCATCGATGAGACCCGCAATGTCCCAGTTGCCGTTCTGATAGCCGACACCGAGCGAGTCGAGATTGGCCGACGAGGTGTCCCGGATGAAGGTTCCGAATGCGGACGCAGGCTTTCGCCCCGTGAGAAGTCCGATTGCGAGCTTTCCGTTGTTATAGAGGGCGTCCCAGTTGAAACCGAATTGCTTCTCGGCGTCGCGCGACACTTCGGCCACGCGCACACGCAGATTGACCTGCGTCGAGCTGGTAACGCCGGCGTTGAGGATCGCCTGCTCGTTCGGAACGAGATACTGAGACGATATGGACTTCATGCGGTTTGCATCGAGCGGCGAAACCACGCTCCCATTGACGACGAAACCCCTCGGCGTACTCGTAACGCCGACCGTCGCATCCGGAATGTTACGCTTGATATCCGACGTCAGATTGCCCGTCTGATGGCTCACCAGAACCGAATAGCCAGTTGCATTCCCTGCACTGTCGAAAGCGTAAACAGTCGTCGAGCCCGCTCGCTTCCCAAGAACCACAATCGTCTGCGGATCAGGCACCTGAATGTCGGCAACATCCGGATTGGCGACGAAGACCGTCGATGCCGGCGCCGGAAGATGTATCAGCTTCGCCTTGTCGGCTTCGACGACAACGGACCCTTGCCGCGCCGCAGGAGCCGCCAGGGCTTCGCCCGTCTCGCCGATGACTCCAACAGCTACGGCGGCGAGCAACAGGCTCGATGCGACGGCCTGGACCGTCCATCTGCGGATCTGCGACGGCATCGAGATCGCCGAAGCGCGTCTGCCGTTACTCGTCTTCATCCTGCACAGCATTTCGATCATTCCCCACCCTTTGAGCCGCGGATGATGCGCACCAACTCACCCGACTTTGCGACCGGCGCTTCGGCTGACGCGCGGTATGTGGGCGACACTTCGTCCGACCATACCGGACCCGGCCCCTCGATCGCTGCCTCGGACACAATGTACGAGCCTTCAAGAGACCGAAGAGCGAGAGTAACGCGTCCGATCTGTGTGGCCACGAGAAGCCGCTTCGCGTCGCCTTCCGTCAGCTCCAAGGTCACGTTCTTCGGCATTTTCGTTGCAGCTGGCGCCAAAGACGCGGCCCGCTCGCCCGCCGGAGAGGTTCCGGCGAACCACTGGTCTACCGCCACGACGCGAATGTCCCTGAGCACGGTGCCGTCCACCGCAACCGGCAGCCCGCCCCGATCGCCCAAGCTCTGAGAAAGGATGACGTCGACATGATCGCCGGGACGGATCAATCCCGCCGCGATTTGCGACGGCTCTACCGAGAGGGCAACGGCATACATTCCGGGTGTCAGCGCCGCGGCAAGGAAATTGCGCTCGTTGCTCAGCACCAGCGCATTGCGATCGAGCGGCTCTCCCGCAGCAATCGCTCGACGCGCAACTGCGCCCACATAAAGGCCGGACGGCTCCTGTCCACGCGCAATATTGATCGGGGCGATGTCGCTTGCCGGGACTTCCTTCCAGGTGAACTGATCCGCTCGCAGCTGTGCGCCTTTCGGAATATCGGCAGTCGCTACAAGTATGGCGGAACGCTGTGCCGCTGCACTCTCCTCCGCAGGCCTCTCCGCCGGCAACCGCGCCCAGATAACCGCAAGCGCAACGCCCGCGAGCAGCGCCAGAAAGCCCAATATGAGCAGGATGTTCCGCAGTTGCATCAAATGACCTCGACGACGAAGTGAAATGCCAGCCCGCCAAAGATGGCGACAGCATATGGCATCGGCTCACCTGCCAGAATCCTGTTGGCTTCCGTGCGCAGAAACGTTGATATGGGCGCCCCCTCCGTCATCCCACCGTCGCCCTGCATTTCGGCAAGCGCGCTGCGGGCCAACACGGCCTTTGCGGCAAGGTAGAAGCAACTCAACAACCCCCCCGCCAGCGCGATGCTGAGCATCAGAGCAACGACCTGACCGGGCGGCACCAGAAGACTGGAGGCGATGATCAGCTTCGCATCGCCGCCGCCGATGAACCCCCAATAGGCCAGCGCCGCGCTGCAGAGATAGACCACCGCCGCAGCGAGCAACACGTACCAGACGCTCCATCCTTCGTTGAAAATCTGCATCGCGACCCCCGCCGCGCAGACGACCAACACCAGAACATTGGGAATTATCCTATCCCGCAAGTCCCGCACGACACTCGCGAGCACTGCAGTAAACGCAACTCCCCAAAGCGCAAAAACCGGTGTGGTCACATCGTCCTCGCTCAGGCCCCACCAAGGTGGGGGGACGCATCCCGTCGCTGCCAGATGCAGAGACGAAAGACACCCCCCAAAGCCCCTTCCAGCCGCGCCTCAGGACGGCGTGTCAACTTTACCCGCAATGTAGGTGAACAGATCGTTCAGGTTTGTGCCGAGCAGACCCGCGCCGACGATGATCGCGAGCGCCACGAGAGACGCGATCAACCCATACTCGACGGCCGTCACCCCGCTCTCCGACCTGATGGAGAGAGCCGTCGCAATCTTCTTCGAAGTGTCTTTGAGAATGGACATCGCGAATAATCCTTATTTGATTATCAAGGCAAAACACTCGCTTTGCCTTCGTTCAAAACGTCAGGCGACGATCATTCTTCGCGATAATCGCGCCCATTAGACATTGTCTACAACGCTCCGAAGGACGCGAGAGGTCAATATCGTTTTCAAGGAATGGCAAAACTTAATTGCCCATATTGAGACATATTTTGATGGGCTTACGGTGAAGCGGATATTTTTCTACCTGCTCCGACGCGCATCTTTCTCCGCATACCACTCTTTTTTCTCGAAGCGGCATTTCGACGATATAAAACAACGTTGATCTGGCGCATCATTCAGCGTCAGTCACTCGCCTGGAGTGGCTCTGCAACTGCTCTATGCGAGCACCCTGGGATGGCAATGAGGAACATGAAAGCACCGGATCATGCCGCTTCGCCTGTTTAGATTTCTGTCGTCCCTGCTCATTCCGGCAACGCGCGGCACGGTCGCTATCTATGTCGGACTCACGCTGGTCATGACGATCGGCCTTATCGCCCTGGGCACCGACGTCGTTTTTCTCCTCATGAAACACCGGCAGATGCAATCGGCGGCGGATAGCGCGGCAATTTCCGGAGCGCGCGCCCTCGCGGTGGGGGTTCCGGCCGATTACGCCATGCAGGCGAGATCCGTCGCGAGTGCTTCAGGATTCGTGAACGGCGTGGACGGCGTCACAGTGACTGTCAACTCTCCGCCTGTGGTCAGTACCGGCAATGCAGGCCTCGAGGGCGCGGTCGAAGTAATCGTCAGCCAGCCCCAAAATCAGCTGCTCCTGGGCCTGTTTCGATCCGGGATTCTTCCTGTGGGGGCAATGGCAGTCGCGGCGAACAGTGGAAGCTATGAATATTGCTTTCTCGCTCTGGGCTCCGGCGGCTCACCTGCTGCGTTCGTGGCAAACAACGCCGTCGTAGCCAATCCCGACTGCGGCGTCGCGGTCAATTCCAGCAGCTCACCAGCCCTTACCCTGGGCGAGAACGCCGTCATCCGCGGGCCGGTAAACGTGGTCGGCGAGTGGCTGCTCAATAACAACTCGGATCTTCAGGGCTCTCCGAATTTCCAACACGCTACGGCGGTCGAAAATCCGTACGAAAGCCTGACGGCGGGCACTCCGCCTGGCTGCACCTCCACAAGCGGCATTGTAAACGGCACGAAGACTCTTTCGGCGGGCCACTATTGCAGCGGTTTCGATTTCAAGAACAGCTCGACCGTCACACTCAGCCAAGGCACATATTACGTCGACAGCAAATTCGTTACCGGCAACGGCGTAACAATCAAGGCCACCAGCGGCGTGACGATAATCATCAATGGCAACTACACCATAAACCTGGGCAACAGCAACATCATCAATGTGGTTGCACCGACGAGCGGCACCTTCGCAGGAATTGCGTTCTACGGTCCGACCGCGATCGGGACGCAAGTCTTTTCGAACAACGTCAATCTCAATGTCCAGGGCGTGCTCTATTTTCCGGAGGGCACCGTCAACTTCAATAATAATGGCATCACAACGACATCCAAGTGCACGCAGATCGTGGCCAAATACATAAATATCAGCAACAACGCGGCGCTGAACAACGACTGCGTCGGAACCGGCGTCTCGACGATCGGCGGTGGTGCCACGAAATTGGTCGAGTAGGAGAGCCGATGACAATGCGCCAAAGATCATTGTTCAAGATAGCCAACGAAGCCGGCACAGCCGCGATCGAGTTCGGCATCATCGCGCCCGTTCTGTTGATCATGCTGGCCGGTCTGGTCGAAATAGGCTTCGCCGTTCGCGAGTCGATGATGGTACAGGAGGCGGCCGAGGCGGGCGCGAGCTATGCCGCGCAGAATGGCTGGGATTCGGCAGGCATAACGAACGCCGTCGAAAGCGCAACCGGCAATACCGCGATTACGGCGACGCCATCGCCACAGACGTTTTGCGGCTGCCCCGGAGAAAGCGGAATAACCGCGGTGCTTTGCACGGCCACATGCACGGGCGGCCACGGGCCCGGGCATTATGTACGGGTGGACGCTTCGATTCCACACGCGACGATACTGTCCTATCTGGGACTCCCCATCCCTTCCACTCTATCGGCGCATGCCGTCGTGAGAATTGAATGAGGAGATTTGCGCGCAAAGGCGAAGGCGGCACGGCGGCGGTCGAGTTCGCGCTGGTCTTTCCGGTCGTGCTCGTCTTTACGCTCGGCATCATCGACGTCGGGCGCCTTCTCTGGACGCAAACCACGCTAGACCGCGCTGTGCTTGCGGCCGCACGCTGCGCGGCGGTCAATGCCACGACCTGCGGCACAGCGGCAAACATACAGAGCTACGCCGTTACACAGGCATACGGCCTCAAGATCACCAGCAGCGTATTCACCGTCACCCAGGCAACGACCAATGTCTGCGTGAGTGCCGCCCTGACCTTCCGGTTGATCATTCCCTGGGTGGGGGAAACGGTGAACCTGGCGGCCAACGCCTGCTACCCGATAAGCCCAAGCTGAAGCGGCGCATCCCTATTTGACGACGCGCTCTCGCGCTACCGCGTAAAACATGAGGTTCTTTTCAGTCATCTGCTCGTCCAGGTCGACGCGGTTGAGAGCACGCGCCGCAGTGTCGTCGCCTTTCAATCCGTAAATGAGCGCCAGGTTCTGACGAATGCGCGAGGTCGCATTCGGCGCCCGGGCGAGGGGTGTCAACAACCGGATCCCCTCGTCATATTGCCCCGTCACAGCAAGCGACAGAGCGAGATTGCTTGTAGCGCCCATATCGTGCGGAGTCTGCGCGAGCGCCGCGCGATATTGCTCCTGCGCCTCGGCATGGCGCGCCAGCATGTCGAGCGCCACGCCGCGCCCGACCAGTGCGCGTGCATTCTTCGGCGCAATCGCCACAGCCTTATCGGCAAATTCGAGCGCCTTGTCCGGGTTCGACAGCATGAGGTGCGCACGCTCGAGACCGATCTGGGCATCGAGATATGCGGGTTCGGACGGCCCAATCTTGTTGAAAGTATCGATGCCATCGTAGAGCGCGCCCATCTCGAGCTGAGTTGCGCCCAGTTCCGCCATGACCGCGGAATCACCCGGCTTCGAGGCGAGCACACGCTTGTAGAGATCGGCGGCAGAGGCGAAATCGCCAACGTCGCGGGCCGCCCGGGCCAGCCTGAGCGGGGCCCCGCCCTCGTCGACCGCCGCTTGCGCGTCCTTCTTCGCCAGCGCTGCCCCTTTGCCATGGATGTCGATGTCGGCACATCCCGCAAGCAGCGATGCCGCCGCAAGCCAGATCAGCGTCTTCTTTTTGAAGCGCCCATTTTTCCGCAGACGTATCATCATGCCGAATACCCGCCTCCAACGAACAATGAAGTTCTAAATCAACTCATGTCCCAATGCCAGTCGCCAGCGTTCGGGGTGCCGGCTCCGCAAATTCGAATGTTCCGTATTGCAACGCCTCTCGCTTCATATTTGCAACGAGCATTCGTGTCATATCGGAATACATTTACTCATGCGTGGAAATGGCCTCCCTCGCGCCCCAGCCAGCAGTGACTTAATGTAGAGCCCTCACGTATGAGTAAACTTCCGGTTTCCCGCCTTGAGTGATCCGTCGAGGAGATCGGCCAATCCTCGGTGCTTTGAACCAGATGGTCGCAACAAACACTCACGGAAAAGCGCCGGCTCCGCGTCTATGGAACGCACTCAGACTCTTCTGGCGCCCAATCGCCTTCTTTGGGCTCTTCTGCGTCACCATTCTTGTCACTGACAATTTCATTTCTCATAGCGAGAGGAATTCTCTCAGGGACAATGCGAGCCAGAACCTCGAAATTATCGCGCAAGTCAGCCGGGATACGATATCCAGCTGGCTCTTCGAACGAACGTCTGACGCAGAAGTGCTCGCCAGGCAACTCGCCCTGACCCGGGATATCGACGCGTGGTTAGCGGATGGCGCGCCCGCCGATGACCGCTCAAGGCGCATTGAACAGCGCATGGATGCGCTCAACGCCTATCGCAATTACCGCAGCATCTCTCTGATCTCTGTCGACGGACGCACTCTTCTGCACGCGGGCGGCGATGTTACCGAGGCGCGCGCGTTTACGACCCCGATCGAGCGCGAGACATTTCGCACCGGCCGTTCCCAGCGTTCGGAGATAAGATTTTCACCTGCGGATCCCGATTATGCCGAGCTCTTTGTGACCGCACCGATTTTCTCGTCCGGAGGAAAGCACGAGATCATCGCGCTGGTTCTTCTCGCCATCGATCCAAAGCTCAATCTTCTGCCCCTGATTGCTCAATGGCCCGGCAAAAGCTCGTCGGCGGAGACCAACATTGTGATGAAGGCGGGTGGCTCTGTTCTGTTTCTCACAGCACCACGGCACCCTCCCTCCAATTGGTCTCCGGCGCGATTGGCTCCATTCCGAGTGCCCCTCTCCTCAGATGCTGTGGCAGCCATGGCCGTGCGGGGCTTCCAGGGGGCAATGGAAGGCTCGGACTATCGTGGCGCGGAGGTGCTGGCGGCCGTCACCAATATTCCGGGAACTACCTGGCATCTGGTAACCAAGATCGACACTGAGGAGCTGTACCGGCCCTTTCAGCGCACCCGCACGATCGGATTTATAGGTGCGGCTCTGCTCATTCTCATCGCGGCAGTGAGCCTTCTCGCCATATTGCGGCGCGAACAGGCCAATCTGATCGTCAGGCAGCTGAAAGCCGAAATCCGGGAACGCGAAATGTCGCAGCGCTTCGACTATCTCAGCAGAAACACTGACGAAATCATCCTGCTTGCCGACGCCAATGCAAATATAATCGAAGCCAATGAGCGCGCCCTCTCGGCCTACGGATATACATTGCCGGAAATCATCGGGCGTCCGTTGCGCGACCTTCACCCCTCCGATGCCCACATCGATTACATGCAGCCGGAGGAAACTCCGGATTCGGAAACAGAGGCAACCACCGTCTTTCAAAACATACAGAAACGAAAGGACGGCAGCCTGTTTCCGGTCGAAGTCAAGGTGCGCTGGATCAATCGCGACGGCACACGCCTGCTTCAACTGGTCATCCGCGACACGTCGGAAAGACAGGAGCGCATTGCCGCTCTGAACCAGTTGGCCGCAATAATTCAATCGTCCAATGGCGCCATCGTCGGCGCCGACCTGAATACCATCGTGAATGCGTGGAATCCGGCAGCAGAGAGGCTCCTTGGCTACAAGGCCGAGGAAGTCATCGGCAAGTCCGCAAACATGTTTCTGCCGCCGGATCGGGCCGGCGAAATAGATCGTCTGATCGAAATGACGCGCGCAGGCAAAGGCGTCTCCGGCTTCGAAACCGTAAGACGCCGCAAGGATGGAAGTCTGGTCAATGTCTCGTTGGTCTACTCCCCGGTCTATAGTTCAGGGGGCACTCTTTCAGGCATTTCCGCGATCCTTATCGACATCTCGGAACGCGTTAAGGCGCAGCAGCGCGCCGAATACACCTCCCGCGCGCTTCGCACACTGAGCCGCGCAAATGAAGCGCTCATCCGCGCGACCACCGAGCAGGAACTTGTGCAGCGCATGTGTCAGGTCATCACCGAGGTCGGCGGCTACCGCCTGGCGTGGATCGGACACGCCGAGAATGATGCCGGAAAGTCGGTTCGCGTTGTCACCTGGGCGGGGGTGAACGACGGCTACCTTGAACAGAGTCACGTCAGCTGGGCTGACACGGAGAGAGGACGCGGCCCTACGGGAACGGCGATCCGAACCGGGACCACGCAAATCAATCAGAATTTCGCCAACAACCCTTTGCTGGCGCCGTGGCGGGAGGCGGCGTTGAAGCGCCGCTTGAATTCGAGCATTTCACTTCCTCTCAAGGTCGCGCCCGACGGCGCTTACGGTGCATTGACGATCTATGCGCCCGAACCCGACGCATTCGATACCGAAGAAGTCAGCCTTCTGGAGGAGTTAGCCAATGACCTCTCCTACGGCCTCGGCGCAATCAGAGACCGGCACGAACGGGAGGAACTCGCCGCACATATGGCGGAGGCCATGGAGAGCACAATTGCCGCCGTGGCCAATACAGTCGAGATGCGTGATCTTTACACCGCCGGTCATCAGCGGCGCGTTACCGAAATCGCCGAGGCTATTGCGTTGAAGATGGGGCTTCCTGCGGACCGCATCAGGGGATTGCGGCTCGCCGGCATCGTACACGACCTCGGAAAGGTCAACGTTCCCGCGGAGATATTGAACAAGCCGGCCAAGCTCTCCAAGGTCGAGTTCGAGTTCATCAAGACACATCCGCAGACGGGCTACGACATTCTGAAGCACGTGAAATTTCCATGGCCGATCGCGCAGATCATTTTGCAGCATCATGAGCGCATGGACGGCTCCGGCTATCCGGCGGGCCTCAAGGGAGACCAGATTCTCCTCGAAGCACGCATTATCGCCGTCGCGGACGTGGTCGATTCAATGATGTCGCACAGGCCTTATCGGGCCGCACTAGGGCTGGATGCGGCGCTTGACGAGATCAGGCACGGCAGAGGAAAGATCTACGATCCGGATGTCGTCGACGCGTGTCTCGAAGTCATGCGGACTGATGCCGCGCGTTTCGCCGCCGAAAATCCCGATGCGAATGGCGCCTAGCATCACGTCATCGCGGCGGGGATTTCGAGTGACGCGGGCTTCGTGAGGCGCGGATTCTTCCCACAAGGGGCAATACCATCGGCGTTGAGGCACGCTTCTTTCCAGCGCGGTCAATCAGCCGGCAGCGACGACCCGATCCGGTCTTTCTGGATCTTGCGCCACTGGCGCGGCGTCGTGCGGAACTCGCGATTGAAGGCTCTGATGAACGCCGCGGATGAACTGTAGCCGGCCACGTCGGCCGCTTCATCGACCGACATTTCCTCGGTAATGAGCTTGCGTGCGATGAGCGTGAGCCGGATACGCCCAAGCGTCTGCATTGGCGTCTGGCCCATGACCCGCCGAAACTCCTCGGCAAACTTCGTTCTCGACATACCCGCAACGCGGGCGAGCCTTCCCACGCTCCAGTCATCGAGCGGCGCCGCGAGAAAGGCCCTGATCGCCGCCAGAACGCCCTTGCTGTTCATCAATCTCGGCGCGGGCGCATCGTTCTTCTCTCTGCTCACGAGAATGGCGCGCGACATGTTGATCAGGATGATCTCGGCTATCCTTCGGACGATAATGGCTTGTCCATATGGATGCCCGCCATCCGAAAACTCCTCGTCCAGAAGTTCAACCGCCTTCCATATGCGGCGCGCGCACTCGGGCACTACGTCCTTGGCCAGATGGACCGGTCCGATGATGAGGTTCGACAAGGCAATACTTTCCGATGGAGCGACACCGATGATGAGCTCCAGATCGCTGCGCGGATCGATCTGCTCCGAAAGAGATACCCTGTCGAAAGTGCTGATCGGGACGTCGCCCCCCGCATCTATCGAGCACAGACGATGCGGCGCGAGCCCGCTGACACCGACAATCGTTCCGGGCCCAAGGTCGATCACCTGAGGCTCAGGAAACTCGATGGTCAGGCGCATTCGCCCACGTCGAACCATGACGCAATAGGAGAAATCGCCCGGATCGAGAATCTTGACGAATGGACGCGAGGCCGATGAACGGAAGAAATATACACCGTCCATCCGCACATCTTCTGTGACATCCGCGCCGTAGGCGGCGACGTTTCTGACGGCTTCAGCGCCGGGCACCGTGGCGTATGACCTGCCCGCCATGTTCGATCAGATCTCCAGATCCAAGACGGTCGGCGTCATCCGCACTCGTCTACCTCGAAAGATCAAGGGCAATATCCACGATCATATCCTCCTGACCGCCGACCATACGGCGTCGCCCAGTCTCCATAAGGATTTTTCGGACGTCAACGTCGTAGCGTTCCGCAGCTGCCTCGGCATGGCGCAGGAAGCTCGAATAGACGCCTGCATAGCCGAGACTCAGCGTCTCCCTATCGACCCGCACAGGACGGTCCTGCAGCGGTCGCACCAGATCTTCAGCCGCATCCATGAGCGCCAGAAGATCGCAGCCGTGTTCCCAACCATAGCGGTCGGCGGTAGCGATGAAGACTTCCAGCGGCGCGTTCCCTGCCCCTGCGCCCATGCCGGTCAGAGACGCATCGACACGGATCGCACCGTTCTGCACCGCAACAATCGAGTTTGCGACGCCGAGACTCAGATTGTGATGCGCATGAATGCCGCGCTGCGTCTCGGGTTTCAGTACTTCGTCGTAGGCGCGCAATCGCGCGGCAACGTCGTCCATGGTCATGGCGCCGCCGCTATCGGTTACATAGACGCAATGCGCGCCGTAGCTCTCCATGAGAAGCGCCTGTTTGGCGAGAGCCTCCGGTGGCGACATGTGACTCATCATCAGGAACCCGCTCACATCCATGCCGAGATTGCGGGCGAACTCGATATGCTGCCTTGCGACATCTGCCTCGGTGCAATGGGTTGCCACACGCACCGACCGCACACCCATGCCATAGGCGCGGTGCAAATCCTCGATGGTGCCGATCCCAGGCAGAAGCAGCGTCGTCACGACGGCGGATTCCACGACTTCGCAGACGGCCTCGATCCAGGCCCAATCGGTGCAGGCGCCAAAGCCATAATTGAGACTGGAACCGGAAAGCCCGTCGCCATGCGCAATCTCGATGGCGTCGACGCCGGCCTTGTCCAGCGCGCGCGCGATACTACGAACATGATCGAGAGAGTATTGGTGCCGGATCGCGTGCATGCCATCGCGAAGCGTCACGTCCTGAATATAGAGCTTGCCGGGAACGGTCATGCGGCCACCTGCCATTTCCGTACAAGTGCCTCGGCCGTGCGCAGAGCGGCGGAGGTCATGATGTCGAGATTGCCGGCATATGGCGGCAGATAGTGGCCGGCGCCTTCGACTTCGAGAAATGTGCTCACCTTGAGGCCCGTGAAGGAGCGATCCATATCCGGCAGGTAGAGCGGGCGGTTGCCTCCGACCTTCTCAACCTGCACGGCCTGCTTCAACCGATACCCTGGAACATAGGCCTGCACCTCGGCAACCTTCCTCTCGATAGCGGCGACGATCTGGGACGGGTCGGCGTCGGCGCAAAGACAATGCACCGTGTCGCGCATGATGAGCGGAGGCTCCGCCGGGTTCAGAATGATGATCGCCTTGCCCCGCGTTGCGCCACCTACGGTTTCGATCGCCTTGGCCGTCGTTTGAGTGAATTCGTCGATATTTGCACGCGTACCCGGCCCCGCAGATATGGACGCGATCGATGCGATGATTTCGCCGTAGAGAACGGGCGCCACGCTGCTGATGGCAGCAACGATGGGGATCGTTGCCTGCCCGCCGCACGTCACCATGTTCAGGTTGCGCTCATTCGCCATCGCATCGAGATTGACGCTTGGAACGACGAAGGGCCCTATAGCGGCCGGTGTGAGGTCGATGACCTGCTTGCCGTGAGCCTGCAGCACTTCGTTGTGCCGCCTGTGCGCCCCGGCAGAGGTCGCGTCGAAGACCACGCCGATGTTCTTGAACTCCGGCATCTCCACCAGCGCCTCGATGCCCCCCGCCGTCGTGGCGACACCGAGACGCGTCGCCCGGGACAACCCGTCGGATGCAGGATCGATACCCACCATGGCCGACATATCGAGGTGTTTGGAAAGGCGCATGATCTTGATCATCAGATCGGTGCCTATATTGCCCGACCCGATAATCGCAGCGCCGACCTTGCCCGCCGTATCAACCATCCGCTTCTCCTATCCGAAGGCAAGGTGCAGGGGCTCAAACCCCTGGACGTAAACATCGAACCGGTCGCCCGGCGCGACATTGACCATGGGGCCAAGCGCGCCGGAAAGAATGACATCGCCGGCATCGAGAGGGCGCCCCACCTCAACCATCTTTTGAGCGAGCCAGCGCGCCGCGTTCAGCGGATTGCCGAGGCAGGCCGCAGCAACGCCAACCGACGCTTGCTTTCCGTTGAGACACATCTCCATTCCACCGAGGTGCAGGTCGATTTCGGAAAGCTTTCGACGATCCTTTCCCAGAACGAATTTCGCGCCGGAGGCATTGTCCGCCACCGTATCGGCAAGCTTGATCCGCCAATCGGCGATCGCACTGTCGACGATCTCCACCGCCGCAACCGCATAGCCGATTGCAGCGGCCATGCCCTCCAGCGTCGGCTGGACCTCTCTCACCGGCTTGTCGAGGATGAAGGCGATTTCCGCCTCGACCTTTGGCTGGATCATGTCCCCCGCCGCGATTATGGCGTCGCCGCTCGCATCGTCGCAGTCCCACAGCATGCCGTAGTCCGGTTCACCGACACCGAGTTGCGCCTGTACCGCCGGCGACGTCAGGCCGATCTTCCGGCCTATGATGCGCTGTCCCGCAGCGAGGCGCAGCCTGGTGTTGATTTCCTGCACGGCATAGGCCGAAGCGACGTCGAAGCCGGGAAAGCTGTCGGTAAGCGGGGGCACCGGCTTTCGGCCGCGCCGCGCCTCGGCGAGCGAGGCCGCAATGGCATTCAGATCAAGCGGCATTGCCTGCCCCGAAGAAATCCGCGGTCACGCGATTGAACTCCTCCGCGTGCTCCCACTGCGCCCAATGCCCGCATTGCGGCAGAACGAAGAGGCGCGCCCGCGGTATCTGCTTGAGGAGCGGAAATGCCATATCTATCGGCATCACCTTGTCCTCTCGTCCCCAGATGATCATCGTTTCATGCTGCACCGACGCGAGACGGGGGTCGGACCAGATCGCCTCCATCTTCGCGGTCGGGTCGGGGCGCATCGGCGGCGTTTCGACGATATGCGGCTGCAGCGCCGTCTTCATTCGTCCTTCAAGCAGTTCATCCGTGATCTGGGACGGATCGTAGACGAAGTCCTTCACGAAGCCGCGCAGCCGCGCGAGCGAGGGGCCGGGACCATCGTAGAAGAAAAGCAGCGTCTTGATCGCTTCGGTTGGAAACTGGCTGAACATCGGCATGCTGCCACCCGGTCCCATAAGGACCATGCGGTCGACCTTCTCCGGCCGGTCCATCGCCACGCGCAGCGTCACCATGCCGCCGAGCGAATTGCCGACGAAATGCGCCTTCTCGATACCGAGCGCGTCGAGGAACTCGCCCATCTTGGTCGCATACCAGGCGGGCATTGCGCTGCCCTTCGGCTTGATATCCGACTTGCCGAAGCCAGGCAGATCGGGAACGAGCACACGAAACCGCCGTGCGAGCACTTCAATATTGCGGTTGTAGTTCGACCATCCGCTCGCGCCCGGTCCGCCGCCATGGATCAGCACGAGTGCGGGGCCGGATCCGGCCTCGTTATAGTGAATCCTGACTCCTCCGGCGGTAACAAACCGGCTGGTGCTCGCTTCCGTAATGCTCATAACAACTCCCCGTTAAACGCTGAGATCAATTGCAGTGCTTGTGGCCCCACATGCTGGTGGCCTCATGATGGGTGACGCGCCATGAGTCGTCCTGGACGGCGATCCCGGCCGTGCCGACTTCCACTTCGAATCCCGACGGCGTCGCTGCGTAAAACGAAACCATCTGATCGTTGGTGTGCTTGCCGAGCGTCATGGTCTGCCTGACGCCGTACTTCGCCATTCGGTCCATCGCGTAGCCCACGTCATCCATCGTCGCCATCTCGACCATGAAATGGTGCATGCGCCTGGGAGCGGGCATCGGCACAAGGGCCAGCGTGTGGTGACGCGGATTGCAGTGATAGAACTCAAGCGTCAGGGTGAAATCGGGAGAAATCGCTATGCCGATCGTGTCCGACAGCCTGAAGCCGAGAAGCCCGGTGTAGAAGGCACGTACCTCGTCGATCTTGTCCACCGCCATCACCACATGTCCGACGCCCTGCGCTCCGGTACGGAAACCGGAGACGCCCGCTGGCGAATTGAACGGCACATGGGTGAGCGCCGTCGCGCCGACATAGATCTCCACCTGGAGGCCGGAGGGGTCCTTCAGAACGGCGAGATCACGCACGCCGCGCTCCGCCGCGAGCTGGTTCGACGCCACTGAACAATCGATGCCGGCCGCTGTGAGGCGATCTCTGAGTGCCTTCAGGTCTTCCGGCGTGGCGACTTCAAAGCCGATGAAAGAGAGGTCGTCCTTCTGGCCTTCGTCGACCTGGATACGAAAGGACCGTTCGTCCATTCTGTACTTTGCGGACGGGCCTTCGCCTCTGCCCGGCATCAAGCCGAGAAATCCCGTCATATAAGCATCCCAGGCCTGGAGGTCGCTGACCTCGAAGCCGATATATCCAAGCGACGCCACGCTCATGAATGATGCTCCCCTTACTTGTAGCGATCGGCGAGACCTGCGCCCGCCGCCGTCACGCCAATGCCCCTGACTCCAATTCCCGTTTCGCAGATGAGGACACCGCCAGTTGCCGGCGCGCTGTCGCGTCTCGAAGCGAAATAGACATAGGAGCCGGCATATTCCTCAGCCGCCGGAACTCGCCCGAGCGGTACCGCAGGCCCCGCAAGCTTGGGCAGGTCGATGCTGCTGATGGGCGTGTCGGCGAGGCCCAGCGAAGCCGGTCCACGCAGATCGGTGTTGATCGGCCCCGGCGCCACGCCATTGACGCGGACAAAGGGAGCGAATTCGAATGCGAGCTGGCGAATAAGGCCGACGACCGCATGCTTCGAGGCGGTGTAAAGGGGCCCGCCGCCGCCCGGGTCGAACCCGGCATTCGAAACCGTAAACACGAGCGCGCCGCGTGATCGAACCAGCGCAGGCAGTGCCGCCTTCGCGAGCTGCAGATAGCCCTTTACGTTGACGCCAAACAGCTCGTCGAAGGCGCTGTCTATCTGCTCGGCGGGCATATCGTCGAGCGTGACGTTGTAGTCCCATATGCCCGCATTTCCGATCGCGCAATCGAGCTTTCCGAAGCGATCAACCGCCAGCGCCACCGCTTTCCGATTGTCCTCGCCCGAGCGCACGTCGCCCGCGACAACCGCAACCGCCTCGCGATGGATATTCTCCAGCGCGCGCAGCTTCTCCTCGGAGCGGTCGAATACGACCACACGCGCACCTTCCTCAATCAGCCTGTCGACGATGGCGCGCCCCAGACCGGACGCTCCCCCGGTAACGAGCGCGACTTCTCCCGAAAGTATCGGCATGTTCCTGCCCTATTCAAAAGCGATTGCGATCCAGTGCAGCGGAACAGGATCTAGAACAGCGTGCTCATGTTGGTTGCCCGGATAAGCGTCTGGTCGAGATAGATCTCACGGCCGCAGAGCTTCAGCGCGCCATTCACGCGCCGGATCCTGTCGACACGGCGCCCGGCCCACGTGCTTTCCTCGGTGTCGAGCCGCGTCCGATAGAGCATGAAGGCGACCTCGACGGTCATCTCGTTGCCACCCACCTCGACGACACGAACATTGTTGACGAAGTGGCGGGTGCGTGACGGCGGATCCTCCGACCAGGAGGAGCCCGACTCCATCTTCGCGACGCGCATCGTCAGGGAACTCTTGTCGTCATCGAAGAAGGCCATCTTGCCCCGCTTTGTGAATTCCTTGTCGATATCGGACAGTGTCACCGTGCGGCGGATAGGCATCCAGTAGCTGCAATCGTCCGTCCAGAGATCGAGCCAGGCGCGATATTCCCGCCCGTCGATCAAGGCCGCCTCGGCATAGAGGAACTGCTCGATCTCGAATTGCAACTCGATACGACTCTGGATCGAAAGTGCGTTCGCGTAGCTGGCTGCGACGGTCAAAGTCTCCGAATGCGGCATCAGACCCTCCCCTCCGGCACACGCGAATGATCTTCCTTCAGGTCGGCCCAGCTATCGGCTGCCATCCAATCCATCCAGTTCCTGTAGAGCCAGCGCTGAGCATGCTCGCTGATCGTTGTTTCGATGCGCGATTGACCGGAAGGGTCGACCATCACTTCGTCGTGGCCGAGACCCATCGCCATGTGATGCCGATAGCTTCGCGACTTCACGCCGCGAGAGGCGCGCGTGCTCTGACTCCAGTTCTCGCCATCATCCTGCTCGAGCATGCCGGCAGGGCCGAAAAGATGCGTATTGAAAGCGATTGCCTGCCTCTTCACGTCTTCGGGCATCGCCTTCGGCAGGACCGTGTACCACCTGATCTCCGTCTCGAAAGGTCCGCGGGGCAGCCGGAGGCAGAGCTGGGTTCCGTTGGTTGAAACCCACAGATTGGGGAAGATGTTCGGGTGTCCCATCGAGCGCACGCCAACCGGTCCCAGAAGCTCCTTAGCGGCCTTCATGCGAATGGGCGGCGGCGGCCCCTTCGACTCTTTCGCAATGTTGGCGGCAAGCGCCCTGCGCTCCTCATCCGACAGCCCGTCGAGGAAATCCTGCTTGTCCTGCGGGATGGCAGGCCCGCTGATCGCGTGGCCATATTCGCCAAGCATCACCATCTGGTTCTGCGGATGAAGGATGGCGGCGATATCCATGAACCCGGCAATGCCCGCCGAGGCATGGCTGTACTGGACGTGATACCAGTCGAACAGATTGTCGACGGCGACCTTCCAGTTGCAGTCTATGATATTTCTCTGAACGCCCTCGACCACCTCCACATCGCCCTGCGCAAGCAGCAGACCGAGGCCGACGCGGCCCACATCACCCAGATAGTCATGCAGCGAAGGCGCATCCGGATCGAGCGTCGCGAAATAGAGGCCGTGGAAGTGGTCCACCTGCGCCGCCTTCGCCAGGCCCCATTGCGACTTGTCGATGTCCTTTCGATAATAGGCGGTCAGGCCCGGTACGCCGATGAGATCGCCATTCAGATCGTAGTTCCACCCGTGATAGGAACACACGAAGGATTTCGCATTCCCCTGCTCTGCACGGCAGAGCGCATTGCCGCGGTGACGGCAGGTGTTGAGCAAGACCTGCACATCGCCCTGCTTGTCGCGGACAATGATGACCTGATCCTCCCCGATATAATTGATGACATAGTCACCGACATTGGGGATCTGGCTCTCGTGGCACATGAAGTTCCATGCGCGCGCGAAGATGTTCCGCAACTCGAGATTGTAGATATCCTCATCCGCGAATACGCGTCGGTCCAGCGTGCCCGTGTCGGAGTCGAAGCACGATCTGATCTCGGACTTGCCCAGGGCCGCACCCTGCTCATGGATCGCATCCATGTCATCCTCCTCCCGCTATCGGCCATGTTCGCTTTCGCGTCTGGCGCTCCTCTTGCGAGAAGGATGCAGCGAATTCGGCAAGGGCGCGTAACCACCCCGTCCAAAAAAATTGATAATTCGTCCGGATTTGAAAACGGGTCGCACGTCGCCTTTTGCACCTGCGAATGAACCGATCCGCCCCCTGAGGAGAGTGTCTCGCCACAGGCGACCGGAGCGCTCAACAACATTTGCAAAGGGATAACCCAGACCAACCGTCCTTGTTCGGATCATCCCATTCCGGCGCAGGTGCTCTCGCGGAAGGCGTCCCGCTGACTCATAAGACCAAGGGACGCTTCGACAATCCGGAAGAGCCGACGATCTATCATTGGCTCACGCAAAATGCCCATTTTTTCGACGTCTTCAGCATCTGTTCCAGCGCCTCATGACTTGCGCCGTCAACTGATCATACGGGCGCCATTCCCCCTCATTCACTGTGGTCATCGGCAGACCTTGCCATTCGGCCGATAGAGATTTTCTTCAGAGCCCTCTAGACTTTCTTCGTGAACGGATTGCCGCGCCTTCCAACGTCAAAATGCAAGGCTTCCATCGCTCCCGCGTTCAATAAACGAAGAGAGTGATCATGGCGTCGCCGGAACTTTCCACTCGCGTCTCGGGCGTCCAGACACCGACGCCCGCGATGCCCCAGATCGGAGTGGAGTCGTCCTTCTTGTCGACCGTGCGCCCCACGCCGCACGATCAGCGTCTCGCGTTCGCAATCATGATGGCGTCCACTTTGGCCTTCATCGTCACCGCTCCATTTGCGAAAACTCAGCTCACGCCGCTTCCGGCTTTTCTTCCGATCTACCAAACCGCCGTCATCATCAGCGACGTCATTACGTCCATCCTGCTTCTGGGCCAGTATGACATTCTCCGTTCACGCAGGCTGTTCGTCATCGCCGCCGCATACTTCTTCAATGCGGCGATGGCGGTCTTTCACGCGCTGAGCTTCCCGGGCCTGTTCGCGCCCGCAGGCCTTCTGGGTTCGGGCCCTCAAACGACAGCGTGGCTCTATTTCTTCTGGCATGGCGCCTTTCCCCTTTTTGTCATTGCCTACGCCCTCCTCACAGGCCAGAAGGAGACCCAGCGCGAACGCCATATTCCCCTCGTGTGGACGGCTGTCGCCGCCTGGATCGTGGCGGTCGCGGTCGCATCCATACTCATGTTGCTCGCTACGTCCGGCTCCCGCTTCCTGCCGGAGATCATGTCCGGCAATGTGGATACCGACAGGAAAGTCCTCGTCGCCGTCGCCGTCTGGGCGCTGAGCCTCGCCGCGCTGGCGCTGCTCTGGCGGCGCACGCAGCACACGCTGCTCGACATGTGGCTCATGGTCATCATGTGCATCTGGATATTCGATGTGGCCTTGGCCGCCGTCCTGAACCACGGCCGGTATGACGTCGGCTGGTACATGGGTCGCGTCTACGGGCTTGTGACAGCGGGCGTCGTTCTCCTTGCGCTCCTGATCGAGAACGGAAAACTCTACGGCCGGCTCGCCACGGCGAGCGCGCGGGAGCGCGCCTATCTGAGCAATCTCCACGATCCCGTCATCACCATCGATGGTCGTGGCATCGTCCTGGGCGCCAATCCGGCGCTGGAGCGTGTACTTGGCTATGCCCCGGAGGAGCTGCTTGGGCGCAACATCTCGATGCTTATGCCGGAGCCGCATAGGGGTGAGCATGACGAGTACCTCCGGCGTTACCTGACAACCAGGGAGCCGCATATCATCGGCCAGGGCCGCGAGCTGTTCGGACGACACAAGAACGGAGAACTCGTGCCGCTGCATCTGACCGCCAACGAAGTGGCCCTTGATGGAGAGAGCCTGTTCGTCGGAACGTTGCATGACCTGCGCGACCGCAATCGCCTCTTCGAAGAGCTGACCCGCGCGCGTTCGGACGCGGAACAGGCAAATCGCGCAAAGTCGGCGTTCCTCGCCACCATGAGTCACGAAATCCGGACACCCATGAATGGGGTCATGGGCATGATCGAAGTCCTCGCTCACAGCCGCCTTTCCGAGCACCAGGCCGATCTGGTGCGAACCATCCGCGAGTCCGCAAGCACGTTGCTCGTCATCATCGACGACATTCTGGACTTCTCGAAGATCGAGGCCGGACGGCTGGAATTCGAACGGCAACCGATCTCGATCAGCGATCTGATCGAGGGCCTGTGCAATTCCATGGTCACGGTCGCATCCGGCAAGGATGTGGATCTCGATGTTTTCGTTTCGCCCGACATCCCGGACTTCGTGCTATCGGACGATGTGCGCTTGCGGCAGGTGATCTACAACCTCGTGGGCAATGCGATAAAGTTTTCCGCCGGGCGCCGTGAGAAGCGGGGTCATGTTTTTGTCCGGGTCGACGTCCAGACTGCTTCGCCTCTCCGCCTGTCGTTTCGGATCGAGGACAATGGCATCGGCATTCCCGCTGAAGCGCTCAAGGATCTGTTCACGCCTTTTACGCAGGCAGAGATATCCACGACGCGCCTGTTCGGCGGAACCGGCCTTGGCCTCGCCATATGCAAGCGCCTCGCTGATCTCATGGACGGCGAAATCGAGGTGACAAGCGCGCCGGGTGTCGGATCGGTCTTCACCGTGCGCCTGCCATTCGAGCCGGCGCCCGAACCGCGCCGGCGGCCGCGGCCCGATATCACGGGATGCAGCTGCATACTGATCGATAACGACGCCATCAACGCCAATGATCTCCGCGCCTATCTTGAGCGCGCCGGGGCCGACGTGCGGCTCGTCAAGAACGCCGAAGAAGCCACGCAGGCCGCTCGCCACCTTGGCACCGTCGTCGTCGTGCAGGGCGCTACGTGCGAGAGCTTTTCGGAGGAGGCCTTGCACAAGGCGTTCGCCGCCGCGCCCGACGCACGGCATCTGGTCATCATGCGCCACCCGCAGCAGCATGTACGCGTTCAGCCGCCTGATATCGTCATTATCGATGGCGACGCCCTCAGGCGGGATGTCTTCTTGCGCGCAGTCGCCGTCGCCGCTGGCTTCGCCTCGCCGGAGATGGTGCAGGATAGCCCGCAACAGTCATTCCCGGAGCAGGCGGAACCGCCGAGCGTCGCCGAGGCCAGGGCCGCCGGCACATTGATACTCATCGCCGAAGACGACGAGACAAACCAGAAGGTGATCCTCCGCCAACTGGCATTGCTCGGCTATGCGGCGGAAGTAGCAAGCAACGGCAGAGAGGCGCTCCGTCTTTGGCGCGACGGAAAATATGCGCTGCTGCTAACCGATCTTCACATGCCTGAAATGGACGGCTACACGCTCGCCTCGACAATACGCATCGAGGAAGAAGAAGGCGGAGACCGCATGCCCATCCTCGCGCTGACGGCCAACGCGCTGCATGGAGAAGCCAACCGGGCGCGCATGGCCGGCGTGGACGAGTACCTGACGAAGCCTGTGAAACTCGATCTTCTCAAATCCGCGTTGGACAGGTGGATGCCCGCCCCGTCGGCCGCGGCGCTCCAACCGCAGACAACCGACCCTGTGGGACGCGTCGACGGGGTTCTGAATGTCGAGGTTCTGAAATCGCTGGTGGGCGGCGAGGAGGCAGTCATCCGCGAACTCCTCGAGCACTTCCTGCTGGCCGCGCGCACGGCGGCGGACGAGATCAGAGATGCCTATGGGCACGCCGACTACAAGAAGGTCAGCGGCGTCGCGCACAAGCTCAAGTCGTCGTCGCGCTCGGTTGGCGCCATTCCTCTGGGCGACCTCTGCGCGGAACTGGAAAATGCAGGAAAGGCGGAACACGGCGCCACCATCGAACAATGCAAGGCGCGGGTCGAAACGGCTCTTGCCGCCGTCGAAGCGCGCATCTCCGAGCTGCTGGCGGAGAGGCAGATATGAGTGCCCCCCGGGAGACGGCCATGCAGATTGTACTGATCGACGATGAAGCCTTCGCTCTCAGGCTCCTTGAGCGCCAGTTGGCCAATCTCGGCTTCGCGGAGGTGCACTCGCACACCAGAGCGCAGGATGCGCTCGACATGCTGGGTAACAGCACCGTCGAGATCGACATCATATTCTGCGATCTTCAGATGCCGGAGATGGATGGCGTCGAACTGGTTCGCCATCTGGCCCGTCTCGAATATGCAGGCCGGCTGGTACTCGTCAGCGGAGAGAACAGGCAGATATTGAAGACGGTGACCGAGCTCGCCCGCGCGCATCGGCTCGATGTGGCAGGCGCGCTGCAAAAGCCCGTCACGCAGGAACAGATACGCGACGTGCTTGGAAAGCGACCATCGGAAAAGATCGCCGCCAAGGTGGATGCGACAAGGGGCTATGGCGCTGACGAACTCGCCCATGCCATCGAGAGCGGGCAGATGGTCGACTATTATCAGCCCAAGGTCGATATCGTCAGCGGCGCGGTCGTCGGCGTGGAGGCTCTGGTGCGGTGGCAACACCCTGAGGATGGCCTCGTCTCGCCTGCCCGCTTCATAGAGGCAGCGGAGCAGCACAGCCTCATCGACGACCTTACGCGGGTCATGCTGACCTGCGCCTTGCGCCGGGCGCGCGCATGGAGGGACGCCGGCCTTGGCCTCTCCGTCGCCGTCAATGTCTCCATGGACAGCTTGTGCCAGCTCGATTTCCCCGAATGCGTCGTCGCCATTGCCGACCGCGAAGGAGTGCCGCTTTCCACCCTGGTGCTTGAGGTAACCGAAGGAAAGCTGATGAAGAATCCGCTGGCGGCGCTCGATGTCCTGACGCGCCTTCGACTGAAACATGTCGGCCTGTCGATCGACGATTTCGGCACGGGCTATTCATCGCTCGCCCAGCTCCGCGACGTGCCGTTTACGGAACTCAAGATCGACCGAAGCTTCATTCACGGCGCTGCCGGCGACAGCTCCCTTCAGACCATCGTCGAGGCGAGCCTCGACATTGCCCGGCAGCTCGAGATGAAGACCGTTGCCGAAGGCGTGGAAGACCGCGCCGACTGGGAATTTCTGCGGAGCCGGAAATGCGATGCCGCGCAAGGCTACTTCATCGGGAAGCCCCTCCCGGCGGCCGACCTCATGAACTGGGTCGGCGCCTGGCAAGCGCGCTACCGGAACCTCGACGGCATGCCGTCATGAGCGAGGCATTGAGGCTTCCGGGCGTCTCATCGGGAAGCGCCTGGTAGGCCCGGCAGGACTCGAACCTGCGACCAAACCGTTATGAGCGGTCCGCTCTAACCAACTGAGCTACAGGCCCCCAGATCGCGCTTCGGCCCGAAGGCCGAGGGTGGCTCCATATAACAGATATTTCCGGCCGACTGAACGCCGCAATTTTGCCGGTTTCGGCCCGGAAGCTGCCCTCATAACCAACCCGGAGGACCAGATGCCCGCCAGAATGCCGCTCAACCGCTTCGCTGCCGCGCTGGCAGGCGCGATCGCCCTCGGCGCCCTCATGGGCGCTGCCGGGCCCGCCGGCGCCGAGGAGGCGCCGCGCCGGGCACTCACAGTCACGGGAACGGGCGAGATCACCACCCATCCCGACATTGCGACCGTCGAAACTGGGGTCCTGACCGAGGGCAAGACAGCGGCGGATGCGCTGGCCGCCAATACGAAGGCGATGAACGAAGTCTTCAAGGGCCTCGAAGCGATGAAGATCGCACGGGACGATATCCGCACTTCGGAATTTTCCGTGTCGCCCGTCTACAGCCAGCCTCCCACGCGACCGGACGGTGCCATCGAGGCGCCCGTCATTCGCGGCTATCAGGTTCGCAATCAGGTGACGGTCACGGTGAGGAAGCTCGCCGAACTCGGCGCAACGCTCGACAAGCTCGTCTCGCTCGGCTCGAACCAGCTTGGCGGTATCAGCTTCGGCATCGACAAGCCGGAGCCGCTGCTCGACGAGGCCCGCGCCGATGCGGTGAAGGACGCATTACGCAAGGCAAAGATCTATGCGGGCGCGGCGGGCGTCACACTCGGCAAGATCGTGACCATCTCGGAAAGCGGCGGATACGCACCCCAGCCCGTCTTTGCGATGAAGGCGATGGCGATGCGCGATAGCGCGCCGGTACCGGTTGCGGCGGGCACGCAGAAGATCACGTCCGACGTTTCGCTCGTGATCGAGATCGAATAGCGATCAGGCCGGTTCGAGGATGCGGTTCTTCGCATCCATCAGCAGCACTGTGGGGCGGTGGCGTTTCGCCTCCGCCTCTTCCATCTGCGCATAGGAAATGACGATCACGAGATCACCCGCCTGCGCCAGCCGCGCGGCCGCGCCGTTGATCCCGATGATGCCGGAGCCCGCCGCGCCCTCGATGGCATAGGTCGTGAAGCGCGCGCCGGTGTTGATGTTCAGCACATCGACCTGCTCATTGACGAGAATGCCCGATGCTTCCAGCAGATCGCGGTCGATGGTGATCGAGCCCTCATAATTGAGGTCGCACTGGGTCACCGTCGCGCGGTGGATCTTGGCCTTCATCATGGTGAGGATCATGGGGCGCACTCCCGTCACATGGGCCCTAGGGCCCTTCTTTTGGCGCGGGTTTTAACGAAAAAGGCGGGGGAAGTCCATGCGGCGCGGGGCCCCTCCTCGCCGCTTTGTGCCCTCGCCGCTTTGTGCCCTCGCCTCATTGTGATTGGACTTGTCCCACCGCCCATGCACCCTGACCCAACGGAAAAGCCAGCGGGAGCGGAACATGACGGTCGAGAGCATCAGGGATTATTACGGAAAGGTGCTGGGCGGTTCGGCGGACCTCAAGACCGATGCCTGCTGCGACGCGAGCGACGTGCCGCCGCATATCCGCGCGGCGCTCTCCGAAATCCATGACGATATTCTCTCGCGCTATTACGGCTGCGGCCTCGTCGTGCCTGCCGCGATCGAGGGCGCGCGCGTGCTGGACCTCGGCTGCGGCGCGGGCCGCGACTGTTTCGTCCTGAGCCGCCTCGTCGGCGAGGAAGGCTCGGTCGTCGGCGTCGACATGACGGCGGAACAGCTCGCCCATGCCCGCGCGCATGTCGACGGGCAGACGCGGGCCTATGGCTACGCGAAGCCCAATGTCGCCTTCATCGACGGCTATATCGAGGAGCTGGGCGCGCTCGGCCTCGAACCGGAAAGCTTCGACGTCATCGTCTCGAACTGCGTCATCAACCTTTCGCCGGACAAGCGCGCCGTGCTCGAAGGCGCGTGGAAACTGCTGAAGCCGGGCGGCGAACTCTATTTCGCCGACGTCTATGCCGACAGGCGGCTGCCCGCTTCACTCCGCGACGATCCGGTGCTGCTCGGCGAATGCCTGGCGGGCGCACTCTACTGGAACGATTTCCTCAATCTCGCCAGGGCCACGGGCTTTACCGATCCGCGCCTCGTCGCCGACCGTCCGCTTGCCGTCAACGACGCGAATATGCGCGCTACCCTCGGCCCTGCCCGCTTCTTCTCCGCGACCTACCGGCTCTTCAAGCTCGACGGGCTGGAGCCATCTTGCGAGGACCACGGACAGGCCGTCATCTACAAGGGCGGCATCCCGGAATGCGAGGATGTCTTCATCCTCGACAAGCACCACGCTATCGAGAAAGGCCGCGTCTTCCCGGTCTGCGGCAATACTTTCCGTATGCTGATCGAAACCCGATTCGCGCCCCATTTCGATTTCATCGGCGACTTCTCGCGCCACTTCGGGATTTTCAAGGGCTGCGGGACGAATATTCCGTTTGATGAGGCGGCAGGCGCAGGGACAACCGGCGGCGGGTGCTGCTGAACCAGCCTTACCCCGAATCCCCCCACCGTCATGGCCCGGCTTGTCCGGGCCATGACGAAAACAGGGAGCATAAACACCCTCATCCCCGCGAGGCGCGGCCTCCGGGGTTTCGGCACACAACTCGCGAACCTTCCCGAAAGAAGGATGCGCGGGGCCTCTGCTCCACCGCCCGCGTTCAACGCGTGACGCGTGGCACGTGTTGGAGCGGCTGAGCCCGCCCCGCGCACGGCGATTTTAGGGGTGCCAACCCACACCAGCGACATCCGGCTTTTATCGGCCGGAGCGCTCCGCGAACCATAGTGTTCGCCTACCCATTCATCCCTCCCGGGGCGCGGGGCTGGTTGTCCCCGCGACGCAGGACGCCGCATTCCCTCTCCACGTATACGGCCAGTCCGGATACGCCCTTCGTGGAGCGGGTCGGGATTAATATGGGTGCGGAGGAATGGGCGGGGATAAGTTTTGTGGGGCTGCTTTTGACCCGAAACAGTCACCCTTCAGAATGCGGGATGTGAGCTACTTTCCCACATCGATAATAGAGATTATAGTGGCACGCGAGATTGTTGGAGAGGTCCATCGTGCGCTCGGCGTTGTTGATACCCTCAGAAAGACCACCAACACTGCGGGACTTAAAGGCCGCGCTTCTAACGTACGATACCGTTAAGTTGCTTGATCCAGATGATCGAGACCTGTTTCCATCGACAGGATTCGGCATAGCTCTTGGTATGCCGCCGGTCATTTCCATGCCCAGCTCCAATCCTGTGAGACGTATCGGCAAAGCCCCCGGCTACGACGATGATTTCGCTGCCGTTGTTGATGCGGCCCGAGCGGCCATCTCCCAAGGCAGCGTCTCTGTTGTCCGGACATACCAACCGCCGTCACCGGAGATCCGCATCGGGATGGTCGATTTGGGCGGCTTTCCTCTCGATCTATCAATGTTGCTCTCATTGTTCCGGACCGCCGCTGCCGATCCCATATTTCTGGCAGCAGCGGTGCAAAATGATAGGTGGCTTTTTGATGTGCCAGAGCGCATTTGGGCAATCGCCGAAGCACGTGGGGATGCTGATGGCACAATAAACGACATTCCACCGTTGCCAGACATTACGTTTGCACTTGCTAACGAGGATTTGCGAGAACCACTATCTAACGTCGCGCGAGCTAGGATTGGTCACACGATCAAGCTCACTGGTTTTTGTATGACGCAGGGCCTCGTACCACACGGTGCCCATCAGTGGCACGACTCCATATTGCGCACGATTCTGCGCAACAGTGCCAAGTTCATCGATCAAATATCAGAGGTCGATCCCTACTGGAACTGCCGGAATCGCGCCCTTAAGCTGGTCCATGATGAATACTTGGACATTGCGCGTCTCGATGAGTTGTCCGTGGAGGCCGTTCTAAAGCTAAGAACCGCCATTTGGGGGCGACAGGCTGAAGCTCGGGACGCCCTATTCGATGCGGTGGGACAAATCGCTCGAGACGCCAGTGAGGAAGCTGACTTCGATAAGGCCGTCTCGGAGCAAATCCGCGACTATCGGCAAAAGGCTGCAGAAGTTGAGGACGAAAGGGTTGCGCTTCACTTCAGGGTCAACTGCGAGATTGGTAAAGCGGTTCTCGGTGGCGCTGGTGCGTTGACGGCGGCTGGTGCGATTGCAACTCTAGGCACAGGTCTTGGCGCGGCAGCAGCTCTTCTAGCCGCAGCCTATTTCGCTTTGCAGCAATACCAAGATTTGAAGCCTGTCGCAGATCAACTTCGGCAAGCAGAGGCAGAATTCAAATCAGACGCGAGGTTCGGCATCCACAATTTTTACGATCGATTTCCGTAATCATTTTAAAGCCGGAGTTGCCCGCAGGATGAAATTAATTGCGGCGACACATGCCATCGCCATCTGCGCTTGGCCCACTCGCACCGTTATATGAGCAATCCGGGGCGAAGCTGGCTGGCACCGGACATCGGGGGAATGAGGTGGAAGGAAACTTTCTAAATTTGGCTGAGGGGGAGCTCGACCAGCACGTCTATCGCATCATGCGACATGAATATGTGATCGGTCTTTTTGCAGACCGGCAGAATGTGCTGAGTCAGGTTCACAACTGGAAGGATAAGTTCGAGAATTTTCCGCTCAGGCTCGGCGGGATTCTCAATGAAGAGCGGTTCGAATTCGGATTTCGAGATAACTTCGTGGGGCAGTGCTGGACACGGGAAAACCTGTCGGAGGCAATGTGGGGCATTTACGCGAACGATCCTCACGTTCGCTTCGTCCGAATCCGCTCGACGCCGAGGAAACTGCTGACCGCGCTTGCGGCTGCGCACCCGGCGATGCCGCAGGACACGTGTTTCATCGGCAAGGTACAGTATAAACGCACGGCCCAGCTGTTAGCCTATGTGCACAATCGCGGTGAGCTAAACCTGAGTCCGCGACGCTTTGCAGAAGGTCTCTTGTTGAAGCGGCACGCCTTCCAGCATGAGAGCGAGGTTCGGTTGCTCTATTTTGGTGACGCGAAGGATTATGATGCCAACGGCCTTTACCGCTACGCGGTCGACCCGCACGAGATGATCACGCAGATCATGGCCGATCCGAACCGTGATCGAGCCAACTGGCTGGCTGACAAGGCGGTCTTGCAGCAGGCGACGGGATTTACCGGCGAGATAAAGCGGTCGAAGATCTATGATCCGCCGGAATGGGATGCGCCATCTTTCAGTGATTAGCAGAAATCACGCGATCGCGCTTAGCCGTTTCCGCCTGCTGCCTTCAGGTGCAGCGGCAGCTTCCGCCTCGGAATCCCATTGGTAATGGCGACAAATCAGAAAACCGTGCCGAAGCCTGCGTTGAGGTTTCTGCACGGGCGATCGTTGGGGCTAAATAATCGGAAGCTGTCATTTTTAACTGACTGCGGCAGATGTCTGCTCGCGGCGCACTAATCCCAAAGGGAGGCCGAATGCCCGCCCCCTTGTAATCCCCGCTCCACACCCCATATAGTTTCCAACGATGGTCATCGCGGCGATGTTGCGCGCTTCAGGCGCTGCGGCGGAGCAGGATCGGCAGAGATGCCGGTAGCCGGTTTTCCGGTGCGGTGACTTCATCCTGAAGGCGACCACGGATGTAATGGCGCCCTGCCCTGACGGGCTCGGGATGGTTGGGAAAGGCCGGGCAAACCCGGCCTTTTTTCATTTCTGAGCCCGGAAGGAACCGAACATGGCTGCACGCAACAAGTCTTCGCTCTTCAAGGCGGCTCCGCCCGCGCCCCTCCGCGCCACAAAGGCGGACGCGACGACCGAGGCAGCGCGGCTTCTGATCGCGACCGAGGCACGCGCCCGCGACGCCAAGACGGCGCGGCTCAGGGAATTGAGGCTCGCCAAGGAACAGGCCGATGCAGAGGCAAAGGCCGCAGCGCCCGCGCCGAAGAAGAAGGCCGCAAAAAAGGCCGTCTAAAGACCGGGCTTCATCGTCCTGTCGTGAAACGGTGCGAGGCTTTCAGCCAATCGGGGCCGCTTATGCCTCACATATTCGATCCTTGCGCCGCCGCGGATGTACCGGCCCGTGCGGGGATCAATGGAAAGGTCGGGCTTCGCCCGGCCTTTTTTATTGGCCGCCTGCTCATTGGCCGCGTCGCCTCGCCGCGCGCCGTCAGCGCGCGGGCGGGAACGGCTCGACATGGGCTTCGCCGCTGCGGCCGTAATAGACGGCGCGGCGGCCGGCGATCGAGACGAGATAGCCGACGCAGCCCGCCTCCACGATCCTTTCGCAAAAGGCCTTGTAGTCGATCGCGCGCGCCTGGACCGCGCGCACGGCGGCGTCGACGCCGGCTGCGGAGAATATCTCGGCGGGCACGGCGGCGACGGAAGCACTCACCGCGACATGCGACGCGCCGTCCGGCAGGTAATAGGTCTTTTCGGCGCGCTGCAGGTCGGCGTGATAGCGCTCGACTCCCGCCGCCGCGAGCCTCGCCACCACTTCGGGAAAGGTGAGGCGCGCCTCGTCGGAAGCCTTCGTGCATTCCTCGATCACCGCGATCACATCGCTCTTCATGCCGTTCTCTCCTTTTTGCGCGGATGGCGTTCAATCGACCGGGACCGACCCCAGACCGAGACGCCGCACAATGTCCTTCATCGCCTCCGCCAGCGCCGCGCGCTCGGCGGGGGCGAGATGCCCGAAAAATTCCTCGTCGTTGCTGTCGGCGAGCGCCGCGAGCCCTGGCACCAGAGCGCGCGCCGGCCCCGTGAGGCTCAACGCCTGATAGCGGCGGTCCCTGCCCTGCGCCGCGCGGGCGACGAGCGCCTTGGCGACGAGCCTGTCGGCAAGCTTCGAGACGGCGCCGCGCGTCATGCCGATCCGCTCCGCGACGACGCTGGGGGCAAGCGCTTCCTCGTCATAGAGTTCGCGCAGCACCACCCATTCCGCGACCGTCACGCCGCGCGCCTCGAGCTTGCGGGCGAAGGCATGCGAGACATGGTTCGATACGTAGCGCAGCCAGTAGCCGAGATGCGCCTCCAGCGGACTGATCTTCGGCTTCGTCATCGCGGGACTCCATTGGTTGCCAAGGAAACTATCTCGAACCAGTTTCCTTGGCAACTTCTTTCGTAAGAGATTTTTCTGTTGTGATGATACTTTTGTCTCATTATGTTGCCGTTACCCGACAACGAAGGAGGCAGCCATGGCGCTCACACGGGAAGAGATGGACCGCAAGATCGACGAGCATTTCAGCTTCGAGGCGCGCGACGATATCGACGGCGTGCTGGCGACGCTGGCGCCCGACGTCGAGCATGACATTGTCGGCTGGCCGACGGGCCCCGCGCATGACCGCGCGGGCGCGCGCGGCTTTTACAAGGCCCTCTTCGCCGATCTTTCGGACGGACAGGTGCAGAACCTCAAGCGCTATTACGGCGACGGCTTCATGGTCGATGAATCGCTCTGGAGCGGCAAGGCCGTGGGGACGCCCTTCGGCCTCGAAGGCAAGGGACGTCCGCTGGAGTTCCGCTTGCTGCATGTTTTCGAATTCACGGACAAGGGCGATATCCAGCGCGAAAACGTCTGGCTCGATCTCGCCGCCATCATGCGACAGCTGCCGCAGGGCTGATCCGTGGCACCGATGGAAAGCAACGGCCGCCCCAACCAGAAGCGGCGCACACGCAAGGATCTGCTTCAGGCGGCGGCGCGTCTCCTGAAGCAGGGCCGCAAGCCGAGCCTCGAAGAGATCGCCGAGGAGGCGCTTGTCTCGCGGGCGACCGCCTATCGCTATTTCCCGAATGTCGAAACGCTTCTGCTGGAGGCGCCGCTCGACGTCGCCATTCCCGACGCCGAGGAACTGTTCCATGGCAGTTCGGCGGGCGATGCCGTCTCGCGCGTCGACCGCGTCGACGATGCCTTTCACCGCATGATCCTCGAAAACGAGGGCCCGCTGCGGCTTTTCCTCGCCAATTCGCTGATGACGCGGGCGAACGGCGCGACGGGCGACCTGCCCGCCCGTCAGAACAGGCGCACGCCGCTGATCGAGGCGGCGCTCGCGCCCTCGCGCAAGGAGTTCCGCCCCGCGTCGCTCGAAACGCTCACCAACGCGCTGGCGCTCATCGTCGGCACGGAGGCGATGATCGTCTTCAAGGACGTGCTGCAGCTCGACGATGCGGAAGCGCGCAAGGTGAAGCGGTGGGCGATCCGCGCACTGATTGAGGCGGCGAAGAAGCCGAAGAGCTAAGGCCGCGCCTCATGCTTGCGTCGCAGGGCCCCTCACAAAGCCGATGAGGAGCAAGGTCCATGCGAGAATGAGCGTGAGGCCCGGAACGACATGGGCGAGCGTCACGAAGGTCTCCTGCCATGAAGCGCCGCCCGTCGCGCCGGCCTGTGCGGCCGCGATGGGCAGGATGCCCTTGGTTCCCCACCAGGAATTGGCCACCTCGGACGCCATCATTACCCATGCAAGCCACGCATAGGCGACCATGACCGCCACCGAGCGCGGGCCGACGCTGTGCCGGAACTTCAGCAGCAGGCCAGCGAGAACGATGAGCAGGATGCCGTTCACCTCGAATTCCGTGTGCGCCGTAAGCGCGAGCCTCGGAAACGGCGTCTGCGGCACGACGAGCCCCCAGACAAGCCCGACGAGAACCAGCGTGAGGCCGCTTATGAGAATGACGCGGCCGCCCCGTTGAATATCCATGATTGCCTCCCCCTTGTGTCCGGCCCCCGCCGGCAAGAAGAGATGCTAGCCCCTTGGCCAGCCATGATCCAACCGCTTCGGGCGCGAACGCTGGAGTGAGGAAGGATGTGCGGCAGCTCGACGATACGGAAGCGCGGAAAGGGAAGAACTGAGCGGCGGATGCCCTCGCCTGCTTCAAAAGGAATGTCATCCCGGCGAAAGCCGGGATCCATCCGAGACCGCGACAAGACAAACGCCGAGTGGATCCCGGCTTTCGCCGGGACGACACCGCGTTTTATGGTCGATGCATGAAAAAAGCCCGGACAGTGGATGTCCGGGCTTTGTTCGTTTTTCCGTCCGCCGACCTAGTTGTCGAGGAACGACCTGAGCTTGCGGCTCCGCGACGGGTGCTTCAGCTTCCTGAGCGCCTTCGCCTCGATCTGGCGGATGCGTTCGCGCGTGACCGAGAACTGCTGGCCGACTTCTTCCAGCGTGTGGTCGGTGTTCATGCCGATGCCGAAGCGCATGCGCAGCACGCGCTCCTCGCGCGGCGTGAGGCTGGCCAGAACGCGCGTCGTCGTCTCGCGCAGGTTCGACTGGATCGCCGCGTCGATCGGCAGGATCGCGTTCTTGTCCTCGATGAAGTCGCCCAGATGGCTGTCTTCCTCGTCGCCGATCGGCGTTTCCAGCGAGATCGGCTCCTTGGCGATCTTCAGGACCTTGCGGACCTTTTCAAGCGGCATGCCGAGCTTTTCGGCCAGCTCTTCCGGCGTCGGCTCGCGGCCGATCTCGTGGAGCATCTGGCGCGAGGTGCGCACGAGCTTGTTGATCGTCTCGATCATATGGACCGGGATGCGGATGGTGCGTGCCTGGTCGGCGATCGAACGCGTGATCGCCTGACGGATCCACCACGTCGCATAGGTCGAGAACTTGTAGCCGCGGCGATATTCGAACTTATCGACCGCCTTCATCAGGCCGATATTGCCTTCCTGAATGAGGTCGAGGAACTGAAGGCCGCGGTTCGTGTATTTCTTCGCGATGGAGATGACGAGACGAAGGTTCGCCTCCACCATTTCCTTCTTCGCGATGCGCGCCTCGCGCTCGCCCTTCTGCACGGTCGAGACGATGCGGCGATATTCGCCGATGTCGAGGCCGGTCTCGGTGGCGAGCTGGTGAATCTGGCCGCGCAGATCCTTCACCTGATCACGCTCGTCCTTGGCGAAGCTCGCCCAGCCCTTGCCCTTGAGGCGGCTGACGCGGCGAAGCCAGTTCGGGTCGAGCTCTTCATTGTAGTACTGCTTCAGGAATTCCTCGCGCGGGATGCCGTGGCTTTCGGCAAAACGCAGCAGGCGGCCTTCCATCGCCATCAGGCGCTTGTTGATCGCGTAAAGCTGCTCGACAAGGCTTTCGATGCGGTTGTTGTTGAGCGAGAGGCTCTTCACTTCCACGATGAGGTCGGCGGTGAGCTTCTGATACTTCTTGTCGGAGGCGACGGCGAAATCCTCGCCCTTGAGCGCGGCCTCGACCTTCTGGTCCTGCAGCTTGCGGAGCTTCTTGTAGTCGTTGGCGATGCGGTCGAAGCTTTCGAGAACCTTGGGCTTCAGTTCCGCTTCCATCGCGGCGAGCGACATGGAGTTCTCGCTGTCCTCGCCCTCGTCGTCGACCTCTTCCTCTTCCGGCTCGATGCGCGGCGGCGCTTCGCCGTTCAGAGCTGCCTGGGAGTGGTCGATCTTCTTCGCGTCGGGGCCGGCATAGGTGGCGTCGAGGTCGATGATGTCGCGAAGGAGAATCTTCCCTTCGTTCAGCTCGTCGCGCCAGATGATGATGGCCTGGAAGGTCAGCGGGCTTTCGCAGAGGCCCGCGATCATGGTCTCGCGGCCGGCCTCGATGCGTTTGGCGATGGCGATTTCGCCTTCGCGCGACAGAAGCTCCACCGAGCCCATCTCGCGCAGATACATGCGTACGGGGTCGTCGGTGCGGTCGAGCGAGGTGGTCGTCGTGGTGGTGGTCGCGATGGCCTTGCCGGTAGAGGATTCTTCTTCGTCCTCATCCGCTTCGACTTCGGCCTCGCCGCCTTCGGCGTTTTCCTCGGCCTCGTCGTTCTCCACGACGTTGATGCCCATTTCGGAGAGCATCGACAGCGTGTCCTCGATCTGTTCGGATGAGAATTCTTCCGACGGCAGAACCTTGTTCAACTCGTCATAGGTCACAAAGCCGCGCACCTTCGCGGCCTTGATCATCTTCTTGACCGCGGCGTCGGACATATCGAGAAGGGGGCCGTCCTGAACGACCTCGGGTGCCGCTTCCGGGGCTTCCGCCTGCTCTGCCGTCTTGCTCGCCATTCAGCAACTCTCCGCCTGAAACCTGAACGGACCCGTTAAACAAAGGCCCAGGTATTGATGTGTCCCGCAGCCATTCGCCCGACAGGCGAAGGCGCCAAATTCACGAAACCCGCTTTGCCCGCGTCCGACTTCACCGGCCACGCGCACCCCGCGGGTTTCCTCTAATCGATATTGTCTTGATGACCGATCCGCTTCCCCCTGAAAGCTCGACTGTCACCGGCTGCATTTCGTGTCCGCAGCCCGCCCCGATATCCTACTCCGTCTTCCCTTCGAGAAGCTCCGAACGCTCAAGCTGTGCATGGATCGCCTGCAGCCGCGTCCAGTTCTCTTCGTTCATATCCTCTGCCAGAGCGCGCTCCGCAGCCCTGAGTTCGGCCTCAAGGGTAATCGTCCGGTGGTGCCGTTCCAAGGTGTGCAGAAAACCGGTTTCAGCTTCCTCACGCGACGAGCCCGGCCCGGCGAAACGTTCGCTTGCAAGCGCCGCCCCACCTTCCAGACGATGTGCTATATCCGCCAAATCCCTAGAGACCAAATGGTTCTTCAGCGCCTCCCTGTCAAGGGGCGCATGAAGGGCTGCTATATCTATGATTTCATTGCGTAATCTGTCAAGCGCCTGAGTCTTGATCTCAACCCGCGCCAGTTCCTCGCAATATTCTTCCAGAAGCTCCGGGTGGTTGAGCAGAACGGAGAGCAGCAACTGCTCCATTTTCTGCACGCCCGCGCCCTTGTCCTGCACGAGGGCCGAGCGACGGAGTTCCGGCGTCACCGGGGTCAGCCGCGGGTCGCGGACGAAGCGTCCGCCCTTCCACCCGCCGCCCTGCTGGCCCCAACCCTGCTGCCCCCCGCGGGCACGGTCATTGGGTTGGCGGCGGTTGCCCCCCTGCCCCCGTTCCCGGCCGAAAAGCTTCGCGATGCGGGCGCGCAGCTCCTGCGCGTAATAGGATTTCACCTTCGGGTCGGCTATCTGTCCGATCACCTCCTCGATGCGGGCTTCGAGCGCCGCGCGGCGCTCCGGCGTGTCCCATGTGCCCGCCGAGACTTCTTTCTCCCAGACCATGTCGGCAAGCGGACGGGCCGCCGCCAGCACCTCGCGCATGGCCTCGCCGCCCTCCTCGCGAACGAGGTCGTCGGGGTCCTTGCCGCCGGGGAGCAAGGCAAAGCGCAGCGAATGGCCGGGCTTCAGCAGCGGCAGCACGCGCTCCACCGCGCGAAAGGCGGCGCGAAGACCTGCCTTGTCGCCGTCGAAACAAAGGATCGGCTCCGGCGCCATGCGCCACATGAGGCCGATCTGGTCTTCGGTGAGCGCGGTACCGAGCGGGGCGACGGCGTTCTCGATGCCGCCCTGCGCCATGCCGATCACATCCATATAGCCTTCGACGGCGATGACCGTTCCAGCGTCATAGGCAGGTTTGCGCGCGCGATGGAGGTTGTAGAGGCCACGCCCCTTGTGAAAGAGCGGCGTCTCGGGCGAGTTCAGGTATTTGGCCTTGGCTTCGGAATCGAGCGCACGTCCGCCAAAAGCAATCGTCCGCCCCCGCGCATCGGCAATCGGGAACATCACGCGGTTGCGGAAGCGGTCATATGGTTCGGGAATGTCGGGACCGGCGATGATGAGCCCTGCTTCCGCCATCTGCGCGACGTCGATGCCCTTCGCCTTCAGGTGGCGCAGCAGCGCGTGGCGGTCTTCCGGCGCATAGCCCAGGCCGAACTTCTCGATCGTCTCGCGCCGGAGGCCGCGCCGGTCGAGATAGGCCCGCGCCTCCGCGCCGACGCCCGCATGCAGCTTCTCGCGGAAGAATTCGGCAGCCATCTCCATCACGTCGATGAGGCTGGCCTCTTCCTTCACCCTCTCGACGGCGCGCGGGTCGCGCTGCGGCATCTCCATGCCAGCCTCGGAGGCGAGCCGCTCCACCGCTTCGATGAAGGAAAGGTTCTCGGTCTTTTCGAGAAACTTGATGACGTCGCCATGTTCACCGGACGAGAAGCAATGCCAGAACTGCTTGTCGTCATTGACCGTGAAGCTCGGGTTCTTCTCATTGGTGAAGGGCGAAAGGCCGACGAATTCGCGCCCGCGCCGGATCAGCTTCACCTTGCGGCCAACGACTTCCGAGACGCGGATACGCGCCTTCAGCTCGTCGAGGAAGCCTTTTGGGAAGCTCATGTCGCGCCGGTGTCCGGATTATCGGTTGAAGCGCGATTGTCGCATTTCATGTGCGGCAATGCGAGTCGCGCGGGGGCTGTGGATAAGTCGCCCACCCTCTTCTCAGTCGTCATGCCCCGCTTCATGCGGGGTCTCCACGTCTTTAGGCTGCGCCTGAAAAGGAAGGCGTGGATGGCCCGGTCAAGCCGGGCCATGACGACATGAAAAAACTCAGCCCAGCAGGCTCTTCGCCAGCCCGCCCGCCTTGGCGAAGTCGATCTGGCCGGCATAGCGCGTCTTCAGTTCGGCCATGACCTTGCCCATGTCCTTGATCGACGAGGCGCCGAGTTCCTTCATCACGGCTTCGATGGCGGCGCGGGTCTCGTCTTCGGTGAGCTGCTTCGGCATGAAGCTCTCGATGACGGCAATCTCCGCCTGCTCCTGCGCGGCGAGTTCCGGGCGGCCGCCCTTCTCGTAAAGCTCAACGGATTCACGGCGCTGCTTCACCATCTTGGTGAAAAGCTCGAGAAGCTCGGCGTCCGAAACGCCCTCGTTGCGGCCGTCGGTGCGCGAGGCGATGTCCTTGTCCTTGATCGCGGCCTGCATCAGGCGCAGCGCCGAAACGCGCGGCTTGTCGCCCGCCTTCATGGCGTCTTTGACCTGCTGCATGATGCTTTCGCGCAAGGACTGGCTCATTCTTCTTCTCCGATTTCTGAAGCGCACAACCTAAACCAGCCGGGCAACCGGGGCAAATTTGCCGCGCCTGCGAAGAAAGACGATAAGGCATTGAACAGGCTTGATTATTTTCACCCGTCGCAAACTTGACGCGCAGAGAGCCTTCCTTTAGTTTCCGCGAAATTCGACGGGAAACTGAGTCTGCCAAGCGGAGCCTAGCGCCCCGGCGCTATCTGGCGGACACTTCCTCCCCAGGAGATGCATTATATGAGAGTGTCGACGAAAGCCGCCACGGAATGGCGCATGCCGCAGGGCACGCAGCATTCCGGGGAGGAATCGGCGCGCGATCACGCGGGAGAACGGCCATGAGCGAGAGCGGCAAACCGACAGCGATCCTGGTGCTGAAGGACGGAACCGTTCTCGAAGGCATGGGCGTCGGCGCGACGGGCGAAGCGGTGGGCGAAGTCTGCTTCAACACCGCCATCACCGGCTATCAGGAAATCCTGACCGACCCTTCCTATGCCGGGCAGATCATCACCTTCACCTTTCCGCATATCGGCAATATCGGCGCGAATGACGAGGACATCGAAACCTCGAACCTCGCCGCCTCTTCCGGCGTGCGCGGCTGCATCCTCAAGGCCGACATCACCAATCCCTCCAACTATCGCGCGGCACGGCATTTCGACCGCTGGCTGCGCGGCCGCGGCATCATCGGCCTTGCCGGTCTCGACACGCGCGCGCTGACCCGCCTGATCCGCGAAAAAGGCATGCCGGACGGCATCATCGCCCATCACCCGGACGGCAAGTTCGACATTCCGGCGCTGCTTGAAAAGGCGCGCGGCTGGTCCGGCCTTATCGGCCTCGACCTCGCCAAGGAAGTCACGACCGGCCAGAGCTACGGCTGGAACGAGTCGACCTGGAAATGGGGCAAGGGTTTTGAAGCTGGCCATGACCTCAAGCACAAGGTCGTCGCCATCGACTTCGGCATCAAGCGCAACATCCTGCGCTGCCTGACGAGCGTCGGCTGCGACGTCACCGTCGTGCCCGCCGACACGAAGGCCGAAGACATTCTGGCGATGAACCCCGATGGCGTCTTCCTTTCAAACGGCCCCGGCGATCCGGCGGCAACCGGCACCTATGCCGTGCCCGAAATCCGCAAGCTCGTCGCCAGCGGCAAGCCGGTCTTCGGCATCTGCCTCGGTCACCAGATGCTCGCCATCGCGCTCGGCGCCAAGACAGAAAAGATGCATCAGGGCCATCATGGCGCGAACCATCCGGTGAAGGATTACACGACGGGCAAGGTCGAGATCACCTCGATGAACCACGGCTTCACCGTCGCGCGCGAAAGCCTGCCCGCCGATGTCGAGGAGACGCATGTCTCCCTCTTCGACGGCACCAATGCGGGGCTGCGCCTCAAGGGCAAGCCCGTCTTCTCCGTTCAATATCACCCGGAAGCCTCGCCGGGCCCGCAGGACTCCCACTACCTCTTCGAGCGCTTCGTGAAGCTGATCGAGGAGGGGAAACGCTGAAATGCCCAAACGTACAGACATCAAAAGCATTCTCATCATTGGCGCGGGCCCGATCATCATCGGTCAGGCTTGCGAGTTCGATTATTCGGGTACGCAGGCCTGCAAGGCGCTGAAGGAAGAGGGCTACCGGATCATTCTGGTGAACTCGAACCCGGCGACGATCATGA
>NZ_JBDKSS010000011.1:0-111710 GCF_039680535.1 Parvibaculum sp. | reverse complement strand
TTCGGCGTGGTGGGTCTCGCGCGCGACACGCTCCATCGCGAGGCGCCCGAGATCGCGCTCACCGCCGATCATGTCGTCATCGACGGACCGCCGCGCATCGCGGGGCTGATGCGCTCGGCGCTCTTAGCCGCCGACCTCGTGCTGATCCCGGTACAGCCGTCGCCCTTCGACGGCTGGGCCTCGGCCGAGATGCTGGAGCTGCTGCGCGAAGCGCGCATCTATCGCCCACAGATCGCGGCGCGCTTCGTGCTGAACCGCTGCGCGGCCCGCACGATCATCGCTCGCGAGACCGCCGAAACGCTCGCCGATCACGATCCGCCGGTGCTCACCAGCACCATCGGCCAGCGCGTCATCTTCGCCGACGCCGCACAGTCCGGCCGGCTTGTGTTCGAGCTCGCCGAGCAGAGCGCCGCAGCGCGCGAGATCGCGGCGCTCGCCGCTGAAGTCTCGAGGATTACGCCATGAACGCGCGTGGCGCCCGACGCGGCTTCGCCGCCCGGCCCGGCGACGCCGAGAGCTGGATCAAGACGCCTGACGCCTCAAGCCGTCGCGGTGACGAGCCCTCCGCCTTCACCGCGCGCCTGACGATCGACGTCACGCCGGCGCTGCGCGGCCGTATCAAAGTCGTCGCGTTCCAGCGCGGGGTCACCGTCGCCGACATGCTGCGCGACCTCTTCGCGCGCGAATTCCCCGCCGATCCCGGAGAGTCCTCATGAACGACAACGAGCCGTCGCCGCCGCGTGTCGTGCCGCCATCGCATCGGCGCACCGTCGCACTCACCCATGTCGAACTGACCTGGATCGAGAAGAAGATCGAGCACTGGCTACGCTTCGGCCGGCGTGCCGAGGAGAAAATCCTCGATCGCCGCCGCAGCATCTCGAGCTTCAAGCCAGGCAGCATTTTCGCGTTCGTGCGCTGGGCGTCGAACGACTTCGGCACCGTTATCTCGCGCATGGACATCGTGCGCGCGGTCGAGCCTGGCGCACGTCTCCAGACGCTGCCTTTCGTGCGCCCTGGCGGCGAGATCCTGCTGCGCGTCGATAGCTGGCCCAAGGTCGAGCGCGTGCTGCAGGCGATCGACGCCGTCGAGACACTCGACATCGATCCCGCCGACGCCGCGCCGGAATACTGGCGCCACCTCCACAACCGTCTCGCTGCCGGCCATGAAGCGCGCCCCTACACGCGCGATCAGCATGCCGCTTGGCTCAAGCGCCGGAGCGTCACGCTATGACCCGCTTTGGCTACGTCATGACGACGTATTTCGCCATGCTCGTCTTCATCGGCTTGGCTTTCGTCCATCCGGCGCCGCGCCTGATCTGGAATGCCACGGCGAGCACGCCGACCGGGCTTTATGCGCTCCGCCCAGCCGGACAGCTCCATGCGCTCGAGCTGGTCGCCGTGCGCGCGCCCGAACCGATCGCCAGCTACCTGGCCGATGGCGGCTTTCTGCCCAAGGGCGTGCCGCTGCTGAAGCATGTGATGGCGCTGCCTGGGCAGACGGTGTGCCGCGCGGGCGACGCCATCACCGTCGATCACATCGCCGTCGGCGCGGCGCGTGAACGCGACCATCTCGGCCGTCCGCTGCCGCGTTGGAGCGGCTGCCATGCGCTCGGCCCCAGTGAACTCTTTCTCATGAACCCGACCGTCCCGGACAGCCTGGACGGACGCTATTTCGGCCCGCTTCCCACCACTGCGATTGTCGCCCGCGCGGTCCCGCTGTGGACCGACGAGGCCGGTGACGGCCGCTTCGTGTGGCGCGCCGCCACTGATTGACCCGCTTCTCAACCCGCCAACAACGGAGGTTTCCCATGGCGCAGATTGGTCAGTTCACCCGCGACAAGTCCGGCTTCACCGGGCGTATCCAGACGCTCTTCTTCTACCGTGACCTCTCCCTCGTTCCGGCCGAATCCTCCGATGCCGAGAACGCGCCGGACTATCGCGTCCATCTCGGCGACGGCGACGGCCCTGAGATCGGCGCGGGCTGGAAGCGCACCGGCGAAAAGGCCGGCGAGTACGTCTCACTCGTCATCGACGATCCCGCACTCGCGCAGGCGATCCGCGCCAACCTCTTCCAATCGGGCGACGACAAGTCCGCCTGGGTGCTGAACTGGAACCGCCCGCCGAAGCGCGGCGATCGGGGCTGATCGGATGCGGCGCGCGCTTCTTCTGCTCGCCAGCGTGACGGCGCTCGGTATGCCCGCCGTCGCCGTCTTCGCCCAGGCAACGCCGATCGCGGTGAGGTCGGCGAGCGATTCCTACGCCGGTCTGATTGCCGAAGCGGCCCAGCGCTTCGCCATCCCTGAGGCGTGGATACGGGCGATCATGCGCATCGAGAGTCGTGGGGATCGCCGTGCCGTCTCGCCCAAGGGCGCGATGGGCCTGATGCAGCTCATGCCCGAAACCTGGGCTGCGCTTCGCGCTCGCTACGGCCTCGGGCGCGACGCGTTCGATGCGCACGACAACATCTTGGCGGGCGCCGCTTTCCTGCGGGAAATGCACGACCGCTACGGATCGCCGGGATTCCTCGCGGCGTATAATGCCGGGCCGGGGCGATACGAAGATTATCGCGACCGGCATCGTCCGCTACCGCCTGAAACCGTCGCTTACGTCGCGGCGCTTGTCCCTTTTGTCGGGGACGGCGCGACCGATGGGCCTGTCCTCGTGGCGGCCTCCGGTCCGCCGTCTTGGACACAGGCCCCTCTCTTCATCACGCGATCGGCAAGCGCTGAGCCTGTCGATGGCGCGCCATCCAAACAGCCGTCGAGCGATGCGCCGGCTGCCATCGCGGTGCGCGACCTGTCGGCCATCGCACCGCAATCCGATGGGCTGTTCGTCCACGTTTCCGCAGCGGGGCCGAAACCGTGATCGCGCCGCTCTCCCGCCGATGTGCCGCTACATCACCTCAGTCGGCCCGCGCTTTCCCTGTCCGCTCGGCGGCGTCTGACGTCCCCGGAGGCTACATCGCAGCTATAGAGCGCGATTTCGCAGGCGGGCGCGGCACAGCGTCCTTCCGGGAAGAAGGAAGGGCAGGCAGGGAAGGAACGCAGAAACCAACCGACCGAGGGCGAGATAAAAGGCCGCAAGGTGCGGCTCGGTCGGTCGGTTGTTTTTATTGGGATTTTTCAGCGATCCGGCAATGTGCGGCCCTGGCGCGCAAGGTGCGCCGGACCCACAACGCTTTGCCGGAGCTGACTTTTCCGCACATTGCCGGGGCCGGCGATGGCTGACGAGAACGATTTCCAGCCTCGCCCGGGCCGCATCCGCTCAACCCGCAACCAGCGCACGAAGCCCTTCGTCGCCCAGGCGCTCGCGGCAGCGCAACGCGCCGGCGGCGGCGTCTCGCGCCAAGGTCTCTTGCGCAGCGGACGGCGCTCCACCTTCGGCCGCGGCCGAGCCGCCAGCGTTCGGGCCAACCATCTGCTGACTGGCCGCTCTCGTCTGGTCACGGTGAAGACCCGCGTCGTCCGCCATACCGCTCGCGCTGCGCCGCTCGCAGCCCACCTCGGCTACCTCCGGCGCGAGGGCGTCACCCGGGACGGGGAGAAGGCCAGGCTGTTCGGTCCCGAGACCGAGGACGCCGACCCCAAGGCCTTCGCGGAGCGGGGCGAGAAGGACCGCCATCACTTCCGCTTCATCGTCTCGCCCGAGGACGCGCCGGAGATGGCCGACCTGAAAGGCTTCACCCGCGAGCTGGTCGGCCAGATGGAGAAGGATCTCGGCACCAAGCTCAATTGGGTCGCCGTCGATCACTGGAATACGCAGCATCCCCACGTCCACATCATCGTGCGCGGCGTCGCCGACGACGGCCAGGACCTCGTCATTTCGCGCGACTACATCAAGGAGGGGATGCGTGCCCGGGCCCAGGACCTGGTGACGCAAGAGCTGGGGCTGCGCAGCGATCTCGACATCCGTCGCGCGCTCGAGCGCCAGGTCGACGCCGAGCGCTGGACCCAACTCGACCGGCAGCTCGCCCGCGATGCCGATCGACACGGCGTCATCGATCTCGCACCAGATGCCGGACGTCAGCCTGATCCGTTCGAAGCTCTCAAGGTCGGACGGTTGCGGCGCCTGGAGGGTCTTGGTCTCGCGCACCAGCACGGGCCGGGCCAATGGACGATGGACTCGGCCGCGGAGACGACCTTGCGCGAGCTGGGCGAGCGCGGCGACATCATCAAGCGCATCCACCGCAGCCTGACAGAACGTGGCATCGAGCGAGCCGCGGCGAGTTATGTGCTCGCTGGCGAGAGCCTGGATGTCCCGATCATCGGCCGCCTGGTCGATCGCGGCCTCGAGGATGAGCTGAAGGGTACGGCCTACGCTGTCGTCGACGGTGTCGACGGGCGGACCCACCACATCAAGCTTCCCGATCTCGAGGCCGCCGGCGACAGCGCACCAGGCTCGATCGTCGAGCTGCGCAAGTTCGACGACGCGCAAGGCCGGCGTCGCGTTGCCATTGCGGCGCGCTCCGACCTCGCCATCGAAGACCAGGTGACGGCGAGCGGCGCGACTTGGCTTGATCGCCAGGCGGTCGCGCGCGATCCGGTGGCGCTCGGCCAGGCCGGCTTCGGGGCCGAGGTCCGCGAGGCGATGGATCGCCGGGCGGACCGGCTCATCGAGCAGGGCCTCGCCGAGCGACAGGCGCGGGGGATCGTGTTCGCCTCCGGCCTGATCGGAACGCTTCGACAGCGGGAGGTGGAGGCGTTGGGCGAGCGGCTCGCCGCCGAAACCGGCCAGCCGTTCAATGGCGCGGCGACGGGCGAGTATGTCGCCGGGACCTACCGACAACGCTTCGCGCTCGCCTCCGGCCGCTTCGCCATGATCGACGACGGCCTTGGCTTCCAGCTCGTGCCCTGGACGCCCACCCTCGAAAAGCAGCTCGGCCGCCACGTCTCCGGCGTCGCCCGCGCGGATGGCGGGATCGACTGGGGCTTCGGCCGCAACCGGGGGCTCGGTCTGTGACTGATCCCTACAATCATCGACCTCATGAAAGGACGTCTTCTATGTCCGCGACCAAGATTCTCTGGGGCCAGGTCATCACCGTCTTTGCGATCGTCCTGCTGGCGATCTGGAGCGCGACGGAGTGGACGGCCTGGCGCCTCGGCTTCCAGCCACAGCTCGGCCACCCGTGGTTCGAGCTGCTGCATTTCCCGTTCTACCTTCCGCCGGCCTTCTTCTGGTGGTGGTACGCCTACGACGCCTACGCGCCCGACATCTTCATCGAGGGAGCCTACATCGCCGCATCGGGTGGGATCATCGCTGCGGCTGTCGCGATCGGCATGTCCGTCTGGCGCGCCCGCGAGGCGAAGAATGCCGAGACCTACGGCTCTGCCCGCTGGGCGCAACCGAAGGAGATCGAAGCCGCTGGACTCAGCGGACCCGATGGCGTCGTGCTGGGCCGCTACCAGCGCAGCTATTTGCGCCACGATGGGCCGGAGCATGTGTTGTGCTTCGCGCCGACGCGATCGGGCAAAGGCGTCGGCCTCGTCATCCCGTCGCTCTTGACCTGGCCGGGCTCGGCGATCGTCCATGACATCAAGGGCGAGAACTGGCAGCTCACCGCCGGCTTCCGCGCCCAGCACGGCCGCGTGCTCCTGTTCGATCCGACCAATGCGAAGTCATCGGCCTACAATCCGCTGCTCGAAGTGCGCCAAGGCGAGTGGGAGGTGCGCGACGTCCAGAACATCGCCGACATCCTCGTCGATCCCGAAGGCAGCCTCGAAAAGCGGAACCACTGGGAGAAGACCAGCCACGCGCTTTTGGTCGGCGCCATCCTTCACGTCCTCTATGCCGAGGAGGACAAGACGCTCGCCGGCGTCGCATCGTTCCTGTCTGATCCGAAGCGGCCGATCGAGTCCACGCTCTCGGCCATGATGCGCACGCCGCATCTTGGCGAGGCTGGCGTTCATCCCGTCGTCGCAAGCGCCGCCAGGGAGTTGTTGAACAAATCCGGCAACGAGCGCTCCGGCGTCTTGAGTACGGCCATGTCGTTCCTTGGCCTCTATCGCGACCCTGTCGTGGCCGAGGTGACGCGGCGTTGCGACTGGCGGATCGGCGATATCGTGGCCGGCGAGCGGCCGACGACGCTCTACCTCGTGGTGCCGCCCTCGGACATCAACCGCACCAAGCCGCTGATCCGCCTGATCCTCAACCAGATCGGCCGGCGGCTCACGGAGGACCTGCTGGCCAAGGCCGGTCGGCGACGGCTGCTCCTGATGCTCGACGAGTTCCCAGCGCTGGGGCGGCTCGACTTCTTCGAGTCCGCGCTCGCCTTCATGGCGGGCTACGGGATCAAGAGCTTTCTCATCGCCCAGTCGCTGAACCAGATCGAGAAGGCTTACGGGCCGAACAACTCGATCCTCGACAACTGCCATGTGCGGGTCAGCTTCGCCACCAACGACGAGCGCACCGCCAAACGGGTCAGCGACGCACTCGGCACGGCGACCGAAATGAAGGCCATGAAGAACTATGCCGGCAGCCGGCTGTCGCCCTGGCTCGGACATCTGATGGTCTCCCGATCAGAGACGGCGCGCCCGCTGCTCACGCCGGGCGAGGTCATGCAACTCCCGCCTACCGACGAGATCGTCATGGTGTCTGGCGTCCATCCGATCCGCGCGAGGAAGGCGCGCTACTACGAGGATGCGCGGTTGCAGGAGCGCATCCTGCCGCCGCCTGCGCCGACGCAGCCGAAAGTGAGTCGTTCCGACGACTGGAGTTCACGGCCATTGCCCCCGCGGCCGCCGGCGCCAGCTGCGCGTGACGGCGAGGAGGCCGACGATGAAGACCCGAAGAACTCGGACCGCCGTCGCCAGCCTGAACTGAACCAGGAGACGGTCGAGAAGAAGCAGCCGATCGACAACGAATTCGCCCTCGATCCGACCGACGAGCTTGAGGAGGATGCGCCCCGCGTAGGTCGGATGAACGACCTCATGCAGGGCTTGGCGCGCCAAGCCTCCCTCGACCCCGGCGACGACCTGGGACTGTGAGGCTGGGATGCCGGCGCCGAAGAAGAAGGCCCAGATCTCCGTCTATCTCGATCCGGACGTGATGCGGTCCCTGTCCGTCTACGCGGCGCGGCGAGAGCAACCGATGTCGCTGATCGCCGAGGCCGCCATCGCCTCGTTCCTTTCGCCGGACGCAGATGAGCGGCGCGAGGCTGCCATCGCCAAACGCCTCGATCAGCAGGACCGGCGCCTGGCGCGGCTCGAGCGCGACGTCGGCATCGCCGTCGAGACGCTCGCCCTGTTCATCCGCTTCTGGCTCACCACGACACCGGCGCTTCCTGAACCGGCTGCCAAGGCGGCGCGGGCGCAGGCTGGACCTCGCTACGACAACTTCGTCGCCGCGCTTGGCCGGCGCCTCAGCCAGGGGCCAAAGCTTCGGCAAGAGATCCCCGACGATGCGCGGGAAGACCCGACTCGATCGGCGGACACCGACTAGACGCGATCCCGAATAACCGGAGCGTCACCGAAGCCGTCGAAACCAAGTCCGCACCCAGCAAGTATTTTTTCGCTGCTTTACGCCCGGCCCCTACGCCATATGAATACTTGTTGAATCGCCCTACTTACTGCCTTTTCTAATCGTCCCCGTCGCTAGTCGCGTGTCGCGATTTGCCAATGACGGGGACGATCGTGGCGGTCACACCACTTCATTCCGAGGCCTTCTCCCGCGGTGCGCGCATGCTGCGCACCGCGCTCGGTCCCGCCATCGCCGGCTTCCTCGAAGACCCGTCGATCGTCGAGGTGATGCTCAACCCCGACGGCCGGCTTTGGATAGACCGGCTGTCGGGGGGTCTGGAGGATAGCGGCCGGACGATGTCCGCCGCCGATGGCGAGCGGATCGTGCGCCTAGTCGCGCACCATGTCGGCGCGGAGGTCCATGCCGACAAACCGCGTGTCTCGGCCGAGTTGCCCGAAACGGGAGAGCGGTTCGAGGGACTTCTGCCGCCGGTGGTGGCCGCCCCGGCCTTTGCGATCCGCAAGCCTGCCGTCGCGGTGTTCACCCTCGACGATTATGTCGCCGCCGGCATCATGCTCGCCGGGCAGGCCGCGGCGCTCCGCGCCGCCGTGGCAGATCGCAAGAACATCCTCGTTGCCGGCGGCACCTCGACCGGCAAGACCACGCTCACCAACGCCCTCCTGGCTGAGATCGCCGGCACCACCGACCGCGTGGTGTTGATCGAGGACACCCGCGAGCTGCAATGCCGCGCGCCCAACCTTGTGGCGCTCCGCACCAAGGACGGCGTCGCCTCGCTCTCCGATCTGGTCCGCTCCTCGCTACGCCTGCGCCCCGATCGCATCCCGATCGGCGAGGTGCGCGGCGCGGAGGCGCTGGACCTCTTGAAGGCCTGGGGCACTGGCCACCCCGGCGGCATCGGCACGGTCCACGCCGGCACCGCGCTTGGCGCGATGCGCCGCCTCGAGCAGCTCATCCAGGAAGCCGTCGTCACCGTCCCCAGGGCGCTAATCGCCGAGACTATCGATCTCGTCGCGGTGCTGCGCGGGCGCGGCAGCGAACGCCGCCTTTCCGAACTCGCACTCATCGCCGGTCTCGATCCCGCCACCGGCGATTACCGCGTCCAGTCCGCCGGGGCGGGCGGCGACCTCTTGCCCCCCGGAGACCCATCATGATCCGTGTTCTCGCTGTCGCTCATTCTTCGCGTCGCCGCGTGGCCGAGCTCGTTACGCTCGCGACCCTGACGCTCGCCTTCGCCCCGGCGGCTTACGCCTCCGGCTCCTCCATGCCGTGGGAGACCCCGCTCAACTCCATCCTGGAGTCGGTGCAAGGGCCCGTCGCGAAGATCATCTCGGTCATCATCATCACCGTGACCGGCCTGACGCTCGCCTTCGGCGACACGAGCGGCGGCTTCCGCCGGCTGATCCAGATTGTGTTCGGCCTGTCGATCGCCTTCGCCGCGTCGAGCTTCTTCCTGTCCTTCTTCTCCTTCTCCGGCGGAGCGCTGGTCTGATGGCCGCGATCGTCGATCCCGACGTGCCCGGCTTCTTCGCGCCGGTCCATCGCGCGCTTACCGACCCAATTCTGATGGGCGGCGCGCCGCGGACCGTCGCGATCGCCAACGGCACGCTCGCCGCGGCGATCGCCCTCGGCCTGCGGCTCTGGATCCCCGGCGCGCTGATCTGGGCGGTAGGTCACACTGCGGCCGTCTGGGCGGCGAAGCGCGATCCGCAGTTCGTCGACGTGGTGCGCCGGCACCTTCGTTACCCAGCCTTTCTCGGCGTCTGAGGCTCCGATGCTGAACCTTGCAGAATATCGCAGTCGTCCCGCCGGTCTCGCCGACTTCCTGCCCTGGGCGGCCTTGGTCGAAGAGGGCGTTGTCCTCAACAAGGATGGCTCTTTCCAGCGCACGGCGCGCTTTCGCGGACCGGACCTCGATAGCGCCACGCCGGCCGAGCTGGTGGGCGTGACCGCCCGACTCAACAATGCGCTGCGCCGTCTCGGCTCCGGCTGGGCGATCTTTGTCGAGGCGCAACGGATCGCCGCGCAGACCTATCCGCACAGCAGCTTTTCCGATCCGGCGTCAGCGCTGGTTGATCTCGAGCGCCAGGATGCCTTCGAAGAGGCTGGCGCTCATTTCGAGAGCCGTTACTTCCTGACCTTCGTCTGGCTCCCGCCCGCCGAGGACGCCTCCCGCGTCGAGGGCTGGCTCTACGAGGGCCGCGCGCAGACGGGCGTCGATCCGTGGGAGCTGCTGCGCGGCTTTGTCGATCGGACCAATCGCGTCTTGCAACTGGTCGAGGGGTTCATGCCCGAGGTGGCCTGGCTCGACGACGGCGACACGCTGACCTACTTGCACTCGACAATCTCGACCCGTGCGCAGCGCATCCGCGTGCCCGAGACACCGATGCACCTCGATGCGTTGCTCGCCGATGAGCCGCTTGCCGGCGGCCTCGAGCCCCGCCTCGGCGCCCATCATCTTCGCACGCTCACTGTGGTCGGATTCCCGACAACGACGCATCCCGGCATCCTCGACGAGCTGAACCGGCTCGCCTTCCCGTACCGCTGGTCCACCCGGGCGATCCTCCTCGACAAGACCGAAGCGGTGAAGCTGCTCACCAAGATCCGCCGGCAGTGGTTCGCCAAGCGCAAGTCCATCGCCGCCATCGTCAAGGAGGTGATGACCAACGAGGCGTCGACCCTCGTCGACTCCGACGCGGCCAACAAGGCCGCCGACGCCGATCTCGCCCTGCAGGAATTGGGCTCCGACGATGTTGGCCAAGCCTATGTCACTGCGACAGTCACTGTCTGGGACGAGGACCCGGGTCTCGCCGCTGAAAAGCTCCGGCTGGTGGAGAAGGTGATTCAGGGCCGCGACTTCACCTGCATGCCGGAAGGAGTGAATGCGCTGGAGGCCTGGCTCGGCTCCATCCCCGGCCATGCCTACGCCAACGTCCGTCAGCCGCCGGTCTCGACGCTGAACCTGGCGCACATGATCCCGCTTTCGGCAGTTTGGGCTGGGCCGGCAAGGGATGAGCATTTCCAGGCGCCGCCGCTGCTCTACGGCAAGACGGAAGGTTCGACGCCCTTCCGACTCAGCCTGCATGTCGGCGACGTCGGCCACACGTTGATCGTCGGCCCGACCGGCGCGGGCAAGTCGGTGCTGCTCGCGCTGATGGCGATGCAGTTCCGCCGTTACCGCAACAACCAGATCTTCGCTTTCGATTTCGGCGGGTCGATCCGCACCGCGGCGATCGCCATGGGCGGCGATTGGCACGATCTCGGCGGCAGCCTGTCGGCTGGATCGGAACATTCGGTGTCGCTGCAGCCGCTTGCCCGCATCGACGATCAGTCGGAGCGCGCCTGGGCGGCGGAGTGGGTGGCGGCCATCCTCGCGAAGGAGGGCGTCACCATCGATCCGACCGCCAAGGAGCATGTCTGGTCGGCGCTGAGCTCGCTGGCGTCGTCGCCCGTGGGCGAGCGCACCATCACCGGCCTGGCGGTCCTGTTGCAGTCGACGGCGCTGAAGCAGGCGTTGCAGCCCTATTGCGTCGGTGGAGCCTCGGGCCGCCTACTCGATGCCGAGGCTGAGCAGCTCGGCTCCGCTCCGGTGCAGGCGTTCGAGACCGAGGGCCTGATCGGCGCCGGAGCGGCGCCCGCCGTGCTGACCTATCTCTTCCATCGCATTGAGGGCCGCCTCGACGGCCGGCCGACCTTGCTCATCATCGACGAGGGGTGGCTGGTCCTCGACGATCCGGCCTTCGCCCAGCAGCTACGCGAGTGGCTGAAGACGCTGCGCAAGAAGAATGCCTCCGTCGTCTTCGCCACGCAGTCGCTGTCGGATATCGACGGCAGCAACATCGCGCCCGCGATCGTCGAGAGCTGTCCGACGCGTATCTTCCTGCCGAATGAGCGCGCGATCGAGCCGCAGATCACCGCGATCTATCGCCGCTTCGGCTTGAACGATCGCCAGATCGAGATCCTCGCCCGCGCCACGCCGAAGCGCGACTACTACTGCCAGTCGCGCCGCGGCAATCGCCTGTTCGAGCTAGGTCTCGGCCCCGTAGCGCTCGCCTTCTGTGCCGCTTCCTCCAAGGCGGACCACGCCGCGATCGAGCGCGTCGTCGCCGAGCACGGCCGCGATGCTTTCACGCCCGCTTGGCTCGCGGACCACGAGCTCCTCTGGGCCGCCGATCTCATCCCTGACCTGATCAACCTGGAGACATCATCATGATCAAGCTGCGCCATCTGGCGGCGGCAAGCGCCGCCGTGCTCACCCTGGCCGTCGGCGCGCCCCCCGCATCGGCGCAGTGGATCGTCTACGACCCGACCAACTTCGGCCAGAACGTGCTCACCGCCGCGCGCGAGCTGCAGCAGATCAACAATCAGATCACGATGCTGACCAACCAGGCGACGTCGCTGGTCAACCAGGCGCGCAACCTTGCAAACCTGCCGATGTCGACGTTGACCCAGCTTCAGTCGTCGATCGCCCAGACCCAGTCACTGCTAGGTCAGGCGCAGAACATCGCCTTCAACGTCCAGCGCATCGAGCAGGCCTATTCTACGAGCTACGGTTCGGCCGCCGGCACAGGTTCGACCACCGCCATGGTCGCCAACGCGCAGACCCGCTGGCAGAACTCCGTCGCCGCCTTCGAGGACAGCCTGAAGGTACAGGCGGGCGTGGTCGGCAACATCCCGACGAACTCCAGTGCGATGACCTCGCTAGTCACGGCCAGCCAGAGCGCCACCGGCGCGCTGCAGGCGGCACAGGCCGGCAACCAACTGTTGGCGCTGCAATCTCAGCAGCTTTCCGATCTCGTCGCCGTGCTGTCGGCCAAGAGTCGGGCCGACGCCCTGGAGCAGGCGCGTACCGCCTCGGCCGAGGCGCAAGGCCAGCAGAACTACAAGACCTTCTCGACGCGCACCGGCTATCAGCCCGGAAACGTCACCATGTTCAGCGGCAACTGAGGCGCGGCGATGCTGGGACGGTCGGAAATCTTCCGCGCCGCCGCGATCGTCGCCCTGATCGCGGTCGCCATCACGGCTCTTGTGGTGACCAACCGGCGCCACTCGGCCCCCATTGCCGAGACCCCTCCGACCATCGTCACACCAGCATCCGACGACCTCTCGGCCGAGCTGCGCCGTTGCAGCGCGCTCGGTCCCCAGGATGCCGAAGATCCGCATTGCGTCGCGGTCTGGGAGGAGAACCGCCAGCGATTCTTCGGCAGGCCGGCGCGGCCTCTGCCGCCACAAACGCCCCCAGGCGCTGCCGCGCCGGCCACCCCTTCTAAGGGAGATGCGCGATGAACAACGTCGGCGTCATCGACACCTTCCTCAACACCTTCACCACCTACATCGATTCCGGCTTCGGCCTGATCAAGGGCGAAGTCGGCTATCTCTCGTCCACGCTGATCGTCATCGACATCACCCTTGCAGGCCTGTTCTGGGCCTGGGGCGCCGACGAGGACATCCTCCAGCGCCTGGTGAAGAAGACCCTCTACATCGGCTTCTTCGCCTTCATCATCAACAACTTCAACAATCTATCGGCCATCGTCTTCAACAGCTTCGCCGGCCTCGGCCTGAAGGCGGGCGGCTCGTCTATCAGCACCGCCGACTTCCTGCGGCCGGGCAAGCTCGCCCAGGTCGGGCTCGACGCCGGACAGCCGCTGCTCGATGCGGCCAACCAGATGATGGGCTTCACCAGCTTCTTCGCGAACTTCGTGCAGATCGCGGTGCTGATGGTCTCGTGGGTCCTGGTGCTGATCGCCTTCTTCATTCTGGCGGTTCAGCTCTTCGTCACGCTGATCGAATTCAAGCTGACCACACTGGCCGGCTTCATCCTTATTCCCTTCGCCCTCTTCAACAAGACTGCCTTCCTCGCAGAGAAGGTGCTCGGCAACATCGTCGCGTCCGGCATCAAGGTGATGGTGCTGGCCGTCATCGTTGGCATCGGCACCGGGCTCTTCTCGCAGTTCACACAGACCTACGCCGGCGGCCAGCCGACGGTCGAGCAAGCGCTGTCCGTCGTGCTGGCTGCGCTCGCCATGCTGGGCCTCGGCATCTTCGGCCCCGGGATCGCCACCGGCCTGGTCTCCGGCGCGCCCCAGCTCGGCGCAGGCGCCGCTGTCGGCACCGGCCTCGCTGTCGCCGGCACGGCAATGGCCGGCGCCGGTGCGCTCGGCCTGGCCGGGAGAGGGGCGATGGCGGCTGCCTCTGGCACGGCCGCCGCCGCACGCGGCGGCGCGGCGATGGCGGGCGGCGCATCCTCCGCTTACAGCCTCGCTTCGGCCGGCCGGTCCGGCGCGTCGGGCGTCGCGGCCGGACTCGGCCGGGTTGGGCGAGCGGCCGCTTCAGCCGCCGCGGCTCCTGTGCGGCGCGCCGCCGCTCAAGCCGGCAGCTCGATGCGGGAAAGCTTCGCCGCCGGCGCTCGGTCCAGTTTCGCCGCAACCGGCGGCTCGTCGACCGGAGGGACGGTCGGCGGCAATTCACCAAGCACGCCCGCGGCGCCCACGGGCGGATCGGAGGGTTCCGGCCCACCCGCCTGGGCCCAGCGCATGAAGCGCAACCAGTCGATGGTCCACGGGGCGCAGACCGCCGCGCAGGTCCTCAGGTCCGGCGACAGCCATGGCGGCGGCCATTCCGTCGATCTCTCAGGAGGAGAATAAGACATGGCGCTGTTCCGCCGCCCCACGGTTCGCTACGGCCGGACGCCCGAGCCTGAGACCCCCTATCAGCGCGCCGCCCAGGTTTGGGACGACCGCATCGGTTCGGCCCGGGTGCAGGCGAAGAACTGGCGGCTGATGGCCTTCGGCTCGCTCGCGCTGTCAATGGGTCTCGCCAGCGGTCTCGTCTGGCAATCCACCCACGGCACCATCGTCCCCTGGGTGGTGCAGGTCGACAAGCTCGGCCAGGCGCAGGCCGTCGCGCCCGCCGCCGCCGACTACACGCCCAGCGACCCGCAAATCGCCTGGTATCTCGCCCACTTTGTCCAGATGGTCCGCGCCCTGCCGGCCGATCCGATCATCGTGCGGCAGAACTGGCTGCAGGCCTACGACTTCACCACCACCTCGGGCTCCCAAGCGCTCAACGACTACGCCCGCGCGAACGACCCTTTCGCCAAGCTTGGCAAGCAGCAGATCGCCATCGACGTCTCGAGCGTGATCCGCGCCTCGCCCTCGAGCTTCCGCATCGAGTGGGTCGAGCATCGCTACCAGGACGGCGCACTCGCCGACAACACGCGCTGGACCGCGATTCTCACCATCGCCATCCAGACGCCAACCTCCGCCGACGTGCTCCGCAAGAACCCGCTCGGCATCTACGTCACCGCCATCAACTGGTCGAAGGAGCTAGGACAATGACCTCGCCGATTTCCATGGAAGCCGGCGGTCCGGCTTCGCGTTTCTCCGTCATTCAGCAAAGCCGGAAAGGAGCAAATGCGGCTTTCCGTAAAGTCGGCCTCGCGGCTTTGATGATGTCCGTGACCGCACTCGGCGGCTGCGCGCACAACTTCATTCCGCCCGACATCAATTACGACAGCGCAGCGCCAGCGAAGCTCACCGTCGAGCCGCCGGCCCCCATCAAGATCGTGGAGCTGCCGAAGCTGCTTCCGCTGCCCGGACAACTGAAGCCGATCGACGGTGGCAAGCCGACGCCGGAAGCCGCCGACCCGACCGTGCGCGTCAACCAGGCCAACGCAGCCGCGCGGATTCAGCCGGTGCGTAACGGCTTCATCAACGCGGTCCAGGTCTATCCGTTCTCCGGCGGGGCGCTCTACCAAGTCTATACGGCGCCCGGCGAGATCACCGACATCGCGCTGCAGGACGGCGAGCAGCTCGTCGGCTCCGGCCCCGTCGCCGCCGGCGACACCGTGCGCTGGATTATCGGCGATACCGAGAGCGGCACGGGCGTCACCAAGAAAGTTCACATCCTGGTCAAGCCGACGAGACCCGATCTGCTCACCAATCTGGTCATCAACACGGATCGGCGGACCTACCTCCTCGAGCTGCGCTCGACCGAGAAGACCTACATGGCCTCAGTCTCCTGGCAGTATCCCGAAGATCAGCTCATCGCGCTTCGGCGGCAGAACCAGGAGGCCGACGTCGCGGCGCCGATTGCCAGCGGCGTCGATCTCGCCTCGATCAACTTCCGTTATGCCATCCAGGGCGACAATCCGGCCTGGCGCCCGCTGCGCGCCTTCGACGACGGGCACAAGGTCTACATCGAGTTCCCGAGCGGTATTGCCCAGGGCGAGATGCCGCCACTGTTCGTCATCGGACCGGCCGGCGGCTCCGAGCTGGTGAACTACCGGGTCAACCGCAACTATTACATCGTCGACCGCCTGTTCGCAGCCGCCGAATTGCGTCTCGGCGACAAGGATAGCGAGCGGCGCGTGCGCATCGTCCGCACCGATGGAAGGCCGCGGTCATGACGGCGAAAGGTCCTGAAGAACAACCGCCGTCGCCGACGCCCGTCGTACCGCCCGATCTGCGGCTTCGGGGCGAACGGCCGCGCGTCACGCGCTTGTCGCGCAGGGTGCTGATTGGCCTGGGCGCCGTTTCGGCGCTCGCCGTCGCGGGCGCGCTCGGCTACGCGCTCCAGACTCGCAACGCGGCGCAGAGCGGCCAGGAGCTGCTTTCCACGCAGAACCGTCCCTCCGCCGAGGGCCTCGCTGGCCTACCGAAGGACTACACCGGCCTACCGCGCCAGGCGCCCCCGCTCGGGCCGCCGCTGCCCGGCGATCTCGGCAAGCCGATCCTCAATGCCGGGGCTGCGCCCAATACCGTGACTCCCGGGACGACGCCTGATCCGGAGGCACAGCGCAGGGCGCAAGAGATCGAGGCGGCGCGGCTCAGCCGTCTCTTCGCCCAGACCAATCAGCAGCCGCAGCCGGTCGGGCTCGCCACGCCGGCTGCGACGGGGACCACGGTGGGTCCGACGCCCACACCGCCGGTCGACGCCGGCGCTGCGCAGAACATGCAGGACCGCAAGACGGCATTTCTCAATGCTTCGACCGACAAGCGTACAGTGAGTCCGGATCGGATCGAAGCTAAAGCCTCGCCCTACGTGGTACAGGCGGGAACGGTTATTCCCGCGGCGCTTATCACCGGCATCCGCTCAGACCTCCCCGGACAGATCACCGCCCAGGTGACGGAGGCGGTCTACGATAGCCCTACGGGCCAATATCTGCTGATCCCGCAGGGTGCGAAGCTGATCGGCCAGTACGACAGCTCCGTCGCCTTCGGTCAGAGCCGCATCCTGCTGGTCTGGACCCGCATCATCATGCCGGACGGCACGTCGATCGTGCTGGAGCGCCAGCCTGGCGCCGACACGGAAGGCTATGCCGGGCTCGAGGACGCGGTCGACAACCATTGGGGTATGCTGTTCAAGGCCGCCCTGCTGTCGACGCTACTCAGTGTCGGCGCCGAAGCCGGCACCAGCCAGAACGAGAACAATCTCGTGCAGGCGATCCGCAGCGGCGCCTCGAACAGCATCAGCCAGACCGGCCAGCAGATCGTTCAGCGCCAGCTCAATATTCAGCCGACGCTGACCATCCGCCCGGGCTTCCCGGTTCGTGTCATCGTCACCCGCGATCTGGTGTTGACGCCCTACGGACACGGAGGGAATCCATGACGAAGCTAAAGCTTGGGCCGCTGGCCGACGACAAGCCGGTCAAGATCAGCATCGAATTGCCCGCTGCCGTGCATCGGGATCTTGTCGCTTATGCTCAAGTGCTCGGCCGGACGACTGGCCAAACGGCTCCCGCCCCCTCGAAGCTCATCGTGCCGATGGTCGAGCGATTCATGGCGACCGACCGCGCGTTCGCGAAGGCGCGACGCGATCGGAGCGGTCAGGTCGCTTTCGGTTCGGCCGAGAAATCGGGATAGTGTTCGTGCAACATGGCCAGGAACGATCCCAAGGCGGGATTGCTGTTCGCTTCTCGCCAGTACGCCATGAAATTGGTCTGGGTCGGGCCGTCGTCGTCCCAGACCTCCCTATAGACCACGCCTTCGTGGCGCACCCCCGTCGCGCCCTCGAACATCAAGAGCGTGCCATAGTTCGCACTGACTAGGCTCAGCAGTCTGTCCAGTGACGAGTCCTGATGGATGATATGCTGAGAACCAATGGCATGACGGAGCTTCGCAGCGAGCAGCCCCTCAAGCTCTGGTCCGGGACCTTGCTGCGGGACGAGGAACTTTTCGTTCGCAAGATCCGCCCAACGAATCCTCGAATTATGGCCAAGCGGATGATGCCCCGGAAAAGCGACGATCACCCGCTCACTCCAAAGCGGAAGCAGCCGGCCGTCCCATGCCGTCGCATGACCCGTCATGATCGCGACATCGACTGCGTTTCCCGCGAGAGCAACAAGCAGCCGATCATGGCTACCATCGACGGTGCGTACATCCACATCCGGAAAGCGCCGGTGGTATTCGACCAGCGTCGCGTGCATGTTCCCGGCCGAAGGGGAGGCATGAACGCCGATCGTCAATAGGCCAAGTTCGCCACGACTTCTGCTCCTGAGCCTCCGAAGTTCCGTGTCCACATCATCGAGTATCCGCTTGGCGCTCGCGACGAACTCCAGCCCCACCGTGGTGAGGTGGGTGCCGCCATTCGTCCTTTCGAACAACACCACGCCAAGCTGGCGCTCGATCTCGTGCAGCCGGCGGCTCAAGGTCGATTGGCGTATGTTCAGGGCTTCCGCCGCCTGTCTCAGGCTGCGGTACTGTGACGTTACGACCGCCAGACGCAAATCTCGAAGCTCTATGTCCACACTTCACTTCGTCGGCCCGCAGCGGGCCGCCTCCCAGAAAATTTCGCCTCCCCATCCCGAAACCAATTCGACCGCCACGCTATGCGGCCGCTGTTTAGAAGCCCTTAACTTTTTAGGTCGGCAACGGATCGGTGCCGCGGTCGAGCAAGGCCAGATAGTCCGAATAGGCATAGATCCGGCCGCGCTGCCGTCCCGTGGTCTCGCGCACGACACCGATCTTGGCGAGATTTTCCAGCGCCGTGCTGGCGGTCGGGAAGGAGACGGCGAGTTTTTGGGAGACAGTCTGGATGGTGACGATCGGGCTGGCCTGCATGAGTTCGTGGACCCGGAGCGCCGACGGAGCCGCTCGGCCGAGGCCGGCGATCTCCTGTCGATGGGTGTCGAACATGGCGATCAGATCGCGCGCGGTCGCGGCAGCCTGTTCGGCGGTCTCCGCCACGCCGGTCAGGAAGAACTCCATCCAGGTCTCCCAAGTCCCGGCCTGCCGGACCTCCTGCAGGAGCCGGTAATAGTCGTCGCGCCGGGATTTCAGGAACAGGCTGAGATAGAGGATCGGCTCGCGCAGCACTCCAGCCTCACACAGGATCAGCGTGATGAGCAGCCGGCCCAGGCGTCCGTTGCCGTCGAGAAAGGGATGGATCGTCTCGAACTGGACATGGGCCAGGGCCGCCCGGATGAGCGGGGGCAGCGCCGTATCCTCGCTGTGCAGGAAGCGCTCCAGCGCATCGAGGCACTCGTCCAGCCGGTTCGGCGGCGGAGGCACGAACAGGGCGTTGCCGGGCCGGGTTCCGCCGATCCAGTTCTGCGAGCGGCGAAATTCGCCCGGTTGCTTCGCTGCGCCCCGGCCCGACTTGAGCAGGATGGCGTGCATTTCGCGGATCAACCGGAGCGACAGCGGAAATCCGCCCCGCATCCGGGAGACGCCATGCTCAATCGCCGCGACGTAGTTCGAAACCTCGGTCACGTCGTCGAGTCCGACGGCTGGCGCCTCGTGATTTTCGAACAGCAGCAGGTCGGACAGCGAGGATTGCGTGCCCTCGATCTGCGAGGACAGGAGGGCTTCCTTGCGGACGTACATGTAGAGGAACAAAGGCGTCGAGGGCAGGATCGTGGTTACGCCGTCGAGGCGCCCGACCGCGGCAATGGCGCGTTCGTAGACCTGCATGAACCGTCCGAGTTCGAGCGGCGGATTCGGCGGCAGCGGGGCAGGCACATAGGCGCGCACGCGCTCGCCTCCCGTGCTCGTCTCGACATAGGCGCCGAGCCTTTGGTTCTCTCCGTCCGTCACGCGCGATCCTTTAATTAGCCTCGCCGCTATTAAAGCATATCGTCGTATATATTAATAGCGAGTGGAGCTAATTCAAGTCTGCCGGCGTGACACGCGATCCGCACGGGTGGCGATTGGGAGCACGACAGGAGAGGATGTGGGTTGGCTCGACATCTTCGAGCCCGCATCCAACCTAATCCGCGTTGCACCACAAGGCGCAAATCTAGCGAGGTTGGCGCACCCTCAAATTGTAAGCATTGCTTTCGGGTCCGTCCCGATCCGCATCTCAATGGTACCCGATATCGGCTCTCACCTTCCCACGAAACACCCAATACGACCACGCCGTATAAAGAAGGATAATCGGGAGCAAGAACAAAGTGCCGACAAGCAGAAAGGCTTGGGTGCTCTGGGACGATGCGGCTTCACGCAAGGTGTAGTGATGCGGGACGATCATCGGCCATAGACTGATGGCGATGCCGAGGTAGGACATCAGGAAAAGCCCGATCGCGCCTATGAAGGGACCTGCCTCGCTTTGGCCGCTCAGCGAACGCCAGACGAAGAACGCGATCACGGCCGTGACGACGGGAACGGGCGCTAGGAAGATAAGGTTCGGCCAGGAAAACCAGCGATGGGCTATGTCCGGGTCGGCGAGCGGCGTCCATATGCTGACAGCGGCAACAGCGATGAGGACGCCGACGAGCGCCGTCCGGCCGTGACGGCGTGCCGTCAACTGGATATCACCATCGGTCTTGAGCACGAGCCATCCAGCACCCAGCAGAGCATACCCCAACACGAGCGCCAAGCCCGTCAGCAACGAAAACGGCGTAAAGCAATCGAAGCTGCTGCCGACAAAATGACGTCCATCGACTTTGAAGCCCTGGATGAACGCACCAAGTACAATGCCTTGGGCGAAGGTCGCGATCACCGACCCCCAGGAGAACCCGTGATCCCAGAAACTCTTGTGGTCGGCATCCCGATAGCGAAACTCGAAGGCCACGCCTCGGAACACTAGCGCGAGTAGCATAATCGCGATCGGGAAATAGACGGCGGGAATGATGATCGCAAACGCAAGCGGAAACGCCGCCATGAGGCCGACGCTGCCAAGAATCAGCCAGGTTTCGTTACCGTCCCAGATGGGCGCTATCGAGTTCATGATCAGGTTGCGCGAGCGCGTATCCGGCGCGAAGCCGAACAGGATGCCCACGCCGAGATCGAAGCCATCCAGGAGGACGTAAAGAAAGACGCCGACGCCGAGAATGAACGTCCAGATCGGCACGAGATCGAGCGTGAACGGCATCATGACCGCCCTCCCTCTTCGCGTGCGCCTGGCAGCGCGATCACCGGCAGATCGGGACGGCCGCCTTCGACCGGCCCCTCGGTTGTAGTCGCCCCCACGCCTCGGCGCACAATCCTTGCCATCAACAGCACGCCCGCCGGGAACATGATGAGATAGGCTACGATGTATCCGGCGAATGATAGTGCGACATCGAGCCCAGTCAGCGACGGCGACACCGAATCCGCGGTGCGCAGCAGGCCATAGACCGTCCATGGCTGCCGGCCGACCTCTGTTGTGGTCCAACCTGCCAGGACCGCGATGAAGCCCAGCGGCGCGGCCCATTCGCAGATGCGCAAGAACACGGCGCTGCTGTAGAGCTGTCCGCCGCGGCGCAGGACATTTCCCGCGATCACCACCGCCAGCATGATCAAACCAATCCCGACCATGATGCGAAAAGCGAAGAAAGGAATTGCGACCGGCGGACGCTGATCGGGCGGCACCTCCTTGAGGCCGGGAACAACCCCGTTGGGGTCATGTGTCAGGATCAGGCTGCCCAGCACCGGCACGTCGACACTGAAACGATTGGTCTCTTGCTTCTCGTCCGGGATGGCAAACAGCGCCAACGGCGCGCGCGCCTCTCTGTTCCAATGCGCCTCGATGGCCGCAAGCTTGGTCGGCTGATATTCAAGCGTGTTCAAACCATGCATATCGCCGAGCAAGACCTGCAAGGGCACCAGCGCGAGCAGCACCCAAAGCGTCGTCGACAGCATGGTTCTGGCTTCATCCGCAGCGCGCCCCTTTCGCAGCAGCCACGCGGCAACGCCGATCACCACAAAACCCGTGGTCACGTAGAAGCCGGTGACGGTGTGCGCGAGACGATATGGAAAGGACGGATTAAAGATGATCGCCGTCCAGTCCTTCGGGAAGAATCGTCCGTCGACCAATTCATAGCCGGCCGGTGTTTGCATCCAACTGTTGACCGCCAGAATCCAGAAGGACGAAAACAAGGTACCGGCGGCAACCATCAGAGCGGCAAAGAAATGCACCCAGCGCGGGACGAGGCTGCGCCCGAACAGCAGGACGCCAAGGAACGCAGCTTCGAGAAAGAAGGCAGTCAGCCCTTCATAGGCCAGCAGCGGTGAAATGATGTTGGCGGTCGCGTCCGAAAACCGGCTCCAGTTTGTTCCGAACTGGAAGGGCATGATGATGCCCGACACCACGCCCATCGCAAAAGAGACCGAGAAAATCTTCGTCCAGAAGCTCGATATGCGGAGATAAGCCTCCCGCCGTGTCGCGAAGTATAAGCCCTCCATGAACGCGATAAAGGAGGCAAGCCCGACGGTGAAAGCCGGTAGCAGAATGTGCCAGGCGATTACCCACACGAATTGCAGTCGGGACAGAAGTAAGGCCTCTTGCGTCATTTGGCGTCCATCCCTCGATTGTCGTCGGCCGAGCCGCAGGTATCACTCGGCGTCAACTTCCCAGCATCTATAAAATATCGTTGGCCTTTATTCAGAAGTATTCCATGGGTATTGGCAATTCCAAGCTCAAGGCTCTCCCCGACCCGACGCGACAAGAGGATAAAGCGTTCCGCGGCCGATGGTGGACAGACCTCCCGCGCGGTTTCGGCAAAGAGCGCCAGCCAACGATCGAAGTGCCGCGCGTCGATAGGCAGCGGCAGATGCTTGGCCATCGGTTGGCCATGATAGCGGCCACTCATGAGTGCAACGGAAGACCAGAAGGCAAACATCTTTTGCAGATGCGGCTCCCAGTCGTCGATCTTCGCAGCGAAGACCGGGCCCAGCACTGCGTCATCGCGAACCCGGACATAAAACTCACGGACGAGACGTTCGATCATCGCCTCGTCGATCCCGGTTTCAGCCTGAATCTGAGATGTTATGGCAGCTCGACGGGCCTGCGCCGACTTCGCGTCATCGCTCATGAGGCGCTCCGGTATGCGGCGCCGTGGGCAGTTGGGCCGCGACAAGCTCGATATTGCTTTCATGCGACGCGAGCATGGCCGTGAGGTCGGCGTGAATGGCGTCGTCGCGGATGGTCGGCAGCAGCGCCTTGAGCTTGCGCACGACCCAGCCCTGGCCGCGATTGAGGAAGGCGAGCCGGGCCGGGATGTCCGCGATCGCCATTGCCTTGTCATGGAAGGCGCCCGTCTTCCCCGACGGCTCGCCCGCGAGTTGCTGGACCGCCCTGGTGAGCACGCCGCACCAGCGTGCTTCGTCGCGATGGATCGCCATGACGAGCGGCTTCAGTTCGGCCGGCGATTCCGCCGCCGTGCGCAGCGTGACGCGTGCGCCAGCGCGCTCGGCTTCCAGCAGTTCGTTCAGCGCGGACAGAAGCTCCTCGCGGCTCGCGAACCCCATATAGCTGTCGTCCATCTCGTGAGCCCGGCAAGCGGGCGACGCCAACTCGGCGCGCTCCTTCGGCAGCGTGGCGTTTGCATCGAGAAGACGCGCGGCTTCGGCCGCGATGGCGCGCACACGATCCCGCGCGCCGACGATTTGCGTAATCCGGCCGACGCCCATGCCCGCATAGAGCGCCATCGCCTCGAACCTGCCGGTCATCGCGCGCAGCGGCGAGTCCGTGCTGAATTGGTAGATCGGGCGGCCCGCCTCATCGCCAATGATCGTGCGGGCCTTGGAGAATGGATCACCCCGCTCCCCACGCGTGACGCTGTTCGCCAGCACGCGCACCTTCGCACCTGACGGCCAGTTGATGTGGAAGGCGTCGGTGAGGACCGTTTCTTCGCCGCCAGCATCGACCAGGCGCTGCTTGTGATAATCGTGAGCAAAGGATTCCGGTGTCGCGATCAGCACGGTGCCGAAGACCCCGCCTTGGGCGCCGAGCGACATTACCGTGGCGAGGTCAGCGCCGTCCGTGAGTCCTCCGGCCGCCAGGACGGGCACGTTTGTCTGCTCCGCTATAGCGGGAAGAAGTTCATGCAATGGTGCATCGCCACGGACATGACCGCCGGCTTCGACGCCCTGGACGATCAGGACCTGCGCCCCGGCATGTTCCGCCGCGCGCGCTTCGGCGAGCGATCCCACCTGACACACCACCATGATCCCCGCATCGCGCAGCCGCTGCACGAGCGGAAGCGGGACATCCCAAAACAGACCGACGACCGGGATGCCGAGTTCGATGCACGCTAAGACCTGGGCGTCGAGCAGAGCGCGATCCGTCGCCACGGGGATGAGATTGACGCCGAAGCGTTGCACGTTTTGTGCGTGCAAAGCTTCTACCTCGGATCGGATGAGCGTCACCGGCTCGCGCACCATGCCGAGGAAGCCGAAGCCTCCGGCCTTCGTTACGGCAGCAACGAGCTCCGACCGGGCTACACCTCCCATTCCGGCCAAGATGATCGGATAGGTGCAGCCTAGCAGATCGCAAACCGGCCTATGCAATATGATGGCCATGCCTGTCCTTCAGATGGTCGCTCAGATAGGCAGCGAGCGCGACGGCTTGGTTATGCTCCGTGTCGTGCGCGGCGTAGAGCAGCGTCAGGGGACCGAGCTTCGACAAATCGGCGAGTTGGGCGACGGCTTCGTCATTTCGCGTCAGTTCGGCGCGGTAGCGGTGGCCAAACTCGGCCCAACGCGCCGGATCGTGACCGAACCATTCTCGCAATTCCGTGCTTGGCGCGATCTCCTTGAGCCACAACGTCAGCGCGGCACGCTCCTTGCCCAGGCCGCGCGGCCAGAGCCGATCCACCAACACGCGCGCGCCATCATCCTTGTCCGGCGGATCGTAGACGCGTTTGACGCGGATGTCGGAGACGGCACGGGCCATGGTCAGCCGATTTCCGCTGGAGCGTGATCCAGGAAGATTGTCAGAAGAAGGGACGTGTCCTCGATTGCCTTGACCGAATGCGGCGCGCCTCCCGCGAGATAGACCCACTCATTGGTCCGCAAGGTGATGGGCCTGGGGTGGACGTCGAGTTCGACATGACCTTCGAGGCAGTGCAGCGTGATTTCGCCGGAGACCTTGTGTTGGGGTATTTCGTCGCCCGCGTGGACAACCAGTCGAATGGCTTCGAAATGATCGGTCTTGACGATGGCCGCGGTTGTCGCCTCCTTCAGTCCAACGCCAATCGGTGTGAGATCGACGATCTCACCGGGTTTCGCGTGATGCAACGCCATAAGCCGTGGTCCTCATATTCTTCCGATACCGGTCGGGTTCGCAGGATGCGCCGATAGTCATTCCGCTGCCTGAGGGCTGGTAGGCAACGGCTTGCGGAAGATCAGACGATCTACCACCAGGGGATAAATCGGCCGCAGCTTGACGATGAAATCCCAGGCCATCAGCAACGCGCCGGCCGCAAACAACACATCGCCTGGCAGCCGCATCCATTGCCAGAACAACGTCGTGTCGTAGAAGGCGCTGCTGCGGGCGTAGGCAAGGCCATGCTCATAAACGGCGTCGAGCTGCGCCCAGCCGATTGGGAAGAAGTTGAGCAGTATCCACAGCACCAGCCCGCCATTGTAGAGCCAGAACGCCCAAAGCCCGAGCTTTTCGCTGAAGGCGGGACGCTCCGCATGGATGTACCGCAGGCAGAAATAGATCAACCCGATCGCCAGTTCGCCGAACGCGCCGAACAGCGCGGTATGGGCATGGTTGAGCGTCAGGAAGGTGCCGTGCTCGTAATAGTTCACCAGCGGCGCGTTGAGCGTGCCGCCGCCGAACACGCCAGCGCCGACGAAATTCCAGAACGCCGCCCCGATGACGTATGTGTAGGCCAGCCGGTATTTGAACTCCTGATGCGCCTTGATGAGGCGGTAGTGATTGATCGCCTCGATGATCAGCAGCACCAGCGGCAACACCTCGATGAAGGAGAACATGCTCCCCATCGGTACCCACATGCTAGGACCGCCGGCCCAATAAAGGTGATGGCCGGTGCCGATGACGCCGCCGAGGAAGATCAGGATGATCTCGAAATAGGTCGCCCGTTCGGCGAGCTTGCGCGAGACCAAGCCGACCGACATCAGGAGATAGGCGCTCATCGTGGCGGCGAAGAACTCGAACGATTGCTCGACCCACAGATGGACCACCCACCAGCGCCAGAAGTCGGTAAGCGTGAAGGTCTTCTCGATCCCGGTGAGCGGGATCATGCCGAACACGTAGAGAACTGCGATGTTGATCGTGGACGCCCAGATCAGGTGCTCCATGCGGATACGGCCGGTCCAGAACTGTCCGGCCGCCTTCCGCCAGAGCGCCGTGCTCGGCCAGAGCGCCCGCATCACGAGCAGGCTCCACAGCGCCAGCCCGATGAAGAAGCCGATCTGCCAGAACCGACCAAGCTGAATGTAGGAGAGGCCCTGGTTGCCGAACCAGAACCAGTTCTGGTCGATCACCCCCATGATGCCGAGATAATCGCCGATCAGCGCCCCGGCGACGACGAGCAGCGTCACCCAAAACAGGAAATCCACCAGCCAGTGCTGTCCCTTGGCTTCCTGGCCGCCGGCGATGGCGGGCGCCAGGAACAGCGCCGCGCCGATCCAAGACAGGCCAATCCAGACGATCGGCGCCTGGATATGCACGTCGCGCAGGAAGTTGAAGGGAAGCCAGTCGTTAATGGAGATGCCGTAGAAGCTCGTCCGATCGTAATAGGAATGCGCCATGATGATGCCGGCGCCGATCTGCACGAGAAGGAGCGCGGCGACGGCTAGAAAATACTTGCCTATGCGCCTTTGGCTTGGCGTGAGCGGCCGGAACGTCGCCAGCACCGGGTCCATCGGCGCGTCGTCTGGGTTGTTCAAGAAGAATTCGTAGATGAACAGCACCACGCCGAAGGCGAAGAAGGTGAAGCAGAAGCTGGCCCAGGTCCAAATGAAGGTGTTGGTCGTGGGTGTGTTGCCCACCAAGGGTTCGTAGGGCCAGTTCTGGGTCCAAGACCAGGTCACGCCAGGCCGACGCGCCACCGTCGTCAGTGCGGAGAACACCAGGAAATCCGCCGTCTTGACCGCGAGCTGCGGCGCGAGGCTGTAGGCTGGCGTCCATCCTTTGGCGGGATTGGCGGTGTTCAACGACTTCGCAAGTGCGTCGCGCACCGTCACCAGGGCATCGGCCAATGGGCCAGGAAGCACGACCTCCGGCTTGGTCAGATCGACGCCTTGCAGCGCGCGGCGCATCGCGGCGGTGGCAGAGGCCTGTTGATCGGCCGTCAGCTCGACAAATGGTTTGCCGAACGTGGCCAGCGCCACATTGTTCTGGGTCGTCGTACCCAGAGCCACCAGGGTCGAGGCGGTGTAGTCCTCGCCGTAATAGGAGCCCATCCCGTAGAGGCTACCGTAATCCATCAGGTCGGCTTTCTGGAAGCCGCCCTTGCCCGCGACGATGTCGTCGTCCGTCATCAGCACGGACCCGTTCGCGGTGACGAAACTGTCCGGCTGCGGCGGCGCGGTGCGGTAGGTCTCAACTGTCGCCCAGGCAAGCAGACCGAACGTGGCGATGGCGACGACCAGCAGCACCCACTTGAGGACGTTGCTGACGGGATCTTCGACCGGCGGGTCGATCTGCTCGGCTGCCAATGTCATGATTTCAGTCCGTGCTCAGCGTTCATGCCCCGTCCTCCCAGCGTGTTTGCCCGGCCGGCCGCTTGTGACCGAGTCCCGACCTATTCAAAAGATCGACCATCCATGGCTTCCGGCAACCGCGCCCAGGATTGTCAGGACACTCAACGCCAGTAGCACCCCATGCGCGCGGTGCAGCCAGGCGAAGGCCGCCTGCGGTCGATTGCTCGCCCATCGTCGAAAATGACGATGCAGAATCAAAGGCTCAGCGATGAAGAGGATAAAGGCGAACAACAGCCAAAGACAGACCATGGCATGCATCCACCAGAAGCCGGCGCTGCGGAACCGCTCCCAAAGGTCAAGCCGCCAAGTCATGTAAAGGCCGGTCAAACCGACCAGGATGACAGCCGTCCGCGCCTGCCAGACGAACCGATGCTCGATCGCCTGAAATGCGCGCATCCGGTCCTCGCCGAGATCGCCCCGCCGCACGGCCGGCAGCACGACGGTGGTCGCCATCGACACGCCACCGATCCAGATGACGACGGCGAGGATATGCAACGCCCGGGCGACGATGACGTCAGTCACGAGGTAACTCGTCTCTGCGTGGGCGAGCCCCGGGCTCAGAGCGCCAATTCAAAGTACCCATCCATCAAATCCCCCCTTTGATCTGACGCAATCTTACGGTGAACATGGATCCGCGAGTTTGCGCTGGAGCAAACTGCTCCCCTTCCGCGCCGGAGGCAGGTAATGTATTTCCATGATGGACTTTGCGCTCGCCCCCCAAACCCTTGCCGCAATGGAGCTTTTCCAGGGGCTCGCGGTCTCGGCGCTTGAGACGATTGCCGCCCGTACGCGGGTGCGGCGGCTATCGAAGGACTTGCGCATCTTCAGCCAGGGCGATGAAGAGGTCCGCGCGCATGCCGTGATCGAGGGTGGCGTGCGCATCACTCAATCCGGCAGCGACGGCGCCCAAGTCGTCATCCGCTTCATCGGACCCGGCGAAATGTTCGGGACCGTTTCGCTATTCACCGACGGGCGCTATCCCGCCGACGCGATTACGTTGGCCGAAACCCTGGAGGCGAGCTGGAGCGAGGCTGAACTGCTCGACCTGATCCACCGTCACCCGCAGATCGGCGTCAACGTCATCCGCATCATCGGGCGGCGCCTGCAGGAGGTGCAGGAGCGAGTGCGCGAGCTCGCGACCCAACGTGCGGAACGGCGCGTGGCTCATGCGCTGCTGCGGCTGGCGCACCAGGCCGGCCATAGTACGATTGACGGGACGGCGATCGAGTTTCCTCTACGGCGCAAGGATGTGGCGGATATCTCCGGCACGACGCTCCATACTGCCAGCCGCATCCTGACAAGCTGGGAAAAGGCAGGCTTCCTAACGACGCGCGACCGACGCCTGACGATCCGTCATCCATCGGAGATTCTAAGAATCTCGGAGGAAGCGTCCGACTGACATCGCGCCGTAAGCAGGGTTGCGCTGGCGCAAACCTTCGCGCCGGTTCGCGCCATATTGTTGAACCGTGCGGCGGCGGTGTCTGTTCGCGACGCCAGTGCGGTCTCGGTGGAACCGCGACGGAGAAGAATCCACCAGCGAACGAGGTGTATGGTGGCCACAGCGGCGCCCCTTTCGATGAGCAAGCCTCCGGCCAGCTTATGGTCCTTGGCTTTTCGGCCATTCTTCCTGGCGGCGGCAATCTGGGCGGCGCTGGCGCTCGCTTTATGGATCGTCGTCTTCATGACCGGCGGCATATTGCCAAGCCGCTTCGATCCGCTTTCCTGGCATATCCACGCCATGCTGTTCGGCTTCGTGCCAGCGGCGATTGCCGGCTTCATGCTGACCGCGATTCCCAACTGGACCGGCCGCCCGCCGATCCAAGGCGGGCGGCTGATTGCGCTGGTCCTGCTCTGGCTGCTCGGTCGCATCGCCTGCCTCGTGTCGGCAACAATGCCGCTCTGGATGGCCGCCGCAGCCGATCTGGCCTTTCCCGTCATGCTCTGTGCCGTCGCGACGCGCGAGATCGTCGCGGCGCGAAACTGGCGCAACCTGATCATGCCGGTCCCGATTGCCGTGCTCGCTATCGCAAACCTGCTTATGTATCTTGAACTCGCGGGGTACGACCTGCGGGCGGGTCTCGGATGGCGCCTCGGAATCGTCGCCATCATCGCGCTCATTTCGGCGATTGGCGGCCGCATCATTCCGGCCTTCACCCGCAACTGGCTGGTGAAGCGCGGCGTCACCGTGCTTCCCGCCGCGCGTGACGTGATCGACCGTCTCGCACTTGCGGTCCTCCATACCGGTCTTCTCGGCTGGGCAATTTTTCCCACCTCGAAGCCGGTCGGCGCGATCCTAGTAGCGGGTGCCGTGCTCAATCTCTGGCGGCTCTGCCGTTGGCGTGGCTTCGCGACCATCGCCGAGCCACTGCTCGCGATCCTGCACGTGGGATATGCCTGGGTGATTTTGGGAGCCGCGTTTCTCGGCGCCAGCCTGCTGACGAACATAGTGCCGGAAGCAGCGGCGATCCACGCATTCACAGCCGGGGCCATCGGCACGATGGTGCTCGCCGTCATGACGCGCGTGGCGCGCGGACACACCGGCCGCGCGCTCGAAGCCGACCGAGTCACGACGCTAATCTATGCAATGATCACGGTTGCGGGTCTCTCGAGAATCGCGGCCGCGTTTGCAGTCTCATACGCTGTGCCCGTGCTCGATCTCTCAGCTTTGCTATGGGTGATGAGTTTCCTACTGTTCGCCGCCATCTACGGGCCAATGTTGGTTTCGCCGCGCATCAGCTGACATCCGCACCCGCCGCAAGTTCAGCATCCTGCCAGCACACGATTACCGTGATCAGCTTCCGTACCCACACGCTGCGGCGCGAGGGTCAGGCTTCGTTACCATGCTATAGTGCCTTCCCCGACATGTGACCGATGCGCTGACGCCAACTCGACATGCGCTTCCGTGTCGCCCCCTTGCAGCATCTCCCACATCATTCCATCAGCTTCATGAGGTGCGTCGTCGGACGAAACAGGAACTCAGCCGTGAACCGTCTACGTGTCCTCATGGTGGATTGTCCTCTTCATCAAATCCACCTACCAGGCTGTCTCAGAAACCGGGACCACCTCAGCCCTTGGAGCGGCCGTGAGGCGAATTCAAGTCGGGGTTCGCCCGATGGAAAGTTCTACCAAATTGGTGACCCGTCCGAGCTCAGCCTCGAGCTCGTATCGCAGACCTTCGGGACGGTAGTCGACGCTGACATGGATGCAGAATCCATGTGCGACGTCATTGAGGATCGTGTGGCCGAAGCCTTGTCGCGTCGGTTGCTTCGGCGGCGGTCCTCCGGACTCCTCCCAGACGAACCTCAGATGTTCGCCATCTTGGTGGCCGGAAACCGCAATGACACCCTCCGGAGCCGACAGGGCGCCATGCTTGACTGCGTTCGTTGTCAACTCGTGAACGATGAGCGCGAAATCCTGGGCCGCGGTCTGGGAAAGCATGACGTCGCACCCCTCGATAGTCGCGCGGTCTGCGAACGGAGCGAGTTCTCCCTTGACGATGCTGGCGAGCGGCGCGGTGGTGGTCGCCAGGAACAGGTCGTGGGTGCGAGCCAGCGCTTGAATGGTGGCTAGGTATTGTTTGCGCGCCTGAGCGACGGTCCGGTCGTCGGTCATCGTTCGCATAGCGATCGCCTGGACGACGGCGAGCAGATTGCGACCGCGATGGCGAACCTCGTCCATCAATACCTGCTGGCGCCGCTCGATGGCCTTGCGCTCGCTGATGTCGGCGACCGTCGCCAGAGCCCCGCGGCGGCCATCCCGTTCGAAAGGGTTCAGCCCGACCTCGACCGGCATTGTCGTTCCGTCCTTGTGACGGCCCTGCAGATCGCGACCGACGCCCATCGGTCGGGTTTCTGGGTTTTGAAGAAAAGTCGCCCGCAATTTCGAATGCCCGTCACGCAGCTCCTTGGGCAGAAGTATGTCGACCGATTGCCCCAAGAGCTCGCTGCGTAGATAGCCGAACTGTTGCTCGACGGCCCTGTTGACCAATTGAACAAGGCCAGCTTCATCCACGGCGATTACGCCGGTCGGTTCAGCGTCGAGGACGAATCGAATGTTGTCGGCTTGCCTCCACAGCCGATCGATCGCCCTGTCGAGGAGGCTCACCAGCCCGACTTGCATGAAGGCCACGATCCCAAACAAAGCAAGCGGCATCAAAGCGGACGGCGTGAACGTCCAGGCGTGGGGCGACGAAAGGAAAAAGTAGTCTACCGCGAAGCTGGATGTGATCGCGGCCAACACGCCGGCTCGTGGGCCTCCGATGGTCGCGGCAAGTATGATCGCCAAACAAAAGATGAGGAACGGACCGGCGGCTAGCAGTTCGCTTGCCGCCATGCCCGCAAGGATGGAAGCCCCGACGGCAACGATTGCCACGCCGTAGCCGATCCACGGTCTGCGCCGGAGCCGGCGCAACCGCTCGAGTCGAGTCAGGAAGCGATCGGGACGAAAGGGCATTTGATGACATCGTGCTGAAGCCTGTTCAGGCTTACTCTATCCCGGTTATGCCGAACTTGCGGAACTTTCGCTTTTTCCACTTCTTTGGGCTTTCAGCTGGTTGAGATGGCGAGCTAAGCCCCTAATTCGCACAGATCGAACTGCCGCCAGGATCGATAGGGTTCAGGCCCGGCCCAAGTCTATCAAGCTCATGTCTCTTCCGGGAGCTAGCCGTGAGCGAGACCGCCCACTTCTGCCTCGGGCAGGCCGCGGAAATCCAACATCACGTCCGGGTTGTCGCCCTTGGAATTGACCGGGTGGTCGAGCGCGATGTTGGAGCCGAAGGTCATCGCGAGGCAGGCCACGTAGAGCTCAGTCACCTTGTTCGCGGCGTCATCCGTCACTGGGCTGGCCGCGTTCTGTAGGACGGTCGTTTTGCTGAGCATCTTCAGATGGGGACCAACCGACCGAAGTCGGGGCGATCTTTGACTCCGACCACCTTACCAGCCAGATCCACGAACCCCATCGCCGCTCGCGCGACAGGGCGCGGATCGGTCGGTCGACGATCTGGGTTCTTCCACATGTTGAGGACACCGATCATAGCCAAGGCTTCGCCTTCGGCCGCGCCGTCCTGGCGCAAAGGATGGATAGGACAAGCAACGGTCCTCAGGGAGAGGCGCCGCAATGCGCGGCGCCAGCAAACGTCCAATCTCTCATGTCAGAGATGGCGCACCCGACAGGATTCGAACCTGTGGCCTCCACCTTCGGAGGGTGGCGCTCTATCCAGCTGAGCTACGGGTGCATCTCTCATTCGCCTAGCCCGTCCGACCTTCAGAGGTCAACGGACTCGGACAACTTCAATCGAGCCTCTCATTCCGAACGCTGAAACCGCCGTGCTGGCGCACGCTTCGCTACGCGCTCGTTCGCCGCCGTTCTCCGAAAACTGCTTACGCGGTGCTTACGCGAAGATTTTTTCAGATCGGGTAACTCACCGAAAGGCTCTCAACCTACTGAAACTAGTTGCTTTTTTCCACTTTCTTCCAAGCCAAATCCCCTTGACATCAGCCTTCGGAGGGCAGCGCTCTATCCAGCTGAGCTACGGGTGCCCGGGCGGGGCTGACCCCGCGCGATTGGGCGCAAACTAGAGGAAAGCGGCGGGCATGACAATCGGCCAATCCGGCCCCGCTTGGACCGCCATGCGAATTGATCTATACCCGACGCCGGGTTTGAACGGCCGCCGGGGGGCTGCCGGCGTGGGTCTGGGGCTTTGATGTCTGCGCATTTGCGGCTTTCTCCTTTCGATATATTTCTCGATCCGCTTCTCGACCTCCAGGACTCGAGGCTGCGCGAATTGCTGTCCTACTGGAATGGCAAGAGGGCGGGCCGTGCCATGCCGGCCCGGGCCGATGTGAGCCCGGCCGAGATCGTGAGCCATCTGCCCTCGGTCTTTCTGATCGGGGCGGAGCCTCCGGCGGTGAGCCCGGCCCATTTTCACGTGAGGCTGATGGGGACGGCGCTGAACGAGCTATTCGCCGCCGACTTCACGGGCCGGACGCTCGATGAGGGGCTGCCCGAAAAGGCATCGTCGGCGCTGGCCAAGGTGCTGGGCGTCGTCTGCGAGCTGCGCCGCCCCTTGCGGCTTCATGGACAGGCGGTTTTCGACGAGGAGCAGGGACCAACGGAGATCGAGGCCGTCTTCATGCCGCTGACGCTCGCCGGCGCACGGGTCGAAATGGCGATGGGCGAATTGGTGAAGCGCGCGTCGGCCTGAAGGGCGGGGGTGCCGTCAGGCGCCCTGGGCGCGCTTTGTTCCGGTCAGTTGCAGGAATACATCTTCGAGGTCCGATTCCTCGGTCGAGATATCGACGATCTCCATTCCGCTCGCCCGTACGCGATCGAGAATGTCCATCACGCCGGCCTCGACCGGATTGTAGAGGATGGCGAGCGCGCCGCTCGGCGTGATCTCGGTTCTGAGTCCCTCGATCGCCGCATTCTCGGCCGTCACCGGCCAGACGGTGCGGATGATGAGCTTCTTGTCGGTGACGCGGCCAATCAGCGCCTGCGTCGGTTCGCAGGCGACCACCTCGCCCTTGTCGATGATGGCGATGGTGTCGCAGAGCTCCTGCGCTTCCTCGAGATAATGGGTCGTCAGCACGATGGTCGTGCCATTGGCATGGAGGTGCTTGACGTAATCCCAGAGCTGCTTGCGCAGTTCGATGTCGACGCCGGCGGTGGGTTCGTCGAGGACCAGCACCGGCGGATTGTGAACCATCGCCTTGGCGACCAGCAGGCGCCGCCGCATGCCGCCCGAAAGCGTTCGCGCATAGGCATCGGCCTTGTCTTCGAGCCCCATGGCGCGGAGGATTTCCATCGTCCGCCGCTCGCGCTTGGGCACGCCGTAAAGGCCCGCCTGAAGCTCCAGCGCCTCGGCGGGCGTGAAGAACGGGTCGATGTTGAGTTCCTGCGGCACGATGCCGATGGAGGCCCGCGCCTGGCGCGGATTGTCGTCGATGTCGAAGCCCCAGACAGAGGCTGTGCCCGAGGTCTTGACGACGAGGCCGGCGAGAATGTTGATGAGCGTCGATTTGCCGGCGCCATTGGGGCCGAGAAGGCCGAAGATCGAGCCCTGCGGCACGGAAATGTCTATGCCTTTCAGCGCTTCCTTGGCCGGCTGGCCGTTGCTCGCCTTGTAGATCTTGCGCAAGGACCGGACCTCGATCGCACAAGGCGCGGACGTTTCCGGCGAGGGTGCGCCCGGACTGGTCATGGCTCTGGAAGGCAAGGACTCTGTCGGCAGGATTTCGGCCATTGGCGGCTCTTTATGTATCGGCCCGACACTGGTAGCACCGGCCGTTGAACGGGGTCAAATCCAGTGCTTTGGGCTCTGGCGGGAGGCGCTATGATGCGACCCTCCGGAGTGAATATAGGAAGGCAATCGGCGTGGCGAAGAGCGGACCGGCAGAAAAAGCGGCGGAAAGACCCCTGAAGAAGGGCGACCATCTCTTTCTGGTCGACGGGTCCGGCTACATCTTCCGCGCCTATCACGCATTGCCGCCGCTGACGCGCAAGTCCGACGGCCTGCCCACCGGCGCCGTCGCGGGCTTCTGCAACATGCTCTACAAGCTCATCGAGGACACGAAGGACGAGTTCGAGCCGACCCATCTCGCCGTCATCTTCGATGCCTCGGGCAAGACCTTTCGCAACGACCTCTACCCGCTTTACAAGGCGCAGCGCCCCGAGCCGCCGGAAGACCTGCGTCCGCAATTCGCTCTGGTGCGTGACGCGGTACGCGCCTTCTCCGTGCCCTCGATCGAGATGCTGAATTATGAGGCCGACGACCTCATCGCCACCTATGCGCGGCTTGCGCGGGAAGCGGGCGCGCGCGTCACCATCGTTTCCTCCGACAAGGATCTGATGCAGCTCGTCTCCGACGATGTCGACATGCTCGACACCATGAAGATGAAGACGATCCGCCACGCCGAAGTGATCGAGAAATTCGGCGTACCGCCGGAAAAGGTTGTCGATGTGCAGGCGCTGGCGGGCGACAGCGTCGACAATGTGCCGGGCGTTCCGGGCATCGGCATCAAGACGGCGGCAGAACTCATCAATCAATATGGCGATGTCGAAACGCTGCTCGCACGCGCCTCCGAGATCAAGCAGCCGAAGCGCCGCGAGAATCTGATCGAGAATGCCGAACTCGCACTCATCTCGAAGAAGCTCGTCACGCTGGATCAGAACGTGCCGATCGATGTTCCCGTCGAGGAGATGGGCATTCACGACCCCAATCCCGAAAAGCTCATCGCCTTCCTGAAGGACATGGAATTCACGACGCTGACGCGCCGCGTCGGCGAACGTTTCGGGGTCGATGTCGAGAAGGTCGCGCCTGCGGGCGAGCATCCATCGCATCCTGCTGCCGAAGAAAAGCCCGCCCGCGCCGAAGCAACGCCGTCGCAGGTGGGCGGCGTTCCAGGGGCCACGCTTGCGGGACTCGACGCGCCGTTCAAGGATGCACGGCACGTCGCCGTGACGACGCTTGCCGAGTTGCAGGCGTGGATCGCGCGGGCGCGTGAGGCAGGCATTGTCGCCGTCGATACGGAAACGGACTCGCTCGACCCGATGCAGGCGCGCCTCGTCGGCTTCTCGCTCTGCTATGAGCCGGGCCTTGCCTGCTATGTGCCACTGCAGCATGGGAGCGGCGGCAGTCTCGATCTCGACAATTCGGCGATGCAGGCGCAGATTCCCATGCGCGACGCGCTCGCCGCGCTGAAGCCTCTCTTTGAAGATCCCTCGATCCTCAAGGTTGGCCAGAACCTCAAATATGACCTCACCGTCTTTGCGCAGCATGGTCTGACGCTTGTTGCGCATGACGACACGATGCTCATGTCCTATGCGCTCGACGCCGGACTCCACGGTCACGGCATGGACGAGCTTTCCGAGCTTCATCTCGGCCACAAGCCGATTCCCTATTCGGAAGTCGCAGGGAGCGGCAAGGCGCAGGTGACGTTCGATCAGGTGACGGTGGACAAGGCGGTGGCCTATGCCGCCGAAGATGCAGATGTGACGCTCCGCCTTTTTCATGTGCTGCGCCCGCGCCTCGTCGCCGAGCATCGCCTGACCGTTTACGAAACGCTGGAGCGTCCGCTCGTGCCCGTTCTCGTCGATATGGAACGCGCAGGCATCAAGGTCGATCGCAATGTGCTGGCGCGGCTTTCCGGAGATTTCGCGCAGAAGATGGCGCAATACGAGGAGGAGATTTACGAACTCGCGGGCCACCGCTTCAACATCGGCTCGCCCAAGCAGCTCGGCGAAATCCTCTACGACAAGATGGGCCATGAAGGCGGCAAGAAGACCAAGACCGGCGCCTGGTCGACCGACGCCGACGCGCTCGAAGCGCTCGCCGCGCAAGGCCACGATCTGCCGCGCCGTGTACTCGACTGGCGCGGGCTGTCGAAGCTGAAAAGCACCTATACCGACGCGCTTCCTTCTTTCATCCATCCCGAGACGGGCCGCGTCCATACGAGCTATTCACTCGCCGCGACGTCCACGGGCCGACTTTCGTCGAGCGATCCGAACTTGCAGAACATCCCGGTTCGCACCGAGGATGGCCGCAAGATCCGCACGGCTTTCGTCGCGGAAAAAGGCAACAAGCTCATCTCGGCGGACTATAGCCAGATCGAGTTGCGTCTTCTCGCGCACATCGCCGATATCGACGCGTTGAAGAAGGCCTTCGCGGAAGGCATGGACATTCACGCCATGACGGCCTCCGAAATGTTTGGCGTGCCGGTCCAGGGAATGGATCCATCGGTGCGTCGCCGCGCCAAGGCGATCAATTTCGGCATCATCTACGGCATTTCGGCTTTCGGTCTCGCGAACCAGCTCGGCATTCCGCGTCAGGAGGCGGGCGAATATATCGACCGCTATTTCAAGCGCTTCCCCGGCATTCGCGCCTATATGGAGGCGACCAAGGAGCAGGCGCATACGCATGGCTTCGTCGAGACGATCTTCGGCCGCCGCGTGCATCTGCCCGCCATCAACTCGAAGAACCCGGCCGAGCGCGCCTTCAACGAGCGCGCCGCCATCAACGCCCCCATTCAGGGCGCCGCCGCTGACATCATCCGCCGCGCCATGATCCGCATGCCCGACGCGCTGCGCGACGCGAGGCTCTCGGCGCGCATGCTGCTTCAGGTGCATGACGAACTGATCTTCGAGGCTCCCGACGACGAGGCGGAAGCGACCTGCAAGCTCGTTTCGAAGGTGATGGCAGATGCTGCGGAGCCTGCGGTCAAACTATCCGTGCCGCTCGACGTCGAGGCGCGCGCGGCGAACAATTGGGACGAGGCGCATTGAGCGAGAGCGTGGCGGGGGATTCGTGAGCAAAAAGGGAGAAGACCGGAGCTTCGGCTGGGAGACGCGGCTTGTGCTTGCCTCGCCCCTCAATCTGTTCTGGACGGGCGCCGCCATTGCGGTGCTGCTCTATCTGAGCTTCATGTCCTGCGCGCTCTGGAACGGCCTCAACATTGTCATCGACCGCGCGGGCGATCCGACGCTTTCATCCGACGCGTGGACTGCACTCTGTATGTCGCTGCTCTGGTGGACCATCATCAGCCTTGGCCAGTACACCCGGAGCGCCAATCTGGCGGAAGCCTGGAAGCTTTCGAAGCTCGGCGTTTCGATGAGTGTCGAAAGGCTCGCCGAACTTGAGCGCGGGCCGACGCGCGTCGCGCATCGCCGCGCCGCGTTCTTCGGCCTTATTGGTGCGGCGGCGGGCTTTGTTTTTTATACGATCGTCTATCGCCCCGATGGGCAGGTGGTCTGGCCTTCCAACATGACGCTGACCAATGCCTGGTTCTTCGTCATGACGCTCGGCCTCTTCACGGAGATTTTCCGCAGCCTCTCCTTCCTGCGCATGGATACCTCGGTCTTTGTGCGTGACCTCGATCACCGCGTGGCGATCGACCTTCTCGACATATCGAAACTCGACGGTTTCGGACGTATCGCGCTGCGCGGCGCGCTTCCCTGGCTTCTTACCGGCACCATCGTGTTACTTCTTCTTCTCGGCCAGCGCTCGACGGAGCTGTTCCTGCCATTGATAGCCGGGCTCGTCGCAAGCGCGACCATCGTTTTCGCTTGGCCCATGTGGCGTGTGCACAGGCTCATCGACAATGCAAAAAAGGTCGAGCTTGCACGGCTTCGCCGCGAGATCTTCGAGACGCGCGCCGTCTTTGATAGCCAGGGCGCCGAAAGCGATCGTGCTGCGCCGCGGCTTTCCGCACTTCTCGCGCTCGAAGGACGTGTCGAAAAGGCGCGCGAATGGCCGCTCGACATGCCGACTGTCTTCCGCTTCGGGCTTTATCTCGCGCTGCCGCTCGGCTCCTGGCTCGGCGGCGCCATCGTGGAGCGCATTTTGGCTCTCGTCATGGGCTGAAAAGCGCGGAACAATGCCCTATCTCATTTCGATGAGAGAAGGAGGTTCCAATGCCGAACTCCGACAAGAAGAAACCTTCGCCGAAGAAGAACGACATCGTCGACGAGACCGGCGAGGAAACCTTCCCGGCAAGTGACCCGCCCGCCTGGACGGGCACCCATGCGGGCGAGCCAAAACACCCCGCCGACCAGCACAAGAAAAAGCACTGACTGGCGATCAGGCGGCAGCCTTGAACCGGCGCGGCCGCCGCGTCGAGGCAAAGAGTTCGCCCATGCGTTCCGTGTGAGTGACGAGGTTCCTGTGGCCGAGCGCGGCGTCTTTTAGCGGGCTCGCAATGTCCGGCCCGATAATGTTCACGAGAAACCCGTACATCGTGACATCGGCAAGCGTCGGCGTTTCACCGAAGAGGAACGGATTGTCACCGAGAAAGGCCGACAGTGTGGCGAGGTCATGCGCGCCGAGCGCGTAGATTTCCTCGCGCGTATGCCTGCCGATGCCCTGACCGTCCAGCTTTCGCCGCACGGCCTTCCGCGCCATGCGGGGGATGAGCTCGCGCATCGGCCAGGGTAGCGCCGCGAAGAAGAGCGGCCTGATGATGTCCCAGCCTTCCGGTTCCACCCAGCGGCTATAGACCATCACCCAATAGAGCCGCTCCTCGATCATGCGTTGCAGGGCGTGGCTTTCGGCCCTCTTCCGCACGTCGAGGCCGCGATCGAGGTCGAGCCCATGATGCGACTTTAGAAGGTCGAGGATGAGCGCCGAATCGCCGACGCGCTCACCGTCGATTTCGACGTAGGGAACCTTGTGCTTGGGGCCGGCGGCGGGGTTGGGAACCACCTCTGTCTCATAGGCGAGGCCGTAAAGCCGGAGCGCGCATTCGAGCTTGACGCAGAATGGGCTGGCATTGGGCGTGCCCTTGAGGGTCGGGGGAAACTGAAAAAGACGGATCATGGCGCTCTCTCCTCTGTTGCCTCATCCCTTATACTGACATGCTACTGACACCATGCCGTCAGCAGCGATCTGCGACGCTTGAAGGCGTGAAAGGGGTTTGCGATGCGTCGTGCCGACCGGTTGTTCGACATCATTGAGTTTCTGCGCCGCAACAAGCGCGTGGTAACTGCGCAGGAGCTTGGCGCGGAGCTTGAGGTCTCTGTGCGGACGATCTATCGCGACATTGCCGACTTGCAGGCAAGCCGCGTGCCCATCGAGGGCGAGGCGGGGCTCGGCTATGTGTTGCGCGCGGGCTATGAATTGCCGCCCTTGATGTTCACGGAAGACGAGATCGAGGCGCTGGTCTTCGGCGCGCGTATGGTCAGAGCCTGGGGCGATGCGAATTTCACGCAAGCCGCCGATGCGGCGCTGGCCAAGATCACGGCGGTATTGCCAGAGCGTCTGACACGGATAGCCGAGACGAGTCGCGTCACTGTCGCGCCGGCGCGAGGCAAGGATGCCTTCAACAAGAACCTCACGCCCATCCGCCGCGCTATCCGCGAACGGCGAAAGCTCGTCATGGATTACGCGGCGCTCTCCGACGAGCGCAGCAGCCGCACCGTGCGTCCGCTCGGCCTCGCCTTCTTCGGTCCGTTCTGGATGCTTGCCGCCTGGTGCGAACTCCGGCGCGATTTCCGCACCTTTCGCATCGAGCGCATAGCCGCTCTCAAGCTGAGCGATGAGACGTTTCGCGACGAGGCAGGAAAGACGATTGAGGATTTCTACGCCCGACCGGACATGCCGCGTTCGCGCTAGACGCTCAGCCCTTCATCATCGTGCCGTGTTCGCGCAGGCGGGCATGCCAGGAAAGCGCTTCCTCGATCACATGCGGCGTATGCCCGCCACGCGTGACGGCGCGGGCGTAATAATCCTCAAGCGCGTCGCGATAGGAAGGATGCGCGCAATTCCGGATCACGAGCGCCGCACGTTCGCGGGGCGCGAGACCGCGCAGATCGGCAAGACCCTGCTCGGTGATCAGGATGCCGACATCATGCTCCGTATGGTCGACATGGCTGACCATCGGCACGACGCTTGAAATCTTTCCGTCTTTCGCCGTCGATTTGCTGACGAAGATCGACAGGAAGCCGTTGCGCGCGAAATCGCCCGAACCGCCAATGCCGTTCATCATGTGCGTGCCGCCGACATGCGTCGAGTTGACGTTGCCGTAGATGTCGAATTCGAGCGCCGTGTTGATGCAGATGACGCCAAGGCGCCGCACGACTTCTGGATGATTGCTGATCTCCTGCGGGCGCAGCAGAAGGCGGCCCTTATAGGCACCGATATTCGACATGACCGCGTCGTGCTTCTCGGCGGAAAGCGTGATCGACGACGCGGAGGCGAAGACGAGCTTGCCTGCGTCGAAGAGGTCGAACGTCGAATCCTGCAGGACCTCCGAATACATCTTGAGATCGTGGAAGGGCGAGTCGATGAGCCCATGCAGAACGGCGTTGGCGACCGACCCGATGCCCGCCTGCAGCGGGCGCAGGTCGCTATCCATGCGGCCCATCTTCACTTCGTGCTTGAGAAATTCGATCAGGTGGCCGGCAATGGCGCGTGTGTCGTCATCGGGCGGTGTGACCTTGGCCGAGCTGTCGAGCTTCTCGGTGATGACGATGGCGGCGATCTTCTCGGGCGGGATCTGAATATAGGGAAGGCCGGCGCGGCTTTCCGGCGCGACGATGGGGATCGGCTCGCGATGCGGACGCTTCGTCGGGATGTAGATGTCGTGCAAGCCCTCCAGCAGCAGCGGTTGGGTGAGGTTGATCTCGACAATGACCTTGGGCGCGAGGATGGCGAAGCTCGCCGAATTGCCGACCGATGTCGTCGGTACGATGCCGCCCGTCTCGGTGATAGCGACCGCCTCGACGATGGCGATGTCCACATCGGGAAGCTGGTGAGTGCGCAGCATCTCGACCGTTTCCGAGAGATGCTGGTCGACGAACATCACTTCGCCGGCATTGATCGCCTTGCGCAGGCCGGGATCGGACTGGAAGGGGATGCGGCGCGAGAGCAGATGGGCTTCGGCGAAGGTCTTGTCGAGATCGTTGCCGAGCGAGGCGCCCGTCATCAGCGTGATCTTCATGGGCTCGCGTCTGGCGCGTTCGGCCAGCGCCAGAGGCACGGCTTTGGCTTCGCCTGCACGCGTGAAGCCGCTCATGCCCACGGTCATGCCGTCGCGAATGAGTTGGGCTGCTTCATCTGCGGTGACGATGCGGTTGTAAAGGCCGGCATTGCGAATGCGATCGCGATACATTTTCGTCCCATGAACTGGAAAGCAAGAAGCCCGGACCTTTCGGTCCGGGCTTCTCTGTTTCAGGCGGTGGTCACGCTTACTCCGCGGCGCGCGTCAGCGCCGGGGCCGCAGCGCGGACCTCGGGATCGACATGATCTTCGAACTTCGCGAAGTTCTCGATGAACATGCCGACGACCTTCTGCGCCTGCGCGTCGTAAGCGGCCTTGTCGGCCCAGGTCTCGCGCGGGTTGAGGATCTTCGTGTCGACGCCCGGCACGCTCACCGGCACCTGGAAGCCGAAATTGCTGTCGGTGCGGAATTCGACCGTCGCGAGCGATCCGTCGAGAGCGGCGGCGAGAAGCGCGCGCGTCGCCTTGATCGGCATGCGCGAGCCGACGCCATAGGCGCCGCCCGTCCAGCCCGTGTTGACGAGCCAGCAGTCGACCTTGTGCTCGGCGATGAGGGCACGCAGCAGGTTGCCGTATTCGGTGGGATGGCGCGACATGAACGGCCCGCCGAAGCAGGTCGAGAAGGTCGCTTCCGGCTCCGTCACACCCTTCTCGGTACCGGCGACCTTCGCCGTGTAGCCCGAGAGGAAGTGATACATCGCCTGGCTCGGCGTCAGCTTCGAGATGGGAGGCAGCACGCCGAAGGCATCCGCCGTCAGCATGATGATGTTCTTCGGATGGCCGCCGGCGCCGGTCGCGCTCGCATTCGGGATGAAGGCGAGCGGATAGGCGCCACGGCTGTTCTCGGCAAGAGCGGCGCTGTCGAGGTCGAGCTCGCGGGTCTGCTCGTCCATCACGACGTTTTCGAGCACGGTGCCGAAGCGCTTCGTCACCGCATAGATCTCGGGCTCGGCTTCAGCCGAGAGCTTGATCATCTTCGCGTAGCAGCCGCCTTCGAAGTTGAAGACGCCGTTCTCCGACCAGCCATGCTCGTCGTCGCCGATGAGCGTGCGGCTCGCGTCGGCCGAAAGCGTGGTCTTGCCGGTGCCGGAAAGGCCGAAGAAGACAGCCGTGTCGCCCTTCGGGCCGATATTGGCCGAGCAGTGCATCGGCATGACGCGCTTCGGAGGCAGCTCATAGTTGAGCATCGAGAAGACCGACTTCTTGATTTCGCCGGCATAGGACGTGTTCGCGATCAGAACGATGCGCTTCGTGAAGTTGCAGGCGATGACCGTCGAGGTGCGGACGCCGTACTTCGCCGGGTCGGCTTCGAAGCTCGGCAGGTCGATGATCGTGAATTCGGGGAGGAAGTCGTCAAGCTCTTCAGACTTCGGCTCGATCAGCAGGTTCTGGATGAACAGCGAGTGCCAGGCATATTCGGAGTAGACGCGGGTGGCGAGGCGGTGGGTCTTGTCGGCGCCGCCGAAGAGATCCTGAATGAAGAGCTCCTTACCTTCGGCATGCTTCAGCATGTCCTGATGGAGAAGGTCGAAGGCTTCCGGCGTCATCGCCTTGTTGTTGTCCCACCACACCGTGTTTTCGGTGCTCTCGTCGCGGACGATGAACTTGTCCTTCGCGGAGCGGCCGGTGTGAACGCCGGTCTTGACGACGAAGGGGCCATCGGCTGCGACCAGGCCCTCGTTGCGGCGGACGGCTTCTTCATAAAGCGCCGCGGGGCGGTAATTCCAATGGGCGGCGGCAAGGTTTTTGAAGCCGCTTTTGTCCACGCCGTGTTTGCTGATGTAGGGCCCGGTCTGTTTCACACCTTTTCTCCTGTCATGGTCCTGGCAGCGCCGGTCGCCGTATTGGGCTTCGGGTTCGGGAGCCGGTGCGGAAAGTCTGCCGTCGCCGGAATTTTCGGGAACCGCCGGTGTGTTGCTGCCTCGTCTTGCAAAAAATGTTTCTGTCGTCTTTGCCTGGTCGTCTGGGTCTGGTCGTTTGGGCGGCCGCATAGGGCCTTAGAAATAAGGCGGGATTATAGCATGGCCCTCCCGGTCCCACGGGACCGGCCGGCTGCCAATGCAGTTTCTTTCTTTTGCGGGGGGCTCATGGTGGCCGGCTCGACTTCCCGCCGCGGCCAGGCTTCCCCCGGTGTTCCCGTTCAGATTGGCGCGCACCATAATTGCCCGGCTTTCCGGGTGCAACCGACTCGAAAAGAATGATTCTCAGATCGGGCTCGGCCAGGCGCCGGGTGCCTCATGTTCACCCAATGTACCGGGCCGGTCGGGCTGCTCCAGGCGCCTTCAGGATTATGGGTACGATCCATGGCGTGCCACGGCGCAAGTGCTTATACTGCCGCCACATTTTAGGCCAAAAGCGACCCTAAGCCTTCCCGAGCCTTAGCTCGTGCAGTCATGCAGGCATAGCGCCTGCCCGAGGGGATTCGCCGATGGACAATGTTGGAAACGACGCTCTTGAAAAGGGACGGGGCCGAATGCCAACCATCGCGCTGGTTGACGATGACCGGAATATTCTCACCTCGGTGAGCATGGCGCTCGAAGCCGAGGGCTATCATGTCCAGACCTATACGGATGGTGCCGCCGCCCTTGCGGGGCTGGCCGCCAATCCGCCGGATGTCGCCGTTTTCGACATCAAGATGCCGCGCATGGACGGCATGGAGCTGCTACGCCGCCTGCGGCAGAAGTCGGACCTGCCGGTGATCTTCCTGACCTCGAAGGACGACGAGATCGACGAGCTTTTCGGGCTCCGCATGGGGGCGGACGACTATATCCGCAAGCCTTTCTCCCAGCGACTGCTGGTCGAGCGTGTGAAGGCTGTGCTTCGCCGTTCGAGCCCCAAGGTCGAAGGCGCCGCGCCCGAAGGCGCTGAAAAGGTCGTCCTCGAACGCGGCAAGCTGGTCCTCGACCCGGAGCGGCACTCCTGCACATGGGACGGCAAGCCCGTGGTCCTCACCGTGACCGAATTCCTGATCCTGCAGGCGCTGGCGCAGCGGCCCGGCTATGTGAAGAGCCGCGACTCCCTCATGGACGCGGCCTATGACGATCAGGTCTATGTGGACGACAGGACCATCGACAGCCACATCAAGCGCCTGCGCAAGAAGTTCAAGGAAGTGGACGACGATTTCGATGCGATCGAGACGCTTTACGGCGTCGGTTATCGCTATCGTGAAAGCTGAGAGGCAAGAGGCCGGCCCCGGATGACCCCGTCATGGCGAGCGTGAGCGAGCATGAGGTTCCGCCATCGGCGGCGCGGCAATCCGCCGCGCCGGAGGGAGACGCTGCTTCAAGAGTCAGGCGAGGTCCCCGCCGCGATTTTCGGCGTATCGCGGAGATGCTGCCGGGGGCGATCTTCAACGCCTTTCGCGGTTTCCTCCTGCGGGGGCGCTTCTCCAGCCTGACGCGGCGCATCGTTGCCTTCAACGTCGTCGCGCTTTGCGTGCTGGTCAGCGGCGTTCTCTACCTCAACCAGTTCCGCGAGGGCCTGATCGACGCGCGGCGGCAAAGCCTTTTGACGCAGGCCGAGATCATTGCCGGCGCCATCGCCGAAAGCGCGACCTCAAATCAGGAGGCGCCGGTCGTCGATCCGCTGGAGCGCCGGCGGAACAAGCCGCGCGACATTCGCCCGCCCGTCGCTGGCGACATGGATGAGGACGAGGGGGGAGGCGAACTGCCGATCATTCCCGAAAATGCCGCCCCCATCCTGCGCCGCCTCGTTCTGCCGACGCAGACTCGCGCGCGCCTTTACGACAAGGATGGCTGGCTCATTCTCGACTCGCGCCAGCTCACCGCCTCCGGCCAGATCGTGGCGTTTGAGCTTCCTCCGCCCGCAGGCGCCGAAGCGCCGGGCCCGCTCGGCCACCTGCGTGACAGGCTGCTGGGCCTGCTGCCCGGACGCGACCTCGAACGCTACAAGGAAGCAGGCAGCCAGAACGGCACGATCTACAGCGAGGTCACGCGCGCATTGCGCGGCATTCCTTCCAGCATGGAGCGCGTGAACGACCGCGGGGAACTCATCGTTTCGGTTGCCGTGCCGATCCAGCGTTACCGCGCGGTGCTCGGCACACTGATGCTTTCGACGCGCGGCGGCGACATCGACGCCATCGTTCGCGCCGAGCGGCTCGCCATCATGCAGCTCTTTCTGATCGACCTGGGCGTCACCATCCTGCTTTCCGTCTTGCTTGCCGGCACCATTGCGGAGCCAGTGCGGCGCCTCGCGGAATCGGCCGAGATCGTGCGCCGGGGCAAGACGCGTCGCGCGCAGATTCCCGACTTCACGGCACGCCGCGACGAGATCGGCGAATTGTCCGGCGCGCTGCGCGACATGACGAACGCGCTTTACAGGCGCATGGATGCGATCGAAAGCTTCGCCGCCGATGTCGCGCATGAGCTGAAGAATCCGCTCACCTCGCTTCGCAGCGCCATTGAGACTTTCACGCTGGCCAAGGACGAGAAGGCCAAGGCGCGGCTGATGCAGATCATTCAGGACGACGTGCGCCGCATCGACCGCCTTATCAGCGATATTTCCAATGCCTCGCGCCTCGATGCGGAGCTGTCGCGCGAGGAGATGGAAGACGTCAACCTCGCGACGCTGCTTGAAACGGTCTGCGATCTGTTCACGGAGACGGGGGCCAGCGGTTCCGCCAAAGTCGCGCTCAGCATCGAGCCGGGCCCTCATGGGCGCGCCGGCATGATCGTGAAGGGCTTCGACATGCGCCTCGGCCAGGTCATGCGCAATCTCATAGACAATGCGCTGTCCTTCAGTCCGGAAGGCGGCACGGTGCATGTCCTGGCCGAGCGCGTGCCGGGCCGCATCATCATCCGCGTCGAGGATGAGGGGCAGGGCATTTCGCCGGACAATTTCGAGCGCATCTTCGACCGGTTTCATACCGACCGTCCGGACAGCTTCGGCGAGCATTCGGGTCTTGGCCTCGCCATTTCCAAGCAGATCGTGGAAGCCCATCGCGGCACCATCCGCGCCGAAAACCGGATGGAGGATGGCCGCGTAGCGGGCGCGCGCTTCATCGTCGAATTGCCGTCCTCCTCGAGTTGAGCCGAACATGACCATCTTCATGCATGGCACCTGTGTCCTGATCGGTCCCCGCGCCGTGTTGCTGCGGGGGCCTTCCGGCGCCGGCAAGTCCGATCTTGCCTACCGGCTCATCCGGGGAGACGGCCCAAGCGCGATGCTGGTCGCCGACGATCAGGTTGCGCTCAGGGTGGAAGAGGGGCGGCTCATGGCTTCCCCGCCGGCGGCGCTGGCGGGACTGCTGGAAATCCGAGGTCTCGGCCTCCTGCCGCTTCCTTTCGCTCCGCAGGCGGAGGTGGCGCTGGCGGTCGATCTGGTCTCCCGCGAGGACGTACCCCGAATGCCTGAACCCCGTTTCCTCGACGTCGAGGGGGTGGACCTCCCCCTTGTCGCGCTTCATGCATTTGACCTGACGGCGGCAGACCGGGTACGTCTCGCGCTGGAAACCATCCCGGTCGGGGGCTTCCCCGGAAACGACGGACGCCTCGGTGGAGGCTCCGGTATCGGCCGGTGATTGAGGTCTGCGATCTTTGTGTTTGTGATGCCTCCGCGCGCTTGTCTTTTGAGCGCGATTGGAGGCACGATACGCCCCTCCGCGGGGGCGCGGCCGGCGAACCAGCCTGCGTATTGGGCCGGGACGGCGAAGAGGGCTATTGATGATCGGACTAGTACTGGTAACCCACGGCGCATTGGCCAGCCAATTTGTTGCGGCCATGGAACATGTGGTGGGCGCGCAGCCGCAGGTCGAGGCAATCTGCATCGGTCCTGACGATGATATGGAGCAGCGTCGCCGCGACATTCTCGATGCGGTGGCCAGCGCGGATTCCGGCGACGGTGTCATCCTTCTGACCGACATGTTTGGCGGCACGCCCTCCAACCTCGCCATCTCGATCATGGACAAGGCGAAGGTCGAGGTCATCGCTGGCGTGAACCTGCCGATGCTTATCAAGCTTGCAAGCGTGCGCGACCATGCGAGCCTTGGCCAGGCCGTGGATCTCGCCCAGGAATCGGGCCGCAAATACATCTCGATCGCGAGCCGCGTTCTCGCGGGCGACGGGACCTGAACCTGATGCCCTCAGATGCCGAGGCTGGAACCAGCCGCCCCGAAAGCCGTCTTCTCAACATTGTGAACACACGCGGCCTGCATGCGCGGGCCTCGGCGAAGTTCGTTCAGTGTGCGGAGAAGTTCGATGCGGAGGTCAAGGTCTCGAAGGAGGGGCACTCCGTCTCCGGCACCTCGATCATGGGCCTGATGATGCTCGCCGCCGGACCCGGCTGCTGCATCCTGATCGAAGCCGAAGGTCCACAGGCCAAAGAAGCGCTCGACGCTCTGGAGGCCCTCGTGTCGGACGGATTCGGCGAGCGCGACTAAGCGCCCGCGCGCTCGACGCTCCGACTGTCTTAATCCAGCCATGTTGAAAGGCGGCCTGCTCCCCGCGAGCAGGCATTTCCGTTGTCGCGCGCCCCGGGTTGCCCGGCGTGTCCCGGATGACCCTGAAACAGATATAAAGACTTCTTTATATCATGCTTGCCCGTCCCGAACCCTGCTGTTATAAGGCGGGACCATGCCGGATTTTGCCCGGCAGCCAGTCCATTCCGAAGGAGCCCCCATGAGCAACGATTACGTCGTCAAGGACATCAACCTCGCCGACTGGGGCCGCAAGGAAATCGACATCGCCGAGACCGAAATGCCTGGCCTCATGGCGACCCGCGCCGAATTCGGCAAGGCGCAGCCGCTCAAGGGCGCGCGGATCGCCGGTTCGCTCCACATGACGATCCAGACAGCCGTTCTCATCGAGACGCTGAAGGCGCTGGGCGCCGATGTGCGCTGGGCCTCCTGCAACATCTATTCGACGCAGGACCACGCCGCCGCCGCGATCGCCGCTTCCGGCACGCCCGTCTTCGCGATCAAGGGCGAGAGCCTCGAGGATTACTGGGAATATACGCACCGCATCTTCGAATGGGCCGATGGCGGCACGCCGAACATGATCCTCGACGATGGCGGCGACGCGACGCTGCTCGTCCATCTGGGTCTGCGCGCCGAGGGTGGCGATGTCGCCTTCCTCGAAACGGCCTCGAATGAGGAAGAGGAAATTCTCTACGCCGCGATCAAGCGCCGCCTGAAGCACAAGCATGGCTGGTACACGCAGCTCGCGAAGAACATTCGCGGCGTGACCGAGGAAACGACCACGGGCGTCCATCGCCTCTACGAGATGCAGAAGAAGGGCACGCTGCTCTGGCCGGCGATCAACGTCAACGACAGCGTCACCAAGTCGAAATTCGACAATCTCTATGGCTGCCGTGAATCGCTGGTCGACGGCATCCGCCGCGCGACCGACGTGATGATGGCCGGCAAGGTCGGCGTCGTCGCCGGTTTCGGCGATGTGGGCAAGGGCTCGGCGGCGTCGCTGCGCAATGCGGGCGCCCGCGTCATCGTCACCGAGATCGATCCGATCTGCGCGCTGCAGGCCGCGATGGAAGGCTATGAAGTGACGACGATGGAAGAAGCCGCGCCGCGCGGCGACATCTTCGTCACCACGACGGGCAATGTGGACGTCATCACCGTCGATCACATGCGCGCCATGAAGGACCGCGCCATCGTCTGCAATATCGGCCATTTCGACAGCGAAATTCAGGTCGGCGGCTTGCGCAACTTCAAGTGGCACAATGTGAAGCCGCAGGTGGACGAGATCGAGTTCCCCGGTGGCAACCGCATCATCCTTCTCGCCGAAGGCCGCCTCGTGAATCTGGGCTGCGCGACGGGCCATCCGAGCTTCGTCATGTCGGCCTCCTTCACGAACCAGACGCTCGCCCAGATCGAACTCTGGACGAAGCCGGACGCCTACGAGAAGAAGGTCTACACGCTGCCCAAGAAGCTCGACGAGAAGGTCGCGGCGCTGCATCTGGAAAAGATCGGCGTGAAGCTGACCAGGCTCAACGACAAGCAGGCGGCCTATATCGGCGTGGACGCCGCGGGCCCCTACAAGCCCGAAGCCTACCGCTACTGATTTCGGCCCCGGCCGAACCTGAAAGGCCCGGCCATTGCCGGGCCTTTTTGTTTGTGCGGCTACACGATGCGCCGTTTCGCACCGCCTTGAGACATGATGTAGTATTGCTTCGGTTGGGCAGATCGGACCGTGCGAATCGCACGGGGCGCGGGGACAATGACGGATAAGCGAATGCCGCCGGCAGGGCTGCGGTTGGGGTCGAGCGTTTTGGCGCTCGGGACCGCGCTGCTGGCCGCCCCTGCCTCGGCCGACACGCTGGGTATTCAGGAGACCCTTCCCAAGGCACTGGCCACGCTCGGCGTGCCGGCGGAGCCTGTCGTCAGCCTCTATATGCTCGGCGCCCTCGGCGTCGCCGCCTTCGGTGTCCTTGCCGCTGTCGCCGGTTTCAGGGCGGCGCGTGTCGCGCGCCGTGTGGCGCTTGCCCGCGAACAGGAACTTGCCGGTCTGGACGCGAGGCTTCTCGCGGCGGAGTCCATTCTGGCCGCCGAGCCCGATGCCGTCTTCATCTGGACGCCGGAAAGCCTCCGCGCCGCCCCTGGCACGTTTCAGTCGCGTCCGCGCATCGTCGGCTCCACGGCGACATTGGTCGATCCGGCCTCCGGCGATCTCGATTTCTCCTATCTGCTGACGCGGCTCGAGCCCGAAAATGCTGGCCGTCTCAACGTCGCCGTGCAGCGCCTGCGCACGCGGGGCGCGCGTTTCTCTCTGCACGTGCAGTCGCTCGATGGCCGAACCTTCGAAGCCGAGGGGCGGCCGGCGGGCGCGCTCGCGGTCCTGTGGCTGCGCGACGTGACCGGCGAACGGGCGGAGGTGAGCCGTCTCAACGAGCGCATCCGTCAGGCCGAGAGCCAGCGCGCGCGCTTCGAGGAGCACCTGATGACGGCGCCGTTCCCCACCTGGCGGCGAGATGGGGACGGCAAGCTCATCTGGGTGAACGACGCTTATGCGCGCGCCGTGGATGCGCCCTCGCCGGCCGATGCCGTGGCGCGCGGCCTCGAGCTTCTGGGCGAAGAGGTGCTCGCATCGCTGCGCCGCCGCCTTCTCGACCGCAATCGCGCCAGCGAGCGCACCCATGCGATCATGGCGGGCGAACGCCGCGCCATCGAGGTCTTCGAGCAGCGAGTCGCCGATGGGCTGACGGGGCTTGCCGTCGATGTTTCGGCGCTGGAGGCGACGGAGACGGAATTGCGGCGCCATATCGAGAGTCACGCCGCGACGCTCGACCGCGTGACGACCGCGGTTGCGATCTGCGGCCCCGACAAGCGTCTCAAATTCCGCAACCGTGCCTTTGAAACGCTCTGGGGCCTCGATCCGCAATGGCTCGACAGCGAGCCGACCGACAGCGAAATGCTCGACGAACTGCGCGCGCAGCGCCGCCTGCCGGAACAGGCGAATTTTCAGGCCTGGAAGCAGGCGCGGATGGAGCTCTACACCTCTCTCGATCCGCTCGAGGAATACTGGCACCTGCCCGATGGGCGCACCATCAAGGTGCTGGGCCAGGCGCATCCCTTCGGTGGCGTCATCTATCTCTATGAGAACGTGACCGAGCAGCTCAATCTCGAAAGCTCCTACAACACGCTGGCCCGCGTGCAACGCGAGACGATCGACCATCTCTATGAAGGCGTGGCGGTCTTCGGGTCGGACGGGCGCCTGAAGCTCTCCAACCCGGCTTATGCGCGGATATGGAACCTCGCACCCGAGGCCCTTTCATCCGAGCCTCATGTGAATGACATCGTCGAGGCCTGCCGTCCGCTCTTCAGCGATGCAGCGGATGCGGAAAATCTCAAGGCGCGCATCATGATGGCGTCCGGCGTTCGTTCGCAGGCGACAGGTCGTCTCAACCGCCCCGATGGTACGGTGATCGACTACGCGGTGGTGCCGCTTCCCGACGGTGCGAGCCTTCTCACCTATGTCGATGTGACGGACTCGATCCGGATGGAACTGGCGCTGCGCGATCGCAACGATGCGCTCGAAACGGCCGACCGGCTCAAGTCCGAATTCATCAGCCACGTTTCCTATCAGCTGCGCACGCCGCTTACGAACATCCTCGGCTTCGGCGAAATCCTCGAAGCGGAGATGTTCGGTGAACTCAATCCGAAGCAGCACGAATATACGCAGGGCATTCTCGAATCGTCGGACACGCTGCTCGATATCGTGAACGACATTCTCGACCTCACCGTCATCGAGGCCGGCGCGATGACGCTTGACCTTTCGGACGTCGAGATTTCAGGCGTTATCCGCGCCGCGGAAGAATTTGCGCAGCGCCCTGCCCAGAAGAGCCGGATCGTGCTCAAGGTGGCGGCGCCGGAGGATCTCGGCATCATCCGCGCCGACGAGAAGCGCATCAAGCAGATCATGATCAATCTGCTGTCGAACGCGCTCGCCTTCACCAGTCCCGGCGATACGATCACCATCGGCGCGGAGCGGCTCGAAAATACGATTCAGCTCTACGTCGCCGACACGGGCGATGGCATAAAGCCGGAATTCCAGGCCACCGTCTTCGACCGCTTCGAATCGCGGGCGGGCCAGGATCGCCGCCGCGGGGCAGGCCTCGGCCTTTCCCTGGTGCGGTCCTTCGTCGAGCTTCATGGCGGCTGGGTCACACTGGAATCCGCGCCGGATGTGGGGACGCGTGTGACATGCCACCTTCCGGTCCGGGTGGCGGGCGCGGCCTTGCTTTCCAGACTGCCCGCGCCGGATGTACAGTTCTCCCCGGAGCCGGTGGAGCTGCCCTGAGCGCTATCCGGCGGCCGATACCCGCTCTTTCCAGCCGCTGACCGATTTGATAGTTTCGGTCATTCGGTTCGGAGCCGCCTGCCTGTCGCGGGCGAGAAGGGGAGGAACCCATGTCCGTCACCATCAAGGTCAATGGCGTCAGCCATACGCTCGACATCGAGCTTGAGATGCCGCTTCTCTGGGTGCTGCGCGACGAACTCGGCCTCACAGGCACGAAATTCGGCTGCGGCGTTGCTTCCTGCGGCGCCTGCACTGTGCATGTCGACGGCGAGGCCGTACGCTCCTGCATGACGCCGGTCAGCGCGGTCGAAAATCATGACGTTGTAACCATTGAGGGCCTTGCCGAGGCCTCGGGCGCCAGGGCCGCGCTTGCCCCCATTCAGGCCGCATGGATCGCCGAGCAGGTGCCGCAATGCGGCTATTGCCAGTCGGGCATGCTGATGGCGGTGTCTGTGCTCCTGAAGGAAAAGCCGAAGCCCACAGATGCGGAGATCGACGAGGCGATCACCAATATCTGCCGCTGCGGCACCTATCCGCGCGTCCGCGCCGCGATCCATTCGCTGTCGAACACCTGAGGGAGGCCGGTCATGGAGATCAAGAAACCTACACGGCGCGGTTTTCTCATCGGCGGCGGCCTCGTCGGCGGCGGATTGCTGCTCGGCTATGCATGGTCGGGCCCCTCGCGTCTCAGTCTGCAGGACAAGGCTGTGGCAGGAGGTGAAGGCGAACGCCTTGTCACGACCTGGCTCAAGCTTGCGCCGGACAATGTGCTCACCGTCTATGTTCCCCATTCCGACATGGGGCAGGGCGTCATCACTGCGCTTGCCATGATGGCGGCGGAGGAAATGGAAGCCGACTGGTCGCTCGTACGCGCCGAGCAGGCGCCGGCCGAGCAGGCTTTCGCCAATGAATCGCTCAGCCAGAATTTCACCGACGGCATCGAGATTCCTTCGATCCTCACCGGCATCAACAATGCTGCCTGGTATGGCGTGGCGAAGCTCATGCATCTCCAGGTGACGGGCGGTTCCTCCTCGGTGCGCTGGACGGGGCAGCATGGCATGCGCGTCGCCGGTGCCGCTGCGAAGGATCTCTTGATCCGCGCCGCCGCGCGCCGCTGGAATGTCGATCCCTCGCAATGCGTGGCGCGCCTCTCCCATGTGCATCATGATGCTTCAGGAAAGTCCGCGACATTCGCGGAGCTTGCCGCCGATGCGGCGGAGCTTTCGCCGCTCTCCAATCCGGTGCTCAAGTCGCCGAAGGACTACACGATCGTCGGAAAGCCCATTCCGCGCTTCGACATTCCGCCCAAGGTCGACGGGTCCGCGAAATACGGCATCGACGTTCATGTTCCCGGCATGCTCCATGCGGCGATCAAATTCGCGCCGGTCTTTGGCGCCGAGGTCGTGAGTTACAACGAGGCGGAAATCCTCAAGCGGCCCGGCGTGAAGAAGCTGGTTCGCCTGCCCGTGGGTGTCGCGGTCGTCGCCAATAATTTCTGGCGCGCGAAGGAAGCCGCAGCTGCGCTCGAACTCAAGATCGACACCAAGGGGAACGACACGCGTTCAACCGCGTCGATCTACGCGCAGCACGACAAGGACATTGCCGCCGACGACAGCGCGAAGGATGTCGAGATCGGCGATACGGAAGCGGCCCTGAAGGGCGCAAGCAGGCTCGTGGAAGCGACGTACCGCGTACCCTATCTCGCCCATGCTTGCATGGAGCCGATGAACTGCACCGTCTGGATCAAGGCGGACGGCAAGGCGGAGGTCTGGGTCGGCGCTCAGGACGCGCTCGGCACACGCGGACGCATTGCCGATGTCGCTGGACTCTCGTTCGACGATGTGACGCTCCATCCGATGCTGCTCGGCGGCGGATTTGGGCGGCGCATTCCGGTGCGCAAGGGCTTTGCCGACTTCCCCAGCGAGATCGATTTCGCGGCGCTGATCGCCAAGGAAGTCGATGCGCCGGTGAAGCTCGTCTATACGCGCGAGGACGATGTCCAGCACGACGCCTATCGCCCTGCCGTGACCAGCGTCTTCAAGGTGGCGCTCGACGCGGAAGGCCAGCCCGTCGCCTGGCGCAACCGCTATGTGACGAAGGACGATCCGGCGGAAGCCGCGCATATTCCCTATGCGGTGGCGAACCAGTCCATCCGTTCGGTCGAAAGCCCGACCCCCGTTCCGCGTGGGCCCTGGCGCTCGGTCGCCCATTCACAGCACACGTTTTTCACGGAAAGCTTCGTGGACGAACTTGCCCATGAAGCGGGCAAGGACCCGTTCGAATATCGCCGCGCGCTCCTGAAGGACCAGCCCCGCCATCTTGCCGTGCTGGAACTTGCCGCGGCAAAGGCAGGCTGGGGCACGCCGCTGCCCAAGGGCCATGCGCGCGGCATCGCCATTCAGGAGGCGTTCAAGACAATCGTCGCGGAAGTGGCGGAGGTTTCGGTAAGCCATACCGGCGAGTTGAAGGTCCATCGCGTCGTTGCGGCGGTCGATTGCGGCCGCATGATCAATCCGAACACGGTCGAGCAGCAGGTCGAGTCGGGGATCATCTTCGGCCTGACGGCGGCGCTGCGCGGCGAAATCACGATCGACAAGGGCGCGGTCGTGCAGTCGAATTTCCTCGACTACGAAATGCTGCATATGGCCGACATGCCTTCGATCGAGGTGCATGTGATCGAAAGCGGCGCGGCGCTGGGCGGGCTCGGCGAGCCGGCGACGCCGCCCATCGCGGCTGCCGTTTCCAATGCGGTCTTTGCCGCGACGGGAAAGCGCATTCGCGAATTGCCGCTGAAGAAACATGATCTCACGCCATTGGCGGCCAAGCTCGCGCAAGCGGCGGAATGAGCAACAAAAAAGGGCGCCGAAAACCGGCGCCCTTTTTCTTGAGATAAAAACGTTAGTGCTGGCTTTCGGGAAGCGAGACGCGAATGCCGTCGAGCTCCGGGGTCACCTTGATCTGGCAGGAAAGGCGGGAATTGGCCTGCGTGTGTTCGCAGAAGTCGAGCATGGTTTCTTCCATGTCTTCCTTGCCCGGAATCTTCGCGAGCCATTCCTCGGGCACATAGATCATGCAGGTCGCGCAGGCGCAGGCACCGCCGCAATCGGCATCGATACCCGGCACCATGTTCTTCACGGCGCCTTCCATGAGCGTCAGGCCTTCCGCCACGTCGATCGTGTGCTCTTTGCCGTTATGCTCGACATAAGTAACTTTCGCCATTCTCTCCGAACGCCTCCTCACCTATTCAACTGTCATTTTTGTCGACGCCTGCTCAGGCGTTCGCCACTTCCTTCATGGAAATCGTTTCGTCGGCCAGCCGCTTGGGGTCGAGCTTCACCTGCTTGGCGATGAGCTGCCGGGCCGTCATGAATTCGGGCGCACGGTTGACCGCATCGACGGCGATGAGCACGCCGTCCTTGAGATAGAAAACCGCGAAACTCCGGCCTTCCGCCGGATTGCCGCGAGTGACCGCTTCCGTGTAGCCGGTGGAAAGGCCCGCGATCTGCAGCTTCAGGTCGTACTGATCCGACCAGAACCAGGGCACCTGGTTGTAGGGTTTGTCCTTGCCGGTAATGGCGGCGGCGGCGGTCTTTCCCTGCTCGATGGCGTTGTGAACGCTTTCGAGGCGGAGCCGGCGGCCGTAAACGCCGTTCGGATGGTTGGTGCAGTCGCCCGCCGCATAAATGTCGGGATCGCTTGTCCGCGTCATCTCGTCGACGACGATGCCGTTCTCGACGGTGACGCCGGCGTCCTGCGCAAGCTCCGTATTCGGAATGATGCCGATGCCGACCACGACGAAATCGCAAGGGAAGCTTTCACCTTCGCCGGAGACGACATGGGTGATGCGTCCGTCCTTGCCTTCGAAGCCCGCAACCGTCACGCCCGTGCGGATGACGACGCCTTCCTCGCGGTGAATGCGCTCATAGAAATGCGAAACGATGGGATCGACGACGCGCGCCATGACGCGCTCGGCGGTTTCGAGCACGGTGACCGCGATGTCGTGCTTCTTGGCGACAGCCGCCACTTCGAGGCCGATATAGCCGCCGCCGACGACGACCATCTTCGCGCCCGGCTTGAAGTTCTTCTGGATCTCGTGAACGTCCGCGACGGAGCGCAGATAATGCACGCCTTCAAGGTCGAAGCCCGGCACGTTGATCTCGCGTACCCGGCTGCCGGTCGCGATGATGAGCTTGTCATAGGCGATTTCACGGCCGTCGCTCGTCAGGACGATCTTCTTCGCCCGCTCGATCGCCGCCACGCGCGTCGACAGCAACAGTTCGCAGCCGGCGTTCGCATAGAACTCCGCCGGCTTCAGCTCCACGCGGTCGAAACCGATTTCCCCGGCGAGGAATTTCTTCGACAGGGGCGGACGCTGGTAAGGCGGCTCGGCCTCGTCGCCGATCATGCGGATCGGCCCTTCATAGCCTTCCGAACGCAGTGACATCACAGCCTGCGAGGCCGCCTGTCCGGCGCCGATGATGACGATTCCGTTGGTTACGCTCGCACTCACGTTCGTTCCTCCCGCTCTCTTTCAACGCCTCGCCTGCAAGGCTGTTCATCGCCTTTTACAGAGGTGCCGCCTGCGCGTCACTGTCCCAAAGCCGGGGCAGGATGCCGCGTTCGCGTGTGAGGCCATGAGAGCATCTTTTTCTGAAGTGGTACTCCGCCACAAAAATGACGGAAGCGTCAACTTTAAAATTTCGGGTCGCCGGGTCACGGCCTCTCAAATTGACAAATCGGGCCGCTTTTCCTCCTATGGCGGCCCAGTCCGAACCCAGACCCGCAAGAATGACCGCAGCCGCCATAGCCGAACTTTCGATTCCGCTGCCTGACGAGGCGGCGACCGAGCGTCTGGGCGCCCGGCTCGGCGCCTTGCTGGAGCCCGGCGATTTCGTCGCGCTCACGGGCGACCTCGGCGCCGGCAAGACGGCGCTTGCCCGGGCGACGATCCGCGCGCGGCTCGGCGACCCCGACGAGGAGGTGCCGAGCCCGACATTCACGCTCGTCCAGACCTATGACGCGCCGGACCTCCTCATCACCCATGTCGATCTCTATCGGCTCGACCGGCCGGAGGATGCCGCCGAGCTTGGCCTTGGCGAGGCGCTGGACGAGGGGGCGCTGCTCGTCGAATGGCCCGACCGGCTGGGGCGCCTGCCGCAGGACCGTCTCGACATCTCCATCCGTCTCATGGGAGAAGGCGGAGCGCGCGAGGCTCATCTGACGGGCCACGGACACTGGGCGGCGCGGCTTCAGGGGTTGAAGGACTCCTTGGGGGACTGAAAGACGAATGAATACGCGCGAGGAACTGATCCGCGCCTTTCTGGACGAGGCGGGCTGGGGCGACGCGCGGCGCGGACCGCTGGCGGGCGATGCCTCGACGCGGCGCTATGAGCGTCTCGAAGGGCCGAAGGGCAAGGCCGTGCTGATGGACTGGCCCCGCGCGCCGGAAGCGCCGCTGCCCTCCGGCCAGCGTTCCTACAGCGAGGTTGCGCATCTGGCCGTCGATTGCGGCCCCTTCGTCGCCGTGGATGACTATCTCCGCGGGCTCGGTCTCACCGCACCGGAAATTCTTGCCCGCGATCTCGATGCCGGGCTTCTGCTTCTCGAAGATCTTGGCGATGCGGTTCTCGGCGGCATCATCGACCATGGGCATGGCCCTGCCGGCGAAGCGCTCGACGAAATCTATCGCACTTGCATCGATGCTCTGATCGCACTGCAAGCCGCGGACGCGCCGGCTAGTCTGCCGCTCGGGCAGGGCGCCGCGCATGTCGTGCCTGCCTTCGACGATGGCGTCTTCCGCGCCGAACTCGACGTGCTGCTCGACTGGTATTTTCCGGTGGAGCTGGGACACGAAGCCTCCGCCGATCTTCGCGCCGAATATCACGGCATCTGGACGGGCCTTCGCCCTTTCATCGACGCTGGAACGCCGACGCTGTTCCTGCGCGACTTTCATTCGCCGAACATCATATGGCTTGGGCAAAGGCAGGGCGCGGCGCGGATCGGCCTCATAGACTTTCAGGACGCACTGATCGGCTCGCGTGCCTATGACGTCGTGTCCTTCCTGCAGGATGCGCGGCGCGACGTTTCCCCGGCGCGGGAGCAGGCCATGCTCGACTACTATGTCGATCGTGCTTCGGCCGATCTTTCCGGCTTCGACGAGGCGGAGTTTCGTGCGAGCTACGCGGCGCTCGGCGCGGAGCGTGCGCTGCGCCTCATCGGGCTCTGGCCGCGCCTTCTCAAGCGCGATGGCAAGCCGCAATATATGGCGCACATGCCGCGCACCATGGATTATCTCAAACGTAACCTCGCCCACCCGGCGCTGGCGCCGCTCGCTGCCTGGGTCGAGGCGCATCTGTTCCTGAACTCCCGATAGAGCTCTCCGCGATGAAGATCAAACGCGCAATGGTGATGGCGGCCGGCAAGGGCACCCGCATGCGCCCGCTCACCGACACGACGCCCAAGCCACTCGTTCCCTTCATGGGCGAAGCCCTCATCGACCATGTGCTCGACCGGCTCGAAAAGGCAGGCGTCGAGGAAGTGATCGTCAATGTCCATCACTTCGCCGACAAGCTCGAGGCTCATCTCGCAAAGCGAGGCTTTCCCCACATCGTCATTTCCGACGAGCGCGAGCGCCTGCTCGACACGGGCGGCGGCGCGAAGAGGGCGCTGCCTCTTCTCGGCGAGGAACCTATCATCACCTTCAACTCGGACAGCGTCTGGGTCGAAGGCTGGGGCGAGAATCTGACGAACCTGATCGAGGCCTTCGATCCGGAGCGCATGGACGCCCTGCTCATGATCGCCGACGCCGCCCGCACCATCGGCTATGTCGGGCGGGGCGATTTCGTCATGGATCAGCTCGGCCGCATCACGCGGCGCGGGTCCTCCGAAACCGTGCCCTACATGTTTGCGGGTGTGCAGATCATCAAGCCGCAGCTCTTCGCCGAGGGGCCGGAAGGTGCATTCTCGACCAATCTGATCTGGGACCGGCTGATGGAGGAGGGCCGGCTCTATGGCCAGCGCATGTCGGGCGTCTGGATGCATGTCGGCACACCCGAAGACCTGGCGGCGGCGGAAGAGTTCATTCGCGACCTTTGAGGCTGGTTGATCCGTTCGGCCGGACCTATTCGGAAAAGGGCGGCGGGCAGGGTTAGACTGGCTCATGGCTCACGATTCGCCGCGCCTTTTCACCATTCCCTCCGGCACGCCATTCCTGGACGCGCTGGCAAGGACCCTGCTTGCCGATCCTACGCTGGGCGGGCGCTTCGGCGCGGGCGTGGAGCTTCCCGACATCACCATCCTTCTGCCGACGCGCCGTGCAGTGCGGGCCCTGTCCGATGCCTTCCTGCGCGCGGGCGGCGGCAAGGCCCTGCTGCTGCCCATCATGCGGCCGCTGGGCGATGTCGACGAGGATGAGCTGGTCCTCGATATATCCTCGCAGCCCTCTGCATCGCTGACGCTGCCGCCCGAAATCTCCGGGCTGGAACGCCAGTTCCGCCTTGCCCGCCTGATTCTCGATCTCGACGAGACAGATGAAAGCGCGGACCTTGCGAGAGCACTGGCGCTTGCCGCCGATCTTGGCCGCTTTCTCGACATGGCGCTGACGGAGCGTGTCGCGCTGACCTCTCTCGGATCGCTCGTGCCGGAGGAATTCGCCGAATACTGGCAGATCACCATCGAGTTCCTGAAACTTCTGACCGAGCGTTGGCCGGAGGAGCTTGCCCGGCTCGGCTTCATGGAAGGCGCGGCGCGGCGTAACGCGCTTCTCGAAAGTCAGGCTGCCGCCTGGACGAAGTCTCCGCCTGCAAAGCCGGTCATTGCGGCGGGTTCGACGGGTTCGATCCCCGCCGCCGCCGATCTTCTCGCCGTCGTGGCGCGGCTGGCCGCAGGTGCGGTCGTGCTGCCGGGCCTCGATACGGAACTCGATGCGGAAAGCTGGAATGCAATCGGCGGCAAGGGCACCGAGTCGCATCCGCAATATGGGCTGAAGAAACTCCTCATGCATCTCCGCGCAGAGCGCGATGACGTCGCGCTTTGGCCTGGGGTCGATGTGGCGCCCGCACGGCGAGCCCGGATGCGGCTTCTTTCGGAGGCGCTGCGGCCCGCCGATACGACCTCGCTCTGGCGCTCGCGTCTGGATCTGCTGAGGCCGGATGCCGACGCGGCGCTGGAGGGGCTCTCGCTCGTCACGGCGCCGACGCAGCGCGAAGAGGCCGGCGCCATTGCGCTGCTCATGCGCGGCGCGCTGGAGACGCAAGGCAAGACGGCGGCTCTCATCACGCCGGATCGCGCGCTGGGCCGCCGCGTCGCTGCGGAGCTTCGCCGCTGGGGCATCGAGATCGACGACTCCGGCGGTCGGCCCCTCGCTCACACGCCGCCCATGATCTATCTCCGCCTCGTCGCGGAATTGGTGGCGGAAGATTTCGCGCCGCTGACCTTTCTCGCCGCCCTGAAGCATCCGCTCGCAGGCCTCGGCAATCCGGCGCGGCTGCGCGACGAAGTGCGCCGCCTCGAGCGGCTCGTGCTGCGGGGGCCGCGTCCTGCGCCGGGACTTGCGGGACTCCGCGCCGCGCTTGCTGAAGCACACAAGGCGGCAGAAGCACGCGATGCTCCGGTAAAGGATTTCGCGGGGCTCGACGGCCTGCTTGACCGTATCGAGACTGCGCTGCGTCCCCTTATCGATCTCTACGGGCGCGAGGCGCCTGTGGCGGATATCGCACGCGCGCATGTCGCGGCGGCGGAAGCGCTCGCCTTTCGTGGCGAGGGACGTACGCCCGAACTCTGGGCGAAGGAAGAGGGCGAAGCAGCTTCGACATTCGTTGTGGATCTGATCGAGTCGGCAGCGACGCTCGGCGCCTGCGATCTCGAAACCTATGCCCGTCTTTTCGCCGAGCTCGGCATGACGCGTGTGCTGCGGCCGCGCTTCGGCCGCCATCCGCGTCTCTTCATCTGGGGACCGCTCGAAGCGCGGCTTCAGCATGCCGATTGCATCATTCTAGGCAGTCTCAATGAAGGGACGTGGCCGGCTGAGGCCAATATCGATCCCTGGCTTAACCGGCCCATGCGCGCAGCGCTCGGCCTTGAGCCGCCGGAACGTCACATCGGTCTTTCCGCCCATGACTTCGCCGAAGGCGCGAGCGCGGCGGAAGTTGTGCTGACGCGCGCGCTGAAGGTCGACGGCGCTCCGACGGTTGCCTCGCGCTGGCTTCTCCGGCTGCAGAGCCTGCTCGCGGGTCTTGGCCGCGCGGAGGCGCTCGATGCGCCCAATTGGGCAGGCTGGGCGCAGAAGCTCGACGAGGCGGGCGATCCCATCCCCATCGGGAAGCCGCGCCCGACGCCGCCGCTCGAAGCGCGGCCGAAGCGCTTCTCCGTCACGGAAATAGAAACCCTGATCCGCGATCCCTATGCGATCTATGCGAAAAGGGTGCTGAACCTTCGCCCGCTCGATCCGATCGACGCCGATGGGGCGGGGGCCGAGCGTGGAAACATCATCCACGAGGCACTCGAGAAATTTGCCCGCGCATACCCGCAAGGCCTTCCCGCAAACGCGCTTGATGAGCTCATCCGCATCGGCCGCGAGACCTTCGCCCATGCGCTCGACCGTCCCGGTGTTGCGGCCTTCTGGTGGCCGCGCTTCAAGCGTATCGCTGCCTGGATCGTCGATTACGAGGAGAGGCTTCGCGCCGATGTGAAGCGCGTCCATGCCGAAGTGAAAGGCGAAATCGAGATTGTGGAACTCGCGCACCCGGTGAAATTGGTGGGCAAGGCCGACCGCATCGACGAGCGCCGCGACGGCACCGTCCGCATCATCGACTACAAGACCGGCGCGATGCCTTCGCTGGCGCAGGTGGAGGCGGGGCTCACGCCGCAGCTTCCGCTCGAAGCGGCGATGATCGCGCGAGGTGGTTTTAAAGACATCGGCGCCGCGACCGCCTCGGCCCTTCTCTATCTGCGGCTCACGGGCGGAGAAAAGGCAGGCGAGGCGCGGGCGATCGAGCCTGAAAATCTCGTCGAGGAGACATATGCCAATCTCGTCGCCCTGCTCGCGAGTTATGAGGACGAGGCGACGCCCTATCTGTCGCGTCCGCGTCCCATGTTCGAAGCGAGCTATGGCGACTACGACCATCTCGCCAGGGTGAAGGAGTGGTCGTCTGCGGGAGGCGGCGAATGAGCGGCGAAACGAAGAAGCGCCCCGCCGCCGATGAAGCGCAGATGCGCGCTTCCGATCCGGAAGCCTCCGTCTGGGTATCCGCCAATGCGGGCTCGGGAAAGACGCATGCGCTGACGACACGCGTTGCCCGCCTTCTGCTTGCGGGAAGCGAGCCGGGCCGCATTCTTTGTCTCACCTTCACCAAGGCGGCTGCGGCGGAAATGTCGAGCCGCCTCTACAAGCGCCTCGGCGACTGGGCGATGCTTTCCGACGAAGTGCTCGCGAGCGAACTCACGAAGCTCGAAGGGCGCATCCCCTCAAAGGCGAAGCTCGATCTCGCGCGGCGTCTTTTTGCACGCGCCATCGAGACGCCGGGCGGCCTCAAGATTCAGACCATTCATGCCTTCTGCGAAAGGCTTCTGGGGCGCTTTCCGCTCGAAGCAGGCGTGCCGCCGAATTTCGAGATTCTCGACGATCGTGGCGCTGACGAGTTGATGGCCGATGTGCGCGACGGCGTGTTGCGCCGTGCGGGCGCTGAACCGGAAACGCCGCTTGGCCGCGCATTGGCACTGGTGGTCGAGCGGGTCGATGAACTCGCGTTCGGCGAGCTGCTGAAGGAGGTGACGCAGCGCCGCGACACGTTCGAGAAGCTGCTGAACCAGTTTGGCGGCCTCGATGGTGTCATCCGGGCAATCCGTCTCGCGCTTCAGGTGGAAGATGGCGAGACGGTCGAGAGCCTATCCGCCGGGATCGGCGATCTGCCTGAAAAGGATATGCGTGCTGCCGCCGATCTTCTCGCGACAGGCAGCAAGACCGACATGGAACGCGCCGCGGCGCTTCATGCCTTTCTTGCCGAGCCGGCAAGGCGGCTCGAAAATCTCGACGCCTATAAGGCCATCTTTCTCACCAAGGAAGATGCGCCGCGAAAGACGCTCATCACCAAGAAGCCCGCCGAGTCGAACCCCGCGCTCGCGGAAGCGCTGGTGCGCGAGCAGGAGCGCATCCTCGCCCTCGTCGCGCGTCTTCGCGCGGTCGGCGTCGCGCAGGCGACGGAAGCGATCTTCCATCTCGCCGATGCGATCCTTGCCGATTTCGAGCGTGCGAAGCGATACCGTGCCCTTCTCGACTATGACGATCTCATTGCCCATGCCCGCAGGCTTCTCGTCGAAAGCAGCATGGCGGCCTGGGTGCTCTACAAGCTCGATGGCGGCATCGATCACATTCTTGTCGATGAGGCGCAGGACACCAGCCCTGAGCAATGGGACGTGATCTCGGCTCTGGCGGAGGAGTTCGTTTCGGGATCGAGCTCGCGTGACGTGAGGAGAACGATCTTCGCGGTCGGCGACGAGAAGCAGTCGATCTTTTCCTTTCAGGGTGCGGACCCGGCCCGGTTCGACGCCATGCGGCGGCATTTCGAGCGCCGCGTGAAGCAGGCGGAGATGAGCTGGTCCGCCATTCCTCTGGTGCGCTCGTTCCGGTCCGTGCCGGAAGTGCTTGCCGCCGTGGACAAGGTTTTTGCGATGGCCGTCGCGAGCGATGGTCTCAGCGTTTCCGGCGCGGTCGATACGCATATTGCCCATCGCAACCTCGACGCGGGACTTGTCGAGATTTGGGATCTCGAAGCGCCGGACGAACAGGATGAGCAAAGCGCTTGGGACGCGCCGCTCGATTACCTGACCGAGACCGCGCCCGTGGCGAAGCTTGCGAGCCGTATTGCGACGACGATCCGGGGTTGGCTCGACAACAGGGAACCGCTTGTCGCGAAGGGGCGGCCGATCCGTCCCGGCGATATTCTGATTCTCGTTCGCCGCCGTAATGCCTTCGTCTCGGAGATGGTGCGGCATCTGAAGGAAGCTCACATCCCGGTCGCCGGCGCGGATCGCATGGTGCTGACCGAGCAAATTGCGGTCATGGATCTCATGGCGGCGGGTGCCTTTGCGCTTCTGCCGGAAGACGATCTCAACCTCGCGACCTTGCTGAAGAGTCCGTTGATCGGTCTCACCGAGGAAGAGCTTTTCGATCTGGCGCGAAATCGCAAGGGCAGGCTCTGGGATGCGCTGGAGACTCATGCGAGGGAGGCGACGCGCTTCGGGGAGGCTCATGCGGCGCTCGCAAATATCCGCGCCCGCGCCGACTTTGCACCGCCTTACGAGTTTTATGCCGAGTTGCTCGGAGCGGGCGATGGCAGGCGCAAGCTGCTGGCACGTCTCGGCCCCGATGCGAACGATCCGATAGACGAGTTCCTCGCGCTTGCTCTCGAATTCGAGCGGCGTCATGCGCCGACGCTGCAGGCCTTCCTGCATTGGATCGAAAGCGGCGGCGCAGAGATCAAGCGCGATATGGAGCAGGGGCGCGACGAGGTGCGCGTGATGACGGTCCACGGCGCCAAGGGCCTCGAGGCCGAAATCGTCTTCATGCCGGACACCTGCTCCCTTCCCGGTGCGCGGCACGATCCGGCGCTGCTCGCGCTGCCGACGGACCCGCAGCTTCTTCTCTGGCCTGTTCGGAAAAAGGATGAGGACGGGTTGTCGGCGATTGCACGCGAGGCGCATCGCAAGGCGCAGGCCGATGAATATCGCCGGCTTCTCTATGTCGCCATGACGCGCGCGCGCGACCGGCTCTATGTGTGCGGCTATCGCGGCGCAGCCGAGCCCGCCCCCGATTGCTGGTACAATCTCATCACCGCCGCGTTGATGCCGGAAGCGCAGGAGATCGAACTTGCCGATGGACGCAAGGTCTGGCGGATCGAGGGCGAGCAGCAGCGCGAGCCGGAAGTCGCAGGGCATGTCGCTGCCGTCGAGTTGCCTGCGCTCGAGGACTGGATGCGCGCGAGGGCACCCGCCGAGCCGACGCCATCGCGACCGCTCGCGCCCTCGCGGCTGCCGCCTGAAGATCTCGATGAGCCGCCTGCGCTCTCTCCGCTCGCTGGCGACACCAATGGGCGCTATCAGCGCGGGCGGCTCATTCATCGTCTGCTGCAAACGCTGCCGGCGCTTGCGGTTGCCGAGCGTGCCGAGGCGGCACGCCGCTTTCTCGCCAATCCGGCGCATGCGCTCGATGCCGCGGCGCAGGCGGAAATGGCGACCGCGGTTTTCACCGTGCTCGATGAACCTGCCTTCGCCGATATTTTCGGGCCCGAGGGCCGCGCGGAAGTGGCGGTTGTCGGACGCATCGATTTTGCGGGAAAGCCCACCCTCGTCTCGGGGCAGATCGACAGGCTCTGCGTGACCGCGACCAGAGTCACGGTGATCGACTTCAAGACGAACCGGCCGTCTGCGCGCGATGTAACCGAAGTGAGCCCTGCCTATGTGGCGCAGATGGCGGCCTATCGCGCCGTGCTGACGCAGGCCTATCCGTGCCGCGAGATCGTCTGCGCCCTTCTCTGGACCGATGGGCCGCGGCTGATGCCGCTGCCTGCCGCCATGCTGGACGAGGCCCTGAAAGCCCCGATTGCGCGAGAAAAGCGCGGCCATTCCGTGCCTTGACCTCCGGGGGGGCGGTTCCTAGATTCAATCCAACTGAGCCCTTAGAAAGCCCCGGATGCTGGGGCGGGCCGGTTGGCTCCAATGGAGCCGCGGCCCGCAGGAAAGGAATGACGATGTCAACGAGCAAGGTTACCGACGCCACATTCGAGTCGGACGTACTGGATGCGGACGGCCCGGTTCTGGTCGATTTCTGGGCCACCTGGTGCGGCCCGTGCAAGCAGATCGCCCCGGCGCTTGAAGAGATCGCCAAGGAATATGGCGGCAAGCTCCGCGTCGCCAAGATCGACATCGACGAGAATCCCAACACGCCGACGAAATATGGCGTGCGTGGCGTTCCCACCATGATGATCTTCAAGGACGGCCAGGTCGCCGCGACGAAGGTCGGCGCGCTGCCCAAGGGCAAGATCGTCGAATGGATCGAAGGCGCTCTCTGAGCTTTCCTCGATACGAATTGAAAAGGCCGGTCGCCGGACCGGCCTTTTTTCGTTCGGCTCATTTTGTTCAGCCGTTGTCCTTGAGCACGGCACCGGCGAGATAGAGGGAGCCGCATATGAGAACGCGCGGAGCCTCCCCTCCCGTGCGAGCAAGGCCGCGCTGCAGCGCTTCTTCGATGGAAGGCGCCGGGGAAGCGTCGAGGCCCACATTTCGTGCGGCCTCGACAAGCGTCTCGGGCGGCAGACACGCCGGGTCGTCGGGGATCGCAACCGTCTCGACATGCGAGACGAGGCCGTCGAAGGGCGCGAGGAAGCCGCTCGCGTCCTTCGTTTCCTTCATGCCGACGATCATGATGAGCGGCTTCGGGTTGCTCTGCGTGAAATCCGCCATGGCATGGGCGACGACGCGGCCGGCCGAAGGATTGTGCCCGCCATCGAGCCAGAGTTCCGCATGGGGTGGCAGCGCCGCGACGAGGGGGCCACGCGTCAGGCGTTGCAGCCGCGCCGGCCACTCGGCCTCACGCAATCCCCGCGCAATGGAGTCCTCGCCGAGCGGCAGCATTTGCGCCTGGCGCAGAGCGCAGATGGCGACGCCCGCATTGTCGATCTGGTGGCGGCCGGGAAGGCGCGGCAGCGGCAGATCGAGAAGGCCATGCTCGTCCTGATAGACGAGGTGGCCCTGTTCCTCATGCGCGCTGAAATCCTGTCCCCAGATGAGCAGCGGGGCGCCGATTCTTGCGGCCTCTTCCTCGATGGCGGCGCGGCCTTCGTCGGTCTGCGGGCCGATCACGGCGGGAACGCCGCGTTTGAGGATGCCGGCCTTTTCCCGTGCGATGAGGTCGATGGTATTGCCGAGAAACTGCTGATGATCGAGATCGACCGGCGTGATGACGGTGACGGCTGGATGATCGATCACATTGGTTGTGTCGAGCTTGCCGCCCATGCCGACTTCGAGGATCAGAGCGTCGGCCTTGTGTCTCGCGAAAGCGAGAAAGGCCATGCAGGTCGTGATCTCGAAAAAGGTGATGGGTTTGCCGTCATTCACCCGCTCGCATTCGTCGAGCAGCGCCGCAAGCTCCGCCTCGTCGATGGGCGCGCTTTTCGGACGGCCCGCAAGCCTGATGCGCTCATGGAAGCGCACAAGATGCGGCGAGGTATAGGAATGGACGCCATAGCCGCCCGCTTCGAGGCAGCTGCGCAGATAGGCTGAGGTTGAGCCCTTGCCGTTGGTGCCTGCGATATGAAAGGTCGGCGGCAGCGCGCGCTCGGGATGGCCGAGCGCGGCAAGAAGCCGCCAGGTACGGTCGAGCGACAGGTCGATCAGCTTCGAATGAAGCTTCGTCACCCGTTCGAGAATGATATCGCTCGACTCGGTTTTGCGTTCGCCGCTCAAGGGCTCGCCCGTCAGCGTGATGCCGTCCGCGCGGGCAGCGTCGACGGCGTGCCGAGCTTCGGCTTGTGCATGAGGATGCGGATCGTGCGCGCCAGCGTATCCTTGAGCTTGTGGCGATGCACGATCATGTCGATCATGCCGTGGTCGAGCTGGAATTCGGCTTTCTGGAAATCGTCGGGCAGCTTTTCGCGGATCGTCTGCTCGATGACGCGGCGGCCCGAGAAGCCGATCAGCGCGCCGGGCTCGGAAATCTGGATGTCGCCGAGCATGGCATAGGAGGCGAGCACGCCGCCCGTCGTCGGGTCGGTGAGGACGACGATGTAGGGAATCCCCGCATCGCGCAGCATCTCGACGGCGACCGTCGTGCGCGGCATCTGCATGAGGGAGAGGATGCCCTCCTGCATGCGTGCGCCGCCTGCCGCGGTGAAGAGGATGAAGGGCGCTTTCTTTTCGATCGCGATTTCCGCGCTCTTGATGATCGCTTCGCCGGCGGCCATGCCGAGCGAGCCGCCCATGAAGGCGAAATCCTGAATGGAGATCACCGTTTCCACGCCGTCGAGCGGACCGTGGGCGACGGTGATCGCCTCGTCGCGGCCGGTCTTGGAGCGGGCTTCCTTGAGGCGGTCGGGATATTTCTTCTGGTCGCGGAATTTCAGCGGATCGAGCGGTACGCCCGCGACTGTAACCGTCTGGTACTGGCCATCGTCGAAAAGCGATGCGAGACGCGCCGTCGTGCCGAGGCGCATGTGATGATCGCAATGCGGGCAGACATTGAGCGCCGTTTCCAGATCGCGATGGAAGATCATCTCGTTGCAGGCAGGGCACTTGCGCCAGAGATTGTCCGGCGTGTCCTTCTTCTTGAAGACGCGCTGGATGCGCGGGCGGACGACGTTTGTGATCCAGTTCATGGGGTCTCTCCGTTCATTCCGCGGCTTTTGCGTGGGCGCTATGGACACCTTCGGCCAGCGCGCGAACCTGCGTGAGCACGCGCGCGGCTGCGCCCGCCTTCGGCTTGCCGTTCGCATCGAGTTCGTCGGCAATGGCGCTGACGATGGCCGAGCCGATGACGGCGCCGTCGGCGGCGCCTGCGATGGCGTGGGCCTGTTCCGGCGTCTTGATGCCGAAGCCAACCGCGACGGGCAGCGATGTGTGCCGCTTGATGCGCTCGACGGCGGCTGCAACCTTGCCCGTGTCCGGGGTCGCCGAACCGGTGATGCCGGTGATCGAGACGTAATAGACAAATCCGCTCGTGTTCGCGAGAACGGCAGGCAGGCGCCTGTCGTCGGTCGTCGGGGTCGCGAGACGGATGAAGTTCAATCCCGCGTTGAGGGCGGGTACGCACAGCTCGTCGTCTTCTTCCGGCGGAAGGTCGACCACGATGAGCCCGTCGACGCCGGCGGTGGTTGCCGCTTCGAGGAACTTCGTTACGCCCATGTGATAGATCGGGTTGTAGTAACCCATCAGCACGATCGGCGTGTCGTTATCGGCGGCGCGGAAGGCGCGCACGAGTTCGAGCGTCTTCTTCATCGTCGCGCCGCCTTTGAGCGCGCGCTGCGAGGATGCCTGAATTGCGGGACCGTCGGCCATCGGATCGGTGAAGGGCATGCCGAGTTCGATCACGTCGGCGCCAGCGCCCGGCAGGCCCTTCAGCAGTTCGAGCGAGAAATCGAAATCGGGATCGTTCGCCGTGATGAAAGTCACGAAGGCGGGACGGCCTTCGGCCTTGAGCGCTGCAAAGCGCTTGTCGAGACGTGTGCTCACAGCTTCACTCCCAGATGCTCGGCCACAGAGAACACGTCCTTGTCGCCACGGCCCGAGAGGCAGACGACGATGATGTGATCCTTGGACAGGGTCGGCGCGAGCTTCGTCACATGGGCAAGCGCATGGGCGGGTTCGAGTGCCGGAATGATGCCTTCGACCTTGGAGCAGAGCTGGAAGGCATCGAGCGCCTCCCTGTCCGTCGCGGCGACATAATTCACGCGGCCGATATCGCTGAGCCACGAATGCTCCGGCCCGATGCCCGGATAGTCGAGGCCCGCCGAGATCGAATGGCCTTCGAGGATCTGGCCGTCTTCGTTCTGAAGAAGATAGGTGCGGTTGCCGTGGAGCACGCCGGGGCTGCCGCCGAGGATCGAGGCGGAATGCTCGCCCGTTGCAATGCCGTGGCCGCCCGCTTCGACGCCGACGATCTCGACGCCGCTGTCGTCGAGGAAGGGATGGAAAAGGCCCATGGCGTTCGAGCCGCCGCCAACGCAGGCGACGAGCGTATCGGGCAGACGGCCTTCGATCTCGAGAATCTGCTTCTTCGTCTCGTCGCCGATCACCGACTGGAAATCTCGCACCATGGCCGGATAGGGATGCGGGCCCGCAACGGTGCCGATGAGGTAGTAGGTGTCCTCGACATTCGTCACCCAGTCGCGCAGCGCTTCGTTCATCGCATCCTTGAGCGTGCCGGAACCGGAAGTGACCGGCACGACTTCAGCGCCGAGGAGCTTCATGCGGAAGACGTTCGGCTTCTGACGTTCGACGTCGGTCGCGCCCATATAGACGACGCAAGGCAGGCCGAAGCGCGCGCAGACCGTCGCCGTCGCGACGCCATGCTGACCCGCGCCCGTTTCCGCGATGATGCGCGTCTTGCCCATGCGCCGCGCGAGCTGGATCTGACCGAGGCAATTGTTGATCTTGTGCGAGCCGGTGTGGTTGAGCTCTTCGCGCTTGAAATAGATCTTCGCGCCGCCGAGATGCTCGGTCAGGCGTTCCGCGAAATAGAGCGGGCTCGGGCGACCGGCATAATGCGTGTTGAGATGCGTCAGCTCGGCATGGAAAGCCGGATCGTTCTTTGCCTCGTCATAGGCTTTTTCGAGGTCGAGGATCAGCGGCATCAGCGTCTCGGCGACAAAGCGTCCGCCAAAAATGCCGAAGCGTCCGCGTTCGTCGGGGCCGGCTCTGTAGGAATTGACTTTGGAAGTCACGCTCACGTCTTTTTCTTTCATCATCACGTCGATACGATGCCGGTAGTCAAACGGACCTGGCGGCGCGAATGAATTCCGCGATCAGCTTCGGGTTCTTCCGACCCGGCGCGTCCTCGACGCCGGAAGAGACATCGACCGCTTCCGCGCCGCTGATGCGGATCGCTTCGCCGACATTTTCCGCCGTCAATCCGCCGGAAAGCATCCAGGGCATTTCGGGCCTGTGTCCGGCGATCAGCGACCAGTCGAAGACAAGGCCATTTCCGCCGGGCAGCGCATTCTGCATAGATTTAGGCGGTTTGGCATCGAACAGCAACAAATCGGCTGCATCACGGTAAATGTCTGATCTCGTTAGGTCTTCCGGCTCGGAAACGGCGACGGCCTTCATCAGCGTCAGGCCGAAACGGGATTTCAGTTCGATGAGCCTCTCGGGGCTCTCATGCCCGTGAAGTTGCAGCATGTCGGGCTTCAGCGCCGCGACGATACGATCGAGCGTGGCGTCGTCGGCATCGACGGTAAGTGCCACCTTCAACACATGGGGCGGCACGAGCTTGCCGAGTTCCGCAGCGTCATCGGGCGAAATATTGCGGGGGCTTCTGGCAAAGAAGACGAAGCCGAGATAGTCGGCGCCCGCGTCCACGGCAGCCTTCACCGTCTCCGGCGTCGACAGGCCGCAAATCTTGACCCTGATATTTGAGGCGGGGACGGGCATGTCAGGCTGCGAGCGAGGCGCTGATCGCCTCGGCCGCCTCGCGCGGGTTGGCGGCGCCCGTGATCGGGCGGCCGATGACGAGAATGTCCGCGCCAAGCGCGAGAGCGTCAGACGGCGTCATGATGCGCTTCTGGTCGCCGATGTCGCTGCCTGCGGGACGGATGCCCGGCACGATGAGCTTGAAGTCGCGGCCGAGTTCGGCGCGCAGCCGCTCGATTTCATGCGCGGAGCAGACGACGCCGTCGAGCCCGGCCTTAGCCGCGAGATGCGCGAGGCGCAGCACGTGGTCGGCGGGCGTGCCGGAAACGCCCGTGTCATGGAGATCGGATTGATCGAGGCTGGTCAGCACCGTGACCGCGATGACGAGCGGGCGCGCATCGCCCGCTTCCTTTGCGGCATCGGCGGCGGCCCGCATCATGGCGAGCCCACCCGCCGCATGGACGTTCACGATGGCGGGCTTCAAGGGCAGCGTTGCGCGGATGCCGCCTGCGACCGTGTTCGGAATGTCATGGAGCTTGAGGTCGAGGAAGATCGGCACACCCGCTTCCGCGACGGTGCGATAGCCCTGCGGGCCACGCGCATTGAAGAATTCCATGCCGAGCTTCACGCCGCCCACCGTGCCCTTGAGCCCGCGCGCGAGCGAGGCGGCATGGGCTTCATCCACCGTGTCGAGGGCGCAGAAAATGGGGTTCGGGGTCACGCTCATTGGGGCTCCTTTGGCCGGAGTCGGGCTTTGGCCTGGGTCGCGCGGTTTATAGCACCGCCGGACCCACGGCGAAACGCCGCCGCGAGGGGCTCAGAGCGTTGCGGCGGGGAGGTTGGGGCCCGAGCTTTTTGCCGGCTCCATGGGCGGCGGCGCCTTTCGCCGGGCGATCTTGATCTTCGCCTGGCTCCAGGCTGCAAAACCGCCGATCAGGATGCCGATGAAGAGCGCGATCAGCACGATGCCGGCCAGCGGCATTTCAAGGCTGAGGGCGGGCGCCGCTGCGTTGAACGGGTCAAGGCTGAAGCTCACGACATGGCGGTTGGCCACGGCAAGCGCGATCACGATCAGCGCGACCGGTGGCAGGACGATCCAGCGGAGCAGGCTCAATGGCTCAATCCTTTAAAAGCCTCTCCCATCGGGAGAGGGGCGAGGATATCAATCCTCGTCGTCCTCATCGCCTTCCTCGGCGGCAAGCAGCTTGCCTTCCGGGATGTCGGCGTTGTTGAGGCGTTCGCGCAGTTCCTTGCCCGTCTTGAAGAAGGGCACGAATTTTTCATCCACGTGAACGGGCGCGCCGGTACGCGGATTGCGTCCGGTGCGGGCCGGACGGCTTTTCACGGAGAAGGCGCCGAAGCCGCGAAGTTCCACCCGGTCGCCACGCGCCAGCGCTGCGCTGATCTCGTCGAAAATCGTGGAAACGATCCGCTCCACGTCTCGCTGGTAGAGATGCGGGTTCGCCTGTGCGAGGCGGGCGACGAGTTCGGATTTGATCATGTCTCTGCGCGTCCGGGCTGGGTGCTGCCTCTGGCTTTTGTCGAGGGGATGGCCGGAGCGTCATGTCTCTGCGCCCTCAACTGCCCCCCAGGCAGCATGAAACTCATCGTTCAACGGGCGTCAGGGTGCCAAACGCTGCTCAGCCCGTCAAGGGTAAGTCTTTTTGTTTGCAGCGTTTTTCCGGCCAGCGCTTCGATCCCCGCAGCTAGAACCCGGCCAGCCGCCTCGCCCGTGAAGGAGCCATAGGCGGCGTCTTCGCGCTCCGGCGCCCAGTCCTCCACAGGAAGACCGGCCGGAACCTTGCGGGCCGTGGTCAGCCATTTGACGGCTTCGTCCTCACCGCCGATCTCGTCGACGAGCTTGTTCTGGACGGCCTGCCAGCCCGTATAGACGCGCCCGTCGCCGAGTTTCTTCGCCGTGGCGGCGTCGAGCTTCCGGCGCTCCTGGACGAGGCCGATGAACCAGTCATAGGAGGAGGTGACGAGATCGCGCGTCGCTGCCAACGCCTCGGGGCTGGGCTTGTGATAGGGCGCGGGCTCGGCCTTGAGCGGCGCCGATTTCACCGACTGGACCTCGATGCCGAGCTTTTCCATCAGCCCGGCGAATTGCGGCCATTCGAAGAGGACGCCGATCGAGCCGGTCAGCGTATTGCCGCGGGCGACGATGTGGTCGGCGGAAAGCGCGGCGATATATCCCCCGGAGGCCGCGACCGTGCCAAGCGTCGCGACGACGGGCTTCTTCGCGGCAAGCTGGCGGACCCTGGTGTAGAGAGCTTCGGCGCCGGTCGTCGTGCCGCCGGGGCTGTCGATCGAGAGAATGACGGCTTTCACCGAATGATCGTCGCCAAGCTGCTTCAGCAGATCCTGCATGTCCCGGTCATCGGTGATGATGCCGGTGATCTCCACCCGCGCGATCTGGGCGTGGTGGAAGCGCGTCGTGCCGACGGCTGCGAGGATGGCGAGCACCACGGCAATGACGGCCGCGAAGCGCCAAAAAAACAGGCGGCGCTTGAGGCGCCGCCTGTCCGTGATTGCATCTGCGTCGAAGGACACTGGGCTTTCTCCGGACAAGCTGTTTCCGGGAGACTAGACCAAATGATCTTCGGCGTCATGAGCGAGCCGAACGGGGCCGGCCGAAGCCGGCCCGGACGGGTACGCTTACTTCTTTTCGTCCTGGGCGCCACGGAGCGCGGCACCGAGGATGTCGCCGAGCGACGCGCCCGAGTCGGACGAGCCGTACTGAGCGACGGCTTCCTTCTCTTCCGCGATTTCGAGCGCCTTGACCGAGAGGGTCATCTTGCGCGCGGCGCGGTCGAACTGCGTCACGCGGGCGTCGATCTTGTCGCCGACGGCGAAACGCTCGGGGCGCTGCTCCGAACGGTCACGCGAGAGTTCGGCGCGACGGATGAAGGCAGGCATCGCCTCCGCGCCGACCGTGACTTCGAGACCGTTCTCGGTCACGCCCGTCACCGTGCAGGTGACGACCGCGCCCTTGCGGATCGCGTCGCCGAGGCTTTCCAGCGGATCGCCGCTGAGCTGCTTGATGCCGAGCGAGATACGCTCTTTCTCGGTGTCGACGTCGAGGACGACGGCCTTGACGACCTGGCCCTTCTGATAGGCCTGCATGGCTTCCTCGCCCGACTTGTTCCAGTCGAGGTCGGACATGTGGACCATGCCGTCGACGTCCGTGTCGAGACCGATGAACAGACCGAACTCGGTGATGTTCTTGATCTCGCCTTCGACGATCGTGCCGACCGGGAACTTCTCGGCGAAGCTCATCCACGGGTTGTCGAGGCACTGCTTGAGACCAAGCGAGATGCGACGCTTCACCGGATCGACTTCGAGCACCATCACTTCGACTTCCTGCGAGGTCGAAACGATCTTGCCGGGGTGCACGTTCTTCTTGGTCCAGCTCATCTCGGAGACGTGGACAAGACCTTCAACGCCCGGCTCGAGCTCAACGAACGCACCGTAATCGGTGATGTTCGTAACGCGGCCCTTGAGCTTCGCGCCGATCGGATACTTCGCGGAAACGCCTTCCCACGGATCGGCCTCGAGCTGCTTCATGCCGAGCGAGATGCGCTGGGTTTCCTGGTTCACCTTGATCACCTGGACCTTCACGGTCTGGCCGATCGAGAGAACTTCCGTCGGGTGGTTCACGCGGCGCCACGCAATGTCGGTGACGTGCAGCAGGCCGTCGACGCCGCCGAGGTCAACGAACGCACCGTAATCGGTGATGTTCTTGACGACGCCTTCCAGCACCTGGCCTTCCTTGAGGTTCTCGACGAGTTCCTGACGCTGTTCGGCGCGGGTCTCTTCGAGGACGGCGCGGCGCGAGACGACGATGTTGCCGCGGCGCTTGTCCATCTTGAGGATCTGGAAGGGCTGGGCGATGTTCATCAGCGGGGTCACGTCGCGCACGGGGCGGATGTCGACCTGGCTGCCGGGGAGGAAGGCGACGGCGCCGTCGAGATCGACGGTGAAGCCACCCTTCACGCGGCCGAAGATCTGGCCTTCGACGCGTTCCTGCTTCTCGAAAGCGACTTCGAGGCGGATCCAGCTCTCTTCGCGCTTCGCCTTTTCACGCGACAGCACGGCCTCGCCGGCGGAATTCTCGATGCGCTCGAGATAGACTTCCACGGTGTCGCCGACCTGAACGGCCGCGGCGCGGCCGGGGGTCGCAAATTCCTTGAGGGCGACGCGGCCTTCGGTCTTGAGGCCGACGTCGATGATGGCGAGGTCGTTTTCGATGCCGACGATACGGCCACGGATGACCGAGCCTTCCTGCATGTCGCTGGAGCCGAAGGACTCTTCGAGCAGGGCGGCGAAATCTTCGCGCGTCGGGTTGAGTGCGGTATTAGCCAATGTGTTCAGTCTCCTGATCGGTGCTTTATCCGGCCGACGGTTGTGTCCGGCGGTCTTCCCCCTGGGTCGTGAGCGCCCGGGAGCATATGGATGTGGGCAGGCGGTTAGAGGTTGCAAAAATAGTCTCGCCGGCAGCGACCCCCGAAACGCCGAATAGCCAATGTGCAAGCCCGCCCCGCGAATAGCGGATAGCGCGCTTAACTCATTGACTTGTCGATGATCCGGACGGCTTCGCCGAACGCCGCTTCTATACTCAAATCGGTGGTGTCGAGCAAGTGCGCGTCGGTGGCCTGACGCATGGGGCTCGCCGCCCGGCCGGCGTCCCGCGCGTCTCTTTCCTTCGTATCTTCAAGGACTTGTGCCTCGGAGACCGTGGACCCCGAGTTCTTGAGTTCGAGCCAGCGCCTGTGGGCCCGGACCTCGGGGCTGGCGGTCACGAAAAGCTTCACATCGGCGTCGGGGCAGACGACCGTTCCAATGTCCCGCCCGTCCAGCACGGCGCCCTTCTGTCCGTCTGGCGGGTTCGCGGCGAAATCGCGCTGAAAATCGAGGATGGCTGCCCGGACCGAGGGCATGACGGCCACAAGCGAAGCGGCTTCGCCCGCTTCCCGCGTGCGGATGGCCTTTTCGTCGATCCGGGAGATGTCGAGCGCCTGCGCCGCGGCGAGCGCCGCCGTCTCGTCGGCGGGGTTGCCGTCCGCGTCGCGGACCGCCTGTCCGACCGCGCGGTAGAGCGAACCCGTATCGAGATAGGCAAAGCCGTAATGAGCCGCGAGCCTTCGCGCCAGCGTTCCCTTGCCGGAGGCGGCGGGACCGTCGATCGCGACGACGAAGCTCACTGGCCGTGGCTCACAAAGAGGGCGCCGAGCTCGCGCATCAGCGGGATGAAGTTCGGGAAGCTCGTTGCGATCATCGTGGCGTCGTCGACGGTCACCGGCTTGTGTGCGGCGAGCCCCATGACCAGGAAGGACATGGCAATCCGGTGGTCCATATGGGTGACGACATGGCCGCCGCCATCGACATGACCCTCGCGGCCTTCGACCGTCATCGAATCCTCGGTCTCATGGACCTTGATGCCATTGAGCCTGAGGCCTGCTGCTGTCGCCGCGATGCGGTCGCTTTCCTTGACGCGCAATTCGTGGATGCCGCGCATCACCGTCTGGCCGGATGCAAAAGAAGCAGCAATGGCAAGCACGGGATATTCGTCGATCATGGAGGCAGCGCGTTCCGGCGGCACCTCGATGCCGTGAAGACGGCTCGCCCGGACGCGCAGATCGGCGACGGGCTCTCCGCCTTCCTCGCGCTGGTTCATGATCTCGATGTCGGCGCCCATCTCGATGAGTGTCGTATAGAGGCCGGCGCGGTGCGGATTGAGCGTAATGCCTTCGACCACGACTTCCGAGCCCGGCACGATGAGCGCTGCGACGACCGGGAAGGCCGCCGAGGACGGATCGCCGGGGACGATGATCGGGCAGGGGTGAAGCTCGGGCTGGCCGGTGAGATGGATGGCGAGCGCGCCGTCGGGCAGCGTTTCGGTCTCGACATGGGCGCCGAAGGCCCGAAGCATCCGTTCGGTATGGTCGCGGGTCGGCACAGGCTCGATCACCGTGGTGACGCCCCGCGCATTGAGCCCGGCCAGGAGCACGGCCGACTTCACCTGAGCGGATGCGACCGGCGAGCGGTAGGTGATGGGAAGGGCTTCGCGGGCGCCTGTGAGCGTCAGCGGCAGCCGCCCGCCCTCTCGGGCATGGAACACGGCGCCCATCTGGCTCAGCGGCGTGATGACGCGGCCCATGGGGCGGCGCGAAAGCGACGCGTCGCCTATGAAGGTTGCGGTAATCGGATGGCCGGCGACAAGGCCCATGATGAGTCGCGCGCCGGTCCCTGAATTGCCGAAATCGAGCGGCTGCGACGGTTCGCGCAAAGCCCCGACCCCGACGCCATGGACGGTCCAGGCGCCCTCTCCGGTCCGCGTCACCTCGGCGCCGAGGCGGCGCATGGTCTCGGCGGTCGCCAGCACGTCCTCGCCTTCCAGAAGGCCGGTGATCTTCGTTTCACCAACCGTCAGGGCGCCGAAAATGAGCGCGCGATGGGAAATCGACTTGTCGCCGGGCACGCGGAGGCGGCCCGTCAGCGAATGAGAGGGCTCGGCGGAAAGGCTTGTATCTGAGCTTTCGGACGGGTGGGCCACGGTCATATCCCTTGGGGGCTTCCGGGAAGGACGTTCCGGCGCGACGCGGGAACCAGGCGAACGCTGCATGGCGCGCGCGAATAGGTTTTGACAGGAGCAACTTATCGTGGCAATGGGAAAATCCGTTGGGTAGACCTGCGCCGAATGCGTGGGGGAAATCCGGCGAGACGGGCCGCAGGGCACCGATGCCGCAAGGAGATTAAAACTTGTCGAAACCGGAGTTGGGAACGAAGCGCGATTGCCCGAGCTGCGGCGCGAAGTTTTACGATCTGACCAAGAGCCCTGCTGTTTGCCCCAAGTGCAAACACGAATTCGTGCCGGATTCGGGCGCGAAGGCCAAACGCGCCAAGCCGGTCGAAAAGCCGAAGGAAAAGGCGCCGCGTACGGTCGAGGTGGCGGAAGACGAGGATAATGTCTCGTTGGATGCGCTGCGCGACGAAGAACTGGCCGCCGAGGATCTGGGCGACGATATCCTTGAGGATATCGGCGAGGAGATCGAGGACGACGCCGAAGACGATGCCTTCCTGCCTGACGACGAGGACGAGGAAGACGACGTTTCGGGCATCATCCGCGGCGTCGGCGAGGACGACGAATAAAAAGTTTGCGGCGCATGGGGCGCAATCGGCGCGGATCAATATTTGTGCTTGATCCCGACGAAAACGCGCCCTAAGTTCCGCCACCGCTGCGGGGGAGCCCAATCTCCTCCGCATTATACGGCGGGGCCATAGCTCAGTTGGGAGAGCGCTTGCATGGCATGCAAGAGGTCGGCGGTTCGATTCCGCCTGGCTCCACCATTAAGTCCCGAGCGCTCGCGAGAGACCGACGGGCACTCCAGAACTTCCCGACATTTATGAGGCTTGGCGCGAAGTGCTGCATCCATTTGCGGCGTGAAGCGGAGCAGAGATCGCGGATTGCGCTCCAATTGGGTGCTGGTCTCTGCGAGCTAATGCGCCGTTCATCGATTCTCCAGCGCGCCGCAAATTCTCTCAGAGAGATGGCCGCTGGTTAGATTCTTGAACCAGAGCTGAGTGCGTCCGAGCGTCCTTATAAGAGCAGGATCGGGCTGGTGTTCTGGGGTGGCGCCGTTCCGCCGATGATCATCCAGATGCGCGATCCATTTCCACTCCAGCGGAATGGTCGGCGCTGGGCGGTCACATCGTTTTCCCCGTCGCCGTCGCGCGAGACAATCAGCCACTGCCACATGCGGGTGCTTTGTCAGATTGGAAGAGAGTTCCGATCGAGCGGCGTCCGTCCCGATGATCGTCCGCTATTGATGGTGCAGACGGGTCAGTCAATTATCAGTACAAAGAATATATAGGCGTTCGTCCTCCGCGCGAGTGGGCACCTGTTCGGGTCGTTAAACTGTCGTTATTAATTATCAAAGGAGTAACCGCGGTTTCACAATAGGCCCCTATCTGACGCGCTTGAAAGTAGCGTTCCTCAGTTCCGGGTCTTCCAATGCGTCACTGGCCAGACGAGCAGCCTCATCGATCGCGGATCGAAATTATTCCGATGATCGACGTAATGATGTTTCTGCTCGCGTTTTTCGTTCTGATCAGCGTCAACGTCATTCCGGCGCTCGGCATCAAGACCAAGCTGCCGAAGTCTTCTGCGGCACAGCAGCTCGACAAGATGCGCAAGATCGTCGTGACACTTGGAACGGACGGCATCCTGCAGGTCGATGGAAAATCCGTACCGCTTGCAGGGCTGGCTTCGGCCCTTGCAGCGAGCGCGCCTCCGAGCAAGCCGGACGGTTCAGCGAAGACGGCCGTGCTGATCAATGGCGACGGTGCGGTGGAGCTTCAGCGCGTCATAGAAGTCGTCGATGTGTTGAAGGCAGGCGGCTACGATAGTTTCTCGATCGCGACCAAAAAGAAGTCCGGATAGAAAATGGACTTCTTGTATGAGAGACGACAATCCGTCGCGGGCCTCGCGACGGCAACGATCCTTGGCGCGCTCATCGTCGCCTCGAACTGGCATGTCGAGCTTGTCGCCGACGCAAAGCCGGTCGAGTTGATGCTGGAGACGATGCCGGAGCCTGTCCCGCCGGCACCAGCGGCGCCGCCCGCCCCGCAGGAGGCGACTCCGCCACCGGTTAAAACCACCGAGCCTGCTTTCGAAAAGCCAAAGCCACCACGGCCGCAAAAGCCGCGACCGCCGACGCCTGTTCGCGTTGCGAAGCCCATGCCTGTCGCCGCGCCGTCGCCCGTTCACGCGCCTGCTCAGGTAAAGGCCGCGGCGCCCTCCAATCCGTTGGCGGATGTCCAGAACCAATATGCAGCCGCGCTGCGCGCCTATCTGCAGTCGATACGCCGCTATCCGAACACCAAGGAAGCGCGAATGCTTCATCCGCAGGGCGCGGTGGAACTCTGGTTCGTTCTCGATCGAAGTGGCGCGCTTGTCGATGCGGGCATCGAACAAGGCGCTGGTTCGCCAATCCTCGACCGCGCCGCGCTCGCGACGGTGCGCGGCGGCGCCTATCCACCATTTCCGAACGACGCTTTTCCGGGAGAGAGCACGCGACGGTTCACCGTGAGGCTCGACTACCAATTGAACTGAGCTGCGGCCGAGCCGCGGCTTTGACCAGGGGGCAGGTCGCTGGGGCCTGTCGCATGAATAGTGAGGCAGTCATGAAAAGTGAAAAGTTGAAAGGGTTGCGAAGCAACTTCCGATGGATACTGCTGGCAGGCGTTGCAGGGGGCGCCATGCTCGGCATCCATCCGGCCTTTGCGGAGAATACGACGGCTATCGGCACGGTGACGGTTGATGGTGAGGCCGACGATCAGGGTACGGGCCTATATTCCACTGAAGAACAGGCGCCCAAGGCGCGCTCGACTGTCACCGAGAAATATATCGAGGAGCAGCCGGGTAGCTACAATCCCTTCCAGCTCATCGAAAAACTTCCAGGCGTAAATACGACGTCGGTCGATTCGACGGGCCTCTATGGCGGCTCGCTTTCGGTTCGCGGCTTCACGAGCAGCCAGATGGGATTCACGCTCGACGGTATCCCGCTCAACGATAGCGGCGCCTATGGCGTTTATCCGCACGAATATATCGACAAGGAAAATCTCAGCTCGATCTTCCTCGCTCAGGGCTATGGCGACACGGACAAGCCCAACCTCAGTGCCACCGGCGGCAATATCGACATGTTCATCCGCGACCCGATGGACAAGTTGAATGTGAATGCCCAGCAGAGCTTCGGTTCGGACAACTATTGGCGCAGTTTTGCCCGCGTCGACACAGGCGAGTTTCTGGACGGCACGAAGGCCTTCTTTTCCTACTCGAAATCGCAAGCCGACAAGTTTCGTGGAGAAGGCAACGCCGACCGCGAGCATTTCGACACGAAGATTGTGAAGAAAATCGCGAGCTCGAGCCAGATTTCGTTTGGCGCCTATTACAACAAGTCGGTCAACAACAATTTTCGTTCGGCGACGCTCGGCCAGATTGATCAATATGGCTGGGATTTTGACTATGCGACCACATTTGCGCCGCGGCCCACGCCCGTCAACGGCACTGCCCAGAACGACGACAACAGCTTCGGGAATCCGTTCAGCCGCGAGCAGTATTACAAGCTGCGCGTGAATCCCTGGGAGAGCCTGATACTCTCGGCCAAGGCCAATCTGCAGGTCGCCGACAATGTCCGCTTCGACTTCGAACCCTATTTTGTCTTCGGACGCGGCAATGGCGGTGGCGCCGTCTATCTGAAGGAAGGTGATACAAGCTCCAGCTATAGCGGCCTGCGCGCGATCATGGGCACGAATAGCGGCGTCGATCTCAATGGCGACGGCGATGCCAGGGACACCGTTCTGTTTTATCGTCCGACGAATGCGCGCGCCTTCCGCCCGGGTTTCGTCAGCCGTCTGACCTGGAACTTCGAAAACAACGTTCTGTCGACCGGCTTCCAGTATGAGCGCGCGCGCCTTCGGGAAATCCGCCAGTACGAATATGTCGACGACAATGGCAATCCCTCGGACGTCTGGGCGACGAACGCGCAACTCTTCCGTGTCAGCGATGGCCTGCCGGCCCGTACGCGCGACACGGAAACGGTCAGCACGATCAAGCGGCCTTTCATCCAGGACTCGCTCAACCTCTTCAACGATCAGGTGACGGCCGAGTTCGGTCTACAATACGCCATGGTTGATCGCGATGGCACGAACAACCTGCCCCTCGCTCAACGCTCCTATAGTGGTGGCGTAATTGTTCCTGTTCACACCACACAGAGCAACAGCAAGGTGATGCCGAATGCCGGTCTAAATTGGCGGATCACGCCTGAGCACCAGCTCTTCGCCTCTGCGGCGCAGTCGTTCCGCGCGCCGGACAACACGAACATGTTCGAGCCCGGTTCCGGCGCCGCCGTAAAGCCGGAAACGGCTGTGATCGTCGATGGCGGCTATCGCTACGCAGGGTCGTTCTTCAGCGGGGGTATCACTGCCTTCAACATCGACTACAAGAACCGTCAGCAGAGCTCCAAGGACCTCGTGACCGGTATCACTGTGGCGAAGACGATCGGCGACGTGAAGACGCGCGGTGTCGAACTTGAAATCGCGACCAGGCAGTTCGACGGCTTCTCTGCTTATGCGTCCGCCTCCTATACAGACAGCAAGCTGCAGAACAACACGGAGGTCAACGGAACCATTCTGCCGACGGCCAACAAGAACATGATCGACACGCCAAAATACCTTGGCTCGCTCGTGCTCCGCTATGACGGCCGGGGGTGGTTCACGTCGGTTGCCGGCAAGTATACGGGCTCGCGTTTCTCAACCCTGATGAACGACGAGTCGCTCGCCCCGCACACGACGGTGGACCTCACCGCCGGTTACGACTTGCCATCTTCGCTGGTCGGTCTGCAGAAGGTGACGCTCGTTTTTGCCGTGGATAACGTCTTCGATGAACGCTATCTCGGCACGCTCATCTCCTACACGACGAATGCAACGGGCGCGAACGCCGGTTCGCCGACCTATCAGGTTGGCGGTCCGCGCTTTGCCTCCGTCAGCCTTAGCGTCGATTTCTGATACGCGAACCGGAGGGGGAACGCATCCCGCGTTCCCCCGACCCTCGCTCCCGGAGTTTTCCCATGGCCATCATCCAGACACTTACCAATGCGGCAAACGCCGTCCTGCATCCTGCGAGCCTGACCGAGAGCCTGCATGTCATCACCTTTGCCTTGCTCGGTGCTGCAGTCGTGCTCGTCACCTTCGTTTCGATCGAGCGGGCGATCTTCTACGCCGTCAATCTGCGTCAGGCACGCAAGCTCGAGAAATTGCTGGCCAAATCGGGACCGAATGGAAGCTTTCCGAAGTCTCCGAGCGTACTTTCCGGCGTCTTCGGCTCGGCCGTTGCTGACATGTTGGCCGTGCGTTCCGCCTCTTCCGAACGGTTGGCTCAGGAAGATGTCGCGCAGACTATTTTCATCCGCAGCCGCGCACGCTTCACACAACATTTGTGGATGCTCGATACGGTTATCACGGCGGCGCCGCTTCTCGGCCTTCTCGGCACGATCTTCGGCATCATCGATACTTTCGTTGCCCTGGCTCAGGCGGGCATCTCGGATCCGGCGGCTGTCAGCGCCGGTATCGGCACAGCGCTCTTCGCCACGGCGGCTGGCATCGGCACCGCGCTTTACGGCCTTCTGTTCAACAATACGTTTCAGGAAGTCGTGCTGCGACTGAGCGATCATCTGAAGCTCGTTCTCATCGCGGCCGGCATGGACCCGCTGATCGGAACTCAGGCTTCCGCGAAATAGACGTCTGCGAAACAGGCATCCGGCATTCATTGTCAGGGGAAATCCATGACCGCTCATCGCATCTCGGCACCTGTGTTGATCCCGTCGCGACGCAGCTTCCTTAGCCTTGCCGGCGCGGCGGCGCGCGGGAGCATTGTCGCTCCGGCGCTCGTCGGCTGCGTGGCGGGCGGCATGCAAAGCTGGCGCAAGGGCAACCCCTTCAGCCTCGGTGTTGCTTCGGGGGCGCCCACTCCGGATGGTTTCGTCCTGTGGACGAGGCTCGTGCCCGATCCTCTGTCGGCCGACCCTGCGATGCCGGGCGGCATGAGAGGCGGGCCTGTGCCGGTCGCCTATGAAATTGCCGAGGACGAGGCCATGACCCGGCTCGTCCGGAAGGGCGTCGCTATCGCCGATCCGCACTATGCCTATTCTGTGCATGAGGAAGTGAGGGGGCTCGCTCCCGGCCGGCCCTATTGGTATCGCTTCATCTCGGGCGAGGCGGTAAGCCGGATCGGCCGCGCCATGACGGCACCGGCAACAGGCGCTCCGCTTGCCGGGTTACGTCTTGCCTATGCCTCTTGCGCGAATTACGAGCAGGGTTATTACGCGGCCTATCATCACCTCGCCGAAGAACATCCCGATCTTGTGATCTTCCTGGGTGACTACATCTATGAAAGCGTCGACACGAAACATCCGACGGTCCGCAGGCACAAGGATGGCATGGAAGCGAAGACGCTCGCGCAATATCGGGATCGCTATACGCAGTACAAGCTCGACGAAAATCTGCAGCGTGTGCATGCGGTCGCGCCCTCGCTTGTCACATGGGACGATCACGAGGTTCAAAACGACTATTCGGACAAATGGTCGAAGACCTTTGACGATCCGGCGAAGTTCCTTGCTCGCAGGGCGGCTGCCTATCAGGCATTTTATGAACACATGCCTGTGCGTCCCTTGCTGTCGAAGCCGCATGGCGCCTCGATGCGGATCTATGAGCGCTACGCCTTCGGCGACCTTGCCGAAATCTCGTTGATCGACGGTCGGCAGTATCGTTCACGAGAGGCTTGTTATGGTCCGCCCAAGAAGGGTGGCGGGCATCTCGAGACCAATGCGAGCTGTCCTGAAAGGCTCGCTGCTGCCCGTTCGATGCTGGGTGAAGCGCAGGAGGCGTGGCTTTACGATGGGCTCGCGAATTCGAAGGCGCGCTGGAACATCATTGCTCAGGATGTGCTGATGGCCCAGTTCGGCCATAAGGACGAAACGGGTCATATCGCCTACTGGACGGAGGACTGGAACGGTTATCCCGCCAATCGTTCGCGCCTCATGAAGCACATACACGAGGCGCGTGTGGCCAATGCGGTGGTGATCGGCGGCGACAGCCATTGCTTCTGGACCAACGACCTGAAGCTCGATTTCGACAATGAGCGTTCACCGACGGTCGCGACGGAAATCGTCGGAACGTCGATCAGCTCCCGCCCGCCCGTCTATGAGCTTTTCGCCAAGGCCTTGCCCGACAATCCGCATGTGCGTTTCTTTGAAAGCCGCAAGCGGGGCTATGTCCTGATCGAGGTCGATGCCCAGCATATGACGACGAAGTTCCAGGCGATATCCGACGTCAGGGATCCCGATGCTCAGCTCTCGACGCTAAAGACGTTCGTCGTCGAAAGCGGAAGGGCGGGGGCCATTGAGGGCTAGCGTAGGTTGGCGCCCTGCGGGTGAACTGAGCGTGCCGCTTTACGTGTACGATCATCATGCCGACGCCAATCAATTCCGGGCGCAGCGCTGAACGATGCCTCCGGCCGGGCCTTTCTGATAGGGCAGTGAGGCAACATTCCTTCACATGGCAACGAATGGTCGCGATCGACGGCATGGCACTGCAAGTCTCCGTATACTAACATTGAGAAAGGCACCCTGCGGGAACGGGATGCCTTGGCGCGGTCCATCCTCCGCTTAGCCGGTGGTGTATTTTCAGGGCCGCGTCTTTTGACGTGCTATTTGATGCGAGTTTTTATGCGCGCCGTGCTCTTTCATCGCCCTACGACGATATTCTCCCTGCTGGCTATCGCGGGGCTTCTGGTGACCGCCTTTTTTGCGCTGGTGGCGGGCTATCGGCCTGCGGCGAGCATCGAGGTGCGGCAAGGGGCAGCCGACAGCGTCGTCATCAAGGGCGTCGACGCCCTGCCGGGCGAAACCACGGCCCGCTTCATCGGACGGAGCGGCCAGGTCCTGTTCGAGTTGCCGGTTCGCGAATTGGTCAGCGGACTGGAGCCGCGCGGCACACCTGCTGAAAACAGGGCGCATTATGAGCGGCTGGATCGGGTCGCTGTGCTTTTCGGTCAGGGCGGCACGCTGCAACTGCCGGACGGTCGCGATCTCGCGGCCTATGCGATCCATCTGCGTGGCTTTCATCTCTCTCGCGATGCCTGGGGCGCCCTCGGCGTAGGCTTTGTGGCTCTGCTGACGGGGCTGTGGGTGCTTGTTCTGCGGCCGCGCGAATTCGTGGCCCAGATGTTTGCGCTCAGCGGCGCCTCGTTGTGGATGGCATCGCTCACAATCATCATGATCAATATGGGCGGACTGACCACCCCCGGCTGGGTGATGCGCAATCAGTTACAGGCCAACCATATCTCCGGAATGCTCTTCGGTGGGGCGCTGGTGGCGATCTTCTGCAGATATCCCCGGCCGCTCATGCCCACGATCTTTCCCGTCCTGTTCTCGCTCTCCCTGCTGGCGCTGGGCGTGACAATGATATTCGATCTGTGGACCGATGTTTATGGCGCGGGGCTTATCGTTCTTGTGGCGTCAGTCGGCATAATGTTCGCGCTGGTTTTTGTTCAAGCCTGGATATCGCGCAAGGATCCGGTACAGCGAGGATCTGTCGCCTGGGTCGGCACCGCGCTGCTTCTCAGCACGGGGATATTTACCGCCGTCAACTTCTTGCCGCAGCTCATGGGCTCGCCCCTCTATGTGGGCGACTCGGTCGCCATGTCGGGCTTCCTGTTGTTCTACTTTGCTCTCGCCGTGGCCATCACGCGCTATCGCATGTTCGATCTGGGCAACTGGACCCTTCACGTCATCCGGGCGGTGGTCGTGGTTCTGCTGGTGCTGATCGCCGACATGATGCTGGTCTACTGGGCAGGGGAGAAGTGGACGCTGTCGGTTGGTGCGCTGTTGGTGGCCGTCCTTTGGCTGCCCGTGCGTTCGCGCCTGATGCGGTTTGCGGATCGCCGCCGCGATGCCGACACCATGCGGCTCATCCGGGGTGCGAATGAAGTCGCCTTCGCCATGCGTCCTGAGGATCAGTCAGCGCTGTGGAGGAAGGTGCTGAGGGCGCAGTTCGATCCGCTGGAAGTCGTCGCCACGACGGCGCAAAGGACAGAGATACGGGAAGACGGCCGCGTGCTCGCAATTCCCTCTCCGCTGAGCGGTGAAGCGCTTGCTCTCTCCTTCGCGGGGCAGGGAAGCAGGCTGTTCGACAGCAACGATCTCAACATGGCCGATGCGCTCTGTCGGCTCGTGGAGGAAATGATCCGGGCTCGCAGGGCCTATGACGAAGGTGTGAAAGCCGAGCGGCTGCGCATTGCGAGGGATCTTCACGATGATGTCGGCGCGCGGCTTTTGACCGGGATGCACATGGCGGATCAGCAGCTCCGTCCAACCCTGCAGGCGGCGATGTCCGACATCCGCGCCATCGTCAGCGGCATGACGGGCGAGCAGGTCTCGCTCGAACGCCTGCTCAGCGACGTCCGTCACGAAACCGCCCGGCGGCTGGAGGCGGCCGGCATCGCGCTCGACTGGCCGCTGGCGGAGCCCGGCGAGGGTGATTTCTCCATCGACTACCGGCAGCAAAAGGCGATCACCTCGGCCCTTCGCGAGGCGGTGAGCAATGCAATACGCCATGCCCATGCCTCGATGGTGAGGGTAGGCCTGACGATCGATGCCGGACGGCTCGAAATGGTCGTCGCCGATAACGGACGCGGGATGCCTGAAGAAGCTTTGACGGGAGAGACTCAAGGTTACGGCCTCCGGAACCTCAGCCGTCGCATGGAGGATGTGGGAGGGCGGCTCGATCTCGCATCCGGTCCTGGCGGAACGCAGGTGCGCCTTTCACTGCCGCTCGTCGTCCCGGTGCGGCGCACCCCCACCGAACAGGGGGTGACAGGGCCGGTTGGCCATATACCCTGACGTCAATGATGAATCGAACGACCTCACGATTGTGTCTGCTGGTCGAGGATCAGCCGCGCACGCGCGATTGGCTGCTCGGCGTGCTCACCGCTGCCTTTCCGGGCATCGGCGTGGTGACGTTCGCCCGGCTGGCCGAGGCGGTGGCGTGGCTCGATGAACGCAAGGCGGCGAATGATGCGCCCGGCTTCGATCTGGCGCTGATCGACCTCGGCCTTCCCGATGGCCCGGGCGTCAATCTGGTGCGGAAGCTGGTGGACGACTGGCCGACGGTCATGCCTGTGATCGCCACGATCTATGACGACGACGCGCATCTCTTCGAAGCCCTCGCCGCAGGCGCACGCGGATATGTGCTGAAGGATGAGGAGCCGGATCTGCTCGTCGGCATACTTCGGCGGCTAGACCGGGGCGAGCCGTCATTGTCTCCCTCGATCGCACATCGGCTGCTCGCGCATTTCCGTAAAGCCCCTGCGCCCGAACGGGATGAGGCCGGGCTCACGCCGCGAGAGACGGAAACGCTGACCCTGCTGGCGCGCGGGCTTACAGTCGCCGAGGCCGCAGAGCGCATGGGGCTGAAGCCGCAGACGGTCGCCAGCTACGTGAAGGTGATCTACCAGAAGCTCAGCATATCGAACCGCGCGGAAGCGACGCGAGAGGCCGTCCGGCGCGGGCTGTGCTGAACGCCACATCCCTCAGCTTGCTGATTTAAATAAAGTGCTCCCCTTCCCCCTGAACAGGGGCTGGCAGGACAAGACACCTGTCGCAGTGTCATGTCCGGTGAAGTCGGACTGGGGCAGTTCACGACTTTCCGTTCCTGTCGTCCGGGCTGAGGGCAGGGGGCGGAATGCAATCCCTGCACCTGACCAACAACATCGCCGTCCGTTTTCAGTTCGCCGTTCCGACAGAGCGGGGTCTCTGCGCGCCCGCGCAGCAACATAGTTGGGGGTAGTTCATGTCGTCCAAGTCGCGTCTTCTCATGTCCGTTGCCATCGCTTCACTGCTCTTGTCCAAGGCAGTCCATGCCAGTGGCAGCGTGACGACGTTGGGCGATATTCCCGGCGATTTGCCCTCCAATATCGGGACGGTCTTCAGCGCGATCTCGGGCGACGGCAATTCCGTCGCGGGCACCGTGCGCCTCGGTGTCTACAGCTATCGTCCCTATGTCTTCACTCTGGCCGGCAAGACGGCGTTGCCGATTCCCGATGGAGCAGAACTCGTCTATGCCCAGGGCATTTCCGGCGACGGTTCGGTTGTGGTCGGCTACAGCCAAGCCACGGCATCGTCGTCATACAGGGCGCTGGTCTGGCGCAACGGTGTGCTCACGATACTCACCGATCTCGAAACCGCGCCGGAAAGCTTGACGAAGCCGCATTCCAGTCTCGCCTGGGCAGTGTCGAGCGACGGTCATGTCGTCGTCGGCCACAGTGTGTCGGCGGGCTACCATGCCGTGCGATGGGTCGACGATGGCGCGCCCCAGAACATCGAGGGTGGCGACTTCTATACGAGCCAGTCGCGCGCGACTTCGAGCGACGGCAGCACTGTCGTCGGCTTCGGCGCCAATTCATCACGTACGGAGGAGGCCTTCCGCTGGACATCCACTGGCGGCATGGTCGGCCTCGGCGTACTCAGTTCTCACGAGGCGCCCACGGCGAGCAGCCGCGCTAATGGCGTTTCCGCCGACGGCAATGTCGTTGCCGGTACATCTGTGTCTGCCAGCAGTGTTCAGCAAGCGTTTCGCTGGACCCAGGCCACCGGCATGGTCGGGCTCGGCATATACAGTGGCGGTACGTTCAGCAAGGCAAATGCCATCAATGCCGATGGCAGCGTGATCGTCGGCGACGCGGACAGGCCGACAGTCGCCCTGCCGTCCATCAGAGGTGTCTATGCGTTCCGCTGGACCGATGCCGGAGGGTTGCAGTATGTCGGCGAATGGCTTACTGCGAACGGCGTCGATATCGGAACTGACGAATTCACGTCCGCCGATGGCGTCGACGCGAGCGGCAATGTGATCATTGGCAATGGCCAGATCAACGGCACGACGCAGCGCTACATCGCGCGCGTGTCGACGCCTACACCGACTCCGACGCCCACACCGACCCCGACGCCAACTCCTACACCTACACCTACACCTACACCTACACCCACGCCCACGCCTACACCGACGCCTACGCCTACGCCTACGCCTACACCGACGCCTACGCCTACGCCTACGCCGACACCAACTCCCACTCCGACCCCGACGCCTACACCTACCCCAACACCAACACCAACACCAACTCCGACGCCGACGCCGACGCCGACGCCCACTCCTCCCGGATCCGGCGTCATCGGCCTCGACGACTACTTGAAGAGCCTCGTGAGCCTCACGGCGCCGTTCACCAGCGGTGTGAACATGACCGGATTGAGCCTCTGGGGCGCGCATCACCGCGTGCTGGCAGATAATGGCGTCGCGGCGGGCAATTGCGCCTGGGCGACGGGCGACCTCGCGCATGACGGCAGCGGCAATCGAAACCAGTATGTTGGCGAAATCGGTGTCTGCACCGACATCGACAACTTCCGCATCGGCGCCGGCGTCGGCCTGAGCCGCCTCGATCAGGATCTCGCCTTTGGCGGCGATAGCAATCTCGACGGCTATTACTTCGTCGGCGAGGCGGACTACACGATCCCCGGCACCAGCGTGGTTGCGAGCCTCACCGGCTACGCCGGCAACTGGAGCGCCGATATCTCCCGTCATTATCTGAATGGCGTAACGGTAGATTCGAGCCGCGGCGAAACGGATGCCCGCAGCTGGGCGCTGCGCGCGCGCCTCGACTGGTTGAAGGCCGTCGACTTCGGACCCGCGGCGCTGTCGCCCTATGTCGCCTATACGCATACGCGCAACACGGTCGACAGTTATACGGAAACCGGCGGCGGCTTCCCCGTGGCCGTCGATGACTACACTCAGACGGCGCGGGAGGGACGTCTCGGCACCGCGCTGCAGGCCGCACTGAGCGATACGACCGAACTGCGCGTCAGTGGCGAATGGGTCCACCGCTTCGACAATGACGCCCCGGTTGTCACCGGCGCCATTCTCGGTAATCTGGGATCCTTCAGCGCGCCCGGTCTTCCCGTGGATCGGAACTGGGCCCGCTTCGGAGCCGATCTCGATCAGCGCATCGGAGACAATTCGGTGATCACCGTCTCCGTCCATACCGCGACCGGCGACGGCGAGGATGCCGCCGTTTCAGGAAGCATCGGCCTGCGTCTGGGCTTCTAGACGAGGCGCCGCTGCAACAGGTTCGGGACGAGAAGCGATGGAACTCACCTGCTACCTCTATCCGGGCTGGAAGCCGCGCATTCGCGCGGCTTCTCCACGGCGAGACTGGATGGATGCGAGTCCCGAATCCTTCGCCTATCGCTGTCTGCCGCTCAGCATCGCCAATTCGCATGGCTGGGAGATATTGACGCCTTGCGGCTTCGAGGCGTTCTGGACCGGAGGGATGGCGCCGGAAGACGTCATCATCCGCTGCGATCGCGGCAGCGCGCCGCATGACGCGCCTGTGGCGCTTTTCGGGCAAGGCGTGATGACCTTTCACGTCTCGGGCCTGTTCCGCACGGAGCCCGGCTGGAACCTGTGGGTCGGTGGGCCGCCCAATGCCGCCAAGGACGGGATTGCGCCGCTTGGCGGCATCGTGGAGACGGACTGGTCGCCTTTCACCTTCACGATGAACTGGCGCTTTACTCGCCCGAAGCACTGGATCCGCTTCGAGGAAAACGAGCCCTTCTGCCATATCTTTCCTCTGCAGCGCGCCGCGGTCGAGGCCGTCGAGCCGCGTTTCGTCCCCATAGATGAGGAGCCGCAACTCAAGGCGCAGTTTGAAAACTGGAGCCGGTCGCGCGATGCATTCCAGAAGGAAATGATGCGCAATCCGCCTTCGGCGCCGAGCGACAAATGGCAGAAGTTCTATTATCGCGGTATCGACGCGACCGGCGTGCCGGGAACGGACGATCACAAGACGAAGCTGCGCCTCAGTGAGTTCGAGCCCGCCGGGCAGCGTTGTCCGATGCATTCGGACCCGACGGGGCGGAACGATTAGAAGCGCCTGCCTGACGCGCTGTCCAAGCGCAGGTCAAGGCCCCGTACCGCATGCGACTTAACGATCCGCATGCGCGATCGCGCTGTCCTTCGGCACCAGCACTGAAAAGAAGCTGCCTTGTGTCATCAGGCGTAGCCGCCTGGGATCGAAGTTCGGTGCCTTGCCGAAATGAAAATAGACGATGTAGGGGAAGCGAGCGCCCCATTCGATCGTATATTGCATGTTGCGCTGCTCCATCAGGGCCAGCCATTTCGGCGTCGGCGAGGGCGGCCCGAATGTCAGGCGCGCAATGTCGGGTTTCAACGGGACGCCGACGGGCGTGTCGAGCGGTTCATATGCGCCGACAGCGACCATCGGCTGCATGCCCTTGCCGGTGAATTCATACGGATTGAATATGTGGCGGTCGATCGTCGCGTAGCTCATCAGGTGCGCATAGGACATGCGCGTGGTGGTGTACATCAGCGGGCCGCGCGTGGCCTCCACCGTGAGGACCGACGCGCGGGCGGGCAGGACCAGGCTTGCCGCGCGCCACTCCGCGACCTGCGCACTCATCGGCCGCCATATCAGGATCGCCAGGGCGGTATGCAGGACGAGCGTGCCAAGCGCCAGAGCGGCCACCACTTCACGCGCCCGCGCCTGCATCTCCAGTCGCGCCGAAGCGAGCGCGAGGAATATGAAGGAGGTAAACAGGCGCGCATCGATGTCGACCGCGTCGAGCAATCGGCCGGGAAGAAAGATGCAGGCGACGAGCAGCGCGAGAAGCGCACCGCGCATGGCCGGCGCGACGACGAATGCTCGGGCTCTCAAGAGAATGATCATGGCACTCGACCAGATCACCGCTGCGATGATGTCGAGAGTGATGTTGTTCGTGTAGAGCGGTGAGAGCACCGCGCGAATCTTGCTCCAGGGACTGAGTCCCACACCGAAGCCGGTTTCACCCGATCCGGCCGCCAGGGGGACCAGGGCCAGCGGTATGATGAACATGCCGACGGTGCTCAACCCCGCCAGCGCGGCGCCCCTCCACCCCATGCCCGCAAACCGGCCATGCCAGAGCCAGCCGCACATCGCGACCATCGCGAACATCAGGGCGAAGATATGGGAGAAGAAGATCGCGATGCCGCCGAGCGTGCCGATTGCAAGGAGAGCGAGCCAACTCGCCTGCGGTCGCGACAACAGGAAAAACATCATCCAGAACAGGATTGCGATCCCGACCAGATAATTCGCATAGCCCATGGTGGTGACGAGGTTGAGGAACAGAGCCGGCGCCACCAGCACAAGCGCGTCATTCTCGCCGAATAGCCGCTTCCTGATGAACCAGACCGAAGCGCAGATCGAAAGCTGCGCGAGCGCGATGGTCGCGAGTACGACGCGTTCGGGTGTCACCAATCCGCAGAGCGGCAGATTGATGAGGTCGATCGCGAGATTCGGGATGACGCCGAGCCGGTATTCATACATGCCGGCGTAATCGGCGGCGTGGCAGGCGATATGGAGCCGTGCGGCATGATTGGGGAAATCGACGATGGGCGGATAGGCAATCGTCAGGATCGGCAGCGCTGCGATGACGCACAGCGCTGCGTAGAACCAGCCGTTTATCCGCTGTAGTCGCATGCCACCCCCCTTGGACAGGGGCGGCTCAAACCTCTGCGAGGTCCGCCACGCCATGTCCGGGACATATTACGGAGGGTCAGAGGTGCTTACGTCAATCGCAGACAGGTCGCCATGCGACAGTTTCATGGGTTCGATGCATCATGGCCGAGCTGCCGAGGCAGCTGGTCCGGCGCCCATCTCAGATCGACAGATCGGTGCGTTCGCTGGACGACATTCGCCGCTTCACCCGGTTTCGCCCTTCTTCCTTTGCGCAGTAAAGCGCGTCGTCGGCCCGGCTCATCGGTTGGCCTGTATCTGCGTCGCCCTCGTCGAGAACCGTGACGCCGATACAGACGGTGATCCTGATATGGTCTCCATCGATGAAGACTTCGGCATTTTGCATGTCTTCGCGCAAACGCTCTGCGATTGAGAGAGCTGCCTCGGCGTCGGTGTCCGGCAGGATGACGCCGAACTCTTCACCGCCTAACCTCCCGATCGTGTCGATCTCGCGCAGCTTGCCGCGCAGGGTGCTGGCGAAATACTGGAGCACGGCATCGCCGGCGGGATGGCCGTATGTATCGTTGATATCCTTGAAGTGGTCGAGGTCAAGCATCAGAAGCGCATAGGGCTGCTTGGTGCGGCGATGTTGCTCCAGGGCCGTTGCGAGGCATTCGGTGAAGTGATGACGATTGTAAACTCGCGTGAGACTGTCCGTCATGGCGAGCTGCGTCAGGGCTGCCTCGTATTCGAGATACTTGATGGCGCCAATCATGATCTTGGCGATGGCCTGAAGAAACGCATCGTCTGGCGGCAGCTGCATTGAGGTTCGCTTTTTTGCACCCCAGCAGAGGTAATATTCCTCGCCCTGTCCGGCTTCCACATAGGCGCTCAATATCTTCGCCAGACCCAACTGCAAAACGGGGGCAAACTGTTCTTGCTCGTCGCGGGACAATCGGGAGAGGTTTCGCAACGGAATGGTTCCATACTCATGGAGCTGTTCCAGACAGGCCCATAACGCAGTGACTTCATCGTCGGACTGGCCCGCGCCGTGATCCCACCATTGCTGTATCTGTACGGTTCCTTCCTGGCTCGTTCTCCGCAAGAGGAAGGCGCGATCGCCATTGGTCTCCGACACGATCAGACGAAGCGCCCAGTGCAGGTCATCTTCGGTTCCGGACGGATCGACGAACAACAAGCGCCGCGAGATTTCGCCGCGAATGTCCTGCATCAGGAGCAGAGAGTCGAGTGCGCGGAACGTGCGGAAGAACATCAGGAAGAATATGACCAACAGCGCTCCCACGAAGAAGACGGAAAGAAGCGTGTTCTGCTGAAGATGTCTCTCCCGCGAAGCGATACTCGCGTCGATCTGCTGATTCAGGCGTTCGAGGCCGCGTGCATATCTTTCCTTGGCGCGTTCATGGTCCTTGCCCAGTAATATCTGCTGGGCCTCTGTGCGGCGGCCTGTCCCGACCAGAGCCAATGATTGGTCTTCCAGTTCGGCCAGGTCGTCGGCTGCCTGTGATACTTCGGTGAGGAGCGCGTTCGAATCCTGCAGAAGATCGGCAGTAGACTTCAACTCGGCCTTCAACTCTTCCCGAGAGCGTTCGTAGCGGGTTCTCCACTGCGGATCTTCGGTGAAGGCGTTGGCGCGGGCTGACATGGTCAGCACTTCATCGTAATAGCGCAGGTTGCCTTCCGCGCGGATCAACTCCTGCGATTGCGCCCGCGCCTGACGGAAGTTAGTGAGCGACTTGTAGGTCAGGAAGCCGGCAACGGCGATAACGAACGCCGCCGCGGAGAGAAGAATCCGCGAGTAAAGCGTGCTGTGGTTTCTCGATCCGAATTGCTGCACGGGCAGGTGTCGCCTAGGTCATATTTTCCGGGTGGGAATATTCTTACAGGCTCCCCTTGATGATAGGCTGACCGAGAAAAGGCATGGCGTAAAGAGCGCCCTCCGGATCGCGCATTTTCTGCGCTGGGAGGTCTGGGCCAACCCGTTGTCAGAAAAAGAAAGTTTCATTTTTCTTTGTTTATTGAATTTGACTGCTTTTCTACGCAAAGCGGTCATTTTTGGTCAGGCCGATCGCGCATATGCCAGTGTCGAGCGCAGACGCGCGACGATTCCCCGCCGCTTTTGCGGTGCAGCGAGAAGGGCATCGATATGCGAGAGAAAGCCGCTCTTGAAGCCCTCTTCCGTGAAGCCGCAAGCATAGGTCTTCATGCGCGATCGATGTTCGGCGAGAGCGACGGAACCGCTGCTTGTCGTGACGAGGGCGTCTTGGCTGTTGAGACGAGCCCGGGCAAGCTCATCGGCGAATTTTTCGATTGCCTCAGCCAGCGCGGGAATGTCGCCGGTTGGCACCAGGGAGGCGAACCCATTGGTTATATGCGGAAAATTGGTCGAGTCGTAGGCGATGACATGACAGCCATGTGCAAATGCCTCGAGTACGGGTAGGCAATAGGTGTCGTGATAGGAGGGCAGGATGATCGCATCGGCCTGGCCATAGAGCGAGGATAGCGCGACGTCGTCGATATGACCGAGAAACTCGACGCGATGGCGCAGCGCCGGACTTTCGATGTGCCGGCGTACTTCAGCAAAGAAATCCGCTGTCGCGCTGGCGGGGTGCGCGGCGATTCTCAGACGAAATGAAAGGCCTCTTTCGCTTGCCATCTGGAGCGCCGTGAGAAGGTCGAGAAGTCCCTTGTTGGGCGTAAGCCTCGCGACATGGATGAATTCAACCACGTCACTTCCCGTCTTCATCCGCTCCTGTTTGGGAACCACGGAGAGAGGCAGCGGGTGAATGTTGATTTTCTCGTGCCCGATGCCGAGCGAGAGGAGATCGTCGCGGGCGAAGGGGCTTGCGACGCAGATGGCGTCGGCGCGGGACAGAAGGCGCTTCTGCTTTAGCGACTTCAACGCGCCTTCGGGGTCCGAGGCCCATTGCGGCGGCGTTATGCCGTGAAAAAAGACCGACGCGCGTGCCTTGGCCGGGAGATGGCGGATCGATTCGAAAGGCCGGAAATACCAGCCAAATTCGTAGTGATGGACGTCCGCCGTCTGAAAGAACGGATCGCCGAGAATCTCGGGAAGCTTGTTGACGCGGGCGATGCGCGGGTCGTCGAAGTCGCTGCCGCCGCAATAGACCTTGAGTTCAACCGGCCTTGTCCGTGCGAGTTCGTCCAGCGCGGCAATCTTGTGCCCGAGCACCCGTCCCATGCCGTCGCCGGCCGCATAATAGGTTGTGTACAGCGCAATCCGGTACGGTTTAGCCTTGCCCATGAGTGGTTCCACATGCACCCTTCAGGGCTGTAAATGAAAGTGACCGGGATGATTTTCGGGTTCCGGCAGGGGAGGTGTCAATGTCGCGCAGCGTGATGATCTTCAGTCATCCCAATCATGAAGTGGCCATTCTCGGCTCGGTGCGCCGCCTCCAGCCCTATCTCATCTTCCTCACCGATGGCGGTGCGCAGGAGCGCGTCGATCAGAGCAAGGAAAACCTGAAGTCGGTCGTGAACATGGCCGATATCGCCTGGCTCAATGTCGAGGAGGCATCGCTTTATGAAGCGCTGCTCAAGGGCGACGTCGCCAGCTTCCGTGCTTTGTCGGGCGAGGTGGGGGCGATCCTGAGCGGCCTCGACTTCGACCGTGTCTATTGCGATTCCATCGAGTTCTACAATCCTTTGCATGATGTGGCGTTGCCGATCACGCGCGCGGCGCTCGGCAAAAGGACCGCTCCGATTTTCGAAGTGCCGCTCATCCATCAGCGCAAGGCCGATACCGAAGTTTATGAGGTGCTCCGCAGCCCGAAGTCGCTCTGGGCCGATTGCGTCAATGTCAGCCTCACGAATGAGGAGCGCGGAGCGAAGCTTCGCGCTTTCGACATTTACACCTCGCTGGCGGCGCAGCTCGGCAAGGAGAATGTCGATCTCGCGATTGCGCGCTGCGGCGAGGAGCAGTTCCTCAAGGCGCGGCGGACGCTTCCAACCCCCGCCGTCGATCAGGTGCTTCGCTACGAATGGCGTGGCCGGAAGCTGCGTGAGATGGGGCTCGTCGAAGACGCCATCACCTGCGGCGATCATTACGTGCCGCTCGTCGAGGCGCTTTGCCCCGAACTCATGGCGGCCTGACTGCTCAGTCTGACGCGGGCGTTCCGTCGAGGAAGGCAGCGCAAGGTACGAGGGGTCTCGGGCGGAAAACCCGGTGGAAGCGCCCCGCGAGTCCCCGCTCGAAGGCCGGTTCCTCGCTGAAGGCTGCGACCGGCCATTCGTGGAGAGATCCCGTGAACGGCATCAAGTCAGCGAAACGGCGCTGAAGAAAGAGGCGGGCGCTCGAAACCCCTAGTTCTTTTCGCCGATGCTCTTGAGCAGACGCGCGCGCTCGGCGGCGACGTCGGGCAAGCGGTGGGGCCTGAGCTGCGCGATCTCGGCCTCCGTATAAGGGACGAAATCGGCCGGAACATCCGCGGCGTCGAAGTTCCGGACGAGCCAGTTGAGAAGATCCGCGACGGCGGCGTTGGACAGGGCGGATTGCCGCGTGCCCGGCACCTGCACCAGATAGGCGCGGCCGCCATCTGCCGCGAGAAACTTCGCGACATGGCCCTTGAGCGGCGGCACCTTGCCCGGCGTTTCCGCGCCGTCCGGCAGGTGGCAACCCATGCAGCGGAGCATGTAGTCCGTGCGTGGCGAGGCGGTGGCAGCGGTGCCGAGAGCCAGCGCGGCAGCAAGAGGGATGATGAGGCGCAAGACAGTCACTCGCCCGTGCTCACGCCCATCAGCACCGCCGTCGAGCAGTTATAGACGATGTCCGCGCCGCTCCCCGCGCACCAGTTGATGTCATTGGCCGCGTCGGTTCGGTAGAGCGGGCGGTCGCCCTCGTCGCGCTGGCAGGTGCAGCGTCCGCATCCGCTGCGCCCGCAGCAGTCGTTGTAGGAGATGATGTAGTCCTTGCCGTCGGTCGGGTTGCGGCAGGTGCCGACCCATGTGACGGAGGAGGCGACGGTGCCGGGCGGGCAGGAGCTGGTCGTGCCGCCACAGCAGGTGCAAAGAAACCCGTCGATGGCGCAGTAGCGCCAATAATCGCAGCTCGTGGGATCGCCGTCCTTGCCGGTGGAGGCATGCGCCCGTGCGACGGGCAGAAGCGGCGCCGCGCCGACGCCGATGAGGACGGCGCCTGCCGTCGCCAGGAAGCTGCGCCGCGAACTCCGTTGCGCGAGACGGCGCGAAAAGCTCTCCATCCATTTGTCGAAACCGCTCATTGCGCATTCCCCCGCTTTACGAAGTCCTGGATGGAGGCGACGCCTTCGCGCTCCGCCTCGATCAGGCTTTCGAGATGTTCGCGATTGTTGACGAGCCCATGCGCGCGCAGGACGCCGCCCGCGTCGATCAGGGCCGCATAAGGAAGTTTCGAGACGCCGAAACGGATACCGAGTTCCGTTGAAAGCACGTAAGGCAGATCGGAGAGCCCCTTGCGGGCGATGAAGCCGATATGTTCATCAGGCGTGCCGTCGCTTGCGAGGATCAGCGCGAGATTTTCCTGCCGGACGAGTGTGCGGAGCGTTGGCAGCAGCGAGGCGCAGACGGGACAGGTCGGCGAAAGGAAGAAGAGAAGCGTGCTGCGTCCATCCGCTTGCGTGCCGCCGATCGTGACCTCGGGGCCGTTGAGATTGGCGAGGCGGAAGCCCGGCGCCGCCTCGCCGACGCGCAAGCCCTTGCCGATCATCAATGCGCCGACCGGCGTGATGCGTTCATGGAGCACGCCGACCTGCCGCGCGAGGAGCAGCACGGCGACGGACAGGCCGATGACCAGAAGCCAGAGAAGAATGTTTGATATGAGCAGCGTCTGTTCCATCTCTCAGGCTTTCAGTCTGTTGGTCGCAGGGACATTCGCGATGAGTGCATTGAGCGCCGTGTAGAGTGCGAGAAAGGCGACGGCGCTCAATCCGGCGATCGCGTAGTCGCCCCAGGACAGGGCCCGCGCGCCGAGCGGAAAGCCCACGGCAATGGCGCCAACGGCGAGCAGCAGATTGCGGAAGACGAGCGCCCAGTGAAGTGTCTGCCGTCCCTCCGGTCCGCCGCAGCCGCAATCGATGTCGTGCCGTCCGCGGGCGAGGTTGATGCCCATGGCGCCCGCATAGAGAAGAAAGAGCGCGGCGCTCAAAAGGCTTGCGTGCTCCGACCGCGCCAGGAGGAAGAGCGCGGTCGCGCCCTCGATCAGCGGCAGGGCGCGCGACATGGGTTGGATGAGGCCTTCCGGCAGCAGCGCATAGGCAGCGAGCTGCCCCTTGAAAGTCTCGCGGTCTCTCAGCTTGTGAAAGGCTGCATAGCCGAGGATTGCGGCAAGGCCGCCGCGCAACACGAGATCGATAACGGGGTCGATCATCGGCATGGCCTCAGGGTTGCTGCAGGGAGGTCGCGAAGGAAGCGACGTGGTCGACGGTGCGGAGGAGCTTGCCATCCTTCGCGTCGTAGACGTCGAGCGCGGGCTTCACCACATCGAGCTGTTCGAATTTCTGGCCGAGAAGCGTCAGCGCGACCAGCGACCAATAGGGCACGACCGTCTTCATGGAGGCGCCATAGACGATGGGCTTCGCGTCCTGACTTACCTCAATTGCGAGCGTCGCATTGGCGAGGTCGAATTGTGCAACGCGCTTATGGGTCGCGACGTCGAAGACCCAGACCGCATCGCCGGGCTCTTCATAGGTGCTTTCCGGTCCCTTCCGCATCAAGGCATAGAGAAGCCCGTCCTTCTTCTGAACGGCGAGCGGTTGATAGCCACCGGTGCGCCAGCCATCGGCGCGTTCGCTGTCGGTAAGCAGAGGCCACTTCTCGCGCAGCTTTGCCTCATCGCCCGACGCATCGACCTGATAGATGTAACCGGCGAGCGAAACAAAGAGCCAGTCGTCGCCCGCGCGCACCGCATGCGTGATGACGGGATCGGCAAAGGGATCGAAGAAGGGCTTGCCGTCTGTCTGCTTCACGACCTTGCCCTCATCGTCCAACGTCACGGATTTGAGGCTTGCATCGCCGCAGAGAAGCAGGATGCGCCGAGGCCCTGCGGGATAGATCTGTCCGCAGCCCGGCGTGTCCGTCTCCGCCACGAAGCGGTTCTTCTGCAGATCGACGATGCTCATCGTCTGCCGGGGCGTGAAGTTCGTGATGGCGACGAAACGGTCGTCATCGGTCAGCCCCGCCATGCGCGTCTGGACGAGGGCGGTCATGCGGCGCGGCGGCACTTCGATTTCATGGAGCGGCAGAAGCGTCTGCGGATCGTAGACCGTCACATAGTCGTGCCGGGGGCCGCGTGTGCCCTTCTCAAAAAAGGTTTCGAGGGCGACCACATGGCCCGTGGATTTTGGAAGCAGAACGCCCGCGCTCCAGAAGCCCGTGCTGAGCATGCCGAGCATCTTGCCCTTGTTGGCGTCGAACAGCATGGCCCGCGTATCGACATTGTGCTGGGCGCCGAGGTCGCCGATCCAGATCCAGTGATCGCGGGGGCCGTCGGGCACCTTCTCGACATGCAACGTCTCCGGCTGAAGCTCGTCGGCCATGGCAGGCGCCATGCCGAGCATCAATGCGGCAATTGCGATCGAACTCCAGACGCGCATGTCCCCCTCCCCCAAAAGGTCGTGCAGGGCCATCGGTCGTGACCATGCCATCAAAAGCTACCCCGGGCAGATTGTAGCTTCTTGTCATTTGGTGCCAAATTCGAAATGAAAAGAGCGGGAACCGCAAGCGGGGGCGAGCCATGACTTCCGAAACACTCATTCGGGCCAGCGTGCTCGGCAATCTGCGAAGTCTTCTGGATGGCTATGGCCTCGCGCCGGAGAGGGCCGTGGCGCTCACGGGCATGGCGCCTGCCGATCCGGGCGACGAGACCGCCCTTATCAGCCTGCGGCGCTATATGGAGCTGCTCCACCAATGCGCCCTGGAGACGGGCGATCCGCTCTTCGCGCTGAAGCTCGGGCTCAGAATGGAAGTGGGCGATCTCGGCGCAATCGGGCTGCTCGCGGCGAACAAGCCCACCTTGCGGATGGCGATCGCCAGTCTCAAGGAGCATTTTCGCAGCTATCAGCAGGGAGCCGATATTGCGGTCGAGCGCGTCGGCGACGGTCTGGTGCGGCTGACCTATCGCGTGGGCGAACGGCTGAGCGGCGGTCTGGAGGCCGATATCGACCTGACGCTCGGCGCGGCGCACGCCTTCTTTCGCCGCTTCTTCGGTCCGCGTTGGAGGCCGCGCGAGGCGCATGTCGTTTACGGTCCGGTCGCTCATCGAAAAGCCCTCGAGCAGGTGTTCGATGCTCCTGTCTGGTTTCTGCAGGACGCAAGCGGCTTCACCTTCGATGGCCGGCTTCTCGATGAAAGGCAGCCCGGCGCAGAGCCGCGGCGCGTGGCAGCGCTTGAGGCCTATCTGCGCCACATCCGTTCGACCTCGGCTCTCGAGGCGGATCTGGTGAGCAGCCTGCGCATCTTCATCGTCTCGAACCTTGCCTGCGCGGGCGCGTCCGCAGCGTCGGCCGCGGCCAGTTGCGGCATGTCCTTGCGCAGCATGCAGCGGCGTCTGGGCTTGCGCGCGCTCACCTATGAGCGCCTCGTCGATGAAACCCGCCGGGACATCGCGCAGCGCCTGCTCGCAACCTCATCGCTTCCCATTGCCGAGATCGCCGGTCATTGCGGCTATGGCGATCCGGCCAATTTCCATCGCGCCTTTCTGCGCTGGTCCGGCGAGACGCCGGCGGCCTATCGAAAGGCCCGGTTGGCCAAGCATTAGGCAGCGTCATCATCCGGCGATCGAGTTCAGGCGATAGGTTCGTCCGGGAAGGCGAGTTCATGCCGCGCCCGCCATTCGGGCACGACATAATTGACGATGATCGACTTGCGAATGCCTGCATATTCGCGCTTGGCGACGCCGTGCCAGGTGTCATGGCCCGGAATGAAGATCAGGCCCTTGTTGAAGCCGCCGGGCGCGGAACCGAGATGGTGCCTGTCGGCATCGTAGATATCGGTACCCCAGCCTTCGGCATCCGGCCTGTCGGACAGATAGACGAGCATGGTGAAGAGCTTCGCGCCGATATCGGTATGCGGCTCGAGCCAGAAGCCGTCGCGGTCCTGACAATATTCGATGCGGAGCGAGGTGCCCTTGAGCGAGACGCCCGTGACCTTTTCCAGATGGCGCACGGTTTCGGGCGACTGGAAGGCGCTCGCCACGGCTTCGCACACGGGAAAGCGCTTGCGGTTTTCGACCGAGAAGAAATTGCGCGTGGAATTATGCGTCTCGCGCTTGCCGAGCGTGTCGCCGATCTCAGGCGCGTCGACGGGCAATGCCGGGATCGCATGGGCGACATCATCCGGCAGCGCCTGCGTCAGGAGCCAGTGACGATAGGGATGCGTGTCGAGCTTGGCGCGATCGAGGCAATCGGAAAACGCGCGCGCGACGGTTGCGCTGTCACTCATCTCAGTCCCGTTCCATCTTGCGGCGCCCGCACATGTGCCGCCGGTATCTTGCCCACACCGAAGAGACGCTTGAATTTCTTCACGCGGCCCGAAAGACGATGCCGCGCCGCCTCGCGCATCATCACGTCCTCGTCGCGGCAATAATTGAGCATCACGTAACGCCGGGGGCCGACAAAGGGCTCATGCCCATGCCATGAATTCGGCTGCACCTTGAAGGCGAAGAGCGTGCCGCCCTCGGGCGGCACTTCGGCGGCATAGTCGTTCATGTCTGTCGAGGAACGAAGCACGCGCAGCCGTCCGCCCTTTGGCGCCCAGGGCTCATTGAGATAAAGCAGAAGTGTCGCGAGCTTGAATTTCGAATCCGCGTGGATCTGCCCGTCGCCCGCCTGGCAGCAGCTTCTGAGCGTGATGAGCGCGGGCCGCCCGCTCAGATCGACGTCGAGTTTTTCGGAAACCATGGCGCGGAGCTTCGGCCCGGCGAGTTCCGCGAGGAGTTTTTCGAAAACGGGGCCGTAATGCGTCGCTTCCGGCAGGAAGAGGCCCGCCATATCGAGATCGGGAAAGTCGCGAATGACCTTCCTGAGATTGTCGGGCCCGAGGAAATTCGGCACGACGAAATGCGGATAGGGCTCCTGCTCGACCTTTGCCGTTTCAACGGCCGCGTACTGGATCATGGCTCGCATCCTCTCCCGGCTAGTGCGTCGGGTTTCTCCCCCATCTGGGGCGGATGCTAAGTCCCGGATTCTACACGGGCCATGTGTCACATTGTCAGTGAACGGCGCCAATGCGTCGCAGGCTTCGGGGTGGTTGAGACAAACCGCCGCGCTTACTCGATCTGGCCTTCGCGCACGATGCGCTCATGCCCGTCGGCGACATTCTTCACGCGATACTGGAAGCCGTTGCCTTCGGAGGGCAGGAGACGGACGACAACGTAATGGCCGCGCGTCTTGGCGAGATAGGAAGCGCCGGCGAGGAATTCGACCGTCTCGCCGACCTTGAACTTGTGGTTCTGCATGTACTCTCACCGAGGCTTTTCGCTCCGATGTGCAGCATCTGGGGGCGATCTGGGAAAGGGCGCGGGCGGCGTTCGCGAGCCCGCTTTGCGGCTATGAATGAGCCCCGGGGGCCAAAAGCGCAAGATTTATCTTCCCGGCCCACCCCCCGATGGCGGAACGCCGCCGATTATCGGAGCTTCGCGGCATGAAGCGCGATAGGCTCGAAACTTAGAGGCAGGCGCCTCCGCGCCGCCCGACAGGAGATCAAATTGGCCAAGGGTCAGAAGAAGAGCAACAGAGAAGCGAAGAAGCCGAAGCAGGACAAGAAGAAGGTCGAAGTGACGGTTTCCCCCTTCGCGAACGCGACCGGCAGCAAGACGGCCGGCGCGCCGAAGGGCCGCAAGTAATCTCCACCAATGATGAAAAGGGCCGGTTGCGACGAGCGCCGGCCCTTTTCCATGTCTGCCGCTTCGCTTCAGGCCGAGCGCAGGTCGATGAGCGAGCGCGCGATGATGTTCCGGTGCGTTTCGTTGGTGCCCGAATAGATGCTTGCCGCACGAGTGCTGAAATATTTGCGGGTCGCATGAGCCGCCTCGTCGGCAAGCGGCGACGCATTGCCGTTGAGATGTCCCGCCACGGCGCCATAGGGGCCCGCCGCCTCGATCCCGAGTTCGGTGATGCGTTGATGCAGCTCGCTCGCCATGGATTTCATCAGCGAGGAGGCGATCTCGTCGTCGCCGGAAAGCCGTCCTTCGGTCAGCAGCCGCAATTCGAAGCTCTCGAAACTGCGAATGTCGATTTCGACGGCGCCGCGGCGAAGGCAGATCTCGTCGGGCAAGTCGCGATCGAGCGCGATCAGGCGTTCCACGCCCCGGAAGGCGCGGCGCAGCAAGCCGCTCGTCGTGTTGTTCGATCGCGCAAAGCGCATGAGCTGCTTGGCGACGGACCAGCCGTCACCTTCCGCGCCGACGCGGCTCGCCATGGGCACGCGCACATCGTCGAAAAAGACCTGGTTGAATTCGTGTTCGCCGTCGAAGCCGATGATGGGCTCGACCTTTATCCCGGGCGTGTCCATGTCGATGAGAAGAAAGGTGATGCCTTCCTGCGGCCGCGCGCCTTGCGATGTGCGCATCAGTGCGAACATGCGGTTCGCGTGGTGCGCGCCGGTGGTCCAGATCTTCGAGCCGTTGACTATGTAATGATCGCCATCCGCCTCGGCGCGTGTCTTGATCGCCGCAAGGTCGGAGCCTGCGCCCGGTTCGGAAAATCCCTGACACCAGAGATCGTCGCCGGTGAGGATCGGCTTGAGGTAGCGCTCGCGTTGTTCCTGCGTTCCCGCCGCGATCAGCAGCGGACCGAGGCTGCGCATTCCTGTGGCAAAGAGGATCGGCGCATCATTGGCCGCGCATTCCTGATCGAAGAGGAAGCGCTGTCGTGCCGTCCATCCCGTGCCGCCATGTGCGACGGGCCATGCGGGCGCAATCCAGCCGCGCTCATGGAGGCGGCGGTGCCAGATGCGGCAGGCCTCGATCTGCGAATGCGTGCCGACCGTACGGCGCCCGGCGGCGCGCAGGTCGGGGGTCAGTTTCTCGGCGAGAAAGGTGCGTATCTCCGCGAGAAATCCCTCATCCTCCTCCATTGCGGCCACTTTCTTGAATTTCTTGTTGCCGCAAGGCTGCGCCGGTCAGGGTCTCTTCGGAACGCGACACGTGGTCGCCGTCTGACCCGATGGCTGAGGCATGGTGACGCAAAAGGGCCGGCTTCCCAGGAAGCCGGCCGTCCGCTTTTCGTCCGGCGTTAGGCGGCTTTGGCCGCGTCGCCCGCACGAACGAGATTCTCTTCGGCGAATTTCCAGTTCACGAGCTTGTCGAGGAAGGTCGCGAGGTAATCCGCGCGGCGGTTCTGATAGTCGAGATAATAGGCATGCTCCCATACATCCGAGACGAGCAGCGCAACTTCGCCATGCGTCAGCGGATTGTCGGCATTTGCCGTCGCGAGAATCTTGAGCTTGCCTTTCGCCAGCGTCAGCCAAACCCAGCCGGAGCCGAACTGGCCCGTTCCTGCTGCGCTGAAGGCCTCAATGAATTTTTCGAGGCTGCCGAAATCCTGATTGATCTTCTCTGCAAGCTTGCCGTCGGGCTTCCCGCCGCCTCGCGGCGCCATCGAGTGCCAGTAGAAGGTGTGGTTCCAGATCTGGGCCGCGTTGTTGAAGATCTTCTTGTCGTCGGGCTTTCCGGCCGACTTTCTGATGATCTCCTCGAGCGGGAGTTTTTCGTAATCCGTGCCCTGAATCAGGCGGTTCGCCGTGTCGACATAGGTCTTGTGGTGCTTGCCATGATGAAAGCCGAGCGTTTCGGCGGAGATATGCGGCGCGAGCGCATCAGGCGCATAGGGAAGGGGAGGCAGTTCGATCATTGCATGACCTTTCGGTTCGCGAGGGCAGCCCCGCCTCTTAAACGGGATGCGCGGCCCTCAGGTTCCTCCCTCCTTACCTTAATCGGCATTGCCGCTTCGAATTCAACCCCGACGGTGAAGATTTCCCAGTGAATATAAGCATTTAATTTCGTGGAAGGGCGTTGACGCCGCGGCTGGCGTGAGCCGCTTGCAACGGGGCCATCTAATCCCCACATTGAGCACAAGCGGTGCCGTAGCGGGCCGCGTGTAACCGGGTCGCTTTGAAAGGGCTTTGGCGAAAGGGTTTGGTGATGACGCGCATGGTGCAGTTCAACAGCCCGTTCCTGCTCGGCTTTGACGAGATGGAACGACTGCTCGAACAGGTCGCCAAAGGGTCTGACGGCTATCCTCCCTACAATGTGGAGGATGTGACGCGGAACGAGGGCGAGACGCCCAGAAGGGCGCTGCGCATCACGCTGGCGGTCGCCGGCTTTGCCCGCGATGAGCTTTCGGTCACCGTCGAGGACAATCAACTCGTCATTCGCGGACGCAAGCGCGAGGACGAAGAGCGCGTCTATCTCTATCGCGGCATTGCCGCACGGCAGTTCCAGCGCGCGTTCGTCCTGGCCGAGGGAATCGATGTGGGTGAGGCGAGGCTCGACAATGGCCTGCTCTCCATTGACCTCATAAGGCCCGAGCCGTCGAAGCTCGTGCGCCAGATTGAAATCGAAGGGGGCGTATCGTCCGCCCCGGCTACGTAAAGACGACCAGTGACGTCCGTTGCCTCAGCAGAGGGACGGCGCGAAAGGAGCGTAAAATGCGTAACGACAAGGAAGAATTCGAATTGGAAGGCCCGAGCGGATGGGGCACGCAGGATCTGCGCCATCTGACGCCGGAAGTCTTCGCCAATGTCGGCATGCCGAATATCGTTTATGTGCGCGAAGTGCTCGCCGGGGAGCTTGCGGGCGATCTCGGTTCCGAAATCGGCGTGCCGGCGGACACCAAGCTCTACGCCGTCCATGCTGCGAATGGCGATCGCATGGCCGTCCTCGATAACCGCGAAGCCGCTTTTGCAGGCGCGCGTCAGTACGATCTGGAGCCCCTTAGCGTTCATTGATGGGGCTGCAAGACAGGCCAGACAGCAAAAGCCCCGGTGTTTCCACCGGGGCTTTTTGTTTCTGCTTCGCGCGTCAGGCCGCGTGAGTGGCCGCCGGTTCCGTGAGGATTGCGAAGAGGGCGGCGGGATCGTTGCTTGCCCGGAGCTTTTCGACCACGGCCGGATTGCGCAGCAGGCGTGAGATGCGCGCCAGCGCCTTCAGATGGTCTGCGCCTGCCGTTTCAGGCGCGAGCAGCAGGAAGACGAGATCGACCGGCTGGTCGTCCACCGATTCGAAGTCGATGGGCGTTTCAAGCCGCGCGAAAAGCCCATAGAGGCGCGACAGCTGGGCGAGTTTGCCATGAGGAATGGCAATGCCCTGGCCGACACCCGTCGAGCCGAGGCGCTCGCGCTCAAGCAGCGTCTCGAAAATCGTGCGCTCCGACAGGCCCGTCAGCGCAGCGGCGCGCGCGGATAGTTCCTGCAGTGCTTGTTTTTTGCTGGTGACCTTGAGGTGGGCGATGACCCCCTCCGGTGACACCAGATCTTCAAGCTCCATGGTCTGGTCCTGTCTTGCGTTTCTACTCAACCCCGACACACCACGAATGCGGCGCTCCGGTCCGGCATCGCCGACTTGCAGGTCATGGCTTTGCAGAATCGGTGCCAGCGTCGATCCAGCCGATGTTCCCATCCTCGCGCCGATAGACGACGTTCAGTCCCCCGGTCGCGCCATTGCGGAACACTACGAACTTTGCGTCGATGAGGTCCATCTGCATCACTGCGTCGCCCACGCTCAGGCGCGGGATCGATGTGGTGCCTTCGGCGATGATCACCGGCTGGGCGTCGGCTGGCACTTCTTCGTGCTCATCGCTTGCTTCGATGATGAAGGAGCGGGCGGATTCGACCGGCAGCGCCTGCTTGTCCTTGGCGTGGCTCTTCAGGCGGCTCTTGTAGCGGCGCAGGCGCTTGTCGAGCTTGTCGACCGCGCCATCGAACGACGCATAGGGGTCCGTCGCGCGGCCCTGCGTATTGATGTGCATGCCCGAGTTCAGATGCACCGAACAATCGGCGCGATATTCGAAGCCGTCTTTGGAGAAGATGACATGCCCGTGGATGGGCTTGTCGAAATATTTCCCGACGCTCTGTTCGAGACGTTCCGTGACATGGGTGCGGAGTGCATCTCCAACGTCGAGATGATGACCGCTGACCTGAACTTGCATGGGAGACCTTTCCGGGTCACGTCGCGCTGACTATGGGACGGCTCTTATCGATTGAGCCTTTGACGTACCAACCTCTGTACCTCGGTCCGGCTGCCGCGTCTTGTTGCATCGGCGCCTCAACCACCATCGTCCCCTGTACAATCCCTCGGTTTACCCAGGGGGAGCGTTGAGCGCGTGGCAAACTAGTGGCCTGTTCCGGGGGTGTCAACCGGCTCCTTCCGGAGTAGTAAATGCCTTTATCTTCATAGACTTATCTCTATTCCACAGGGGTTTGAAATCCCTATCGCCGAGATCAGGCATAGACCTTCTTGTCCCTTCGGCGCTGAACCGAGGAGGGGATGTTCATGGCTTCCCGATACTTTGCGACCGTACGGCGGGCAATGTCGATACCCGACTTTTTCAGGATCTCGACGATGTTGTCGTCGGAGAGAACGGCATCGGGCAGCTCCGCCTCGATCAGTTCCTTGATGCGGTGGCGCACCGCTTCGGCGGAATGCGCTTCGCCGCCCTCGCTCGACGCGATCGACGAGGTGAAGAAATATTTCATCTCGAATATGCCGCGCGGCGTTGCGATGTACTTGTTCGCGGTCACGCGGGAGACGGTCGACTCGTGCATGGAGATCGCGTCGGCGACCGTCTTCAGATTGAGCGGCCGGAGATACTGGATGCCATGCACAAGGAAGGCGTCCTGCTGGCGGACGATTTCGGAGGCGACCTTGAGTATGGTGCGGGCGCGCTGGTCGAGGCTTTTGACGAGCCAGTTCGCGTTGTTGAGGCATTCCGACAGGTAGGACTTGGCCTTGGGATCGGCCGAGAACTTGCTTACCTCGGCGTAGTATTGCTGGTTCACCAGCACGCGGGGCAGCGTCTCCGAATTGAGTTCGATGGCCCAGCTTCCGTCGGCGCGCTGGCGCACGAAGACATCCGGAATGACCGGCACCACGGGTTCGTTGCCGAAGGCGAGGCCGGGCTTCGGATTGCAGCTGCGTATGTCCTCCACCATGCTGGCGATATCCTCGCGGTCGGCATTGCAGAGCTTCATCAAGAGATCGAAGTCGCGCCGCGCGAAAAGTTCGAGATGGTCGAGGAATATCTGCATCGTCGGATCGAGGCGATCGCGCTCCTTGAGCTGGATTGCGAGGCATTCCTTCAGGCTCCGCGCGCAGATGCCAGCCGGGTCGAAGGTCTGAAGCGTTGCGAGCACCGCTTCTACATCCGCAAGCGGCGCGCCGAGACGTTCGGCAATCTCGGAGATGTCGGTCGTGATGTAGCCCGTTTCGTTCACCTGATCGATCAGATAGGCGCCGATCATGCGCAGGCGCTCATCCTTGATCGCCATGTTGAGCTGTTCGGTCAGATGCTCGGACAGCGTTGTCTCGCGCGTCAGGGTCGACTCGAAGCCGAATTCGCCGTCGCCGCCCCCGCCTCCGCCGCCATTGCGGAGGTTCTGCCAGTCCGAGCCCTGCATGCCTGGCGTTTCCGCCGCCACGTCATTCGCGGCGTCGCTGCGGCTCTCATCGGCATAGACATTGTCGTAATCGGTATCGAGATCGCCCTCGCGGGAGGGCAGCGGCCCGTCCTCGCTCAGCGACAGCGCGGTTTCGCTTGTCGCCGCGGGCTCGAATTCGCTTTCGGCGCGCGTATCGACCGAGCGCTCGGCAATCTCTGGCTCGGCGACACTGGCTTCGAGCAGCGGATTGCGTTCGAGTTCTTGCTCGACATAGTTGGCAAGTTCGAGATTGGACAGCTGCAACAGCTTGATCGCCTGCTGCAACTGCGGGGTCATCACCAGGGCCTGGCCCTGGCGGAGTTCCAGCCGCGGTCCTAGCGCCATATCTGATGCGGCCCCATGCCCGTTACGCCACTAAAGAGAGAAACGTTCGCCGAGATAGAGACGGCGGACATCCTCGTTACCTACGATTTCGGAGGGCTCGCCCTCCATCAGCACATGGCCGTCATGGATGATGACGGCGCGGTCGATCAGTTCCAGCGTCTCGCGCACATTGTGATCGGTGATGAGAACGCCGATGCCACGATCCTTCAAATGCGCGACGAGATCGCGAATGTCGCCGATGGCGATCGGGTCGATGCCAGCGAAAGGCTCGTCGAGCAGCATGAAGGAGGGCTGTGTCGCGAGCGCGCGCGCGATTTCCACGCGCCGCCTTTCGCCGCCCGACAGCGCCACCGAAGGCGTGCGCCGAAGATGGGTGATCGAGAATTCGGCCAGCAGATCGTCCAGCGTCGCCTCGCGGCGGTCGCGGTCGTTTTCGATCACTTCGAGCACGGCGCGGATATTCTGTTCGACGGTCAGACCGCGAAAGATCGAGGCTTCCTGCGGCAGATAGCCGATGCCGAGCCGCGCCCGGCGATACATGGGCAGGCTGGTGATGTCGCTGCCATCGAGCGAGATCGTGCCGTAATCCGGCGCGATGAGCCCGGTGATCATGTAGAAAACAGTTGTTTTGCCCGCGCCATTGGGGCCGAGCAGGCCGACGGCCTCGCCCCGGTGCACATCGAAGCTTACCCCGCGGACAACCGGACGGCGTCGGAAACTCTTGCCGATCTTCTCGACCGAGAGGCCGGGATTGCTCGCAACGAGGCGCGGCCCCTCATGGGACCTGGTCTCCTCTGTTGCGGCGCGGCTTTGCATGGGACGTCCTCACTCATTCGCCATCATCTGATAGCAGTTGGCATTAAATTTGTATGAAA
>NZ_JBDKSS010000010.1:0-66695 GCF_039680535.1 Parvibaculum sp. | reverse complement strand
GGAGGATTGCTTCCGGCGTCGCAGGCGCTTCAAGCTTCAGCGCCTTCTCGGCGCCCACCACCGATGCTACAGCATCCTGAAGCGCGAGGAAGCATGCGAGCGCCAGCATGAAGGGCGGCTCGCCGATTGCCTTGGAGCGAAAAACCGTCGGCTTCGCGTTGGGCGCGTCGCCGAGAAGCTTCACGCGGAAATCCACCGGAATGTCGCGGCTCGTCGGAATCTTGTAGGTTGACGGTGCGTGCGTCTTGAGGCGGCCTTCCTTATCCCACCACAGCTCTTCCATGGTAAGCCAGCCCATACCCTGAATGAACGCGCCCTCGATCTGTCCGATATCGATGACGGGATTGAGCGATGCACCAACGTCCTCGATGATGTCGGCGCGCAAGATCCTGTTCTCGCCGGTCAGCGTGTCGATCGCAGCCTCGGCTACGCATGCCCCATAGGTGAAGTAATAGAAGGGCTCACCCGTGCAGGTCTCTGCGTCGAAATGGATTTCCGGCGTCTTGTAAAAGCCGGCGGCCGAAAGAGAGACGCGCTCAAGCCACGAATATTTGGCAAGCTCCGCGAAACTCAACGATTTCTGGCCGCCATAGATCCGTCCGCCGGCGAAGATCACTTCTTCCGCCGCGACACCGAGCTTCGACGCCGCCACATCGCGCATGCGGCCCTTGATGGTTTCCGCCGCTGCGAGCGCCGCCATGCCGTTGAGGTCGGAGCCCGCTGACGCAGCGGTGGCAGACGTATTTGGAACCTTGTCGGTGCGCGTGGAGGAGACGCGCACATGCTCGATATCGATCTGGAAGCATTCGGCGACAACCTGAGCCACCTTGAGATAGAGGCCCTGCCCCATCTCCGTGCCGCCCTGATTGAGATGCACGCTGCCGTCCGTATAGACATGGATGAGCGCACCCGCCTGATTGAGCGTCGGCATGTTGAAGGAAATACCGAACTTCAGCGGAAAGAGAGCCAGGCCCTTCTTGACGACCGGATTCGCAGCATTGAACGCCGCAATAGCTTCGCGCCGCGCCGCAATGCTCGCACTCTCTTCGATCTCCTTCAGAATGCGCGGCATGTTGTTGTCGGTAACGCGCTGACCATAAGGCGTCGTGTCACGCCCCTCGCTACCGTAATAGTTCGCGGCCCGCACCTCATCGAGACTCCTGCCAAGCTTCGCCGCGACATGCGCGATCATCGCCTCGGCGACGATCATGCCTTGAGGACCTCCAAAACCACGGAACGCGGTATTCGAAACCGTGTGCGTCTTACAGGCATAGCCGTTCACCCGAACATTGGGCAGGTAATAGGCGTTGTCGACATGACAGAGTGCGCGCTGCAACACCGGTCCCGACAAGTCCGGCACATTGCCCGCCCGGATCGCAATGACGATATCCGCGGCATCGATGCGCCCTTCGTCGTCGAAGCCTAGACGAAAGCGTCCCAGCACATCATGGCGCTTGCCCGTCATCATCATGTCGACGTCGCGCGAAAGGCGAAGCCGCACGGGTCGCCGCGACAGCCGCGCAAGCACCGCCGCCATGCCTGCAATCTGCGATGCCTGACTTTCCTTGCCGCCGAAGCCGCCGCCCATGCGTCTGACTTCCACGGTCACGGCGGCATAAGGAACGCCGAGGAGGCGGCAGACGATATGCTGCACCTCGCTCGGATGCTGCGTCGACGAGATGACACGCATCTCGTCTTCCTCGGTGGGTTCGGCCTGAGCGACCTGCGTTTCCAGATAGAAGTGATCCTGTCCGCCCGCGCGCACCTCGCCTTCCAGCCTATGCACCGACCGGGCGAAGGCGCCGTCAACGTCTCCGCGTTCCATCCTCATCGGCTTGATGACGAGGCTCTTCGCCTCAAGCGCGGCGTCGATCGTCAGAAGTGCAGGCAGATCTTCATATTCGATGATGGCGAGCGCCGCAGCCGCACGCGCCTGCGCTTCCGTCTCGGCAGCAACGATGGCGATAGCCTGTCCCCAATATTCGACGACATTCCGGGCCAGCAGCGGCTCGTCTGCGAGAATTGGCGCAACATCATTGGCGCCCGGGATATCGTCCGCCGTGCAAACACAGGCGACGCCAGGCGCCGCGCGCACCGCCGATAGGTCGAGCTTCGCGATCCTTGCATGCGCGCGATCAGAGAGGATGACCCAGGCGTGAAGAAGCCCCTCGGTCTCTGGCATGTCGTCGACATAGATGGCGCTGCCGCGAACATGCCGATTTGCGCTTTCATGCGCGAGCGACTGACCGACGCCGCCCTTTATGCGCGCGCCCTCCTGAGAAGAAGTGGAGATCACATTCATAGCGCCCACACCTCTCTCGGCGTCTCTTCGCCGGCAACATCGAGCATCAGTCGCTCGACGAGTCCTCGCGCCGCAGCGAGCCGATAGGCGGCCGAGCCGCGGAAATCGCTTAGCGGTCTGAAATCGTCGTCGAGCCGCCCTGCCGCCTCCGTCGACCTTTCCGGCGTCGCTCCGACCAATGCCTTCTCAAGCCCACCGGCCCGGGCAGGTGTGGCGGCCATGCCGCCAAAGGCAGCACGTGCGGCAACGATCTGTCCGCCGTTTATCGTCAGTCTGAATGCAGCCGAGACCGTGGAAATGTCCTGGTCGTAGCGCTTCGACAGCTTGTAGGCCCGGAACACGTCGCCTTCGCCCAGAAAGGGCACGTGGATCGCCTCCAGATACTCGCCCGGCTTGAGAGCCGTCTTCCGATAAGCAACGAAGAAGCTATCCAGCGGTATCTTGCGGCGGCCCTCGACCGACCGCAGGACGACCTCCGCGTTCAACGCCAGCAGGCAGGGCGCGCTGTCGCCGATGGGCGAGGCGTTGCAGATATTGCCGCCGATCGTTCCGAGGTTTCGCACCTGACGCGAACCGATGCGGCGGACAATGCCGGCAAATGCCGGAAAATGGCGATCGAGCGTCGGAAGCGCCTCCTCATAGGTCACGGCGGCGCCGATAACCACTCCATCCTCGCCTTCCTCAATCATCTTCAGCGCATCGAGCCTGGATAGCGAGATGAGCGGGCCCGGATTTTCAGCACGCTTGGCCACCGCGACGCCGAGGTCCGTTCCGCCAGCCAGAATCCGCGCATCCGGATGCTTGGCGAGCAGCCGGTCGAGTTCCCTTAGATCCGCAGGTGCTTCGAATCCGGCAATATCGATCAACGCCTTGTCACCTGCTTCTTCCTCAATCAGGGCATCCAGTTCGCCGCGCCATTTGCGTTCGCGCGCATCGAATTCGGCGGATCGGCCGCAAGCAACCATGTCTTTGGCCGCATCGACGATGGGCCGGTACCCCGTGCAACGGCAGAGATTGCCGGAAAGCGTCAGGTGAATATCGTCCGTCGCCCCGCTCCGCCCTTCTCGCTCATGCGCAAAGAGGCTCATCGCAATGCCCGGCGTGCAATAGCCGCATTGGCTTCCATGATGCTCGACGAGCTTCGCCTGCGCCGGGTGCGCATTGTCGCCTGCGTCCGCAAGCCCCTCAACGGTCGTAACGGCGCATCCGTCGAGTTCCGCCGTCAGCAGAATGCAGGAATTGACTGCGCGAAAATCAAAGCCGCCCTCGCCATTGGGCCGACCGACCGCCACCGTGCAGGCGCCACAGTCACCCTCAGCGCAGCCTTCCTTCGTGCCGAGCGCCCGTTCATGAACGCGAAGGTGCTGCAGAACCGTGCGCGTCGCCTCGACATCCCGCACAATGCGCGGCTTTCCATTCAAGAGAAACCGGACGGTCATAGTCATTTTCAGCGCGCAATCTCCGCTCAAGTGGTCTCAGGGCGCAGCGATGCCCTCGCGGAGAAGTGCCATTTTCGTGCCAGCCGAAACGAAGGCGGATCACGCGGCATAGCGTGCTTTTGAAGCGCGCCGCCGAGAGGCGCGTCGTCGTTTTGCATACATATTGTCCAAGCGGTCAGTTTTCTGCCCATCTTTTGGCCGATGACCGCGCAGGCAGGCGCGATCCCTTAGCAATTCGCGCTCCCGCTGCTGGCACAAGCATTGCGAGAAGAAAGGCAAGATGCGGCGAGGCACGCCTCGAGCCGCAAGTTTCCTTGCGAGTTCACCGATGAATCTTGCCGAAATAAACGACATGGACGAGGCCGCGTTCGTCACCGCCGTCGGGGGAGCCTATGAGCATTCGCCCTGGGTCGCGAAAGGCACATGGGCGAAGCGGCCCTTCGCGTCACCAGAGGATTTGCACAACGCCTTCATGTCGGTCATCCATGCGGCAACACCCGAAACGCAGCTGGCGCTCATACGCGCGCATCCGGATCTCGCCGGCAAGGCCGCCATCGCGCGCGAGCTGACCACGGAATCCACATTTGAGCAGGCCAGCGCCGGGCTCGACCGCCTGTCGCCTGAGGAATTCGCGAGGTTCCACGCGCTCAATACCGCTTATCGCGAGCGTTTCGGCATTCCCTTCATCATCTGCGTCCGCCTCAACACCAAGGACTCCATCCTGTTCGAGTTCGAGCGACGCCTCGCGCGGGACGCCGATACGGAGCGCATGGAGGCGCTCAAGCAGATTGGCGAAATTTCCCGCCTGAGACTGAAGGACCTCGACATCGCATGAATGAAATCACGACGAAGATTGCAGAGGCGGCGTTCAGCGATGCGCCGACGCCCGAGGCGGCAAAGTCTCTCTCGAGACTGGCCGATCAGGTACGTACCGATCTCGACATGCTCGACTACCCGGCAAAGCCGTGGGTCAGGCCGCGGAGCCATGCCTCCGGCACACATATATATGATGTCGTCATTGTCGGTGGCGGACAGAGCGGTCTCGCCGCCGCCTTCGGCCTCAAGCGGGAAAAAGTCGAGAATATTCTTATCCTCGATGAGAACCCGGCCGGCTTCGAAGGCCCCTGGATCACCTATGCGCGCATGGTCACGCTGCGCACGCCGAAATATCTCACCGGACCCGATCTCGGCATCCCGTCGCTGACCTTCCGTGCGTGGTGGACCGCGCAGTTCGGTGCGGAAGCCTGGGACAGCCTCGTCAAGATTCCCCGCGAGGAATGGATGCGCTATCTGCGCTGGTTCCGTCATGTGCTGGCGCTACCCGTGCAGAACGAGACCCGCGTCACCTCGGTTGATCCGGCCGGTTCGCAACTCTTCCGCCTGAGCGTTTCCGGCTCCGGCGCTTCGGGCAGCATCCTTGCCCGCAAGGTCGTCTTTGCCACCGGCATTCAGGGTGGCGGCGAATGGCATGTGCCGGACTTCATCGAAGGCAAGGTTTCGCCCGCGCGCTATGCCCACACCTCACAGAGGATCGACTTCGAAGCTCTCAAGGGTAAGAAGATCGGCATTCTCGGCGGCGGCGCTTCCGCTTTCGACAATGCCCAATATGCGCTCGGTCTCGGCGTCGGCGAGGTACATGTGTTCCTGCGCCGTGAGAAGATGCCGCGCATCAATCCGATCCGCTACATGGAAAATGCGGGCTTTCTGCGCAATTTCGCGACGCTGGACGACGCGACCAAATATGCCGGCATCTCCTTCTTCCTCGGCCACAACCAGCCGCCGACCAACGACACATTCGGGCGCGCTGCCGCCTATCCAGGCTTTCGCCTGCATCTCGGCTCGCCTTGGACCGACGTCGAGGAGACGCCGGACGGCGTGAAGGTGACAACGCCGAAGGAAACCTTCGTCTTTGACTTCATCATTCTGAGCACGGGCCTGCTCACCGACGTGAAGCTAAGGCCCGAACTCGCGAACCTTGCGGACGATATCGCGAACTGGCGCGACATCTACACGCCGCCGGAGGGCAAGGCGAATGCGTTGATCGACGCCCATCCCTATCTCGGTCCGTCCTTCGAATTCACGCCGAAAAGCGATGAGAGCGCAGGGCGTATCTATGGCCTCTTTGCCTATAACTATTCCGCGCTGGCGAGCCTCGGCCTTTCGGCAGCGGCCCTTTCGGGCATGAAGTTCGCGCTGCCTCGCCTCGTCGCAGGTATCACGCGTCAGCTCTTCACCGACGACGCGGACAAGATCCTTGGCGACTATTTCGCCTATAACGAAGAAGAGTTCATCGGACAATGGCCGGCAAGCTGAGCGTACATGCACTCGACACCGCCCGGGGCACTGGCGCGGCGGGCCTTCGGCTCACGTTGCGCAAACTTGCGCCTGACGCGAGCGAGCCATTCTGCTTCGTTCTGGACGATGACGGCCGCGCGACCTTGCTTGAAAGCGCCGCGCTGACCGTGGGGCGCTACGAAATCCTCTTCCATGCGGCCGAATATCAGCGCGCGAACGGCCTCGAACTACCGGAGCCGCCATTTCTCGACAATATCCCCATCCATTTCGGCGTCGCGGATGCAACCTCGCATTATCATGTGCCTTTGATCCTGAGCCCCTATGGCTACTCGACCTATCGCGGAGGCTAGCATGATGACACCAGCGGCAATTCTCGACTCCTCGCTCGTCGGCAAGCGCATTCCTTTCACTCAGGCGCCCATCATCGATTTTGGGCCCGCTGAAGGCGGCACGCGCGCAGGCAAGCTCGAAGTCGCGAAGAACCTGCGCGACGCGTGCATCAATGCCGGCTTCATGTATGTGAAGAATCACGGCGTTTCCGCATCGCTTGTCGAAAACACCTTCGCCTGGGCAAAGCGTTTCCTCAACGAAACAACGCCGGAGCAGAAGAAGGCCGTTTCCATGGCCGTGCATGGGCATAATCGCGGCTACTTCACCATCGGCGAGGAAAATCTCGATCCCGCCTCGCAGGCCGCCGGCGATCTGAAGGAAGGCTACAATATCGGCCGCGAACTCGCGCTGGATGATCCCGACCGGAACACGCCTCTTTGCGGCACCAACGCCTGGCCGGAGAACTTCCCCGGCTTTCGCGAGGCGATGCTCGCCTATTTCGACGCGATGAACGACCTATCCCGGCGCATGATCCGCATCTTTGCGATCTCGCTCGACATACCCGAAGACCACTTCGACAGGATGGTCGACCGGCCGCTCGCCACCATGCGCTTCCTGCATTATCCGCCGCAGAAGGGCATCATCACCGAGGAACAGCTCGGCTGCGGCGCGCATACGGATTTTGGTTGCTTCACATTTCTGGCGCAGGATGGAGTCGGCGGCCTCCAGGCGCGCAATGTCGCCGGCGAATGGATCGAAATTCCCGCGCGCACCGATTGCTTCGTCATGAACATCGGCGACATGTTCCAGCGCTGGACCAACGACCTCTATATCTCGACGCTTCACCGCGTCATCAATACCAGCGAGAAGGATCGCTACTCGCTGCCCTTCTTCTTCGATCCCAATGCCGACGCTTATGTCGAGGCGCTATCGACCTGCGTTACCGCGGAGCGGCCTGCCCGCTACGCTCCCACGACCGGCCTCAAGCACATCATGGAGCGCCTCTCCGCCGGCTATGGATTCGACATCGTGAATGGCGGCGGCGAGAAAGAGACTATGTGATGAGCCCTTCCATTTCCCTTTCGTTCGATGCCGAAGAATGCTTCGACGAAGCGATCGACGATGAGGAAGTCGTCGCCGAGGTGCGCGCCGTCTTCGATCGCTATGAAAAGGCGCTGATGGAGAACGACGTCGATGTGCTCGACGAGCTCTTCTGGCAGAACGCACGTACCATTCGCTATGGCGCCGGCGAGAATCTCTACGGCTTTGACGAGATCGCCGCGTTCCGTTCCGGACGCAACGCCGCGAAGATCGCGCGAAAACCTCTACGCGTCGAGATTTCGACTTATGGCCGTAATTTCGCGACCGCAAATTGCGAATATCAAAGGCTCTCCGATGAGAAATGCGGACGTCAGAGCCAGACATGGGTTCGCTTTCCCGAAGGCTGGCGGGTGATATCCGCCCATGTGAGCTTTCTTCCAGAGGCGAAGCCCGCAAGCTGAAATTCAGGTAGCATCAGGCGCCCTGGCGCAAGATTGAGTGTGATCGAGTTGACGAATGATGGATTGGGCGCCCGCGCGGTGGCACGCAGCGCCGCCTTCGGGGTGCCGCCCTATAGCGAGGACACGCGCTGCTTGACGCGGCGCTTCCTGACGCCTGCGCATGCCGCCGCGCTGGAAAGCCTCACCCAATGGATGAACGCCGCCGGCATGAAGGTTCACCTCGATCCAGTCGGCAATCTCGTGGGCCGATATGAGGGTATCGAGGAAGGCGCGCCCGCACTGATGATCGGCTCGCATGTCGACACGGTGCGCGATGCAGGCTGCTATGACGGCACGCTTGGCGTGATGCTTGGCCTCTCCTGCGTCGAAGCCCTCGCCGCGGAAGGCCGCCGCCTGCCATTCGCCGTCGAAGTCGTCGCCTTCGGAGACGAGGAGGGATCGCGCTTCTCCACCGGCATGATCTGCAGCCGCGCCGCCTCCGGCCAGATAAACTACGGCGCGCAGTTTGCCGGGCTGAAGGATAGTGACGGCATAAGCCTCGCCGATGCCATGGAAGCGTTCGGCCTCGACGCTGCGAAAATTCCGCTCGCCGCTCGCAAGCCCGAAGAACTCGTCGCCTATCTCGAAGCGCATATCGAGCAAGGCCCCGTCCTCGAAGCCGAAGATCAGGCTCTTGGTGTCGTCAGCGGCATCTCGGCGCAATTGCGACTCCACGCCTCTTTCACCGGCAGGGCCGGCCATGCCGGAACGAACCCCATGGGACTCAGGCATGATGCGCTTGCCGCCGCCGCGGAAGCGATCCTTGCCGTCGAGCAGATCGCGGAAGCATGGGCGACGAAAGGCGTCGTCGGCACCGTTGGCTTCATCGAGGCAAAGCCCGGCGCGCCGAATGTCATCGCCGGTGCGGTCGAGATCACGCTCGATGTGCGTGCGATTGACCGCGCGATACGCGACGGCGCCGCGAAAGAGATGGAGACGCGCATCGCGGCCATCGCCGCCCGGCGCGGCATAGGCTTCGCGCTCCGTCAGACGCTGGATTTGCAGCCGCACCCGAGCGACCCGGCTCTCACCGCCATTCTCGAGTCCGTTCTCTCCGATATGGGCCTCCGCCCCCTGCGGCTAACCAGTGGCGCAGGCCATGACGCGGGTGCCCTTGCGGCCATCACACCAATGGCCATGCTTTTCATTCGGTGTGCAGGCGGCATCAGCCACAATCCGGCGGAATCGGTCGATCCCGCCGATGCCGACCTCGCCGCCGAAGCCATGCTGAGATTTATCGATCGCCTTGAAGCGAGCTACAAAAAATGACCAACGAAATTTTCGACGAAATAGATCCGCCGCAGCGCCTGCTTATGGGCCCCGGCCCCGTCAACGCGCATCCGCGTGTGCTGCGGGCCATGTCGGCGCAGCTTCTCGGTCAGTTCGATCCGGAATTCACGGCCTATATGAACGAGACGATGGCGCTTTACCGCCGCGTCTTCGAAACCGAAAATCGCTGGACCTTCCTCATCGATGGCACGTCGCGGGCAGGCATTGAAGCGGCGCTGATCTCGGTGCTCGAACCTGGCGATCGTGTCGTCATCCCGAATTTCGGCCGCTTCGGCCTTCTCCTCACGGAAATCGCGCAGCGCTGCGGCGCGGAAGTCACGACGGTCGATGCCGAATGGGGCACCGTCGTTGAAGTGACCGCGATCGAGGAGGCAGTCGCCCGCGTCAAGCCGCGCCTCGTCGCCTGCGTCCATGGCGACACCTCCACCACCATGGCCCAGCCGCTCGAAGGCATTGGCGATATCTGCCGTCGCCACGGAGCGCTCCTTTACGTCGATGCGACGGCCACACTTGGCGGCATGTCGCTGCCGGTGGACGAGCTCGGCATCGATATCGTGACAGCCGGCCTGCAGAAGTGCCTCGGCGGCCCGTCGGGTAGCGCACCCATCACCATTTCGGATCGCGCGGCGGAGCGCATCTTCTCGCGCCGCCATGTCGAAAAGGGTATCGCGCCCGCAGGGCTTGCGGCAGGCAGTGCGTCGCGCATTGCCTCCAACTATTTCGACCTCGCCATGATCATGGACTACTGGTCCGAAAAGCGCCTCAACCACCACACCGAGGCGACGACAATGCTTTACGGCGCACGCGAATGCGCACGCATCGTTCTGCAGGAAGGGCTCGAAGCGCGCTATGCCCGCCATGCGCTTGCAAGCTGCGCCATGGTTGCAGGTCTCGAAGCGATGGGCCTTACGCTCTTTGGCAATCTCTCCAACAAGATGAGCAACGTCACCGGCATCGAGATTCCGGCCGGCATCGACGGCGAGCGTGTGCGCACACGCATGCGTCAGGATTTTGAAATCGAAATCGGCAGCTCCTTCGGTCCCTTGCAGGGCAGGATCTGGCGCATCGGCGCCATGGGCTACAACTGCCGCAAGCACAATGTCCTCATCACGCTGAATGCGCTCGAATGCGTGCTGCGTGGACAGGGCTTCAAGCTCCCCTCGGGCGCTGCCGCCGACGCAGCTCTCGCCATCTACTCCGCATCCGAAATTCCCGCCTGAAAAGTCGTACCATGACCTATCCCCGCGATCTCATCGGCTATGGCCAGACCCCACCCCAGGCGCAATGGCCCGGCGGCGCGCGCATCGCCGTGCAATTCGTCATCAACTACGAGGAGGGTGCGGAAAATTGCATCCTCCACGGCGACGATGCGTCGGAGGCGTTTCTATCGGAAATGGTCGGTACGCCGCCCATTCCCGCCATGCGTCACATGTCGATGGAGAGCCTTTACGAATACGGTTCCCGCGCAGGGTTCTGGCGGCTTCACCGGCTTTTCACCGAACGCGGCCTTCCGCTCACCGTCTATGGCGTCGCGATGGCGATGGAGCGCAACCCCGCTGCGGTCGAGGCCATGCTGAACGCTGGCTGGGAAATCGCGAGCCACGGGCTTCGCTGGATCAACTACCAGCACATTCCCGAAGAGATCGAGCGCGACCATATCGCCCGCGCGGTCGAACTTCACACCAAGGTCACAGGCTCACGCCCGCTCGGCTGGTATCAGGGGCGCACGAGCCCGAACACCGCGCGTCTCGTCGTCGAGGAAGGCGGCTTCGTCTATGATGCCGATTCCTATGCGGATGACCTGCCCTATTACGATACGACACATGGCAGGCCGCAATTGATCGTGCCTTACACGCTCGACACCAACGACATGCGCTTTGTCGCGCCGCAGGGCTTCAACTCGGGCGATCAGTTCTTCACCTATCTGAAGGACAATTTCGACATGCTCTATGCGGAAGGTGCAATGGCACCGAAGATGATGTCGGTCGGCCTTCACTGCCGCGTTGTCGGAAAGCCCGCGCGCGCTGCGGCTCTCGCCCGTTTCCTCGATTACGTCATGTCGCATGACAAGGTCTGGGTGGCGAAGCGCATCGACATTGCGCGGCACTGGCTCACCACCCATCCCTATCAAGGCTGAAAATCAGAAGCCGATGGCGTCGCCGTCGGAGCGCGGGTCCGACGCCCCTTCGAAGCGCCCGTCGGGCGACAGCGTAATCGCGCCCGCATGGCCCATCATGTCGTTCCTGGGCGCCACGAGTTCGACATCGTGCCCAGCCGCTTTCAACTGCGCGACGACGCCCGCATCGAGATCGCTTTCGATCTTGAGTGTGATCGACTGCGCGCCCCATGTGCGACCGAGCAGCCAGCGCGGCGCGGCCACCGCATCGCCGAGATCGCGGCCGAAAAGCACATGGCGCGAGAAGACCGCCGCCTGCGTCTGCGGCTGGCCTTCGCCGCCCATCGTGCCATAGACCATGAGCCGCCCATCATCGAGGCGCGCCATGGCAGGGTTGAGCGTGTGGAAGGGCTTCTTGCCGGGCTTCAACGCGTTGATATGCTTCTCATCGAGCGCAAAGCTGATGCCGCGGTTCTGAAACAACACACCCGTCGAGGGCGATACGACGCCCGCGCCGAATTCCCAATAGATCGACTGAATGTAGCTCGCCGAGCGGCCCTCCGCGTCGATCACGCCCATCCAGATCGTGTCGCCCTGCCTGGCGACATGTGGCCAAGGCGCCGCGCGGACCATATCCACCTCGCTCGCCATGCGCTCAAGTTCCGCATCGGTGATGAGCGACGCAGGTTCGCAAGCCATATAGGCCGGATCGCAGACATTCGCATCGCGCATGCGGAAGGCCTGCTTCGTCGACTCGATAAGGCCGTGAATATGATCGAAGCCCTCGCCTTGCCTGACGCCGAGCCGATCGAAAACACCGAGAATGGCGAGCGACGCAATGCCCTGCGTGGGTGGCGGCATATTGTAGATCGTGCCGCATGAGAGCCTGGTCGAAAGGGGCGCAACAATCCGCGCGTTGAAGCCTGCGAGATCGCTCGTCGATAGCGGCGATCCAGCCTTCTTCAGATCGTCCGCCAGAACGGTGCCAATTTCGCCTTCATAGAAATCGCGAAGCCCCACGCGGCCAAGCCTTTCCAGCGTATCGGCCATCGCGGACTGCCGAAGCCGCACGCCACGCTGCGGCACCTGCCCGTCGACGAGAAATGCGCCGACAAATCCCGGTACGTCTTTCAGCTCGTCGAACTTTTCCCGCGTCAGCCGTTCCTGACTTTCGCTCACGGCAACGCCGTCCCGCGCGAAAAATGCCGCTGGTTCAAGCAGCCGCGAGAGCGGCAGCTTGCCGCCCCATTCCGTCGCCATCCGATGCGCCTGATCCCACCCGGAAACGGCGCCGGGCACGGTGAGTGCCGCCAGGCCGCCGCGTGGCGGTATCGTCTGCGTAACGCCGCGCTCCCGATAGAAGTCGAGCGTTGCTGCTACCGCCGCAGGACCGCATGCCTCGATACCAACCGGCGTCTCCCCCGGACGCGACAGAATCCAGAATCCATCGCCGCCCAGATGATTCATATGCGGGTAGACCGCGGCGATGGCGGCAGCAGCGGCGATCATCGCTTCCGCTGCATTGCCGCCCTCGGCGAGGACGTCGCGCGCAGCACTCGCCGCAAGATGGTGAGGCGCGACCGCCATTCCGCGGTAGCTCATACGTGTTGCTGGCATTGGATTTTACGCTTTTGACAAACTGAAGGAGGAGGACTTGAAGGCGGCGTGCCTACGCGCGCCGTCCTGCATTCAATCTAGCAAGATACGGGCCTGTGCAACGACACCAACCCAACAAAGGCGGCAGAGCCTAGCAAGCCGTTCGCTTGTTTCGCAGCATCCAGCGCACAGCACCGCTTCATGCATAAAAACAAGGCTTCGTCTGAAGAAACATGCATAGCGAATGGGCGACGTATGAACTCCCGCCGTCCGGTTGAACAGAAGTCGAGATCATCTGGCACAATGACATTTTATCACTGACCGCTCAATAAGCGCCAAATCGCCCTTGTGACGACTATGCATCTTTGCCTGAGCTCGCTTCGGGATAGACTGAACGCATATTCTTGGTCATGAGCTCAATATTGGAGCACGCATCATGATTACAAATCGTATTTACGAGTTGGCGCATAAGCAACCAGACAAGGTCGCGCTCGTTTACAATGGCCTCTCGATCAACTACGCGGATTTTGCCCGAACCATCGAAGCCACTCGCCGCTTCCTCGCACAGCAGGAGTTGCCTGCCGGGCGCAATGCCGTCGTGCTGGCGTCTGGCCTGGCCGATGCGTGGGTCAATGTTCTCGCGCTTCGCGCACTCGGCCTCACAACCATATCGGTCCATTCAATAGCTCAATTAAATGATCTGCACTTCAAGGACGTCGCCTGCATCGTGACGGTCCAAGTGGAGGAAGCCGCGCACAATTTCAATCGCAACGCGCCAAGCGGCGCAAAGATGATCGTCGTGCCCTCATCTATATATGCGGGCATGCATGATGCGGACCTCCCTCGTCCACTTCCGCTGGCGTCACCTTATGGGGGGCACGTCATTTACACGTCGGGCACCACAGGCACCTATAAGAAGGTCCTTTGGGACGGCGCAAATGAAGACAGCAGAATTGAGCGGCTTAACAGATTTCGAAAAAATGATGCCGATACCGTGCATCACTCCCTTTGGTTTCCCCTCTGGACCGCAATTGGCCTCGATCGCTCCATTTGCGTTTGGCACGCCGGCGGAACGGCAATCATCGCGCAGCAGGTGGATGCCTTACGAGCCTCATTCAAGCAGAGGATCAGCAAGATATCCCTCACTCCAGGCATCCTGAAACAGCTGATCGCGGACGACATGCTGCCGAAGCGCCCGCAAAAAGACTGCGAGTTGATATGCTCTGGAGGCTTCCTGAGTTTCGCCATGGCCCAAAAGCTGGCGCGCGAGTCCTATCCCCGCATTTCGATTCATTATGGTTCAACAGAATGCCAATCCATCGCCCAATCACATTTCAAGTCGTCCGACGACCTTCTCTGGCTGACCGTCGCCAAAGACAGAACCGTCGAAATCGTCGATGACGATGGGCATCAATGCGAGCCCGGTGCCGAAGGAGAATTGCGCGTCAAGGTGCTTGAGTCGGATATGAAATCCTATCTGGACGATGAAGACGCGACTTCACGCTTTTTCCGGGGCGGCTATTTCTATCCCGGTGACATTGCCATCCGGCGAGAGGATGGCCGCATTCGCATTCTCGGCCGCATCGCCGACGTGCTGAACATTCAGGGCTTCAAGGTCGCCTCGGCGCCACTCGAGGAAAAAGTTCAGAAGTTGCTGGACGTCGACGCCGTATGTCTGTTCTCGGGCTTGAGCGCTTCCGGCAAGGACGAGCTTTTCGTGGCAATCGAAGCAGATCGAATGCCGCCTCAAGCGAAGCTGGACACCGTGGTTCAACATTTTCCGCAGTTTGAAGGCGTCCGATTCGAAGTCTTGTCGAAATTTCCTCGAACCATCGCTGGAACGCAGAAGATAAAGCGAACCGAACTCAGAAAATTACTTGCTGAAAATGCGATCACCACCGGATAGGTGGAATCCTGCGGCATCCCATTTGCCATTGCACCGGCCCTGCGTTTCGCGCGAGAACCGGGTGAACGAGACACAATGTTCTTCCGCGACCACGTCGCTAATCCGCTCGATGTAGAGGCGTTCAAGAGCGTCCCGCACACCGAACACAGAAAGATATCTACCGCATGCGCAAGCCCATTGCCCTCGTCACGCGCATCGACGAGGCCTCCGAACAGGAATGGCGAGCGCTTCTCGCCGATCAGTTGCCCGACGAAAACATTCTATGCTTCCGTGACATGAACGGGGGCCAGCGCAAATCCGCGGAGATCGCCATTGTTGCCGACCCCAACCCTGCTCAGGTCGCCGAACTTCCCGGCCTTGCATGGATACAGAGCCTCTGGGCGGGCGTCGAACGGCTGGTCGCGGAACTGGGTGCGGGCGCACCGCCAATCGTGCGATTGGTGGACCCTGAACTCTCACGCGTCATGGCTGAGGCGGTACTCGCCTGGACCCTCTACCTGCATCGCGACATGCCGATCTATCGGCGGCAGCAGCAGGATCGCGTCTGGGAACAACAGCCTTATCGCCACCCTTCCCGCTACACGGTCGGTATACTCGGTCTCGGCGCATTGGGCATGGCCTCGGCACACCGTCTCAAGCAGGCAGGCTTCGTCGTCAAGGGATGGAGCCGGTCGCCGAAGGAAACAAGCGGCGTCGAAAGTTTTACCGGCGATGATGGGCTCAACGCCGTACTCGGGGGAAGCGACCTCGTCGTTTGCCTCATGCCGCTGACCGACGAAACACGCGGCCTTCTCGACAGCAGGCGTTTCGCAGCGATGATGGAAGGAGCGGCACTCATCAACTTTGCGCGCGGCGCTATCGTCGTTGACGCCGACCTCATCGCGTCGCTCGACGCCGGGCATCTTTCACATGCCGTTCTTGATGTCTTTCACGAAGAGCCGTTGCCCGCCGCATCACCCTTCTGGCACCATCCGAAGGTGACGGTGCTACCGCATATTTCGGCTCCGACAGACCAGCATACGGCCGCTGCAATTGTCGCCGCCAACATCCGGGCCTACCGCACCACTGGCGAACTCCCGCAGACGGTCGACATCGAGCGAGGTTATTGAAAAACCTGCCTACTCTGATTGACGAGGGTCTGGTCGCAGCTTTTCGATCACGGCCGATACTTTCTCGAACGCATGATCGCCGGAGAAAAGCTGAGCCTGCAGCGCGCGCTCGCGGTCGAGAAAGGCGGGTAACGTATCTTCCTGCGCATGTGCGGACATCTGCTTGAGCGCCACGACCGCCGAAACGGGCAGCAGGGTGAGCCGCCTCACAAGCGTCGTGGCAACATCTGCGAGGCGATGGTCGTCCACGCACTGCCAGATCAGCCCCCAATTCGCGGCCGTCTCCGCATCCAGGCGCTCGCCGAGCAAGGCGCACCCCATTGCGCGCGCCAATCCTATCCGCTTCTGCATGAAGGCAAATCCGCCGAGGTCGGGGACGAGGCCGAGATTCGGCACGAAAGGAAAGCCGAAATAAGCAGATTTCGCCGCCACCACCATGTCTGCCGCCAAGGCGAGGCCAACCCCTCCGCCCACGGCAGGGCCGTTCACCACCGAGACGACCGGCCCGGGAAAGGCGCGCAATTCCCTGATGAGCGCGTGGCCCTCGAGCAGGACGTCATCCATGTCACGACGGCGCGCCTCCCGGTCGAGCGTGTCCCTGTGAAGAGCGCCATCCAGCCATTTCATATCGGCGCCTGCACAAAAGGCGCGCCCGGCGCCGGTCAGGACCACAACCCGGACATCGCCGCTGTCGCGAAATGCCTGAAGCGCCTCGCGGTATTGAACGAAGGTCTCGGTGCAGAGCGGGTTCAGAATCTCGGGCCGATTGAGAACGATCCGGCCGACGCCGTCGTCTCGCTCGACGAGAATATTCGAGTAGGTCATGCAAACACTTCTCTCAACCTCAAGCGCGCTAAAGCGGCGGCTAGGAATGCGGAAGGAACAAGAAAAGGAGCCGCCAGAACTAGAACGAACGCGAGATGAGCAGCTTCATGATTTCATTTGTCCCGCCATAGATCCGCTGTATCCGGGCATCCGTATACATGCGTGCAATCGGATATTCCGACATATAGCCATACCCTCCGAAGAACTGGAGGCATGTGTCGACGATCTCGCCCTGTTTTTGCGAACACCACCACTTGGCCATCGACGCGGTGGCCGGGTCGAGCTCGCCCGCGATATGACGTTCGACGCAGTTGTCGACGAAGACGCGGGCGATCGTCGCCTCTGTCTTGCATTCGGCCAGACGGAACTGCGTATTCTGGAAGTCCAGAATGGCGCGACCGAAGGCCTTGCGCTCCTTCACATAATCGGTCGTGAGGGCAATCGCCCTTTCCATCGCTGCGGCGGCGCTCACCGCCAGCAAGAGCCGCTCCTGGACGAGTTTCTCCATGAGCTGATAGAAGCCGCGCCCTTCGATGCCACCCAGCAGATTGTCGGCTGGCACATCGACGTCATCGTAGAAAAGTTCCGATGTGTCCGATGCATGAAGCCCGATCTTTTCGAGATTGCGACCGCGGCGAAACCCCTGCCGGTCCGTCTCGACGGCGAGCAGCGAAATGCCCTTCGCGCCCTGCGCAGGGTCCGTCTTGCACACGGTCAAGACAAGGTCGGCCAATTGACCGTTTGTGATGAAGACCTTCTGGCCGCTTACCCTATAGCCGCCCTCCGTCTTACGCGCCGTGGTACGCACGTTCTGGAGGTCGGAGCCCGTGCCCGGCTCCGTCATCGCGATTGCGCCGACATATTCGCCACTCGCGAGCTTCGGCAGCCAGCGGCGGCGCTGGTCCTCGGTGCCATAGGCCAGGTAATAGGGCGCGACAATCGCGTTATGCAGGCTAACGCTGAAAGCAATGCCAATACCCGAATATTCCAGTTCCTCGGCAATCACAGCCTCATGGGCGAAAGTTCCACCGCCGCCGCCATATTCCTCGGGCATCGACACACAAAGAAGCCCCGCATCGCCGGCGACGCGCCAAGCCTCTCTGTCAACAATGCCCTGTTCGATCCAGCGATCGTAATGCGGCGCGAACTCGCGCTCGATGATCTTCCGAACCGAAGAGCGAAAGATGTTGAGGTCTTCCGTCAACCAACGAGACGCAGGCCGATTGATCGCGGTCATGCCCATTCCTCCCTAGAGCGACACGCCGCCACCGACGACGATGACCTGACCGCTGATGTAGTTCGACTCGGGCGTGCAGAAGAGATAGACGCCATCCGCCGCTTCCTCCGGGGTTCCGGCGCGGCCGATCGGAATCATCTGCTTTTCCATGGCGTCGATGAAGGCAGGCTGCACGCCGACGGCGATCTTGCGGCCCTCGACATCGATGCTGGCGCCCGCTTCGGTCAGCGGTTGCGTGAGGCGCGTCTTGATGAAGCCGAAGGCGACGCAATTGACGTTCACCTTGTAGCGTCCCCACTCCTTCGAAAGCGTCTTCGTCATGCCGACGAGGCCCGCCTTGGCCGAGGAATAGCTCACCTGACCGGCATTGCCGCCAAGCCCCGCGACGGAAGAGATGTTCACCACCTTGCGGAAGACTTCCTTGCCCTGCTGCGCTTCGTTCTTCGCCATGATGCGGATGGGCTCGGCTGCGGCACGAAGGATGCGGAACGGCGCGGCGAGATGGACTTCGAGCATCGCCTGAAACTGCTCGTCGCTCATCTTCTGGATGACGCTGTCCCAGGTGTAGCCCGCATTGTTCACGATGATGTCGAGGCCGTTATAGGTATCGATGGCCGTCTTGACGAAGCGATCGCCGAAATCCGCTTCAGTAACGCTGCCGACGCAGGCAGTCGCTTCGCCGCCCCCGCGACGGATTTCCTCGACCGTCTCCTGCGCGGGCTCCGGGTCCATGTCGTTGATAACGACGCGTGCGCCTTCGCTCGCGAGCTTCAGCGCGAGCGCTCGTCCGATGCCACGGCCCGAGCCGGAAACAAGCGCAACCTTGCCTTCGAGTTTCTTCATTGTTCTGTCCTCAATTTGGGAGTGCGACGACGGCTTCGCCGAGCAGCTTCACGTCATTGTTCTGATCGACCGCCGTAAGTTCCAGTCTGGCGCGGTCTTCGCCGTCCTCGCTGAACCGTTCGGCGAGCTTCGCTGTGCAGGTGATCTCGGCACCGAGCTGTGTGATCGAGGTGAAGCGTGTCGTGAAGCTGCGCAGCGTCGTTTGCGGCGCCAGATCCGTGAGCAGGCGACCGAGATATGCCATCGACAACATGCCGTGAGCGAAGACATCGGTCATACCGGACGCCTTGGCAAAATCGATATCGACATGGATCGGGTTGAGATCTCCCGACGCGCCGCAATAGAGCGCGAGCGTGTGCCGGGTGATGGGGGCGACGGTCAGCGATCCGACGATGGACCCTTTTTCGGCGTTTCGAATATCGGTCATTTCCATCTCCTAGCCGTGACGCACGACGATCGAGCGGCGCATGTCTGCGACATGAACCCCATCCTGATTGCGGGCCTGCGTGTCCATTACAATGAACTCGAGCGCGCCACCCTTCTTGTCGTAGATATCGGCAATCCGCGACGTGAAGGTGATGCGATCGCCCGCGCAGACCGGCGCGTGATAGGTGAACATCTGCTCGCCGTGGAGGATTTTCCCGAGATCGACCTTGAGAAGGTCGAGAAAGTCGAACGGATTGTCCCGATCCATTTCAAGGCAGAAGAGAAATGTGGGCGGTATCGGCAGCGAGGGGTAACCGGCCTTTCGGGCCGCCTCTTCATCCGAATAGATCGGATCGTTATTTCCCGTCGCCTTGGCGAAAAAGCGCAGCCGCCCCTTCTCCACCTCAGCCGTAACCGGCGCGAATTCGTGGCCGATGAATTTCTTGTCGATCATCGTCTTCACTCCGCGCGCTCGTACATGGTGACGACGCAAGCGCCGCCCAATCCGAGATTGTGCTGAAGCGCCACCCGCGCGCCCTCGACCTGCCGTTTCCCCGCCGCTCCGCGAAGCTGCCACGTCAGTTCCGCGCATTGACCAAGGCCGGTTGCGCCCAGAGGATGGCCCTTCGACAGAAGGCCGCCGGAGGGGTTCGTCACCACCTTGCCGCCATAGGTATTGTCGCCGTCCCAGATGAATTTCTCGGCGCCGCCTTCCGGGCAAAGCCCAAGGCCCTCATAGGTGATGACCTCATTCGTGGTGAAGCAGTCGTGGAGTTCGACGACATCGACAGCATCCGGCCCGATGCCCGCCTGCTCGTAGACGCGGCGCGCGGCCTCCTTGGTCATGTCGGCGCCGACGACCTTGATGAGGCTGCGCTCGGAGAAGGTCGACGGATAATCCGTCGTCATCGCCTGGCCAGCGATCCTGATCCGTGCGTCGATGTTGTGCTTGCGCGCAAATTCCTCCGTACAGAGGATCGCCGCCGCCGCGCCGCAGCTCGGCGGGCAGCATTGAAGCCTTGTCAGGTTGAGGAACATCTTGGGCGACTGCAACACATCGTCGACAGTCACATGCGTTCTGAAAATCGCCCGCTCGTTATGGATCGCATGCAGGCTCGCCTTCTCGCGCACCTTGGCGAAAGTCTCGTTCTTCGCGCCGTATTTCTGCTGGTATTCGTAACCCGCGCCGCCAAAGAGCCGCAGCGCCATCGGCACCGTCTCGGCTCCCTGAAAGGATTCATCGGCAATCTTGAGGAATTCGTCCAGCGGACCGGGGCGGTCGTTGAAAACCGTCGCGAGCGCGCCTGGCGCCATCTGCTCAAAACCGAATGCGAGCGCGCAATCGACGACGCCGCTCTCGACAGCCTGACGCGCGAGGAAGAGCGCGGAAGAACCCGTCGAACAATTGTTGTTGACGTTGACGACCGGAATGCCGGTGAGGCCAACCTTGTAGAGAGCGGCCTGACCCGAGGTTGAATCGCCATAGACCCAACCGACATAGGCCTGCTTGACCGTCTCATAGGAGAGGCCGGCATCCGCCAGCGCGAGACGGACAGCCTCGGCGCCCATCTCGTCATAGGTGGCGCTTGCTCCCGGCTTGACGAACGGAAGCATTCCCACTCCCGCCACAACGACGCGATTGCTCATAACCTGGTCCCTTCGCTAGTTGACGTTTCGGCTCTTGTCGGCCCAATAAGGCTGCCGCAGATCGACCTTGAGGATTTTTCCAGCACCGGATTTCGGCAGCGCCTCGATGCGCAGGTCCACGCTGCGCGGACATTTGTATCCGGCGATCAAGACCTTGCAGTGGGCGATGATTTCGTCCGACGTGACGGCCTGCCCGTCCTTCGGCACGATGATCGCATGCACACGCTCGCCCCACTTCTCGTCGGGAACGCCGATCACGGCGCATTCGCTGACGGCGGGATGCTGCATCAGCGCATTCTCCACTTCCGCCGAGAACACGTTCTCGCCACCCGACACGATCATGTCCTTGATGCGATCGACGATATAGACGAAGCCATCCTCGTCGGCGTACCCGCCGTCGCCTGTGTGAACCCATCCATCGACCAGCGTCGTCGCCGTCTGCTCAGGCTTGTTCCAATAGCCGAGCATGGTATTCGGACCTCGGGCGCAGACTTCGCCGACCGATCCGCGCGGAACTTCTCTGCCAGCGGCATCGACGATCTTGATCTCGACGCAGAGACCGGGCCGCCCCGCCGAGCGCAGCTTGCCGGCTTTCGGACCTTCGAGGACATGCCATTCGGGCCCGAGGATCGTCGCAAGCGGCGAGAGCTCCGTCTGTCCGTAGGCCTGCACAAAGCCGGTATTCGGAAGCCGCTCCATCGCAGCGCGGAGTAGCGCCTCCGCCATCGGTGAAGCGCCGTAAATGAGACGCTCGAAAGAAGAGATGTCGCGGTGCGCAAGATCCGGGCAGTCGAGCAGCAGCCGGATCATCGTCGGCACGAGCAAGGCATGGGTCACCCGCTCGCCTTCCACGAGGCTGAGGAAGGCGGCAGCATCGAATGATGGCATGAAGACGTGCGAGCCACCGAACATCGTCGCCGCATATGTCATGCCGCCGTCGGCCAGATGGAACATCGGTGCGGCATGGAGATATCGTACCGACGAAGTGAGGCGGATGCCGGCGCCGATACAGAGCGAACTCGTCCAAAGGCTCTGATGCGACAGCATCACACCCTTGGGAAAGCCCGTCGTCCCGCCCGTATAGAAGATGCCGGCAAGATCGCTACCGGCGCGGCCCGCGTCCGGAACGGCAGCAACGGCCGCGACAAGCGCCTCATAGTCGAGAAGCCCGGCGGGCGTTTGCCCATCGCCCGCATAGATCACATGGCGAATGCCTTCGCATTCGTCTCTCACGGCCAGACCCGCGGCGAGAAAGGCGTCGTCGACGATGAGAATCGTCGCGCCCGAATCCTTGATCGAATAGACGTGCTCGGCGACCGACCAGCGAACATTCATCGGAACCACGACGGCGTCCGCCCAGGGCACCGCGAAGTAGACCTCGAAGTAGCGGTCCGAGTTCATCGACAGCATGGCGACGCGATCGCCCGTCTCGACGCCTAGCCCTTTCAGGGCGCCGGCCAGACGCGCAACGCGGTCCTTCACCTCCGCCCAGCGCCTTGTGCGGTTTCCGCAGATGGTCGCAACGGCGTTCGGCGTCGTCGCGGCGGCGCGATGAATGGCTTGCGTCAGATACAAGGAAGCCCCCCATGGCCCGGTCTGTGCCGGGCTTTTTATGTTACCGACAAGTAAAATAGTTTCTCTTAGGTATCTTGTCAAATCGGGAGCGGACTCTATGCTCGCAGGATCGAGAGAATCGGAGAGAGACCCATGCCAGGCCCGGCGATCGCGTCACCCTGGAAGAAGGCGCCCGAGCGCAGAAGCGAGCGTGACCTGAAACGGGAAGCCGTATTAACGGCTGCGGCGCGCGTCTTTTCCGAGCGCGGCTATCACCGCACCTCGCTGGACGAGGTTGCCCAGATCCTCAATGTGACGAAGCCGACGCTCTATTATTATTTCAAGAACAAGGAGGCGATGCTGTTTGCCTGCATCCAGCACGGCCTCGACATGCTCGAAGCCGTCGGTGACGCCGATCCGGCGCCGGGCGAACGCACGGGCATGGAACGGCTGGTCGCCTATCTCAAGCGCTATGCCAAGGTCAACGAAACGGATTTCGGCCGCTGCGCCGTGCGCATCAGCGATGCCGAACTCTCGGATGCAAGCCGCAAGAAGGTAAGGCGCATCAAGACTGAAATCGACCGCAAGATCCGCGAACTGGTTTCAAACGGCATTGAGGATGGATCGATCGCATCTTCGGACCCGAAGATCACGGCGTTTGCACTGGCGGGCGCGCTGAATTCCATCGGCCATTGGCACCAGCGGGACGCGGATATGGTCGGCCAGAAAATCGCCGACGAATATATCGCCCTGCTGGTGAAAGGCCTCGCGCCTCGCACCAGATAGCGCCGGGATCGGAAGACGATCCCTAGACGATCGTCCCCGCACGCGCGTCGGTGTATCGACCCTTGTCGAGCACGACCTCGCCATTGACGATCACCTTGTCGATGCCGGTGGCGTGCCGGATATAACGGTTCGCTCCGCCCGGAAAATCGCCGACGAAAATTTCCTCGCCACGGGAAATCGTCGCGGGATCGAAGATCACCACGTCGGCAGCCTGACCGGGTTCGAGAGTGCCTCGATCGCGCAAACCCCACGAGCTTGCCAATTCACCCGTCATGCGATGAACGGCGCGCTCCACCGTCATCTTGCCGTAACCGCGAACATAGCGTTCCAGCATGTCGCTCGTGTCGCCCGCGCCGCAGAATTGCGTGACGTGAGCGCCAGCATCCGACCCGCCGATCTGCACCAGCGGATGATCGAGAATGAACGACACGATTTCCGGATCGGCATGGATCGCTCCACGAATCTGGAACTCAGTGCGCAGTCCGTCGGCCACCGCGATATCGAGCATGACGTCGGCGACGGACTTCCCGACCTCCGCCGAAATCTCCGTCAGCTTGCGCCCAAGATATTTTTCGTTGGCAGACGAATAGACTCGCCCCACGGTCATGTTCCGCAAGAGCGGCATGATGCGTTTCTCGGCAGCCTCCACCAGCATGGGCCGCGCGTCCGGGTCCGCAAAGCCCGCAAGTCGCTCGGGCAGCGGCTTTTTCATGATCATGTCCCACTTGCGTACCGAGTAGAGCATGAATGAAGTTTCAGAGAGAATGATGTTGATGTCGAAGCTGCGGGGCATCGACTGGCCGTACACCTTTGCGCCGCGCTTTTGCTGCTCTTCCAGCTTGGCGATCGATCGCTTCCAATTGTCCGGCGACACGGGATTGTAGGTGATCGGCGCCACGGAACAGACAACGCCGCTGGCAAGGCTGAGATCGCCAAGCTCCTCGATATTCTCAAGCTGTTTCTCGATATCGATGAAGTAGGGAACGGTCTGAAGCACGCCTCGACCGCTCTTGGCCATCGCCTTGCAAAGCGCGATCTTCTCGCGCATGTCCGCCAGCCGGCTTGGCACCGGTCGGCCATCTTCATCGATGTCCACATATGACGTCGAAAGCCCGATGGCGCCGGCCGCCATGGCCTCTTCCATCAGCTCGCTCATCCGCTCGATCTCGGCGTCCGTCGCGACGCGTTCCTGACTGTCAGGGCCCATCACGTAATAGCGGATTGCCGAATGACCGACGAGAGCTCCGACATTGATGCCCAGGCCGGGACGGATGTGATCGAGATAATCGCCGAAGCTCTCCCACGTGAAGGGAACAGCGAGGTCGAAGGTCGCCTCTTTGATGTCCTCGATCTTCTCGAACATCCTGATCAGCTTGACCTTCTCGTTGGGTCGCACCGGCGCGAGGCTCAACGAGCAATTGCCCATCACGACGGTCGTTACTCCATGTTCGAGACTCGGCGTCGCCAATCGGTCCCAGCATATCTGGGGATCGTAATGCGTATGTATATCGATGAAGCCCGGGGCCACGACCATGCCCTTGGCATCGATCTCGCTGGCACCCTTACCCTCGTACCGGCCGACCGCAACGATCTTGCCGTCTTCAATTGCGAGGTCGCCCTGATATCCCTCTGCGCCAGTTCCATCGACGATCCGCCCGTTGCGGATGACCAAGCTCGCCTGCCCCATTTTCTCCGTCCCTAAACCAATTGTTTTGACGAAGGATAGGGAAGGCAGCGAGGTAATACCAACGCAAAACGCCAATGAGCCAGGAAGGAGAAGATCGAGACGCAAGCCTCTCCATCATCGCCCTTCAACCGGCAGCGCAGACTGTGTTTTCAGTTGGTCGCGATATAAGATTTATCCATGTGCGCCATGGCTGCAAAAAGCCTCCATGACGCTGCGTAAGCCCCTTTCTCCCAGTTGGAATCAGTTCCATGAGCATCAGCGACAACACCCCCATCCTCGTCGGCGTCGGTGAGGTTTCCGAACGGATCGAAGCTCCGGACTATGCCGAGCGTTCACCGGTCGAGCTGGCAGCCGCCGCCGCCCAGGTGGCTCTTGAAGACGCCCTGTCGGTCGCGAAGCTCGCACCCGAGATCGACGTCATCGCCTCGATCAGGCAGTTCGAAATTTCGCATGGCGCGGCCGTCGCGCCGTTCGGCCATTCGAACAACTTCCCGCGCTCGATCGCCAAGCGCATCGGGGCAAATCCCGCGCGCGCCGTGCTGGAAATCTCGGGCGGTCAGGGCCCGCAGCATCTGATCAACGAATTCTCGCAGGAGATTGCGAAGGGCGAGATCGGCATGGCGCTGATCGTCGGCTCCGAGGCGATCTCCACCATGCGCTATGTGCTCGGCAAGAAGGAAACGCGCGACTGGTCGGAAACCGTCAGCGGAACGCTGGAGGATCGCGGCTATGGCGTAGAGGGTCTGTTGACGCCCGATCTCATCCAGCATGGCGCGCGCACTCCGATCCAGATGTACGCATTGTTTGAAAATGCGCGCCGCGCGATGCTCGGTATCGACCGCGCCTCTTATGCGCTGGAAATGGGGCGGCTGTTTGCACCCTTTACCAAGGTCGCGGCGCAGAACCCGCACGCCATGTCTCAACAGGTTTTCACCGCCGAGGAACTCGCCACGGTGACGCCGAAGAACCGCCTGGTGGCTGATCCCTTCCCCCGTCGCATGGTTGCTCGCGATCAGGCCAATCAGGGCGCCGCTGTGCTTTTCACCTCTGTCGGCAAGGCCCGCGCGCTTGGCATTCCGGAAGAGAAATGGGTCTACCTTCATGGCGGCGCGGATACGAAGGAACGCATCGTCATGGAGCGGCAGGATCTGTCGAAGAGCAAGGCTTCCGTTCGCACTATCGAACGCGCGCTTGAGGTCGCAAATCTCGCCCTGTCCGATATCGACGTGATCGATCTCTACAGCTGCTTCCCGATTGCCGTTTTCAACATCACGGACGCCTTCGGCCTGAAGGCAGACGACCCCCGCGGCCTCACCGTTACCGGCGGCCTGCCCTTCTTCGGTGGCGCCGGAAATAATTATTCGATGCATGCCATCGCGACCATGGTTCAGCGGCTGCGGTCGGCGCCCGGCAAGTTCGGTCTCGTCGCTGCAAACGGCGGATTCCTGTCGAAATATTCCGTAGGCGTCTATTCGACCAGGCCTGCCGCATGGAAGGGCTTCGACAGCAAGGCGCTGCAAGCCGAAGTCGATGGTTGGGCCACTCCGAGCATCGATCCGCACCCGACGGGACGCGCTACCATCGAGACCTACACGGTCGATTATAGCGGCCCCGAACCGCGCGGACTGTTGATCGGACGCACTGCGGCGGACGCACGCTTTGTCGCTCTCGCCGATGATCCGGCCGTGGTGCAGACGCTCATCGCCGAAGACCCGACCGGCGCAACGATCGACGTCATCCAGAACGAGAAGGACCGCGCCGTCGTGACCGGCGTAACGCCCAAGTAAGTTCCGGCACGGCGGATGTCTATCGGGAGGCGGCGACCGAGCCCCGCTGCGGATAGATCGAGGTCAGAGTTGCCGGGCAGCCGATTTGGCTGCCCGGTGACGGCAACAGGAGAATTAGGTGAGGTTTGGCTGGGGCGGGAGGATTCGAACCTCCGTATGACGGAATCAAAATCCGTTGCCTTACCACTTGGCGACGCCCCAGCAGGAGCCGTGAGGTGCGTAGCCTCCCTGCGAAACGGGGCGGAAGATAGCCGCAACGAGTTGTGGGCGCAACCGGCGTGGATTTGCCGGATTCTCTCAATTTCGGAGTGCGGAGAGGCTTGCGGACCCATATCCGGGACGCTATAACGCCGCCTCAGATTGGATACGGAGTGTGGCGCAGTCTGGTAGCGCACCTCGTTCGGGACGAGGGGGTCGGAGGTTCGAATCCTCTCACTCCGACCAGTCTTTCCCTGTCTTTCAGGGAGCCCGGTACCAGATCGGGCAAAGTTCGGGATTGCCTCGCGCATGAACCCGGCACAAGCAATCATCCCATGTTACAGGCGAACCCAGGCTAAAGCGCTCGCGCGATCCTCGTGTCGCCTGATGTTTCGAGCAACGCCTTTTCGCCCCTGACAGACCGCTATACCGCTATGTGCCGATTGGATAAGGCGGGCGCGCGGGGAACGGGCCGGATTTCTTGCCGCTTATGATTGCGCGAAGCGCGACTCGATATGCCACCCAGGCCGCCGGCACCACGACGCCATTCTCATAGCAACGCAGGACGATCTGGTCGGAGGCGTCGAGGGCTGCCTTGGCCTTGACCGTAAGATCCTCAGAGAGGCCCGGGCGTGTGAACATGCCGAACCGGTACATATCGCCCGGCGCTGCCGCATCGGTTGGAACCAGCAGATAGCCTTCCGCGACTCGATCCGTTTCCGGGTCGGCGACGATCACATTCTCGACCAACCCGTCCGCCAACCGAACAAGAGCGCAGCGCTGAGCCATGGCATTTCCCTTACTCACCCATAATAACAGTGTCCCCGGCATCGGCACCACCGCAATCCCTTCCAGTCCGGCGCCCCGGATTTGACACGCCCCTCTCCGTTTCTATAGTGCCCCCGCTCGATGGTTCCCGAGGCGCGCGACTTGCGCGGCCGAAGGAGGCAAGAGGGAACGGGGTGCGGCGCCTTCAGCGCCAATTCCCCGGCTGCCCCCGCAACTGTAAGCGGCGAGGCCCGGCTCCACTAAGCCACTGGTCTTCCTGCCCCCCCTTGGGCATGAGGCTGGGAAGGCGGAACCAGGCCGATGACCCGCGAGCCAGGAAACCTGCCGTCAAGCGCGTCATCTGCCGGTGGCCGGGGTGTGTCAGCGGGGCGGAGAGCCGCATTGGTGACGCGTCAGGCTATGTGTCCGCGTTGCATGCCATGCCTCGGATAATCCTGCCGCGCCTGCCCTGCCCATCCCGTCTCGTTCGTCTGCCTCTCCGCCGGTCCTAGCGGCCGGGGTTGGCCGCGAAAGAGATTCGGGTACACAAATGAACCGTTCATTCCTCGGCCTGCATATTCTGGCCGCGTTGGGCCTGGCGGCAGTCGCCGCCACGCCTGCACTTGCCGACACGGCGACGCTCCCGCCGGAAATCCTCGTCACCAGCGGCCCGGAGCCGCTGCCGACGAAAGAGGTTGCAAGCTCCTACACGATCATCACCGCGCAAGAGATCGAGGCCCATCAATATCGCACGCTGCCTCAGGCTCTGGCCTCCGTGCCGGGTGTGACCATCATCCAGTCCGGCGGAACCGGCAGCGTGGCTTCGATCTTCATGCGAGGCACGAATTCCAACCAGACCCTCTTTCTCCTGAACGGCCAGCGTATTGGCGATCCCTCCGACCCGCGCGGCGCCTTCAACGCCGCAAACCTGACGCTCGATAATGTTGAGCGCATCGAAATCGTGCGGGGGCCGCAAAGCGCGCTGTATGGCAGCCAGGCTATGGGCGGCGTCATCAACATCATCACGAAGCAGGGCAAGTCCTCGCCGACCACAACAGCGCGCATCGAGGCGGGCACGCTCGGAACGCTCAACACGAGCCTCACTTCCGCCGGAAACGTTGAAGATACCAACTATTTTCTCTCGCTCTCCCGGCAAGCAACCGACGGCAACGACGTTACGCCTGCGCGTCTGCGCTTCGGCGCCGGAGAAGAAAAGGATGCGAGCGAGAACGTGGCCTTTTCGGGCCAGCTCGACCGCGCCTTCAACGAATATCTCAGTGGCTCCTTCTTCGTGCAGTACAATGACAATCGAATGGAGCTTGACGAAGGCGGATACAACTCCTCCTTCAATCCCGTGTTCGAGGATCTCGGAAATCGCTCCCGCGCGCAGCAGGCCTTCGTGACAGGCTCGCTCGCCGGCCGCCTCGCAGATGGCAAGTGGCGTCCGAAGTTCACCCTCGCCTACAGCCACTATGCGACGAACACCGTCGACTATCCCGATCGGCTCCTCGACGTCTATTCGGAGAACATCAATACGCGCGGAGAACGGGTCAACGCCGCATTCGACAACGTGGTCGATCTCAGCGCGACCAACACGCTGACACTGGGCACCGACTACTCGCACGAGTCCTTCTCATCGAATGGCCTGCAGGATTTCGACGGGTATCTCATCATGCCTGTGTCGAGCGCATCGACCGACGCCTATGGCATCTCGCTGTCCGACCATCAGACATGGGGCGACAACTGGTTCGCGACGGCGAGCCTGCGCTATGACATGCCGTCCAACTTCAAGAAGAAGATGACCTGGTCGATCGCGCCGGGATACTACATCCCGTCGACCGACACCCGCTTCACGGCAAGCTACGCGACCTCATTCAAGGTGCCTTCGCTCTATCAGCGCTTCGGCTACTCGATCTCGCAGAGCCCGCCTTATCCCGCATCCATCTACACCGGGAATCCGAACCTGAAGCCCGAGGAAAGCCGCGGCTGGGAATTCGGCGTCGAGCAAGGACTCGTTCCCGACATGCTGCGGACCGGAGTGACGTATTTCGACAACCGCATCGAGAATGCGGTGTCGATCGTCTATGACCTCGCCGGCAATTCGACCGCGCAGAACACGCCTGCCTTCAATACGCATGGTGTGGAAGCTTTCATAGAGGCAACGCCGCTCCCCTCGCTGACCACCCGGTTGAACTACACGCTCACGGTGCTCGAAGCCGACACGTTCAGCACAACATTGACGCGCCGTCCGCGCCATATGGCGAACTGGACGACGGAGTGGAAGATCGACGATGCCACGTCCGTCGGAACGGATATCAAGTGGATCGATCCCTATCTCGATATAACGCGCAACACCTTCGTCTATACGAAGCCGGGCAGCTATCTCGTGGTGAACCTCTCCGCGTCGCGCGTCATCACGAAGGGCATCGAACTGACCGCTCGCGTCAACAACCTGCTCGACCGCCAATATGAACCGGCCAACGGCTTTCAGGCGGCGGGCATCGAAGCGCTTGCGGGTATTGCCGTGACGTTCTGATCGAACGCAGCGACCGATTGGGCGCGTGGAGAAACAATCTCCACGCGCCTTTTTTCTATCGACCGGTGAAGTTCGCCTTTCGCTTCTCGACGAAGTGCGCGACGCCTTCCTTGAAATCCGCCGTCGAAAAGCTCTTCTGCATCTCGCTGTCGCCAACCGCCAGCGCTTCGTTGAAATCCTGGAAGAGTGCCTTCCAGACCTGCGCCTTCATCACACCCATCGAGCGCGGCGAGACCGTCTCGGCAAGTGCTCTAGCATAGTCCATCACGGCGCCCATGAAATTCGCCTGCTCGAAAACCTTGTTCACGAGGCCCATCCGCTCGGCTTCCGCCGCCGTAACCTTGCGCGCTGAAAGGAGCAGATCGAGCGCGTGGGCGGGACCGACGAGGCGTGGCAGAAGCCATGAAATGCCATGCTCGGCGATCAGCCCGCGCTGCGCGAAGGCCGTGGTGAATTTCGCGTCCGAACCGGCAAAACGCATATCCGCATAGAGCGCGAAGACAAGACCGAGCCCGGCCGCCGGCCCGTTGATCGCGGCAATGATCGGCTTCTTCACCTGCATGAGATAGCCGAAGCGTCCGCCATAATGGGGCGACACATCGGGGCCCAGTCCACTCGCGAAATCGAATTTTTCTTCCCGCGCCGCCTGCGCAAGCTCGCGCTCTTCCCAATTGTCGGGCTTGATACTTTGCAGAAGACCCATGTCGGCGCCCGCGCAGAAGCCACGCCCCGCGCCCGTCACCACGATGACGCGCACATTGTCGTCCGCGACGGCGGCGGCCAGCGCCTGCTTCAGGCTCCTCTCCATCGCCGCCGTCCAGGCATTGAGCTTGTCCGGGCGATTCAGCGTCAGAAGCGCAACCCGGTCCTTCACCTCATATAGAAGATCTTCCATCTGCATCGTCGTTCCCTCCTGTTGTTGTCGTTTTCCGTTCCGGCGGGCGCTCTTTTGCGGCGCCACCTTCCAAGCCGTCGGCATTTCGGAGAGTATAGGCACAAAGAGGCATGTGGCCGAAGCCCACCGCCGACGCGAGGAAAAGGAAATGACGATGCCGATGCCCGAAAAGGGAACCGATTGGGAGAGCCTGAAGCAGGAGATGCTGACGCGGGCCGCGCATGACGTGAAGTGGCGCGAGGGCAAGACCGCCGTCTACGTCTTCAATGCAGGCCCCGACGTGGAGCGAGTGCAGAAGGAAGCCTATACGCTCTTCATGTCCGAAAACGGCCTCGGGCCGATGGCTTTCCCAAGCCTGAAGAAGATGGAAGACGAAGTCATCGCCATGGGCCTTTCCCTGCTCCATGCGCCGGAAGGGGCTGCGGGCAACATCACCTCGGGCGGCACGGATTCGATCACCATGGCGATGAAGACCGCGCGTGATTATGCGCGGAAAGAGAAGGGCCTGACGGGGACGCTCAATATCGTGCTGCCCTGGTCCGCCCATCCCGCCTTTGACAAGGCGGCGAAGGTCATGGAGATCGAGGTGCGGCGCGTGCTCCTCGCCAATTATCTCGCGGATGTGGAGGCTATGGGCAAGGCGGCTGACGACAAGACGATCATGATCGTCGGTTCGGCCCCCTGCTTTCCCTATGGCTTGATCGACCCGATCGCGAAGCTTGGCGAGCTCGCCGAGGCGCGGGGGCTCTGGCTTCACGTGGACGCCTGCGTCGGCGGCTATATCGCACCCTTCGTGCGGATGAATGGCGGCGACGTCCCGCCCTTTGACTTCGAGGTGCCGGGCGTTTCCTCCATGTCTGCGGACCTCCACAAATATGGCTATTGCGCCAAGGGCGCCTCGACGGTTCTCTTCCGTTCGGAATCGCTCCGTGCACATATGATCTTCGATTGCGACGACTGGCCGGGCGGCCGCATGGTGACGCCGACACTCGCGGGCACCCGGCCCGGCGGCGCAATCGCCGCCGCATGGGCGGTGATGAATTTCCTCGGCGTCGAAGGCTACCGCGCGAAGCACAAGCAGGTGACCGATGCCCGCGAGAAAATCGCGGCAGGCGTCACGGCGCTCGGCTTCCGCGTGTTGGGAAATCCGCAACTCGGGATCATCTCGTTCACGCATGACGAGATCGACTGCATGGCCGTCTGGGGCAAGCTCTTCGAGCGCGGCTGGTTCACAAGCCTGACGACGGTGCCCGCAGGCCTTCACCTCATGCTCTCACCCTTCCACCTTCAGGTGGCCGACACCTATCTCACCGACATCGCCTGGGCCGTCGATCAGGTGAAAGCAGGCATGAAAGGCGCAGCGCGCGAGGCCCGCTACAGCTAGGAACATACGGGGAGCCAATGCCTGGGGCATGGGCTCCCGCCCCCTGCCGACAGGCTTGTAAGCGCGGCATCCCGGAAAATCGCCTGTACCCCCTCCCCTCGCCTGCTACACTTTCAGCAACAAGAAAAGCTGATGGGGAGGGACCAATGGCTTCTTATGTGCGTTCCGGCGCTCGCGCCGCGGACATAGCAACGCTTGGCGGAAATGCGGCGCGCGCCGCAACCGGCTTTGCCGAACTCGGAATCGGACGGGGCGATGTCGTCGCCGTCTATCTCCGCAACGATCTCGCCTTCTTCGAGGCTTCAATCGCCGCCGGTCTGGTCGGCGCCTATTCGACGCCCGCCAACTGGCACAATTCGCCTGACGAAGCCGCCTATATCTTCGAGAATTCCGGCGCCAAGGCCATCGTGATCCATGCGGATCTCTATCACCCGATCGCCAGGGCGATCCCGAAGGGCGTGCCCGTCTTCATCGTCGAGACGCCGCCGGAGATATTATCTGCTTACGGAATTTCAAAGGACGCGGCGCGCGCGCCCGCAGACATTCCACTCTGGTACGACTGGCTGGCGAAATTTCCGCCCAAGGCGCAAGGGCCTGACCAAGCCCCCGGCTCCATGATCTACACGTCCGGCACCACAGGCCACCCCAAGGGTGTGCGCCGCAATCCGCCGACGGCCGAAGAGACAGCGGCATGGACCACGATCATCGGCCACGTCATGGGCTTCAACCCGAAGTTCGGCACGCCGGAGAATACGGTCACCGTCATTACCGGCCCAATGTATCACTCGGCGCCCAATGCCTATGGGCTCTACGCCTTTCGCTATGGCGCGACGGTCATTCTCCAGCCGCGCTTCGATCCCGAAGAGCTTCTTGCCACCATCGAGCGCGACAAGGTCACGCATCTCCACATGGTGCCGACCATGTTCGTGCGCCTGCTGAAGCTGCCCGAAGAGGTGAAGCGCAAATACGACCTCTCCAGCCTGCGCTTCGTCGTCCACGCGGCCGCCCCCTGCCCCGTCCATGTGAAACAGGCAATGATCGAATGGTGGGGACCGGTGATCTACGAATATTACGGCGGCACGGAAACGGGCGCCGTCGTCTTCTGCGACTCGAAGGAATGGCTCGCCCATCCGGGCACGGTCGGCAAGGCCATCGACGGCGCCGAGGTGCTGGTGATCGGTGAGAATGGCGAGGAGCTTGCGAAGGGTGCAACCGGCGAAGTCGTTTGCCGCTCGCACCGCATTCCGGACTTCACCTATCATGGCGATGACGAGAAGCGACGCCGCGCCGAAAAGCGCGGCCTCATCACGCTTGGCGATGTCGGCTATCTCGATCAGGACGGCTTTCTCTATCTATGCGACCGCCAGAAGGACATGGTGATCTCCGGCGGCGTGAACATCTATCCGGCCGAAATCGAAGCCGAGCTCCACAAGATGCCCGGCGTCGCCGACTGCGCCGTCTTCGGCATTCCCGACGAGGAATTCGGCGAGCAGCTCTGTGCCGTCGTGCAGCGCCAGCCCGGCGCCGATCTCGGCGAGGCAGAGGTTCGCGCCTTCCTGCGCGAGCGCATCGCCGGCTACAAGGTGCCCAAGCGCGTCGAATTCCGCAGCGAGCTGCCGCGCGAGGATTCCGGCAAGATCTTCAAGCGCAAGTTGCGTGAGCCTTATTGGGAGGCTGCCGGGCGGCGCATCTAGCGCGTCGCGCAACCTTCGCATACTGACATATTGTCATTTCATGCGACGCGGCATAACATCCACTCACGGCACAAGTCTGGCTGATGCTTCGGTCCGGCTTGTGTCAATGCCGACCCGATGTTCGCGGCCATTATGCGCCGCAGTGCGTAGTCACTTCCATTCCGCAGAACGCTAGAAGCGCCGACAGGCGACGGCACAGGGAATGAAACGTCCTTGGAGGGTTTGCCCTCTGAATGCAAAGGACGACGTCATGACTGCAGCTCCCCGCATCGTCTTCGAAGCCCTCACTGGTGCTGAAACCCTCGCGGCCCGCGCCTCGGCGCGAGCCATCCGGTTCGTATGCGGCCTCTTTGAAGCGGCCTCGGGCTTCAACCCGGGCGATGCAACCGCCGCCGCGATTGCCGCCTTCATCGGGTTCTACGGCATCGCCTTCGTCGGCCATGCGGTCATCGCCTACTGACCATCTCTGAAGTCGACGGCCAACCGAAGGGCGGGGCACATCCAGTGCCCGTCGGCAGTCGCCATGCGTTGAGACAGGCCGCACATTTTCACACTGCAAAGCTGTCTATTTTCTTATCCCACCCCGCGCGCCTGGTGCCCGCGCCCGCCTTTTCGGCGTCGCCGCAAGAAAGGGAATTGACTGATTGTCAGTTACCCTATAGATTTAATGTTGTTTAAAAGGCGCCGATGCGATGAAATTTGTAGCAGTAAAGAAAGACTGGTCCGGCCCGGCATGGGCCGGGCGCCAAGGCGGCGATGTTCTGGCCGACATGCGGACAATCGCGCCCATCGCCCTGGTGGCCGGCGCCCGCGTCAATTTCTGGCACCCTCGAAGCGACGGCGCCATCAGACATGCCCGTCACGCGATTTCAATCGGCCTGCACGCCGCCCTCTTCGGCACAATCTATCTGGCTTCGCTGCACGCGCCCGTTCGGTTGCAGGAAGAGCGGCCACTGGAGCTGGTTCTGGAAACGCCCGTCCAGGAAGCGCCTGCGCCGCCTGCGAAATTGGACGAGCCGCCTCCGGCGCCGCCCGCTCCGGCGGAAGATGTTGTCGCCGCTGAGAAGCCGCGACCGAAACCTATACGTCCGAAGCCGCCGAAGATTGTGAAGTCCGAGGCCCGGCCCGCATCGCCCGCCCCCGCGCTGCCGTCCCCGAGCACGGCGTCGGCCGCGCCGGCACAAGCACCATCGGCACCGCCGCCGCCAAAGAGCCTGCCAAGCTCTTACGTGTCGCGCATCTATGATCGCGTCAGCAAGGCAGCTTCCGGCAACTATCCCCGAAGCGCTCTCATGCGTCAGCTCGAAGGTCGCGTCGCCTACACGCTCGTGATCGGCGCAGATGGACAGCTCCTGAGCTACACCGTCGAGCCTTCGGGCAAGGAAGTCTTCGACAAGGCCGCAGCAGCGGCAATCGAGCAGGCGGCACCCTATCCCGCCCCTCCGGAACTCGGCGCCAAGGCGTACCAGTTGCACGGCGTCATCGCCTACCAACTGAACGACGAATAGCGCCGTCAACATGTGAGTAGATTATGACCGACACCCCCCTTCAAGCCGCGACCGTCGGCGCCCAATTGCCCGTTCCGGATGCGGCCTCCCAGGCAGCATCGACGCTTGGGTCCGCGGCCGTGGACATCGCGCACACCGCGACTCTCTCGCCCGTCGCTCTGTTTCTTCAGGCCGACACCGTGGTCAAGACCGTGATCATCCTCCTGATCCTGGCTTCCCTCTGGGCATGGGGTGTCATAGCCGAAAAGAGCGTTCGGCTGGGCAGACTGAACCGGCGATCGTCATCGCTACTCGCATCGCTTCGCAAAGGCTTTTCCATACGGGAGCTGGGCGAGAAGCTGCAGTCCTTTTCGAAGGATCCGATCGCATCGATATACAATGCGATCGCTGACGAATATCGCCGGTCGCATGAGGAAGCGCCCGACTTCCGCGATATCGATCAGGACAGCTTCAAGGATCGCATTCACAGGATTTCTCAGCTGTCGACGAGCAGCGAACTCGAGCATTTGCAAAAGGGCCTGCAGGGCCTCGCGACAATCGGCTCGGTTGCTCCATTCGTAGGCCTCTTCGGTACCGTCTGGGGCATCATGAACAGCTTCCAGGGCATCGCGGCAACCAACAACACGAGCCTTGCCGTCGTCGCGCCGGGTATCGCCGAAGCGCTTTTCGCCACGGCACTCGGTCTCGTCGCGGCCATCCCGTCTGTTGTGGCCTACAACCGCCTCTCCGGCGAGATCGGCCGCTATGCAAAACGCCTGACGACGTTCACCGGTCTCGTCGAAGTGGAACTGTCGCGCGAACTGTCAAACAAGAAGGTGCATGATGGCCGTTTCGCTGCGTAATTCGACCGACATAGATGGGCTCGATGCGCCCGCGATGAGCGAGATCAACGTGACGCCGCTTGTCGACGTCATGCTCGTCCTGCTGATCGTCTTCATGGTGGCCGCTCCGCTCATGACGGTAGGTGTGCCGGTCAACCTGCCCAAGACTCAAGCCAATCCGTTGCAGGATCAAAAGCCCCCGCTCGCCGTCAGCGTCGACCGCGACGGAAAGGTCTTTGTCGAGAAGAACGAAGTCAGCCAGGATGCGCTCGCTCCGGCGCTGGTGGCCGCCACGGCTGGCGATGTAAACCGCCGCATTCATGTTCGCGGCGACAAGGCCGTTCCCTACGGCGACATTGTCGAAGTGATGGGCGTCATCAACCATTTAGGCTTCAACAAGGTCGCGCTGGTTTCCGATCCGGCCACGAAATGAGGCGGTGGTCCAGCGGCTTCCTGCCAGATCGTCTTGATTGAACGGCAGCCGGAAGCAGCCCAAACGGTCAGAAAATCAAAGGCGCGACGATTACGTCGCGCCTTTGATGCATTCAACAGCTCCCGGTCGGATCAGGCGACCTCTTCCGGCTCAAACTCTGCGTAGGCGCAGAGTGTCGAGATGACGGCGAACCATGCGCGACGTTTCCTCAATTGCAGTTTTCGCTTCCGGAACGATACCGCCCATTCCGACGAATCCGTGGATTTGCCCCGGGAAATAAATCGTATCGAACGCCACGTTCTCGCGATCCAGGCGCTTTGCGAATTGCACGGCTTCATCGCGCAGCGGATCGAACCCCGCATAGAGAAGAACCGTATAGGGAAGATCGGCGAGAGAAGCAGCGAAGAGTGGAGAGATACGCCAGTCCGAATGTTCGGTCAGGTGGCCGACATAATTGCGCCGATACCAGGCATATAGCTCCTTCGTCAGGAGATATCCTTTCGCAAACTCGTCATGCGAAGGCGCGCTCGCCGTCAGATCCAGGCATGGATAGATAAGCACCTGGAATGCGGGGTCGAACCTGACATAGCCATCCCGCGCGGCGATCGCCGTGACGGCTGCCAGATTGCCGCCTGCGCTGTCACCGGCGAGGCCGATTTTCCTTGGATCCACACCCAATCGCTCTGCATTGGCCTGCACCCATTCAGCCGCGGCCCAGGCATCTTCTATTGCCGCGGGAAATGGCGACTCGGGCGCCATCCGATATTCGACCCAGATGATCGCGGCGCCCGTCTGATTGGCCAGTTCGCGGCACACCGGCTCATAGGTATCGAGACCGCCAAGGCACCAGCCTCCGCCATGAAAAAAGATCATCGCGGGCAGGAGGCCCGTATGCTTCTCCGGCCTGAAAAGCGTCAGGCTGGGTACGCCGCCCCGCGATGGCGTAATCGTCTCCCGCGCACCGATCGCCGGCTTGGGAGCGATTACACGGCTGCGGCTTTGCGAATATCTGCGCCGCATCTCCGCTGCGGTCACTTCCGACAACGCTCCACGCCCTTTGTCCAGCAACGCGATAGCCGCAGCGGCGGAGGCGTCGATCCGCCTCTCACCGTGGGCTCTCACGGGAAAGGGCGACACGTTTGACGACGTGTAGCTCGTGACGACGTCATCATTGCCCGGACCGGTGGAAGCAAAATCCTTCATTTTACGCCTCTACGCTTTTGTCTATTAATACGATAGCCTTAAAAGCAAGTAGCGACAAGCATCGGCATCGATCCCTCCGGCGAGCGCATCATCGGCCCGGGAAGGCGAACCGGAACCGCGGAAATGTCTTTCGATGCGCTAAAACAAGGAACATTTGGAAAACTGCGACCTGTGACCGTTGCGCCATAGTGGCCCCAAAACCGCTCAAGGTTCCGCAGGGAGCGACAAATTAGGCTTCCTTATATTATATCTATTTGATAGACATAAAATACTTAATATGATGAATATCTCGGCCGCAACTGCAGCGCCGGGGAGCTTTGAAATCAGGGTCTCTTGCCATGACGAGATGCAGCAACCTTTCCATGATGCCCATGCCCGCTCTGCACCTCTGTTTGTGCTGAGCAGGAATTCCGCCGGCCAGCCCTGAGGCCTGCCGCCGACATCATCCGAGCATTCCCCAACTCCATTAGCCGCCTCCCCAGGCGGGAATGAGCGCCTGACACGCAGGCACCGCAAGGCTCGCCTTGCGGATTCTGAACGTCCTCAACCGGAGAAGTACCATGCGTGACAAACTCGCGGCCGCACCGCGATCGAGCCTTCTTATTTCGAAGACCATAGGCCTGCTGCTGGCGAGCACAGCACTTGCTTCCACATGCGCTTTCGCAGCCGAAACCGCAGAGCCGGCACAGCAGCAAAAGAAGACCAAGCCGGCCGAGATTGCCGTCGCCTCGCCTGCACAGATCGAAGAGATTGTCGTCACAGCGCGCAAGCGCAGCGAGAAGTCGCAGGACGTGCCGGTCGCGCTGACCGTGCTCGGCGGCAAACATCTCCAGGATGTCGGCGCGGTCAACATCCGCGAGATCTATCGGGAAGTGCCCACGCTTCAGGTCACGATCCCCAACGCCCGCAATACGACGCTGAACATTCGCGGCCTTGGCAGCGGCATCGCCAATGACGGCCTCGAAAATGCCGTCGGCGTCTTTGTGGACGGCATCTACTACGCGCGCCCCGGTTCGGCCACGTTCGACCTTCTCGATATCGAGCGCGTCGAGGTGCTGCGCGGCCCGCAAGGCACCGTCTTCGGCAAGAACACCACCGCCGGCGCCCTCAACATCGCCACCTCGAAGCCGAGCTTCAAACCGCAGACGACCGTCGACGTTTCCGCAGGCAACTATAATTACAAGCAGGTCCGCGCGACGACCACCGGTCCCGTGAACGACGTGCTCGCCTATCGCTTTTCCGTCAACAAGACGACGCGGGACGGCTTTGTCGACAATGTCCGCCTCGGTATCGACCAGAACGATTATAACGACATCGGCTTTCGCGGGCAGATTCTCTATGTCCCGAACGACAATTTCGATCTGCGCGTCACCGCCGACTATGACAAGCAGAGAAATCATTGCTGCATCGCCGTCCTGAAGGATCACCTCACGACCTATTCCAACGGCGCGCCATTCGCGAACGGCATTCTGTCCCGTTCAGCCGCGATCGGCTACACGCCGCTTTTCGTCGACCCCTTCGAGCGCAAGACGGATTCGGATGTCGCCATCCTGAACAAGACGAACCAGCACGGATTCTCCGCAGAGGCCAACTGGGGCGTCGGCGGCGGATATACTCTGACCTCGATCACCGCCTATCGCGAATGGGCCTTCGACCCGACCAACGACTGGGACTATCTCGGCGCATCGATTCTCGCCGCCAACAACACGGTGTCGCATCAGAGTCAGTTCAGCCAGGAACTTCGCATCGCTTCGCCGAAGGGTGAAAAATTCGAGTATGTGGGCGGCCTCTATTATTTCTGGCAACACATCAAAAGCGACAACCTCAACACCTTCGGCTCGGATGCGTTCAAATATATAAGCCCCGGCACGGGATTGTCGGCCATTCCGGCAGCGCTCGGAACGCCTGCGCTGACCGGTTTCACCACCGACGATCATGCCGAACCGAAGACAAACAGCTATGCCGCTTTCGGTCAGGGCACATATCACGTCGACGATCAGCTCAGCCTGACAGCCGGTCTGCGCTACACCTGGGAAAACAAGACAGCGAGCTTCATCCGCACCAATTCCGGCGGCGCGCCGCTTTCGGCATTCTCCAGCGTTCAGAATATTCCGATTGCCCCCGGGGTCTTCGTCTCGCAGCAAGATCTCGTAACGGCGGTACGCAACGGCGTCGCACCGACGGCTGCGGGTGCGACCGATTTCACCCAGGACCACAGCGAGGGTGCGCTCTCCGGTGGAACCTCACTCAACTACAAGTTCACCGACGACCTGCTCGGCTACGTCTCGTTCAACCGCGGCTATAAATCCGGCGGCATCAACGTCGCCTATATTTCCCCCTCCAATCCGAACGCAAAGCGCGTCCTCGATCCGGAGACGGCCAACAGCTACGAGATCGGCCTGAAGTCGGAATGGTTCAATAACCGGCTGCGGCTCAACACTGCTCTCTTCTGGGAAGATGTGAAGAACTACCAGTCGACGGCCATGTGGTACAACAGCGCGACGGGCACCACGACCAGCTACCTCGCCAATGTCGGCAAGGTCCGCTCGCGCGGCATCGAAATCGATGCGCAGGCTGTGCCGATCGAAGGCCTGACGATCACAACGGCAGGTGCCTTCACCGACACGAAATATCTTTCCTTCGAAAATGCTCCCTGCGCGCTGGAAGACAGCTACAAGACGAGCTGCAGCGCGACGGGTAAGCAGGTTCCGGGTGCGCCGCGATGGTCCGCCTATGTCGGCGCGGAATATGAGTGGCCGCTGGGCGACCTTCTGTCGAAAAACGTCCATGCCTATGTGAACGGCGACTACAACTACAAATCGCCAACGCAGTCGGGCACGTCCAGCTACACCTGGGTAGGCGCTTATGGCGTTGCGAATCTACGCATCGGCACGCGTTTCGTGGATCGCTCGCTCGACGTCTCGCTCTGGGCCAATAATCTGTTCGATGAAGAGTACTACACCGCCATCGGCACTCTTCCCTTCAACGAAGGCGCGACAGCTGCGTTCCTCGGCGATCCCCGCACCGTCGGGATCACCGTCCGCACAACTTTCTGATCCGGACATCGAAGACAAAGCAAGTCACCCGGCCCTCACGGGCCGGGTGACTACTCGTTTGCGAAGCTTGTCGCCAAGGCAGTGCCGGGATTTGAATGAAGGGTAAGACCGCTCGACTCACTCACCGGCAAGCTCGGACGGTGTTACCAAATTCCCATCAGGGCACGAGGACCGACTTCAGAGTCCCGGCCTCGCGCTGGTCGAAGGCCGCATAGGCTCGGGGGCCATCTGCCAGGGCCATACGGTTGGTAATGAATTGCTCTGGCCGCAATCTGCCTTGCTGTATGAGCGGAACGAGCTTCGGCCAATAACTTGGAACCGAGCAGGTGCCGATCGCGAGATTAATTCCATGCATGAAAAGCAGACCCACTGGAAAATCAAAACTGGGTGACAGGTTCACGCCGATCGCCCCGACGTTCTGCATCCGTCCAACCAACGAGAGCGCCAGGGAAAGGGCAGAAGATACGCCGGCTGCCTCCAGCACACTGTCGAGCATCCGGCCTTTGGTGGCTTCACGTATCACGTCCACTGCCGTGGAGGGATCCAGGGCAACCGCGCCCAGGGAGGAAGCGATCGCCCTTCGTTCAGGCACTGGATCAATCGCAAATACGCGCGCGGCGCCCATTACAAATGCGTCTTCGACGGCCATCAGTCCGATAGGCCCCAGGCCAATGACAGCGACTTGACCGCCCGGCGAAATGCGCGCGAGTTCGCAGCCGAACCATGCCGTGGCCGCTGCATCGGTCAGCATCAAAGCCTGTTCGTCGGTAAGACCTTCCGGAATCGGCGCCGCATTGAAGTCCCCTGCCGGAACTCGCACCGCCTCGGCTTGTGAACCCTGAAGCTGGTTTGAAAGTCCATAGCACTGTTGCAGGTTCCGCTCGCAGCGCAGCACCACGCCCGCAAGGCATGGTGGACAAGAACCGCAGCCAACGGCGGCGGAAATCATGACCCGTTCGCCGACCCGGCGTTCATGTACGCCCCGCCCGATCTCGACGACTTCACCAACTGCCTCATGCCCGACACAATAGCCAGTCTGGTCAAAAAACGTGTCACCGTTGTAGATGTGCAGATCGCTGCCACAGATACTGCAGGCTTTGACGGCAACAATGATGTCGCGGTCATCTAGAATCTTGGGCTCCGGCACGTCTGCAAGAACGATGTCCCGCTTGCCTTGATAGATAAGACCTTTCACAGCATTGCTTCCCGTCGTTGTCTGTTGAGGCTGAAAGAGCTGCAGCTTCGATAGCCGTTGCCGCAAATCAGACCGCATATTCAATGGACCAATCCGACCGCCCCACCGTCGATGGGGCGGTCGGATTGGCAGCTATTCAGGAGATATCCAGCCCCGGCTTGCCGTTCGCTCTCCAGTCCGTCAGAACCTTGGTGAAGGCGATCGGGCCCGGCGCGTAGGTTTCAACCAGAAGGCCCTTATCGATGTCGCCTTCGCCCGTGTAGTAGCCCGGAGTACAAGTCTCCAGATAGGCCCGCGCTCCCTGCGCAAGCGCGCGAACTTCCGCGACCCAGGCGTCTTCGGCGGCCGTCGTCACCTCTATCCTGCTTTTTCCCGCCGCCTTGGCGTCGGCAATGACTTTCACAATATGCTCAGCCTGCTCATCGAGCGTGTCTGTGATGTTCGGCTTGAAGCCGTTCTGGCCCAACGCCATGATGAAAAAGTTGGGGAAGCCGTGAGTGAACATGCCGTGGAGTGTGCGTGTTCCGTTTCTGAACTTCTCAGTCAGTGAAACGCCGTCCGAGCCGTAGATTTCAAAGGCCGCACGCCGGGAATAGGCGGTGCCGGTCTCAAATCCAGTGGCGAAGATGATGCAGTCCACGGGATATTCGACGCCGTCAAAGACGATGCCGGTTTCCGTAATTCGGTCAGGTCCACGCCCCTGGGTGTCGATCAGGGTGACGTTGGTGCGGTTGAAAGCGTCGAGGTATTCGTCATTGAAGGTGGGGCGCTTGCAGAACATGCCGTACCAGGCTTTGAGCCCGGCAGCGGTCTTTTCATCCTTCACCGTGCGATCAATGCGGCTTCGGATATCGTTTCCTTTCCGGAAGTCCGCAATTTCCATCAGCTGAGGAATGTCCTCCAGTGCAACCGGCGAGCCGTCTGCCTGTTGTACGCTGAATGTATCGTGGTAGAGATGGGTCCAGCCATCATCCACCATATCGACGCCGGGATTAACGCCGCTCAAGGTGGCGATGAAATTGTCCATCCGCTCGCGCTGCCAACCGGGTTTCAGGGTCTTGGCCCACTGCGGATCGGTGGGCTTGTTGCCACGAACGTCAACTGTGGAAGGGGTTCGCTGCACGACGTACAGATGCTTGGCGTCCCTTGCCACGTAAGGCACGCACTGGATCGCCGTGGCGCCCGTTCCGATCACCGCCACTCGCTTGTCGGCAAGTCCGGTCATCTGGCCACGGCTGTTGCCGCCCGTATAGTCATAGTCCCATCGGCTGGTGTGGAAGGTGTGCCCCTTGAAACTGTTGATGCCGGGGATGCCGGGCAGCCGCGGGCGGTTCAGCGGCCCACTGGCGCTCAGAACATAACGCGCCCGGATCGTGTCGCCGCGATCCGTGGTCACGGTCCAGCGATCGGCATCCTCATCCCAACGCAGCTCGGTGATCTGGGTCTGGAAAAGGGCAGCGGAATAGAGATCAAAGTGACGGCCAATCCGCTTGGCGTGCTCGAAGAGCTCTGCGGCATAAGCGTATTTTTCAGTGGGCAGATATCCGGTCTCTTCCAGAAGCGGCATGTAGATGTAGGATTCGATATCGCATTGGGCGCCGGGATAACGGTTCCAGTACCAGGTGCCGCCGAAGTCTCCGGCCTTTTCGATAATCCGGAAGTTGTTGATCCCCGCCTTGCGGAGTTTGGACGCAGCAAGCTGCCCACCAAACCCGCCGCCAATCACGACAGCGTCCACCTCTTCAGACACCGGGTCGCGCACAAGAGGCGTCTCGATATAGGGATCGTCGATATAGCGGCTGAAGTCGCCAGTCACCTCGATGAACTGCTCGTTCTTCCTCGGATTGAGGCGCTTCTGTCGCTCCTCGGCATACTTGGCGCGCAGTTGAACCAGATCGACGCCATAAGATGCCGCGAGATCGGTCGTGGATGTGTTGGGGGCGTTCATGACTTCTCCATTTTCTGGGCTTGGAGCCGATCAAACGGCTTTGGTGAGTTGTTGATCGATGAAATTTCTGATGCGGCTCAGCGTCTCGCTCGCGGCAGTCGTGCCGATTGCCAGGGTCAGATAGCCATGGAGAGCGCCGGGCTGATGATGCGTCCACACCTCCACGCCCGTTTTGGCCATGGCGCGAGCATAGTCCTGCGCTTCCGCCGCCAGCAGGTCGGCGCCAGCCGAGATGACCAGGGCTGGAGCAAGGTCGCCAAGGCGCCCTCTGGCCGGCGCAAATCTCGGATCGGTACGCTGCCGTATATCGGGGACATAGAGGTCATAGAAGGCACGGATGTCGGCCCGCTTCATGAAGGGCGGATCAAAGGCGTGCATTGCGGCGCTATCGGTGTCGCCAGCCACTGAAGGATAGATCAGGATCTGGCCGGCCAACGCGGGCGCCTCGTGATCACGGGCGATCTGGGCGAGTACCGCTGACAGATTGCCGCCCGCGCTGTCGCCAGCAACGAAGAGCGGTCCGGTCGGCTCAAGGCTCGATAGTGAGGCCCAGGCATCCTCCACCGCTGCGGGAAATGGATGTTCCGGCGCAAGGCGGTAATCCACTGAAACAACTCTACAACCCGTTTGCGCCGCCAGCGTTCTGGCAAACAGGTCATAGTCGCGGACGGATCCCACGACCCAGCCGCCGCCATGGAAGAACAGGATCGTGGCCTTCGGAGACGGAACCGGCCAATAGTCGCGTGCCGGAACACCCGACAGGTCGAATTCGACGACATTGTGCATGTCAGGTCCGCCGCCCGGCGACATCTGAGCCAACATCGCTCGCATGATCTCCGGCGAGCTGTTGGTGATGGAGGGCAATTCCGGATTGGCGAAGGCCTCTGCGAGAGGCGCCATTTCAGGGTCAATGACCAGTTCCGGCCGCGCAGAGCCCTCATCGGCCATGGCCTGACGCATGAGGTACTTCTGAACCTTCCCCGACGCTGTCATGGGCAATTGATCAACGAAGTGAACTTGCGCCGGAACCTTGAAGTGAGCCAACTGCCCGCGGCAAAAATCCATGACCTCCGCAGCTTCGAGGGTTGCGCCGGGCGTCCTGACAACCCAGGCGCAAACCCGTTCGCCAAATCGATCGTCGGGGACGCCGATTACGGCGACATCGACTATGGCGGGGTGTCGGTGCAGATATTCTTCAATCTCACGGGGAGAGATATTCTCGCCTCCGCGAATGATCATGTCCTTGGCGCGCCCGGTGATCTTCACAAAGCCGTGCTGGTCCATTGTGGCGAGATCGCCGGAGTGCATGAAACCGTCGGCGTCTACTGCCTTTGCCGTGGCCTCCGGGTCACGCCAATAGCCGGACATCACTGAATAGCCCCGGGTGCAGAGCTCTCCCTGGACGCCTCGACGAACGGTATCCCCCTGCTCGTCAACGATCTTGATCTCGATGTGCGGGAGAACTCGCCCGACCGTCTCCACCCGCATGTCCAGAGGATCATCGGCAAAGGTCTGTGTACTGACCGGACTGGTTTCGGTCATGCCGTAAGCGATGGTGACATCGCGCATATGCATCCGGTCGATCACCCGGCGCATCACCTCCACGGGACAGGTGGCGCCCGCCATTATCCCTCCGCGTAAGGAGGAGAGGTCCCGACTATCAAAGTCCGGTGCGGCGAGCATGGCGATGAACATGGTCGGCACGCCATAGGCATGGGTGCAGCGTTCAGTTTCGATGGCCGCCAAACTGGCCTGGGCGTCAAAACCTGCCGCCGGATAGACCATCGTGGCGCCGTGGGTCACGCAGGCCAGATTGCCCATCACCATGCCAAAGCAGTGATACAGGGGCACAGGAATACAAACCCTGTCGCCGGCCTCGATCCCCGCTCTTTGTCCGACAGCGGCGCCATTGTTCAGTATGTTGCGATGGGTCAGCGTGACGCCTTTGGGGCGCCCTGTCGTGCCGCTGGTGAACTGGATATTGACGGGATCGCGGGGCGTGGGGGTTGCGGCCGCTAGTGGCGAAACATCGATGTCGAACAAATCATCGAAGCCAATAAATCCATCAGGCGGGACCGCTCCCAGCCAGATGCGGAACTGGAGGTCCGGTGCGGGAATTCCAGCCAGCTCTTCAGCATAGTTGATGTCCCGGAAGCCCGGAGCCGTGACGATTGCGCGGGCGCCGGAGAGATTGAGCACATGTTCAAGCTCTACCCGACGGTAAGCAGTGTTGAACGTGACAAAGATCAATCCCGCACGGGCTGTCGCGAACTGGAGCAACGTCCAGTCAGCGCCGTTGGGCGCCCAGACGGCCACACGGTCTCCGGGTTTGAGACCCAGCCGAATGAGACCTGCCGCCAATTGGCTGACGCGTTCGTCCAGTTCTGCAAAGGTCCACCGGACGCCTTCGTGGAGGGACACCAATGCCGGGAGCTGGGGCCAGCGCCGAGCCGCCTCCGCGACGGCCTCACCAATCGTGATTTCAAGCAGAGGCGCGGCCACGTCGCCAGCATCCATGGCCAGACCGTCTTGGGACCCACGCATCGCGTCCACGATTTCCTCCACCCAATATTCCTATTTGTTGGACGGATCATGGAAGACATGGGTACAGTCGTCTTGACAAAACGCGACATTGTATTGGCGAACGGTGACACATGGGCAAGCCGCAGGCTATGGCGGACGCTGGAGCGGTCCGTCAATTTGTGAAGTTCGCCAAAGCCAGCGGCCTCTCGCTGACGTCCATTCTCGACGAGGAACTGTCCGCTATTGTGGCTGCATCCGCCGTTGCGGAGCGGGTGCCTGCTCACGGGATCGTCGATCTCCTCCAGGTCTGTTCTGTGGTGGCGGGCCGCCCGGATCTCGGCATCAGCTTCGCCGCATGGGGAAATCTTCGGGGCTACGGCCCTTTGAGTATCCTTTGGGACCACTGCCCGACCATGGGAGAGGCGATCCGCCTAACTCAACGGTTCCAGCACATGGAAAGCGGTGCGCTCACGACAACAGTGGAGGAGCAAGGTGACGAAGTCGTCCTGCGAACCGTCCTGCTCGTGCCGACACGCTACGGGGGCTCGCAGTTTCTGGAAGGGACCTTAGCCCTGTCGATTCTGATCGGCAGGTTGATACTCGGGCAGGATTGGGCGCCAGAGTTCGTCGAATTCCAGCACGCAGCGCCAGCCAGTCTGCGAAGTCATCACAACTTCTTCCGCTGCCCGGTGAGTTTCGGAGCAGATCGTTGCGCTATAATTGGAAAAAAGGCCGATATGTCCCGACTTACCGGGGTGGGGAACGCACATATGCTCGCCTATTTGGAGCGCCATCTTGAAGCCACGGAGAAATCCTGGCCCACCAGCGTGGTGCAGCAAGTGGAACAAATCATTTCCACCAATCTCGCGGGGGGGAGCGTCTCGCTTCATCAGGTAGCGGGCGCCCTTGGGACAAACTCTCGAACCCTTCAGCGCCGATTGACGGCACATGGGCAGACCTTCAATCAGGTGGTCGAACAAGTCCGCCGTCGGGAGGTGGAGACATACTTCCAGAGTGAAGTCAGGCCGAACCTTTCAGAACTCGCCTATCGACTGGGATTCGCCGACACCAGCGCCGTCAGCCGCTTTCTTCGCACCAAGCTGGGCGTGGGGCTCCGGCGCGAACTATCGACCGCGCCGGAGAGAATTCTGCCAACAGGCTCTCCCACGACGCCTGAACCACCTGACAGCCGCCCGGGAACATCGGATCAGACCGGCCCGTCCGACTAGGCATCCGAGATCAACCGGCCAAAAGTTGCGCCGTCTGGCACGCGGCCATCTGGTCGGTAATCCGAAGGCTGCCGCCTCTCATTGTCAGCGCGGCCCCCCTTGCGGGGCCCTTTGTTATCTTTGTATAATAAGCAAAGCTTATTAAGTGCAAGGCTATTAGACAGCAATGCTTCATAAACCGCTCCCTGTTCCCCGATCCCTCGATCTCGGGATCGGATTCCTGATCGGCGACTCGTCGCGGATGCTCCGCCGCATCTTCAACGACCGCATTGCGCCTCTCGGCCTGACGCAGGCCCAGTGGCGGGCGCTGGTGCATCTGTCGCGCAATGAGGGACTCAATCAGGTGAGCCTGGCCGACCTTCTCGACGTGCAGCCGATCACGGTCGCGCGCCTGATCGACAAGCTGGTTGCCGCCGGGTTGGTGGAGCGTCGCCCGGATCCGAAAGACCGGCGCGCGCAACGGCTCTTCCTCACCGAACAGGCCGCTCCCCTTCTCGAGCAGATATGGGACGTTGCGGAAGATATCTACGGCACCATTCTTGGCGGCTTCGCGCGCTCCGAAGTTGAGACGCTTGCAGGCCTTCTCGAACGATTGCGCGGCAATGTCGCCGCTGTGCCCCTCGGCGCTTCATCAGCGCCGGCGCGCGGCGAGTAGGCGGCCGCACGTCGATTCACATTCGCTATTCGTCATCCGAACCTGAAAGGCATCGAGCATGTCTGTGACATTCGCCCCCGTTTCGAGCGCGGCGAGGCGCCTGATGAGTGACCGGACGCAGCTTCGTCCGATCCTTCTGATCGGCATCCCCGCGCTCCTCATCGCGACCATCGCCTATCTCTATTTCACGGGCGACCGCTATGTGAGCACCGACAACGCCTATGCGAAGGCGGACATGGTTTCCGTGAGCCCCGATGTCGGCGGACGTATCGTCGAGGTCTTCGTGAAAGAGAACCAGTTCGTGAAGGCCGGCGATCCTCTCTTCCAGATCGACCCTGCCCCCTACCGGATCGCGCTTGCACAAGCCGACGCACAGCTCGCCACCGCAACGGCGAATGTGAAGGCGCTGCGTGCGAAATATCAGATGACGATGGCGCAGCTCGACCTGTCTGCCAGCAGCATCGCCTATTACAAGCGTGAGTTCGAACGCCAGTCGACGCTCGCCAAGCGAAGCTTCGCCAGCCAGTCCAGCCTCGACACCGCGCGGCACAATCTCGATACCGCCTCGCAGCTCGATGGCGTTCTCAGGCAGAGCCTAGAGCAGATCTCGGCGCAGCTCGACGGCGCACCCGACGCGCCCGTCGAGTCGCATGCCTCCTATCTCGCCGCGAAGGCGCAGCGTGACAATGCCGCGCTCAATCTTGAGCGTGCGACCGTGCGCGCGCCCTTCGATGGCGTGACGGGCAAGCAGCCGCAGGTCGGCGATCAGATTGCGCCCGGAATGGCCGTGGTGTCCCTCGTCTCCCACGACAATGTCTGGATCGAAGGCAACTTCAAGGAAACCGATCTCACCAATGTCCATCCCGGCCAGATCGCCGAGATCGACATCGACACCTATCCCGGCCGCAAGTGGAGCGGCCATGTCGCCAGCATTTCGCAGGCGACGGGTTCGGAATTCTCGGTCCTGCCGGCGCAGAACGCGACCGGCAACTGGGTCAAGGTCGTGCAGCGCGTTCCGGTGCGCATCGCAATCGACCGCAAGCCCGGCGATCCGGAAATTCGTGCCGGCATGAGCGCCAATGTCGAAATCGACACGAAATCCCAGGCAATCGCGTCGACCACAGCGGCGAGCACCGCCAAATGAACGAGACGATGCGTAAAGCAATCGTCACCGCCGGGGTCATGCTGGCAACGGTGATGCAGACGCTCGACTCGACGATCGCGAACGTGGCATTGCCCCATATGCAGGGCAGCGTCGCGGCGACGCAGGATCAGATCGCCTGGGTGCTGACCTCCTACATCATCGCCGCCGCCATCGCGACGCCGCTCACGGCCTTTCTCGCGATCCGCTTTGGACGCAAGCGTCTGCTCGCCCTTTCGGTCGTCGGCTTCACCGTCACGTCCATGCTTTGCGGCGCCGCGCAGACGCTCGACCAGATCGTCATATTCCGCCTCGCTCAGGGCGCGTTCGGCGCGGCCTTCGTTCCGCTCTCCCAGACCATCATGTTCGACATGTACACGTTGGAGCAGCGCGGCAAGATGATGGCCCTTTGGGGCGTCGGCGTCATGGTGGGTCCGATCGTCGGGCCCGCCCTCGGCGGTTGGCTCACCGACAATTACAGCTGGCGCTGGGTCTTCTACATCAACGTGCCTTTCGGCGTGCTGGCCTTCACCGCAATTGTCGGCGCACTGCGCGAGTCGATGCTCTCCAGGGAACGTCGCTTCGACTGGCTCGGCTTCGCGTTTCTGAGCCTCGGCATCGGCGCCACGCAGCTCATGCTCGACCGCGGCAACATCCAGGACTGGTTCGGTTCGAACGAGATCATCCTTGAAGCCCTGCTGGCGGCCTTCGGTATCTACCTGTTCATCGCCCATTCGGCGACGACGCGGCAGCCCTTCATCGACCTCGATCTCTTCAAGGATCGCAATCTGATGCTCGGCCTCTGCCTGTCCATGGCAGTCGGCTTCGTCCTCTATGCCACCATGGCGCTGATGCCCACCTTCCTTCAGAACCTGAAGGGCTATCCGGTCATCACCACCGGCATCGTGCTCGCGCCGCGCGGCTTCGGGACGATGATCGCCATGGTGATCGCCGGACGCATCATCAATTCCGTCGACATGCGTCTCATCATTTCGGGCGGCTTCGCACTCACCTCCTTCACACTGTGGGAGATGAGCAAGTTCGACCTCAATGTGAGCGAATTTGAAATCATACGTACCGGCGTCATGCAGGGTCTCGGCCTCGGCTTCATCTTCGCGCCGCTGACGACGCTTTCCTTCGTCACGCTCGAGGCGCATCTGCGCACCGAAGGAACGAGTTTCTTCAGCCTCATGCGAAATGTCGGGTCGAGCATCGGCATCGCGACCACGCAGGCGATGATCGCGACCATGACGCAGGTCAACCATGCGCAGCTCGCCGCGCATATCAGCCCGCTCAATCCCCTGCTGCGTGCCGGCTCGGCGCCCGCCGCTTTCTCGCTTGAGAACCCGAAAGGACTGAGCGTCATCAATGGGCTCGTGACGCAGCAGGCAGCGGCCATCGCCTATATTGACGGTTTCAAGCTGATGATGTGGCTGACGCTGATCTCCGTTCCTGCGGTCTATCTGATGCGCGCGCCGAAAATGACGAGCCCTATTCCGGCTGACCAGGCCGCCCATGCAGTCATGGACTGAGGGCTGTTGAATTGACTGGCCGTGCGGTCCATGCTGCGGCACGGCCGCAACGTGAAGCGGCGACAAGAGAGATATTCCGATGGCCGTCGAAATTCCCTATGTGCGCGAGATCGAGTTCACCTATGGCGAAAGCGATCAGGTGTCGCCGCTGATCCGCCGCGTCGTCGCGGAAAATCCCTCCGCCTTCACTTACAAGGGCACGGGTACCTATATCGTCGGCCGCGGCAAGATTGCCGTGATCGATCCCGGTCCGCTCGATGAGAAGCATGTGGAGGCGCTGATGCGCGCCATCGAAGGCGAAACGGTCACCCATATTCTCATCACGCACACCCATAGCGACCACTCGCCTGCGGCAGCTCCGCTCAAGGCGCGCACCGGCGCGAAAACCTATGGTTACGGCCCGCATGGCGCCGGCGCCGGCGAGGAAGACGGCGACATGAGCTTCGTGCCGGATGTCGAAATCCGCCATGGCGACGTCATTGAGGGCGAGGGCTGGACGATCGAATGCGTCCATACGCCCGGCCACACCTCCAATCACATCTGCTTCGCGCTACGCGAGGAAAAGGCGCTCTTTTCCGGCGATCATGTCATGGGCTGGTCCACCAGCATCGTCAGCCCGCCCGACGGGAACATGAGCGACTACATGAATTCGCTGGACCTGCTGCTGACGCGCGACGACGAAATCTTCTGGCCGACCCATGGGCCTGCGATCCGCGACCCGAAGCCCTTCGTCCGCGCCTTCATCGCTCACCGCGAGGAGCGCGAGAGGCAGATCATCGAACAGTTGAAGGCGGGGCACACGCGCATAGCGGACATGGTGCCCGTGATCTACGCCGCCGTGGACAAGCGCCTCTACCCGGCGGCCGCCCGCTCCGTGCTCGCTCATATTGGCCGGCTCGTTCACCAGGGCCGCGTCGTCACCGATGGCGAACCGACGCTCGGCGCGGAATATCGCCTGCCCTGATCAGGACCGCTGCGCCGCGACCCGTGCACTCAACGCACCGAGAAAGCCACGAATGCGTTTCGCATTGGCGCCGAGATCGCTCATGCCGACGCGCGAGACGGAACGAACATCGACCGCGGTGCCGCCATCCTTTTCCACGATGCGGATCGCCACATCGTCCTTGAAGCCGATGAGCTTCGTCACCGCCGTCGCTTCGATCAGCCCCTTTTCCGGCGTCGAACCGTCAAGCGTCCAGCCCATATCCTTCACGGTTTCCAGCGCGGCCACATAGACCTTGCCCGGCTGCTCGGCCACCGTGAGCGTTACGAGATCGGGATAGGCCTTCTTCTGCTGCTCCGCGAGGTCGGGCGGCGTCGAACGGTCGAGCGAATTGGGAGCGCCATTGCGCAAGGGAACCACGAGCACGAACTGAGGCGGATTGGCGAGATCGGTCGTGATGTCGTGAATGCGCGGCACGCCGCGTCCGAGCACCAATGTCGAGCCGACAGGCACCGCCGCAATCACACCGAGCGCGACACCGAGAATGGCCGCCACCCCACCGTGCTTTCCGCGCAGCACGGCGATGAGCCCGACGAGCGACACCACAAGGGCAATGACGCCCAGCAACGCGGCGAGTGCGATACCGGCCAGCGGCAGCTCATAGCCGAGGAGGCCGAGATGGTTAGCCGTGATTGATGCGATCAAGAGCAGGATCGCCAGAATGCCGATCCGACCGCCCCAACGCGCAGCGCGCGACTTTTCGTCCATCCCGTCCTCCCCTGTGGCCTTGCGGCCGGTTATTCCGCGGCTGTCGCGGAAGGCAGCTTGTACCCCTTGAACATCTCGCGCAGCGCGAGCTTCTGGATCTTGCCCGTCGCCGTATGCGGAATTTCATCGACGAAGGCCACGTCGTCGGGCATCCACCACTTGGCAATCTTGCCGTCCATATAGTGGAGGATCTCCTCCTTGGTCGCCGTCTCGCCTTCCTTCAGCACAACGATGAGCAGCGGCCGCTCGTCCCACTTTGGATGAACGACGCCGATCACCGCGGCTTCGGCGACCTTCGGATGACCGACCGCGAGGTTCTCAAGGTCGATCGAGGAAATCCACTCGCCGCCCGACTTGATGACGTCCTTGGCGCGATCGGTAATCTGCATGAAGCCCAGCGGATCGAGCGTCGCGACATCGCCCGTGTCGAACCAGCCGCCTTCATCGAGGATCTGGCCGCCCTCGCCCTTGAGATAGGCCCCGGCGATCGCCGGCCCGCGCACGAGCAGATGGCCGAACGCCTTGCCGTCCCAGGGAAGCTCATTGCCATTATCGTCGGTGATCTTCATCTCGACGCCGAAGGGCGGACGGCCTTGCTTCACCTTGATGTCGAGCTTCTCGTCATAGGACAGCGTCTCCATGCCGGACTTGAAGCTGCCGAGCGTGCCGAGCGGCGAAAGCTCGGTCATGCCCCAGGCATGGCGGACGTCGACGCCATAGTTGCGCTCGAACACGTCGATCATCGAACGCGGCGCGGCGGAACCGCCGATCACGACGCGCTTCAGATGCGGGATCGTCTTGCCCGTCTTTTCGAGATACTGGAGCAGCATCAGCCACACGGTCGGCACGGCGGCCGTGAAGGTTACGTCTTCCGTCGTCAGCAATTCGCAGATGCTGTCGCCATCCATCTTCTGGCCCGGCATGACGATCTTCGCGCCGACCATCGGCGCCGAGAAGGTGATGCCCCAGGCATTGGCATGGAACATCGGCACGACCGGCAGCACGCAATCGGTCGATCCGAGGCCCATTGCATCCGCCGTCGCCGAAATCAGCGCGTGCAGCACATTGGAGCGATGCGAGTAGAGGACGCCCTTCGGATGGCCCGTCGTGCCGGACGTGTAGCAGAGACCGCAGGCGGCATTCTCGTCCACCTCGACCCAATCGAACTTGCCGTCTTCGGCGTCGATCAGCGTCTCGTAGCAGAGCGCGTTCTTGAGCTTCGTCTGCGGCATGTGGGCCGCGTCGGTGAGAATGACGTAGCCCTTCACGTTGGGGCACTGCGCTTCGATCGCCTCGACGATCGGAACGAAGGTCAGATCGACGAGAATGTATTTATCCTCGGCGTGATTGATGATGTAGACGAGCTGCTCTGCGAACAGGCGCGGATTGAGCGTGTGGCAGACGGCGCCAAGGCCCATGATGCCGTACCAGGCCTCCATGTGGCGGCCAGTGTTCCAGGCCAGAGTGGCGACCACATCGCCCTCGTTCACGCCAAGCCGGCGCAAGGCCTGCGCGACCTTGCGCGCGCGGACCGCCATCTCTGCATAAGTGGTGCGGACGATCGGCCCCTCCACCGAGCGCGAGACGATCTCGCGGTCCCCGTGAAAACGCGCTGCATGATCGAGAATGCTCGACACGCGCAGCGGCCAATCCTGCATCAATCCCTTCATCGTTCCCTGTCCCTGACAATACATTGGGCGAAAACGGGGCCCGACCATGCCGGACGCAGCGTTTTACGCGGATTTTGGCGCAGTCTAGCGGCTTGCCCCCGCGCCGACAATGACGCCGGCCGGGCCGCTGGCCGGCAATTTTATTGCCCCTGCCGTCCCTCTGGCCGTTAATCTGGCCCGATCAGGGCACGAGCAGGGAAAGTCGAGGATCACATGGCCGCCGAAACCGAACTTCACTTCAAATCCGCCGCCGAACTCGCCCGCATGATCCGGGAGCGCGAAATCAGCTCGCGAGAATTGCTGGAGCACTTCATCGCCCGCACGGTGCTCCACAATCCGAAGATCAACGCCATTGTCGCCAGCGATTTCGAGGCCGCGCGCAGGAAGGCGCTGGAGGCCGACGAGGCGCTGGCTCGCGGCGAGGTGTGGGGTCCCCTCCACGGCCTCCCCATGACCGTCAAGGACGCCTATGAGGTGAAAGGCCTCGCGTCGACCGGCGGTTCGCCCGAATATGAAGACCATGTGCCGGAGAGGAGCGCGGCGCCGGTCGAGCGGATCGAGAAGGCGGGCGCGGTCATCTTCGGCAAGACCAACGTGCCCTTTCTGTCCGGCGACCTTCAGACCTTCAACGATGTCTATGGCACCACGAACAATCCGTGGAATCTGGCCTGCGGCCCCGGCGGTTCGTCGGGCGGATCTGCCGCGGCGCTGGCCGCCGGCCTCACAGGCCTCGAAATCGGCAGCGATATCGGCGGCTCGATCAGAACGCCCGCGCATTTCTGCGGCGTCTTCGGCCACAAATCGACCTTCGGCATCGTGCCGAAGCGAGGCCACATCTCGCCGCCGCCCGGCCATCTGGCGGAGGGCGATCTTTCCGTCGCCGGGCCGCTCGGGCGCAGCGCTGAAGACCTCGACCTGCTGCTCTCCGTCATCGCCGGGCCGGACGACATCAAGGCCGGAGGCTGGAACCTCGATCTCGCGCCACCTCGCGCAGCCACCGCAAAGGATTTGCGCGTCGCCGTCTGGATCGACGACCCGTTCTGCGAGATCGACGCGGAAAGCGCCGCGCTTCTGAAAAACGCCGCCAAGGCGCTTGAGGATGCTGGCGCCAGGGTCGATTGGACCGCGCGCCCCGGCTTCACCCTCGAATGGTCGAACGAGGTCTATCTGACGCTGCTTCACTCGATCACGGCATCGCGCTTTCCCGACAGCGTGAAGCAGCGTCTTGTGGAGATGAGCGCGAAGCTTCCGGCTGGCGACAGAAGCCACATCTCCCTGCAGGCGCGCGGCGCGAATATCTCCTATGCCGACCGCCTCGTCTGGGAGGAGCATCAGGCACGGCTGATGGCCGCCTGGGCAGACTTCTTTCGCGATTACGACGTCGTTCTGGCGCCGGTGCTGATGCGTCCCGCATTCCCGCACGACCAGCAATCGAACTGGCACAAGCGTCGCCTCATCGTGAACGGCAAGGAGCGCGAATATTTCGACGTGCTCACCTGGGCGGGCCCCGCCATGGTCGCGCATCTCCCGGCAAGCGTTGCGCCGGTCGGCGTCACCAGCGAAGGACTGCCCGTCGGCGCACAGATCATCGGACCGCATTTCGGCGACCGCACGACCATCGCCGTAGCCGGCATGCTCGAAGAACTGCTCGGAGGCTTCCGCGCGCCGCCCGGATTCTGAGGCCTTTTGACACCCCGCCTCAACACTCCCATATTACGCCCCGTTCGGCCGGAGCCCGAGGGAGCTAATGATGACGAGTTTGAGCAACGCCGCTGTCCGCGATATCGAGACGGTGATCCATCCTTACACCAATCTCGACGCCTTCCGCGGCGCAGGGCCGATGATCATCGAACGCGGCGAAGGCATTCACGTCTGGGACGCGGATGGCCGCAAATATATCGAGGGGCTTGCGGGTCTCTGGTGCACATCTCTCGGATATAACGAGCCGGAACTGATCGAGGCGGCAAACGAGCAGCTTCGCCGCCTGCCCTTCACGCATGTCTTCGGCGGCAAGAGCCATGAGCATGCGGCGGAACTCGCCGAAAAGCTCAAGGCCATCGCGCCGCACAAGGCCTCGAAGATTCTGTTCTGCGGCTCCGGCTCCGAAGCCAACGACCAGCAGGTGAAACTCGTCTGGTATTACAACAACGCCAGGGGACAAACGAAGCGCAAGAAGATCATCTCGCGCCTACGCGCCTATCACGGTGTCACCGTGGCGTCCGCAAGCCTCACCGGCCTCCTGCCCAATCACCGCGATTTCGATCTGCCGCTTTCTTTTGCCCGTCACACCGATTGCCCGCACTATTATCGCTATGCCGAACCGGGCGAGACGGAAGACGAGTTCACGACCCGTCTTGCCGCAAACCTCGAAAAGATGATCATCGAGGAAGATCCGGAGACGGTCGCCGCCTTCATCGCCGAGCCGATCATGGGCGCGGGCGGCGTCATCATTCCGCCCGAGGGCTACTTCCAGAAGATTCAGGCGGTGCTCGACAAATACGGCATCTACTTCATCGCCGATGAAGTCATCTGCGGTTTCGCCCGCACCGGCAATATGTTCGGCAGCCAGACCTTCGGCATCAAGCCGGACTCGATCTCCGTCGCCAAGGCGCTTTCCTCCGCCTATGTCCCCATCGCCGCCGTCACCGTCGGCGAGGACATGTATCAGGCGATGCTCGACGAGAGCAAAAAGATCGGAACCTTCGGCCACGGCTTCACCTATACCGCGCATCCGGTTGCCGCCGCCGTCGCTGCCAAGACTCTCGAAATCTACGAAAAACGCAATATCGTCGGCCATGTGCGCGACGTCGCGCCGAAATTCGAGGCCCGCGTGGCGCGTCTTGCCGAACATCCGCTGGTCGGCCATGCCCGCGCCAAGGGCCTCATCGGCGCGATCGAACTCGTCGCCGACAAGGCGTCGAAGCGCAGCTTCGATCCCGCAGCCGGCATCGGCGCCGCCGTGCAGAAAGCCGCAGAGAAGAACGGCCTCATCATCCGCGCGCTTGGCGGCGATATCGTCGCCTTCTGCCCGCCGCTCATCGTCAAGGAAGCCGATATCGACGACATCTTCGATCGCGCCGAACGCGCCCTCGACGAAGCCGAAGCAATGGTTGCGAAGGAAGGTCTGAGGGGGAGCGCCTGACCATGAAGGAAGTCCGCTACCAGCTTCTTTTTGAAGGCAAGGTCACGCCCGAAGACGATATGGGCATGCGAATGCGCATAGAGACCCGCGCGAGCTTCGGCGCAGGGCTCGATCCTGTCTTCACGACCGGCGCGCCTCAGGCGGTCCTTGAAGCTGTGGTGGAACCCGACCAGTATGGCCACTTCACCGAAGAAGGTCAGATCGTCTTCGGCGGCGGCACGGTGAGCTTCGTCAATGAAGGTGAGGGCCTCATCGGCGAGTGCCCCGACCCCTCGCTGCAATATGGCTATGTCGTTCGCCGCATCGTCAGCGGCACGGGCGCTTTCGAAGGCGCGACGGGCTACATGGTCTCCGCCTTCACGGTCGGCGAGAACGCAATGCTGCGCGACAGCCAGAGCGCGGTGATTTTTCTCGCGTGAGGCAGACCGCCTCAGACGTGCTGGCCGCCATTGATGTGGATTTCGGCGCCGTTGACGTAGCTCGACTGATCCGTGCACAGAAAATAGATCGTGCGGGCCACTTCCTCGGGCTTACCGAGGCGCTGCATCGGGATTTCGGCAACGATCTTTTCCGTGCCGGGCGAAAGGATCGCCGTGTCGATCTCGCCGGGGGCGATGGCGTTGACGCGAATGCCGAGCCGGCCGAAATCCGCGGCCATCTCCCGCGTGAGACCCGCAAGCGCCGACTTCGAGGTCGCATAGGCTGAACCCGCAAAGGGATGAACGCGCATGCCGGCGATCGACGTCACGTTGACCACCGAGCCCTGCGCCGCCTTCAGTTCCTCAACAAGGCCACGCGCCAGCATGACCGGCGCAAAGAAGTTCACCTGGAAGACCTTGTGCCACGTGTCCATGTCGGTGCTGAACACGTTGAGGCGTGCGCCGCCCGGCCCCTTGGGCGAAATCGCCGCATTGTTGACCAGTGCATGGAGGCGGCTGCCCTGATCCTTCAGCCGCTCGCGCATGACAGCGATGGCCTCTTCCGTATTCTTCGGGTCGGCGAGATCGACCTGAATGTGATCTTCAGGCCCCATCTCCCAGGGGCAATCCTCGGGAAAGGGGTGCCGCGAACAGGTGATGACCCGCCAGCCCGCGCTCGAAAAGCGCTTCACGGTGGCGTGACCGATGCCCCGGCTCGCGCCAGTAAGGATCAATGTCTTGCGTTCGGATTTGTCCTGGGTGCTCATGAGGGCAATCTAGTCCATGGCCGCGGCAGGCGCCAGCGGTGGAAACCGTCAGCCCTGCGGCTTTTCGAGCAGTCTCATGGCGGAGGCAAGGCTCTCCCCCGGCTTCGCCGACGCATCGACCTTCGCCCAGCGCATGGTGCCGAGATCATAGGCAAGCTGCTGGTGCAGCACGCGAACGTCGGCATCGGACGGATCGAGCGCTTCCGCCGCCCGCGAGGCAACCCGTGCTTCAAGGACCGACGCCGGGGCCTCCAGCCAGATTCCCTCGAAGGGAACACCCGCCTCGGCGGCAAGCCGCTCCGCCCGCCCGCGCTCGCCCTCACGCGAGAAAACGGCATCGACCACGACAGTCATGCCGGCGCCAAGGGCGGTCCCGGCGAGCGTCAGCATCTCGTCGTAAACGCGGCGCCCCACATTCTTCGCATAGGCCGCCTCCGGCAAACGCTCCAGCGGTGCAACATTGAAGAGACGTTTGCGAACGATGTCGGAACGCAAATGAACCGCGCCCAGGGGCAGCCCAAGCTTCGGCGCAAGCGCCATGGCGAGGGTCGACTTGCCGGTACCTGAAAGCCCACCCACCGCGACCATGCGCGGCGCCCTCGGCGCGAGGGCGGCGAGGGCGAAATCGAGATAGGCGCGCGAGCGATCCCGCTTTTCTTCCGTGTCGGCGATCACAGCCGTCACCTTGGCGCGCACCGCAGCCCGCGTCGCAACGAAGAGAGGCAGCAGCGCCAGTCCTTCGAGCGTCGGCCCTATGCCCCCTTCTCCGACATGATCGAGATAGACATTGAGCGCCCGGTTGGCAAAGCCCCTCATGCGCTCATCCGTCGTCGCCCGGAACTCGAGGTCCATCAGCAGGAATGCGAGATCGTAGAGAATGTCGATCGAGGCGATATCCTCGCTGAATTCGATGCAATCGAAGATGACTGGCCGGTTGTCGATCAGCGTCACATTGCCAAGGTGAAGGTCGCCATGGCATCGGCGCACGAAGCCCGCATCGCGCCGCCCGTCGAGCAGCGCCGCATGCGCCTCGATCATCCGGTCGCTTTCGACCTTGAGCCGCGCAACCTTCTCCGCGTCGAAGACCTTGCCGATCGAATCCTTCAGGTTGTCGTCATTGCCCGCAACGATGCGCGCGAAGAGCGAGGCGCCGCCTCGCTCGCGCATCACTTCGGCATGGTCGTGAAACGATGCGACGTCGGCGGCCAGTCTCTCGATCAGTCCGCGGGTCAGTCGTCCCTCGTCGGCGAGCCGCGCGAACAGGCCCTCAGCCGGAAACCGGCGCATCTCGACCAGCCAGTCGACGATCTCGCCCTCGCTTCCACCGAGCTGCAATTCGCCGTTCTTGCGGCGCACGGGCAAGGTACGGAGGTAGATGTCCGGCGCGGTGCGGCGGTTGAGCGCGATTTCATTTTCGGCGGCCGCGCGGCGTTTTTCGAGGGTCGTAAAATCGAGGAAGCCGAAATCGACGCGTTTCTTCAGCTTGTAGACGCGTTCTCCCGCAAGATAGACGCGCGAGGCATGCGTCTCTATGCACTCGATCCTGTCGCCAGCGGCCAGCCCATAGGTTTCAGGCCGCGAGAGAAAAGCGGCGACGTCCTCTCCTGTGCCTTCCTGCGACATGCCGATCAGACGCGCTGCAGGCGTGTCAGGTCCTCGATGCCGGCGGGATCCTGATGGATGATGACTTCAGCATCCGGGAACGCCTCCATGATCCGCGCTTCCACATCGTCGGAAATGCGATGCGCATTCATCAGCGAGATGGAGCTGTCCAGTTCGAGGTGAAACTGGATGAAGCTTCGCGTGCCGGAAGTGCGTGTCCTCAGATCGTGGATGTTGATCGCCTCCGGATGCGAAAGCGCAATCGCCTTGATGCGCTCGCGCTCGTCATCCGAAAGTTCGCGGTCCATGAGCTGATTATAGGCGCCATAGGCGATCTGAACGGCTGAAATGCCGATCAGCGTTGCAATCGCAATGCCGAAGAACGGGTCGGCCCAGTTGACACCAAAAAGACCTGAAAGAGCCAGCGCGGCGAGAACCGAGAGGTTCATGAAGAGATCGCCGCGGTAATGCGTCGAATCCGCTTCGATGGCGAGCGAATTGGTCTGTGCCACAACCCGGCGCTGAAATGCGACCAATGCGAGCGTGATGATGATGGCGGCAATGGTCACGGCAATGCCGATGCCGGAATTCTCGACCGGCTCCGGCGCGAAGAAGCGCGTCACGGCCTCGACAACGATGTAGCCAGCCGAAGCAAAAATGAAGATCGACTGCCCGAGCCCCGCCAGCGCCTCGGCCTTGCCATGCCCGAAGCGATGCTCGTCGTCGGCGGGCGTCAGCGAATGCCCGACGGCAACGAGGTTGAGCAGCGATGCCGCGCCGTCGAGCAGCGAGTCCATCAGCGTGCCGAGCATGGCGACCGAGCCGGTGAGATAGAAGGCGACACTCTTGATGGCAATGAGGGTGACAGCGGTGACGACGGCGGCATATGTCGCGCGCCGCATCAACCGCCCATTCTTTTCGCTACGCGAACCGTGGGCCGTCATGGAAAAAGCTTCATTGTTTGCCAGTCGCCTTCAGGCTCGGGGCGCACGAAGACGAGCCGGTCATGCAGGCGGAAGGGGCGATCGCGCCAGAACTCGATCCTCACCGGCGCGATGCGGAAGCCCGACCAATGCGCCGGGCGAGGCACCTTGCCAAGACCGAATTTTGCCGCATAGCGGGCAACTTCCTTTTCAAGCTCGAAGCGCGTCTCAAGCGGGCGCGACTGGCGCGAGGCCCAGGCGCCGATCTGGCTCTCGCGATGACGGGAGGCAAAATAGGCGTCCGCCTCTTCCGCCGTCACCGGGATCACATGGCCGCGAACGCGAACCTGACGGCGCAGGCTCTTCCAGTGAAAGCAAAGTGCGGCCCGCGGATTTGCCGCCAGCTCCTGCCCCTTGGCGCTGCCGAGATTCGTATAGAAGACGAAGCCCCGCTCGTCCGCGTCCTTGAGCAGAACCATGCGCACATCCGGAAAACCCGAGGCATCGGCCGTGGCCAGTGCCACGCCGTTCGGATCGTTGATCTCCGTTTCCTTCGCCTTGTTCAGCCATTCGTGAAACAGCCGGAAAGGATCGCCGACCGCAGCCCAATCGGCGGGATCGTCACTTTCTGTCTTGTCGGGCTGGTCGGTCACGGTCTTACTCCGGCGCACAAGGCTGCGTAAATCTGGCGGGTCTTCTATGGTCTTGCCATATTTCCTGCCACAATTGATGTCTTATATAGTCCCCCATAGGGGTTTGTCCCGCCCGGCCAAAGGGGGGGGCCGTTGCGGACGCAGAAACAGGACTGGAATGAAATGAAAGTTTTCAAAGGTTTGGCTATCGGCGCCCTCGCCTTGTCGCTCGTCGGCTGCCAGGAGGGCGCAGGCCCGAAGCAGAATATCGGCACCGTCGGCGGCGCTGTGCTCGGCGGCCTCGCCGGCTCGACGATCGGTGGCGGCACGGGCCGCCTCTGGGCGACCGGTGCAGGCGTGCTTCTCGGCGGCCTGATCGGCAGCGAAATCGGCAAGTCGCTCGACCGCGCCGACCGCCAGTACATGGCTGACCGCACCCAGTATGCGCTGGAAAGCGCGCCGTCCGGCCAGGCGGTCGAGTGGCGCAATCCCGATTCAGGTCATTACGGCTCCGTGACGCCGCAGAGGGCCTATCAGGACAACGGTTCCTACTGCCGCGAATACACCCAGACCGTGAATATCGGCGGCAAGACCGAACGCGCCTACGGCACGGCCTGCCGTCAGCCGGACGGCAGCTGGCAGATCGTGAACCAGTAAGCGGATCGTTGGGGAGAGGGCATGGCTTTGGTTTTCCGGGCTAGGCCCGCCGCGTATCTGCTTGGAATGATTGCGGCTGCGCTCCTCTGGGGCGCAGCCGTTGCTACAGCCGAGCCCGTCCAGACGCTCAAGCAACCGGCTCCACTGCCGCCGCCCAGCGAGCGATTCCTCAAGGGCGTTGAGGCTTACGATTCGGGCGATTTCAAACAGGCGTTCGATATCTGGCTGCCGCTCGCCCAGGGCGGCGATCTTGCGGCCATGCGCAATGTCGCGCTGCTGCTCCGCACCGGCAAGGGAACGGACCGCGATCCTGCCCGCGCGCTCTGGTTTTACGAAGAGGCGGGCAGCAAGGGCTTTGGCCTCGCCCAGCTCAATGCCGCCTTCATGCATCTGAAGGGCGACGGCGTACCGAAGAATCTCGAAGCGGCCGCCTTCTGGTTTCATGCCGCCGCACTATCCGGCAGCCCCATCGCCCAGTACAACCTCGCCGTCATGTATGAACGCGGACAGGGCGTGGAGAAGGACCTGCCCAAGGCGCTCGGCTGGTACGCGCTGGCCTCACGCTCCGGCAGCAGACCGGCGCTGGACCGCCTCGCCATTCTGGTGCCGAGCCTTGAAGGCCCGAAGGCACCGAAACCAGCCGATGCCGCGGCGCAGCAGGTCGCTCCCGCGCCGCCGGCGCCGGATTTCGAACTGCGCGGGACCGATAGCCAGTAGCAGCCCACGATCAGCAACGGCAGCACGGTTAACCGATTCGTATCGGCCAGGGCCCTATGCTCCGGTTTTCGGCCTCCCGGAGTGAGTTTTGCGCGACCCTTACGAAATCCTCGGCCTGACGCCAGATGCCGGTTCGGCGGAGATCAAGTCTGCCTACAGGCGGCTGGCGAAGCGCCTGCATCCCGACGCTCAGGCCGCCCCAGCCGAGGGCGAGCCGACAGCCGCAAATGCGGGCGCTCGCTTTCAGGAAGTGACGGCTGCCTACAATCTGCTGAAGGATGCCTCGGCACGTGCACGCTTTGACGCAGAGCGCCATCGCCAGGCGAGACCGCGTCCGCGTACCGCCTCTTCCGCCCATACGTCGCCCTTCGAAGATACCCCCTTTGCCGGATCTCCCCGCAGGACGGAGCATATTTTCGAAGCCTCCTTCGAGGCCGGCCCTGAAAAGCATGCACAGACGCCCTTTTCCGACCTGTTTCAGGGGCTGCGGGGCGCCGGCAAGCGCGTCTTCCGCGCCCGCGGTCAGGACCAGACCTATCGCCTGCCCGTCTCGTTCATCGACGCCGCCTGCGGCACCACGAAGCGTATATTGCTCGATAGCGGGAAGACGCTCGACGTCAGCATCCCGGCCGGAATCGAAAATGGACGGCAGATCCGTCTGCGCGGCCAGGGCGGCGAAGGCCATGGCGGCGCCGAGCCGGGCGACGCGCTGATCGAGGTATCGATAGAGCCGCACCCCTTCTTTCGCCGCGATGGGCTCGACATTCACATGACCCTGCCCGTGACCCTGCCCGAAGCGGTGCTTGGCGCAGCGGTCGATGTGCCGACCATATCCGGCCCCGTGAGCCTGATGATCCCCAAGGGATCCAACACGGGCACGCGCCTCCGCCTCAAGGGCCGGGGTATCGCGCGGATGGGTGGGCAGGCGCCTGGCGATCAATATGTGATTCTGGAGCTGGTCCTGCCCGAAAATCAGGATGACGAGCTTCGCGACTTCGCGGCGGGCTGGGCGGCGGGGTTTTCGCAGGACCCGCGGCGAAACTTCTGACAAGCAATCAGTGCAAGTGCTTGAAGCAACGGCAAAATCTGACGTGCCGTCACCCTCGCTCCCGGCTTTTTGGTGGACCGGATCGGGCTATTGTGTAGGATGCGCGCGAATTCTAAGGCGAGCGAAAGAGACGAGGACGCGATGAGCGAAGCCATCACAAGCACCCAATCCGGCGCCAAGGGCGGCCTGATGGCCGGCAAGCGCGGCCTCATCATGGGTGTCGCGAATAATCGCTCGATTGCCTGGGGCATCGCCAAGGCCTGCGCCGATCAGGGCGCCGAGATCGCCTTCACCTATCAGGGCGAAGCACTGCAAAAGCGCGTCGTGCCGCTGGCGGAATCGGTCGGCTCGAAGCACATCCTGCCTTGCGACGTGACCGACGCGGCCAGCATGGACTCGGTGTTTGAAACGCTGAAGAAGGATTGGGGCAAGATCGACTTCTTCGTTCACGCCATCGCCTATTCGAACAAGGACGAACTCGACGGCCGTTACGTCGACACCTCGCTCGACAACTTTACGGCCAGCATGGCCATCTCCTGCTACTCCTTCGTCGCGCTTTGCCAGCGCGCCGAGAAGCTGATGACGGATGGCGGCTCCATCGTGACGCTGACCTATTACGGCTCCGAGAAGGTGATCCCGCACTACAACATCATGGGCGTCGCCAAAGCCGCACTCGAAGCGAGCGTGCGCTATCTCGCAGTCGACCTCGGCCGCAACAACATCCGCGTCAATGCTGTCTCGGCTGGCCCGATCAAGACGCTTGCCGCCTCCGGTATTGGCGACTTCCGCTATATCCTCAAGTGGAACGAGCTGAACTCGCCGCTGAAGCGCACGGTCACGATCGAGGAAGTGGGCAATACCGCGCTCTATCTCCTCTCCGATCTCGGCTCGGGCGTCACCGGCGAGGTGCATCACGTCGATGCCGGCTACCATGTCGTCGGCATGAAGGCTGAAGACGCGCCCGACATCAGCATCGTCTGAAACTCATGTCCTACAACACCTTCGGCACACTCTTCCGCGTCACGACCTGGGGCGAAAGCCACGGGCCTGCGCTCGGCTGCGTGGTCGATGGAACGCCGCCGCGCATTCCGCTGAAGGCCGAGGACATTCAGGTCTATCTCGACAAGCGCAAGCCCGGCCAGTCGCGCTTCACCACGCAGCGCCGCGAGCCGGACGAGGTGAAGATCCTCTCCGGCACTTTCGTCTCCGACGATACGGGCGAGGAAGTGACGACGGGCACGCCGATCTCGCTGATGATCGAGAATGTCGATCAGCGCTCGAAGGACTATGGCGACATCGCGCAGAAGTTCCGTCCGGGCCATGCCGACTACACCTACATGGCGAAATATGGCATCCGCGACTATCGCGGCGGCGGGCGCTCCTCCGCGCGCGAGACTGCGGCGCGCGTTGCGGCCGGCGCCATCGCGCGGAAGATTCTTTCGGGCGTCACCATTCGCGGCGCCCTCGTGCAGATGGGCCCGCACAAGATCGATCGCGGAAACTGGAACTGGGACGAGACCGAGAAAAATCCCTTCTGGTGTCCGGACAGCAAGGCTGCCGCGCTCTGGGAAGATTATCTCGATGGCGTACGCAAGGCGGGCTCGTCCTGCGGCGCCGTGATCGAACTCGTCGCCTCCGGCGTTCCCTCCGGATGGGGCGCACCGATCTACGGCAAGCTCGATTCCGATATCGCGGCGGCGCTGATGAGCATCAACGCGGTCAAGGGTGTCGAGATCGGCGAGGGCTTCGGCTCCGCCGCGCTCACCGGCGAGGAAAACGCCGATGAAATCCGCATTGGCAATGAAGGCCCCTATTTCACGACGAACCACGCGGGCGGCATCCTCGGCGGCATCTCGTCGGGTCAGGACATCGTTGCGCGCTTCGCCGTGAAGCCGACGTCATCCATTCTCACGCCTCGCAAATCCATCACGGTCACGGGCGAGGAAACCGAGGTCATGACCAAGGGCCGTCA